>NZ_CP014209.1:2551314-3826972 GCF_001636295.1 Isoptericola dokdonensis DS-3 | reverse complement strand
CTCCGCCATCGTGTTGCCCGGTGCCACCAGGCCCAGGCAGCGGCCCTCGATGCACGCGACCTCGCCGACGGCCCAGACGTGCGGGTCGGCGGTGCGGCAGGTCAGGTCGACCGCGGCGCCGCCGCGCTCGCCGATCTCCAGGCCGGCGGCGCGGGCCAGCTCGTCACGCGGCCGCACACCCGTGGCGACCACGACCACGTCGACGTCGAGGCGGCCGCCGTCGGCGAAGTCCAGGCGCCCCACGTGGCCGGTGCGCCGGTGCGCCTTCATCTCCTTCGTGGCCGTCTCGGCCCGCACGGAGATGCCCTTGTCGTTGATGAGGCGCTTCAGCGCGTGCCCGCCGCCGAGGTCGACCTGCACGCCCATGAGGTGCGTGCCGAACTCGATGACCGTGGCCTGGGCGCCGAGCGCCTTGAGCGCGCCGGCGGCCTCCAGGCCGAGCAGGCCGCCACCGATGACGGCGCCGCGGATCGGCTTCTCGACGACGCCGCCGCGGGTCTCGACCCGCCCCGCCTCCCGCTTCGCCTCGACCCAGCCCCGCAGGGCCGCGACGTCGTCGATCGTGCGGTAGACGTACACGCCCGGCAGGTCGTTGCCGGGGATGGGGGGCATGGCCGCGTTCGACCCGGTCGCCAGCACCAGCTCGTCGTAGGCGTGGACGCGGCCGAGGCGGTCGGTGACCGTCCTCGCCTCGCGGTCGATCGACTCGATCTTGCAGTCGCGGTGCAGGTCGACCAGCGGGTCGTCCCACAGCGCCGGGTCGCCGAGCGTCAGCTCCTCGGGGTCGCGGACCTCGAAGTACCGGGTCAGGCCGACCCGGTCGTAGGGCTTGCGCGGCTCCTCGGCGAAGAGGCTGACGCGCCAGGCGCCGGCGTCGTCGCGGGCGCGCAGCGCCTCGACGAACCGCTGCGCGACCATGCCGCCGCCGACGACGACGACGTGACGCTGGTCGCCCTCGGGGGGCCGGACCGTGGTGGGGGGCTCGCTGGTCATGGCACCGACCGTACGAAGCCGCCGTGACCACCCCGTCAGGGGGCGGTTACCTCGCCGGAACATCTTGCTCACTCGCCGCGGCGGCGCGGTGAGAGGAACGCGTCACACGTGGCCGGCGGCGCACCCTCGCGCGACGGCACCCGGCCCGCCCGGAGGGGGAGGCGGGCGGGCCGGGAGAAGGTGGCCGCCCTCAGCGGGCGGTGGCCCCGGCGGGCACGGCGGGCTCCGGCGCGTCGTCGCCCCGGGTCGCGCCCAGCCACTCGGCCAGGCCGCACACGGCGTCCTTGCAGCCGCCGCAGCCGGTCGTCGCCCGGGTCGCCGCGGCGATGTCGCCGGCGGTGCGGGCGCCCGCGTCCCAGCACGCCGTGATGTCGTGCTTCGTCACGCCGTTGCAGCGGCAGACGGTCGCGTCGTCGGGCATGTGCTCGGGCGACGACGCCGGCTCGGCGCTCGGCATGACGGCGGTGAGCAGCAGGAACGCCGGGTCGACGGGCGTGGGCGTGCGCCGCGTGTAGGCGGCCGTGAGGTCGGCCGCCACCTGGGCGTCCCCGACGCACGTCGCCCCCACCAACACCCCGCCCGCCACGACCGCCTCGACGAACCGGCCGCCCGCCGGGTCGTGCAGCCGCACGGCGCGCTCGCCCTCGACGGGTGCCCGGCCGGTGCCGCAGGCCCCCATCGACACCACGCTCAGCGGACCCGCCTTGACCTTGACGACGTCGGTGCCGCGCGTGTCGATCCCGGCCTCCGTGGCCGCGCGGGTGGCGAGCAGGGTGCCGAGCCGCACCGCCATCGACGGCCGCTCCTCGGTGCCCGGCAGCCGCAGGTGCTCCCGCGGGCCGTCCGGTCGCTGTGCCGCCGCCGCCCGGGCGGCCACCATCCCGGCCAGCCGGTCGGCGAGGCGGCGGGCCTGGTCCCAGCCCTCGGCGACCAGCCCGCGCGAGCCCTCCGGCGGCTGCGCGCAGTCGCCGATCGCGAACACCCGGGGGTCGGTCGGCGAGGCGAGGTCGTGCCCGACGACGACGCCGCGGTCGACCTCCAGTCCCGCGTCCCGCGCCAGGTCGACGCGCGGCACCGTGCCGGTGGTGAGCACCACCAGCCCGGCCGCGACGACCTCGCTCCCCGCGGCGCCGTCGACCCGCACCCCGACGGCCCGCCCGCCGGCGACCAGCACCTCCGTGGGCCGCACGCCGCAGCGCACGTCCACGCCGCTCGCGGCGAGCCCGGCCGCGAGCACCGCACCGGCGTCGACGTCGAGCTGACGGTTCATGGGCGCGGACGACGGGTCGACGAGCGTGACCCGCAGGCCGCGCGACGCCAGGCCGTGGGCCGCCTCGACCCCGAGCACGCCGCCGCCGACCACCACGGCCCGCGTCGAGTTCACGGTGGCCGCCACGATCTCGCGGGCGTCGTCGAGGTCGCGCAGCGCGTGGACGCCGCCCGGCAGCTCGATCCGGCCCGCGTCGTCCACCAGACCCGGCATCGGGAACACGCGCGACCGGGACCCGGTCGCGAGGACGAGGTGGTCGTAGGGGTGCACGGCGCCGGACTCGTCGGTGACGGAGCAGGCGCGACGGTCGACGGCGACCGCCGTGACGCCGCGCAGCACCGTGACGTGCTCGCCGACGACCTCGGGCATGCCGATCGACGCGATCTCGGTGCGCCCCGCGACGACGTCGCTGAGCAGGACGCGGTTGTACGGCTCGTAGGGCTCCGCGCCGAGCACCGTGACGTCGAACGCGTCCGGGCTGCGGCGCACCAGCTCGTCGGCGAACCGCGAGCCGACCATGCCGTGGCCGACCACGACGACCTTCAGCGGCACGTGGAGACTCATGCCGGCACCTCCTTCGTGTCGGGCCGGGGCTCTGCGGCCTGCGGCGGGGTCGTCGTGACCGGTTCGACCCGGACCGCGCACACCTTGAACTCGGGCATCGAGGAGATCGGGTCGACGGCGTCGCTCGTGATGCGGTTGACGCTGCCGGGCCCGCTCCAGTGGAACGGCATGAACACGACCTCGGGACGCACGACGTCCGTCCAGCGGGCGACCGCCTCGACCGCGCCGCGCGCGGACGTCACCCGCACCCGGTCGCCGTCGGCGACGCCGACCCGCAGCCCCAGGAACGGGTGGATCTCGACGTACGGCTCGGGCACGAGCCGGTCGAGCTCGGGCACCCGGCGCGTCTGGGCGCCGGACTGGTAGTGCTGCAGCACCCGGCCGGTGACGAGGTAGGTGGGGGCGTCGCCGCGCACGTCGTCGGTGGGGCCGGCGTGGTCGACCGGGACGAGCCGGGCCCGTCCGTCGGGCGTCGGGAAGCCGTCGAGGAACATCCGGGGCGTGCCGGGGTGCTCGGCGCCGTCGGTCCCGGGAGCGGGGCACGGCCAGTAGAGACCGGTGCCGCCCGCCTCCTCGTGGGCGTCGAGGCGCGCGTGCGAGAGCCCGGAGTAGTCGGCGATCCCGCCGCGGGAGGCGCGCGCGAGCTCGTCGAACACGACGGCGGGCTCCGTGGGGAACGCCACGTCGGAGCCGAGCCGACGGGCGAGCTCGGCGAGGATCCACAGCTCCGAGCGAGCCTGCCCCGGCGCGGCGACCGCCTGGCGACGCCGGATGACGCGCCCCTCCAGCGACGTCATCGTGCCCTCCTCCTCCGCCCACTGCGTCACGGGGAGCACGACGTCGGCCATCAGTGCGGTCTCCGAGGGCACGAAGTCGCACACGACCAGCAGGTCCAGCGCCGCCAGGCGCTCGCGGACCAGGTCCGCGTTGGGCGCGGACACCAGCACGTTCGACCCGTGCACGAACAGCGCCTGCGGCCCGCCCGGCGTGCCGAGCGCGCCGAGCAGCGCCACGGCGGGCAGGCCGGGGCCCGGGATGGTGGACTCCTCGACGCCCCACACCGCGGCGACGTGCGCGCGCGCCGCCGGGTCGTCGATCTTGCGGTAGCCGGGGAGCTGGTCGGACTTCTGGCCGTGCTCGCGCCCGCCCTGGCCGTTGCCCTGCCCGGTCAGGCAGCCGTACCCGGAGCCCGGACGACCCACCAGGCCCAGCAGGAGCGCCAGGTTGATCGCCGCCGTGACGGTCGCCGTGCCCTGCGCCGACTGCTCGACCCCGCGGCCCGTCAGCACGTACGCGCCGCGCCCGCCGCGGGCCGGGGACGCCGCCGCGAGCCGCCGGGCGACGCGGCGTAGCGTCTCGGCCGGGACGCCGCACACCGTCTCGGCACGCTCGGGCCACCACGCGGAGACCGACCGCACGACGTCGTCGTGGCCGGCCGTGCGCTCGTCGGCGAACGCCCGGTCCACCAGGCCCTCGGCGACCACGACGTGCGTCAGCGCGAGCAGGACCACCATGTCGGTGCCCGGGACCGGCTGGACGTGGATGCCCTGACCGTCGTCGGCGAGGCGGGCGGTGGCCGAGCGTCGCGGGTCCACCACGACGAGCCCGCCGGCCTCCCGCGCACCCGCGAGGTGCTGCACGAACGGCGGCATCGTCTCGGCCGGGTTGGAACCGAGCAGCAGCACGGCCTGCGCCCCGCCGAGGTCGGTGAGCGGGAAGGGCATCCCGCGGTCGGCGCCGAACGCCCTGTTCCCCGCGGCGGCGGCCGACGACATGCAGAACCGGCCGTTGTAGTCGATGAGCGACGTGCGCAGCACCGTCCGGGCGAACTTGCCCAGGGCGTAGGCCTTCTCGTTGGTCAGACCACCGCCGCCGAACACCGCCACGCCGTCCGGCCCGTGCGCCGCCTGCACACGGCGGACGCCCGCCGCGACCACGTCGAGGGCGTCGTCCCACGAGGCCGGCGCCAGCTCGCCGTCGTCCCCGCGCAGCAGCGGCGTCGTGACGCGGTCCGGGACGGTGAGCACGCTCGCGCTCGTCCAGCCCTTCTGGCACAGACCCCCGGCGTTCGTCGGGAAGTCGCGCGGGGAGACGGTCACGGGCAGGGGCGCACGCCCGTCGGGGGCCGCGTGCGGCTCCCCGGCGGGCGTGAGCGCCATGCCGCACTGCAGCGCGCAGTAGGGGCAGTGGGTCTGCGCCGGCGCGGCGGTGGTGGTGCTCATACGCGGGCCGCTCCCATGGCTCCGGAGCGGCGACCGTAGACGGCCCACGTGACCACCGTCATCACCGCGTAGACCCCGATGATGACCCACAGGGCGGGCACGAGGGAACCGGTCGCGGTGGTCGACATCGCGAAGCCGCGCGGGATGAGGAACCCGCCGAACGCGCCCACCGCACCGGCGATGCCGATGCACCCGGCGGCCAGCTTCGCCGTCGCCGCACCGCCGCCGCCCACCCGGGCGACGCGGAACGCGGCCGGGATCATCCGGTAAACCGACCCGTTGCCGACGCCCGTGGCGACGAAGAGCAGCAGGAACGAGCCGAAGAACAGGCCGAACGAGCCGCTGCCGAGGGCCTGGATCGCGCCGAACGCCCCGAGGATCATCACCGCGAAGGAGACCAGGGTGACCCGGGCGCCGCCGAGCCGGTCGGCGATCCAGCCGCCCGCGGGACGGCTCAGCGACCCGACGAGCGCCCCCATGAAGGCCAACGACAGGGTGACCTCGGGGAACTCGCGCGCCAGCAGCGTCGGGAACGCCCCCGCGAAGCCGACGAAGCTGCCGAAGGTCCCGATGTAGATGAACGAGATGATCCACGTGTGCTTCTCGCGGGCCGCGGCACCGAACGACCGCGGGTCGGCCTTGGCGGTGCCGAGGTTGTCCATGAGCCGCCAGGCGAGGATCGCGGCCAGCAGGATGAACGGGATGAACACCAGGCCCGCGTTCTGCAGGGCCAGGCCCGCGCCGGTGGCGATGACCAGCGGGACGACGAACTGCACCGCGGCGGTGCCGATGTTGCCGCCGGCCGCGTTCCAGCCGAGCGCCGCGCCCTTCTCCTTCTCCGGGAAGAAGAACGAGATGTTCGCCATCGACGACGCGAAGTTGCCGCCGCCGAAGCCCGCGAGCGCCGCGACGGCGAGCAGGACGCCGAACGACGTCTCGGGCCGCTGCACCACCCAGGCGAGGGAGAGGGTCGGGATCAGCAGGAGGAGGGCGGACACGACGGTCCAGTTGCGGCCGCCGAACACCGGCACGGCGAGCGTGTAGGGGATGCGCAGCGTCGCGCCCACGAGGGCGGGGAGGCTGATGAGCCAGAACATCTGGTCCGCGGTCAGCGCGAAGCCGGCGGCGGGCAGCTGCGGGACGACGATCGACCAGACGGCCCACACGCAGAACCCGAGGAACTCGGCGAACACCGAGACCACCAGGTTACGGCGGGCGATCGTGCGGCCGCCGTTGCGCCAGAAGACGGCGTCCTCCGGGTCCCAGTGGTCGATCCACCGTCCCGACCGGCGCACGGGCCCCAGAGTGCTGCCAGGGGCGGTCCCGAAGGTCGTGGGGTCGAGCGTCGCGGTGTCGGCCGTCGTCGGCCCGCCCACCGGCTCGGGTGCGGCGGTCCCACTCGTCGGAGCAACCATCGCCGTTCTCCTCGTGCTCGTGCCGGACGTCGTGCGACGCCGGCGCCGTCCGGGCCGGCGGGTGCCGGGGCCGGACCGGCTCGACGTCGGGCCGGTGTCATGACCGTAGGAAGCGGGTGTTTCGCCTCCCGTCGTCGGGGCGTGAAATCCCCATGAGGAAGAACTCTCACTCCCCGCGGCACCACTGTGAGAAGTTGTCTCGCCATGCGCGACGCCCACCGCTGGGTTTGACTTCGAGCAGCACCCTCGAGCCCCCAGCAGCAGGGAGTCCGCGATGACGCACGGCACCACCGCACCTCCGACCGCCGTGCCCGCCGGGGACGGGAAGGATCCGCTGCTGCGGCTGGGACGGCACCTGCGCCGGGGGGAGACGAGCGAGGACCTGCGCCAGCTGTTCCTGCGCGGCGGGCGCCAGGGGGACGTCTTCTATCGGGACCGCTGGTCGCACGACAAGGTGGTGCGTTCCACGCACGGCGTGAACTGCACGGGGTCGTGCTCGTGGAAGGTGTACGTCAAGGACGGCATCATCACCTGGGAGACGCAGCAGACGGACTACCCGTCGGTGGGGCCCGACTCCCCCGAGTACGAGCCGCGCGGGTGCCCTCGCGGCGCGGCGTTCAGCTGGTACACCTACTCCCCCACGCGGGTGCGCTACCCGTACGTCCGCGGCGTCCTGCTGGAGGCGTTCCGCGCGGCGCGGGCGGAGGTGGGCGGGGACCCGGTGCTCGCCTGGGAGCGGGTGACGTCCGACCCGGAGGTGTCCGCCCGCTACAAGTCCGCCCGGGGGCGCGGCGGCCTGGTCCGCGCCACCTGGGACGAGGTCTCCGAGCTCGTCGCGGCCGCGCACGTGCACACGATCAAGCGGTGGGGGCCGGACCGCGTCGCGGGCTTCTCCCCCATCCCCGCGATGTCGATGGTGTCGCACGGGGTCGGCGCCAGGTTCGTGCAGATGCTCGGCGGCACCATGCTGTCGTTCTACGACTGGTACGCCGACCTGCCGGTCGCGAGCCCCCAGGTGTTCGGCGACCAGACCGACGTCCCCGAGTCCGCCGACTGGTGGAACTCGTCCTACCTGGTGCTGTGGGGGTCGAACGTGCCGGTCACCCGCACCCCGGACGCGCACTTCATGGCGGAGGCCCGCTACCGCGGTGCCAAGGTGGTCACCGTCAATCCCGACTTCAACGACGCCACGAAGTTCGCCGACGAGTGGATGGCGCCGCACCCCGGCACCGACGGGGCGCTGGCCCTGGCGATGGGGCACGTGGTGCTGCGCGAGTTCCTCGTCGAGCGGCGCACCGCCGCGTTCGCGGCGTACCTCCAGCGGTTCGCGGACGCCCCGTTCCTCGTGCGGCTCGACACCCACCCGTCCGGCGGGTTCACGCCCGGCAAGTTCCTCACCGCCGCCGAACTCTCTGACGACGTCCTGCCGGGCGCCTCGACGATGGCGAACAACCGGTTCAAGACCGTGCTGCTCGACGCCGACGGCACGCCCGTCGCCCCGAACGGCACGCTCGGCCACCGCTACGGCGACGCCGACGAGGGCCGCTGGAACCTCGACCTCGGCGACGTCGACCCGGTGCTGTCGATCGCGGACCTCGACCGGACCGACGAGGCCCCGCAGGCCGTCGCCGTGCTGCTGCCGCGCTTCGACCTCGTCCCGCAGGACGGGGACGACGAGGCGGCCCACCTGGGCGGCGCGGGCGTCGTCGCGCGCGGCGTCCCGGTGCGGGAGGTCGGCGGGCACCTGGTCACCACGGTGTTCGACCTGCTGCTCGCGCAGTACGCGGTGGCGCGGCCGGACCTGGACCTGCCGGGCGAGTGGCCGACGGGCTACGACGACGCGAGCACCCCGGGCACACCGGCGTGGCAGGAAGAGCTGACCGGTGTCCCGGCGGTGCAGGCGGAGCGGATCGGCCGGGAGTTCGCGCAGAACGCGCTGGACTCGGGCGGCCGCTCGATGATCATCATGGGCGCCGGGGCGAACCAGTGGTTCCACGGCGACGCGACGTACCGGGCGTTCCTCACGCTGACCACGGTGACGGGCTGCCAGGGGGTCAACGGCGGCGGCTGGGCGCACTACGTCGGGCAGGAGAAGTGCCGCCCGGTGACGGGGTGGGCGCAGTACGCGGGAGGGCTCGACTGGGTGCGCCCGCCCCGGCAGACGATCGGCACGGGCTTCCTCTACCTCGCGACGGACCAGTGGCGCTACGACGGGATGCCCGCGGACTCGCTGGCCTCCCCGCTGGCGAAGGGGCTGCTGGCCGGGCGCACCACCGCCGACGCGCTGGTGGAGTCGGTGCAGCGCGGCTGGATGCCCGCCTACCCGACGTTCGACCGCAACCCCCTGGACCTCGTCGACGAGGCTCGCGCGGCGGGCAAGGAGCCTGCGCAGCACGTCGTGGACGAGCTGAGGGCGGGGCGCCTCCGGTTCGCGGTCGAGGACCCGGACGCCCCCGAGAACTTCCCCCGGGTGCTCACGGTGTGGCGCTCGAACATCCTCGGGTCGTCGGCGAAGGGCAACGAGTACTTCCTGCGGCACCTGCTGGGCGCGGAGTCCGCGGTGCGGGCGGCGGAGTCGCCGCCGGGGCGGCGGCCGCGGACGATGACGTGGCGGGACGAGGCGCCGCGCGGCAAGCTCGACCTGCTGGTCACGGCGGACTTCCGGATGACGAGCACCACCCTGTACTCCGACGTCGTCCTGCCCGCCGCGACCTGGTACGAGAAGCACGACCTGTCGAGCACGGACATGCACCCGTACCTGCACTCGTTCAGCCCGGCGATCGACCCGCCGTGGCAGTGCCGCACCGACTTCGCGACCTTCCACACGATCGCGAGGGACGTCTCCCGGCTGGCGGAGACGCACCTCGGGGTGCGGCACGACCTCGTCGCGTCTCCCCTGGCGCACGACACGCCCGACGAGCTCGCGATGCCGCACGGCACCGTCCCCGACCCCGGATCACCCGTCACGGAGCGCGACCTGGTCCCCGGCGTGACGATGCCGAAGCTCGCCGTCGTCGAACGGGACTACCCGGCGTTCGCCGCGCGGATGGCGTCGCTCGGCCCTCTCACCGACTCCGTCGGCATGGTCACCAAGGGCGTCAGGTTCTCCCCCGACGTCGAGGTGCGCTCCCTCGGGCAGCGCAACGGCACGGTCGCGGCCGGGCCCACCGCGGGACGGCCACGGCTCGACACCGACGTGCAGGTCTGCGAGGCGATCCTCACCCTGTCCGGCACGTCCAACGGGCGTCTCGCCGTACAGGGCTTCGAGCACCTGGAGAAGCGGACCGGTCGCGAGCTCGCCGATCTCGCCCGCGACGAGCAGGCCAAGCTCGTGACGTTCGCCGACACCCAGGCCCGCCCCGTGCCCGTCATCACCTCGCCGGAGTGGAGCGGGTCGGAGCACGGCGGCCGGCGCTACACGGCGTTCGCCGTGAACGTCGACCGGCTCAAGCCCTGGCACACCCTCACCGGCCGCCAGCACTTCTACCTCGACCACGACTGGATGGTCGAGCTCGGCGAGCAGCTGCCCGTGTACCGCCCGCCGCTCGACCTGCACCGGCTGTTCGGCGACTCCCCCGTCCCGGGGACCGTCGGCGAGGCCGACGGGCACGCCACGGTCGCGGTGCGGTATCTGACGCCGCACTCCAAGTGGTCCATCCACTCGGAGTACCAGGACAACCTGTTCATGCTGTCGCTCTCGCGGGGCGGACCGAACGTGTGGATGAGTCCCGCCGACGCCGCGAAGATCGGCGTGGCCGACAACGAGTGGATCGAGGCCGTCAACCGCAACGGCGTCGTCGTGGCCCGAGCCGTCGTGTCCCACCGCATGCCCGAGGGCACCGTCTTCATGTACCACGCGACCGAGCGCACGGTCGACGTGCCGCTCGCCGAGACGTCCGGGCAGCGCGGCGGCATCCACAACTCGCTCACCCGCATCCTGCTCAAGCCCACCCACCTGGCCGGCGGGTACGCGCAGCTCACCTATGCGTTCAACTACCTCGGCCCCACCGGCAACCAGCGCGACGAGATCACGACGATCCGGCGGCGCTCGCAGGAGGTGCGGTACTCGTGACCGCCCGAACGGAGAGCCGCAGAACGAGGGACGAGTCCGTCGGCGAGCGCGACCAGAGACACCGAGCGGCGATCGGGAGGTGGGGGCGATGAAGGTCATGGCGCAGATGTCGATGGTGATGAACCTCGACAAGTGCATCGGGTGCCACACGTGCTCGGTGACGTGCAAGCAGGCGTGGACGAACCGGACGGGCACCGAGTACGTGTGGTTCAACAACGTGGAGACCCGCCCGGGCCTCGGCTACCCGCGCACCTACCAGGACCAGGAGCGCTGGCAGGGCGGCTGGAGGCTCACCCGGCGGGGGCGGCTGACGCTGCGCGCCGGTGGAAGGTGGAAGAAGCTCGCGACGATCTTCTTCAACCCGAAGCTGCCCGACATCCACGACTACTACGAGCCGTGGACGTACGAGTACGACGTGCTGCTCTCCGCGCCGGCGCAGCAGCACACCCCGGTCGCCCGGCCCAAGTCCCTGCTCACGGGCGAGGACATGAAGATCAGGTGGTCGGCCAACTGGGACGACGACCTCGGCGGGTCCACCGCGACGATGCAGGACGACCCGGTGCTGGCGCACATGAGCTCGCACGTGGCCGAGGAGCTCGAGCAGACTTTCATGTTCTACCTGCCGCGCATCTGCGAACACTGCCTCAACCCCGCGTGCGTGGCCTCCTGCCCGTCGGGCGCGATGTACAAGCGGGCCGAGGACGGCATCGTGCTGGTCGACCAGGACCAGTGCCGCGGGTGGCGCATGTGCGTCACGGGCTGCCCGTACAAGAAGGTCTACTTCAACCACAAGACCGGCAAGGCCGAGAAGTGCACGCTCTGCTATCCGCGCCTCGAGGTCGGGCAGCCGACGGTCTGCTCGGAGACGTGCGTGGGCCGGCTGCGGTATCTCGGGCTGGTCCTGTACGACGCCGACCGGGTGGGCGAGGCCGCGGCCACGCCGGACGAGCACGACCTGTACGCGGCGCAGCGGTCCGTGCTCCTCGACCCGCACGACCCGGAGGTGGTGGCCGCCGCACGCCGCGACGGCATCCCGGACGACTGGATCGGCGCGGCGCAGCGCTCCCCCGTGTGGCGGCTGATCCACGACTACGAGGTCGCCCTGCCCCTGCACCCCGAGTACCGGACGCTGCCGATGGTCTGGTACATCCCGCCGCTGTCGCCGGTGGTGGACGTCGTGGCGTCGTCGGGCAACGACGGCGAGGACGGGCGGACCCTGTTCGCCGCCATCTCGCAGTTGCGGATCCCGCTGGAGTACCTGGCGGGGCTGTTCACGGCGGGCGACACCGCTCCGGTGGAGAGGGTCCTGCGGCGCCTCGCGGCCATGCGCTCGTACATGCGGGACGTCAACCTGGGCCGGGAACCGGTCGAGGAGACCGCGGCGGCCGTCGGCATGACGGGTGACCAGGTGCGCGAGATGTACCGGCTGCTGGCGATCGCGAAGTACGAGGAGCGCTACGTCATCCCGACGGCGCACGCCGAGATCGCCGACGAGCTGGAGGAGATGGCGTGCTCGCTCGACTACGAGGGCGGGCCCGGCATGGGCGGGGCCGGGCCGTTCGGGTCGTCGTCCGGGCAGCCGACGCCCGTCGCGGTGGAGAACTTCCACGCGCTGGCGAACCGCCAGACGGCGGACTCCCCGTACGGCCCGTCGACCCCCGGCCGCGTCAACCTCCTCAACTGGGACGGCAACGGCCGCCCGGACGGCCTGTTCCCGCCGGACGAGGACCCCGGGACGGGCGGCCGGCAGGGCGGGTCCGGACGGGGGGCGTCATGAGGCTCGCGTTCCTGCCCCGCCCGGGCGTGCGTGCCGCGCGGCTCGACGCCCTGGACCCGGTGCGCCTCGACGACGCGTCCCGGGCCACCGCTCACATGGCAGCTTCCCTGCTGCTCGCCTACCCCGACGACGAGACACTCGCCGCCGCGGCGCAGGTGCGCACCGCCGTGACCGGTCTGCCGACGTCGGTCCGGGACCGGCTCGACGGCCTGGCCGCGCTCCTCCTCGACGGCGACCAGCGGGCGCTCCAGGCGGACTACGTGGCGACGTTCGACCTGCGGCGGCGCTGCTCGATGTACCTGTCGTACTACGCGGCGGGGGACACCCGTCGCCGGGGGGCGGCCCTGGTGCGCTTCGTCGAGGCGTACCGCGCGGCAGGCTTCGAGACGACCGGCACGGAGCTGCCCGACTACCTGCCGACGGTGCTGGAGCTGTCGGCGTGCGGCGGCCCGGACGGCGCCCGGATCGCGGGCGCGCTGCTCGACGCGCACCGGGACGGCATCGAGGTGCTGCGCTCGGCGCTGGCGGCGCTCGGCTCGCCGTGGGCGGCCGGGATCGAGGCGGTGTGCCTCACCCTGGCGCCCGTGGACGCCGCGACCGCCGAACGGGTCGCCGACCTCGTGGCGGCCGGGCCGCCGACGGAGACGGTCGGGCTGGACGGGTACGGGGCCGCGGGCCCCGGAGGGAGGGACCTGCCGTGGACGTGACGGGCGACCAGATCGTGCTGTGGGTCGTGGTGCCGTACGCCTGCCTGGCGATCTTCGTCGTCGGCACGCTGTGGCGGTACCGGTACGACAAGTTCGGCTGGACCACCCGGTCCAGCGAGCTCTACGAGAAGCGGCTGCTGCGCCTCGGCAGCCCGTTGTTCCACTTCGGCCTCCTCGCGGTGATCGCCGGGCACTTCGTCGGGCTCGTCGTCCCGAAGTCGTGGACGGAGGCGGCGGGCGTCAGCGAGGCCGCCTACCACTTCCTGGCGACGTGGCTCGGATCTCTCGGCGCCCTCGCGCTCGTGGCCGGGCTGGTCATCCTCGTCTACCGGCGGCGGACCACCGGACCGGTGTTCCAGGCCACCACCCGCATGGACAAGGCGATGTACGTCGGGCTCGCCGCGTCGATCCTGTCCGGCGCATGGGCGACCGTCCACACCCAGATCCTGGCGGGCGGCCACGGCTACGACTACCGCGAGACGATCTCGCCCTGGTTCCGCACGCTGTTCGTCCTCCAGCCGGAGCCCTTGCTCATGGCGGGCGTCCCGCTGGCGTTCCAGGTGCACGTCACGGTCGCGCTGCTGCTGTTCGCCCTGTGGCCGTTCACGCGGCTGGTGCACGCGTTCTCCGCACCGGTCGCCTACCCGTTCCGGCCGTACATCGTGTACCGGTCGCGCGACACCACGTCGGGCTCCGGTGCCCGCACCCCACGGCCGGGCTGGGAGCCCACCTCGACACCCCGGGAGAGACGATGACGGACGCAGCGCAGCAGCCGACGACGCCGGACGCCGTGGCCACACGGCCCGGGGCGACCCGCCAGCTCGCGCTGGCGACCGGCGGGTTCGCGATCTGCTTCTGGGCGTGGGCGCTGCTCAGCCCGCTCGGGAACACCTACGGCGAGCTGTACGACCTGACGGACTTCGAGGTCTCGGTGCTCGTCGCGGTGCCGGTCATCGTCGGCTCGCTGGGGCGCATCCCGATGGGCGCGCTCACCGACCGGTTCGGCGCGAAGGTCGTGTTCCCCGTCGCGGCGGCCGCGACGATCGTGCCGGTGCTGTTCGTGGGCCTGGTGGCGGACAGCCTCCCGCTGCTGCTGCTCGGCGGGTTCTTCCTGGGCCTCGGCGGCACGACGTTCGCCATCGGCGTGCCGTTCGTCAACTCCTGGTACCCGCCGGCCCGCCGCGGCACGGCGATCGGCATCTTCGGCGCGGGCATGGGTGGCACCGCGATCGCGTCGTTCAGCACGGTGCCGATCCGCGACGCGTGGGGCGACACCGCCCCGTTCTGGATCGTCGCGGGGTTCCTCGCGGTGTTCGCGCTCGTGTCCCGCACGATGCTCCGGGAGTCCCCGGACCGGGTCGCCCCGGGCCCGGACGCGCCCGGGATGATGGCCCGCACCTGGGCGACGATGAAGATCCCCGCGACGCTCCAGCTGTCCTGGCTGTACGCCGTCGGCTTCGGCGGCTTCGTCGCGTTCAGCGTGTACCTGCCGACGTTCCTGCAGAACGCCTACGACCTCTCGGCGTCGGACGCGTCGTTCCGCACCGCCGGGTTCGTCGTCCTCGCCGTCGTCATGCGGCCCGTCGGGGGAACGCTGTCGGACAAGGTCGGCCCGATCCCGGTGTCCCTCGCGTGCTTCGCGGTGGTGACGGTGTTCGCGGCGGTCGTGATCTTCCAGCCGGCCCTGGTGCCGGGCGCCACGATCGCGTTCCTCGGCATGGCCGCGGGGCTCGGCGCGTCCTCGGGTGCCACGTTCGCCCTGGTGGCGCGGATGGCGCCGCCGGACAAGGTGGGTGCCGTGACGGGCGTCGTCGGCGCGGCCGGCGGTCTCGGCGGGTTCATCCCGCCCCTGATCATGGGTGCCGTGTACGCCGCCGACGGCGACTACGACCTCGGCTTCGGCCTGCTCGCGCTCACCGCGGCGCTGACGTTCCTGTTCACGCTCGGGCCGGTCCGCCGACGGGTGCGGGCACAGACCGGGCCGTGACCTCACCGCCCCGCGCCGACCGCTGTGAGGACGGTGCTGCACGCCGGACACATGCCCCGCCTATCGTGGCCGACGTGAGCCAGCGCACCATCGCCGAGCACCGCGCCGCCGTCCTGGCGCGGGTCTCGCCCGTGGACGCGGCCGCCGTCGCCCTCGACGATCCTGCGGTGCTCGGGCTGGCGCTCGCGGGCGACGTCGTCGCCGCGGCGGCCGTCCCCGGGTTCGACCACGCCGCGATGGACGGG
This sequence comes from Isoptericola dokdonensis DS-3, assembly GCF_001636295.1. Lineage (NCBI taxonomy): Bacteria > Bacillati > Actinomycetota > Actinomycetes > Micrococcales > Promicromonosporaceae > Isoptericola > Isoptericola dokdonensis. The sequence continues at coordinate 3,811,720 of NZ_CP014209.1, read as the reverse complement.
TATGCCGTGCGCCTCTCCGACCTGCCCGCCGACGGCTCCCCGGTGACCCTGCCGGTGCTCGCCGACGTCCGCGCCGGCGGTCCCGGCAGCACCGACCCGGGCGACCGGCCCGGCGTCGTGCGCATCATGACCGGCGCCCCGCTGCCGACCGGGTTCGACGCCGTCGTCCCGGTCGAGCGCACCTCGACGGGCCGGTTCGTCGCCGGGGGCCCGACGACGGAACGCACGGTGACGCTCGCCCGGCAGCACCGCGACCACGTCCGCCGGGCGGGCTCCGACGTCCAGCCGGGTGCTCCGCTCGCGAAGGCGGGCGAGCGGGTCGGTGCGGGTGTCGTGGCAGCCGCGGCCGCCGCCGGGCTCACGGCCGTGCCGGTGCACCGGCGTCCCCGGGTCGCCGTGCTCTCCACCGGGTCCGAGCTCGTCGCCCTCGGCACGGGCGGTGCCGGCACCGTGCCCGACTCCAACTCACTCATGCTCGCCGCGCTCGTGCGCGCCGCGGGAGCCGACGTGGTCCGCGTCGGCGCCGTGCCCGACGACGGTGCCGCGCTGCGCTCGGCGCTCGACCGCGTCACGGCGCCGCTGCCGGGCACCGACGTCGCCCCGGGGCCGGGCGTCGACCTGGTGGTGACGTCCGGCGGGGTCTCCGCCGGTGCGTCCGACGTCGTCCGGGAGGTGCTCGCCTCCGGCGCCGCCCGCGACGTCGACGTCGCCACCGTCGCGATGCGGCCCGGCAGGCCGCAGGCCCTGGCCGCCTGGCGGGGCGTGCCGTGGGTCGCGGTGCCCGGCAACCCGGTGAGCGCGTTCGTCTCGACCGTCCTGTACGTCCTGCCCGCCGTGCGGCGGCTCGCCGGGGTCGTCGACGACACCGCGCTCACCGTCCCCGCCGCGGCCGGCTGGACCAGCCCGGCGGGCGTCGAGCAGGTCGTGCCGGTGCGCCTCGGCCCCGACGGCGCCGCCCCGGCCGGACCGGGCGGCCACCACCTGTCCGCGCTCCCCCACGCCGACGCCCTCGCCGTCGTGCCCGCCGACGTCGAGCAGGTGCGCCCCGGTGACCTGCTCACGGTGCTGCGCGTCCCGGAGCCCCGATGACGGCCGGGCCCACGTACGACGCGATCGTGCTCGCCGGCGGGCGGGCGACCCGGCTGGGCGGCACCCCGAAGCCCGGCGTGCTGGTCGGCGACCGCACCCTGCTGGACCGGGCGCTGACGGCCTGCGCCGGGGCGGGACGCACCGTCGTCGTCGGCCCCGCCGACGAGGTGAGGCCGGTCCCGGCGGGTGTCGTCGTCACCTGCGAGGACCCGCCGCGCGGCGGACCGGTCGCGGGGGTCGCCGCCGGGCTCGCCGCCCTCTCCCGGCCCGGAAGTCCCGACCGGCCGGGACGGGTGCTCGTGCTCGCCGTCGACGTCCCCGGCGCGGCCGACGCCGTCGACCCGCTCCTCGCGGCGGCCGCCCGCCACCCCGACGCCGACGGCGTGCACCTCGTGCGGCACGGACGCGCGCAGTGGCTGACCGGCCTGTACCGCGCCGACGCCCTCGCCGCCGCCGCGGCCGGGCTGGTCGTGCACGGTGCGCCCGTGCGGCGACTCGTCGCCGGGCTGACGCTGGTGGAGGTCGACGACGCCACCGGTGCGAGCGACGACGTCGACACCTGGGAGGATGTGACCAGGCTCTCCGCCCGGCACGCGGACCGACCCGAGGAGGCGCACCCATGACCGACACCCCCGACACCCCCACCGTGCTCGCACGCTGGGTCGAGGCCCTCGAGGCCGAGCTCGGGCTGCCGGGCGGCAGCATCGACGTCACCGAGGTGCTCGACCTCGCCCGCGACGCCGCCCACCACGTCGCCCGGCCCGCTGCCCCCGTCACCACCTACCTCGTCGGGTACGCCCGCGGGCTCGCCGCCGCGCAGGGGGCCACGGGGGTCACGGACGACGACGCGGTCGAGCGCGCCGCACGGCTCGCCCTCGGCTGGGAAGCGACGAGCTGAGGAGCCCCATGACGCTCGTCGACCTCGGGATCCCCGCGATCCCCACCGCCGTCACCGACCAGGGTGTCGCGCTGCCCGCCGACCGCCCCGCCACGGACGGGCTGGTGGACCGGTTCGGGCGGGTCGCGACCGACCTGCGCGTCTCCCTGACGGACCGCTGCAACCTGCGCTGCACCTACTGCATGCCCGCCGAGGGCCTGCCCGCGCTCCCCCGCGCCAAGGTCATGACGCGGGCCGAGATCGCCCGGCTGGTCGACGTCGCCACCCGCGAGCTCGGCGTCCAGCAGGTGCGGTTCACCGGTGGGGAGCCGCTGCTGCGCGGCGACCTCGTGGACATCGTGCGGGACGTCGCCGCGCTGGAGCACCGGCCCGAGATCAGCCTCACCACCAACGCCGTCGGCCTCGACTCCCGGGCGCACCGGCTGCGCGACGCCGGGCTGGACCGCGTCAACGTCTCCCTCGACACCCTCGACCCCGACACGTTCGCCACCCTCGCGCGCCGTCCCTTCCTCGAACGCACCCTCGCCGGGATCGCCGCCGCCGCCGAGGTGTTCGACCTCGTGAAGATCAACGCCGTGCTCGTGCGCGGGGTCAACCTCGACCACGCCGCCGACCTGCTCTCCTGGTGCCTGGACCGCGGGTTCGAGCTGCGGTTCATCGAACAGATGCCGCTCGACGCCGACCACTCCTGGGACCGGTCCGCGATGGTCACCGCCGCCGAGGTGCGCGGCCTGCTCGGCGGACGGTTCGCGCTCGCTCCCGACCACGAGCCGCGCGACGGCGCCCCCGCGGAACGGTTCGTCGTCCGGTCCGTCGCCACCGGCGAGCGGCTCGGCCGCGTCGGCATCATCGCGTCCGTCACCGAGCCGTTCTGCGGCGACTGCCGCCGCACCCGCCTCACCGCCGAGGGCGGCGTGCGCGACTGCCTGTTCGCGCACACCGAGACCGACCTGCTCGGCCCCCTGCGCGCCGGGGCCCCCGACGCGGTGCTCGCCGACCTGTGGCGGGCCGCCATGTGGGCCAAGGGCCCCGGGCACGGGATGAGCGACCCGTCGTTCACCCAGCCCGAACGCACCATGAGCGCGATCGGAGGCTGACGATGAGCGACACAGGACTCGACCCCGCCGTCCGGGTGACCGTGCAGGTGCGGTGCTTCGCCGCCGCCCGCGCGGCACTCGGGTTCGCAGACCGGACGGTCGCCGTCGCCGTCGACGCCGACGGTGCCGGTGCCGGTGCCGGTGCCGGTGCCGGTGCCGGTGCCGGTGCCGTGACCGTGGCCGACGTCGTCGCGCACCTCATGGCCGCCGTGCCGTCCGCCGAGCCCGTCGTCGCCCGCTGCTCCGTGCTGCTCGACGGCCGCCGCGCCGCACCGACCGACGCCGTGCCCGACGGCGCGACCCTCGACCTGTTGCCGCCCTTCGCGGGCGGCTGAGCTCCGTCCGTCCGGGCCGTCGTCGGAGCCGAACGCCGAGATCGACCCACCCGTGCCGAGATCGATGCACGGAACGTCGATCTCAGTACGGGTGGGTCGACTTCGGCGACACGCTGTCGCGCCCTCGCGAGACGACGCCGCCCGGGCCTGGTCCGAGGGTCTGCGCGCGGTCGTCAGACCGGAAGCGGAGGGCCCCCTGGGGCCCGTGAGCGCGACCGCGCGCAGGCCCTCGGACCAGGCCTGGTGACCGACAGCAGCAGCTACCGAGCGGCCTTGTGCGCCCGGATGACCTCCGCGGCCTGGGGCAGGACGTCCGCGAGGTCCCCGACGACGGCGAAGTCGCAGATCTCGAAGATCGGCGCCTCGGGGTCGGAGTTGACGGCGACGATCACCTGGGAGGCCTGCATGCCGCCGCGGTGGTGGGGGGCGCCGGAGATGCCGGCGCCGATGTAGAGACGCGGGGCGACCGTGACGCCCGTCTGGCCGACGTAGCGGTCGAACCAGCCCTCGAAGACGGCGTCGCGGGACGCGCCGACGGCGGCGCCGAGCGCGTCGGCGAGGTCCTCGACGGGGCCGAAGTCGCCGCCGGTGCCGCGTCCGCCCGCGATGACGGTGGCCGCCTCCTCGAGCGTGGGGCGGGCGGCGTCGCGCACGACGGGCACGCGCTGCGTGACGGTGGGCAGGGGGGCGTCGACGCTCACGGCGAAGCCCTCCACCTCGGTGGCGACGGCCGCGTCCGCGGGCTTCGGCACGACGGTGTTGGCGCGGACGGTGAGCAGCGCGACGTCGGTCGTCACGACGCTGGTGGTGTCCCACGACCCGGCGAAGACGCGCTTGGTGCCGACGATCCGACCCTGCTCGTCCTCGCTCACGCCGGCGGCGTCGATGACGACGCCCGCGCCGAGCGCCTGCCCGGCGAGCGCGACGGCCTCCTTCGCGGCGAACGTGGACGGCGCGAGGACGACGTCGGCGTCGGTGCGCCGGACGGCCGCGGCGAGGGTCGCGGCGACGACGCCGGACAGGTGCCGGGCGTCGCCGCGCAGGTCGGCGGGCAGCTCGGCCTGGTGGACGGTCTCGACACCGTGGGCGCCGAGCTGGGCGAGCGCCTCGACGGACGGCGACTCGAGCGTGACCGCCTCGACGCGGCCGAGCGCGCGGCCGATGGTGAGGAGCTCCAGGATGCTGGAGCGGACCTCGCCGGCGGGGTCGAGGAGGACGAGGACGGTGCGGTTGGTCATCTGGCGGTCCTCTCAGACGAGGTCGTGGCGGAGGAGGAACTCGGCGAGGGCCTTGCCGCCCTCGCCCTTGTCCTGGACGAGCTCGACCTCGGGCTTGGCGGGGCGCGGGGCGGCGTGCGTCGTGGCGGTGCGGGCACCCGCGTCCCCGACGAGCCCGGCGTCGAGCCCGACGTCGGCGAGGCTCCACGCCTCGATCGTCTTGGTGCGCGCGGCCATGATGAGCTTGAAGTTCGGCATGCGCGGGGTGTTCGCGGTGTCCGCGACGGACAGCACGGCGGGCAGCGGCGCGGTCAGCGTCTCGGTGGCCTCGTCCGTCTCGCGGACGACCTCGAGCACGCCGTCGGCAAGGGCGACCTTCTTCGCGAAGGTCAGGGCGGGGCGGCCGAGCTCGGTGGCGACGAGGGCCGGGACCACGGAGCCCAGGCCGTCGAGCGCCGCCATGCCGGTGACGACCAGGTCGACGGGGCCGTCGGCCTCCAGGCGGCGCACGGCGGCGGCGAGCGCGGCGGCGGTCCCGGCGTAGTCGGAGCCGGCGAGGGCGTCGTCGGTGACGCGGACGCCACGGTCGACACCCATCTGGTACGCCTTGCGCAGCGCGAGGTCACCCTGCTCGGGCGCGAGCGTGAGGGCGACGACCTCGGCAGCGGCGCGGGCGTCGTCGTCGAGCGAGTCGACGATCCGCAGCGCGGCCTCGAGGGCGTTCTCGTCGAGCTCGTTGAGGGTGCCCTCGCCCGGCGACCGCACGACCCGACAGTCCTCGAACCGCCGGTCGGCGTTGATGTCCGGGACGTACTTGACGAGAACGACGATGCGCACGAGGAACCTTCCGATCAGGTGCTCGACGGGCTGGGACGGCGGCGGTCGGCCGCCAGTGCCGAGCCTAGCGCTCCGGTCGCCGTCGCCCTGTCGCCGTCTCACCTCGGACGCGCGGCGGGCACGGTCGCGACGCGCCGCGCGACGTGCGGACGTGTCGTCGTCACCGGTCTGGGACATCATGTGCGGATGGAGGCCAGACCCAAGGTGACGCCGCTGACCCGCCCGACGCGGACGCGCAGCCACGTCCCCCCGCTGGGGGTGCGCACCACGCCGGACGGCGGCATCGACGTGGCGGTGCTCGCGTCCCACGCGACCGGCGTCGACCTGTGCCTGATCGACGAGGTCGACGCCGCGCTGGACGCGCACGACCCGGCCCGGTACACCGAGCGGCGGGTCGAGCTCGACGGCCCGACGTACGGGGTGTGGCACGGGCACGTGCCGGGCGTGGGGCCGGGGCAGCGGTACGGGTTCCGCGTGCACGGCCCGTGGGACCCGGCGGCGGGCATGCGCCACAACCCGGCGAAGCTGCTGCTCGACCCGTACGCGCGCGGGTACGCAGGCGACCTCGCGTACGTCCCGGCGACGCTGGGCGGCGGGGCGGGCGAGGACGGCGGGCCGGACGGCGAGGACTCGTTGCCGTTCGTGCCGCACGGCGTGGTGATGCCCGAGCACCCGCGCGCCACGGTGTGGCGGCCGCGGGTGCCGTGGGCGGACACGGTGGTGTACGAGGCGCACGTGCGCGGCCTGACGATGCGCCACCCGGGGGTGCCGCCCGAGCTGCGCGGCACCTACGCGGGGGTGGCGCACCCGGCCGTGGTGGAGCACCTCAAGGCGCTCGGCGTGACGACGCTGGAGCTGCTGCCGATCCACGCGAACGCGTCCGAGCCGTGGCTCGCCGGACGCGGGCTGTCGAACTACTGGGGCTACTCCACGATGTCGTTCTTCGCCCCGCACGCCGGGTACGCGACGGCCGCGGCGCGCGCGGCCGGGCCGGACGCCGTCCTGGACGAGGTGCGCGGCATGGTGCACCTGCTGCACGAGGCCGGCATCGAGGTGCTGCTGGACGTCGTCTACAACCACACGTGCGAGGGCGGGGACGACGCGCTCGACCTGTCGTGGCGCGGGCTGGACAACACGCTGTACTACCTGCACGACGGCTCGTCCCCGGCGCGGCTGGCGGACGTCACCGGCACGGGCAACACGCTGGACTTCCGGCGGGCCCGGGTGGTGCAGATGGCGCTGGACTCGCTGCGGTACTGGGCGCAGGAGGTGGACGTCGACGGCTACCGGTTCGACCTGGCCGTGACGCTGGGACGCGACCACGACGGCTTCACCCCCGACCACCCGTTCCTCGTGGCGCTGCAGACGGACCCGGTGCTGTCCGGGCTGAAGCTCGTGGCCGAGCCGTGGGACGTGGGTCCCGGCGGCTGGCAGACGGGCCGGTTCCCACCGCCGATGGCCGAGTGGAACGACCGGTTCCGCAACGCGGCGCGCTCGTTCTGGCTGGAGGCCCCGAAGGCCGGCTCGCACGGCCAGCCCATGCACGGACTGCGGGAGCTGACGACACGGCTCGCCGGGTCGGCGGACCTCTTCGGGCACTCGGACCCGCCGCTGATGCGCGGGCCGGTGGCGTCGATCAACTACGTGACCGCCCACGACGGCTTCACCCTCGCCGACCTCGTGTCGTTCGACCACAAGCACAACGACGCCAACGGCGAGGACAACCGCGACGGCACCGACGACAACCGGTCGTGGAACCACGGCGTCGAGGGGCACGACCCGTCCGGTGCCGACGCGACCACGGAGCCGTGGTCGGCGGTCGTGCCCCTGCGCCGCCGGTCGCAGCGCAACCTGCTGGCCACCCTGCTGCTGTCGGCAGGCACGCCGATGATCACCGCCGGGGACGAGATGGGCCGCTCCCAGGGCGGCAACAACAACGCGTACGCGCAGGACAACGAGATCTCCTGGCTGGACTGGGACCTCGATACGGCCGGTGCCGAGCTGCTGGCCACCGCCCGGTTCCTCACGGGGCTGCGGGCGGAGCACGCCGCCCTGCGCGCCGAGTCGTTCTACCTGGGCGTGCCCCGGCCCGGCGAGGAGCTCACCGACCTGCTCTGGTACGACGACGGCGGCGCGGCGATGGACGCGGCCGCCTGGTCGGTCGACGGCCGCCGGATCATCCAGATGCTGCGGCCCGGGCCGGAGGACGACGACGCGGACGTCCTGGTGGTGCTGCACGGCGGCCTGGAGGACGCCGTCGTGACCCTGCCCGACCCGCTCGACGGCGCCGCGCCCTGGGACCGGGTGTGGAGCTCCACGTGGGACTCCCCCGACGGGCCGGACGAGGCGGACGAGGTGGACGAGCCGGGCACGGCCCGGGTCGAGTCGCTCAGCGTCGAGGTGTTCGTGGCCCGGAGGTGACACGTCACCCGCGGCATCCCTGGGTGCGGACGCGGACGTCTGGCAGGATGCGGCCATGGCAGACGCCGACGTCATCGTCATCGGAGCCGGGCTCTCGGGCCTGGTGACCGCGACCGAGCTCACCGCCGCGGGCAGCCGCGTGATCCTGCTCGACCAGGAGCCGGAGGCCTCCCTCGGGGGGCAGGCCTGGTGGTCGTTCGGGGGGCTGTTCCTCGTGGACTCCCCCGAGCAGCGCCGCCTCGGCGTGCGCGACTCCGCCGAGCTCGCGTGGGCCGACTGGCTGGGCTCCGCGCGCTTCGCGCCCGGCGCGGAGGACGGCGAGGGCCCCGACCGGCACGGCTACGCCTGGGCGAAGCACTACGTGGAGGCCGCCGCCGGCGACCTGCGCCCCTGGCTGCACGCCAAGGGGGTGCGCTGGTTCCCGCTCGTGCAGTGGGCCGAGCGCGGCGGCTACCCGACCGGAGGCCACGGGAACACGGTCCCGCGGTTCCACGTCACCTGGGGCACCGGCCCCGCCGTCATCGCCCCGTTCGTCGAGGCCGCCCACCGCGCCCGCTCCGCCGGGCTGCTCGACCTGCGGTTCCGCCGCCGCGCCGTCGGGCTCGTCGTCTCGGGCGGCCGCGTCACCGGTGTGCGCACCGAGATCCTGGCCGACGACGACGCCCTGCGCGGCGCCCCGTCCACCCGCGACGTCGTCGGCACCGAGGAGCTCACCGCCGGCGCCGTCGTCGTCGCGTCGGGCGGCATCGGCGCCAACCACGACCTCGCCCGCGACCGCTGGGACGCCGGGGCAGGGACCCTGCCCGCCCGCATGCTGTCCGGCGTCCCCGACTCCACCGACGGCCTCATGCTCGGCCACGCCGCCGACGCCGGCGCGGCGCTGGTCCACGAGCACCGCATGTGGCACTACCCGGAGGGCATCGCCAACCACTCGCCCGTCTGGACGAACCACGGCATCCGCATCCTGCCGGGCCCGTCCTCGCTGTGGCTCGACGCCGACGGCAATCGCCTGCCCGCGCCGCTGTTCCCCGGCTTCGACGCCCTCGGCGCGCTCCAGCACGTGACCCGCCGCGGGGACGACCACTCCTGGTTCGTGCTCAACAAGGCCATCATGGACTCCGAGTTCGCCCTGTCCGGGTCCGAGCAGAACCCCGACCTCACCGGCAAGGACCTGCGCCTGCTCGCCCAGCGCGTCCTGCCGGGCGCCGTCGGGCCCGTCGCGCGGTTCGCCGCGGAGTCCCCCGAGTTCCTGTGGGCCGACACACCCGCCGAGCTCGCCGGGAAGATGAACGCCCTCACCGAGGCCACCCCCGGCTCCCGCGGCCACGTCGACCCCGGCGCGCTCGCCGCGATCGTCGCCGCCCGCGACGCCCAGGTCGCCTCCGGCCTCGGCAAGGACCCGCAGGTCGTCGCCACCCGCGCCGCCCGCGACTTCCGCGTCGACAAGATGATCCGCGTCTCGCCGCCGCGACCCCTCACCACCCCCAAGGACGGCCCGCTGCTGGCCGTCCGCCTGTCCGTGCTGACCCGCAAGACCCTCGGCGGCCTGTGGTGCGACCCGTCGGGACGCGTGCTGCACGACGACGGCACCGTGCTCGACGGTCTGTGGGCCGTCGGCGAGGCCGCCGGGTTCGGCGGCGGCGGCGTCCACGGCCACCGCGCCCTGGAGGGCACGTTCCTCGGCGGCTGCCTGCACACCGGACGGGTCACCGGGCGGGCGCTCGCGGCGGCCGGCTGATCCGCGGGAATCGTGATCGACACCGTCCGTCCGGGCATGTTGTCGCGCACCGGGGCCTCCGGCTGACTAGCGTGGAGGCGTGACGTCGCCCCAGCCCACCCCGTACCGCCCGATCGGCCGCATCCCCGTGCTCGAGGTCTCCCCCGTCGTGGAGGGCGGCCGCTGGCCCGCCAAGGCGACCCCCGGGGAGGTGGTACCCGTGGAGGCCACCGTGTTCCGGGAGGGGCACGACGCCGTGAACGCGACGGCGGTGCTGTTCGGCCCGGACCGGCGGGTGCACTCGTGGGCCCCGATGGACGACGTCGCGCCGGGCCTGGACCGGTTCCGCGGCTTCCTGCAGCCGGACGCCGAGGGCGACTGGTCGTTCCGGGTGGAGGCGTGGTCCGACCCGTACGCGACGTGGGCGCACGACGCCTCGATCAAGGTGCCGGCGGGCCAGGACGTCGAGCTGATGCTCACCGAGGGCGCCCGCCTGTTCGTCGAGATCATCACCCAGCGCCTGCAGAAGCGGCGGTCGCGCGCCGACGCCGAGCTGCTCGCGCAAGTCGCCGCGGAGCTCGCGGACACCACGCGCCCCCCGGAGGCGCGGCTCGCGATGGCGACCCAGCAGGCGGTGAGGGAGGCGCTGCGCCGGATCCCGCTGCGGCAGCAGATGACGCCGAGCGCGACCTACCCGCTGCGCGTGCACCGCCGGCTCGCGCTGGCCGGGTCCTGGTACGAGATGTTCCCCCGGTCGGAGGGCGCGACGCAGCGCCGGGACGGGACGTGGCGGTCGGGCACGTTCGTGTCGGCGGCGAAGCGGCTGCCCGCGATCGCGGCGATGGGTTTCGACGTCGTCTACCTGACGCCGATCCACCCGATCGGCACGACGTTCCGCAAGGGCCGCAACAACACGCTCGACGCGCAGCCGGGCGACCCGGGCAGCCCGTACGCGATCGGCTCACCGGAGGGCGGGCACGACGCCATCCACCCGGACCTCGGCACGGAGCGCGGGTTCAAGGCGTTCGTCGCCGAGGCGCACGCGAACGGCCTGGAGGTCGCCCTGGACCTGGCGCTGCAGTGCTCCCCGGACCACCCGTGGGTCACGGAGCACCCGGAGTGGTTCACGGTGCGCGCGGACGGGACGATCGCGTACGCGGAGAACCCCCCGAAGAAGTACCAGGACATCTACCCGCTGAACTTCGACCGTGACCCGCAGGGCATCTACGCCGAGGTGCTGCGGGTGGTGCGGGTGTGGATCGACCGGGGCGTGACGCTGTTCCGCGTGGACAACCCGCACACGAAGCCGCTGGACTTCTGGGAGTGGCTGCTGGCGCAGGTGCACGCCACCAACCCGGAGGTGATCTTCCTGTCGGAGGCGTTCACCAAGCCGGCGATGATGCAGACCCTCGCCCGGATCGGGTTCCACCAGTCGTACACGTACTTCACCTGGCGGAACACGAAGGAGGAGGTCGAGGAGTACCTCGCCGAGGTCGGCGGGGAGCAGGGCGCCGTCATGCGGCCGTCGTTCTGGCCGACGACGCACGACATCCTGCCGCCGTACCTCCAGGCCGGCGGCGTCGCCGGGTTCGCGGTGCGGGCCGTGCTCGCGGCGACGGGCAGCCCCACGTGGGGGATCTACTCGGGCTACGAGCTGGTGGAGAACGTGCCGCGCCCGGGCGTCGAGGAGCAGATCGACAACGAGAAGTACGAGTACAAGCCGCGCGACTGGTCCCGCGCCGACGACCTCGGCATCGCGATGCTGCTGGGCCGGCTCAACGAGGTCCGTCGCGCCCACCCGGCGCTGCAGCAGCTGCGCAACATCACCGTGCACACGACGACGAACGACCAGGTCGTCGCGTTCTCGCGGCGGGTCCGCGCGGAGCACCTGCCGGCGGCCGGGCGGCCGGGGGCCACGCAGGACGACGTCGTGCTGGTCGTGGTGAACCTCGACCCGCACCAGGCGCAGGAGTCGACGTTGCTGCTCGACCTGGAGGCGCTCGGCCTGGCACGTCCCGACGGCACCGAGGACCAACCCTTCTTCGCCGTCCACGACGAGCTGTCCGGGCAGACCTTCGGGTGGGGCGCCCACCCGTACGTCCGGCTCGATCCGCAGCAGCAGGTCGCGCACGTGCTGCGGGTGGACCCGGCGTGACCGCGTCGACCGGCGGGGTCGAGGTCCCGCGTCCCGTGACCCGGCAGATCCCCGTGCAGGCGCTTCCGCCGCGGCGGCAGCCGGAGCTGCCGGCACTGCCGCAGACCGGTCTGACCGACGACCCGGAGTGGTACCGCACCGCGGTGTTCTACGAGGTGCTGGTGCGGGCGTTCGGGGACTCGGACGGCGGGGGCAGCGGCGACCTGAACGGCATCATCGACCGCCTCGACTACCTGCAGTGGCTGGGCGTGGACTGCCTGTGGCTGCCACCGTTCTACCCGTCACCGCTGCGCGACGGCGGGTACGACGTCGCCGACTTCACCGCGGTGGCCGCCCAGTACGGCTCGCTGCCGGACTTCGGCCGGCTGGTGGAGGAGGCGCACGCCCGCGGGATCCGCGTCGTGGTGGACCTCGTGATGAACCACACGAGCGACCAGCACCCGTGGTTCCAGTCGTCGCGCTCCGACCCGGAGGGCCCGTACGGCGACTTCTACGTGTGGTCGGACGACAACACCCGCTACCAGGACGCGCGGATCATCTTCGTGGACACGGAGAGCTCGAACTGGTCGTTCGACCCGGTGCGCCGCCAGTACTACTGGCACCGGTTCTTCTCCCACCAGCCGGACCTCAACTTCGAGAACCCGCAGGTCGCCGAGGCCATGTTCGACGTGGTGCGGTTCTGGCTGCGGCTCGGCGTGGACGGCTTCCGGCTCGACGCGGTGCCGTACCTGTTCGAGGAGGAGGGGACGAACTGCGAGAACCTGCCGCGCACGCACGGGTTCCTGCGCGACCTGCGCCGACTCATCGACGAGGAGTTCCCGGGCCGCATCATGCTGGCCGAGGCGAACCAGTGGCCGAACGACGTGGTGCACTACTTCGGCACCGACGACGAGCCCGAGTGCCACATGTGCTTCCACTTCCCGGTGATGCCGCGCATCTACTACGCGCTGCGCGACCAGCGGGCGAACCAGCTCCTCGAGATCCTGGCGGACACCCCGGACATCCCGGCGCGGGGCGGGCAGTGGAGCACGTTCCTGCGCAACCACGACGAGCTCACCCTGGAGATGGTGTCCACGGAGGAGCGTGCCGCGATGTACGGCTGGTACGCGCAGGACCCGCGCATGCGCGCGAACGTCGGCATCCGGCGCCGGCTCGCGCCGCTGCTGGACAACTCCCGCAAGGAGATCGAGCTCGCGCACGCGCTGCTGCTGTCCCTGCCGGGCAGCCCGTGCCTGTACTACGGCGACGAGATCGGCATGGGCGACAACATCTGGCTGCCGGACCGCGACGCCGTGCGCACGCCCATGCAGTGGACCCCGGACCGCAACGCGGGGTTCTCCACGGCCGACCCGGGCAAGCTGTACCTGCCGCTCAACCAGTCCCTGGTGCACCACTACCAGCACATCAACGTCGAGGCGCAGCTCGCGCAGCCGACGTCGCTGCTGCACTGGGTGCACGGCATGCTGGCGGTGCGGCGGCTGCACCCGACGTTCGGCACGGGCGACTTCACCGCCCGGGACACCGACGACGACGCGATCCTCGCGTTCACGCGCCGCGCGGACGAGACTCTCGTGGTGACCGCGAACCTGTCCACGACGGCCCGTTCCGCGACGATCGACCTGCCCGGGATGGCGGGCTGGTCGCTGACGGACGTGTTCGGCGGCGGGCGGTTCCCCGCCGTCGGCAAGGACGGTCGGGTGACCCTCTCGTGGGGCTCGCGCGACTTCTACTGGCTCCTCGCGACACCCCCGGACGGCTCTCAGGAGAGGTGAGTCATGGTCGACGTCTCCGTGCACTCCGCGACCCCCGACCCGAGCGTCGGCGACCTGCTCGCGGCCTGGCTTCCGACGCAGCGCTGGTACCCGGGTGCCGGGGAGGTGAGCGTCGAGCCGTGGCTGGCGGTGACGTTCGCCGGCCCTGACGAGGACGACGCCGACGGGGTGTCGGGACCGTTGTCGGACGGTGGCGCGGTCCCGACCGCCGAGCCGCACCTGGTGCTGCTGCTGGTGCGGCTCACCGGTGCGGCGCTGCCGGGCGGCGAGCTGGTGGCCCAGGTGCCGCTGGTGCTGTCGGACGTCGCGCACACCGGGCTCGGGCACATCGGCACGATCACGACGCAGGCGGGCGAGGTGGCGGTGCACGACGGCGGGGCGAACCCGACCGGCTGGGTGACGCTGCTGCACGCGATGGGGGTGCCCGGCGACCTGGACGTGCTGACCGAGCGGGCGCGGGTGCTGGCGGGCGAGCAGTCGAACACGTCCGTGTTCCTCCCGGCGGTCCCGTCGCCGAGCGGCACGGGCGCGATGCTGAAGATCCTGCGGACGGTGGCGGACGGCCCGCACCCGGACGTGGTGGTGCCGGCGGCGCTGACGGCGGACGGGTGGGACGGCGTCCCGCGGTTCCTGGGCGCGCTGGAGGTGGACCCGGACGACACGGAGCCGGTGCACCTGGCGATCCTGTCCGAGCTGGTGCCGCACGCGGAGGACGGGTTCGAGCTGGCGTGCGACCTGGCCAGCCGTGACGAGTCGTTCGTGGGGCACGCGGGCGCGCTGGGGCGGCTGCTGGCCGAGCTGCACGAGCGCCTGCGCCGGGTGCTGCCGCCGGGCCCGCCGCTGGACGCCGGTCGCTTCGTCGCCGGGCTGCGGGTCCGGGCCGCGCGTGCCGTGGCGGAGGCGCCCACCGAGCTCGGCGGGCGGGCCGACGAGATCGGCGCGCTCCTCGACGAGCTCGAGCGCCGCCTCGCCGCGCTGCCCGCACCGCCACCGACCCAGCACGTGCACGGCGACCTGCACCTGGGCCAGACCCTCTACGGCGACGGCGCCTGGAAGGTGCTGGACTTCGAGGGCGAGCCGCAGCGGCCGGTGGCGGAGCGGACGGCACCGGACCTGCCCCTGCGCGACGTCGCCGGGATGCTGCGCTCCTTCGACTACGCGGCGGCCGTCGGCGGGGCCGCCGACCCGGCGCTGTGGCGGGCGGACGCCGCCGGGGAGCTCCTCGCCGCGTACCGCCGGGCGGCAGGCCTTCCTCCCGGGCTGGACGAGGGCACGGCCGAGGTCGCCCTGCGCGCGCTCGTCCTCGACAAGGCGCTCTACGAGGTCGTCTACGAGTCGCGGCACCGGCCGCACTGGCTGCCGATCCCCCTGGCCGCGGTGGACCGCGCCCTCGACCCGTCGCCCTGACGCCGCCCCGCACCCGCACGGCGCGACGTGGTGGGACGAGCACCCGCGGCCCTGCGCGTCAGGCGACGGCCTCGGCCCGCAGCAGCAGCACCCGGTCCGCGAACAGCACGGGCAGCGCGAGACCGACCCGTTCCAGGAGCGCGCCCGGCAGCTCGACACCACCGTCGTCCACCCAGCCCAGCGGCACGCCCCAGCGGGCCGCGACACCCTCCAGGGTCGTGATCGGCCCGTCGAGGGTCACCCGGTAGGTGCGTGCCGCGTCGAGGCCCGGCAGCGGGACCGCGGGCGGCGGCCACGTGTCGGACGACGCGGTGCACACCCAGGCGTACAGCGCCTGCGACCCGTCGTGGGCGACGACGCCGTGCAGCCCGTACGCCGGGTCGGGCACGTCGGCGTGGACCACGCGCCCGGAGTGCAGCAGGCCGCGACGCTCCCGGTAGAACGCCACCCACTGCGCGAGCCGGGCCCGTTCCGCGGGCGCCGCCTCGGTGAGGTCCCACTCGATCCCCAGGTGCCCGAACAGCGCGACCGCGCAGCGGACGTCCAGCGGGAGCGCCCGGTCGGACGTCGGGGCGACCGGCGAGGACACGTGCGCGCCCAGCAGCTCGGGCGGCACCAGCAGCGAGGTCCAGCGCTGGATCCCGACCCGTTCGTGCGCGTCCGTGGAGTCCGAGGCCCAGACCCGGTCGGTGCGCTGGAGGATCTCCAGGTCGACGCGTCCGCCGCCGGACGCGCACGTCTCGACCTCCAGGCCGGGGTGCCGCGCACGCAGCTCGTCGAGCAGCCGGTAGACGGCGTGCGTCTGCGCGTGCACCGCCGCGCGCCCGTCCGGGGGCAGCCCGCCCTCGCCGAGCTCCCGGTTGTGGTCCCACTTCAGGGAGGCGATCGGGTACTCGACCAGCAGCGCGTCGAGCCCGTCGAGCACGTGGGCGTACGCCCCCGGGTCGGCGAGGTTCAGCACCTGCTGGTGCCGGCCCGGCCCGGGCAGCCGGCCGCCCGCGGCCCGCAGGATCCACTCCGGGTGCGCCCGCGCGACGTCCGAGTCCGGGTTGACCATCTCCGGCTCCACCCACAGCCCGAAGTCCATCCCGAGCGCGCGGACGTGGTCCACGAGCGGCCACAGGCCGTCCGGGTACACGGCGGGCGAGACAGCCCAGTCCCCCAGCCCGGCCCGGTCGTCACGGCGGCCCCCGAACCAGCCGTCGTCGAGCACGAACCGCTCGGCACCCACCTCCGCGGCGGCGTCCGCGAGCGCCGTGAGGCGGGACAGGGTGTGGTCGAAGGTGACGGCCTCCCAGGTGTTCACCACGACGGGTCGCGGTGCCGCCGGGTGGTCGGGGCGGGCGCGCAGCCAGTCGTGCACGCGCCCGCTCGCGGCGTCGAGGCCGTGTCCCCACGTCGCGTACGTCCACGGTGACGTGTACGTCTCCCCGGGGGCGAGCCGGACCTCGCCGGGCGCGAGCGCCTCCCCCGCCCCGAGCAGCCGCACCCCGTGGTACGAGCGCTCGGCGACGAACCGCTGGTCGCCGGACCACGCGGCGTGCACGCCCCACACCTCGCCGGTGCGGGCGCCGAACCCCTGCTCCCCCGCGCACAGCAGGAACGCGGAGTCGAAGCCGGGGCGGCCCCGGTGCCCGGTGCGCTCGTGGCGGCCGTGCGCGAAGGGCAGCCGTTGCGGGCTGCGCTCGCGCAGCTGGTGGCCGGTGAGGTCCAGCAGCTCGGTGGCGCGGGCGGGCACCGGCAGGGCGGGGAGCACCCCGGCGACGTCGTGGACGCCGTCGGCGCGGTTCGTCACCGCGGCGCGCAGCCGCACGAGCCCGCTGCGCGCCTGCTCGACCACGAGGTCGAGCCCCAGCCCGGCGGCCTCGTCCCGCGCGGTCAGCTCCAGGGCCTGCGACCACGGGGCGTCGCGGTCGACGACCCGAAGGCCGGTGACCACGAACCTCGTCGTGGGGGCGCCGCCCGCCCGGTGCCCGGTGACCCCGCGGACGCCGGGCCAGCCGGTGGACGCCTCGGGCAGCACCGACACGGGCATCGGCCCGTCGACGGGGTAGCCGAACGGCTGCGGGGCGACCGCCCGTTCGAGGGCGGCGAGCGCCGCGTCGTCGAGGTCGCCGAGGTCGGCGCCCCAGTGCACGACGACGGGCAGGCGGGCGTCGTGCACCGCCAGGACGAGGCTGACGCCACCCGCCCGGAGGTGGACGTGCCGGTCGACCGCCGTCACGCCGGCCCGACGAGCTGGTTGAGGGACCGCAGGACGTCCGGTGCGACGAGGGCCGCCGGGTCCACCGTGGTGCCCGCGGGGAGCGTGACGTGCAGGTCGACGCTCTCGCCCGGCAGCAGCGTGACGAGCATGTCGTCCACCACGGCGTCCGGGACGACCTTGTCGACGAGCAGGGTGAGGTCGCGGACCAGGTTCACGGCCGTGACCCGCACGACGACGCCGTCGGCGGCGGGCAGCACCGTGGTCTCCAGGCGGGGCGCGGCGAGGGCGGAGTCGCGGGGCTCGGCGAAGAACCACAGGCCGCGGACGCCGCCGAAGTCCGCCACGAGCAGCTCGGCCCCGGCGTCGGCGGGGGTCGAGACGTCGGCGCCCGGCAGCAGGGTCGCGGCCCCCCGGGCGGCGACGTTCACGGCCGTCGTCGTGGCCGCCAGCTCGCCGCCGTCGAGCCCGAGGCGGCGCACCACGACCTCGCCCGACCAGGCGTCGTCGGTGTCGTTGACGACCACCACGGCGAGCCCGTCCGTGCCGTCCCCGAGCGGTTCGCCGCCGTCCGCCGACCGCGGCTGCACGGTGACCAGCCGGTCGGCGTGCGCGTGCGCCAGGGCGTGCAGCAGCGGCTTGGCCCGGCCGTCGCCGTCGACCGCCGCCCACGACGTCACCGGCCAGCAGTCGTTGAGCTGCCACACCACCGACCCCTGGCAGCGGGGCGTCCAGGAGCGCAGGTGCTCGACCGCGACCTGCACGGCCGTCGCCTGGTTCCACGACATCGCCCAGTGCCAGTCGGCCATGTCGTCGGGCAGAGGCAGATGCGCGAGCAGCCCGTCGGTGAGCTTGTCGTTGCCGCTCGCGGCCTTCTGGTGCACCTGCATCCCCGGCGACTCGGGCGTCAGCGGGTCGTCGGAGACGGCCCGGGTCAGCGTCGACCACGTGGGCGGGCCCTGCCATCCGAACTCCGCCATGAACCGCGGCACCGTGTCGCGGTAGTGCGGCCAGTCCTGGCGGTTCCACACCTCCCACGAGTGCATCGAGCCGTGCGCGGGGTCGTTGGGGAACACGTCGGCGCGGATCGGCAGGTCGCCCGACCACGGGCTCGACGGCGTGTAGGGCCGGGTGCCGTCCAGCTCGGCCACCACGCGGGGCAGCAGGTCCTCGTAGTAGCCGAGGCCCCACGTCCGCCCGTCGAGCCGCTTGACCCACCCCCACGTCCGGTGACCCCAGACGTTCTCGTTGGAGCCGTTCCACAGCACCAGGCTCGGGTGCGGCGAGAGCCGGGCGACGTTGTCCCGGGCCTCCGCCTCCACCTCGGACCACAGCGGCTCGTCCTCGGCGTACGCCGCGCACGCGAAGGGGAAGTCCTGCCAGGTCAGCACGCCACGCTCGTCGCACAGGTCGTAGAAGTCGTCCGACTCGTACACCCCGCCGCCCCACACGCGCAGCAGGTTGACGTTCGCCGTCACCGCCTGGCCGATCCGGGCCGCGAGGCGCTCGCGGGTGACGCGCGGCAGGAACTCGTCGTCGGGGATCCAGTTGGCACCCTTGACCCAGACGGGGCGGTCGTTCACCACGATCGTGAAGGGCGTGCCGTCGGCGTCGGGCGTCGTGTCGAGGCGGACCGACCGGAAACCGGTGCGCCCGGTCCAGCGGTCGAGGCCGTCGCCGGGGGCGTGGGCATCCGCAGCGCCGGGGGCGTCCGCGGTCGCCGGGGCCGCGAGCGTGACCTCGACGTCGTACAGCGGCTGGTCGCCGTACCCGCGCGGCCACCACACGGCGACGTCCGGCACGCGCAGGCGCACCACGCCGGAGGCGTCCGTCACGGCGCCCGTCGCCCCGAGCGTCGTGCCGTGCCCGGTCACGACGACGTCGACGCGCAGGTCTCCCCCGTCGACGCCGGGCGCCCGCCCGGCGTCCACGTGCACGTCGAGCGTGCCGTCCCACGTGCCGTCCGCGGCGCGCTCCGCCCCGGGCAGCACGCGCACCCCGGTCAGCCGCGCGGTCGACCACGACTCGAGCCGGACGGGACGCCACAGCCCGACCGTGGCGGCGTCGATGCCCCAGTCCCAGCCGTAGTTGTACGCGGCCTTGCGCAGCGCGTTGAACGGGTGGTGGTTGACCTGGGGCCGGTAACCGAGGGCGAGGCTGCGAGCGTCGGCCTCCCGCACCGGGGAGGCGAGCTCCACGACCAGCTCGTTCGCGCCCACGCGCAACAGGTCGGTGACGTCTAACCGGTAGCGGCGGTGCATGTTCTCCGTGCGCGCCACGACGGTCCCGTTGAGCCGCACCACCGCCACCGTGTCGACCCCGTCGAAGGCCAGGTCGTGCCGGTCGGCGCCGCCCGCCGTCCAGTCGAACGTGGTGCGGTACTCCCAGGAGCAGTGCCCGACCCACTTCAGCAGCGCCTCGTGGTCGTCGAGGTACGGGTCGGGGATCAGCCCGGCGGCGAGCAGGTCGGTGTGCACCGTGCCCGGGACGCCGGCCGGCACCGCGGTCGTGCCGTCGAGCAGGTCGCGCAACGGCTCCGGGACCGGCCCGCCGACGGCGCGCACGGTCCAGCCGTCATGGATCTCACGGACCGTCAGCGGTGCGGTGGTGGTGGACGGGGAGGTGGTCACGAAGGGCTCCTCGGGTGGTGGGGCGGGACGTGGGTGGGGCGAGCCGCCGGGAGACGGGTCTCGGAGCGGGTCAGGCGACGTCGATGCGGAGGCCGCCGCCGGGCGGGACGAGCTCGCCCTGGAGGACGAGCGCCGCGGCGCCGACGGCGGCCGCCTCGCCGGCGTGCGACGAGATCACGACGTCGACGTCGTGGTCGCCGCGTGCGAACTGGGAGGTGGTGAGGCGCTGCCGGACGGCGGGCAGGTAGAGCGAGCCGGCGACGGCCATCGCCGGGCCCGTCAGCACCAGCCGGTCGACGTCGAGCACCTGGACGAGGGTCTGGGCGGCGATGGCGACGTAGCGGGCCGACCGGCCCAGCAGGTTCGCCGCGAGGACGTCTCCCCCCAGCGCGGCCCGCGCCAGCGCGGCGAACCGCTCCGAGAGGCCGCGGCCGGGACCGCCCAGGTCGAACCCGGCGGCCTCGGCCGCCGCGACGACCGACCGGGGGCCCGCCAGCGCCTCCACGCAGCCGCGCGACCCGCACCAGCACTCGGGGCCGTCCGCCTCGACGCACACGTGCCCGATCTCGCCGGCGTTCGAGCTGACGCCCCGCAGCGGGGCGCCGTCGATGACCGCGCCGGAGCCGATCCCGGTGGCCAGGTACAGCGCGGCGAACGCCCGGCTGCCGCCGGCCCCGCCGCCCCAGTGCTCGCCGACGGCGGCCGCGGTCGCGTCGTTGTCCAGCACGACGGGCAGGCCGGTGGCCTCCCCGAGGCTCGGGCCGAGCGGGAAGTCCCCCCAGGCGTCCATCGCGGGGCGGGTGAGGACGAGCTGGGAGCGCCGGGACAGCGGCCCCGGCGCGACCACGCCGAGACCGAGGACCTGGTCCCAGGCCACCTCCGTGCTCTCCACGAGACCGCGGACGGTGGCGGCCATCCGGTCCACGACCGTCTGCGGGTCGCCGACCGCCTGCGCCCGCCGCAGCCGCGCGACGACGGCGCCGCCCAGGTCCACCAGGACGTAGGTGACGTCCTCGGCGTCGAGGTGCACGCCCAGCGCGTACCGGCTCGTCGGCACGAGCTCGAGCAGCACGCGCGGCTTGCCGCCGGTCGACTCGCCCCGGCCGGCCTCCCGCACGAGCCCGTCCTCGATGAGGCGGCGCACCGTGGTGGAGACGGTCGCCGCGGTCAGCCCGGCGACCTCCGTGATCTCGACCCGGCTGATCGTGCCGGCCACCCGGATCGCGTCCAGCACGGCCGCGCGGCTCGACGGCGGTGCGCCCTGTGGCCCGGGCACCCGCAGCAGCTCTGTCATCGTCGGTCTCCCGGGTCGTCGTCGGACGGGACGGGCGCGGCACCGACCTCAGGCCAGCTCCGCAAGCCGCCGCTCCGGGTCGGGCGACGCCGCGCGCAACGTCTTCGTGTACTCGTGCTGCGGGTGCAGCAGGACCTCGTCCGCCGGGCCACGTTCCACGACCGATCCACGGAACATCACCATGATGTCATCGCTGAAGTGCCGGGCCGTGGCCAGGTCGTGGGTGATGTACAGGACGCCCAGGTTCTCCTCCCGCTGGAGCCGGGCGAGGAGGTTGAGCACGCCGAGCCGGATCGACACGTCGAGCATCGAGACCGGCTCGTCGGCGACGAGGATGCCCGGCTCGGGGGCGAGGGCCCGCGCGATCGCGACCCGCTGCCGCTGCCCGCCGGAGAGCTCGTGCGGGCGCCGCGCCGCGAAGTCCTCGGCCGGGTCGAGCCGCACCCGTCGCAGCAGGTCGAGCACGCGCTCGCGGACCTGCGCGGCGGACATCCCGGGGTGGTGCAGCGCGACGGGGCGGGCGAGGTGGTGCTCGATCGTGTGGTGCGGGTTGAGGGAGCCGAACGGGTCCTGGAAGACCATCTGCACCTGCCGGCGGTACGCCCGCTGGGCGGCCCGCCCGCGCCCGACCGGTCGGCCGTCGAGCAGGATCTGCCCCGACGTCGGCGACTCCAGCCGCATCAGCATCTTGGCGACCGTCGACTTGCCGGAGCCGGACTGCCCGACCAGCGCCGTCGTCCGCCCCGGCTCCAGGGTGAACGAGACACCGTCCACGGCCCGCAGCCGCTGGGAGTGCCAGCCGTCGCGGATCCGGTAGTCCTTCGTGACGTCGCGCATCTCGAGGGTGGTCATCGGGCGTCCCCTTCCGCCAGGTCGTGCGACCCGCTGCGCACGAAGTCGCCGCGCTCCCCCGTGAGGCTGGGGAACGACGACAGCAGGCGCCGGGTGTAGTCGTGCTGCGGGTCGGTGTACAGGGTCATGGCGGCGGCCTCCTCGACGATGCGGCCCTCGCGCATCACGGCGATGCGGTCGCTGATCTCCAGCAGCAGCGGCAGGTCGTGGGTGATGAACACGACGGCGAACCCGAGCTCGTTGCGCAGCCGGGAGATCTCCTGGAGGATCTCGCGCTGCACGACGACGTCGAGCGCGGTGGTCGGCTCGTCCATGATCATGACCTGCGGGTCGAGCGCCATCGCCATCGCGATCATCACGCGCTGGCGCATGCCGCCCGACAGCTCGTGCGGGTAGGCGCCGAGGCGGTTGCGGTCCACCCCGACGCGCTCCAGCAGCTCGCCGCAGCGCAGCAGCAGCTCCCGCTTCGACAGGTGGGGCCGGTGGGTGGTGAACACGTCGCCGAGCTGGTCGCGGACCTTCTTGACCGGGTTGAGCGAGTTCATCGCCCCCTGGAAGACCATGGAGATCTTCTCCCAGCGGAACAGCCGCAGGTCGTCGCCGGTCAGCGCGCCGACGTCGACGACGTGCCCCTCGCGGGAGTGGAACGTCACCGACCCGCCGGTGACGACGGCGGGCGGCTTGAGCAGCCGGTTGATCCCGTAGGCGAGGGTCGACTTGCCGCACCCGGACTCGCCGGCCAGGCCGAGGACCTCGCCGCGACCGAGGACGAGGGAGACGTCGTCGACGGCGCGCACGGTGCGTTCCGCGCGGTACTCCACGCCGTAGCCCGCCACGGTGACGACGGGGTCGACCTCGTGGCGCGGGGGCCGCACCCCCGCCGCCGCGTCCGCCGTGCCGTTCACGGTGCGGGGCGTCGCGCCGTTCGTCGCGCTCATGCCGCCGCCTCCGTCCCGGTGTCGCGCCGTCCGCCCGAGCGGCGGGCGGCCCGGGCGGGCCGGTCCAGGTGCCACTTCTTGCGCGCCTGGCGCGTCTGGTTGCGCAGGCGGGGGTTGATGACCTCGTCGATCGAGAAGTTGATGAGCGCCAGGGCCGCGCCGAACAGCGCGATCATCAGGCCCGGCGGGACGAACCACCACCAGGCGCCGAGCCGCAGCGCCAGCCCGTTCTGGGCGTAGTAGAGCATCGTGCCCCACGTGAACGAGCCCGTGGCGCCGAGCCCCAGGAACGACAGCCCCGCCTCGCCGAGGATCGCGAAGATCACCGCGAACATCGCCTGCGAGGCGAGCAGCGGCACGAGGTTCGGCAGGATCTCGACCATCAGGACCCGGTAGGCGGGCTCCCCGGCCACCCTCGCGGCGAGCACGTAGTCCCGGGACCGCACCGACAGCGTGTAGCCGCGCAGCACGCGGGCGGACCCGGCCCAGCTCGTGATCGCCAGCACCACCGCCACCAGCCACACGCTCTTGTCCGGCACGTAGCTGGAGATGATGATGACCAGCGGCAGGCCGGGGATGACCAGCATGATGTTGGTCAGCAGGGAGAAGGAGTCGTCGAGGAAGCCTCCGACGTACGCCCCGACGACGCCGAAGAACCCCGACAGCACCACGACGATGACGCCGACGACGAGCCCGATCGTCAGCGAGCCGCGCGAGGCGTAGGCGAGCTGGGCGAAGACGTCCTGGCCGGTCTGCGTCGTGCCCAGCAGGTGGTCCGCGCTGGGCGGCGCCAGGCCCACGTCGCTCACCTGCGACGGGTCCTGGACGAGCAGCGGCCCGACGAGCGCGAACAGCGTCGTGAGCACGACGATGCCGAGGCCGACGACGAGCTTGGGCGTGACCGGCACCGCGAAGGTGCGGCGGCGCCGTCGGTCGGCCGGGGACGGCGCGGCGTCGAGCGCCCGCGGCGCGACGCCGTCCACCTCGTCGGCCCTGGACGTCTCGGGAGGCTGGGGTTCTTGCGTGCTGATCGACATCGTCGTCCTTTCAGCTCCGGGCCCGGGTCCGCGGGTCGATCACGGAGTACAGGAGGTCCACGAGCAGGTTCGCCCCGAGGACCGAGATGGTGATGACCAGGAAGATGCCCTGCATGAGGGCGTAGTCGTTGGAGTTCACGGCCGACAGCAGCGCCGACCCGACGCCCGGGTAGGAGAACACCGCCTCCGTGACCAGGGACCCCGCCACGACGAACCCGAGCGAGATCGCGAACCCGGAGACCGACGGCAGGATGGCGTTGCGGGCCGCGTAGGTGCGCATGATGCGCCCGGGCGCGATGCCCTTCGCCTCGGCGGTGAGGATGTAGTCCTCCGAGAGGGTGGAGACCATCATGTTGCGCATCCCCACCATCCAGCCGCCGACGGACGAGATGACGATCGTGATCGCCGGCAGCGTGCCGTAGTAGATCACCGACCCGACGAACGGCAGGTTCCAGCCGATCTGTGTGGTGTACACGTCGTAGCCGCCGTTGAGCGGGAACACCATCCACACCGACCCGAGCAGGTACAGCAGGATCAGCGCGAGCCAGAAGTACGGCACCGACTGGAACATCGTCGTGACCGGGATGAGGTTGTCCAGCCAGGAGCCGCGCTTCCACCCGGCCAGCGTGCCGAGCCCGACGCCCAGCACGAACGAGATCACCGTGGAGATGCCGATCAGTCCGATCGTCCACGGCAGGGTCTGGCCGATCACCTGCGTGACCGGTGCGGGGAAGTACGTGACCGACACCCCCAGGTCGCCCTGGGCGAGCTGGCGCAGGTAGTCGACGTACTGCTCCCACAGCGGCGCCGAGGTGTTGGCACCGAGGAGGAGCTCGATGGCCTCCCGGGTCGCCGGCGTGACCTGGCCCTTCTGGGCCAGCTTCGAGACCAGCTGGTCCACCGGGTTGCCGGGCATGAGCCGCGGGATCAGGAAGTTCAGGGTCAGCGCCGCCCACAGGGCGACGGCGTAGAACCCGAGCTTGCGCAGGACGAACGTCATGGCGATCGAGCCCCTCCTCGGTGCAGGTGGTACGGGTCAGCCGACAGGGGTGATCGTCTTGAGGACGATCCCGTTGTCCCACGCCTTCCACGAGGCGGCGAACGCGTACTTGTCGTCGTTGTCCGGCCAGCCGGTGACCCGCGTGTTGTTGAACTCCGTCAGGGTGGAGTTCACGTAGATCGGGATGTACGGGAGGTCCTCGACGATCTCGGACTGCACGATCGCGTACTGCTCCTGCTGCTCCGCCTCGTCGGCGGTCGCCTCGGCGGCCTCGATGGCCGCGTCGACGGTCGGGTTGGCGTACCGGGCGTAGTTGCCGCCCGACGCCATCTCGCCGACCTCCGCGCTGTTCGTGGAGCGGTACTTGCCGTTGTACGTGTAGTACGGGTTGGCCGACGCGCCGAGGCCGATGGAGTCCAGCGAGAGCTGGTAGCTGCCCTTGACCTGGTTGTCGTTCCACTCGTTCCAGGCGATCTGCGTCGGCTGGAGCTCGATGCCGACGGCGGCGAGCTGCTGCTTCATCGTGTCGTTGAGCGAGATGTAGTCGGCCCAGCCGGTGACGGTCTGGATCGTCATGCTCAGGCGCTCGCCGTCCTTGGTGCGGATGCCGTCGTCGCCCGTCTCCCAGCCGGCGTCGTCGAGGATCTGGTTCGCGGCGGCGACGTCGGCCGTCTGCGGCACCTCGAGGTTCGCGCTGTCCGCGACCCAGTCGGCGTCACGCTCGGGCAGCAGCAGGGTCGGCGACGCGACGCCGGCGAACCCGCCGCCGGCCAGCTCGTTGAGCTGGGTGCGGTCGAGCGCGTGGTAGATCGCCTGGCGCACGGCCGGGTCGGTCTGCGGGCCCTCGCAGCCCAGGTCGGCGTTCGAGCAGGTGAAGATCGACGTGGTCAGCGCCGGGGTGTTGACGTACGAGATCTCCTCGTTGTCGGCGAGCATCTGGTCGAGGCCCGGCAGGAAGGAGCTCATCCAGTCGACCTGCCCGGCGAGCAGCGCCCCGGCGGCGGCGTCCGCCGTCTCCAGGGAGATGTAGCGGGCCTCGTCGATGGTCGGCTTGCCCTCGTCCCAGTAGTTCTCGTTCGCCTCGATGACGTAGCTCTGCGGCGAGAACTCCTTGAGGGTGAAGGCTCCGGTGCCGACCGGGTCGGGGTTGATGGTGGTGACCGGGTCGTCGATCTCGGACCAGACGTGCTCGGCGACGATCGCCTGGTTGCCCAGCACGCCGGCCTCCTGCATGTACGAGTTCGGCTCGGGGAACGTCAGGACGACGGTGGTGTCGTCGGTCGCCTCCGCGGTGGCGGCGGTGCCGGCCGTGTTGAGCTCGGGCGTGCTCTGGAGCAGGTTGAACGTGAAGGCCACGTCGGCGGCGGTGAACGGCTCGCCGTCGGACCAGGTGACGCCCTCACGGGTGGTGATCGTGAGCTGGGAGCCGTCGTCGTTCCACGAGAAGTCGGTGCCGAGCAGCGGCGTCGGGTCCGAGGTCTGGGCCAGGTTGTACCAGAACAGCGGCTCGTAGATGACGCCCAGCGTGGGCTGGAGCGCGGTGGGCGAGAACGGATTCCAGTTCTCGTTGATCGTGCCGGTGGCGCCGTTGAACACGGTGATGGACGAGGTCCCGCCCTCGCCGGTGCCGGTGCTCGCGGTGCCGGTCCCCGTCCCGGTGCCCGCGGTGCAGGCAGCGGTCAGGGCGATCGCCGCCGACGCGGCGGCAGCGCCGAGGACACGGCGGCGGATGCGTCGTTGCGTGGTCATCTGTCGTCCTTCGGTCGGTCGCCGTCGTTGGCGACACCTGGCCGCTGCGCCCCCGTGGCCCACCCCCGTCGGTGGCCCGGGCGTCAGAGCTCGAGCGGCACTTACTTTTGTAGCCGATCAAAGTTATGGCGGTCAAGACCCTTCGTCGCCCGACTTTCGGCAGAGTGCCCCCAACAGAGTCCTCAACTTCGTGCGGACGCCGAACGAACCGTGGCCTCTCCCGTCCACCCGGCAGGAGTCCCGGTGCCCGGTACGGTGACCACCGTGAACCGCTCCTGGACGCACGACGTCGCCGGACTCGTCCTCGCCCGTCCGGCCCGGATGCTCGCCGTCGAGCCCTTCTTCATGGAGCTCGTCGCCGGCACCGAGGAGGTGCTCGCGCCCGCCCAGCGGTCCCTGCTCCTGCACGTCGTCGGCGACCTCGACGCCGAGATCGCCACCTACCGGCGATGGGCGGAGCACGGCACCGTCGGAGCCGTCGTCGTCACCAACGTCCGCGACGACGACCCCCGCCCCGCCGCCCTGCACGCGCTCGGCCTGCCGTACGTCGTCGTCGGTGCACCGCGGCCCACCCCCGGCGAGCCCCACGTCTGGATCGACAACGCGCGGCCCGCGCGCGACGTCGTGGTGCACCTCGCCGACCAGGGCCACCGGGTCGTGGCCCGCGTGACCGGCCCGGCCGAGTTCGCGCACACCACGACCCGCACCGCGGCGTTCGCGGCACAGTGCGCCGCCAGCGGGCTGACCCACCACGTGGCCGAGGGCGAGTACACCGAGGAGTCCGGCGCGCGGGCCACCGCCGAGCTCCTCGACCTCGACCCCCGACCCACCGCGATCGTCTACGACAACGACGTCATGGCCCTCGGCGGGCTCGGGCACGCCCGGTCGGCCGGGGTCGCCGTGCCCGCGGACCTGTCCCTCGTCGCCTGGGACGACTCCGCCCTGTGCCGGCTCGCGAGCCCACCGCTGTCCGCCATGCACCACGACGTCCACGGGCTGGGCCGTCTCGTCGGGGAGGCCGTGCTGGCCGTCCTCGACGGCGCCCCGCCGACCACCCGCACCGCTCCGTTCCCCCGCCTGCTGGTCCGGGGCACGACCGCACCGCCCGCCTGACCGGTCGGGCGGGCGGGCCGGCACCCCACGGCCGGGGCGGACGTCAGCCCTGCACGAGACCGTCCCGGGCCGCGCGGGCGAGCGCCGGGGTCAGGGGCGCCCGCGGCAGCAGCGTCGCCTGCACCGCGTGGTAGAGGTCCGGCTTGCCCGGCCACACGTCGCCCGCCGGCCGGTTGCGGTCGTCGAGCTGGTGGAACCAGGAACCCTGCACGATGTCGATCAGGTGCTCGGCGACGTAGTCCCACCACGTGGCGTACAGCGCCGCGTACCGGGCGTCGCCGGTGGCGCGGTGCAGCGCGTCGGCGGCCGAGACCGCCTCCGCCGCGACCCAGTGCATGCGGTCGCGTACCACGGGCGTGCCGTCCCAGTCGGTCGTGTAGACGAAGCCCGCGGCGCCGTCGACCGACCAGCCGTCCGTCACGGCGCGCTCGAACAGCGCCACCGCCGTCGGGCGCAACGCCGGGTCGGCACGGTCCCCGAGCGCCGCCTCCAGCTCGACGAGCAGGCGCGCCCACTCCAGGCCGTGCCCCACGGTCGCGCCGAACGGCTTGAACTGGTCGCCGGGCTGCTCCCGGTTGAGCTCCGGCTGCGCCGTCCAGTCCGGGCCGAAGTGCTCCGGCAGGCGGCCGTCGTGCCCGGCCGCGAGCGCCACGACCAGCTCGGCGACCCGGGCCGCGCGGCCACGCCACGCCGGGTCGTCGAGGGCGTCGGCGGCGGCCAGCATCGCCTCGACGGCGTGCATGTTCGCGTTCAGCCCGCGGTAGTCGTCCAGACGCGAGAACGCCGCGTCCCAGGTGTCGACGCAGCGACCGGCGTCCTCGTCCCAGAACCGCTCCAGCAGGACGCCGGTCGCCTCGTCCAGCAGCTCGCGGCCGCCGGGCAGCCCGGCGAGCGTCGCGCTGGACGCGGCCAGCACGACGAACGCGTGGTCGTAGCAGGACTTGCCCGCCGCGACGTCCGGGGTGCCGTCGGCGGCCACCGCGTGGAACCAGCCACCGTGCTCGGCGTCCCGCAGGTGGCCGGTGAGCCCGGCGAGCGCGCCGCGCGCGACCGTCGCGCTGCCGGGCACCCCCAGCAGGGCGCCCAGGCTGTACACGTGCACCGTGCGGGCCGTGATCCAGGTCTGCACGCCGCGCTCGGGCTCCGGGGTGCCGTCGTCGCCCAGGTAGGCCGCGCCGCCGTCGGGGTGCACGACCCGCGCGCCGAAGGCGAGCAGCCGTCGGCACTCGGCGTCCAGCCAGGCGCGGTGCGTGGGCAGGTCGGTCCAGGGCGTCGTCATCGTGCGTCCTTCCAGGTCCGGGCGGCGAGCGGCTCGTCGAGGACGCGGCACGTGCGGGCCGTCCGTCCATCGTCCGTCCCGCGGATCGTATCCGGCGCTCCCCGGGCCGGCCGGGCCGCGTGTTACCGACGCGGGCGACCTCCCGGCGTGGAAGGGTGGGTGCATGACGCCCGAGCCGCCCACCGTCGATCCCGAGGTCCTCACCGCGATCGCCCGCGGCACCACGCACGACCCGCACGCCGTGCTCGGGCCCCACCTGCTGCCCGCCGACGGACCCGGCGCCGCGACCACCCCGTGGGCCGTCGTGCGCGTCCTGCGGCCGCTGGCCGACGAGGTCGCCGTCGTCGTCGCCGGACCGGACGGCGAGGAGACCCACGACGCGCGCCACGACGCCGCCGGGGTGTGGTCGGCCGTCGTCCCCGCCACCGTCGACCCCGACGGCACCCGGCACGCCCCCGACTACCGGATCCGCACCCGGTACGACGACGACGTCCGCACCAGCGACGACCCGTACCGGTTCCTGCCCTCCCTCGGCGAGATCGACCTGCACCTCCTCGGCGAGGGCCGCCACGAGGAGCTGTGGCGCGTCCTCGGCGCCAACCGGCACACCTACCCCAGCGCGCTCGGCGACGTCGTCGGCACCTCCTTCGCGGTGTGGGCGCCCAACGCACGCGGCGTCCGCCTCGTCGGCGACCACAACCGGTGGTCGCCGATGCATCCGATGCGCTCCCTCGGCTCCAGCGGCATCTGGGAGATCTTCGTGCCCGACGTCGGTCAGGGCACCCGCTACAAGTACGAGGTGTGCGGGCCCGACGGCGTCTGGCGGGCCAAGGCCGACCCCGTCGCGAAGGGCACCGAGGTGCCGCCCGCCACGGCGTCCGTCGTCACCGAGTCCACGTACACGTGGGGCGACGGCGAGTGGATGGCGCGCCGCGCGTCGGGCGACCAGCACGGCGGCCCGCTCAGCGCCTACGAGGTCCACCTCGGGTCCTGGCGGCAGGGCCTCGGGTACCGCGACCTCGCCGAACAGCTCACCGCCTACGTCGTCGAGCAGGGGTTCACCCACGTCGAGCTCCTGCCCGTCGCCGAGCACCCGTTCGGCGGCTCCTGGGGCTACCAGGTGACCGGCTACTACGCCCCCACCTCACGGTTCGGCCACCCCGACGACTTCCGGTACCTCGTCGACCGGCTCCACCAGGCCGGCATCGGCGTCATCCTCGACTGGGTGCCCGGCCACTTCCCCAAGGACGAGTTCGCCCTCGCCCGGTTCGACGGCACCCCCCTGTACGAGCACCCCGACCCGCGCCGCGGCGAACAGCTCGACTGGGGCACCTACGTCTTCGACTTCGGCCGCCGCGAGGTCCGCAACTTCCTCGTCGCGAACGCCACCTACTGGCTCGAGGAGTTCCACGCCGACGGCCTGCGCGTCGACGCCGTCGCCTCCATGCTCTACCTCGACTACTCGCGCGAGGAGGGCGGCTGGGAGCCCAACGTGCACGGCGGACGGGAGAACCTCGAGGCGATCTCGTTCCTCCAGGAGGCCAACGCCACCGCCTACCGTCGCAGCCCCGGCGTCCTCATGATCGCCGAGGAGTCCACCGCGTTCCCCGGCGTCACCCGGCCCACCAGCGCCGGCGGTCTCGGGTTCGGCCTCAAGTGGAACATGGGCTGGATGAACGACTCCCTGCGGTACGTCGCCAAGGACCCGATGTACCGCCACCACCACCACGGCGAGCTGACGTTCTCCCTCGTCTACGCGTTCTCCGAGCAGTACGTCCTGCCCATCAGCCACGACGAGGTCGTGCACGGCAAGGGCTCCCTGCTCGGCAAGATGCCGGGCGACCACTGGCAGCAGCTCGCCGGCGTCCGCGCGTTCCTCGCCTACCAGTGGACCCACCCCGGCAAGCAGCTCCTCTTCATGGGATCCGAGCTCGCGCAGGAGACCGAGTGGAACGAGGGCCGCAGCCTCGACTGGCACGTCCTCGACGACCCCGGCCACGCCGGCGTCCAGCGGCTCGTCGCCGACCTCAACGGGCTCTACCGCGCCACCCCGGCCCTGTGGGAGCGGGACTTCGACGGCTCCGGCTTCGAGTGGCTCGACGCCGACGACGCCGCCCGCAACGTGCTCGCCTACGTCCGCCGCGCCGCGGACGGCTCCCCCGTCGTCGTCGTCGTGAACTTCGCCGGCGTCCCCCACGAGGGCTACCGCGTCGGGCTCCCCCACGGCGGCGCCTGGGGCGAGGCCCTCAACACCGACCACCCGCGCTACGGCGGCTCCGGCGTCGTCAACACCGAGGTGCACACCGAGCAGCACGGCCACCACGGCCGCGAGCACTCCGCCGTCCTGCGCGTCCCGCCCCTCGGCGCCCTGGTGCTGACTCCGCGCTGAGCTGGCGTCGACGCAGAGGTAGCGTCCGTCCGCGGTGGGTCGCGCACAGCGGCTGCTCGACGTGTCCCGACGAACGGCGGAGCGTGTCGTGGGCCGCCGGCGCGACGAAGGTGGTGGGGACGAGGTGCGGGGCGCGGTCGTCAGACCGGGAGTGGAGGGCCCCCTGGGGCCCGTGAACGCGACCGCGCCCCGCACCTCGTCCCCACCACCGGAACCCCGGACCCCGAACCCCGGACCCGACGGGAGACGCTCAGTACAGGTACATCGCCAGGTGGCGGCGGGCCTTGGCCACGCGCGGGTCCGTGGCGCCGACGACCTCGAAGTACTCGACGAGGCGCGCGCGCAGCTTCTCCTTGGCCTCGGCGTCCGCGGCGGGGAGCAGGTCGAGGAGCCGCGCGAGGGCGTCCTCGACCTTGCCGCCGAGCATGTCCGTGTCGGCGACGGCGAGCTGGGCGTCGACGTCGCCGGGTGCGGCGGCCGCGGCGGCGCGGACCTGCTGGAGGTCGGCGTCGCGGGTGCGCTGCATGAGGTGGACCTGCGCGAGGCCGGCGACGGCGTCGGTGTCCTTCGGGTCCTGCTTGATGGCGCGCTCGTAGGCGGTGGCGGCGGCGTCGAGGTCGTCGCGCTCGATGGCGTCGTACGCCTCCTGGTGCAGCGGCGGCAGCGGCTCGGGCTCCGGCTCCGCGGCGGGCCGCTCGGCCTCCGGTTCGCCGCCCTGGGCGGGGGCACGGCCGGTGACACCGTTCTGCTCGGCCGCGGCGAGTACCTGGTCGAGGACGCCGCGGACCTGCTCCTCGGAGGCGGCGCCGGCGAACAGCGGGAGCGGCTGGCCCTGGAGGACCGCGACGACGGTGGGCACGCCCTGCGCCTGGAACGCGGCGGCGATCTGCGGGGAGGTCTGCACGTCGACACGGCCGAGGAGGAACCGGCCGGCGTACTCGTCGGAGAGTCGGCCGAGGAGGGTCGCGAGGTCGGCGTTGGCCTGGTCGGTCGGCATCCACAGCAGGACGACGACGGGGTAGCGGGTCGAGTCCTGCACGACCTGCTGGAAGTTCGCGTCGGTGACGTCGACGACGTACCCGCCCGCCGAGGGGGCACCGCCGGGCTCACCGGGGGGCGGGGCCTGGGGGCGGGTGAGCGCCGACAGGTCGACGGCGCCGCGCGTGCTGATGCTCGGCTCGGGCATGGGGTTGCTCATGGGCACATCCTACGGAGACGTCGGGGCGGGTGGACCGGGTGGCGGACGTCGCCGCCCGGCACGGGGTCAGCCCTTGCGGTCGGTGTTCTTCTTGTCGGGGATGCTCGTGTCGGCGGCGACGGCCACGTGGGAGAAGCCGAGCGGGCGCATGAGCTCCTCGGACCCGGCGGGCGGGACGTAGAGCGCCACCTGGTCGGTGTACTCGACGTACAGCTCGTTGGTGGCGTCGGCGTCCCCGACGAGGGCCTGCTGCGTCTCGGTGAGGGGGTTGATCTCGCCGTCCTCCTCGACCTTGATGCGCACGTTGCCGTCGAGGGCCCCCATGACGACGGCGCCGCCGTCGGAGGTGCGCACGGCCACGAGGTCGGACTGCGGGACGAACTTGAGGGCGTAGGAGCCGTCGGCCTCCCCGAACGCGTCGTCCTCGCGGACGCTGCGCGCGTCCGCCTGGACGCGGGCGACGAGGTCCTGGCTCTCGCTGGGGAGCTCGAACGCGGCGGCGTTCTCGGAGTCCTCGGTGCCCCGGGTGACGAGGTCGGCGTACTGGGCCATGGCCTCGGTGGGGGTCACCTGGAGGGAGTCGTCGTCCGCCGCGACGGCCTCGGAGCCGATGAGCTCGGGGTCGGCGAAGTTCGGCATGGTCGTGCCGGGGATGAGCTGCACCCAGGCCCAGAGCCGGTAGTTGTCCCGCGCCGAGCTCTGCTGGTAGGCGACGAGCCGGTTCACCTCGAGGTCCTCGGTGGGCTCGGTGATGGTGAAGGTGGCGCGGGGCCAGGTCTGCGTGGTGGGCAGGATGGACCGCAGGATGTCCGTGGGGATGTCCGTGACGAGCGAGTTGTCCTCGCGCTCGGCGGCGACCTCGAGCTGGCTGCTGCGCACCTCGAGGGCCGGGCCTGCGACGCGAGGCTTGAGCAGTCCGGCGTCGCGCTCCTCGTCGGCCTTGGTGAGCACGGCGGCGACGTCGGTGACGACGGCCTCCTCCTGCTCGACGCTCACCATGGGACCGTCGAAAGGCTCCTCGGCGACGGGGGTGGGCACCTCCTGGGCGCACCCCGCGAGCAGCGCGGTGGCGCCGACGGCGCCGATCACGACGGTGGCGGCACGCCGGCCTGCGGTGCGGCGGGTCGTGGCGGTCATCGGTTCCCCTCGTCGGTGGTCTCGTCGGTGCCGGCGCCGCGCTCGGCGGCGCCGGCGTCGAAGCCCCAGGTCTGGCGCCAGGCGGCGGACCGGCGGGACCGGTCGGTCGGCTCCGCCTGTGCGGGCGCCGCCCCGGGGGTCCCGGCCGCGGGCGGCGGGACGACCGGCGTCTGGCCGGTGAGCGCGCGCAGGGCGCGGCCCATGCCGGAGCCCGCCGCCTGACGGCGCTCCTCCTCCTGGAGGCGCAGCTCGCGCCGGGTCAGGGGGCGGCCGTCGACGATCGCCGGCAGCGAGCCGGTGGTGGTCGGTGCGGGTTCGTCGGCCGGCGCGGCGGGGGCCGGGACCGGCTCGCGCACGGCGGTGGCCTCGGCAGGCTCCGGGTCGGCGGGAACGGCGCGCTGGGCGAGCCGGGAGCGGCGGGAGAAACGGCCGGCGACGGGCACGGGCGCGGTGCCGGACCCTTCACGCTCATCCTCGCGCGGGCCCTGGTCGTCACCGGTGCCGGACACCGGCGGCGGGGCCGGGGACGTCGCCGGCGCGGGCGACGCGACGGTGCCCGGCCAGGGTGCGGCGGCCGGGCCGGACCAGGTCGGGCCCGCCGGACCGGCGGGGCCGGCGTCCGACGGGGAGCCCGCGGAGGCCGACGAGCCGGGGGTCGCCGACGACTGCGCGGAGCGGGCCGACCGGGCGGCGCGGCGCTGCTTGCGCCGTCCGACGACGAACAGCACGACGCCGACGACGAGCAGCACGGCGCCCACCCCGACGGCGGGCCAGAGCAGCGGCGTCGCGACGTCGCGCACCCAGGTGAGCTGGAGCGTGGGTGCGGTCGCGGCGGTCTCCTCCGGGGCCGCGTCGTCGGCCGCCGCGTCGTCCTGCGCGGCACCGTCCTCGGCGGGGGCGGCACCGGTGGCCGCCGCCATGAGGACCCACGGGCCGGGCCGGTCGCTCCAGCGCAGGGTGACCTCGCCGGGCTCGGTCTGCTCGTTCACCCACAGGTCGGAACCGCGCGGGTCGAGCAGCTCGGGCGCGGCCTCCTCGGCCTCGGCGTCCGCCTCCTCGCCCTCCTCGGGCTCGGCGGCGGCGACGGCCGTCGTCGACAGCGTCTCCCAGTCGGTCATGCCCGTGACGCGCGTGTAGGCGTCGTCACCGAGCCAGCCCTGCACGTCGACGTCGCGGCCGACGACGAGCGTCACCTGCTGGCCGTCCGGCACCGAGGCGGTCACCGTGACGTCCGTGCCGACCATGCCCAGCACCCCGGGGTCGGTGACGACGACCGTGCCGTCGCCCGCGGGGCGCGCCGTGGCGACCACCGTGTCCGACTCCTTGAGCACGGTCGCGGACGCGACCCCGAACGCGATGACGCCCAGACCGAGGACGGCCAGGACGGCACCGAGAATGCGTTGCAGCACCGAGTTTCCCTTCGACGTGGACTTCTCAGGATAGGGAGTCCGGAGGGTGCACCCGCCCCTGGGAGCAGGCACGCGGGATGGTTCACCAACCCTTCACGAGTCGGGTACCGATGCCCCTGAGCCTGGCACGAACCGCGCTCCCCCGGCCACGCGGGGGCCGCCGTCGGCCCCGACGGGGACCCTCGGGCGTCCTGGCCGGGCTCCCCGGGGTGCCGCCTGCACGACGCCCGCACTATCCTGGCCGGTGCCGGGGCGCCACACCCACCACGTACGGAGGTCTCCACGTGTCCGACGAGCGCACGCTCTTCCCGATCACCATGCGCGGCTACGACCGTGCCGCGGTCGAGAACCAGCTCTCCCGCCTGGAGCAGGCGCTGGACGAGGCCCGACGCAACGTCGAGGCCACGGACGGTCGGGCCATGCAGCTCTCGTCCGAGCTCGCCGAGGCGCACCGCCAGCTGCGGGAGAACGAGAAGCCGTCGTACGCGGGCCTGGGCGCCCGTGCCGAGCGGCTGCTGCGCACCGCCGACGAGCAGGCCGCCGAGGTGCTCACCCAGGCGAACCAGCAGGCCGCCGACGTCATGGCGCGCGCCAAGCTCTCCGCCGGCCAGGTCCGCCAGCGCGCGGAGTCCGAGGCGGCGGAGATCCTGGGCAGCGCCCGCCGGGAGGCGGAGGAGGTCCGGGCGACCACGTCGGCCGAGACCGACGGCGTCCTCCAGGGGGCGCAGCGTCGCGCGGAGGAGCTCGTCGGCTCCGCGGAGCGCGAGGCGGCCCTCATCTCGAGCACCCTCGCCACGGAGGAGAGCGAGCGCCGGGCGAGCCTCGAGCGGGAGATCGGCACCCTCCGGTCCACGGCCGAGCGCGAGGTCACCGAGGCGCGCGTCGTCGCGGAGCGGGAGATCGCGCAGGCTCGCGCGGAGGCGGCCGCGGAGGCCGCCGCGCTGCGCGAGGAGGCGGACCGCGAGTCGACCGGGCTCATGGAGCGCACCCGCAACGAGGCCGCGCGGATCGTCGCGGACGCGAAGCACCAGGCGGCGGAGGCGGCGACGGCGGTGACCGCCGAGCTCGAGCAGCTCCGCGAGCAGACGCGGGCGACCCTGGCCGACGCCGAGCTGTCCGCCGCGCAGACGCGCGAGCGGGTCGAGGCGGAGGCGGCCGAGCGGCACGAGGTGGCGCGGGCCGAGACGGAGCGGCTGGTGCAGGCCGCCGAGGAGCACGCCGCCGAGGCGGAGAAGCGGGTCGCCGTCGCCCTGGCCCAGGCGGACCAGGTCCGCACCGAGTCGGACGCGTACGTCAAGGAGCTGCTGGCCGACGCGCGCCGCACCGCCGACCGCATCGTCTCCGAGGCGCGGGCGTTCGCCGAGCAGACGGTCTCGGACGCGCAGGCGGAGGCCGAGCAGAGCCGGACGACCGCGTCGCGCCAGCTCGAGGACCTCACCCGCCGGCACGACTCGATCAACTCCTACCTGGAGGAGCTGCGCGGCCTGCTCGGGACCGAGCAGGCGAGCGGTCTCGCAGCAGCGGCGTCCGCGCCGCCTGCGCCGCCCGCGCCGTCGTCCGGCGCCGTGCCGGTCGGCGAGGTGAAGGCGCCGGCTGCCCCGACGTCCGCGGCCTCGCCGGCCCCGGTCGCGGCGCGCCCGGCCGGGACCACCCAGACGCCCGCGCAGGCCGCGCGAGCAGCCTCCACGCAGTCCGCGGAGGAGAGCACCGACGAGCCGTCGGACGAGCTGCCCGCCGACGAGCTGCCCGCCGACGAGCGCCCTGCCGACGAGGAGCACGCGGCCACGAAGGCCTGACACCCGCACGACGACGGCTCGCCCTCCGCCGAGGGCGAGCCGTCGTCGTCCGTGCGAGGTCTCAGCGGCGCGTGGCCCGGGTGTGCAGCGCGGCGAGCACCGCCGCGACGGCGGCCGGTTCCTCGACCGCGCTGAGGTGACCGGCGTTGGGCACGATCGTCAGGGTCGCGTCCCGGGAGGCCGCCGCCAAGTGCTTGGCGTCCGCCACCGGGGTGATCTGATCCTCGGCCCCGACGACGATCGCGACCGGGCCGTCGAACTCGGCCACCACGTGCGTCCGGTCGGGGCGCGCTGCCATCGCCCGTTGCGCCCACGCGACGCCCGCCGGGGACTGCGACCGGATCCAGTGGTCCACCGTCGGGTAGAGCGAGCGCCGCTCCAGGTGGCTGGTCGGGCCGAGCACCTTGGCGGGCATCCCCTTGACCGCGTCGAGGGTCTGGGTGTCCTCCACGGTCCGCGCGATCTCCAGGCGGTTGGCGCGCACCTCGTCGGGGTCGACGGTCGACTTCGTGTCGAGCAGCCCGACGCCGTGCACCAGGTCGGGGTGCCGGTCGGCCAGCGCGAGGGCGACGTAGCCGCCCATCGACAGCCCCGCCACGACGACGTTCCCCTCCCCCTGCGCACGCATCGTCGCGTACACGGCGTCGGCGGCGGCGTCGAGGCTGGGCGGGATGCCACCGAGGTCGCTGTGCCCGTGGCCGGGCAGGTCGACGGCGAGCACGCGCAGGCCGTCCGGCAGGTGCGTGACCACCGGCGCCCACATGCGGTGGTCGAACGGGAACGCGTGCAGCAGCAGCAGCGGGACGCCCGCGCCGTCGCGCAGGACGTGGCACGCCAGGGTCGGGGACGTCATCGTCGTCATCCTCTCGTCGGGACCGGTCCGTCGGACGGGGCCTGGGTGACCTCGCCGTCGTAGTGGGTGGGCAGCGGCGGGTGGCCGGGCAGGACGTGCGCGACGATCTCGTCGAGCACGCGACGCACGGCGGGCTCCCCCACCCACAGGTGCTTGGCGCCGTCGACGCCGATCACCTCGGCCTGCGGCACCCGGGCGAAGCGCTCGCGCGCCTCGGTGGGCTGCAGGTAGTCGTCGTGCTCCGGCACCAGCACGACGAGCGGCTTGCCGAACTCGGCCCAGCGGTCGAGGTCGGCGTCGGTGGCGCGGTGCAGCGGCGGGGACAGCAGGATCGCGCCCTCGATGCTCGGGTCGGCGCCGTGCTTCAGTACGAGCTCGGTGCCGAACGACCAGCCGACCAGCCACGGGCGCGGCAGCTCGCGGAACTCGGCGAGCTCCAGGGCGGCGGCGACGTCGAAACGCTCGGCCTCGCCGCCGTCGAACTCCCCCTCGGACGTGCCCCGCGGCGACGACGTGCCCCGCGTGTTGAACCGCAGCACCGCGAGGTCGGCGAGCTCCGGCAGCCGCCACGCCGCCTTGCGGTACACGTGGGAGTCCATGTAGCCGCCGTGCGTGGGCAGCGGGTGGAACGTCAGCAGCGTCGCGACGGGGTCCCGGTCGGCGGGCAGGGCGAGCTCGCCGACGAGGGTGAGGCCGTCGGCGGTGTGCAGCTCGACGTCCTCCCTCCGCCCGGGCAGGACGGTCAGGGAGCGGATCTGGTGGCCGGTGGCGGCGTCGTCGTTCATCGTCTCCAGCCTAGTTCGCACCGGCGCCCTCGCCCGGTGGGCGCGGCCTGACGTCCGTGGTGCCGCGCGAGGTCAGCGCAGCCGTTCGCGCCGGTCGAAGCAGGAGGAGTGCCAGTGCCGACGGGCCTCCAGACCGGCGGCCTCGCCGCCGACGACGTCCCGCTGCCACGCGACGACGTGCGGCGTGCCCGGCGGGATCTGCTGGTGGCAGGCGGGGCAGATGTAGGACTTGTCCCCGGTGACGCGGCGCACCGTCCACTGCCCGTCGCGCCCGTCGACGTGCCGCACTCCCCCGCGCGCCCGCTCGACATCCAGCTCGGGGTGCTCGGCGTTCCAGGGACGCTTGCGAGAGGGTCGGCGGTTCGGCATGCGTCCTATTGTCCCGCGTCCGCCGTGCGCCGGCGGCTCACTGCCCGCGCTCAGGTCGGACCGCTACAGTGTCCGGGGTTTGCGTATCGCCGACCGTACTGCCGCCGACATCGAAGGGCCTCCTGTGAAGCTCCGAACCTCCGTCGCCCTCGCCGCGACGCTCGCCGCCACCCTCACGCTGACCGCCTGCGGGGAGAGCGACGGGTCGAGCGACGACGCGTCGCCGTCGGCCTCGGCGTCGGCCGAGTCGTCGGCGTCGGCCGACGCGACGACCGCCCCGGAGCCGACCGCGGAGGACGTCGCGGCGCTCGAGGCCGTCGAGGTCGACGGCGACGCCGGCGCCGAGCCGGAGCTCGTCTTCTCCGACCTCACCGTGTCCGTGCCGACGACCCGCAACGTCGACGCCGGTGACGGCACCGAGCTCGCCGACGGCATGAAGGTCACCATGCAGTACGTCGCCTACGACGCCGCGGGGCAGAAGCTCGGCTCCACCTGGGAGACCGACGCTCCCCAGAGCTTCGTCCTCGGCGACCCGAGCTTCGACCTCCTCACCGAGCCGCTCACCGGCCAGCAGGTCGGGGCGCGCCTCCTCATCGCCAACCCCACCTACGACGCCGAGAACAACCCGTCGACCGTGGTCAACCTCATCGAGATCGTGGACGCCCGCGAGATCCCGACCCGCGCCGAGGGCGAGGCGGTCGAGCCCGCCGAGGGCCTGCCCACCGTCACCCTCGCCGACGACGGCGCCCCGTCCGTCGAGTTCCCCGAGGGCTACGAGGCCCCGGACAAGCTCGTCGCGCAGACCCTCATCAAGGGTGACGGCGCGGAGGTCACCGCCGAGCAGACCGTGACCGCCCACTACACCGGCTGGACGCTCGACGGCACGGTCTTCGACTCCTCCTGGGAGCGCGGGGAGCCGTCGTCCTTCTCGCTGCAGGGCGTCATCGAGGGCTGGACCGAGGGCCTCGCCGGCCAGACCGTCGGCAGCCAGGTGCTGCTCGTCATCCCCGCCGAGCAGGCGTACGGCGCCGAGGAGAGCGCGGACAACGAGCTCGCCGGCCAGGACCTCGTCTTCGTCGTGGACATCCTCGACGCCGACTGACCCGGTCCCTCGCCACCTGACGCGAGTCAGCGCACGCCGGCGCGAGTCAGCGCAGGTTCCCGCGAGTCAGCACGGACGGCCCCGCACCTCCTCGGAGGTGCGGGGCCGTCCGTCGTCGTGGCGACGCCCGTCTCGGCGGCAGGTAGTTTCTTCGCATGACGAACGACGCCGCACGCGAGATCCTCACCTGGGCCGACTTCGGGGAGGCCTCGCGCCGCCTCGCCGAGCAGGTGGTCGCGGACGGGTTCCGGCCCGACGTCGTCGTCGCGATCGCGCGCGGCGGCCTCGTCCCCGGCGGGGCGATCGCCTACGCGCTCGGCACCAAGGGCGTCGGGACGATGAACATCGAGTTCTACACCGACATCGGCCGCACCCTCGACGACCCGCGCGTCCTGCCGCCGCTCATGGACACGTCCGACCTCACCGGGTCGCGCGTCCTCGTCGTCGACGACGTCGCGGACTCCGGCCGCACCCTCGAGCTCGTCATGCGGATGCTCGACGGCCACGGCGCCGACGCCCGCGCCGCCGTGCTCTACACCAAGCCACGTTCCGTCATCCGCCCCGCGTACTCGTGGCGCGAGACCGACAGGTGGATCACCTTCCCGTGGTCCGCCGAGCCGCCCGTCGAGGGCGCGAACACCGACGTCGTCGCCTGACGAGGCACCGACGCAGAACGGGCCCGCACGCCGAGAGCGTGCGGGCCCGTTCGTACCGGGCGACTCAGAAGTCCCAGTCGTCGTCCTCGGTCTCGACGGCCTTGCCGATGACGTAGGACGAGCCCGAGCCGGAGAAGAAGTCGTG
The DNA here is from genome assembly GCF_001636295.1 of Isoptericola dokdonensis DS-3. Classification (NCBI taxonomy): domain Bacteria; kingdom Bacillati; phylum Actinomycetota; class Actinomycetes; order Micrococcales; family Promicromonosporaceae; genus Isoptericola; species Isoptericola dokdonensis. Next base: position 3,770,841 of record NZ_CP014209.1, on the reverse strand, counting down.
GTTCTCGTCGGCGTTGGGGCTGAGCGCGGCGAGGATGGCCGGGTTGACGTCGGTCTCGTCCTTGGGGAACAGCGCCTCGTAGCCCAGGTTCATGAGGGCCTTGTTGGCGTTGTAGCGCAGGAACTTCTTGACGTCCTCGGTGAGGCCGAGCTCTCCGTACAGGGAGTCGGTGTACTCGACCTCGTTCTCGTAGAGCTCGAAGAGCAGGTCGAAGGTGTAGGCCTTCATCTCGTCCTGCTCGGCCGGCGTGAGCTTCGCGAGGCTCTTCTGGAACTTGTAGCCGATGTAGTACCCGTGCACGGCCTCGTCGCGGATGATGAGGCGGATGAGGTCGGCCGTGTTGGTGAGTTTGGCGCGGCTCGACCAGTACATGGGCGCGAAGAATCCGGAGTAGAAGAGGAACGACTCGAGCATCGTCGAGGCGACCTTGCGCTTGAGGGGGTCGTCGCCGCGGTAGTACTCGAGGACGATCTCGGCCTTGCGCTGCAGGTACGGGTTCTCCTCGGACCACGCGAACGCGGCGTCGATCTCCTTGGTGGAGATCAGGGTGGAGAAGATCGAGGAGTAGCTCTTGGCGTGCACCGACTCCATGAACGCGATGTTGGTGTACACCGCCTCCTCGTGCGGGGTGAGGGCGTCCGGGATGAGCGAGACGGCGCCGACGGTCCCCTGGATGGTGTCGAGCAGCGTCAGCCCCGTGAACACCCGGGTCGTCATGAGCTTCTCGGCGTCCGACAGGGTGTTCCACGACTGGATGTCGTTCGACACCGGCACCTTCTCGGGCAGCCAGAAGTTGCCGACGAGCCGGTCCCAGACCTCGAGGTCCTTCTCGTCCTGCACGCGGTTCCAGTTGATCGCACTGACGCGATCGATGAGCTTCAGCTTCCCTGTGGGTGCCATGCCAGGTCGTCTCCTTCAGGTCGACGCGTCAGTTGCTCTGCGCGTCCGAGATACAGAACTTGCAGGTAGGGCTCGTACGGCCTTGGTTCGTGTGGTACCGAGTGTGAGCGCTCCGGGCGCTCGACGGCTTGGGCACGCCCTTCTGCGCGGCGGACATCTTCGCGCGCGTCTCCGGGCTCGCCTTCTTCCCGAAGTTCGGATTCCGCTCGCCGCGGCGCATCTCTGAGAGCACCGCACGCGACTCGGGCGACATGGTGTGCCCGAAGCTCGGGTGGTCCTCGCCGAACTTCCCGTAGTTCGGGTTCGCGGGACCGACGAACGTTCCCTTGCGGTCCCGCGACCACTTCGCCCTCTGCTCCGGCGTGTGCTGCATCCCGTAGAAGGGCCCGAGCGGCCCGGGCCTGCTCACTCCCTTCCGTCCGGTCGACCGCTGCCTTGCGGCTTCGCGCATCTCGTCGGTCCACACCACGCCGGTGGGCCCGAGCCCACCGGCGGAGAGGTTGAGCAGCCGATGGCCCTCGGCACGCAGTGCGGCGATCCAGAGGATCTCAGCTTCCCCGAGCCTCGTCAGGCTCTCGCGCTCGGTGTAGAGCTGGTCGACCACCACGTCCTCCTGATGCTTGCGCAGCCAGTCGTAGTACGGGGTCTTCCGGCCGGCTCGTGCATTGCTGAGGTGTCGCCGCAAGCGACGCGACGAACTCCAGGTCGTCAGTCCGATGTACCGGTACTCGTTCGAGTCCTTGAGTCGGATGCCGTAGATGATTCCCACGGGCCTCTGCCTGCCTGGAAGCTGCGTCGCCATGACCAATCCCTACAGCATGCAGCTGACACAACCCTCCACGGACGTGCCCTCCAGCGCGAGCTGACGGAGCCGGATGTAGTAGAGCGTCTTGATGCCCTTGCGCCAGGCGTAGATCTGCGCCTTGTTGACGTCGCGGGTGGTGACGGTGTCCGGGAAGAACAGCGTGAGCGACAGGCCCTGGTCGACGTGCTGGGTGGCCGCCGCGTAGGTGTCGATGATCTTCTCGTAGCCGATCTCGTACGCGTCCTGGTAGTACTCCAGGTTGTCGTTCGTCATGAAGGGCGCCGGGTAGTACGCGCGCCCGAGCTTGCCCTCCTTGCGGATCTCGATCTTCGCGGCGACGGGGTGGATCGACGACGTGGAGTGGTTGATGTAGCTGATGGAGCCGGTGGGCGGCACGGCCTGGAGGTTCTGGTTGTAGATGCCGTGCTCCATGACGGACGCCTTGAGCTCGCGCCAGTCGTCCTGCGTGGGGATGTGCACGCCGGCGTCCGCGAAGAGGGCGGCGACGCGCTCGGTGGCCGGCTCCCAGACGCGGTCGGTGTACTTGTCGAAGTACTCGCCGGTCGCGTACGTGGAGGTGGCGAAGCTGCCGAAGGCGCGGCCGCGCTCCTTGGCGAGGCGGTTGGAGGCCGCGATCGCGTGGTAGGCGACGGTGTAGAAGTAGATGTTGGTGAAGTCGACGCCCTCGTCGGAGCCGTAGTGGATCCGCTCGCGCGCGAGGTAGCCGTGCAGGTTCATCTGACCGAGGCCGATGGCGTGCCCGAGCTCGTTGGCCCGCTTGATCGACGGCACGGACTCGATGCTGGTCTGGTCGGACACGGCGGTGAGCGCGCGGATCGCGGTGTCGATGGTCCGGCCGAAGTCCGGGGAGTCCATCGTCCTGGCGATGTTCAGCGAGCCGAGGTTGCAGGAGATGTCCCGGCCGACGTGGTCGTAGGACAGGTCCTCGTGGAACGTCGACGGCGTGGAGACCTGGAGGATCTCGGAGCACAGGTTCGAGTGGGTGATGCGACCCTCGATGGGGTTGGCGCGGTTCACCGTGTCCTCGAACATGACGTACGGGTAGCCGGACTCGAACTGGAGCTCGGCGATCGTCTGGAAGAAGTCGCGCGCCTTGATCGTGGTCTTGCGGATCCGGTCGTCGGCGACGAGCTCGTCGTACTTCTCCGTGACGGAGATGTCCGCGAACGGCTTGCCGTAGATGCGCTCGACGTCGTACGGGCTGAACAGGTGCATGTCGGCGTTCTGCTTGGCCAGCTCGAACGTGATGTCCGGGATGACCACGCCGAGCGAGAGGGTCTTGATGCGGATCTTCTCGTCCGCGTTCTCCCGCTTGGTGTCGAGGAACCGCATGATGTCGGGGTGGTGCGCGTGCAGGTACACCGCGCCGGCGCCCTGGCGCGCCCCGAGCTGGTTGGCATACGAGAAGGAGTCCTCGAGAAGCTTCATCACGGGGATGACGCCGGACGACTGGTTCTCGATGTGCTTGATGGGCGCGCCGTGCTCGCGCACGTTGCTGAGCAGCAGGGCGACGCCGCCGCCACGCTTGGAGAGCTGCAGCGCGGAGTTGATGCCGCGCGCGATGGACTCCATGTTGTCCTCGATGCGCAGCAGGAAGCAGGACACGGGCTCGCCGCGCTGCGCCTTGCCGACGTTGAGGAACGTGGGGGTGGCGGGCTGGAATCGGCCGGCGATGACCTCGTCGACGATGTCGCGGGCCATCTGCTCGTCGCCGTCGGCCAGGCCGAGCGCGACCATGGAGACGCGGTCCTCGAAGCGCTCCAGGTACTTCTTCCCGTCGAACGTCTTCAGCGTGTACGACGTGTAGTACTTGAACGCGCCGAGGAACGACTCGAAGCGGAACCCGGCGGCGTAGGTGCGCTGGAACAGCTCCTTGACGAAGGCCCGGGAGTACTTGTCCAGCACGGCCGGGTCGTAGTACTTGTTCTCGACAAGGTGGTCGAGCTTGGCGTCGAGCGTGTCGAACTCGATCGTGTTCGGCAGGACGTGCTGCCGGAAGTACGCGGAGGCCGCCTCGCGGTCCTTGTCGAACTGGATCTTGCCGTCCGGTCCGTAGAGGTTGAGCATCGCGTTGAGCGCGTGGTAGTCGAGGTCGGCCTGCGGGAGGACGACCTGCGCGTCCGTGTCGGGCGCGGTGCTCACGCCGAGATCAGTGACTGTCGTTGCCAAAATCGTCCCCATCCGTCTCGGACGCGCTGGGCGTCCTCCGTCGTGCCGAGCAGCTCGAAGGCATACAGGTATGGCACCTGGCACTTCGCCGCGATGATGTCGCCGGCGATGCAGTACGCAGCGCCGAAGTTGGTGTTGCCCGCCGCGATGACGCCGCGGATCAACGACCGGTTGTGCGCGTCGCCCAGGAACCTGCGGACCTGACGCGGCACGGCTCCGCCCTCGTTGCCGCCCCCGTAGGTGGGGACCATGAGCACGTACGGTTCGTCCACGGTGAGGAACCCGTCGCTCGGTCGCAGCGGGATGCGGTGCACCGGCACGCCCTGCTCGGGGAAGCCGAGCTTCTGGACGAACCGGTGCGTGTTCTCCGAGACGCTGGAGAAGTACACGAGCGATGACATGTCGCTCTCCCCCGTTCGGACGTACGTGGTGCCGGCCCGGTCGCGAGGTTGCGCCCGCGACCGGGCCGGAGCTCGTCAGGCCGTGACGGCCTGCTGTGCGGCCACCGAGGAGATCCGGTCGGGGCGGAAGCCCGACCAGTGGTCCTCGCCGGCGACGACGACGGGCGCCTGGAGGTAACCGAGACCGCGGACCATCTCGAGCGCCTCGGCGTCCTGCGTGATGTCGACGACGGTGTACTCGACGCCCTTGCGGTCCAGGGCCCGGTAGGTCGCATCGCACTGCACGCACGCCGGCTTGCTGTAGACGGTGACGCTCATGTCGGTCTCCCCCTCGTCCGCCGCCCACCTGGCGGCCCGTGAAATGTCTGTGGTTCGTGGGCGGTTCCCGGGCGGTCGGCCGTGGTCCGGCGAGCCCTGCGACAGGGCCCCGACCAGGGACGACACCGGTGCAACTACGCCGATGTGATCCTCCGCGAGGGCTGGGCCCCCGACGTGCTCCAAACACTACACCTAGTGTTCGCCGCCCGCTCGCCTACGACATGTTGTGTTGCCAACGGTGTGATTTCCACCGTGTCACCCTGCCCCCGGAGGCCTCTGCGGGCCCCGGGGAGACCCTGTGGACCATGCTCCCAGCCGCCTCTGACACCCCTGTCGTCCACCGCCGTCGTCCACCGGGACGACCCTCGCCGAGGCCTGCGACGACGCCGTCCGGGCCCCGGCGTCCACACCTGTGGACGCCGCTCCGTCCACAGGTGTGCACACCGCGGACGACCCTCCCGGCGGACCCGACGACGAGCTCGGCCCGGACGTCCGGAGCGACCGCCGGACGTTCCCCGGACGACGACGCGCCCGGCGTGTCGGGCACACCGGGCGCGTCGTGGGCCTGCCGGTCGGCAGGAGGTCCGAGGGTCAGGCGGGCTGCGCCTCGAAGACCCCGGGGATCCGGCCGGTGCGCACGAGCCGCGCGTACCAGTAGGCGGAGTTCTTCCACGTGCGCTCACCCGTGGGGTAGTCGACGTGGAGCATGCCGAACCGCTTGGAGTAGCCGTACGCCCACTCGAAGTTGTCCATGAGCGACCATGCGAAGTAGCCGCGGACGTCGGCACCGGCGGCGATCGCGTCGGCGACGGCGGCCACGTGGTCGCGCAGGTACGCGACGCGGGCGAGGTCGTGCACGCGGGCGATGCCGAGCGCCGGGTCCTCGACGACGGTGTCCTCGAAGGAGGCACCGTTCTCCGTGACGGCGAGCGGCAGGTCGGGGTAGGTGCGGTGCAGGTCGAGCAGCAGCTCGGTGAGGCCGGCCGGCTCCACGTTCCACCCCATGGCCGTGTGTGGGCCGGGCAGCGGGAGGAACTCGACGTCGTCGGCGGCCACCCAGGGCGAGACCGTGGTGGTCTTGTGGCCGTCGGCCCGCACCGGCTCGCCCTCGCCGGTGAACCGGCGCACGCGGGTGGTCGAGTAGTAGTTGACCCCGAGCACGTCGAGCGGCTGCCGGGTGATCTCGAGGTCGCCGTCCTGCACGAACGACCAGTCGGAGACGCTCGCGGTGTCGGCGAGGACGTCGGCCGGGTACTCCCCGTCCAGGAGCGGCCCGAGGAACACGCGGTTGGCGAGCCCGTCGATCTGCCGCAGGGCGTCGGCGTCGGCGGCGGAGCCGGACGCGGGGCGCAGCACGTGCAGGTTCAGCGTCACGGAGCACTTCGCGGCGGGCAGCACCTCGCGGATCGCCCGGACGGCGAGGCCGTGGGCGAGGTTGAGGTGGTGCACGGCGGCGAGCGCCGCGGCGGGCTCGGTGCGCCCGGGGGCGTGCACGCCCGACGCGTAGCCGAGGTAGGCGGAGCACCAGGGCTCGTTGAGGGTGGTCCACATCTCGACGCGGTCGCCGAGCTCGGTGGCCATGGCCCGGGCGTACTGCGCGAACGCGTACGCGGTGTCCCGGTTGGCCCAGCCGCCGGCGTCCTCGAGCTCCTGCGGGAGGTCCCAGTGGTAGAGCGTGACGTACGGGGTGATGCCACGCTCGCGCAGGGCGTCGAGGAGGTTCCGGTAGAACTCGACCCCCTCGGGGTTGAGGGGCCCGCTGCCGCCGGGCTGGACGCGCGACCAGGAGATCGACAGGCGGTAGCCGCCGACGCCGAGGCGGGCGAGGTGGTCGACGTCCTCGGCCCAGCGGTGGTAGTGGTCGCAGGCGACGTCGCCGGTGTCACCGTTCACGACGGCGCCCGGGACGCGGCTGAGGGTGTCCCAGATGGAGGGGCCACGACCGCCCTCGGCGGCGGCACCCTCGATCTGGTACGCGGCGGTGGCCGTGCCCCAGAGGAAGTCGGCGGGGAACGGGGACGAGGTCGGGGCCGCGGCGCCGGTGGCGTGGCCCGGGGTGGTGCTCATCGGTGGTCTACCTCCTGGTGGTCGGCGCGACGGCGTCGCGCCCGGTGAGTGGGAGCGTTCCCACGAATCGATTCGATACTAGCGTGCGGCGGACGCCGGATCCACCATCCGTGCCGGACGGCGCGGCTCGCGTCGCACCGGTGGTCCGCCGGGCCCGTCGTCGTCCCGCGCGCAGGACGACGACGGGCGCGGCGCGGCTCACAGCGCGAGGGTCACCGATGCCGCACCGGACGCCGCGACGACCACGTCACCGGTGCGGACGGACCAGTCCCCCGGCGCGTCGTCGGACGACACCTGGACCTCGTCGCCCACGCGCCGGACGTGGAACCGCACGTGCTCCCCGCCCCCGCGGGTCGGGACGGCCGTCACGGCGTCGTACCCGTCGGGGAGCTCGAAGAGGCGCAGCTCGACGCCGTCGGCCCACGCGTAGTCCGGCCGGTCGGTCCGCGCCCCGACCGGGAGCACGGTGCCCGGGCGCACGTAGAGCGGCAGGGAGTCCGCGGCGTGCCGCTCCCGGACCCAGCGCGGCCCGGTCACCTGCTGCCCCGTGAGCAACGACGTCCACGTGCCCTCCGGGACGTACACCTCGACGTCCCCGGCGGCCGAGAACACCGGCGCGACCAGCAGCGCGCCGCCCAGCATGTACTGCGTGTCGATGCCGAACGTCGAGCGGTCGCCGGGGAACTCCAGCGGCATCGGTCGCATCAGCGGCACCCCCGCGCCGACGACCTCCTCGGCGGCGGCACCCAGGTACGGCATGAGCCGCATCTTGAGGTGCGTGAACCGGCGTGCGACGTCCACCGCCTCGTCGTCGAACGCCCACGGCACCCGGTACGAGCTCGACCCGTGCAGCCGCGAGTGGCTGGACAGCAGGCCGAACGCGAGCCACCGCTTGAACACCTCGGCGTCGGGGGTGCCCTCGAACCCGCCGATGTCGTGGCTCCAGTAGCCGAACCCGGACATCGCGAGCGACAGCCCGCCACGCAGCGTCTCGGCCATGGAGGAGAACTGCGAGTCGCAGTCGCCGCCCCAGTGCACCGGCATCGTCTGCCCGCCCGTCGTCGCCGACCGCGCGAACAGCACCGCCTCCCCCTCGCCGCGGCGACGGCGCAGCAGGCCGAACACGACCTCGTTGTAGGCCTGCGCGTAGTAGTTGTGCATCCTCTGCGGGTCGGACCCGTCGAACCAGACGACGTCGTCGGTGGGCACCCGCTCGCCAAAGTCCGTCTTGAAGCAGTCGACGCCCTGGTCGAGCAGCCGCTCCAGATGGCCGAGGTACCAGTCGGTCGCGTCGGGGTTGGTGAAGTCGACCAGCCCCATGCCCGCCTGCCACAGGTCCCACTGCCAGGTGCCGCCGTCGGAGGTGCGCAGCAGGTAGCCGCGCTCGGCGGCCTCGGCGAACAGCGGCGAGCGCTGCGCGATGTACGGGTTGATCCAGAGGCACACCTTCAGGCCGCGGTCGTGCAGGCGCGCGAGCATCCCCTCGGGGTCGGGGAACGTGCGCGGGTCCCACGTGAAGTCGCACCACTGGTACTCGCGCATCCAGAAGCAGTCGAAGTGGAAGACGCTCAGCGGCAGGTCCCGCTCGGCCATGCCGTCGATGAAGGCGTTGACGGTCTGCTCGTCGTAGTCGGTGGTGAACGACGTCGACAGCCACAGCCCGTACGACCAGTCCGGCACGCGCGGCGGCCGCCCGGTGAGGGCGGTGTAGCGGGTCAGGACGTCCTTCGGCGTGGGCCCCGCGATGACGTGGTACGTGAGCGTCTCACCGGGGACGGACAGCTGGACGCGGGAGTTCACCTCGGTGGCGACCTCGAGCGACACCTTCTCGGGGTGGTCGACGAAGACGCCGTACCCGCGGCTGGTGACGTAGAACGGCACGTTCTTGTAGGCCTGCTCGCTGGAGGTGCCGCCGTCGGCGTTCCAGACGTCGACCTCCTGGCCGTTCTTGACGAACGGACCGAAGCGCTCCCCCAGCCCGTAGACGTGCTCGCCCGGTGCGAGGGCGAGCTGTTCGTGCACCCAGCGCCCGCCGGCGTCCGCCGAGACCGACGCCACGGACTTCGGCAGCGACGACGTGACGACCTCCCCGGCGTGCTCGAAGTCGACCCGCCACGGGCCGTGGCGGTGCACGCGGACGGCGAGCTCGCCGGTCTCCAGGACGCCGGCGACCTCGTCGACCTTGACGACGGGACGGAAGCCCGGCTCGCGGTGCAGGGCGAAGTCGGGGCCGCGGTGCACGCCGCCGGCGTGGTGCTCCACGCGCACGGTGACGACGCCCGGCGCCGGCGAGGAGTACGTCAGGGTCAGCATCGGCCGGTTGAGCGTGTCGCCGCGGTGCCGGATCGTCACGGTCGGGGCGTACACGGTCATGGTGCCCGCCGCCTCGTCGACGCGGACGTCGTCCACCTCGACCGCGTAGAGCGGGTGCAGACCGGGCCGGGACAGCCAGTAGCCGTCGGTGAACTTCATCGTGGGTCACCTTCTCGTCGAGGTCCATCGTCCGGCGGGGTCCGCCTGCCCGCACGCGCGGCGGCCGGTGCCGAGGGTCAGCGGGTGGGCGTCGTCGACGTCGATGTCGAAGCGCTTCGACAGCCGAGTATGTGCGAGGCAGCAGGTTCCGTCAAGAGGTGCGGGACCGTTGCGACGACGCCGGTCGTACCGATTCGAGACCGGCGTCGTCCACGGCGCCGCTCATGCGTCGCCCAGGTCCAGGACGACGACGTCGCACGGCCCCAGGACGACCTCGTCGTCGGCCTTCGTGCCCGTGAGGAGGTCGACCGCCGGACCGGGCACCGGCACGCGCACGGTGCCGCCCGAGTGGTTGAGGACGAACAGCAGGTCGCCGCGCCGCACCGCCTCCACGCCCGGCAGCGCCACGAGCCCGGGCAGCACGCCCCGCACCCCGGCGGCGTCGAGCGCCTGGTCGAGGACGGCGCCGAGCACCCGCTCCGGGAGCACCGCCCCGGCGTACCAGGCCGCCCCGCCCCCGGGCAGCACGTGGCGGGTCACCGCCGGCGCGCCGGCGAGGTGCCCCGCGGCGAACGTCGCCAGCACGTCGGCGCCGTCGGCACGCAGCAGCTCGCCGAACGTCGTCGCCCGCGGGGCCGCCGAAGCCTCGACCACCAGGTCCGGGTCCACGTCGAGCGGGACGCCCTCGTCGGGCAGCGGCACCCACTCCTCGCCGCTCACGCCGAGCACGTCGTGCAGCAGCACGGGGAACCGGCCTGTGCGGACCTGCGCGTCGGCGTCCGCGACGCCGGAGAAGGGCCCGACGACGAGGCTCGCGCCCCGGTGCGTCGCGGCCTCGAGCCCTGCGGCTGCCTCCTCGGTGAGCACGTACGACTGCGGCACGAGGACGACGTCGTAGCCGGTGAGGTCCGCGCCCGGCGGGGCGAGGTCCACCGCGACCCCCGCCGCCCACAGCGGCCGGTACCAGGACCGGACCTGCTCGAGCACGCTCAGCCGGGCCGTGGGACGCGCCTGCTCCTCGGCGGCCCACCACGACTCCCAGTCGAACAGCAGCACCACCCGCGCCTCCACCCGGCCGCCGGTCACCGGACGCAGCCGCCGCAGGTCCGCCCCGAGGCGGCGCACCCCCGCGTGCACGCGCGTGTCAGTGCCGGCGTGCGGGAGCATCGCCGAGTGGAACCGCTCGGCGCCGGCCCGCGAGGCCCGCCACTGGAAGAAGCAGACGCCGTCGGCCCCGCGGGCCACCGCCTGCAACGACTCCAGCCGCGACCGCTCCGGGCTCTTGGGCAGGTTGTGCTCGCGCCAGCTCACGGCGCCCGTCGCCTGCTCCATGAGCACCCACGGGTCGCCACCGCCCAGGGATCGCATGAGGTCCTGGACCAGGGCGGAGTCCGCCGGGGCGTGCGGGTCGCCGGGGTCGGGGTACTGGTCGTCCGCCACGACGTCCAGGTCGCCCGCCCACGACCAGTAGTCGACCAGCGGGAAGAACCCCATGAAGTTCGTGGTGACGGGCACGTCCGGATCGGCGGCGCGGATCACGTCGCGCTGCTCGCGGTAGAGGTCGAGCAGCAGGTCCGAGGAGTAGCGCCGGAAGTCGAGGGCCTGCGTCGGGTTGACGTGGTAGACCATGCGGCGCGGCGGCAGGATCTCGTCGAACGACCCGTACGCCTGCGACCAGAACGCGGTGCCCCACGCGGCGTTGAGGCGTTCGACCGTGCCGTACCGGGCGCGCAGCCAGTCGCGGAACCGCGCGGCGGACTCGTCGCCGAAGCAGACCTGGCCGAGCTCGTTGCCGACGTGCCACATCCGCACCGCGGGATGCCCGGCGTACCGCGCGACCAGGTCGCGGGTGATCGCGAGCGCATGGTCCCGGTAGACCTGGGAGGCCGGGGAGAAGTGGTTGCGCGAACCCGCCACGAGGCGCACGCCGTCGACGTCGACCGGCAGGGTGTCCGGGTGCCGGTGCCCGAGCCAGGCGGGTGGCGACGCCGTCGGGGTGGCGAGGTCGACGGCGACGCCGGCCGCGTGGAGGACGTCGAGGACCTCGTCGAGCCAGGCGAAGTCGCGCACGCCCGGGCGGGGCTCGTAGCGGGCCCACGAGAACACGCCGACGGTGACGAGGTTGACCCCCGCCTCGCGCATGAGCCGGGCGTCCTCGCGCCAGACGTCGGGGCCCCACTGCTCGGGGTTGTAGTCGCCGCCGTAGAGGAGGCCGAGGTCGTGGGTCAGCGCAGCGAAGCGTCCGGCGGGCGGGCCGCCGGACGCCGCCGTCGCCGCCGTCGTCGTACGGTCCGTGCTGGGCACCGTCGCCTCCTCGGGTCGTCGCCCGACCCCGCTGTCGAAGCGCTTCGAGCGCACGCTAGCCTGGGCCGATGCCAGGTGTCCAGCGTCGCCACCAGCCCCGTCCCGCCACCCCCGCCGGACCCCCGCCGGACGCCCCTCGGCCCGGCGCCGAACCCCCAGCCCTGCCACCACGGGACGACGCGGCCGACCCGCATCTGCCCGACGACCTGCACCGGCTCTGGTACGACGCCCCGGCCGCCACCTGGCTCGAGGCCGTTCCCGTGGGCAACGGCCACCGGGCCGCCATGTGCGCGGGCAGACCCGGCACGGAGCACCTCTGGATCAACGACGGCACCGCCTGGTCGGGCCTGCCCACCCCCGACCCCCTCGCCGGCGTGCAGGCCCGCGGACCCGAGCACCTCGCCGCGGTGCGCCGCGCCGTCGACGCGGGTGACGTGCGCGAGGCCGAGCGGCTGCTCGCCGCCCTGCAGGCCCCCTGGTCGCAGGCCTACCTACCGCTCGCCGAGGCCGACGTCACCGTGACGGCCGCCGCTCCCCCGACGACACCCGGCGACGACGCCACGCCCTCCCCCGCTCCCGGCGCCGGTCCCGGCACGGGCGCGTCCGCCGGCGGGACCGCGCAGGGGTCCCCGGACCAGCCGCCGGCCGCGGTGCGCGAGCTCGACCTGCGCACCGCGGTCGCGACGCACCGCTGGTGGACGCCCGCCACGGGTACCGTCGTCCAGGAGACGTGGGCCGACGCCACCGGCGGGGCGATCGTCCACACCGTGCGCGCGGACCGGCCGGTGCGCGTGACGGTGCGCCTCGAGAGCCTGCTGCGCACCGCGGCCGAGCCCCACGACCTCGCCGGGCCGGGCGCCGGGCAGCTCGTGCACGTCGTCGACCTGCCCGTCGACGTCTCGCCGGGCCACGCCCCCGGCGGCAGCACCGTGCAATACGGGCCGACCGGACGCCGGGGCGCGGTCGCGGTCCGCGCCGTGGGGGACGACGCGGCCGTCGTCGCGGACGGCGCGCTGCGCACCGGAACCGCGACGACCCACGTCCTGCTCATGGCGGCCGCGACGACCGACCCGCCCGGGGCAGCCGACGCCGCACCCGTCGCCGAGCGCCTCGCGGAGCAGCTCGCCGCGGGCGACGCGGCCGGGAACCCCCTCGACCGGCGGGCCACGACGGAGCCGTCCGCCGTCCGCGAGCGCCTGCGCGGCGTGCACGTCGCGGCGCACCGGGAGCTGTACGACCGGACCCGGCTGGTGCTGCCGTCCGCCACCGGTGCGGCCGACCTCACGACGGACCGCCGGGTGGCGGCGGCCGAGCACCGGCCCGACCCGGGCCTCGCGGCGCTGGTGTTCCACCACGGGCGCTACCTGCTGCTGTCGTCGTCGCGGCCGGGGGGTCTGCCGGCGACGCTGCAAGGGCTGTGGAACCCGTGGCTGCCGGGCCCCTGGAGCAGCGCCTACACGCTGAACATCAACCTCCAGATGGTCTACTGGGCGGCCGAGACGACCGGGCTGCCGGAGTGCCACGAGCCGCTGCTGGCGTTCGTGCGCGGGCTCGCCGCGGGTCCGGGGGCGCGGGTCGCGGCCGGCCTGTACGGGGCGCGCGGGTGGACGGCGCACCACAACTCGGACGCGTGGGGGCACGCGGCGCCGGTCGGTGCTGGCGAGGGCGCCGCGCAGTGGTCGGCGTGGGCGTCGGCGGGCTGGTGGCTGGTGCAGCACGTGGTGGAGCACCACCGGTTCGCGACGGACCGGGTGGCCGCGGACGCCGCGCTGCGGGAGTCCTGGGACGCGCTCCGGGGGGCGGCGCTGTTCGCCCTGGACTGGGTGCAGGTCGCTCCGGCCCCGCCGCGAGGTAGTACCTCCGGTCCCGAGGTCGTGCCCCGGGGGTACGACCTCGGGACCGGAGGTACTACCTCGCGGGCGAGGGCGCGACTGAGTCCGTCGACGTCGCCGGAGAACACCTTCGTGGCGCCCGACGGCGAGCCGGCGGCGGTGACGACGGACGCCACGATGGACGTGGCCCTGGTGCGCTGGCTGGCCGGGGCGTGCCGCGAGGCGGCCGGGCTGCTCGGTCTCGACGAGGCCGACGAGCCGTGGCTGGCGGAGCTGACGGCGGTCGCGGCGGCCCTGCCGGACCACCGCGTGGGTGCACGCGGCGAGCTGCTGGAGTGGGGCGCGGAGCTGCCGGAGGCCCAGCCGGAGCACCGGCACCTGTCGCACCTGGTGGGGCTGTTCCCGCTGGGCACGCTGGACCCGACGACGACCCCGGACCTGGCGGCGGCCGCCGCACGGACCCTGGAGCTGCGGGGCCGGGAGTCGACGGGGTGGTCGCTGGCGTGGCGCCTCGCACTGTGGGCGCGACTCGGCCGGGGCGACCAGGCCCACGAGCAGGTGGCCCTGGCGCTGCGACCGGCGGTGGAGGGGGTGGGTCACCGGGGCGGCCTGTACCCGAACCTGTTCAGCGCGCACCCGCCGTTCCAGCTCGACGGGAACTGCGGGCTGGTGGCGGGCGTCGCGGAGCTGCTGCTGCAGTCCCACCGGGGCACGGCCGACGTCCCGCACCTGGACGTGCTCCCGGCGCTCCCGGGGGCGTGGCCCGACGGGGAGGTCACCGGCCTGCGGGCCCGCGGCGGGCTGCGCGTGGACCTCGCCTGGCGGGACGGCGCCGCGGTGCGCGTCGTGCTGCACGCCCCGCCCGGCCGTGACGTCACCCTCACGCTGGCCGCAGGACCGCCCGTCGCGGGGCAAGCGCCTTCCGTCGACCGACCGTCGATGCCCGGGGAAACTTCGCCCGCCCGGACGGCGTCGCCGCGCACGCTGCGGGTCGCCGCCGGGTCTATGTTGACCCTCGACCCCAGTCACCTCGCCGACCCCGGTGACGGGCGCCGCTCGGCGCCGGGCCCCGCCGTCGGCACCACGCCCTGAGGAGCCGACCGTGCCCACCATCGAGGACGTCGCCAAGGCCGCCGGTGTCTCCGCGTCGACGGTCTCCTACGTCCTGTCCGGGAAGCGCTCGATCTCCGCCCCGACGCGCAAGCGGGTCGAGGAGGCCATCGCCGACCTCGGCTACCGACCGCACGCGGGGGCGCGCGCCCTGGCGTCGAGCCGGACCAACGTCATCGGCCTCATGGTGCCGCTGCGGGCGGGCGTCGACGTGTCGGTCGTGATGCAGTTCGTCACGGGCGTCGTCACGCGCGCCCGCGAGGCGGACCACGACGTGCTGCTGCTCACCCAGGACGACACCGGCGGCCTGGAGCGGGTGGCGGCCGGGTCGATGGTGGACGCGATCATCGTCATGGACGTCGAGGCGGACGACCCGCGCGTCCCGGTGCTGCGGGCGCTGCGCCAGCCGACGGTGCTCATCGGGCTGCCCCACGACCCGGCGGGACTGAGCTGCGTGGACCTGGACTTCGAGGCGGCGGGCCGGCTCGCCGCGGGGCACCTCGCCGACGCGGGGCACCGGGAGGTCGCGCTGATCGGTCCGCCGGCGGCGGTCCTGGCGCGGCACACGAGCTACGCGGACCGCGTGATCCGCGGCTGGTCGGCGACGTGCGGCGCGCGCGACCTGGTCGGGGTGGTCGAGGCCTGCGAGACGACGCCCGACGGCGCCCGCCGGGCGGTGGACGCGGTGCTGGAGCGCGCACCGGGGACGACGGGGTTCTTCGTGCACAACGAGCAGGCGCTCCCGCACGTGCTGGGCCGGCTGGCGGAGCACGGCCTCGCCGCGGCGGACGACGTCCCGGTGGTGGCGCTGTGCCCGACGGCGGTGGCGACGGCGCAGGCGTTCGCGCTGACGAGCATCGACATCCCCGGCGAGGTGATCGGCGGCGTGGCGGTCGACATGGTGACGGCGCGTCTCGACGGCGAGCAGCCCGCCGAGACGCGGCTGCTGACGCCGGTCCTCACCGCGCGGGGGGGCGCCGCGGGGCGCTGACCCGACCCCTCTCCCTGCTGTCGGCGGCCGCCGTCCGGACCCTCGGACGGCGGCCGTCGTGCGTCCCCGGCGCCGCGGCGGGAAGGTCACGGATCGGTGCGGGATGCGCCGGACCCATTGCGCGGCGACCCTCGACGGTGATATCTATTCGAAGCGCTTCGACAGTGTTCGTCGTCGCGCTGAGCCATCACGAGGGAGTGACAGGTGAGTCTCACGCAGGGAACCCCGGCGACGACGGGAGCGCCCGCACCGGCGCAGGCCGCGGCCGCGGTGCTGCCCGCCGACGGGCGCCGCACCGGCTCCCGCCCGGGCCGCGCACGCCGGGGGCGCAAGCCGGCCTCGAACGCCCGGTCGTCCAAGACGATGTTCTGGCTCATCGCGCCGTTCCTCGTCCTGGTGTTCCTGTTCTCGTACCTGCCGCTGGCCGGCTGGGCCACCGCGTTCTACGACTACAAGCCGGCGCTCGGCCTGACCGGCAGCGAGTTCGTGGGCCTCCAGTGGTTCGAGATGCTGGTCTCCTCGCCCGCGCAGCTCCAGCAGCTCGGGCAGGTGCTGGCGAACACGCTCGCGATGAGCTTTCTCGGCTTCGCCACGTCGCTGCTGCCGGTGTTCTTCGCGATGCTGCTCAACGAGATCCGGGCGCCGTGGTTCCGCAACGCGGTGCAGACCCTCACGACGCTCCCGAACTTCATCTCGTGGGTGCTCGTCTACCTCATCGCGTTCTCGCTGTTCTCCACGACCGGCCTGGTGAACTCCGTGCTCGGCGACTGGGGTCTCATCACGACCCCGCTGAAGTTCCTCGACACCGACCAGCACGTCTGGCTGACGATGCTGCTCTGGAGCCTGTGGAAGGGCCTCGGCTGGGGCGCGATCATGTACCTCGCCGCCATCACGTCGATCGACCCGGCCCTCTACGAGTCCGCCCGGATCGACGGGGCCAACCGCTTCCAGCTCATGCGGTACATCACGTTCCCGCAGCTCATGCCGACGTACGTCGTCCTGCTGGTGCTGTCCATCGCGAACATGCTCAACAACGGGATGGAGCAGTTCTACGTGTTCCAGAACGCGTTCAACAAGGAGTACATCCAGGTGCTGGACCTGTACGTCTACAACATCGGCATCACGGGCAACAGCCTGTCGATGGCGACGGCCCTGGGGATGCTCAAGAGCCTGATCTCCGTGGCGCTGCTGGTCGCCGCCAACGCCGTCGCCAAGCGTGCCCGTGGCACCTCGATCATCTGAGACCGGAGGCGAGACGACGATGACGACGCACCAGGCCCCCGACACGGCCACCACGACGCCGGACGCCCCGGCACCCGGTACCGCGGCGGCGGCCGCACCGGTCCGCCGCCGGCGGCGCCGGTCCCCCAGCGAGCAGCGCACCGCGCGCGACATCCCGTTCGAGATCCTCAACTACAGCGGGTTCCTGCTGTTCGCGATCCTGTGCGCCTACCCGTTCTACTACCTCATCATCAACTCGGTCAGCGCGAACGACGTCAGCGCTCTGGGCGACGTCCGGCTGTGGCCGCAGGGGCTGCACCTGTCGAACTACCAGCAGATCCTCGGGCTCGACGGGCTGACGAACGCGACGATCGTGTCCGTCGCACGGACCGTCATCGGCACCGTCGCGACGGTGCTGGCGTCCGCGTTCCTCGGGTTCATGTTCACGCAGGAACGTATGTGGAAGCGCTCCCTGTGGTACCGCCTGACCGTCTTCACCATGTACTTCAGCGCCGGCCTCATCCCGCTGTACATCACGATGCAGACCCTCGGCCTGACCAACTCGTTCTGGGTCTACGTCATCCCGGCGATCGTGCAGCCGTTCAACATCATCCTCGTCAAGACGTACGTCGAGGCGATGCCGCGCTCGCTCCAGGAGGCCGCCGAGATCGACGGCGCGGGCACGTTCCGGACCTTCTTCCGGATCATCCTGCCGAACATGACGCCGATCCTGGCGACGGTGGCCATCTTCACCGCCGTCGCCCAGTGGAACTCGTTCCAGGACACGCTGCTCTACGTCACCGACCAGAAGCTCTACTCGCTGCAGTACCTGCTCTACACGTACACGAACCAGGCGAGCAGCCTGGCGCAGGCGGCGCAGAACGCCCAGGGCAACCTCGGCTCCATCGTGTCGGCCGCGACCTCGCAGACGCCGACGTCGATCCGGATGACCGTCGCCGTCCTCGTCGTGCTGCCGATCATCTTCATCTACCCGATGTTCCAGCGGTATTTCGTCAAGGGCATCATGCTCGGCGCGGTCAAGGGCTGACCGTGCCTCATCGAACACGAAGGGGTGTCATGAATTCCAGGAAGGTTGCGGCCGCACTGGTCCTGCCGCTGGTCGGGGCGCTGTCCCTGACGGCGTGCACGGGCCCGGGGACCGACGAGGAGGTCGCCGAGACCGTCAGCATCGACCAGGACTGGTCGCAGGCCGACCCGATCACGATCGACGTGTTCGACGGGCTGGCCAACTACATGGGCACGCAGAGCGGCTGGTTCGGCAAGGTCGTCAAGGACAAGTTCAACATGGAGCTCAACGTCATCGCCCCCAACGTGGCGGGCGGCGGCGACACGCTCTACAACACGCGCGTCGCGGGCGGCGACCTCGGCGACCTGATCGTCGTCGACAAGGGCGAGAAGCTCGACGAGCTCATCGAGGGCGGCCTCGTGCTCGACGCCTCCCCGTACGTGGACTCCATGGCGAACGCCACGGCGTTCGACGCGGCGCTGGACAAGCTCAACGAGGGCAAGGACGGCGTCTTCGGGTTCCCGACGGCGGTGTCGAGCATCAAGCCGACCGAACCGTCGGAGGGCCTGGAGCCGACGTTCGGCCCGTACCTGCGCTGGGACCTGTACGCCGAGGCCGGCTACCCCGAGATCGGGACGCTCGAGGACCTCCTGCCCGTCCTGGAGGACATGCAGGAGGCGAACCCGGAGGCCGAGAACGGCCAGAAGGCGTACGCGATCTCCCTGTTCAAGGACTGGGACGGCAACATGATGGTGATGGGCAAGCAGCCCACCACCCTCTACGGCTACGACGAGATGGGCTTCGTGCTCGCCAAGGCGGACGGCTCCGACTACCAGAGCATCGTCGACACCGACTCCGAGTACGTGCGCGCGCTGCGGTTCTACTTCGACGCCAACCAGCGCGGCCTCGTCGACCCCGAGTCGACCACGCAGAACTACGACACCATGTTCTCGAAGTACCAGAACGGCCAGGTGCTGCTGTCCTGGTGGCCGTGGCTCGGCCAGTCCGCGTACAACACGGAGCAGAACATGGCGGACGGCAAGGGCTTCCAGCTCGCGCCGATGGCCGACCAGCAGATCTTCTCCTACGGCGCCGAGGTGTACGGCGGCAAGCAGGTGCTCGCCATCGGCGCCGGCGCCGAGGACCCCGCCCGCATCGCGGCGTTCATCGACTGGCTGTACTCCCCCGAGGGCGTCAACATGAACTCCTCGCAGACCGGTGCGGCCGCAGGCCCGCAGGACCTCACGTGGGAGATCGGCGAGAACGGCGAGCCGGCGCTCACCGAGTTCGGCAACCAGGTGTTCCTCGGTGGCGGCGCGGACGTCCCGGCCGAGTGGGGCGGCGGCGCGTACACCGACGGCGTCTCCACCCTCAACGTCTCGACGGTCCTGCCGAAGGACGTCGATCCCGACACCGGGTTCCCCTACAACTACACGTTCTGGCCGAGCTACCAGGAGAAGGTCGCGAACCCGCTGACCGAGGACTGGGGCGCGCGCATGGGTGACGCCGCCTCCGCGATGGAGTACCTGCAGGACAACGACCAGCTGCTCGTGGCCCCGGGCTCGAGCTTCACCGCCCCGGCCGACACCAGCGAGATCGAGACGATCCGCAGCCAGGTCAAGGCCAGCATCATCGAGCACTCCTGGAAGATGGTCTTCGCCAAGGACGACGCCGAGTTCGACGCCCTGCTCACCTCGATGCAGGAGACGGTGGACGGCCTCGGCTACCAGACCGTCCTGGACTTCGACATGGCGAACGCCCAGGCGCAGAACGACGCCCGCGTCGCCGTGGCCAACGAGTTCGGGTGACCTGACCCGCCCCTGACCGGGCAGGACGCTCCGACGACGAGGGGGCCCGGACCGCGACGGTCCGGGCCCCCTCGTCGTCCACGGGTCAGGCGTCGAGCACCTGCCAGGGGCCGTGCTGCTGCCCGGGCTCCTGGTTGCGGGTCCACCACTGCGCGCGGTACGTCACGCCGTCGTGCCGGACGACGTCTCCGTCGTCGAAGACGCGCGACGGGGTCCACAGCGCGGTGCCGTCCGCGGCACGCACGGTCTCCTGCCACGAGCCCCAGACGCTGCTGCCCGGCGTCTCCCGGGTCCACCACTGCGCGGTCCAGAAGGCGTCGTCGTGGAAGACGGCCTCCCCGCCGGTGTAGGTGGCGCCGGCGTCCCAGCCGGGCTCCGGCTCGCCGGGGACCTTGGCCATGACCTCGATCTCGGAGACGACCAGGTGGGTGTTGTCGCGGGCCGTCATGACGACGCGGACGGCGTCGGCGCGGACGTCCGCGGGGACGTCCACGACCGGCGCTGCGGAGCCGCCGGAGACCGCGACGGGCTCGCCGACGGCCTGCCACGCGCCGTCGACGCGGGCCTCGACCTGGACGGTGCGCGGCCAGCTCTCCGCCGACCCGTCGCGCCAGAACCGCGTGACGACGCGGGTGAGGTCACGCTCGGCGGGCAGCGACACGGTGAGGGTGTCGGTGGGGTTCTTCGTGCCGGAGCGCCAGTTGGACCAGCCCTTGTCGGTGAGGTCGCCGTTGACGACCCGCTGCGCCGCATAGCCCGGCTCGGTGAAGGTGGCGGCGGTGGTGGTGCCGTCGGCGAGGGCGGCGTTCGCCTCCCCCGGCGCGGTGACGAGCACGCGCACGGTCGCGGGCAGGGTGCGCCCGGAGCCCGCGTCCGCGGTCCCGGTCACCTCGACGACGCCCACCTGAGCGACCGCGGCGTCGGCCACGGCCTCCCAGGTGACGGGACGCTCGACGTCGGTCCCGCCCGCGGTGACGGCGGTGACGGTGTCCGGGAGGGCGGGCAGGCCACCGACGTAGGTCGTGGCGCTCGCACGACGTGTGTCGGTGAGGACGTCGACGACGACCGTCGCCGTGGCGTCCACCGTGGTGCCCGCGGGCGTGGTCACGGTGCCGCGCACCTCGACCGTGCCGGGCGCCGCCCAGGCGTCGTCCCCGGGGACGTCCCACGTCACGGGCAGCTCGCCGCGGCCGTCGCGCAGCACCGTGGTGACGGTGGCGGGCAGCTCCGGCGCGGTGCCGGGCGTGGTGAACAGGTCCACCGGCTCCGTGCCGAGGACGGTCTCGTCGAGCAGGCGCCAGCGCTGGTTGTCGCCGGAGTTGGCGAGGTACGTGCCGACCGGCGAGCCGTCGGCCGTGGCCTGGCCGCCGACCTCCAGCAGGGTGCGCGACGACGCGTTGACCAGGGTGGAGGTGCCGTCACCGGTCGTGGACAGGATCCAGCGTGCCGCCGCGGGGGTGTCGGCCGGGTCGGCGGGGGCGGGGACGGTCGTGGCCGAGGTGTCGCCGGTGACGGCGAGCAGCGCGCCCGTGCCGACGTTCGCCAGCGCGTACCGGGAGCGGTGCGTGCCCGAGCCCTCGGGGGCGCCGAGGTCGGTCAGGGTCCAGAGCTGGTCGGCGTCCGCGGCGTCGGTCTCGATGCGCACCCCGCTGCCGGCCGGCGCGAGCGAGCGGCCCGACTGCACGCCGTCGACCCGGTAGACGTGGCCGTCCTGCGCGAGCGGGGCGTCGTCCGCGACACCGGAGACCCCGTCGACGACGAACGTCGTCACGGACTCCGCCGGCACGACGAGGGTCGCGGCCGGGCCGTCCTCACCGTCGGTCACGGCCACCGGCTCGCCCTCGACGAGGTAGCCGTCGGTGGAGGTCACGACGGGGGTGACCGTGGCGCCCGGGGCCACGTCGGCGAACCCGGCGAGGTCCAGCGTCACGGCGCGGTCGGTCGTCGCGGCGTTGACGTGCACGACGGTGGCGCCGGTGCCGTCGGCGGTCACCGCGGCGGTGCTGTTCGCGTCGTCGACCCCGACGAGGCGGTCCCCGGGGGTGATGTGGTGCGTGAAGTTCTGGGTCGCCCAGTACTTCGTGTTCGTGTAGATCGGGCACGTCTCCAGGGTGTCCTCGGCCGTGCAGTCGAACGGGATCTGGATCTCGCCCCAGTTCATGCCGTCCGCGCTCTCGCCGCCGGGCGCCATGTTGGCGTAGTCCTCGACGGGCTGCCAGAACACCCACGCGCTCGGCTCGAGCTCGCGCAGGTCGTCGACGATGTGCTGCGCGCTGCCGAGCCCGGACTCCATGGTCTCGAAGTCCTGCCCGGTCGAGCTCCAGTTGCCGCCGACCTCGCTCATCCACAGCGGCTTGTCCTCGCCCTTGGCGATGTCACGGACGGTGGTGCGCTGCCCGGTGCCGTAGGTGTGGACGTTGAGCTGGGAGACCTGGTCCCGCACGGCGTCGGGGTAGGAGTTCCAGTTGCGGGCGAACGTGCCGGGGTTCGTCTCGTCCATCGCCGAGATCACGGCGTCGGTCGAGGAGCCCTCCAGGGCGTCCGCGAGCGCCGGGATCACCTGCTGCTGCAGCCCGGGCCCCATGTGGGCACCCTCCTGGCGGCCCCCGGTGGGGTTGCCGTCGGCGCCGAGCTGGGTGCCCCAGTAGTTGGTGTTCGGCTCGTTGAACGGGTCGACGGTGTCGACGTCGATGCCGTGCGCATCCTCCAGGCGCTCGGTGACGCCCACCAGGTAGTCGGCGAAGTCGTCGATGCTGTCCGTCTTGAGCTGGTCGGCGTTCGCGTCGAACCCGCCCGAGACGTACCCGCTGACGGTCATGAACCAGGGCGGGGAGTTGGAGAAGGTCTCCCAGTGGGTGACCTCGTCCTTGATGCGGTCGACCCACCAGCGCTGGGTGGCGTCGGCGTCGGGGTCCCAGTGGTCGGGGTTCGCCGGGTCCCACCAGTCGACGTCGGTGCGGGTGGTGCCCTCGGGCGCGGACCACCAGCCGTCGACGGCGCCCCCGGCGCGCAGGTAGTCCGGCACGTCGGGCGCGTTGCCGCCGCCGACGTTGTACCGGGCGATGTTGAGGTTGAGGCCCTCGTCGCCGAAGACCATGTCCGCGAGCCGCTCGCGGATCTCGTCCGGGTAGTCGCCGGTCGCGTTCGCGAACCACACGAGGCTGGTCCCCCAGCCCTCGAACGGTTCGCCGGCGTACGACGGGTCGGGGCGGACGGTGACCTGCGACGGCGCCGCCGCCGCGAGCGCGGCGCCGGTGTCGGTGGGTGCGGGTGCGGCCTGGGCCGCCGGGACCAGCGCGGTGGCGAGCAGCGCCCCCGCGGTGCCGACGACCACGCCGCGGCGTGCTCGTTCTGTCCTTCTCGTGCTCATCGGTGAGCGTCCTCTCGCCTCGGTGCGATGGGGGTGGGTGGACCAGCGGTCGCTGCGGCGCAGCGGGTGGTGCCGGTGCCGGCCCGCCGGGCCGGCACCGGAGATCAGGCCTCGGTCGGTCCGAGGTCGGGGGTGGCGACGAAGCGGGCGCGGGCGGCGGCGGCGCCGTGCAGCTCCAGCACGACGAGCTCGTTGGCGCCGTCGCGCAGGTACGGCCCGGGGACGTAGAGCGTGCGGGTCGGCGTCTGGGCGGAGTACCGGCCGAGCAGCTCCCCGTTGACCCACACGAGCCCGCGCGTCCAGCCGTCGAGGCGCAGCAGGTGGTCGGTGCCCGCGTGCGCGGTGAACTCCCCGCGGTGGAACGACGGCCCGGCGAGCGGCGCCGCGGCCGGTGCCGGCGCGAAGGCGGCGGCCAGCCGGGTCGGGGCGTCGGCGAGCCGCAGCGGCGTCGCGTCCCAGGCGGTGAGCTCGCGGCGTGCGGTGCGCACCGGGCCGACGAGTCCCTTGGGCTCGCCGATGCGGGAGCCGTAGTTGACCCGCCCCCGGTCCTCCACGAGCAGGGTGAGGGTGCCGGCGCGCCGCGGCAGGGGCACGGAGGCGGTGTGGCTGGTGCGGTCGAGCACGCCGACCGGCTCCCCGTCGAGGGCGACGAGCGCCCGGTCGCGGACCTCGTCGACGACGACGACGGCGTCGTCGGCCTCGACCTGCGTGCGGTACAGCACGAAGCCGGTCCACTGCCGCAGCGCGTCGGCCGTCGGCGGCAGCCCGCTCGTGCGGGTGGTCGTCCCGGCGAGGAGGTGCTCGGCGTCGGCGAGCGTCACCCGGTCGGGCAGGGTCACCTCGAGCTCCGGGGCGGGCGCAGGCTCGGTCGGGTCCTCGTCGGGCACCGGCGCGTGCTTGCCGATGACGGCCTTGAGCGCGTGGTACTTCGGCGTCGGCGCGCCGTGCTCGGACAGCGGGGCGTCGTAGTCGTAGGACGTCGTGATGGGCAGGTAGGTGCCCTTGTCGTTCGCGCCGTTGGTGAGGCCGAGGTTCGTCCCGCCGTGGAACATGTAGAGGTTCGCCGACGCACCGGCGCCGAGCAGGTCGTCGAGGTCCTGCGCCGTCGTCTCGGGGGCGGTCGTGTGATGGATCAGGCCCCACGAGTCGAACCAGCCGTCCCAGAACTCCATGCACATCAGCGGCCCGGTGGGCTGGTGCCGGCGCAGGACGGCGAGCCGCTCCAGGGAGCGCGACCCGAAGTTCGCGGTCTTGTGCAGCTCGGGCAGGCCGCCGCGCGACAGGTGCTCGTCGTCGGCCTGGTCGCTGGTGAACAGGGGCACGTCGATCCCCTGGGCGCGCGTGAGGTCGACGAGCTCGCGCAGGTAGCGGGCCCGCTCCTCGGCCGGCACGCCCGGGTAGGCGCCGTACTCGTTCTCCACCTGCACCATGAGGACCGGGCCGCCGCGGGTCACCTGCCGCTCCGCGACGACGGGCAGGATCTGGGCGTAGTAGGTGCCGATGGCCGCCAGGAAGCCCGGGTCGTGCCGCCGCACCCCGGCGGCGCCGTCGGCGAACAGCCAGGCGGGCAGGCCGCCGTTGTCCCACTCGGCGCAGATGTACGGGCCGGGGCGCACGATCGCGTGCATGCCCTCCGCCGCGACGAGGTCGAGGAACCGGCCGAGGTCGTGGCGGCCGTCGAGGTGGAACGTGCCCGGGTCCGGCGCGTGGAAGTTCCACGCCACGTACGTCTCGATGGTGTTGAGCCCCATGAGGCGGGCCTTGCGGATGCGGTCCGCCCACTGGTCCGGGTGCACCCGGAAGTAGTGCAGGGCCCCGCTGACGAGCTGGACGGGGCGTTCGTCGAGCAGGAAGTCCTGCTCGCCGATCTCGAACGTGGGCATCGGGGAACCTCTCGGACAGGCAGGGTCGACGGGGGCGGTGGCCGCTGTCGGGGCCACCGCTCCCGGTGGTCGGGCGGGGCGGGCGGGGGCGGCGTGGGCCGCCCCCGCCCCGGTCGTCACTCGGAGACGGTGAAGCCCTGGTCGTTGCCGTACGCGACGGACTGCTCCTGCCAGGCGGCGAGGCCGTCCGTCAGCGTCGTGCCGGACACGTAGGCCTGGCCGACCGTGTCGTTGAAGATCGAGTTCGCGTACACCTGGAACGGCAGGTACTGCCAGCCCTCGACGACGTTCGCCGCGGAGTCCGCGAGGACCTCGTTGACCTGCTGGCCGCCGAAGTACTCGAACTCCTTGCCGCGGAACTCGTCGGACTCCAGGTCGGCGGTCGTCGCGGGGAACGCGCCGCCGTCGATCCGGGTCTGGACGCCGTCACCGGCCGTCGCGTACTCGACGAACGCGTAGGCGAGCTCGGGGTTCGCGCCGGCCGCGGGCACGGCGAGGGAGCTGCCGCCGTTCTCGGCGGTGGCGTGCTGGCCCGCCTCCCACTGGGGCATCTCGGCGACGCGCCACTTGCCGGCGCCCGCGGGGACGCCGGACTCGAGGTTGGCGGGCATCCAGGCACCGATGGTCAGGGTGGCGATGCTGCCGTCGCCCAGGCCCTGGTACCACTCGTCGCTCCAGGAGCTGACGGGCGCGAGGAGCTCCTCGTCGATGAGCTGCTGCCAGACCGCGGCGAACGTGGAGGTTCCCTCGTCGCCCGCGAAGTCGACGGTGACGTCGGTGCCGTCCACCGCGTAGGGCTGGCCGCCGGCCTGCCAGATCATGCTGGTGGTGAACCCGGCGTCGCCGGTGTCGTTGGCGATGTACGCGTCCGGGTCGGCCTCGTGGATGGCGCGGGCGGCCTCGAGGTACTCGTCCCAGGTGGTGGGGACCTCGACGCCGACCTCGGTGAAGACCTCCTCGTTGTAGAAGAGGGCCATGGGGCCGGAGTCCATGGGCAGGCCGTAGATGCCCTCGCCGCTGCGCACCGAGCCCCACGGGCCGGTGGTGAACGTGCCGTCGAGCTCGCTCGCGCCCAGGCCGGACAGGTCGGCCAGGGACTCGGAGATCGCGAACTGCGGGACGGCGTAGTACTCGACCTGCGCGACGTCGGGCACGCCGTCGCCGGCGGCGATGGCGTTCTGCAGGGCCGTGTACTGGTCGTTGCCGGTGCCGACGTTCTCCAGGTTGACGGTGACGTTCGGGTAGGCGGCCTCGAAGTCCTCGACGACGCCCTCCAGGGTGGGCTCCCAGGCCCACACGGTGATCTCGCCACCCTCCTCCAGCACGGAGGCGGTGTCGACGGCCTCGCCGCCGCTGCCGCCGTCGTCGGCGGAGCTGCAGGCGGTGAGCGCCAGGGCGAGGGCGCCCACGAGGGCGGTGCCGCGGATCAGGCGACGGGGTCGAGCGGTCATGACTGTCCTCACTTCGTTGTTCGGTACGGCGGTGAGCTGTTCTGGGGCGAGCGGCTCGGAGGTCTTGGGGGCGGTACGGGGGTCGGTGGCGGTCACTCCTTGACGCTCCCGGCGGCCAGGCCGGACTGCCAGAAGCGCTGGAGGAACAGAAACGCGACGACCAGCGGCAGGATGGTCAGCAGCGCGCCGGTGATGACGAGGTTGAAGATCGCCTCGCCGCCCGCGGTGGCGGCCTGCGCGTTCCACGCGTTGAGGCCGAGCGTGAGCGGGTACCAGGTGGAGTCCCGCAGCATGATGAGCGGCAGGAAGTAGTTGTTCCAGGTGGCGACCGTCGTGAACAGCAGGACGGTGACGATCCCGGGGGCGAGCAGCGGCAGGCTGACGCGGAAGAACGTGCGGAACTCGCCGGCGCCGTCGATGCGGGCGGCCTCGAGGAGCTCGCCGGGGATGGCCTCCGCCGCGAACGTCCACATGAGGTAGAGCCCGAACGGGGAGATCAGCGACGGGACGATGACCGCCCACGGGGTGTTCGTCAGCCCCATCTGGCTGAACATGAGGAACGTCGGGACGGCGAGCGCGGTGCCGGGCACCGCGACCGCGCCGATGACGACGGCGAACACGGCGCGCTTGCCGGGGAAGTCGAACTTGGCGAGCGCGTACCCGCCGAGCACGGCCAGGAACGTCGCGCCGCCGGCACCGACGACGACGTACAGGACGGTGTTGGCGAACCAGCGCCCGAACACGCCGTCGTCGTAGGCGAGCGTCGCCTGGATGTTGTCCCAGAGGGCGAACGAGTCGCCGAACCACAGCCCGAAGGAGGAGAAGAGGTCCCCCTGGGTCTTGGTGGCGTTGACGACGAGCCAGGCGAGCGGCACGAGCGCGTAGATCCCCACGAGGGCCGTGAGCACCGTGAGCAGCGGGCTGCGACGGGCCCGGCTGCCCCCTCCCCGGCGCGGGGTGCGCAGGCGGGGGGCGGGACGGCGGGGGCTCGGGCCGGTGGTCGCGGCGGCGAGGGCCGGGGTGGGTGCGGACACGGTCACGCCTCCTTGCGCATGCCGCGCAGCTGCACCACGTAGGCGATCACCATGGTGATCAGGCCCATGATGATGGCGACGGTCGCGGAGTAGTTGTACTGCTGGCCGGAGAAGGACAGCGAGTAGGCGTACAGGTTCGGGGTGTACGACGTCGTGATGGCGTTCGGCGCGAGGCTCTGCAGGATGCTGGGCTCGTTGAAGAGCTGGAAGCTGCCGATGATCGAGAAGATCGTCGCGATGACGAGCGCACCGCGGATGGCGGGGAGCTTGATCGCGGTGATGACCCGCCACTGCCCGGCGCCGTCGATCTCCGCGGCCTCGTAGAGGGAGTGCGGCACGACGCGCAGCGCCGCGTAGAAGATCAGCATGTTGTAGCCGACGAACTCCCAGGTGACGATGTTGCCGATCGACGCGAGCACGAGGTCCGGTGACAGCGGGTTCGGCAGGCTGGTCCCGAACAGGTCGTTGATGTTGCCGACCAGCCCGAACCGGGTGCCGTACATGAAGCCCCACATGAGGGTCGCGACGACGGCCGGCACCGCGTACGGCATGAAGATCGAGATGCGGAAGAAGCTCGTGCCGTAGAGCCGGCCGCTGTCGAGGGCGAGCGCCACGAGCAGCGCGATGCCGAGCATGATCGGCACCTGCACGACGAGGAACAGCCCGACGCGGGCGACGCCGTCCCAGAACTGGGGGTCGCCGAGAGCCCGGGCGTAGTTGTCCAGGCCCACGAACTGCGTGCCGCCGACCATCTGGGTGCGGAACGCCGACAGGTAGAGCGAGTACGCGATCGGGGCGAGGAACACCAGGGCGAACACGGCCATGAAGGGCCCGACGAACATCCATCCCGTCCACCGCCGTCTGCTGGCGCGGTGGACGACCGGGTTCGTGCTCGCCGTCGTCGGCGGAGACGTCGTCGTCATGACTTCTTCCTTGAGCTCACGAGGATGTTGACGTCAACATCGATGCTGTGGCGGATCGATGTTTACGTAAACATGGACTAGGCTCATCGTGCATCGCCCCCCGGCGAGCCGTCAAGTCACAGTTTCGCGGCGCCCCGTCGCGGACCATCAGGAGGAGAGCACGTGACCGACCCGGGACCCCGCCCCACGGGTGCGTCGACGGACACCGTCCCGGACGCCGCGCCACCGCCGGCGCGGCGCGGCCGCCCCGTGGGCCGCGTCCACCGCGTCTCCATGGCCGACGTCGCCCAGCTCGCGGGCGTCAGCTCCCAGACCGTCTCCCGGGTCGCCAACGGGCACCCCAGCGTCGTGGAGTCCACTCGGGCACAGGTGCTCGCCGCCATGCGCGAGCTCGGCTACCGGCCCAACAGCGCCGCACGTGCGCTGCGCTCCGGCCGCTTCCGCACCATCGGCGTCATCCTGTTCACGCTCTCCACCACCGGCAACGTGCGCACCCTGGAGGCCATCGCGACGTCGGCCGCCGCCGAGGGGTACGCCATCACCGTCATCCCCGTCGAGGCCCCCACCCAGGACGGCGTCAACGGCGCCTTCACACGCCTCGGCGAGCTCGCCGTCGACGCCGTCATCCTCCTCATGGAGGTGCACCTGCTCGACGCGGCCAGCGTCTCGCTGCCCACCGACGTGCCCGTCGTCGTCGCCGACTCCGACGACGGCGACCGCTACCCCGTGGTCGACACCGACCAGGCCGCCGGGTCCCGCGTCGCCGTCGAGCACCTGCTCGCGCTCGGCCACGAGACCGTGGTGCACCTCGCCGGCCCCGTCGGGTCGTACGCCGGCCAGCGCCGCGAGGACGCGTGGCGCCAGGCCCTGCTCGACGCCGGCCGCCCCGTCCCGGCCGTGCGCCGTGGCGACTGGTCCGCCGCCTCCGGCTACGCCGTCGGGCTCGAGATCGCCCGCACCGACGCGACCGCCGTCTTCGCCGCCAACGACCAGATGGCCCTCGGCCTGCTGCGCGCCCTCGCCGAGTCCGGGCGCCGCGTCCCGCAGGACGTCAGCGTCGTCGGCTTCGACGACGTCCCCGACGCCGTCGCGTTCCTGCCGCCCCTGACCACGGTGCACCAGGACTTCGCCGAGGTCGGCCGCCGGCTCGTCACCGGCGTGCTGCGCCAGCTCGCCGAGCACACCACGCCGCACGGCACCACGCTGGTGCCGACCCGGCTCGTCGAACGGGCGAGCACCGCACCGGCACCCCGCGGGGCGGCCTGAGCAGGGCGGGTGCGCGGGACTACTCCCCCGAGTGCGGGCTGACCGGTTCGAGCTCGGACGGGTCCCCCTGGCGCCGGCGGAACACCCCGTGCAGCAGCAGCGCCAGCAGGTAGGCGCCGAACGACACCCCGATCGTCGCCGCGACGAACCCCGTGATGGGCGCGACGTAGACGAGGCAGGCCCCACCCACCGGCAGCAGCACGAGACCGAGGGTGCGGGCGGGCTCCACCATCGGCAGGGTCAGCGCGTTGCGCAGGCAGCGCCGCCAGGACGCGTCGAACCAGGCGACGAGCGCGAACCCGTACAGCATCGCGGCGAACAGGTAGGTCGCCACCAGGACGGACAGCGCCCCTGCCACCGCCGTGAGCAGGCCGTCGAGGGTGAACCAGAAGACGGCGCTGAACAGCAGCATCGCCGTCGGCAGGCCGAGGGCGAGCAGGACCCCCGTGCCGCGCCACAGGTTCGTGCGCAGCGCCCGCAGGTAGCCGCGCACCAGGTCACCGCGTTCGTCGTCCGCGTACCGGAGCGTCACCTCGAACAGCGCGCTCGTGGCAGCGCCGATCGTCACGACCGGCAGGCACGTCAGCAGGTAGGTCACGTTGAGGACGACGAACAGCACGAACGTCGTCATCCCCTGGACGTTGCGGCCGTCGGGGTCGACCCTCACGGCCGGGCCTCCCGCACCGTCAGGGTCGCGCGCACCGGGAGGTCCACGCTGGACGGCCCGGCCGCGACGACGTACTCCCCCGGCCGGACGACGAGCGTCCCGTCGAGCGGGCCCGGGCCGTCCTGGTGCCAGACGGCCAGCCGCGCGACGTCGACGGGGACCTCCACGGCGACCTCCGTGCCGGGCTCGACCCGCACCCGCCGGTAGCCCAGCAGGAGCCGGACGGGTGTCGGCACCGTGGCGTCGGGGCAGCCCCGCGAGTAGACCTGGACCAGCTCCTCGGCGGGTCGCGACCCCGTGTTGCGGACGCGCACCCGCACCGTGACGACGCCGGGGGCGGCCGGGCCCGCCGGGAGCAGCGGCGGGTGGTCGCGGGCCGGCGCCGGCGCGGTGACCTCCGACGTCGACAGCCCGAGGCCGGAGTACGTCACGTCGCCGTAGGTGAGCCCGTGACCGAACGCGAACCTCGGCACCCCCGACTCGTCGTCGGGCAGGTGCCGATAGGTGACCTGTTGGCGGTACGTGTCGTAGTCGAACAGGTCGCCCGCCTGCTCGGGCCGTGCGGGCCAGGTCTGCGCGAGCCGCCCGGTCGGCTCCACCGCCCCGGTGAGCACGTCGACGAGGCCGTGCCCGAGCTCCTGGCCGCCGTGGCTGCTCCACACCACCGTCCCGGCGTCCGCGACGCCGGGGCCCAGCACGTACGGGTAGCTCGACACGATCGTCAGCACCGCCCGGGGGTTGGCCTCCACCGCGGTGCGCCACAGCTCCACGTCGACGTCCGGCAGGAACAGGTGCGGGCGGTCCTGCGTCTCGCGACCGTTGAGGTGCGGGTCGTTGCCCACCGCCACCAGCACGGTGTCGCAGCGCGCGGCGACCTCGGCCACCCGGGCGGCCCCGGACTCGAGCGTGCGCACGCCGAACCGCTCGGCCTCGTCGAGGGTGCGCGCCTCCGCGCACACCGCCCCCGTCCCCCGCTGCACCCTGACCCACCGACCCGAACCGAGGTGCAGCAGCGACCAGGTGCCGTCGGCGTGCACGTGGCGTCGGAAGCTCTCCTGGACCTCCCAGCCGCCCACCCGGTCGGCGTCGGCCCGCATCGGCCACGCCCCGCCGGTGAGGAGGCCCCCGGAGGCCTGCGACCGCAGCGTGAGCACGCCGTCGCCGCGGTCGGCGACCTCGAAGCGGGTGTCCTTCCCGGCGACGGCGGCGTCCGCGACCACGCGGGCTCCCGCGTCGGACACCGCGACGTAGCGGCCGTCCCCGGCGCGCAGCGCCACGACGTCGGCCCCGGAGGCGACCTCGACCCGGTCCGCGCCCCACCGCTCGCGCAGCGCGCCGGCGAGCGTGACGACGTAGGGCGGGGTGCCCGAGTACCAGTCGGTCAGCACCGCGTCGGCGAGCGGCCCGACGACGGCGACGGAGCCGGACGCCGCCAGCGGCAGCACGCGGTCGACGTCGCGCAGCACGACGACCCCCCGGGCGGCCGCCTCCCGGGCGAGCACCCGGTGGGCGGGCAGGTCGAGGTCGTCGGCGCCGATCCCGGCGTACGGGTCCTGCGCGGGGTCGTCGAGCTCGCCGGTGCGCAGCCGCAGCTCGAGCAGCCGCAGGACGGCGGTGTCGACGTCGTCGTCCGTGAGCAGGCCCCGCTCGAGCGCCTCGGTGACCCGCTCGATCGTGAGGTGCGACGCCGCGTCGTCGTCGGTGAACGAGTCGACGCCTGCGCGCAGCATCGCGGCGTTGCCGCTCGCCCGGTCGGCGGCGGCACGCTGCAGCGTGACGAGGAACGTCGGTGCCGCGGCGTCCGAGACCACCGCGACCGACCCGTCGGTCCAGGTGCGCAGCTCGGCGAGCAGCTCGGCCTGCAGGTGCGCCGGGACGCCGTTCACCTGGTTGTAGGCGGGCATGACGGCCGCGACCGACCCGGACGCGACCGGCTCGCGGAACGCCGCGAGCTCCTCCTCGTGCAGCACCCGCGGCGGCAGGTCGGAGCTCGTCGAGGACCGGTCCGTCTCGTTGTTGTAGGCGAGGAAGTGCTTGAGGGTCGGCGCGGTCTTCCAGACCCGCTCGTGGTCGCCCCGCAGGCCGCGGCAGTACGCGGCACCCAGGTGCCCGGTGAGGTGCGGGTCCTCGGAGTACCCCTCCTCGTTGCGGCCCCACGCGGGGTGGCGCAACGTGTTCACCACCGGCGCCCAGACGTTGAGGCTCACCGACGGCTCGGCCGCGTGCTTCGCCCGCACCTCGGTCGCGACCGCGTCGCCGACGCGGCGCAGCAGGTCCGGGTCCCAGGCGGCGGCGAGGCCCACGGGCTGCGGGAACACCGTCGCGGTGCCCAGCCAGGCCACCCCGTGCAGGGCCTCGCACCCGGTGTGGAAGGGCGCCAGGCCGAGCCGTTCGACGGCGGGCATCCGCTGGTGCAGCATCGCCACCCGCTCGGCGCGGGTGAGGCGGTCGAGCAGGTCGCGGGCGCGCTCCGCCGTGGGCAGGCGGTGGTCACGGAAGGGGTGCACGTCCATGGGTCTCCTTCGGGCCGCGCCGGTGCGGCAAGACGAGAGCGCCGCGATGTCGAAGCGCTTCGACCACGCTAGCGACCCGGCGCCCCCGGGAGCAACCGGCGGCCACCCGGCGTGGGGTCAGACGACCTCCGCACCGCCGCGCAGCACGCGCTCCACCCGCAGGCCCGCGTCGGTCACCACCACGTCCGCCCGCCGCCCGGCCACGAGCCCGCCGACGTCGGCCAGCCCCAGCACCCCGGCCGGCACCCACGACGCGCAGCGCACCGCGTCGACCAGGGGCACGCCGGCCGCCACGGTCGCCCGGACCACGTCGACCAGGTGGGCCGTGCCGCCCGCGATCGGCCCGCCCTCGGCGTGGCCGGGGTCCGCGACCCGCGCGACGCCGTCCTCCACCGTCACCGACATCGACCCCAGTTCGTAGGCGCCGTCGGACATCCCCGCCGCCGCCATCGCGTCGGTCACGAGCAGCACCTGGTCGGCGCCGACCGTGCCGATCACGCTCCGCACGACCGCCGGGTCGAGGTGGACCTCGTCGCCGACGAGCTCCACGACGAGCTCGCCCCGCGCCGCCGCCGCGAGGCAGGCCGCCACGGGGCCGCCGTCGCGGTGGTGCAGCGGACGCATGGCGTTGAACAGGTGGGTGGCGGTCATGCGCAGGCCGGGCGCGGACGCGGACAGGGCGTCGACGACCTCGCGCACGAACTGCTCGGCGACCTCGGTCGTGGCGTCCGTGTGCCCCAGCGACGGCACCACCCGGGCCTGCACCAGCGCCGCCGCGACACCGCCGGGCCCGGACACGCCCTCGACGTCGGGGGCGACCGTCATGGTGCGCAGGTGGCCGCGGCCGGCCTCGACGAGCCGGCGCACGAGCGTGACGTCGCCCCGCTGCAGGAGGTCCGGGTCGTGCGCGCCGCGGCGCGCCGGGGACAGGAAGGGCCCCTCGGCATGGATGCCGGCGATCTCGCCGTCGTCGGCGAGACCGGCCAGCAGCGCGGTGCGCTCGACGAGCGTGTCGGGGTCCGCGGTGACGAGCGACGCGAGCATCGTCGTGGTGCCGTGCCGGCGGTGCTCCAGCACGGCCGTCATCGCGGCCTCTCGCGTCACGACGTCCGGGAAGCCTGTGCCGCCGCCGCCGTGGTCGTGCAGGTCGACGAGCCCCGGCAGCACGAGCGTGCCGGGGACGGGCTCGGGGGTGGCGGCGACGACGTCGCCCAACCCGGCCGCGACGGCGTCCTGGAGCGGCCCGACCCAGACGATCCGGTCGTCGGCGACGACGACGGCCGCGTCGGTGACCACGTCGTCGGGGGTGACGACGTCGCCGCGCACGGCGAAGACCTGGGGTGCGGCCGGCGAGCCGCTGGGTTCGGCGCTGGCGCCGGGATCGACGGACATGTTCCCATCCTGCACCACGGAGGATGCGTTTGGTAAACTGTCCTACCTAATCTCGCCCCTGCTGTCAGAAGAGGCGTGAGTCCACGTCGTCCACGCCACGCATCGCGTCGTAGTCGAGCGTCAGGCACACGATCCCGCGGTCGGCGGCCAGCACCCGCGCCTGCGGCTTGATCTCCTGCGCGGCGAACACGCCCCGCACCGGGGAGAGCCGGGGGTCGCGGTTCAGCAGGTCGAGGTAGCGGGTGAGCTGCTCGACGCCGTCGATCTCGCCCCGGCGCTTGATCTCCACCGCCACGGCCGAGCCCTGCGCGTCCCGCGCGAGGATGTCCACCGGGCCGATCGCCGTCATGTACTCCCGGCGGACCAGGGTGTGCCCCGAGCCCAGCAGCTCGATCTGCGCCGCGAGCAGCTCCTGCAGGTGCGCCTCCACCCCGTCCTTGACGAGGCCCGGGTCCACGCCCAGGTCGTGCGCCGAGTCGTGCTCCACCTCGTGCAGGTCGATCTCGAGGCGGTCGTCCGACTTCTGGTGCTGGACCGTCCACACCTCGGTGACGCCCCGCGCGGCAGCCTCGGCGTCCGGGACGCTCACGGCCAGGGTGCAGGGCGGGCTCATCCAGTTCAGCGGCTTGTACGAGCCGCCGTCCGAGTGCAGCAGGACGCTGCCGTCGGCCTTGACGACCAGCAGCCGGGTCGCGAGCGGGAGGTGCGCGGTGAGCCGACCCGTGTACCGGGCCGAGCAGCGGGCGACGACGAGTCGCACGGTCCCCCTTCGGGGTCGTCAGGGACGGGGAGGTCGAACGGGACTCAGACCACGAGGTCGCGGCGGCCGGGAGGTGCGGCCTCCAGCCACGAGGCGAGCCCCGCGTACGCGCCGGACGACATCGTGAGCTCGAAGTCCACGCCGTCGTACCGGCAGCGGACCAGGTACTGGTCCGTCTGGCCGGCCTGGTCCAGCGGGGTGCGGCCGGTGATCGACAGGCGGTCCCGGTACCAGGTGCGGGTCGGTCGCGGGGACAACGACCAGCAACGCCACCACTCGATGCGGCCCACGGCGTAGTGGGCGATGCCCACCGACCACGACGCGTGCGGCAGCGTTCCCGGGCGGGCGCTGCACGGGAACGAACCCACACGACGGGACAGCGTGCGCAGCCTCGACGCCCCGAGGGCGCCGACGAGGACCACCGCGAGGAGGATCGCGCCGAGGAGACCGAGCACGTACCCCACCGCGGACCCCTCAGGCGTGAGCGGCCTCGGAGGGCTCGTCGATCCCGTCCACGACGATCGTGACCACGTCGCCGTCGACGGAGACGAAGCCTCCCGTGACGCGCGCCTCGACCGCGACCTGACCCGGCGCGGTGGAGACCTTGACGGTACCGGGCCGCAGCACCGCGAGCAGCGGGGTGTGGCCGGCGAGGATGCCGATCTGACCGTCGGCGGACGGTGCGCTGACCTCGCGCGCCGCGCCGGACCAGACCTTGCGGTCGGCCGCGACGAGGTCGACGTTCAGCTCTGCCATGTCGGGCTCCAGGGTTGCTCAGAGGATGGTGCGTCGTCCTGCCGGCCGGTGCGGGCCGGCAGGACGACGCGTGGGGTGCTCGGGAGCGAGGCTCAGGCCCCGTACTCCTTCTGGATCCGGGCCCAGTTCGCCTCGAGCATCTCGAGGCCACCGATGTTGTAGAACGCCTGCTCGGCGATGTGGTCGAACTCGCCATCGGCGATCTTCTTGAACGCCTCGATGGTCTCGCTCAGCGGGACCGTCGAACCGACGACGCCCGTGAACTTCTCGGCCATGTAGGTGTTCTGGGAGAGGAACTGCTGGATGCGGCGCGCCCGCGCGACCAGCGTCTTGTCCTCCTCCGAGAGCTCGTCGACACCGAGGATCGCGATGATGTCCTGGAGCTCCTTGTTGCGCTGCAGGATCGACTTGACCCGCGTCGCGACCTCGTAGTGCTCCTGGCCCACGTACCGCGGGTCGAGGATGCGCGACGTCGAGGCCAGCGGGTCGATCGCCGGGTACAGACCCTTCGACGCGATCTCGCGGGAGAGCTCGGTCGTCGCGTCCAGGTGGGCGAACGTCGTCGCCGGCGCCGGGTCGGTGTAGTCGTCCGCCGGCACGTAGATCGCCTGCAGCGAGGTGATCGAGTGACCGCGCGTCGAGGTGATGCGCTCCTGGAGGAGGCCCATCTCGTCGGCGAGGTTCGGCTGGTAGCCCACCGCGGACGGCATGCGGCCGAGCAGCGTGGAGACCTCGGAACCCGCCTGCGTGAAGCGGAAGATGTTGTCGATGAACAGCAGCACGTCCTGCTTCTGCACGTCGCGGAAGTACTCCGCCATCGTCAGGGCGGACAGGGCGACGCGCAGACGCGTGCCCGGCGGCTCGTCCATCTGGCCGAAGACCAGGGCGGTCTTGTCGAAGACGCCGGCCTCCTCCATCTCGTGGATGAGGTCGTTGCCCTCACGGGTGCGCTCACCGACACCGGCGAACACGGACACACCGCCGTGGTCCTGCGCGACGCGCTGGATCATCTCCTGGATGAGGACCGTCTTGCCGACGCCCGCACCACCGAAGAGACCGATCTTGCCACCCTGGACGTACGGGGTGAGGAGGTCGATCGACTTGATGCCCGTCTCGAACATCTGGGTCTTCGACTCGAGCTGGTCGAACGCCGGCGGCCGGCGGTGGATCGGCCAGCGCTCGGTGATCTCCAGCGTCTCGCCCTCGGCGAGGTTGAGGACATCACCGGTGACGTTGAAGACCTTGCCCTTGGTGACGTCGCCGACGGGCACCGAGATCGGGGCGCCGGTGTTCGTCACGACGGCGCCGCGGACGAGACCGTCGGTGGGCTTCAGGGCGATGGCACGCACGAGCGAGTCGCCGAGGTGCTGCGCGGTCTCGAGCGTGAGGGTGAAGGAGTGCTCACCCTCACCCTGACCCGACAGGTCGATGTCGACCTGGAGGGCGTTGTAGATGTCGGGGATCGAGTCCTCGGGGAACTCGATGTCGACGACGGGGCCGATCACGCGCGCGACGCGGCCGGTTCCGCGCCCGCTCTGGTGCTCGACCGGGGCTTCCACGGTGGTGGCGGTCATTGCTTGCCTCGCTTCGAAAGGTTCGGGTGTGAGTTCGTCGATCGACGACGTCGGACGCAGGTCACGACGCCGCGAGGGCGTCAGCACCCGAGACGATCTCGCTGATCTCCTGGGTGATGTCCGCCTGGCGGGCCTGGTTCGCCAGGCGCGTGTAGGTACGGATCAGGTCCTCGGCGTTGTCCGTGGCCGTGTGCATCGCGCGCTGGCGCGACGCGAGCTCGGACGCCGCGGCGTCGAGCATGAAGCTGAAGATGCGGCTGCGCACGTAGCGCGGCAGCAGAGCGTCCAGCACCTGCTCGGGAGACGGCTCGAAGTCGTACAGCGGCAGCGCGTCGTGCTCGCCGGGGACGGCGACGCCCTCGACGACCTCGAGCGGCAGCATCCGCACGACCCGAGGACGCTGGGTGACCATGTTGACGAACTGCGTGTACACGACGTGCAGCTCGCCGACGCCGCCCTCCGCCTCCGGGGCGAGGAACGCCCCGAGGAGGGTGTCGGCGACCTCGGCCGCGACCTCGGAGCTCGGGCTGTCGGAACCGTAGGACCAGTGGCCCGCCAGCTCCCGGCCGCGGTAGCGGTAGAAGGTCACCGCACGACGACCGGTCGCGTAGAGCGCGACCTCCTTGCCCTCGGCCGTCAGCCGGGCGACGAGCCGCTCCGTCTCACGGATGATGGCCGCCGAGTACGACCCGGCCATG
This sequence comes from Isoptericola dokdonensis DS-3, assembly GCF_001636295.1. Classification (NCBI taxonomy): domain Bacteria; kingdom Bacillati; phylum Actinomycetota; class Actinomycetes; order Micrococcales; family Promicromonosporaceae; genus Isoptericola; species Isoptericola dokdonensis. The sequence goes on along the minus strand of NZ_CP014209.1, from coordinate 3,733,108 downwards.
CCCCGGTCCGACGCGATGACCAGGACCGCGACGCGGTTCGTGTCCTCGCGCTCGGAGGTGAGCGGGTGCTTGGTCGACGTGTGCGTCGCCACCGCCGAGACGGCGCGCGTGATGGCCCGCTCGTAGGGGGCGGCCGCCGACGTGCGCCCGCGCGCCTTGCCGATGCGGGAGGCCGCGATCAGCTCCTGCGCGCGGAACATCTTCTTCAGCGACTGCGTCGACTTGATCCGCTGCTTGTAGACGCGCTGGGTTCCTCCGGCCATACGATCAGGCCTTCTTCTGCACGACGAGCTGCTCCTGCTCGACCGCAGCGCCCTCGCCCTCGGCGGCACCGCCGACGAGCGGCGAGCCGTCCGCCTTGAGGAAGCCGTTGCGGAAGTCCTCGACCGCGGCGGCCAGGGCGTCCTCGGTGTCCTGCTCGAGCTTGCCGGTCTCGGCGATCGTCGCGAACACCGAGGTGTTGCGGCGCAGGTGGTCCAGGAGCTCGGACTCGAACCGCTTGACGTCCTCGACCGGGACGTCGTCGATCTTGCCCTTGGTGCCGGCCCAGATGGACGCGACCTGCTCCTCGACCGGGTACGGGGTGTACTGGGGCTGCTTGAGCAGCTCCATGAGCACCGCACCGCGGGCGAGCTGACCGCGCGAGGCCGCGTCGAGGTCGGACGCGAACATCGCGAAGGCCTCGAGCGAGCGGTACTGCGCCAGCTCGAGCTTCAGCGTGCCGGAGACCTTCTTCATGGCCTTGACCTGGGCGTCACCGCCGACGCGGGACACCGAGATGCCGACGTCCACGGCGGGGCGCTGGTCCGCGTTGAACAGGTCCGACTGGAGGAAGATCTGACCGTCGGTGATGGAGATGACGTTGGTCGGGATGTACGCCGACACGTCGTTCGCCTTCGTCTCGATGATCGGCAGACCGGTCATCGAGCCCGCGCCCAGCTCGTCCGACAGCTTCGCGCAACGCTCCAGCAGACGGGAGTGCAGGTAGAAGACGTCACCCGGGTAGGCCTCGCGGCCCGGCGGACGGCGCAGCAGCAGCGACGTCGCACGGTAGGCCTCGGCCTGCTTCGACAGGTCGTCGAAGATGATCAGGACGTGCTTGCCGTCGTACATCCAGTGCTGGCCGATGGCCGAGCCGGTGTACGGGGCGAGGTACTTGAAGCCCGCGGGGTCGGACGCGGGAGCCGCCACGATGGTGGTGTACTCCAGCGCGCCGGCGTCCTCGAGGGCACCGCGCACGGACGCGATCGTCGAGCCCTTCTGACCGACGGCCACGTAGATGCAGCGCACCTGCTTGGTCGGGTCGCCGGACTCCCAGTTGGCCTTCTGGTTGATGATCGTGTCGATCGCGATGGCCGTCTTGCCGGTCTGGCGGTCGCCGATGATCAGCTGACGCTGACCGCGGCCGACGGGGATCATCGAGTCGATCGCCTTGATACCGGTCTGCAGCGGCTCGTGCACCGACTTGCGCTGCATGACGCCGGGCGCCTGCAGCTCGAGCGCGCGGCGCCCGTCGGTCGCGATCTCGCCGAGGCCGTCGATGGGGTTGCCCAGCGGGTCGACGACGCGACCGAGGTAGCCCTCGCCGACGGGCACCGAGAGCACCTCACCGGTCCGGCGGACCTCCTGGCCCTCCTCGATGCCGGTGAACTCGCCCAGGACGACCACACCGATCTCGCGGACGTCCAGGTTCTGCGCGAGGCCGAGCGTGCCGTCCTCGAAGCGCAGCAGCTCGTTGGCCATCGCACCGGGCAGGCCCTCGACGTTCGCGATGCCGTCGGCGGCGAAGGAGACACGGCCGACCTCCTCGGTCGCCGTCCCTTCGGGCTCGTAGGACTTCACGAAGCTGTCCAGAGCGGCGCGGATCTCCTCCGGCCGGATCGTCAGCTCAGCCATTGCTCTTCTCCTGTCGTGGCCGCGGGTGCGACCTCACGTTCATCTGTGCCGACCGGTGGCCGGCTGGGCGTCGAATGGTCAGCCGGCCAGCCGACGACGGGCGTCGGCCAGGCGGTTCAGCACGGTGGAGTCGACGACGTCCGCGCCGACCTGGATGCGCAGGCCGCCCACGACGGCCGGGTCGACCGTCACGTTGAGCTGCACGGGGCGCCCGTAGGAGCGCTCGAGGATCTCCCCGAGCCGCGCCTCCTGAGCCTGGGTGAGGACCGAGGCGCTGGTCACCGAGACGACCAGGCGCCGGCGTCGCTCGGCCGCGACGTCGCCGTAGTACGACAGGGTCGCGACGAAGCGCCGGCCGCGGGGTGCGGCGGTCGCGCGTCGGGCGAGCACCAGGGTGACCGGGTCGACCCTGCCGTCGAGCAGCGTGTCGACCAGGGCCGTGCGGCGCGCCACCGTGGCGGTGCGGTCCGACAGCGCCTGACGGGCGTCGCGCTGCCCGGCGAGGGCGCGGGTGAGGCGGAAGAGCTCGTCCTCCACCGTCTCCAGCGCACCGCGGGCCTGGGCCCCGGCGAGCACGGCGTCCACACCGAGCCGCTCGAGAGCGTCGACCAGGTCGGCGTCGGCGGCCCAGCGGGCGCGCGCGACACCGGAGACCAGGTCGACGACCCGCTCGTCGAAGGCGCTCAGGACGCCGGCGACGAGCGCCGCCTTGTCCGCGCCGTCGCGCGAGGGGTCCGCGAGCGAGCGGCGCAGCGCGCCGGACCCGTCGAGCGCGTCCACGACGACGAACAGCTGTTCGCCCAGCGTGGCGGACTCGGCTCCCGCAGACCGCAGCACCGGCTCGAACCGCTCCTCGGCGGCCGCCAGCGATGCTCCGCTCGTGCCTCGCATCAGCCCTCCTTGACGCTCGTCGACTGGCTGGCCTCGAGCTCGTCGAGGAACCGGTCCACCACGCGCGACTGCCGTGCGCTGTCCTCGAGGGACTCGCCGACGATCTTCGAGGCGAGCTCGGTCGCCAGCGTGCCGACCTCGGCACGCAGCGACACGGCCGCGGCCTGACGCTCGGCCTCGATCTGCCGGTGGGCGGTCTCGACGATGCGCGAGGCCTCCTCGTTGGCCTTGGTCCGCAGCTCCGCGACGATGGCGGCGCCCTCGGCGCGCGCCTCCTCACGGGTCTTGGCGGCCTCGGCGCGGGACTCGGCGAGCTGCTGGTGGTACTCCGCCAGCGCGGCTGCCGCCTCCTCCTGCGCCTGCTCGGCCTTCGCCATGCCGCCCTCGATCTTCGCCGTGCGCTCGTCCAGGACCTCCTGGAAGCGGGGCAGCACGAACTTGTAGAAGACCACGGCGATGACGACGACGATGACCGACGACCAGATGATGTCGTACCAGGCCGGGATGAACAGGTCGAGACCCGTCACCTCCGACTCCTCCGCCGCCACCGTGATCGGGGCGGCGATGTGCGCCGCCGGCATCACGCGGCCGGGAAGAGGAAGCCGGCGACGAGGCCGAGGAGCGCGAGGAGCTCGACGAACGCGACACCGAGGAACATGGTGGCGCGGAGCTGGCCGGCGACCTCGGGCTGGCGGGCCATGCCCTCGATGGTCTTGCCGATGAGGATGCCGAGACCGATGCCCGGGCCGATCGCCGCGAGGCCGTAGCCGACAGCGTTGAGGTTACCGGTGACCTCGGCGAGGGTGGTGACGTCCACTGGGTTTCCTTCCGTTGGGCGTCGGACCGGGCGGTCCGACGTCGCTGACTTGCGTCTGTGGTGGGTGTGGGCGTGCCGTCAGGGAGACCGACCGTCAGGTCAGTGCTCCTCCTCCAGCGACAGGTTGATGTAGACCGCGGCGAGCAGGGCGAAGATGTACGCCTGCAGCGCGGCGACCAACAGCTCGAACGCCGTGAAGGCGAAGCCGCCGGCGAGCGTGAGGGCACCGATGGGCTTGAGCGCCCACGACGCCTCGAGGAAGAAGAAGTGCGTCGCGGAGAAGCAGAGCACCAGCATGATGTGCCCGGCGATCATGTTCGCCGCGAGTCGCAGCGCGAGCGATGCCGGACGCACGATCAGGATCTGCAGCAGCTCGATCGGCGTGACGATGAGGTAGATCGGCCACGGGATGCCGGGCGGGAACAGGTTGTTCTTGAGGTACCCGCCGAGCCCGTGCTTGCTGATGCCCACGTACCAGTAGGTGACGAACACCCACAGGGCGAAGACGATCGGCAGGCCGATCCGCGCCGTCCCGGCCATGTTGAGGAACGGGATGATGCCGGTGAGGTTGAACGCGAGGATCGACAGGAAGATCACGGTGAGCATCGGCACGAAGCGCTTGGCCTGCTCCTTGCCCAGGATCTGCTCGGCGACCTGCACCCGGACGAAGTCGAGCATCATCTCGATCGCGCCCTGGAACCGGCCCGGGACGAGCTTCGCCCGGCGCGCGGCGATGATGAAGACCGTCAGGAGGACGACCGCGGCGATGACGCGGACGATCCAGATGCGGTCGATCTGGAAGATCGTGTCCTCGAAGAGGATCGCCGGCGGGAAGAACTCCTCGATGGACGGCGCGTGGAAGCCGCCCTCACCCTCGGAGGCGGCGAGCAGCATGGGGGTCGCTGACGTGAACAGGAGGACTCCCGGTGGTCTTGGGCCGTCGGGCGCACCGCACGTGTGTGGGTACGCCGTCGGACCTGGCCGTCATGGATTCGCGGACAGCCTACCGGATGCGGAGCGATGCTCCGAGCCCGTACCAGCCCGCGCGGGCCGGAATCTGGCCCCTTGTGAACTACAGCACTTTCCTCGCACAGCGGGTGCCGCCGTGCTGTGAGGTCCGGACGGGCCGGACCCGGCCCCGCGGCGCACGTCGGGTGCGCCCCGGGCACGTCCGATCAGGGCTGGACGTACGGCATCCGGCTGTCCCGGACCGCCTGGTAGTCGAGCAGCGCCGAGCCGATCGCGCCGATCGCGAGGACGACGAACAGCACGTACGGGTCGTAGAAGTCCATCCCGCGCAGCACGACGAGGACGATCAGCAGCACGACGATCTTGGCCATCCAGGCCCCCATCACCACGCCGGCCATCGCCGTCGGCGACTTCCCGACCGTGCGCTGCATCGACCAGATGGTCGTCGCGCAGAAGAACGCCGCCAGGGCGGCCCCGACGAGAGCTCCCCACAGGCCCGCCGTACCGGCCACCAGGAGGCCCACCGCCCCGCCGACGACCACCAGGGCTCCCACGAGCAGCAGGGTCGACCGCATGGCGCGGCGCAGCATGGCGCGCTCGTGCGCGTGCACCTCCTCGTGGGTGCGACCGGTGGGCTCAGCGGGTTCGTCCGGCTGCGCCGGGACGGGGTGCGGATCGGTCATGGTCCGGCTCCTTGTCAGGGTCAGAAGGGGTCGGGCGGGTCAGGACGTCGACGGTCGCCGTCGGGAACGTGCCCGAGGCGACGTCGTCGTCGAGGAAGCGGCCGCGCGTGCGCAGTGGCCCCAGCGTCAGGACCAGCGCGACGACGATCGCGACCACCAGCCAGGTCAGGACGACCTGCCAGCGCCAGCGGACCAGCGCGGCGGTGCCGAACGCGAAGACGGCCGTCCAGACGTAGAGGATGAGCACCGCGCGGCGGTGCGAGTGGCCGAGCGCGAGCATGCGGTGGTGCAGGTGCATGCGGTCCGGGGCCATCGGCGACTTGCCCGCCGCGAGCCGGCGGACGACCGCCAGGGTCATGTCGAGCAGCGGCAGCAGCACGACGGCCAGCGGCAGCAGCAGCGGGATGAACAGCGGCAGGCGCTGCGCGCCGCTGACCGCGTCGGTCACCGTCGCGTCGATCTGCCCGGTCACGGAGATCACCGCGCCCGCGAAGACCAGGCCGAGCACCATGGACCCGGAGTCGCCCATGAAGATGTGCGACGGATGGAAGTTGTGCGGCAGGAACCCGAGGCAGACACCCACCAGGATCGCCATGATCATGGTCGCGAGGCTCGCGAAGTCCGTCGGGCTGGCCTGCTGCGTCAGCGAGTAGGTGTAGAGGAAGAACGCGACGCCGCCGATCGCGACGATCCCCGCGGCGAGGCCGTCGAGCCCGTCGACGAAGTTCACCGCGTTCATCGCCACCACGACGACGAGCACCGTGACGAACAGCGACAGGCGCGCCGACGGGATCGTCAGGCCTCCCGGCGTCGGCAGCGACGTCAGCTGCACCTGGTTCAGCGCCATGAAGCCACCCGCCAGGATCTGGCCCGCCAGCTTCGTCATCCAGTCCAGGTCCCAGACGTCGTCGGCCCAGCCGAGCAGGCAGACGATGACGGCGCCGCCGACGATGCCCAGCACCTGCGGCTCGTCGAAGACGGGGCCCAGGAACGGCATCTGCGAGGCGAGCAGCGCGGCCACGACGAGGCCCAGCAGCATCGCGAGGCCGCCCAGGCGGGGCGTCGGCAGGACGTGCACGTCCCGGGCCCGGACGGCGGAGATCGCGTTCGTGCGGCGGGCCACCCACCGGGCGCCGGGGGTGGCCAGGTACGTCACCGCGGCGGCGACGAGCATGAGGAGCAGGTAGGCCCTCACCCGGCGGGCTCCTCGTCGGCGCCGAGCACGGGGGCGACCTCGCGCAGCGCCTCGAGGGAGATCGCGCCCGTGCGGACGACGCGCAGCTGCTCACCCGTGGCGTCGACGATGGTGGAGGCCACTCCCCCGGGCGCCGTGCCGCCGTCGAGGTAGCACGCGACCGGGTCGCCCAGCTGCTCGACGGCGTCCGCCACCTCGACGGCCGCCGGGCTGCCGGTGCGGTTCGCGCTGGAGACCGCCATCGGGCCGGTGCGGCGCAGCAGCGCCAGCGCGGCGGGGTGGTCGGGCATGCGCAGCGCGACCGTGCCGTGGGTCTCCCCCAGGTCCCAGTGCAGGGACGGCTGGGAGCGCAGGATGATGGTGAAGCCTCCCGGCCAGAACGCCTCCACCAGGGCGCGCGCCTCGTCGGAGACCTCCGTGGCCAGCCCGTCCAGGGTGCGCACGTCGGGCACCAGGACCGGCGGCGGCATCTGCCGGCCCCGGCCCTTGGCGGCCAGGAGCGCGGCGACGGCGTCCGCGTCGAAGGCGTCGGCGCCGATGCCGTAGACGGTGTCGGTGGGAAGGACGACCAGCCCGCCACGGGAGATCGTGTTGACCGCCTCGTCGAGAGCGGGTCCCCAGGTGTTCGGGTCGGTGGCGTCGTGCACGCTGCTCACACGCCGCAGTCTTTCACGTCCACCCGCATGATCGGTGCCCGCGCGACCACCATCCGGTCCCGACCGGTGAGGTCGCGCAGCGTCACGGGGTCCACGAGGCCCGCCGCGGCGGCCGTGCGGCGCGCGCCTTCTGCCTGCACCTCCGCGTGCTCCATGACGAACAGCCCGCCGGGACGCAGGAGGCGTGCCGCCGCGGCGGCGATCCCTCGCGGCACCTCGAGACCGTCCGGGCCGAGCCCGTACAGGGCCACGGCCGGGTCGTGCCGCGCCACCTCCGGATCCTGCGGGACGGCGTCCGACGGGACGTACGGCGGGTTGGACACGACGACGTCGACGGTGCCGTCGAGCGCGCCCAGCGCGGTGCGGGCGTCCCCACGCACGAGCGCGACGACGTCGCCGTGCGCGCCGACGTTGCGCGCCGCCCAGCCGTGCGCCGCGGCGTCCAGCTCGACGGCGTGCACGCGCGCCCCCGGGACCTCCGTGGCGACGGCCAGCGCGATCGCCGCGCTGCCGGTGCACAGGTCGGCGACGAGCGCCGCGCCGTGCGCCGCCACGACGGCCGACGCCTCGTCGATCGCGACCTGGGCGACCTGCTCGGTCTCGGGACGCGGGACGAACACCCCGGGCCCGACGGCGAGCTCGAGGTGCCGGAACGGCGCCAGCCCGGTGAGGTGCTGGAGCGGCTCACGCGCCGCGCGCCGGGCGACGAGCCGCCCGAACGCCGCCGCGTCGTCGGCGTCGACGACCGGGGCGTCGAGGATCGCGCGGTGGCGCACGTCGGCGCGCGGCACGCCGAGCACGTGCGCGAGCAGCAGCTCGGCGTCCGGGCGGGGCGACGGGACGCCCGCCGCGCCCAGCACGCCGGTGGCGTCCCGCAGCAGCGCCGCGGGGCGGGCGCCGCCGTCAGGCATCGCCCGCGGCGGCGAGCCGTGCCGCCTCGTCGGCGTCGATCGCCGACTGCACCACCGGGTCGAGGTCCCCGGCGAGCACCTGGTCGAGGTTGTACGCCTTGTACCCGGTGCGGTGGTCGGCGATGCGGTTCTCCGGGAAGTTGTACGTCCGGATCCGCTCACTGCGGTCGACCGTGCGCACCTGGGACCGGCGCACGTCCGCGGCGGCGGCCGCCGCGGCCTCCTGCTGCGCCGCCAGCAGGCGCGCGCGCAGCACCCGCATCGCCTGCTCCTTGTTCTGGAGCTGCGACTTCTCGTTCTGCATCGACACGACGAGGCCGGTGGGCACGTGGGTGATGCGCACCGCGGAGTCGGTGGTGTTCACCGACTGGCCGCCCGGCCCCGAGGACCGGTAGACGTCGATGCGCAGGTCGTTCTGGTCGATCTCGACCTCGCCCGGGTCGTCGACCTCGGGCAGCACCAGCACGCCCGCGGCCGACGTGTGGATGCGGCCCTGCGACTCGGTGACCGGGACACGCTGCACGCGGTGCACGCCGCCCTCGTACTTCAGGCGGGCCCACACCCCGTCGGCGGGGTCGGTGAGGCTGCCGCGCGTCTTCACCGCCACCTGGACGTCCTTGTAGCCCCCCAGCTCCGTCGCGTTGGACTCCAGGACCTGCGTGGCCCAGCCGCGCCGCTCCGCGTAGCGCAGGTACATGCGCAGCAGGTCGCCCGCGAACAGGGCGGACTCGTCGCCGCCCTCGCCGGCCTTGATCTCCAGGATGACGTCGCGCCCGTCGTCGGGGTCCTGCGGCACGAGCACCCGGCGCAGGTGCTCGGCGGCGGCCGCCGCCTCCTGCTGCAGGGCGGGCAGCTCGGCCGCGAACGACGCGTCCTCGCCCGCCAGCTCCGCGGCGGCACCCGCGTCGTCACGGGCGGACTCCCAGGACCGGTAGGCGCCGACGACGCGGTTCAGCTCCGCGTACCGGCGACCCAGCGTGCGGGCACGGCCGGCGTCGGCGTGCACGGACGGGTCGGCCAGCGCCCGCTCGATCTCGGCATGCTCGGCGAGCAGCGGCCGGGCCACTGCGAAGTCCTCGGTCACGTCTTCTCGCTCCCTCGCTCGCCGGCCGGTCGAGGTGACCGGCCGGTGCCGCCGTCGGCGACGTCCTGGCCGCGCACCGCGCGACCGTCGGGTGCAGACACGACAGCGCCGGCGGTCCGGCGTCCGACTGCCCCTGGAGAGGTTGTCGGGCGGACCACCGGCGCTGCCGGGGGTGCTAGCTGGACTTCTTGCCGTAGCGCGCCTGGAAGCGGGCCACGCGACCACCGGTGTCGAGGATCTTCTGCTTGCCCGTGTAGAACGGGTGGCAGGCGCTGCAGACGTCGGCGCTGATCTTGCCCGACTTCTCGGTGCTGCGGGTCACGAAGGTGTTGCCGCAGGTGCAGGTCACCTCGGTGACGACGTACTCGGGGTGGATACCGGACTTCATGATGCTCCTTGGGGTGATGCCTCCGGGTCGCCTCACAGGACCGCGAGCCGTGAACCGGAAGCCGACGAACCATTGTGCCAGAACGCCCGGTCGCGCGGAACGATTCCCGCGACCGGCCGTTGTGACGTGCGTCAGATCGTCTCGCCGGGGCGGTCGGTGGTCAGACCGGCCGGCGTCGTCTTCTGCACCTGGAGGAGGAACTCGACGTTCGTGCGGGTGTCCTTCAGCTTGCCGAGCAGCAGCTCGATCGCCTGCTGCTGGTCGAGGGCGCCCATGACGCGGCGGAGCTTGTAGACGATGCCCAGCTCGTCCTTCGACATGAGGATCTCCTCGCGGCGGGTGCCGGACGCGTTGACGTCCACCGCCGGGAAGATCCGCTTGTCGGCGAGGTTGCGGGACAGCCGCAGCTCCATGTTGCCGGTGCCCTTGAACTCCTCGAAGATCACCTCGTCCATCTTCGAGCCCGTCTCGACGAGCGCGGAGCCGAGGATGGTCAGCGAGCCGCCGTTCTCGATGTTGCGGGCGGCACCGAAGAAGCGCTTCGGCGGGTAGAGCGCCGCCGCGTCCACACCACCGGACAGGATGCGGCCCGACGCCGGCGCGGCCAGGTTGTAGGCACGCGAGAGGCGGGTGATCGAGTCGAGCAGCACCACGACGTCCTGGCCCAGCTCGACGAGACGCTTGGCGCGCTCGATCGCGAGCTCGGCGACGACCGTGTGGTCCGACGCGGGGCGGTCGAACGTCGAGGCGATGACCTCGCCCTTGACCGTCCGCTCCATGTCCGTGACCTCTTCGGGCCGCTCGTCGACCAGGACCACCATGAGGTGGACCTCGGGGTTGTTCGACGTGATCGCGTTGGCGATCTGCTGCATGATGATCGTCTTGCCGGCCTTGGGCGGCGCGACGATGAGGCCGCGCTGGCCCTTGCCGATCGGCGCGACGATGTCGATGACGCGCGGCGTCAGGCGGGTCGCCTCGGGGTTCTCCAGGCGCAGCCGGTCCTGCGGGTACAGCGGCGTGAGCTTGTTGAACTCGGGACGCTGCCGCGCCTCGTCGGGCACCATGCCGTTGACGGTGTCCAGGCGGACCAGCGCGGCGAACTTGCCGCGCGGGTTCTTCTGCGAGCCCCCGGTGAGCGGCTCCTCGCCCTCGCGCGGCTGGCGGATCGCGCCGACGACCGCGTCACCACGACGCATGCCGGCCTTCTTGACCTGGTTCATCGTCACGTAGACGTCGTTGGCGCCCGGCAGGTAGCCGCTGGTGCGCACGAACGCGTAGTTGTCGTGGATGTCGAGGATGCCGGCGACGGGGATGAGGACGTCGTCCTCACGGACCTCGACCTCCTCCACGCCGACGTCCGGGGCGCCGGGGCGGCCGCCGCGGTTGCGCTTGCGGTCCCGACCACGGTCACGGCCGCGACGGCGGCGCGAGCCACGGTCGTCGTCCCGCAGGCCCTGGCCGCCCTGCTGGTTGCCGCCCTGGTTGCCCTGGCCGGACTGGTTGCCCTGCCCGCCCTGCTGGTTGCCGGACTGCCGGCCGTTCTCGCGGTCGCCGGAGCGCTCGTCCCCGTCCTGCGGGTGGCGGCCGGCGCCCTGGTCCTGGCGCGGGCCCCGCTCGCGCGGTGCGGCCACCGCCTCGGCCAGCTCGGCGAGCCGCGCCTCGCGCTCCTCGCGCGGCGGGGCCTGCCGCTTCTGCTGCTGCTCGCCGGAGGCGCGCCCCTCGGTCGCGGCCGCCGGCGCGTCGCCGGTCGGCCGGACGGCGCGCCGCTGCCGGCGCTGTGGCGCCTCGGTGGCGGCGTCGGTCCGCAGGGTCGGTGCCTCGGCGGTGGCCGCGGCGACCGGCGCCACGGCGGGCTCGCTCGTCGCACGGCGGCGCGGGGCGGAGCCCTCGGCCGGCGCGGAGGACGAACCCCCGCGACGCGAGCGGATCGCGTCGGCGAGGTCGCCCTTGCGCATGCGGCTGGTTCCCTTGACGCCCATCTCGGACGCCATGGCCTGCAGCTCGGCGAGCTTCATCGAGCTGAGGTTGTCGGTGCTGTTCGTCACGAAGGACCCTTCCCCCTCGTCTGCGGTCCTGGGGATGCTCCCGTCAGGACCGAGTGATGGCGGCCGGGTGCAGGTGCGACCCGGACGCGAACCTCACATCAGTGGTACGACGACGTCGGCTGACGGGGTTGCTGGCAGCCTTCGGCAGGCACGTGGGAGGCGCTGGAGCTGCCGCCGCGGGCCGGACCCCTCGGTCCGTCTGCCGCGCGCGAAGGCGCTGCACGAGCGGGGAGTGTGCCGTCATGGTCGGTCCCGAAGGCTCAGGCCATGCTATCACTGCTGGACGTCGCCCCGGTCCTGTCGATCCCGGGGCGGACGGCGCGCCACCCGGCGACCGCGTCCACGGTGTCCGCGAGCACCGCGTCCAGCGCCTCCGCCTGTGCGGGCGTGGTCAGGACCAGCACCGTCGGACCGGCACCGGAGACCGTCGCGGCGAGCCCGTGGCCCCGCAGCGTGCGCACCAGCTCGGAGGTCCCCGCCATGACGCCCGCCCGGTAGTCCTGGTGCAGGCGGTCCTCGGTCGCGTCCAGCAGGAGCTCGGGGCGCCGCGCGAGCGACTCCACGAGCAGGGCGGCCCGACCCGCGGTGAACGCCGCGTCGCCGTGCGGGACCTGCGCCGGCAGGACGCCGCGCGCCCGGCTGGTCGCGAGCCGCACGTCCGGCACGAGCACCGTCGCCGAGATGCGCGGGTCGATCTCCAGGTCGACGGCCCGCGGGCCCTGGGCACCGATCCAGGCGACCGTCGCGCCGCCGCGCAGCGCCGGCGCGGCGTTGTCGGGGTGCCCCTCGAACTCCGTCGCGACGCGCAGCATCGTGGCGAGGTCCAGCGCGCCCGGGTCGGCGAGCAGGCCGCGGGCCGCCACGATCCCCGACACGACCGCCGCGGCCGACGACCCCAGCCCGCGACCGTGCGGGATGCGGTTCACGCACCGCATGTGCAGGCCCGTCAGCGGCGCCCCCGCCAGCTCGAGCGTGTGCTGCAGCGCCCGCACCACCAGGTGGTCGGCGCCGCCGGGCACCTCCCCCGCCCCCTCGCCGACGACCTCGACCGTGATCTCGTCGCTGGCGACGAGCCGCACCTCCACCTCGTCGTGGATGCCGAGCGCCAGGCCCAGCGCGTCGAAGCCCGGCCCCAGGTTGGCGCTGGTGGCGGGGACGCGGACGTGGACGCGGTCGGCGCCGAGCCTCATGTCACTCCAGCCCGAGGGCGTCCGCGACGGACACGACGTCCGCCGACACGCGCGTCGGGACGACGTCGCCGCCGTCCGGCGTGCGCAGCGCCCACTGCGGGTCCTTGAGGCCGTGGCCGGTGACGGTCACGACCACGCGCGCCCCGGCGGGGACCAGGCCGCGCTCGGCGCGGGACAGCAGGCCGGCGACGCCGGCGGCCGACGCGGGCTCGACGAACACGCCGACCTCGGCGGACAGCACGCGGTGCGCGGCGAGGATCTCGTCGTCCGTCACGGCCTCGATGACGCCGCCGGACTCGTCGCGCGCGGCCTCGGCCTGCGCCCACGACGCCGGGTTGCCGATGCGGATCGCGGTGGCGATGGTCTCGGGGTCCACCGGGTGGCCCTTGACGATCGGCGCGGCACCCGCGGCCTGGAAGCCCCACATCGCGGGGGTGCGGGTCGCGACGGCGACCGGCGCGGCCCCCGGGCCGGACTCGCTGGTGGCGATGCCCGCGTACTCCCGGTAGCCCTTCCAGTAGGCCGTGATGTTCCCGGCGTTGCCGACCGGCAGCGCGTGGATGTCGGGGGCGTCGCCGAGGGCGTCCACGACCTCGAACGCCGCCGTCTTCTGACCCTCGATCCGGTCGGGGTTCACGGAGTTGACCAGCTCGACCGGGTACGCCTCGGCGAGCTTGCGGGCCACGACCAGGCAGTCGTCGAAGTTGCCGTCGACCTGCAGGAGCCGGGCGCCGTGCGCCACGGCCTGGCTGAGCTTGCCCATGGCGATCTTGCCGTCCGGGACGAGCACCGCGCACACCATGCCGGCGCGCGTCGCGTACGCCGCCGCCGACGCCGACGTGTTGCCCGTGGAGGCGCACACGACGACCTTCGCGCCGCGCGCGGCGGCCGCGGACATCGCGGTCGTCATGCCGCGGTCCTTGAACGAGCCGGTCGGGTTCATGCCCTCGACCTTGACGAAGACCTCCGCGCCCGTGCGCTCCGAGAGCACCGGGGCCGCCACGAGCGGCGTGCCGCCCTCGGCGAGGGTCACGATCTTCTCGGTGAGGTGCGCGGGAAGACGGTCGGCGTACTCGGTGATGACACCCCGCCACTGGTGGGCCGGCATGCTCAGACTCCCTCGACTCGCAGGACTGACGTGATCCGCTGGACGGGCTCGAGCCCGGCCAGCGCGGCGACGGTGGCCGCCAGCGACGCCTCGCGCGCCGCGTGGGTGGTGAGGACGAGGTCGGCGACGGGCTCCGCCGTCGTCTCCGGACCGGCGCCGTGGACGGCCTCCGCCACGTGGGCGGGCGGGTGCGCGACGGTCTGGCGCACGGTGTCGATGGAGACGCCGTGGTCGGCCAGCACCCCGGCGACCTGGGCGAGCACGCCCGTGTGGTCGTCGACCCGCAGCCGCACCTGGTAGCGCGTCACGGCGGCGTCCGCGGGCAGCACCGGGAGCGACGCGTACGCCGACTCGTAGGAGCCCTTGCCGCCCGTGAGGCGGTCACGGGCCACCGAGACCAGGTCACCGAGCACCGCGGACGCCGTCGGACGCCCGCCCGCACCCTGCCCGTAGAACATGAGGGGGCCGGCCGCGGCGGCCTCGACGAACACCGCGTTGAAGGCGCCCCGCACCGCCGCCAGCGGGTGCTCCGCCGGGACCAGCGCCGGGTGCACCCGCACCGACACGCCCTCGGCGGTGCGCTCGGCGATGGCGAGCAGCTTGACGACGTGACCCGTCCGCCGCGCCCACTCGACGTCGTCGGCGGTCACCGACCGGATGCCCTCCCGGGCCACCTGGTCGAGGGAGACGCGGGTGTGGAACGCGAGCGACGCGAGGATCGCGGCCTTCGCCGCCGCGTCGAACCCGTCGACGTCGGCGGTGGGGTCCGCCTCGGCGTACCCGAGCTCCTGCGCCTGCCGCACGACGTCGTCCAGGTCGAGGCCCTTGGTGGCCATCTCGTCGAGGACGTAGTTGGTGGTGCCGTTGACGATGCCCAGGACCCGGGTCACGTGGTCCCCCGCGAGGGACTCGCGCACGGGCCGCACGATGGGGATCGCGCCGGCGACGGCGGCCTCGAAGGCGATGTCGACCCCGGCGGCGTCGGCGGCCTCGAACAGCAGCGGCCCCTGCTCGGCCAGGAGCGCCTTGTTCGCCGTCACCACGCCCGCGCCGTTCGCGATGGCGCGCAGGATGAGGCTGCGGGCCGGCTCGATGCCGCCCATCAGCTCGACGACGAGGTCGGCGCGGTCCACGAGGGACTCCGCGTCGTCCGTGAGGAGCTCGGCGGGCACGCCGGCACGGGGGCGCGTCACGTCGCGCACGGCGACACCGACGAGCTCGAGCGGGGCACCGGTGCGGGCGGCGAGGTCGTCCGGGTGGTCGAGCAGGACGCGCGCCACCTCGGTACCGACGACCCCGCAGCCCAGGAGCGCGACGCGCAGCGGACGCACGGCGTCCGACGGGACGGGTGCGCTGGCGGCAGGAGCGGACACGAGGTTCACCTTCCGGGTCGGGGGACGGACGTCAGGATAGCCGCGCGGGCGGGCCGCGGGCCCGGCCGTCCCGCATGGTGACGGGCCCGTCGCCGCCGCCGGTCCGACGGCGGCAGGCCCGGCGTCAGCCGAGGTCGAGGCCGAGCAGGTCGTCGAGGGTCTCGCGCCGCACGAGGACACGCGACGTCCCGTCCACCGCGGCAACGACGGGCGGGCGCGTCAGTCCGTTGTAGTTCGACGCCATCGAGCGGCCGTAGGCGCCGGTCGCGGCCACGGCGAGCAGGTCGCCCGCGCGGACGTCGCCCGGCAGCATGACGCGGTGCACGACGATGTCGCCGCTCTCGCAGTGCTTGCCGACGACGCGGGCGAGCACGGGCTCGGCGGCGGACGCGCGGCCGACGACCTCGGCGTGGTAGTCCGCGCCGTACAAGGCCGGCCGGATGTTGTCGCTCATGCCGCCGTCGACGGACACGTACAGGCGGGTGAACGTGCCGTCGTCGTCGGACACCGTGACGGGCTTGACCGTGCCCACCGTGTAGAGCGTGAGGCCGGCGGGCCCGACGACCGCCCGGCCCGGCTCGACGGAGATGCGGGGCAGCGGGGTGCCGAGCTCGGCGCACACGGACGCGACCGACGCGGCGATCTCGCGTGCCACGGGGGCGGGCTCCAGGGCCTGCTCCCCCGGCAGATAGGCGATGCCGTAGCCGCCGCCGAGGTCCACCTCGTCGACGAGCACGCCGGTGCGCGCCGCCAGGTCGGCCCGCAGCCGCAGGACGACGCGCGCCGCGGCCTCGAAGCCCGACGGCTCGAGGATCTGCGAGCCGATGTGCGAGTGGATGCCGAGCAGCCGCAGCGACGGACGCGCGACCACGGCCTCCAGCGCGGCCGTCGCCGGGGACGTGCCGTCCGGGCCCGCCGCGACCGACAGGCCGAACTTCTGGTCCTCGTGCGCCGTCGAGATGTACTCGTGACCGCCCGCGTGCACGCCCGTGGTGACGCGCACCATGACCGGCGCGACGACGCCGCGCTCCGCCGCGAGGTCCGCGACCCGCTCCACCTCGACCAGCGAGTCGACGATGATCCGGCCGACCCCCGCGTCCAGCGCGGCGGTGATCTCGGCGTCCGACTTGTTGTTCCCGTGCAGGCCGATCGCCGCGCCCGGCACGCCCGCGCGCAGCGCCACGGCGAGCTCGCCGCCCGAGGCGGTGTCCACGCACAGGCCCTCGGAGCGCGCCCAGCGCGCCACCGCGACGGTGAGCAGCGCCTTGCCCGCGTAGTAGACGTCGACACCCGTGCCGACCTCCGCGAAGGCCGCCTCGAACGCCGTCCGGTAGGCGCGCGCCCGGGCTCGGAAGTCCGCCTCGTCCAGCACGTACGCCGGGGTGCCGTGCTCGGCCGCGAGCGCGGTCACGCCGACGCCCGCCACCTCGACCTCGCCGTCGGGCCGCCGACGCACGCCCGACGACCACGGCGCGCCGGCCGCGCCCGGGCCGCCGGTGGGCAGCACGGCGGCGTCCGTCGTCACGCCCTCGGCACCGGCGCTCACATCCGCTCCGGGGCGGTGACGCCCAGCAGGTCCAGGCCGTTGGCCAGGACCTGGCGCACGGCGTCGTTGAGCCACAGCCGCGTGCGGTGGGTGTCGGTGACGTCCTCGTCGGGGAACGGGGTCACGCGGCACTCGGAGTACCACTTGTGGTAGTCCGCGGCGAGGGACTCGAGGTAGCGCGCCACGCGGTGCGGCTCCCGCAGCTCGGCGGCCTGCGCGACGATCCGCGGGAACTCCGTGAGGCGACCGATCAGCGCGGCCTCCGTCTCGTGCGTGAGCAGGGACGGGTCGAACGCGTCCGAGCCGTCCGGCAGCGCGCGCGCGACCGCGCGGTCGGCGGCGTTGCGGTCCACCGCACAGGTGCGCGAGTGGGCGTACTGCACGTAGAAGACGGGGTTGTCGTTGCTCTGCTTGAGCAGCTCCTCGCCGGACAGCGACAGCGGGGTGTCCGCCGGGAACCGCGCCAGGGAGTAGCGCAGCGCGTCCGAGCCGATCCACTCGAGCAGGTCGTCGAGGTACAGCGCGTTCCCGCGCCGCTTGCCCATGCGCTCGCCGCCGATGTTGACGAGCTGGCCGATGAGCACCTCGATGTTCGTCTCCGGGTCGTCGCCCGCGCACGCGGCGATCGCCTTGAGGCGGTTGATGTAGCCGTGGTGGTCCGCACCGAGCAGGTAGATCTTGCCCGGGAACCCGCGGTCCTTCTTCGACAGGTAGTAGGCGGCGTCCGCGGCGAAGTACGTGGGCTCGCCGTTGGCCCGGATCATCACGCGGTCCTTGTCGTCGGCGAAGTCCGTGGTCCGCAGCCACACCGCGCCGTCCTGGTCGAACACGTGACCCTGCTCGCGCAGCCGCGCGACGGCCTGGTCGACGGCACCCGACTCGTGCAGGGTGCGCTCGGAGAACCAGGTGTCGAAGTGCACGCCGAACCCGTCGAGCGTGCGGCGGATCGCGGCGAGCTGCGCGGCGTAGCCGGCCTCGCGGGCGACGACGACGGCCTCCTCCTCGGGCAGGTCGAGCAGGTCCGGGTGCTGGGCGAGGACCTCCTGGGCGCGCTCGATCACGTACTCGCCCGGGTAGCCGTCCTCCGGGGCCTCCTCGCCCCGGGCCCGGGCCAGGACGGAGCGGCCGAACTTGTCCATCTGCGCGCCGGCGTCGTTGATGTAGTACTCGGCGGTGACGTCGGCTCCCGCGGCACGCAGGATCCGCGCCAGCGCGTCGCCGAGCGCGGCCCAGCGGGTGTGGCCGATGTGCAACGGGCCCGTCGGGTTCGCCGAGATGAACTCGAGGTTGTGCACCTGCCCGGCCAGGGCGTCGGAGCGCCCATAGGCGTCGCCCGCCGCGACGATCGTGCGCGCCAGCTCGCCGGCCGCACCGGCGTCGAGCGTGATGTTGAGGAAGCCCGGCCCGGCGACGTCCACGGCCTTGACGCCCGGCGTCGCGCCCAGGCGTGCGGCGAGGTCCTCCGCGAGCGCGCGCGGCGTCGTGCCCGCCTTCTTCGCGAGCTGCAGCGCGACGTTGGTGGCCCAGTCGCCGTGCTCGCGCTGCCGAGGTCGCTCCACGTGGACCGACGACGGGACGTCGTCGGCGGGCAGGGCGAGGGTGCCGTCGGCCACGGCCGAGGCAAGGGCAGCGCTGAGTGCTCGGGAGAGCTCGTCGGGGGTCACCCGGCGATTCTATCGACCCGGCGGCGGCCCCCCGCCCCGGTTTACCGACCAGCGGACCGTCGGTGGTAGTCTCGGTGATCGTGCCGCGACGTCACTCCTGGTGACGGATCCGGCACCGCGCGCCTGTAGCTCAGTGGATAGAGCGTCTGCCTCCGGAGCAGAAGGTCGGGGGTTCGAGTCCCTTCAGGCGCACCAGCACGACGGCCCCCGGTCCCACGGACCGGGGGCCGTCGTCGTCCGCCACTATGCTGCGGGCCATGACCTCCGGCGCCGGCATCAGCTTCCCGCTCTCCAGGTCGCGCGCCGTGCTGGTGGTCCTCGGGTCGCTCGCCTTCGTCGCCGTCGGCGCGCTCCTGTTCACCCAGAGGGCCGACCGGCCCCTCCTCGGCGTCGTCGGGGTGCTGGCGGTCGTGACCTTCGGGGTGGCGCTCGCCCTCGGCGTCGCCCAGCTCCTGCGGCGCGACCGCACCGCTCTCGCCTTCGACGCCGAGGGATTCACGGACACCTCCGCGCCGACGGCCGTGGGCCGGGTGGCGTGGGCGGAGACGACCGGCCTGCGCACGGGCACGTTGCGCGGGCAGCCGCTCGTCGTCGTCGACGTGGTCGACCCCGACGCCGTCGTCGCACGCCTCGGCTCGGCGGCGCGACGCTCGAGCGCCCGGGCCAACACACGTCTCGTGGGCTCGCCCGTGTGCCTCTCGGCGAGGAACGTCGCCGCGACCGAGGCCGAGGTGCTGGACGCCTTCGAGCGCTTCGGGGCGCTCCGGCCCGGACACCCGCGCGGACCGGGCGCGGACGCCACGACGCGAGGTACCTGACGGGCGGTGTGCCCCCTCCTCAGCGGGCGGTGGCCGGCACCGCGTCGAACGGCAGCTCGGCGACATCGAGCCGGGGGTTGTCGTCCTGGGTGCGGACCAGCTCGGCAGCCTCGTCCTCGCTGTCGACGGCGGGCATGGAGCCCGGCAGCGGGCGTCCGGCGCTCTCGCGCACGAACCCGACCGTGACGGCACCGACCACGGCGAACGCCATGAGGTAGTAGGCGGGCGCCAGGTCCGAGCCCGTCCCCTGCGTGAGCGCCTCGATGATCAGCGGAGTCGTGCCGCCGAACACCGCGAGCGCCACGTTGTACGCGACGCCCATCGATCGGTAGCGCACGGCGGTGGGGAACATGGCGGGCAGGGTCGCCGCCTGGACCCCCACCATGCACGCGACGGGCAGCGCCATGAGGACCAGCCCCAGGAGCGTGGACCACACGTGGCCGGCCGCGAGCAGCAGGAAGGCGGGCAGGGCCAGCACGAGCAGGGAGCCCGAGCCGAACCAGAGCAGCGGGCGGCGGCCGAACCGGTCGCTGAGGGGCCCCGCGACGAGGATCAGGCCGGTCATGAGGACCAGCACGGGCACGGTGAGCAGGGTGCCGTCGACGGGGTCGTAGCCGAGGGTGTCCGTCAGGTACGTGGGCATGTAGCTGGTGAGCGCGTACCCGGCGGTGTTGGCGACGGCGACGAGCGCCATGGCGACGAGGACGGGGCGCCACTGCGAGCGCAGCGTCGTGGCGCCGGCGGCGGCCTCGCGCGGCTGCCCGGCGTCCTGCGCCGCGGCCCGCTGCGCCTCGAAGGCCGGGGACTCCTCGACCTTGAGGCGGAACCACACGGCGAACGCGCCGATGGGTCCCGCGACGAGGAACGGGATGCGCCAGCCGCCGTCGAGCATCGCCTGCTCGCCGAGGGTGATCTGCAGGACCGTCACGACGACGGCGCCGAGGGCGAACCCGAGGTAGCTGCCGACGTCGAGGAACGCGGCGGCCCAGCCGCGGCGGCGGTCGGGGGCGTGCTCGGCGACGAAGGTGGTGACGCCGGCGTACTCGCCGCCCGTGGAGAACCCCTGGGTGATCTTGAGCAGCACGAGCAGCACGGGCGCGGCGGCGCCGATGACGCCGTAGGTGGGCAGCAGCCCGATGAGGAACGTGGAGCACGCCATCGTCACGAGGGTGAACGACAGCACCTTCTGCCGCCCGACGCGGTCGCCGATGCGACCGCAGACGATGCCGCCGAGCGGGCGGGCGACGTAGGTCGCGGCGAACACGCCCAGCGAGAAGAGGATCTGCACGCCGGAGGACGCGGCGGGCAGGAACACGGCACCCATCGTGACGGCGAGGTAGCCGTAGATGCCGACGTCGTACCACTCCATGAGGTTGCCGACGGCGGTGCCGCCGATGGTCCGGCGGAGCGTGCCGCCGTCGACGACGGTGACGTCCTGCGCGCGCAGGCGGCGTCGGGGTGCGGCCCGACGTGTCCCGGTGGCGGGGTCGGTGGCCTGGTCGGCGGCGGGCGCGCCGGTGCCGGGCGCAGGCGGGCGAAGGTGCGGGGCGAGAGTCATGCGTCCTTCCGTGGCCGGGGCGGGGAGCCCTGGTGGCTCCCGGCCGGTCGACCCGTGAGAGGCGGCCGGGACCCTCCGTGCAGGAGGTCCGGCCCGAACATGAGCGGACACGTTACCGACAGTTGCCCCGCGCATCATCTTTCGTGGGGCCCGGCGGCGCCGCGGAACGCTGCTCCGCACCGCGCTGACGCACGGCTGACGTGCGGCGACACCACCGGTGGCGCCAGGATCGTGAAGCCGACCACACGCCTCGTCCACGGGCGTCCTGCGCACCGGTTACCCGGTACCGGCGTGGACGGCTCGACGGTGTCGCGTTAGGTTCCAGGGGCGCCCTGACATCGGGCAGCGACGACGCTCCCCGCGACCCGGAGGACCCCATGATCGACCACACCGTCCGCGTGTACCGACCCGACGAGCCCCTGGACCGCACGGATCAGCTCGCCTGGAAGATCGCGGAGGTGGCCGCCGAGCGGCTCGACCCGACGCCGGACGTCACCGACATGGTGATCAACCGCGTCATCGACAACGCGGCGGTGGCGACGGCGTCGCTGGGACGGGCGCCGATCCTGGCGGCCCGCGCGCAGGCGGAGGCGCACCCGGTGTCACGGGGCGGCGCGGGCGCGACGATCTTCGGGTCCGGCGAGCGCACGAGCCCCGAGTGGGCGGCGTGGGCGAACGGCGTGGCGGTGCGCGAGCTGGACTTCCACGACACGTTCCTCGCGGCGGACTACTCGCACCCGGGCGACAACGTCCCGCCGATCCTGGCGGTGGCGCAGCACCTGGGCCGCAGCGGCGCGGACCTGCTGCGCGGCATCGTCACCGGGTACGAGATCCAGGTCGACCTCGTCAAGGGCATCTGCCTGCACGAGCACAAGATCGACCACGTGGCGCACCTCGGCCCGAGCGCGGCGGCCGGCATCGGCACCCTGCTGGGACTCGACACCGAGACCGTCTACCAGGCGGTCGGGCAGGCGCTGCACACGACGACCGCCACCCGCCAGTCCCGCAAGGGCGAGATCTCCACGTGGAAGGCGCACGCCCCCGCCTTCGCCGGGAAGCTGGCCGTGGAGGCCGTCGACCGGGCGATGCGCGGCCAGACCTCCCCCAGCCCGATCTACGAGGGCACCGACGGCGTCATCGCCTGGCTGCTGTCCGGCCCCGACGCGCAGTACACGGTGCCGCTGCCCGCCGCCGGCGAGCCGCGCACCGCCATCCTCGACACGTACACCAAGGAGCACTCCGCCGAGTACCAGGCGCAGGCCTGGATCGACCTGGCGCGCCGCCTCGGCCGCGAGCGCCCCGAGCTGCGCGACCCCGCCGCGGTGCGGTCGGTGGTGCTGCACACCAGCCACCACACGCACTTCGTCATCGGCTCCGGCTCGGGCGACCCGCAGAAGTACGACCCGACGGCCAGCCGCGAGACGCTCGACCACTCGATCCCGTACATCTTCACCGTCGCGCTGCAGGACGGCGCCTGGGACCACGTGGCCAGCTACGCCCCCGAGCGGGCGGGACGCCCGGACACCGTCGGGCTGTGGGGCAGGGTCACCACGGCCGAGGACCCGGAGTGGACGCGCCGGTACCACTCGTCCGACCCGGCGGAGAAGTCGTTCGGCGGACGGGTCGAGATCGAGCTGGTCGACGGCTCGCGGGTCGTCGAGGAGATCGCCGTCGCCGACGCGCACCCGCTCGGCGCGCGCCCGTTCGGGCGCGAGCAGTACGTCGCGAAGTTCCGCACCCTGGCCGCCGGCGTCCTGGCGGACGACGAGGTCGAACGGTTCCTCGACGTCGCGCAGCGCCTGCCCGACCTCACGGCCGACGAGCTGGCCGGCCTCACCGTGGCACCCCTCGTCGACCCCGCCACCACCGCGCCCGCCACCCGCGGCATCTTCTGAGGAGGTCCGGATGCTGTACTCGACCCTCACCCCCGCGGCGAAGCGCGCGGCGTTCCGCGAGCGCCTCCGCGCCGGCGGGCTCCTCCAGCTCCCCGGGGCGTTCAACCCCCTGTCCGCGCGCCTCGTCGAGCGCAAGGGCTACGACGGCGTCTACCTGTCCGGCGCCGTCGTCGCCGCCGACCTGGGCCTGCCCGACGTCGGCCTGACGACCCTCACCGAGGTCGCGGGCCGGGCCGCGCAGGTCGCCCGGGTGACGGACCTGCCCGTGCTGGTCGACGCCGACACCGGGTTCGGCGAGGCGATGAACGTCGCCCGGACGGTCCAGACCCTGGAGGACGCCGGGGTCGCCGGCCTGCACGTCGAGGACCAGGTCAACCCGAAGCGGTGCGGGCACCTCGACGGCAAGCAGGTCGTCGACGACGCCACCGCGCTGCAGCGGATCCGCTCGGCCGCGACGGCCCGGCGCGACGAGAACCTGCTCATCATGGCGCGCACCGACATCCGGGCCGGGGCCGGCCTGGAGGCCACGATCGACCGGGCCCGAGCCCTGGTGGACGCCGGCGCGGACGCCGTGTTCCCGGAGGCGCTGCGCGACCTGGACGAGTTCGAGGCCGTCGCCGCGGCCCTCGACGTGCCCGTGCTGGCCAACATGACGGAGTTCGGCAGGTCCGAGCTGTTCACCGCCGCGCAGCTGCGCGACGCGGGCGTCGCGCTCGTCATCTACCCCGTCTCGCTGCTGCGGCTCGCGATGGGCGCCGCCGACCGCGCCCTCGACGACCTGCGCACCGAGGGCTCGCTCTCCTCCCACGTGGAGCACATGCAGACCCGTGCCGAGCTGTACGACCTGCTCGACTACCCGGCGTACACCGCGTTCGACGCGGGCGTCTACGACTTCTCCCTCGAGGAGCACCACCACCAGTGACCCGGCTGCGCCGCCGGGCACCATCCCGCCCGGCGCGCGACGTCATCCGAGCAAAGGAGCACCGATGACCGACTCCCCCACCCCCGAGGTCCACCGCGGCCTCGCCGGCGTCGTCGCCGACACCACGGCGATCTCGAAGGTCGACCCGGACAGCAACTCGCTGCTGTACCGCGGCTACCCCGTGCAGGACCTCGCCACCACCCAGCCGTTCGAGGCGGTCGCGCACCTGCTGTGGCACGGCGAGCTGCCCACCGCCGCCGAGCTCGCCGAGCTCGAGTCCCTCGAACGGTCCCTGCGCCCGATGGACGAGCGCACCCGCCGCGTGATCGACGACCTCCCCCGGGACGCCCACCCGATGGACGTGGTGCGGACCGCGGTCAGCCAGCTCGGCGGGCTCGACGCCACCCTGCTGCGCGACGGCGGAGTCCTCGACCCCGAGCTGAACCGCGGCCGTGCCGTCTACCTGCTCGCCCAGCTCCCCGGCATCGTCGCCTACGGGCAGCGACGGCGGCACGGCCTCGACCCGGTCCCCCCGCGCGACGACCTCGACGTCGCCCGCAACTTCCTGTGGCAGACGTTCGGCGAGGTGCCCGACGACGTCGTCGTCGACGCGTTCCGCACCTCGCTCGTGCTGTACGCCGAGCACTCGTTCAACGCGTCCACGTTCACCGCGCGCGTCGTCGCCTCCACGCTGTCCGACGTCTACTCGGCGGTCACCGCCGCCGTCGGCGCCCTCAAGGGGCCGCTGCACGGCGGCGCGAACGAGGCCGTGATGCACGCGTTCGCCGAGATCGGCAGCGCCGACCGGGCCGAGGCGTGGCTCGACGACGCGCTCGCCGCGAAGCGCAAGGTCATGGGGTTCGGGCACCGCGTCTACCGGCACGGCGACTCCCGCGTGCCGTCGATGAAGGCGGCGCTCGACGCCCTGGTGGAGCACTACGACCGGCCCGACCTCGCCGCGCTGTACGACACGCTGGAGGCGGCCTTCGTCGCCCGCAAGGGCATCTACCCGAACCTCGACTACCCCGCGGGCCCCGCCTACCACCTCATGGGGTTCGACACCGAGACCTTCACGCCGATCTTCGTCGCCGCGCGGATCGTCGGCTGGACGGCGCACGTCGCCGAGCAGCAGGCCGCGAACTCCCTCATCCGCCCCCTGTCGGCGTACACCGGCCCCGAGCGACGCGACGTCCCCCGCTGAGGCCCCGACGGTCCTAGGTGGCGTCGATGGAGGTGTTCTCGCCGAAGTCCTCGCGGAACCGGGGCCCGGTCCGGGCCAGCTCCTGCGCGTAGTCGGTGGCCCACTCGGCGTACGGCTGCACGGCGAGGGACTCGTTGGAGAAGCGGCGGTCGTCGGTGATCTCCGTGACGCAGAAGTCGGGGATCTGCAGGCCGGTGACGGGCCCGGACCGCTCGCACTCGGCGACGATCAACGGGTGGTTCGCGCCGCCGAACACGTCGATCGACCAGCCGTCCGCGCCGATCCACGCGGCGTAGCGGGTCTTGACGACGCGGGCGCCGCCGCGCCGGACGAGCTCGAGCGCGACCAGCGGGTCGAGCTCGCGCTCGGCCTCGTACCGCGTTCCTCCCGCGGACGGCCCCTTGACCGTGACGGCGGCGAAGTCGACGCGGTCGCGGACGGCGTCGAGCACGTCGGCGGGGTCGCTCTGCGCGTCGAGCCGGCCGTCCACGCCGCCGGCCTGCACCCGCACGCGCAGCGCGTACCCGCCGTCGGACAGGAAGTAGGACTGGACGATCAGCGACGGCGCGTCACGGAGCGCGTCGGGGAGCGTGCGCACGAGGAAGCGGCGCTCGAACTCGAAGTCGGTGTACGCGGTGGCCATGCTGCCGACACTACGGCCTCGGGGCCCGCGGGGTGCGGGCGCACGCAGGACGGGTGGTGCGCGCGGTGTGGCGCGCTCCGGCGTCAGTGCCAGGTGGTGATCTGCTCCACGCCCGGTCGGTACTCCCAGTGCCAGGGCTCGTACTTGCCGGAGCCGCCGCGCTGCGCCCACGGGGGGTTCTCCCAGCCGTAGGCGGGGGCGTTGTCCCACAGCCAGCTGTAGACCTCGGAGCTGCCGGTCTCCTTGGAGCACAGGTCGATGGCGAGCCCCCAGCCGTGCATGGAGGTGCCGGGGGTGGCGGCGAGGTAGCCGCGGCTGGCCTTGACGGAGTACTGGGAGGACAGCGAGCGGTAGCTGTCGACGAGGCACAGGTTGCGACCGAAGCGGGCGCTGAAGGCCTCGTTGAGGGCGGAGAGCGCGATGGCGGCGTCCGGCTGGAGCTGCTCGCCGTCCTGCCAGAGGGCGCACAGGGAGTGGTCGGCGAGCTGGCCGTTGCCGCCGTCCACCGACGCGTCGCCGTCACAGTTCGGCAGCGGCTCGCGCTCGCTCGAGGCACGGCTGGCAGCGGCGACGCTGCGCTCGCGCGGGGCGGCGGCGATGGCGGCCGACGTCGCGGGAGCGGTGCTGCCGGACCGCAGGACCGCGAGGGTGGAGGGCCCGGTGGGCGCGGACTCGAGGTCGAACGGCGACCGGGCCTCGCTGTCGGCGGTGGCCGTCAACGGGGCGGCGATGGTCGCGGCCGCGAGGGAGCCCAGCACGGTGACGCGAGTGACCCAGGTGTGGCCGGGCGAGGCGGCGTGGACGCCGCGGGAGCGGGTGCGCGAGGCGGGGGCGGTGCGGCGAGGGGTGCGACCGGCGAGGGCCTCCTCGGCCTCGCGGATCTCCCGACGGGAGCGCGGGACGGTGCTGCCGTCCGGCGACGTCGTGCCCACGACACCTCCTGCCTCAGCCACGTCCGTGGCACCGCCTCGATCTGGTTCGCGACCTGCGACGACACGCCCCGGGCCCGGCCGGGGCCCCGGGTCGCCGCCGGTCCGTGACCGCACACTAGCGGTGAGCAGGCTCACGGCCAAGTCCCGTGTTGTTCAGCACTTGTTCACGGCCGTCCGCGCGCCGCCGGGGGCTCACCGGCGACGCTGCATCGCGTCACGGACCTCGCCCACGAGCTCCTCGAGGATGTCCTCGAGGAACACCACGCCGACGGTCCGTCCGCCGTCCTCGACGCGGGCGAGGTGCGCGCCGGAGCGCTGCATGGCGCGCAGCGCCTCCTCGACCTCGTCGCCGGGGGCCACGGCCGCCATCGCGCGGAAACGCCACGACGGGACCGGTCGCGACCGGTTGCCGTTCGTCGCGTACAGCACGTCCTTGAGGTGCAGGTAGCCGATCAGGGTGCCCGGCTCGCCGTCGTCGCAGAGCGGGAACCTGCTGTACCCGGTGCGCGAGACGAGGTGCTCGACGTCGTCGGGCGTGGCCGCCGGCGTCAGGGTGACGAGGTCCGCGAGCGGGACCATGACGTCCGCGGCGGTGCGCGAGGAGAACTCGATGGCACCGGTCAGCAGGCCCTGGTCGTCGTCGAGGACGCCCTCGGCGCGCGAGTGCTCGACGATGGACTGGACCTCCTCGACGGTGAACGCGGAGGCGACCTCGTCCTTGGGCTCGACCCCGAGCAGGCGCACGCAGTGGTTCGCCACCCAGTTGAGGGCGACGATGACGGGCTTGAGGACGCGCGCGATGAGCACGAGCGGCGGGGCGAACCACAGCGCGGCGCTCTCGGGGCCCGACACGGCGAGGTTCTTCGGGACCATCTCGCCGAGCACGACGTGCAGGTAGACGACGATCGCGAGGGCGATCACCACGGCGACCGGGTGCACGAGCTGCTCGGGGACGCCCAGGGCCTCGAACGGACCCTCGAGCAGGTGCGCGAGAGCCGGCTCGGCGATGATGCCCAGGCCGGTCGAGCAGACGGTGATGCCGAGCTGGGCGCAGGCCAGCATGAGGGACACGTGCTCCATCGCCCACAGGACGACCTTGGCGCGCTTCTCCCCCGCCTCCGCGCGCGGCTCGATGGTGCTGCGACGCACGGACAGCACGGCGAACTCCGCGCCGACGAAGAACGCGTTGGCGGCGAGCAGCAGCACGCCGAGCAGCAGGGCGGTCCCGGTGCTCACGCCGTCACCTCCCGCACGCGCAGACGCTCGACGCGACGGGTCTCGACGACCTCGACGCGCAGCGCGACGCCGTCGACCACGACCTCGTCGCCGGCCTCGGGGAGCCGGCCGAGCCGGTCCATGACGAGGCCGGCCAGGGTCTCGTAGGTGGTGCCCTCGGGCACGCGCAGCCCGGTGGTCTCCCGGAGCTCGTCGGGGCGCAGCACGCCGGGCACGCCCCAGGAGCCGTCCGCCTGCCGCGCCACGCCGCCGCGCCGGCGGTCGTGCTCGTCGGCGACGTCGCCCACCAGCTCCTCCACGACGTCCTCCAGCGTGACCACGCCGGAGGTCCCGCCGTACTCGTCGACGACGACCGCCATCTGCAGGCCCAGCCCGCGCAGCTCGACGAGCAGCGGGCCGAGCGTCACGGTCTCGGGGACGCGCGGGGCGTCCGTCATGAGGGCGGCGGCGGGCACGTCGTGGCGACGCTCGAACGGCACGCCGACGGCGCGGCGCAGGTGCACCAGGCCGACGACGTCGTCCCGGTCGTCGCCGATGACGGGGAACCGCGAGTGCCCGGTGCGGTGGGCCAGCGCCACCACCTCGGTCGCGCTGGTGTCCCGGTCGACGACGGACATGCGGGTGCGGTCGGTCATGACGTCACGCGCGGTGAGCTCGTCCAGCTCGAGGGAGTTGGCGAGCAGGGTCGCGGTGCCGGCCTCCAGGGTGCCCTCCCGGGCGGAGCGCCGCACGAGCGAGATCAGCTCGGACGCCGAGCGCGCGCCGGACAGCTCCTCGCGGGGCTCGACGCCGACCCGGCGCAGGATCGCGTTCGCGGAGCTGTTGAGCACGCGGATGAGCGGACCGCACACGATCGTGAACACCCGCTGCAGCGGGACGACGGCGCGAGCCGTGGCGTGCGGGGCCGACAGCGCGAAGTTCTTGGGGACCAGCTCGCCGAACAGCATGGAGAAGCCGTTGACCACCAGCAGGGCGAGCACGCCCGCGAGGACGGCCGCGACGCCCTCGCCGAGGGCGGTGGAGGCAAGGCCCGCGCCGAACAGCGACAGCAGGGCCGGCTGGGCGGTGTAGCCCAGCAGGATCGTGGTGACGGTGATGCCGACCTGGGCCGAGCTGAGCTCGGTCGACAGGCTCTTCAGCCCGGAGCGGACGATGCGGTCCCGTCGATCGGGAGGCGTCCGGCCGGGCGACGGACTGTCGCCCTCCTCGTCGTCGGCCCCCACGACCGCGGGGTCCAACGTCACCAGGGAGAACTCGCTCGCCACGAAGATCGCGGTACCGGCGGTGAGCAGCACGCCGACACCGATGAGGAGCACTTCGGTCAGCACGGTGCGCACCGCCGCGCGGTATATCGACTGTCGTCCATCGTGGAGAGATGGTAGCCGGTCGTCCCGCCCGGTGTCCCGTCCGGGGCCGCCCCGTGGCCCGGTGACGGTCGCCACGCCAGCCGATGCCCAGCGAAACCTCAGGTTCAGCATGCAAGATGGACGCATGACCACCACTTCGAGCGGCACGGCCCAGGGCCAGCAGCACGCCACGGTGCTCGTCGTCGAGGACGAGCCGGCCATCGCGACGGCCATCGCGCAGCGACTCTCCGCGGAGGGCTGGCGGGTCGAGGTCGCCCGCGACGGCCTCTCGGGCGTCGACGCCGCGGCGCGCCTGCACCCCGACGCCGTGGTGCTGGACGTCATGCTGCCGGGCATCGACGGCCTGGAGGTCTGCCGCCGCATCCAGGCCGACCACCCCACGCCGATCCTCATGCTGACGGCGCGCGACGACGAGACGGACATGATCATCGGGCTCGGCGTCGGTGCCGACGACTACATGACCAAGCCGTTCTCCATGCGCGAGCTCGTGGCCCGCGTCAAGGCGCTGCTGCGCCGCGTCGAGCGCGCGGCGCAGGCCGCCGCGTCCGCGCCGAGCGACCCGCCGCTGGTGGCGGGCGACGTGACGATCGACCGCGCCCAGCGCCGGGTCCACCGGGGCACCGAGGAGGTGCACCTCACGCCGACGGAGTTCGAGCTGCTGGTCATGCTGGCCAGCTCGCCCAAGACCGTCCAGACGCGCGAGCGGCTGCTCGCCGAGGTCTGGGACTGGGCCGACGCGTCCGGCACCCGCACGGTGGACTCCCACATCAAGGCGCTGCGCCGCAAGCTGGGACCGGAGCTGATCCGCACCGTGCACGGCGTCGGCTACGCGTTCGAGCCGCCGGCGGGCTGACGTGCCCGAGGTGCACGACGACGGCGCCCGACGGCGCGACCACCGGCTGCCCGACGTCCGCCCGCTCGACCCGGTCCACTCGCTCAAGGCGAAGCTGGGCCTGCTGGTCGTGGCGAGCGTGACGGTCGCGGTGCTCATCACGTGGATCGGGCTGCGCAACGAGCTCGGCCCGAGCCGCACGTTCCCGCTGGCGATCATCGTCTCGCTGGTGCTCACCCAGCTCCTGGCACGGGGCATGACGTCGCCGCTGCGGGAGATGACCGGGGCGGCACAGGTGATGGCGGACGGCGACTACTCGGTCCGGGTGCGCTCGACGAGCCGCGACGAGGTGGGCCAGCTCGCGCTGGCGTTCAACACGATGGCGCGCGACCTCGAGGCGTCCGACCGGGTGCGGCGCGACCTCATCGCGAACGTCTCGCACGAGCTGCGCACGCCGGTGGCGGCGCTCCAGGCGCAGCTGGAGAACCTGGTGGACGGCGTGACGGAACCGACGCCGGCCGCGCTGGAGCTGTCGCTGGAGCAGACGGAGCGCCTCACCCGGCTGGTCACCTACCTGCTGGACCTCTCGCGCGTGGAGGCGGGCGCGTCGGCGCTGGTGCTCGGCGAGTTCTCCGTCGGCGACTTCCTGGAGGAGTGCGCGGAGGCGGTGTCGATGGTGGACGCCGCCAAGGGCCTGACCTACGTCGTGGACGTCACCCCGGAGGACCTCTCCCTGGAGGCCGACGTCGAGCGGCTGCGGCAGGTCGTGACGAACCTGCTGCAGAACGCGATCCGGCACTCGCCGTTCGGGGGCACGGTCCGGCTCGACGCCTACCCGGTGGACGACTCCGTGGTGATCGAGGTGGGCGACGAGGGTCCCGGCATCGCGCCGGAGGACCGCGACCGAGTGTTCGAGCGGTTCGCGCGGGGGACGACCGGGGCCCGCCCGCACGTGGGGTCGAGCGGCGGCACGGGGATCGGCCTCGCGATCGTGCGCTGGGCGGTCGACCTGCACGGCGGGCACGTGGAGGTGGCCGACACCCCGTCGGGCGCGACCATGCGCGTGACCCTGCCCGCGGTGGCCCGGCCGGCCCCCGGGGTGTCGACCGAGACCCCGGCAGATCAGTGATCTCTGTCACACCCACGGCCTGACCGGGCTCTCGACCAGGCGTTCGCATGACGGCGTTCGACGCGATGACGCCTCGCCCTTTCCCCGCCTATTACCCGACCCTCACGTCCCGGTGGGACTGGCCGCCGCGGGCCACCTCCGGCGGCCCCGCGGCCGCGAGGTCGCGGTGGCGAAGGGCCTACCCTTGGAAGGTGCTCGGGAACCTTCCTGGGCGCGACCGTCAACGAAGCAATGTGGGAAAGTGGGCGAACCGGGCGTGGCATCCCCTCAGGCTGGGTCAGAGTCGATCAACGCCGAAAGCGCGTCGTTCGGGGCGAACGAGTGGCTCGTGGACGAGCTCTACGAGCAGTACCTCCAGGACAAGAACGCGGTCGACCCCGCGTGGTGGGACTTCTTCGCCGACTACACGCCGGGCGAGTCGTCCGACGGGACGTCCGCGTCGAGCAGCCCGGCCGCCCCCGCGGCCCCTGCCACCCCCGCAGCGTCGGCGGCCCCCGCGTCGTCCCCGGCCCCGGCGCAGCCCGCCGCGTCGCCGAGCGCGGCGTCGTCCGCGTCGGAGGGCACCGCGGCCGCCGAGGTCTCGCAGCCCGCCGCCGCCGCACCGGTGCCCGCCGACCCCGAGGTGTCCGCGGTCCGGCCCGTCGCCGAGGCCATGCCCTCGACCGCGCCCTACGCCGAGGTCGCGCGCCACAAGCCGCGCACCGACGACGAGGACGCGACCGACGACAAGCAGAAGCTCCGCGGCCCCGCGGCGCGCGTCGTGACCAACATGGAGTCCTCGCTCGCCGTCCCCACGGCGACGTCGGTGCGCGCCGTGCCCGCCAAGCTCATGGTGGACAACCGCATCGTCATCAACAACCACCTGGCCCGCGGCCGCGGCGGCAAGATCTCGTTCACCCACCTCATCGGCTTCGCGCTCGTCGAGGCGCTGGCCGACATGCCCGTGATGAACGCGCGCTACGAGGAGATCGACGGCAAGCCGGGCGTCGTCCAGCCCGCGCACGTCGGCTTCGGCCTCGCGATCGACCTGGCCAAGCCGGACGGCTCGCGCCAGCTGCTCGTGCCGAGCATCAAGAAGGCCGACGAGCTCGACTTCGCCGGGTTCTGGGCCGCGTACGAGGAGCTCGTGCGCAAGGCCCGCGGCGGCAAGCTGGGCGTCGACGACTTCGCCGGCACCACCATCTCCCTGACGAACCCCGGCGGCATCGGCACCGTGCACTCCGTGCCGCGCCTCATGCAGGGCCAGGGCACCATCATCGGCGTCGGCGCCATGGACTACCCGGCGGAGTTCGCCGGCGCGTCCGAGGAGCGCCTCGCCCGCATGGGCGTGTCGAAGACCATGACGGTCACCTCGACCTACGACCACCGCATCATCCAGGGTGCGCAGTCCGGCGAGTTCCTCAAGATTCTCAGCAACAAGCTGCTCGGTCTGGACGGCTTCTACGACCGCGTGTTCGCGGCGCTGCGGGTGCCCTACGAGCCCGTGCGCTGGGTCCGCGACAACACGAAGGACGCGGACGTCGAGGCGGCCAAGCCCGCCAAGATCGCCGAGCTCATCCACGCGTACCGGTCGCGCGGCCACCTCATGGCCGACACCGACCCGCTGGCCTACCGCCAGCGCAAGCACCCGGACCTGGACATCCAGAACCACGACCTCACGCTGTGGGACCTCGACCGGACGTTCCCGACCGGCGGGTTCGGCGGCACGGCCAAGGCCACGCTGCGCGACACCCTCGGGCTGCTGCGCGACTCGTACTGCCGCTCCATCGGCATCGAGTACATGCACATCTCCGACCCCGCCCAGCGCCGCTGGCTGCAGGACCGGCTGGAGCACGGCTACGCCCGGACGCCGCGCGAGGACCAGCTGCGCATCCTGCGCCGCCTGAACTCGGCCGAGGCGTTCGAGACGTTCCTGCAGACCAAGTACGTCGGCCAGAAGCGCTTCTCGCTGGAGGGCGGCGAGTCCGTCATCCCGCTGCTCGACGCGATCCTGTCGAAGGCGGCCGAGAACGGCCTCGACGAGGTCGGCATCGGCATGGCCCACCGCGGTCGCCTCAACGTGCTCGCGAACATCGCGGGCAAGAGCTACTCGCAGATCTTCGCGGAGTTCGAGGGCCAGCTCGACCCGAAGTCCGTCCAGGGCTCCGGCGACGTGAAGTACCACCTCGGCACCGAGGGCAACTTCACCGCCGAGTCCGGTGCGACGACCAAGGTCTACCTCGCGGCGAACCCGTCGCACCTGGAGGCCGTCGACCCGGTGCTCGAGGGCATCGTGCGCGCCAAGCAGGACCGCATCGACCTGGGCGGCGACGGCTTCTCCGTCCTGCCGATCCTCCTGCACGGCGACGCCGCGTTCGCGGGCCAGGGCGTCGTGCCCGAGGTGCTCAACCTCGCCCAGCTGCGCGGGTACCGCACCGGCGGCACGATCCACGTCGTCATCAACAACCAGGTCGGCTTCACCACCGCCCCGTCGTCGTCGCGCTCCACGACGTACTCGACCGACGTCGCCAAGGGCTACCAGATCCCCGTCTTCCACGTGAACGGCGACGACCCGGAGGCGTGCGTCCGCGTCGCCGAGCTGGCGTTCGCCTACCGGGAGCAGTTCGACCGGGACGTCATCATCGACCTCGTCTGCTACCGCCGCCGCGGCCACAACGAGGGCGACGACCCCTCGATGACCCAGCCGCTGATGTACAACCTCATCGAGTCGAAGCAGTCCGTCCGCAAGCTCTACACGAAGAACCTCGTGGCGCGCGGCGACATCACCGTCGAGGAGGCCGAGCAGGCCCTCCAGGACTACCAGGCGCAGCTCGAGCGCGTCTTCACCGAGACCAAGGGCGGCGGCTACACCGCGCCCGCGGGCACGGAGGAGGTCGCAGGCCTGGAGCGTCCGGAGTCGCAGCGCGAGGACGCCGGCACGATGGTGGGCTGGCGCACCGCGATCTCGCACTCGATGCTGGAGCGCGTCGGCGACGTCCACGTCGCCCCGCCGGAGGGCTTCAACGTCCACCCGAAGCTCGGCAAGCTCCTCGAGAAGCGCCAGATCATGGCCAAGGAGGGCGAGATCGACTGGGGCTTCGGAGAGCTCGTCGCCTTCGGCTCGCTCCTGGCGGAGGGCACCCCGGTGCGTCTCGCGGGCCAGGACTCGCGTCGTGGCACGTTCACGCAGCGGCACGCGGTGCTGCACGACCGTCACACCGGCGCCGAGTGGACGCCGCTGCTGTACCTGTCGGGCGACCAGGCGAAGTTCTGGGTCTACGACTCCTCCCTCAGCGAGTACGCCGCGCTCGGCTTCGAGTACGGCTACTCGGTGGAGCGTCCTGACGCGCTGGTGCTGTGGGAGGCGCAGTTCGGCGACTTCGTCAACGGCGCCCAGACCGTCATCGACGAGTTCATCTCGTCGGCGGAGCAGAAGTGGGGCCAGAGCTCCTCGGTCGTCATGCTGCTCCCCCACGGCTACGAGGGCCAGGGACCGGACCACTCCTCGGCCCGCATCGAGCGGTTCCTCCAGCTCGCCGCCGAGAACAACATGACGGTCGCGCAGCCGTCCACGCCCGCGTCGTACTTCCACCTGCTGCGCAAGCAGGCGTACGACCGCCCGCGTCGTCCGCTGGTCGTCTTCACCCCGAAGCAGCTGCTGCGTCTCAAGGCGGCGGCCTCCGGCGTCGAGGACTTCACGACCGGCACGTTCGAGCCTGTGCTCGGGGACGTCGCGGTCGCCGACGGCAGCATCACCCCGTCGAAGGTCGAGCGCCTCGTGCTGTGCACGGGCCGCGTCTACTACGACCTGCTCGCGGAGCGGGTGAAGCGAGGCGACGACAAGACCGCCCTGGTGCGCCTGGAGCAGCTCTACCCGTTCCCGGAGGAGCAGGTCCGCGAGCAGATCGCCCAGTTCCCGGACGCCGAGGTCGTGTGGGTCCAGGACGAGCCGCAGAACCAGGGCGCCTGGTCCTACCTGCACCTGGCGCTGCCGACCGACCTGCCGCGCGTCGAGGTCATCTCGCGTCCCGCGTCCGCCTCCACGGCGGCGGGTACCGCGAAGCGGCACAAGGAGGAGCAGGCGGTCCTGCTGGAGCGCGTCTTCACCCGCTGACGCCGGGACGTCGACGGAGTCGACGAAAGGGCCCGGCAGCCTCGCGGCTGCCGGGCCCTTGTCGTGCTGCCCGTCCGGCGACGGCCCGGGAGCGGGGCGCCGCCGGGCGGATCACCAGCGGTCGTGCACGTGCTCGCGGATCGCGTCGTCGTAGATCTCCTTGACGCCCGCCGCGAAGAGCGGACCGAGGACGTCGGCGTCGCCGGCCGCGGCGTTGAGCCGCGCCTGCTCGGGGTTGCGGGCACCCGGGATGACGGTGGAGACGCCGGGGCGCTGCCACACCCACGCGAGCGCCGCCTGGGCCGGGGTGAGGTCGCCGGGGAGGTCCGCGGCCAGCGCCGTGAACCGCTGCGCGGCCTCGACCCCCGTCTCGAACGGCACGCCGGAGAACGTCTCGCCGACGTCGAACGCGTCGCCGGAGCGGTTGAAGGTGCGGTGGTCGTCGTCGGCGAACGTCGTCTCCGCGGTGTAGCGGCCCGACAGCAGGCCGGACGCGAGCGGGACGCGCGCGATGATCCCGACCCCGGCCGCCGAGGCGGCGGGCAGCACCTGCTCCAGGGGCTTGTGGCGGAACGCGTTGAGGATGACCTGCACGGACGCCACGCCCGGCCGGGCGATCGCGGCGAGCGCCTGGTCGACCGTCTCGACCGAGACGCCGTACGCGGCGGTCACGCCGTCGGCGACGAGGGTGTCGAGGGCGTCGTAGACCTCGTCGTCGGTGACCACGGCGCTCGGCGGGCAGTGCAGCTGCACGAGGTCGAGGCGCTCGACCCCGAGGTTCTTGCGGGACCGGTCGGTCCACTGCCGGAAGTTGTCGAGGACGTAGCTCTGCGGCACCTGGTCGGCGCGGCGACCCATCTTCGTGGCGACGGTGATCCCGGCGTCGGCGTGGTCGGCGAGGAAGCCGCCGATGATCTGCTCGCTACGACCGTCGCCGTAGACGTCGGCGGTGTCGTAGAACGTCACGCCGTGCTCGAGCGAGGTCTCCAGCACCGCACGGGCGTCCTCCTCGCTCACGTCGCCCCAGTCGGCGCCGAGCTGCCAGGTTCCGAGGCCGACGACGGAGACCATCCGTCCGGTCCGTCCGAGCACCCGCTGTTGCATCTGTGTCCTCCAAGGTGGGGTCGACTCCACACGGTACGCGTACCCCGTCCGGCTGGCTCTCCGACTACCGTGTGAGGGTGAACACGACCCTTGAGACCGCCGCGCCGTCCGGTACGCAGCACCGGATCGCCGCCGGCGAGCACACCGCCACGATCACCGAGGTGGGCGCCATGGTGCGCGAGTACCGCGTCGGTGACGTGGACGTCTTCGTCCCCTTCGGCGTCGACGAGCCGTCCCCCGTCTACAACGCCGCGGTGCTGGTGCCGTGGCCGAACCGGCTGCGCGACGGCCGGTACACGGTGGACGGCGAGACGTTCCAGCTGCCGCTGAACGAGCCGGACCGTGGCACCGCCCTGCACGGCCTGGGCTGCTGGTACCGGTGGGAGCTCGTGGAGGCCGCCGCCGACCGGGTGACCCTCGAGCTCGCCCTGCCCGCCCAGAAGGGGTGGCCGTTCCAGCTCACCTCGCGCGTGACGTACCGGGTGGACGCCGTGGACGGTCTGGAGGTGCGCGTCCGGACGACCAACGTGGCCGGTGGGAGCGCTCCCTACGGCGTCGGGTTCCACCCGTGGCTGTCGACCGGCGGCGCGGACCTCGACGACTGCGTCGTCCGCCTCGACGCCACCGAGCACGTGACGGTCGACGACCGCCTGCTGCCGACCGGCGTCGAGCCCGTCACCGGGGACCACGACCTGCGCGCCCCGCGGCCGCTGAAGGGCCTCGACCTGGACGACGCCTGGGTGGGAGCCGTCCGTGACGCCGACGGCCTGTCCTGGTGCCTGCTGGAGCGTCCCGACGGCTCCACCGCCGCGGTGTGGATGGACTCCTCGATGGACTGCTGGCAGGTCTGCTCGGCCGACCACATCGCCGGCCACGAGCGGTTCGGCCTCGCCGCCGAGCCGATGAGCTGCTACGCGGACGCCTTCAACTCCGGGGACCGCCTGGTGCACCTGGGCCCCGGCGAGTCGCACGAGGTGCGCTGGGGCGCGACCCTGCGCTGAGCCCGCCCGCGCCGCACCGCCCGGCCGTTCCGGGACGTCGCGTTCACCGCGTCCTGTCCGAAACGTCACGAACTCCCCGCTCGTCCCTCCCCACGTCCCGAGGACGCGGGCGGCGACGGCGTGGGATCATGCGGTGCTGCGCCGGGTCCGGCGACAATGACGGCGCAGGAAGCAACGGGCAGGGGATGGTGACGGGTCGTGACCGACCGACAGGTGCGTATCTGCGTGGTGGGTGACGAGCTCAGCGCGGGCGTCGGCGACGCCCGCGCGCTGGGCTGGACCGGCAGGGTGCTGGCGCGCACCCGGTTCGACCGGCCCGCGATGACGTTCGTGCTGGCCGTGCCCGGGGAGGGCACGTCGGCGCTGGGTGCCCGCTGGGCGGCGGAGACCGACTCCCGGTTCGGGCCGGAGTCCACGCACGACAACCGGCTCGTCGTCGCGCTGGGCCGGCACGACCTCGACCCGGGCCTGTCCGTCGCGCGGTCCCGGCTCAACCTGGCGAACATCCTCGACATGGCCGACAGCCGTCGGTTGTCGACGTTCGTCGTCGGGCCGCCGCCCGGACACCCCGAGGACGGCGGACGCATCGCGGAGCTGTCGGCCGCCTTCGCCGACGTCGCGAGCCGGCGCCGGGTGCCGTACGTGGACACCTACACCCCGCTGGCGCAGCACGAGCAGTGGCTGGCCGACCTCGCGACCACCGGCGACACGTACCCCGGCCAGGCGGGGTACGGCCTCATGGCGTGGCTGGTGCTGCACACCGGCTGGCACGCGTGGCTCGGGGTGCCCGCCGAGGGCGAGTGACACCTCGCCCGCCCTCGGGGTGCGCCCCCGGCGGGCGGTCGGGCCGTCAGCCGCGGGAGACGACGACCCGCGCCGAGGTGACGGTCGCCGTGACGTAGGCGACGGGCCGTCCGTCGGTGGGCGGCTCGGCGTGGTCGACGGACAGCGTGTGCCCCTGGGACTCCAGGACGGCGCCGTCGAGCACCGCCTGGCCGGTCGCCCCACGGACCTTCAGGCTGACGGGCGTGCCGCCGTCGAGGCGCACGGCGACGTCGCCGGACACGGTCTTGGCGGACACGAGCGGGACCGACCCCGTGGCCGCGACCGCGATCGCGGCGGACACGCTGGCGACGTTGACGCGCCCGAGCGCGCCGCCGACCGACAGGGCCCCGGAGACGGTCTGGGCGGACACGTCGCCCGCGTGGGCCTCCACGCCGGCGTCGCCGGAGATGGTCTTGAGGTACAGCGAGCCCGAGGTCCCCACGGTGCGCACGGCGCCGGTCACGGTCTTGACGACGGTGCCGGGCGTGCCGGTGACGTCGATGTCGGCCTGCGTCGTCCCGACGTCCACCGTGACCCCGGCGGGTACCCGCAGCCGCACGACGGCGCGCTCGGAGTCGCCGAGGGAGCGCACGCGGGCGACGAAAGCCTCGACGACGGACCGTTCGTAGCCGACGCGCAGCCGGCCGCCCTCCCGGACCACCTGGAGCGGCTTGTCCCCCACCTCCAGGATCTCGAGGACGGCGGACGGACCGTCGGCGTCCGCGACCACCTCGACCCGCCCGGCCTGGAGCCGGACCGACGCCGCCGTCACCGGCCCCACGTCGATCGTCTGCGGGGCGGCGACCGCCCAGGACTCGGTGCTCATCGAAAACCTCCGTGGTGCCGCGATTCCCAGGCTGCGGTCCCGGTGTGGGACCATGGGTCGACACCCGTCCCACCTTCTCGTGAGGAGTCCGCCATGAGCAAGCGCGGCAGCAAGCGTCGTGCCCGCAAGGGCAAGGCCGCCAACCACGGCAAGCGTCCCAACGCCTGAGGCAGAGGTGAAGCAGAGGGTGAGGGCCGACGAAGGAGGCACTCGCCCGACGCGGAACCGGCAGCCTCAGGCGTTCGAAGGAACTGCCTGAGGCAGAGGTGAAGCAGAGGGTGAGGGCCGACGAAGGAGGCACTCGCCCGACGCGGAACCGGCAGCCTCAGGCGTTCGAAGGAACTGCCTGAGGCGCGGCATGAAGACGTGACGAAGGGCCGGACCCTGCGGGGTCCGGCCCTTCGTCGTCGGTGGCGTCAGTCCGCGATCGCCATGACGGTGATCTGCTGGTGGATGCGCACGAGGAGCCCTTCGGGTGCTCGTTCGGCGCAGGAGCGCTTGACGAGCTTCTTGACGAGCTCCTCGATGCTGAGCTCGGCGAGGCACGGGGAGCAGTGCGCCACGTGGGCGCGCATCCTGTGCTCGTCGGCCTCGGTCATCTCGGAGTCGAGGAACTCGTAGAGGTGCACGAGGGCGTGCTCGCACTCGCTCTCGCCCTCGGCCGGCTCGTGCGGGATGGGGGTGATCTCGCCGCTCATGACTCTCCTTGACGTGCTGCGGTGAGACCACGGTCCGCGGCGTAGTCGGCGAGCAGCTCGCGCAGCTGCCGGCGGCCACGGTGCAGCCGGGACATCACCGTCCCGATGGGTGTTCCCATGATCTCCGCGATCTCCTTGTAGGGGAAGCCTTCGACGTCGGCGTAGTACACGACCATCCGCCGGTCCTCGGGCAGCTCGGCGAGGGCCTGCTTGACGTCCGAGTCGGGCAGGCGGTCGAGCGCCTCCGCCTCGGCGGAGCGCAGGCCCTGCGAGGTGTGGGTGGCGGCGCGCGCGATCTGCCAGTCCTCGATGTCGTCGGTCTGGGACTGCTGCGGCTGCCGCTGCTTCTTGCGGTACGAGTTGATGAAGGTGTTCGTGAGGATCCGGTACAGCCAGGCCTTGAGGTTGGTGCCGGGCCGGTACTGGTGGAACGCGGCGAACGCCTTGGCGAAGGTCTCCTGGACGAGGTCCTCGGCGTCGGTGGGGTTGCGCGTCATGCGCAGCGCCGCGGAGTAGAGCTGGTCGACGTACTGCAGGGCGTCGGTCTCGAAGCGCGCGGCACGCTCGGCGCTGCTCTCCTGCTGGGGTGCGCGCTCGGTGTCCTCGCCGATCTCGGCCTCGGGGTCCTGTGCGGGGGTGCGCTCGCTGTCGTCGCTCATCACCGTCGAGCCTAGCCCTGTCGGCCAGGCGGCGCGGGCGGGGGCGGAGGGCGCCAGGGCGTCGGGGGCGAGGGCGAAGAGCGGTACCTCGGTCGGTGCGGCGGTCGGTCGCGTCGGGCAGGCTGTCACGTCTGGCGTCAACGGACGGCGGTGTCCTGTCATTCCCGGTGCCGGGCGGCGGGACGCCCGGGGGTCAGGAGGCGACGTCGGCGAAGCGGCGCCGGTACGTCGTCGGGCTGGTGCGCAGGACGCGGTGGAAGTGGTGCCGCAGGACGGCGGCGCTGCCGAACCCGACGGCGTCGGCGATCTCGTCGACGGACGCGGTGGTGCCCTCGATGAGCTCCTGGGCGCGGGCGACGCGCTGGCGGACGAGCCAGGCGGCGGGGGTGGTGCCGGTCTCGGCGCGGAAGCGGCGGGCGAAGGTGCGCTCGGAGAGCATGGCGCGGCGGGCGAGGGCGGGCACGGTGTGGGGTTCGGCGAGGTGCGCCCGCATCCAGTCGAGCAGCTCGCGCAGGGAGGTGGCGTCGTCGGGCACGGGGTCGACGACGAACTGCGCCTGCCCGCCGTCGCGCTGCGGCGGGACGACCATCCGCCGGGCGACGTTCCGGGTGATCTGCCCGCCGAGCTCGGTGCGCAGCAGGTGCAGGGCGGCGTCGATGCCGGCGGCGGTCCCGGCGCTGGTGAGGATCTTGCCGTCCTGGACGTAGAGGACGTCGGGGTCGACGTCGGCGGTGGGGACGGCGGCGGCGAGGCGTGCGGTGTACATCCAGTGGGTGGTGCAGCGGCGGCCGTCGAGCAGCCCGGCCTCCCCGAGCACGAACGCGCCGGTGCACAGCGACAGGATCCAGGCGCCGCGCTCGTGGGCGCGGCGGACGGTGTCGAGGAGGGCCGCCGGGACGGTGACGCGGTCCTCGGCGTCGAGGAGGTCGTAGGCGACGACGACGAGGACGTCGGCGTCGTCGGCGGCGTCGAGGCCGGCGTCGACCACCACGGGGAACCCGCCCTTGGTCATGACGGGGCCCGGGTCGGGGGTGCAGAGGGTGAAGTCGAAGGAGGGACCACCGGTGGCGCTGCG
The DNA here is from genome assembly GCF_001636295.1 of Isoptericola dokdonensis DS-3. Lineage (NCBI taxonomy): Bacteria > Bacillati > Actinomycetota > Actinomycetes > Micrococcales > Promicromonosporaceae > Isoptericola > Isoptericola dokdonensis. The sequence goes on along the minus strand of NZ_CP014209.1, from coordinate 3,691,878 downwards.
GTCGATCCCGAACACCTCGTAGGCGATGCCGAGCTCGAACGGAGCGACGCCGGGGACGACGACGGCGGCGACCTTGCGGATCATGGCCTCATGATGCCACGGCCTGGCAGAGAATCGACGGTCAATGTCCATCCTGCCACTCGTGGCAGGATCGCCACGGTCGAAGAATTGCTGCCATGACCGTGCTGCTGATCCTCGTGCTCCTGACCGCCCTCGCCTACGCCACCGTCCTCGTGCGCGCCGTCCGCCTTGACGGCCACGGACGACGACCCGTCCCGCGGTCCCACCGCGACTGGGACGAGCTGCCCACCACCTGAGGCCCTCACCCCAGGACGCGGACCGCCAGCACGTCGCACTGCACCGGCTGCGACTCGGCACAGGCGTCGCCGACCCACACCTCGACCGCCGCTCCCGCCACCAGGGCGTCCGTGCCCACCTCGGCGTCGTCCGCGTCGACGACGACCACGTCCCCGTCGTCGAGCGCCAGCCCTTCGTAGTAGACGTCGGAGGCGTCCACGAGTGCCGGACCACCACCGTTGACCGCCTCGTCGGCGCCGACCGTCCCGGTGAGGTCCGCGGGGCCGTCCGCGCCGCTCGGTCCCTGTGCCCCGCACGCCGACAGCATCGCCGCTACCGCCAGGGCCGCCGCTGCCGCCGTGGCCGTCCGGCCCGGCCTCCGTCCCGCCACACCCGCACGTCCGGTCATGGGGAGATCGAACCGGATCCGATCATGACTGTCGACCCGTGCGCGCTCCCGGTGGGCAACCGGGCGACGGCTCTGCCACAGTGGGGCTCATGCTGCTGCGACGACTTGCCCGCCCCCTGCTGGCCGTCCCGTTCGTGTACGACGGCCTGTCGGCCGCGCTGCGACCGACCGAGCACACCGACGCCGCCCGGCAGGGCGCCGACACGGTGACGCGCACCCTCGGCCTCGACCCGCTCGACGACACGCAGGTCTCCCTGCTGGTCCGCGCGCACGGCGCCGCCACGGTGGTCGCCGGGCTGCTGCTCGCCGTCGGGCGGGCACCCCGCACCGCCGCGCTGACGCTCGCCGCGCTCACCGCACCGCTCGCCGTCGTCAACCAGCCGTTCACGGCCAAGGGTGACGAGCGCAAGGAGAGGACGGCGAAGTTCGTCCGCAACCTGGGATCCGTGGGGGCCGCCGTCATCGCCGGCATCGACCTCGAGGGCCGTCCCGGGGTCACGTACCGGATCGGGCAGAAGCGGGCCGCGGCGAGCCGGTCGATCGAGCACGCGGCGGAGCGGACCCGGCTGCGGGCCGACGTGGCCACGTCGTCGGCGAAGCGGACCGCGAAGTCGGCGGCCAAGGATGCCAAGCACGTCGCGAAGGATGCGCGGCGTGCGGCGAAGTCCGCCGGGAAGGACGCGAAGCACGCCGTCGCGCAGGCACGGGCGTCGGCCGAGAAGGCGGCCGCGAAGCTCTCGTGACGGCGGACCGCCCCATGGTCGGCGGGGCCGGTCCACTACCCTCGGAGCCATGACGACCTCGCCTGCCCGGACCGATCTCCCGCTCTGGCCCGCCCCACTCGCGGGCGGCCCCCTGGATGCGACGGTCGAGATCCCGGGCAGCAAGTCGCTGACGAACCGGCTGCTCGTGCTGGCGGCGCTGGCCGACGGCCCCGGCGTGCTGCGGGGCGCCCTGCGCTCGCGCGACGCCGACCTCATGATCGCCGCCCTGCGCTCGCTCGGCGCGACGATCACCGAGGGCGACGCCCCCAGCACCCTGCACGTGACGCCCGGTCCGGTCACGGGCGGCGTCGAGATCGACTGCGGCCTCGCGGGCACCGTCATGCGGTTCCTGCCGCCGGTCGCCGCGCTCGCCGACGGCCCCGTCCGGTTCGACGGCGACCCGCAGGCCCGCGTGCGCCCCATGCTGCCCGTGCTGGCCGCCCTGCACGCGCTCGGGGTGACCGTGTCCAGCGACGGTCCCGAGCTGCCCGCGCACCTCCCCTTCACCGTGCACGGTCGTGGGCACGTGGCGGGTGGCGCGGTCGACGTCGACGCCTCCGGTTCGTCGCAGTTCGTCTCCGCGCTGCTCCTGGCCGCCGCCCGCTTCGACCGGCCGCTCATGCTGCGCCACATCGGCGCCACCCTGCCGAGCCTGCCGCACATCGAGATGACCGTGGCGACGCTGCGCGACGTGGGGGTGCGGGTCGACGACTCCCGCGACGGCATCTGGGAGGTCACCCCCGGTCCGATCGCCGCCCGCGACGTGCGCGTCGAGCCCGACCTGTCGAACGCCGCCCCGTTCCTCGCCGCCGCGCTCGTCTCCGGCGGCACGGTGCGGGTCGCGGGCTGGCCCGCCGAGACCACCCAGCCCGGCGCGATGGTCCCCGGTCTGCTCGAGCGCATGGGCGGCACCGTGTCGCTCGACGGCGACGTCCTGTCGGTGACGGGCACCGGCGCGGTCCACGGGATCGACGTCGACCTGCACGCCGGGGGCGAGCTCGCCCCCGCCTTCGCGGCCCTCGCCGCGCTGGCCCACTCCCCCAGCCGCCTGCGCGGCATCGCGCACCTGCGGGGCCACGAGACCGACCGGCTGGCGGCGCTCGCCACCGAGATCACGCGCCTCGGGGGGCGGTGCGAGGAGACCCGCGACGGGCTGGTCATCACCCCGCGCCCCCTGCACGGCGCGACCTTCCGCACGTACGCCGACCACCGCATGGCGCACGCCGGCGCGATCATCGGCCTGCGCGTGCCCGACGTCCAGGTGGAGGACGTCGCCACCACCGCCAAGACGCTCCCCGGCTTCGACCGCCTCTGGACGCGCATGCTCGCGACCGGCGACGAGGGGGCCTGATGGCCCGGGACCGCGACGAGCACGACCGCTTCACGCGTCCGTCGAAGCACGGCTCCCGGCCCCGCTCCAAGCAGCGCCCCGAGCACGCCGACGCCGTGGCCGCCATGGTCACGGGCGTCGACCGCGGCCGCTACACCCTCGTGGTGGACGACGGCGGCCCCGACGAGCGCGAGATCCTCGCCATGAAGGCCCGAGAGCTCGGGCGCACCCGCACCGTCGTCGGGGACCGGGTCGACGTCGTCGGCGACACGTCCGGCGACGACGGCTCGCTCGCGCGCATCGTGCGCGTCCAGGAGCGCACGTCCGTGCTGCGCCGCACCGCCGACGACACGGACCCGTACGAGCGGATCGTGGTGGCGAACGCCGACCAGCTCGTCGTGGTCACCGCCCTGGCCCAGCCCGAGCCCCGAACCGGCATGATCGACCGCTGCGTCGTCGCCGCCTACGACGCCGGGATGGACGTGCTCCTCTGCCTCACCAAGGCCGACCTCGCCTCCCCCGACGAGCTGCGCGACCTGTACGAGCCGCTCGGCGTCGAGGTGGTCGTGACCCGCCGCGACGACCCGGCCAGCGCCGAGGAGGTCCGCCGGCACCTGCAGGACCGCACCTCCGTCCTGGTGGGGCACTCCGGCGTCGGCAAGTCCACGCTCATCAACGCCCTCGTCCCGGACGCCCGGCGCGCCACCGGCGTCGTCAACGACGTCACCGGCCGCGGCCGCCACACCTCCACCTCCGCCGTCGCGCTGCGGCTGCCCCGCTCCCCCGGCGGCCACGAGCACGCGGGCTGGGTGGTCGACACCCCCGGCGTGCGGTCCTTCGGGCTCGCGCACGTCGAGACGGACCGGCTGCTGCACGCCTTCGAGGACCTCGACGAGGCCGCACAGGAGTGCCCGCGCGGCTGCACGCACGCCGCCGACGCCCCCGACTGCGCGCTCGACGACTGGGTGGCGGCCGCCGCCGACGACGAGACCCGCGCGACACGCACCGTCCGGCTGGTGTCGTTCCGACGCCTGCTGGGGTCGCGGACCGCTACCGTGTGACCGTGGCCTCCTATCCGCAGACCTCCAGCCCGCAGGGGCGCGGGCGCACGTACGAGGACGACCTGCGCCTGGCCCACGTCATCGCCGACCAGGTCGACTCCATGACGATGTCCCGGTTCCGGGCCATCGACCTGCACGTGGAGACCAAGCCCGACCAGACCCCCGTCTCGGACGCCGACCGCGGCGCGGAGGAGTTCATCCGCGCGCAGCTCGCCCGGGCCCGCACCCGCGACGCGATCGTCGGCGAGGAGTTCGGCGAGGCGGGCACCGGCACGCGGCGCTGGATCATCGACCCCATCGACGGGACGAAGAACTTCGTGCGCGGCGTGCCCGTGTGGGCCACGCTCATCGCGCTCGCCGACGGCGACGAGGTCGTCATGGGACTCGTCTCGGCGCCCGCGCTGGGGCGTCGCTGGTGGGCGGCGAAGGGCTCCGGCGCGTGGACGGGCAAGTCCATCGCGTCGGCCACCCGCATGCACGTCTCCGGCGTCGACACCCTCGGCGACGCGTCGTTCGCGTACTCCTCGCTGGACGGCTGGGAGGAGCGCGACAAGCTCAACGGGTTCCTCGACCTCACCCGCGAGTGCTGGCGCACCCGCGGCTACGGCGACTTCTGGTCGTACATGCTCGTCGCGGAGGGTGCGGCGGACATCGCCGCCGAGCCCGAGCTGGAGCTGTACGACATGGCGGCGCTCGTACCGATCGTCACCGAGGCCGGCGGCCGCTTCACGTCCCTCGACGGCGAGCACGGACCCTGGGGCGGCAACGCGCTGGCGACCAACGGTCGGCTGCACGACAAGGCGCTCGTCTACCTGGGCTGACGCCCGCCGGCCTGCGGGACCGACGACAGCGGCTGATCAGGGCCGCGGCACGGCGTGCACCTCGCTCGGGTCGAACCAGAGCAGGTCCCGGTCGGTGACCCGCTCGACGGCCTCCTCCAGCGCTGCGTCGTCGGCGGCGTCCACGGCGGCGAGGACGGCCCGGACGTCCGCCGCGGCCTCCGGCTCGTCGGCGTGCACCGCCCGGACCTGCACCGCCGGCAGGTCCCGGGTGAGCGTCACGCCCGACGAGGCGGTGCTCGCCCCGGCATCGACCACCACCGCGTCGTCGGGCACGTCGAGCGAGACGACCACGCGCAGCGGCACGCCGTCGCCGGCCGCGACGAGCGCCAGCGAGTCGTCGGCCGCCATGAGGAACGCCGCGTACTCGTGCCCCTCGGTGTCCTCGTCGGGGAGCTCCGCGACGAGCGCCGCCGTCACCGCGTGCGCAGGCCGGGGCCCCACGTCCCAGCGGGTGGCGTTCCGGGAGACGACGGCGGTGGCGAGCTCCTCGAGCGTGACCGGCACGTAGATGCGCATGGGACCAGTGTGCCCGTGCCGCGGGCGCCCGGACGCCCGACCCGCAGGCACGCCGGGCCCTGGCGGTCAGGCCGCCGGTACCCCCGCCGTCTCGCGCAGCGTCGCCGCGAGACCGGCGAAGCCCGCCCGCACCGACGACGACGGCACCTGCTCCGCGAGGGTCCGCCCCGCGAGCACGCACGCGTCGAGCGCCGCCGGGTCGTCGGGCACGGTGTGCAGCCGTTCCACCCCGGCGTACCGGGCCAGGGCCTCGGCCACCGCCCGCGCCGGGTCCGGTCCGACGGCCGAGGCCCGCACCCGGTTCGCGACGACGACCCGCTCCGGCGTCACCGGCACGGGGACGTCGCCCAGGTCCTCCAGCGCCCGCACCAGCCGCTGCACGCCGATCGGGTCGGCGGACCCCACCACCACGACGACGTCGGCGGCCTCGAGCGCGGCGAGCGTCGCGCCGTTGCGCTGCGGCGCGTGCGTGTCGTACATGAGCAGCTCGTCGGCCTCGACGAGCGGCCCGCAGTCCACGACCGTCCAGTCCGCGACCCGCCGGGCCGTGTCCAGCACGGCTTCCACCGCGCTCGCGGAGAGCTCCGGCCAGCGCGCGGCCCGGGTGATCCCGGTCAGCACCCGCAGCCGTCCCGCCACGACGGGGGCGAGCCGGGCGAGCGTGACGGCGTCGAGCTCGCCGCGCGCGGCGACCCGGGCCGCGGCCGCCAGTCCCGGCGCGTCGTCGAGGAGGCCGAGACGGGCCGCCAGGCACGCGCCGTACGTGTCGGCGTCCACCAGCAGCACCGGACCCTCGGCCGCGCCGGCGCTGCGGCCCGCCCGGCGCCGCCGCCGGGGACCGGCACCACCGAGGCCGGCGAGCTCCGCGGCCAGCTCGACCGCGGTGGTGGTGCGGCCGGGCGCACCGACAGGCCCCCACACGGCGACGACGCGGCCGCGTCGCACCGGTCCGGTCGGCGAGGTGAGCTCGGACAGGTCGTGCTCCGCGGTCGCCAGCGGGTCGCGGATGGGGGCGGTGTCCCGGACGGCGTCCAGCAGGCGCGGGTCTGCCGCACCCGCCACCACGGCCTCGACGCCCAGCGCGAGGACCCGCTCGAGCGGGCCGTCGTCCGCCAGCGCCACCACCCGCGTCCCCGCCGCGTGGAGCCGGGCGACGACGTCACGGTCCAGCCCGGGCAGCTCGGCGGAGACCACCGCGACCGTTCCGGTGCCCGCCGCGGCGGCGGCGAGCAGCTCGGCCAGGTCGCCGCACCGCCGCGTCACGGTGGTCCCGGCGCCGGGCGCTCCGAGCGCGAGGACCACGTCCGTCTCGGCGGGTCCCTGGACGGCGCACAGCACCGTGACGGTGGCCGCCATCAGCTCGCCACCGGGACCACGGCGACCGCGCCGTCCGCCCCGAGGGCCGAGAGCACTCCGGGCAGGTCGTCCTGGGGCACGAGGACGTGCAGCGTCCCCTGGTCGGACACCACGAGCCCGCTCTCGGCGACGTCCACCTGCTCCACGACGACCCCCTCGACGACGGGCACCGGGTCCGGGCCGCTCCCGGCCTCCCCGCCCGGGGACGGGACGAACCACAGGTCGACCGCCGCGCCGGCGCGGATCCGCTCGGACAGCCCCGAGGCCACCGGGACGGCGACCGAGCGCACGTCGACGGCGGCCGCGTCGCCGAGCGCAGCGACGGCGACCAGCTCGCCCTCGTCCACGACCCGCAGCGCGACCCGGCCCTCCGGGGGCCCGGCGTCAGCACGGAGGTAGACGTCCTGCTCGTCACCCAGGTTGACGTCGACGACGCGCAGGCTGTCGGGTCCGACGGGTTCGCCGGGGGTCAGAGTGGCCGCCGCCGCGTAGACGGGCACGGTGCGGTCCGCGCCGGACACCACCCACGAGCCCAGGGCGACCGAGGTCGCCACCAGGAGCAGTCCCACGACGAGTCGCGGGTCCCGCCAGGTCGGGCGGCGCAGACGGGGTGCGGAGGGCGCCGGCAGGGCTTCGTCGCTCACGGGCTGTCCTTCGGATCGGCCGGACGCCGTCGTGGGTCCGGAGGTCGGGTGGTCCGTCGGGGTGCGCGTCGCAGGCTAGCGAGGCCGTCGGAGCGCCGGGTACCGCCATCCATGATCCGGGACGGCAGCACCGCCGTGAAGTCAAACGCGACCTTCTGTGGACAACTGCCGTCAACCGGCACGGTGTGCCACCATGGTTCCCATGGGCAGCCGATTCCTCTCACTCGCCGACGTCCAGGAGATGCTGAACATCTCCGCCGCCCAGGCGTACTCGCTGGTGCGCTCGGGCGACCTGCCCGCCATCCAGGTCGGGCCGAAGAAGGTCTGGCGGGTCGAGGCGGCCAAGCTCGAGGAGTACATCGAGCGCCAGTACACGCGCACCCGGGAGCGCATCGCCTCCGGCGACCTGTGATCAGCCCTCGCTGACCCGCAGCAGCGCAGCGAACGGCACGACCCGCACCGCCCCGCGCGCACCGTCGACCGCCGTGAGGTCCAGGTGGTCCCGGCCCACCCGGTCGATCCGCCCGACGACCGTCCCGGCCGCCGTGCGCACCTGGACCCTGCGGCGGTCCCGCTGCAGCGCCCGCAGCGCCGATCCCAGCCCGAGCGCCTCGGTCCTGGTCGTGGAGGGCGTCGCCTGGGGTCGCAGCCCCGCGAACGTCGCGACCGCGGCCGTCGGGACCAGGTGCTGCACCCGCCGGGTCGCCGTCCGTGCGTCCAGCTGGAACCACTCCTGCGCGACGTGGGCGAGCCGACCCTCGACGACGTCGCCGTCGCGCAGCTCGACACGGACCGCCTGACCGACGGCCGCGCGCAGGCGGTCCGCGAGTGGCACCGACGCCTGCTCGGCCCGAGTCAGCTCGGCCACCGCCCCGTCGCGCTCGGCCGCCGCGGCGGCGTCGAGCTGCGCCTCGAGGTCCGCGAACAGCGCGGACCACCTCGATCCCGCGGTCATCCCGACCTGCCTCCTGTCGTCCGGCACGCGGCCCAGGATGCCCTCCCCCTGGACAGTCCCGCCAGACTGCGCTTTGATATCGACCATCACCGGGCATCAACTGCTATCAACAAGCACGATCATGGCTCATCCGACGGAGGCTGACATGACCGCACCGCGCAGGACCCGCACGACGAGCATCGCCGCCCTGGCAGGACTCACGCTGCTCGCCGCCGCCGCGCTCGCCCTGCTCGGGGGCCGCGCCGGCGACCTGGCAGCGTCGGTGGTCGCGGCGCCGCGCATCGTCCCGGTCGAGGTGTGGATCGAGGTCGTCGTGCTCGGCGTCGGCGTCGCGGCCGCGCTGTGGATGCTCACCGGTGCCGTCGTCGCGCTCCTGTGCGCGCTCCTCGTCCGCGGACGGCGGGCCGGAGAGCGGGTCGACGCCGCACTGGGCCGCTGGGCGCCGGTCGTCGTCCGCCGCCTCGCCCGCAGCGCCGTCGGCGTCGGCATGGGGGCGGGTCTCGCTCTTGCCCCTGTCGCCGCCACCGCCACCGAGGCGCCCCCGGTGGACGGACCCGCCGTCGTGCTCGACCTCGGCTGGCGGGCCACCGCCGCGGACGGCACGACGTCCGGCGGGGCGGAGCTCGACGGCGCGGCAGCCACGACGGACGGCGCAGCGGCCGAGCCTCGCACGGGTGCGGGCGCGGCGTCTCCCGCACCCTCCGCGACGCCTCCGACCGACACCACGGGCACGTCCGCCACGACGAGCGGCCCGCCGGCCCCGTCCGCGGTCGGGACCGCCGTCCGGACGGACGACGTCCGCGAGCCGGCGGAGCCGGCGGAGCCCACCGCGGACGGCTCGTCCGTCCCCGCACCCCAGCGTGCCGAGCCGCCGGGCGGGTCGTCGTCCGGCACCACGGCCGACACGGCCGACCGCCGCCCGGGTGCCGCCTCCGGCCCGGCAGGCGACAGCACGGCCGGCGCCGGCACGGCCGCCCACGCCGCCGGCACGGCGGACCAGGACGCCAGGGACAGCGCGCCTGCGGGCACCCGCGAGCCGGCGCGGACCGGCGACACCCATCACGACGGGCCTCCGGCCGGCGAGGTCGTCGTCGTGCGCGGGGACACGCTCTGGGACATCGCCGCCCGGCACCTGCCCGAGGACGCCACCGACGGCGACGTCCTGCGGGCGATGCTGCGCTGGCACGACGCGAACCGCGCCGTCGTCGGTGACGACCCCGACGTCGTCCTGCCCGGACAGGTCCTCCGCGCCCCGTGACCTCCCGGCCCAGGCCGACTTCCCGCTGCTCCGCACCATCGCCGCACACGAGAGGAACACCATGACCGCCGTCGCCCCACCGCACACCGCCCCCGCCCGCACGTTGCGCGTCACGGCGCCACCCGTCCGGCGCCGGCCCGCCGAACCGCCGTCGGCGCCGCGTCGTCCGGGTCCCGTCCGCCGCGTGCGCGTCGGCGCGCCGGTCGCACCGCCGGTCCCCGTGCCCGGGGCGCCGGGCGAGAGCCCCTCCGCCCCGCCCGAGCTCGGCGACCCGACGGCCCTGTGCTGCTCGATCGTGCGGGCCGCCGTCGAGGTCCTGCGCGACGAACGGCCCGCGACGCAGGTCGCCCGCTGGGTGGCCCCCGCCGTGCTCGACCACCTCGTGGAGCGTGCCCGGCTCGTCCGGGCGGCCCGCCCGGCGCGTCAGCGGCGCCGCGGCGCACCGGTCACCGTCCGCCGGGTGCGCATGCTCCGCCTCGGGGCGGGGACGGCGGAGGCGTCGGTCGTGCTGGACGACGACGGCAGGGTGCGAGCGGCCGCGGTGCGCCTGGAGGCGCACCGCGGCCAGTGGCGGGTGGTCGTGCTCGAGCTCGGCTGAGCCGGCGGGACTACTCGTTCACGCCGTGGCAGACCTTGTACTTCTTGCCGGAGCCGCACGGGCACTGCGCGTTGCGGGGCGTGCCCGGGAAGGTGCGCCCGTCGGACGCCGGGGCCGACGCCTCGCCGTGCAGGGCGCGACGCGCCGCCCGGCCGTCGGCGGTGCGGGTCGTGGACCCGTCCTCGCTCGGCGCCGTGTACTGGAGGTTCTGCGGGCGGCGCGGGGTGTCGAGGCCCTTGGCCACGAGCACCGGCTCCTCCGGGCCGCCGAACGCGGCGGGCATCTCGGGCTGCGGCTCGGCCACCGGCTCGGCGGGCGCGGGACGGGCCTGTGCCGCCGTCTGCTCCGCGGGCGCGGACTGCGCCGGGGCGGCCTCCGGTGCGATCGAGCGGGCCGCGGCGGACGTCGCGGCGGCCACCGCGGAGGCGGCCGTCACCGCCGGGGCGCCCGGTTCGGCGCCGTCGCCCGCCTTCACCTCGACCTCCAGGTTGAACAGGAAGCCGACGGACTCCTCCTTGATGGCCTCCGTCATCGCCTGGAAGAGCTGGTAGCCCTCGCGCTGGTACTCGATGAGCGGGTCGCGCTGCGCCATCGCACGCAGGCCGATGCCCTCCTTGAGGTAGTCCATCTCGTAGAGGTGCTCGCGCCACTTGCGGTCCAGCACCGACAGCACCACGCGCCGCTCCAGCTGCCGCATCGCTGCCGAGCCCAGCTCGTCCTCGCGCCCCTGGTAGGCGACGCGCGCGTCGGACAGCAGCTCGTCGAGCAGCCGCTCCTTCGTGAGCCGCTCGCGGCCGCCCGCCTCCGCGACGACCTCGTCCACGGTGATCGACACCGGGAACACGGACTTCAGGGCCGTCCACAGACCGTCGAGGTCCCAGCCCTCGGCGGTGCCGTCGTCGGCCGCGCCCTCGACGTACGCCGACACGACGTCGGTGAGGAAGTGCTGCACCTGCTCGTGCAGGTCCTCGCCCTCCAGGACACGACGACGCTCGTCGTAGATGACGGTGCGCTGGCGGGACAGGACGTCGTCGTACTTGAGGACGTTCTTGCGGATCTCGAAGTTGCGGGCCTCGACCTGCGACTGCGCGCTCTGGATGCCGCGCGTCACCATCTTCGACTCGAGCGGCATGTCGTCCGGGAAGCCGGCGCGCGACATCATCGTCTCGGCCAGTCCCGAGTTGAACAGCCGCATGAGGTCGTCCTGCATCGACAGGTAGAACCGGGACTCGCCCGGGTCGCCCTGACGGCCGGACCGGCCGCGCAGCTGGTTGTCGATACGGCGCGACTCGTGCCGCTCGGTGCCCAGCACGTACAGACCGCCGAGCTCGACGACCTCCACGTGCTCCGAGGCCACGGACTCCTCCGCCTTGGACAGCACCTCGGGCCACGCCGCCTCGTAGGCGTCCGGGTCCTCGGTGGAGTCGAAGCCGCGGTCGGCCATCTCGGCGACGGCGATGAACTCGGCGTTGCCGCCGAGCATGATGTCGGTACCGCGACCGGCCATGTTCGTCGCCACGGTGACGGCGCCCTTGCGACCCGCCTGCGCGACGATCGCGGCCTCGCGCTCGTGCTCCTTGGCGTTGAGGACGTCGTGCGGGACGCCGGCCTTCTTGAGGAGCTTGGAGAGCAGCTCGGACTTCTCGACGCTGGTGGTACCGACGAGGACCGGCTGGCCCTTGGCGTGGCGCTCGACGATGTCCGCCACGACGGCGTCGAACTTGCCCGACTCGTTCTTGTAGACGAGGTCGGCCTGGTCCAGGCGGATCATCGGCCGGTTCGTCGGGATCGGCACGACGCCCAGCTGGTAGGTGCCCTGGAACTCCGCGGCCTCGGTCTCCGCGGTACCGGTCATGCCGGCGATCTTGTCGTAGAGCCGGAAGTAGTTCTGGAGCGTGATCGTGGCGAGGGTCTGGTTCTCCGCCTTGATCTGCACGCCCTCCTTGGCCTCGATGGCCTGGTGCATGCCCTCGTTGTAGCGCCGGCCGGCGAGGATCCGGCCGGTGTGCTCGTCGACGATCATGACCTCGCCGTTCATCACGACGTAGTCCTTGTCGCGCTTGAACAGCTCCTTGGCCTTGATGGCGTTGTTGAGGAACCCGATGAGCGGCGTGTTCAGCGACTCGTACAGGTTGTCGATGCCGAGGTAGTCCTCGACCTTCGCGATGCCGGGCTCCAGCACGCCCACGGTGCGCTTCTTCTCGTCGACCTCGTAGTCGTCCTCGCGGGCGAGGCGCTTGACGACCTTCGCGAACTCGACGTACCAGCGGTTCGCGTCGCCCGACGACGGGCCCGAGATGATGAGCGGCGTGCGCGCCTCGTCGATGAGGATCGAGTCGACCTCGTCGATGATCGCGAAGTGGTGGCCGCGCTGCACGAGGTCGTCCGGCGACCACGCCATGTTGTCGCGCAGGTAGTCGAAGCCGTACTCGTTGTTCGTGCCGTAGGTGATGTCCGCCGCGTACTGCTTGCGGCGCTCCTCCGGGTTCTGGCCGGACACGATGACGCCCGTCGTCATGCCGAGGAACCGGTAGACGCGGCCCATCAGCTCGCCCTGGTACTTCGCCAGGAAGTCGTTCGTCGTGACGACGTGGACGCCCTTGCCGGTCAGCGCGTTGAGGTAGGCCGCGGTCGTCGCGACGAGCGTCTTGCCCTCACCGGTCTTCATCTCGGCGATGTTGCCGAGGTGCAGGGCCGCACCGCCCATCAGCTGCACGTCGAAGTGGCGGTGACCCAGCGTGCGGCGGGCCGCCTCGCGGACGGTGGCGAACGCCTCGGGGAGCAGCTCGTCGAGCGTCGCACCGTGCTCGAGGCGCTCCTTGAACCGGGCGGTCTCCTCCTGCAGCTCGGTGTCGCTGAGCTCGGTGAAGCTCGCCTCGAGGCCGTTGACCTGCTCGGCGTATCCGTTGAGCTTCTTGAGAATCCGGCCCTCGCCGATGCGGAGGATCTTCTCGAGGATCGCAGGCACGCAGTTCTCCCGTGTCGGTGGTGCCCGGTCGGCCCGGGTCCGTTCGCTGGCGCCCGCGAGGACCCGGCTCGTCGCCGTCGTCCTCGTCGCACCGTCAGCCATCCTATTCCCCCACCCGGTGGGCTCGGGACCGGGTTTCGCGTCCGACGAACAACGCGCACGGTCGTCCCCACCCGCACGGCGGGCGCGAGGCGCCCGTCAGCGACCCGAGGACAGGACCTCCGCGGCGCGGTCGGCGAGCTCGGCACCGGCGGCCCCGTACAGGTGGTAGACCGCGTGCGCGCCGTGGCGGCGCAGCTCCGCCGCGTCGTCGTCGTAGCGCGCGATCGCCGCCACCTGCCCCTCGAACCCGGCGTCCTGGAGCCGGGACAGCGCGATGAGGTTCGCGTTGTGGAACGGCATCGCCAGCACCGCGAGCCGCACGTGTCCCGCCCGTTTCACCCGCGCCCAGAACTCGAGGTCGGTCGCGTCCGCGCGCACGACGTCGAACCCCTCGACCCGGGCCGACGCCACCCGGGCGACGTCGTGCTCGACGCCGAGGGCCCGCAACCCGTACTCGTCGCGCAGCTTCGCGCACGTCGCCGAGCCGACCCGGCCCAGCCCCAGCACGAGCACGTCGGCGTCGCCGACGTCGACCAGACGGTCGTCCGGGTGCAGGCGCGACGGGTCCCGCGCGGGCAGCAGGCCCGTGAGGCGGGTGGCGAGCTCGACGCCGCGCCGGTTCACCACCGCCGAGACCACGAAGCTCGCCGCGACGGCGAGCGACACCACGACCACCCAGTCCTCGCCCAGCAGGCCCGCCTCCGCCCCGACGGCGACCACGATGATCCCGAACTCCGAGTAGTTGCCCAGCACCAGCCCCGTGAGGAACGCCGTCCGGCGCCGCAGCCGCAGCAGCCACAGCACGACCGCGAACACCGCCACCTGCACCGGGATCAGCAGCAGCAGGCCCGCCGCCATCGCCACGTGCTGACCCTGCGGCGTGCCGTGCAGCCCGATCTCCAGGAAGAAGGCGACGAGCATGACGTCCTTGAACGTCATGAGGGACCGGGACATCTCGCCGGCCTGCGGGTGCGTCGCGAGCAGCGCGCCCATGACCAGCGCGCCGAGGTCGCCCCGCAGGCCCAGGAGCTCGAAGAGATAGAAGCCGGGCACCAGCGCCACCGCCACCCCGAACAGGGCCTGCAGCTCGCCGTGACCCACCCGGTCCCACAGGGCGTGCAGGAGCCGCCGCCCCGGGATCAGCAGGAGCAGCGCGACCGCCCACGGGCTCGGCGGCTCACCCTCGGCGACCGCGAGGAACACCACCGCCACCAGGTCCTGGACGACGAGGATCCCGATGGCGACCCGCCCGTACAGGCTGGTGGCGTCGGAGCGGTCCTCCAGCACCTTGACGACGAACACCGTCGAGGAGAACGACAGCGCGAGACCGACCAGGGCGAACGTGCCCAGGGACTGACCGGCGACCAGCGCGAGACCGACCAGCCCGGCCAGGGCCAGCAGGCCGCCGGTGAGGACGATCGTCACCACCATGTGGGTCGCGGTGGTCAGCCAGATCTCCGGACGGACCAGGGTCCGCACGTCCAGCTTCAGACCGATGGTGAACAGCAGCAGCGCCACGCCGATCTCGGCGACGACCTCCAGGCCGGGCATCTCCGGCGCGTGCACGGCACCGAGGGCGAACCCGGCCGCGAGGAACCCGACCAGCGGTGGCAGCCGGAGGAACGACGCCACCATCCCGGCGACGAAAGCGACCCCGACGTACAGCGCGACGACGTCCATGCCCACCTCCCGGGCCGATCCTACGGTCGGCACCCGCCGGGAGGCCCGGTGCCCGCCGCGCGGACTACCCGAGCACGCCGGCGGGGACCGCGAGCGCACCGCGGAGGTCCGGCGCGAGGTCGCCGCCCACGACGTCGACGTCGTCGAGCCCGAGCCAGCCCGCCAGGAGCCGCAGCTCGGCGGCGAGCAGCGCCGGGGTGGTCGCGGCGGTCTGCGCGGTGCGGTGCGCCGCCACCACGCGCAGCGCGCGAGCCTTCCGGTCGGCCTTGAGGTCGACCATCGCGGTCAACGCCTCACCCTGCAGGAACGGCAGCACGTAGTACCCGAGGCGGCGCTTGGCCGCCGGGACGTAGATCTCGATCCGGTAGTAGGCGTCGAACAGCGACTCGAGCCGGCGGCGCTCCCACACCAGCGGGTCGAACGGGCTGAGCAGCGCGGTGCCCGTGGCCCGCCGGGGCACGACGGCGTCCCGGTGGAGGTAGGTCGGCTCGTCCCAGCCCTCGACCGCGACGGGCAGGAGCACGCCGTCCTCCACCAGCTCGGCGAGCGCTCGCGACGCCGCCGGGCCGCGCAGCCGGAAGTAGTCGCGGAAGCAGCGGGCGGTGCCCACCCCGTGCGCCCGGGCGCCCAGCTCCAGGAGCCGCCGCACGGCGTCGTCCTCCGGGACCGGGTCCGCGGCGCGCACCGCCGGCGGCAGCACCCGTTCGGCGAGGTCGTAGCGGCGCTCGAACGCGGCGTTGCGCGACGCCGACAGCACCTCGCCGGTGAAGAACAGGTGCTCCAGGCACAGCTTCGCGGTCGTCCAGTTCCATCCCCACTCGACCCGGTCGCGGGGCGTCGTCCGGCCGGACGCGAGCAGCTCGTCGTGGATCTGCGCCGCCGTCACCGGCCCCCGTTCCGCCACCAGGGAGCGCACGAGGTCCAGCTCCGCCAGCCGCTCGGCGGCGTCCGCGATGCTCCGCCACGCCTCCCGCTCGAACGCGCGGCGTCGCCACTCCAGCAGCGGGTACGTCGACGTCGGCACGTACGACGCGACGTGCGCCCACGTCTCGACCAGCCGCCGCGGCGCGGTGCCCGCCGCGCGGTCCAGCAGCGTCGTGTCGTACGGGCCGAGCCGCGAGAACAGCGGGACGAGGTGCGCCCTCGCCAGCACGTTCACCGAGTCGATCTGCAGCAGGTTCACCCGGTCGACGGTCGTCGTGAGCCGGCGCATCGTCACCGGCCCGTCGGGCCGGGCGCCGTCGAGCGCCTGTGCACGCAGCGCGACCCGCCGCGCCTGGGACCGGGACATCGTCAGCATGCCCCCACCCTGCCGGTCACCCCTGACACCGTCGGCCGCCACCGTCGGCACGAGTCAGCGGACGCGGACGCCAGTCAGCGCACGCGCGCACGAGTCAGCGCGACAGGTCACGCCAAGCCAGCGCTGACTCACCGGGGCCTGCGCTGACTCGCCGGACTCTGCGCTGACTCGAGCCGACCTGCGCTGCCCCGCGCACGGCGGAGGGCCCCGCCTCCGGTCCGGCGCCGCAGGTGCGGGCAGGTCCGGGGGCGAGGCCCTCGCGGGGGAGCGGACTAGGTGAGGTCGGACACCGGCGCGGCGCCGCTGCACGTGGCGTCGAGCTCGATGACCCCGTACGTCCAGCCGCGACGGCGGTAGACGGCCGCGGGTCGTGCGGACGCCTTGTCGATGTAGAGGAAGAAGTCGTGACCGACGAGCTCCATGCGCTCGACCGCCTCGTCCGTCGTCATCGGCTCGCCCCGGTGGAGCTTCTGCCGGATGAGGACGGGTGAGTCGCCGAGCTGGTGCTCCACGGCGTCGCCGGGCTCGTTGAGCGTGGCGGGCTCGGGTTCGGGCTGCGCCTCGGCGCTGCCGTCGTAGGGGCGGACGTCGACCGCGGGGACGATGTCCTCGCCTCGACGCCGGTGGTCCTTGCGGCGGTCACGGGAGCGGCGGAGCCGCTCGTTGAGCTTGTCCAGGGCGAGGTCCAGTGCTCCGAACCGGTCGTCCGCGGCCGCTTCGGCGCGGATCACGGGTCCCTTCGACCGGACGGTCAGCTCCACCCGTTCGCTCACGTCCGCGAGCTTCGGGTTCTTCTCGTGCGTGACCTCGACGTCCACGCGGCGCGCGTGCGGCGCGAGCTGGGTGACCTTGGCGAGCTTGTCCTCGACGTGGCGACGGAACCTGTCCGTCACCTCCGTGTGCCTGCCGACGACGGCGATCTCCATCGTGTCGCTCCACTTCGTTCAGTGGCCGTCGCGTCTCCCGCGGCGGCCGGCGTTCCTGGTTGGGGCACCGCGACGGGTGCCGCTGAGAGCACCACCTCCCGGTCGCCGGAACCTGGTCCGACCCGCTCGTGGGATGCGACGTCGGGGCCCTCGCGGGTCCCGTCGTCGTCGGGTCCCCAGGCTATCCCGAAGGTGTCCCGAGGGTGAACCCGAGGCGTCGAACTGCCTGCGGAGAATTGGTGACGACGCCGGGCGGGGGCGTCGCGGCGAGGACGATCGCGCCCGCGACGGCGGCCCCCGCGATCTCCAGGGCGCGTTCCGCGGCGGCGAGGGTGGCACCCGTGGTGAGCACGTCGTCGACGAGCAGGTGGACGCCGCCGGGACGCACGGCGTGCGGGAGCGCCACGACGGCCCCCGCGAGGTTGCGTCCGCGGGCGCGCGCGCCGAGCCCGACCTGGTCCCGTACCCGCCCCCGGCGGCGCAGTGCCCGCACGACGACGGCGTCGGCACCGCTCGCGCGCAGCCCGCGCGCGACCGCGGCGGCCAGCACCGCGACGGGTTCGCGGCCGCGCTGGAGACGGGCGAGCCGGCCGGACGGCGCGGCGACGACCCCGACCGGGAGGCCGGCCGCGGCGACGTGCAGCGCGGGCGCTACCTGCCGTGCCGCGCGGTCGACGACCTCGGCGAGGAGCTGGTCCAGGTCGGCCCGCTCGCGGTCCTTCCACGCCACGACGAGGTCGCGCACGGCCCCGGTGCAGTCGGCGACGGCCCAGGTCGGCAGCGGCGGGACGCCGTCGAGCCGGTCGAGGCGGGGGGCCGCGTCCTCGACGCGCCGGGGGACGCCGCCCAGCGGGGCCGTGCAGTCCGCGCACCATCGCACGTCGTGGCGGCCGCAGCCGGGGCAGGCGACGGGGACGACGAGCCGGGAGAGTCTGGCGAGCACGGCGGCGACGCTGCCACGCCGGGCCCCGGGCGCCCCGTCGTCGTCCCGGAGACGGTGGAGAGGCGCGCCGCCCGGTCCCCGGTGGACGGACCCCGGGGCGCGTCAGCCCGGGTAGGCGACCGCCACGACACCCTCGGCGATCGACGGCCACAGGGCGGCGCTCTGCCGCACCTGCAGGGTCCCGTCGTCGTCCACCACGAGCGGAGGGCTCGCCCCGCCCACGCCGGCCGTCACCCGGGTGACCCCGCTCGGCGACGTGTACAGGCGGGACTCCCCGCCGCCGGGGCCGGCGAGACCGCCGACGCCGGCGAGGTACAGGGCCTCGGCGCCGTCCGCGTCCCGCCCGAGCAGGATCAGCGTCGACTCCTCGAACCACGCGGCGGAGGTGACGCCGCCGACCGGCGCGCCGACGCGCGCCGCGGCCGCCAGGCCGGTCGGCACGTCGTCGGCGTCCCGCTCGATCGCCGCGACCCACGCCTCCGGGCCCTCCGTCCCGTCCAGCACGACGGCCAGGCGCGCACCCTCGGGCGAGACGGCGAGGGAGCGCACCTGCCGCCCGTCCACCCAGTCGCCGTCGACCGCGACGACGGCCCCGTCGGGCAGCACGGCGCGGACCGCCGTCCGGTCGGCCGTCCACACGGTGCCGAACCGGTCGACGCCGGGCGCGACGAGGTCGGTTCCGACGAGCAGCTCGACGGGTGCCTCGCCGGACACCCGCACGAGCCGGTCGGTGCCGTCCCGCACGACGGTCGCGCCGTCCTCCGGGCCGACGCCCAGCGCCGTCGGGTCGAGGCCGTCGAGCCAGTACGGTCCGGCGGGGTCCGTGAGCTCGCGCCCCACGACGCGCTGCAGCGTGGGGACGCCGTCGGCGTCGACGAGCGCGAGGGCGTCCCCCACGGTGAGCGGGCGCGACGGTTCGGCGACGGACTCGGTCGCGAGCGGGGACGACCCGTCGGACAGCACGACGCTGCGGCCCTCCCGGTCGCGGAGCGTCTCGGAGAGCTGGGCGACGAGGAGCGCCCGGTCCTCGGCGGACGCGCCGCTGATCGGCGACGTCACCGACACGTCGACGACCCCGTCCTCGTCGACCGTCACCGCGTCGATGGCGAGCGTCGTGCCGTCGGGCACGACCGAGATCGTCGACTGGGCGAGGTGCGCCGGCGGCCCGGCGAGGATCTCCCGGGTCGCGGCGGTGCGCCAGGACTGCTCCGGGAACCACCGCACGTCCGGCACCCACCACTGCCGGTCCGGCGTGGGGTAGCTGAGGGTGGTCCGGTGGAACGAGTCGCCGAGGAAGTTCGCCAGGACGAGCAGACCGTCGTCGAGGCCGCCGATGCGCCACTGGCCGTCGGGACCACGGACGAGCTGGTAGGACACGTCGACGGTGGAGGGTTCGGCGAGCTCGGTGTAGACGCCGACCTCGTCGACCGTGGCCACGACCTGGGCGACACCCTCGACCGTCGTGGACGTGGCACCCTCCTCGACCTCGGCCGACTGCCACTCGGGGTACTGGGACAGCACGAGCACGCGCGACGTGCGGTCCCAGCCGGACCAGGCGCTCGGCAGCACGTACTCGCGGGCGACGTTCGCGGTGCTGGCGCTGGCCGGCGCGAACTGGGCGACGCTGACGAAGCTCTGGACGAGCTGCTCCGGGCCGGCGTCGACCGCCGGACCCTGCACGTTGAAGGCGATCTCGCCCGCCGTGTCGACCTGGACGGTGCTCTCCATGACGGGGCCGTCGTCGGGCATGCTCGCGCAGGCGCCCAGCGCGAGGGCGAGGGCGGCGCCCCCGGCGAGCGCCGCCGCGCGGCGGAACCGTTCACCTGCCCTCATGGCTGTCCTCCTCGGCGGTCGCCAGGTCGGGGATGGCGGTCGGGGTCGGTCCGGTCGGCGGGTTGACGACGGGCACCTGCCCGGTGGGGACGTGCTGCCCGCCGGCCCGCGACGGACCCTGCAACGGCAGCGGGGACTGACCGAGCGCGATCCCGGCGCGACGCGGCAGGGTCAGCCGGAAGCTGGCGCCCTCCCCCGGCCGCCCCCACGCCTCGAGGCGTCCGGCGTGCAGGCGGGCGTCCTCCTGGGAGATCGCCAGGCCGAGGCCGGTGCCGCCGGTGGTGCGGGCGCGGGCCGGGTCGGCACGCCAGAACCGGTCGAACACGTGGTTGAGCTCGGGGACGGTGAGCCCGACGCCGTAGTCCCGCACGACGACGGCGACGGCGTGCTCGTCGCCGTCGACCGTCACCTCGACGGGTCTGTCCTCGGCGTGCTCGACCGCGTTGACGACGAGGTTGCGCAGTATCCGCTCGACCCGGCGCGGGTCGACGTCGGCCCGGACGGGCCGTTCGGGCATGACGACGGAGAGGAAGACCTCCTTGCGCTCGGCGAGCGGCGCGGCGGTGTCGACGACGTTGGTGACGACGTCGCGCAGGTCCCGCTGCTCGACGTCGAGCTCGGCGGCGCCGGCGTCGAACCTGCTGATCTCCAGCAGGTCGGTGAGGAGGTCCTCGAAGCGGTCGAGCTGGGTCTGGAGGAGCTCGGCGGACCGGCGTGCCGCGGGTTCGAGGTCGTCGCGCGAGGCGTGGATGACCTCCCCGGCCATGCGGATGGTGGTCAGCGGGGTGCGCAGCTCGTGGGAGACGTCGGACACGAAGCGGCGCTGCGCGGCGGAGAGCTCCTCCATGCGGGCGATCTGCTCCTCCAGGCTCGCCGCCATCTCGTTGAAGGTCCGCGCGAGGGTCGCCATCTCGTCGTGACCCTTGGAGCCCGGGACGCGGACGTCGAGCCGACCCTCCCCGAGCTGGGCGGCCGCCGCCGCGGCCCGCCGCACGGGTGCCACCGTCTGCCGCGTCACGATCCAGGTGAGCACGCCGATCATCGCGAGGATCGCGAGGGCACCGACGGCGAGGGTGCGCTGCACGAACCCCAGGGTCTCCTGCTCGGAGGACAACGAGTACAGCGCGTACAGCTCGAAGGTGCCGCCGGAGGGGACCTCGACGACGGAGCCGACGACGACGCCCGGCTCGTCGACGCCGGAGTCGGTGGCGACACCGGGGATCGCCACCGACTGCAGGACCTGGTCGTCGGTGGCGAGGGTGGCCGCGCGCAGGGCGGGCGACACGACGTCGTCGACGGCCAGGGTGCGGCTCGACGCGGGATCGACCAGGGGCAGGCCCTGGTCGGGGGCCTGCCGCAGGAAGTAGTCCTGGGCGCTCGAGCCGCCCGCGCTGAGGGACAGGATGACGTCGCGCAGCAGGGACTGCTGGTCCCCCGGGCTGGTCGCGGGCGACCCGGCGAGCGTGGTGCGCACCTGCTGGGTCAGGGCCGCGTTCTCGCTCTCGATCTGGTCGACACGCTGCTCGAAGAGCCCGTCACGGATCGAGAACGACAGGTAGATCCCCAGGACCGCGACCGCGACGATGCCGAGCGCCAGGGCGGACGTGACCACGCGCACCTGCATCGACGAGCGCCACCGGCGGGCCAGCGACCGCGCCCCGACCACGACCCAGTCGACCGCCTCGACGCCGCGCTGCCGGGCCGGGGCGTGCGCCCGCGCGCCGGCGGCCGCGGCGTCGTCAGCGGGGGGCACCGGCCTTGTATCCGACGCCCCGCACCGTCTGGACGACCTCCGGGTTCTCCGGGTCGCGCTCGATCTTGGACCGCAGACGCTGGACGTGGACGTTCACCAGCCGCGTGTCGGCGCTGTGCCGGTAGCCCCAGACCTTCTCCAGCAGCACCTCGCGCGTGAACACCTGCCACGGCTTGCGCGCGAGCTCGACGAGCAGGTCGAACTCGAGCGGCGTCAGGGCGATGCGTTCCCCGTCGCGCGTCACGGCGTGGCCGGTGACGTCGATCTCGACGTCGCCGATGCGCAGCCGCTCCGGGCCGGGGTCGTCGGTGCGGCGCAGCCGGGCGCGCACGCGGGCGACGAGCTCCTTCGGCTTGAACGGCTTGGTGACGTAGTCGTCCGCACCGGACTCGAGGCCGAGCACCACGTCGACGGTGTCCGTGCGCGCCGTGAGCATGATGATCGGCACGCCCGACTCGGCACGGATCTCCCGGGCGATCTCGATGCCGTCCTTCCCGGGCAGCATGACGTCGAGCAGGACGAGGTCGGGCTGGGTCGCACGGAACACGTCGAAGGCTTGGTCGCCGTCGGCGCAGTAGCTCGGCTCGAAACCTTCCGACTCCAGGACGATGCCGATCATCTCGGCCAACGCTGTGTCGTCGTCGACCACCAGGACACGGGACTTCATGGGCACAGTCTGCCAGCCCGTCCACAGGTCCGGTGGCAGGGCGCGTCCGCAGGTGGCGAGACGATAGGGTCGTGGCGGCATCATTCGTCCACCGGCGCCTCAGGGAGGCCGCATGAGCACGCCCGACCAGCCGACCCCGCCCGCGGGCTGGGGGGACGCGCCGCGCCCGCCCGCGCCCGAGCAGGGACGGTACGGGCAGGGGCAGTACGGGCAGGGCAGGTACGGGGCTCCCGCTCCGCAGGGCGGCCCGACGCCGCCGCCCGGGTCGCCGTACCCGCCGTCCCCGTACGGGCCCGCCGCCGCCAAGCCCGGCATCGTGCCCCTGCGACCGCTCTCGCTCGGCGAGGTGTTCGACGGCGCGTTCGGTGCCGTCCGGCACAACCCCGCCGTGGTGCTGGGCCTGGTCACGATCGTCGTGGCCGTCGCCACGCTGCTCGCCACGCTGCTCGCCCAGCTCGCGGTGCCGTGGTTCGCCGGCCTGTTCGGGGACCTCGCCGGCCAGCCCGGCACGGAGCTCCTGGCCCCCGACGTCGGGATGCTGTCCCAGCTGATGGCCGTCTCCGGCGCCCTGTCGCTCACCCTGCTCTTCGCCCAGCCCGTCGCCGAGGGCATCGTGACGGTCTCGGTCAGCCAGTCCGTCGTGGGCCGCAAGCTCACCCCCGGCGAGGTGTGGACCCGGCTGCGGCCCCGCCTCGGCGTGCTCATCGGCTGGATGCTGCTGCGGACGGTGGTCCTCACCGTCGGGCTGAGCGTCGTCCTGGTCGCCGCCGTGCTCCTCACCGCCGGCGTCGGCGAGGCCACCGGGTCCGTGGTCGTCACGGTGCTCGTCGGGCTCGCGCTGGCCGTCGGCGCGGTCGCGCTCGTCCTGTGGCTGATGGTCCGGCTCGTGCTGGTCGTGCCCGCCCTCGTCCTCGAGGGTGCGCGGCTCGGCGCCACCATCGCGCGGGCCTGGCGTCTGACGCGGCAGAACTTCTGGCGGATCCTCGGCACCTACCTGCTCGCGAGCATCATCGCCGGCCTCGTCGGCCAGGTGGTCGGCTACCCGCTGGGCATGGTCGGCATGGCCATCGACGGCGGGTCCTTCGGCTGGGGCTTCCTGCTCACCACGATCGTCGCCTCCGTCGTGGCGACCCTCGTGGTGATCGTCTTCGTCTCCGGCGTGGTCGCGCTCGTCTACACCGACGTCCGGATGCGGCGCGAGGGTCTCGACGTCGCGCTCGCCCGGGCCGCCGCGCGCGCCGCGCAGCCCTCGACCGGGACGGTCCCGCCGACGGCGACGAGCCTGTGACGTCCGGGGCCGCCCCGACGACCCTGGCCGCCCTCGCGTCCGAGGTCCCGGTGGACCCGGACCGCCCGACGGCGACCCGGTGGCTCACCGAGGAGCTGGCGAGGCCGGAGTACGCGCAGGACGAGTCGCTGCTCATGCGGCTGATCGACTGGTTCGTCGGGCTGTTCGACGGCCTCGAGGGCAGCCTGGTCTGGTCGACCCCGGTCGCGGTGGCGGTCGTGGTCGTCCTGGCCGCGGTGATCGCCGTCGCGTGGTGGCTCACCGGCCCCGTCCGACTGCGCCGGCGCCGGCGCGCCTCCTCCGTCGTCGTGCACGAGGACGACCCGCGCACGGCCGCCGAGATGCGGGCCGCCGCCGACGCCGCCGCGGCACGCGCCGACTGGGCGACCGCCGTGCTCGAACGCTTCCGGGCGGTCGTGCGGGAGCTCGAGGAGCGCGTCGTCCTCGACGAGCGGCCGGGCCGCACCGCGGTCGAGGCCGCCGTCGCGGGCGGCGAGCGGCTGCCCGGCCTCGCGGACCCCCTGCACGCTGCTGCCGCCCTGTTCGACGGCGTCTGCTACGGCCGTCTCCCAGCAGGTCCGCGCGACGACGACACGCTGCGCCGGCTCGACGAGCAGGTACGCGCCGCCAGCCCGGCACCCGCCCCGGCGGTCGTGGCATGAGCGCGCCCGCCGTCCCCACGCGGACCTGGACGAGCACCCCCCAGGACCGCGTGCCCGACGCCGAGCGCGCCTCCCGGCGTCGCCGCTCCGTCGGCTGGTTCACCGTCGGCCTCGTCGCGCTCGCCCTGACGGTGCTCGTGCTGGCCGTCTCCCGGCCGCCCGGCTCGTCGATCCCCTTCGACCCCGACAACGACGGCCCGGAGGGCGGGCGCGCCCTCGCCCAGGTGCTCGGCGACCAGGGCGTCGAGGTCGAGCACGTCACGACCGTCGCCGACGCCGTCGAGGCCGCCGGGCCGGGCAGCACCCTGCTCGTCGCGCCCGCCCCGCTGATGGTGACGGAGCAGGCCGAGGCCCTGGCCACCGTCGGCGCGGACGTCGTCCTCGCCGGACCGGGGCGCGACCTCGCGGACGCCCTCACCGGGGGCGCCGTGCTGCCGGACGCGTGGGGCACCGCCCCGACGACCCTCGAACCGGCCTGCGACCTCCCCGCCGCCGTCGCCGCCGGCACCGTGCGCCTGGAGACCGGGCTGGTGGCGTCCGCGCCCGGCGTCACGACCTGCTGGACCGACGACGACGGCGCGGCGGCCCTCGCAGCGCTGACGGTCGACGGCCGGGAGGTCACGGTCGTGCACGACCCGTCCCTCCTGCGCAACGACTCCGTGCTCGTCGAGGGGGCGGGCACGCTGGCGCTGCACCTGCTCGGCGCGCACGACCGCCTCGTCTGGCTGGTCCAGGACCCCACCGACCTCTCGGCGATCGACGACCCGGCGGAACCCGGCCAGGTCGAGCCCGAGGCCGGCGACGTGGTCCCGCGGTGGCTCGCCGCCGTGCTGGGCTGGGCCGCGCTCGTGGCCGTCGTGGCCGCGGTGTGGCGCGGACGACGCCTCGGCCCGCTGGTCGCCGAGGACCTGCCCGTGGTCGTCCCGGCCGCCGAGTCGACACGTGGTCGCGCCCGCCTGTACCGCCGGGCGCGCGCCCGCGGCCACGGCGGCGCCGCCCTGCGCGCCTCGACGGCCGACCAGATCGCCCGCCGCCTCGGCGTCCCCCGGTCCGCGGACCGGACGACCTTCGTCGACGCCGTCGCCCGCGCCACCGGGCACGACCCGCTCGAGGTCGACGCCCTGCTCTACGGCCCACCACCCGCCGACGACGCCGAGCTGGTCGAGCTCGCGCGCCGACTCGACATCCTGGAGAGCGAGGTCCACCGATCGTGACCCACCCCGACGAGAACCTGCCCGCACCGACACCCCCCGGCGCCCCGGCACCCGACGGACTCCCTGCCGTGGCGCCGACGGCGCCCGCCGTCGCTGCGGCACCGACCGCCCAGGACACCGGGTCTGTACCCGACCCCGTGAGCGACCGGCCGGCGCCCGACGCGCAGGGGGCGCCCGCCCCCACCGCGGCGGCCCCGCCGTCGGAGCCCGCGCAGCCGACGCTGGAGCTGCGCCGTGCGCTCGCCGCCGTCCGCACCGAGGTCGGCAAGGCCGTCGTCGGGCAGGACTCCGCGGTGACGAGCCTGCTCATCGCGCTGCTCTGCTCGGGGCACGTGCTGCTGGAGGGCGTGCCCGGCGTCGCCAAGACGTTGCTCGTGCGCTCCCTCGCGGCCGCGCTGGACCTCGACTTCAAGCGGGTGCAGTTCACCCCGGACCTCATGCCCGGCGACGTCACCGGCTCGCTGGTGTACGACGCGCGCTCCGCGGAGTTCTCCTTCCGGCAGGGGCCGGTGTTCACCAACCTGCTGCTGGCCGACGAGATCAACCGCACCCCGCCCAAGACCCAGGCGTCCCTGCTGGAGGCCATGGAGGAGCGCCAGGTGTCGGTGGACGGCTCGCCGCGCCCGCTGCCGGAGCCGTTCCTCGTCATCGCCACGCAGAACCCCGTCGAGCACGAGGGCACCTACCCGCTGCCGGAGGCGCAGCTCGACCGGTTCCTGCTCAAGGTGCTGCTGCCCCTGCCGGAACGGGACGCCGAGGTCGAGGTGCTGGCGCGGCACGCCGCCGGGTTCGACCCTCGCGACCTGGCCGCGGCCGGGGTCGGCGCCGTCGCCGACGGTGCCACGCTGGCCCGCGCCCGGGCGGAGGTCCGCCGCGTCGAGGTCGCCCCCGAGGTGCTCGGGTACGCCGTCGACGTGTGCCGCGCGACCCGGCAGTCGCCGTCGCTCCAGCTCGGCGTCTCGCCCCGCGGCGCGACGTCGCTGCTCGCCGCGGCCCGCGCCTGGGCCTGGCTGTCGGGACGGATGTTCGTCACCCCGGACGACGTCAAGGCGCTCGCCTTCCCGGCCTTGCGCCACCGCGTCCAGCTGCGCCCCGAGGCGGAGCTGGAGGGCGTCACGGCCGAGTCGGTGCTGGGCACCGTCCTGGCCACCGTCCCGGTCCCCCGCTGACGTGGCCCTGACCTGGAGGGCGGTCGCCCTCGCCGCGCTCGGCGTGCTCCCGGTCGCCGTGTGGCCGGTGCCGGGGACGGCCCTCGCATGGGGGCTGCTCGTCGTGGCGGCGTGCGCCCTGGACGTGCTGCTCGCCGCGTCGCCTCAGCAGGTGACCGTCCAGCGGTCGGTCCCGACGTCGGCGCGCGTCGGCACGCCGACGGCCTCGACGCTGGTCGTGACGCACACCGGGGCGCGGCGGCTGCGCGGCCGGGTCCGCGACGCGTGGCCGCCGTCGCTGGCCACGGACCGCGTCGAGGGCGGTCTGACGCCCCACACCGACCCCGCGGCCGTCACCGCCACCGCCCGGCACGACGTCGACCTGCCGCCCGGCGGGTCGGTGCGGCTGCGCACCCCGCTGCTGCCGACCCGCCGCGGGCAACGGCTCGCGGGCCCGGTGACGGTCCGCACGACCGGTCCCCTGGGTCTGGCGGGACGCCAGCGCTCCCTGCCCGCCGGCGGCGCCCTGCGCGTCCTGCCCGAGTTCGCGTCCCGACGTCACCTGCCGAGCCGCCTCGCCCGACTGCGCGAGATGGACGGCCGCGCCGCGGTCCAGGTGCGCGGCGAGGGCACCGAGTTCGACTCCCTGCGCGAGTACGTCGTCGGCGACGACGTCCGCTCCATCGACTGGCGCGCCACAGCCCGCGGCGGCGACGTCGTCGTGCGCACGTGGCGCCCGGAGCGCGACCGCCGGGTCGTCGTCGTGCTGGACACGGGCCGCACCTCCGCGGCCCGCATCGGGCTCCTCGACGACGGTTCGGTCAACACCGGGGGCACCCGGCTCGAGGCGAGCATCGAGGCCGCGCTGCTGCTCGGGGCGCTGGCCGACCGCGCGGGCGACCGGGTGCAGGTGCTGGCCTACGACCGGGCCGTGCGGGCGCAGGTCGCCGGCGCCGCCGGGCCGCGGCTGCTCCCGGCGATGGCCGAGTCGCTGGCCACGGTCGACCCCGTGCTGCTGGAGACCGACTGGCCCGGCCTCGTCGCCCAGGTGCGCTCCCGCGTCTCCCAGCGCTCCCTCGTGGTGCTCCTGACCTCGCTCGACCCCGCCGCCGTGGAGACCGGCCTGCTGCCCGTGGTCGACCTCCTCACGGGCACCCACCAGGTCGTCGTCGCCGCCGTCGCGGACGCGGAGATGGCGACCATGCGCCGCGACCGGGGCGACTCCGAGGAGGTGTACACGGCCGCGGCGGCGGCGCGCGCCGACCTGGAGCGGTCGGCCGTCGCGGCGGTGCTGCGCCGGCACGGTGCCGAGGTGGTCGAGGCGCTGCCGGCACAGCTCGCCCCACGGCTCGCCGACACCTACCTCGCGCTCAAGGCGGCCGGGCGGCTCTGACGGCCCGCGCCCGCCGCCCGGTGTCGGCCCACGCGCCGGCGCCGGACGCTCAGCCCGCGGTCGGCAGGACGACGCCCGCCCGGTCGGCGTCGAGGTCGCCGGTCTCCCCCGCCCGGACCGCGCGCCGACCGAGCACCAGGAAGTACGCGAGGAACGCCCCGAGCGCGAGCGCCCCGATGACGATCTTCAGCCACCACGGCAGCGTCGATCCGGTGACGAAGCCCTCGACGACGCCGGACAGCGCCAGCGCCCCCACGAGGCCGACGGCCACGGTGATCAGCGAGCGTGCTTCCGCCGCGAGCGCCACCGAGCGTCGTCGCGGTCCGGGAGCGACCCAGGCCCAGAAGATCCGCAGCCCCGCGGCCCCCGCCACGAAGATGCTCGTCAGCTCCAGCAGCCCGTGGGGGGTGATGAGCTGGAGGAAGAGCGAGAGCTCGCCGTGGGCGGCCATCATGCCGCCGATGCCGCCGATGGAGACGGCGTTGGTGTACAGCACGTAGACGGGGCCGACGCCGGTGATGCCGAGCCCGATCATCAGCGCGGCGATCCACGCGTTGTTCGTCCACACCATCGCCGCGAACGACAGTTTCGGGTCGTAGTAGGACGCGAAGGCCTGCTGGACGTACTGCTCCTGCTCCGAGGGCGTGCCCATCGCGGCGAGCGCGGCCGGGTCGGTGGCGACCTGCACCCCCACCACGACCGCGACGGCGAGGAACGCGACGGTCACGGCGAGCGTCCACCAGCGGATCCGGTACAGCGCGACCGGGACGGTGACGAGCGCGAACCGGGTCACGTCGCTCCAGCCTGGCTCGTGCGCCCCGGAGATGCGGGTCCTGGCCCGGGCCAGCAGGTCCGACAGCCGGGCGACCGTGACCGGGTCGGGGGCGGCCGACCGGACGGTCGACAGGTGGGTCGCGACCGCCTGGTAGAGACGGACCAGCTCGTCCGACTCCGCACCGTCGAGGCGGCGGCGGCGCACGAGCTCCTCGAGGCGTCGCCACTCGGGTCCGTGCACGGTGCTGAAGGCGTCCAGGTCCACGAGCGATACCCTGCCACAGGTGCCCCTGCGACCGGGGCACCGGGTCGCCCCGGACGGGTGCGGCCTGCGACGACAGCGGAGGCGCGGTGCACCAGGGAATCGTCATCGGCGAGGGCGTCGTCCTCGAGACCCGGCCCGCGTCGTTCGCGACCCGCGCCGTCGGCGCACTGGTCGACGTGGTGGTCGTGGGGGTCCTCGCCCTGGTCGTGCTGTACATGGTCTCCGGCTCGTCGCTGGTGCTCGACCAGCAGTGGGGCCGGACGCTGTCGATCGCCCTGGCCGTGGCGCTGCTGGTCGTCCTGCCGGTGACCGTCGAGACGCTGTCGCGCGGGCGGTCGACGGGCAAGCTCGTCATGGGGCTGCGCGTCGTGCGGGACGACGGCGGTCCTGTCCGGTTCCGGCACGCGCTGGTGCGGGCGCTCGTGGGGGTGTTCGAGCTGTGGCTGACCTTCGGCTCGGTGGCGGTGATCGCGTCGCTGTCGAACGCGAAGGGCAAGCGGCTGGGTGACCTGCTGGCCGGGACGTACGCGGTGCGCGTCCGCAGCTCGCGCGGGTGGACGACGCCGCTGGTGCTGGCGCCCGGGCTGGAGACCTGGGTGCGGGGCGCGGACATCCGCCGGCTGCCGGACGGCCTCGCGCTCGAGGTGCGGCAGGTGCTCGACCGGGCGCCCCGCCTGTCACCGGCGTCGCGGCGTCATCTCACCGACACCCTGGCGGGCCAGGTCGAGGCGTACGTGGCACCCGGCCCGCCGCCCGGGACGTCCGCGGAGACCTTCCTCCACGCCGTCCTGCACGAGCGGCGGGAGCGTGAGCTGGTGCGCGGCGAGGTCGAGCGGGACCGCGCCGCCGCGCAGGCCGCCGTCCTGCACCGGCTCCCCTACGCGGTCCCCGACCCGCGGGACTGACGTCCATCCGCTGAGAGCCTGCTGAAGAGATCCTCGATGCACCCTAGGCTGGGTGCCATGCGCAACCATCTGCTCCGCGGCGGGGCCCTGCTGTCCGCCGCCGCCCTGACCTTCACCCTGGCCGCCTGTTCCGGCGACGACGAGAGCACGGCGGCGTTCTGCGACACCTTCGCCTCGCTCGAGGCCCAGACCGGCGACATGGGCTCGATCATGTCCGGCGAGCCGGACGCCGCCGTCGAGAAGCTCGAGTCGATCTCCGCCGAGCTCGACGCCGTCGAGCCGCCGGCCGAGATCGAGGAGTCGTTCGGTGTGTTCGCCGACGCCTTCCGCGGCATGGCCGAGGTCATGGGCGACGCCCTGACCGACCCCGCGAACGCCGACCAGGAGGCGCTCACCGAGGCCACCGAGCGGATGACGAACGAGGAGTTCGGCCAGGCCACGACCGAGCTCGACGCGTTCACCCAGGAGAACTGCTCCTGAGCCGACGACGCCCCCTGCCGCGACTCGCGGCAGGGGGCGTCGTCCGTCCCGGACCGGCGGGGCGCCGGCCTCGGGACCTCAGTACCGGTAGTGCTCGGGCTTGTACGGCCCCTCGACGGGCACACCCAGGTAGTCGGCCTGCGACGGGCTCAGCGCGGTGAGCCGGACGCCGAGGGCGTCGAGGTGGAGGCGGGCGACCTTCTCGTCCAGCACCTTGGGCAGGCGGTAGACCTGGCGCTCGTACTGCCGCTCCTCGGCGGGGCGGGCCATGTCGGCGAACAGCTCGAGCTGACCGATGACCTGGTTCGCGAACGAGTTCGACATGACGAACGACGGGTGGCCGGTCGCGTTGCCCAGGTTGAGCAGGCGACCCTCCGACAGCACGATGATCGACCGCTCGGCACGGCCCTCGCCCGCCGGGAGCGTCCACTCGTGGACCTGCGGCTTGATCTCGGTCTTGACGACGCCCGGCACGCCCTCGAGGCCCGCCATGTCGATCTCGTTGTCGAAGTGGCCGATGTTGCCCACGACGGCCTTGTCCTTCATGGCGAGCATGTGCTCGACCCGCACGACGTCCTTGTTGCCCGTCGTGGTGATGAAGAAGTCCGCCTCGCCGACGACGTCCTCCAGGCGCGCGACCTGGAAGCCGTCCATCGCCGCCTGGAGGGCGCAGATCGGGTCCACCTCGGACACGATGACACGCGCACCCTGGCCGCGGAACGCCTCGGCGGCGCCCTTGCCGACGTCGCCGTAGCCCGCGACGAACGCGACCTTGCCACCGATGAGGATGTCGGTGGCGCGGTTGATGCCGTCGGGCAGCGAGTGGCGGATGCCGTACTTGTTGTCGAACTTCGACTTCGTCACCGAGTCGTTGACGTTGATCGCCGGGAACAGCAGCTCGCCCGCCTCCGCGAGGTGGTAGAGGCGGTGCACGCCCGTCGTGGTCTCCTCGGTGACGCCACCGAGCTGCTGGGCGATGCCCGTCCAGCGCAGCGGGTCCGACTCCAGGGCACGACGCAGGACGCTGCGCACCACGTTCATCTCGTGGGTGTGGTCCGGCTCGCCGGGCAGGGTGTCCGGCGGCACGATGCCCGCGCGCTCGTACTGCAGGCCCAGGTGGACCAGCATCGTCGCGTCCCCGCCGTCGTCGAGGATGAGGTTCGGCCCCTCGTCGCCCGGCCACACGAGGATCTGCTCGGTGCAGTCCCAGTACTCCTCCAGCGACTCGCCCTTCCAGGCGAACACCGGCACGCCCTGCGGCGCCTCCGGGGTGCCGTGCGGTCCGACGACGACCGCCGCGGCGGCCTCGTCCTGCGTGGAGAAGATGTTGCAGCTCGCCCAGCGCACCTGCGCGCCGAGGGCGACCAGCGTCTCGATGAGCACCGCCGTCTGCACGGTCATGTGCAGCGACCCGGCGATGCGGGCGCCCGCCAGCGGCTGCGCCGCACCGAACTCCTCGCGCAGCGCCATGAGGCCCGGCATCTCGTGCTCCGCGAGCCGGATCTGGTGGCGGCCGGCCTCGGCCAGCGCGAGCGAGCGGACCTTGTGCTGCCCGAGGACCTCGTCGAATCCGGGCGTGGTCGCGGGTGCCGACGTGGTGTCGGTCATGGGTGCCCTCCTGGGACGTCGTCGTGTCGTGTCGCGCACTGGGGGCTCCCGTCGGCGCACGCCGCGCCGTGGGCGCGGACCCCTCCAGGGTAGTCCGCCCACGTACCCGACGGCGGCCCCGGGTGGGACGGTGAAGGGCCGGCGCCCGCAGGCACCGGCCCTTCACCCGACCGGGGAGGTCAGCCGTTCTTCGAGGCCCGGTAGCCCGCGTTGACCGCCGCGGACTCCGTGGTGAAGCACTCCTCGGGGTTGGTCACGTCGTACCAGCGGCCGCCGGGCACGTGGTAGATGCCCGACTGGTTGCCCTTGATCGGGGCCCAGCCCGGGCAGTCGTCCACGTTGATCGGGGCGGTGCTCGAGGGACGCTTGCCCTTCTTCACGACGAGCGTCTGGGTGCGGGTCTTCGTCTTGACACCGCCCAGCGCCTGCCGTGTCACCGAGTCGTACCGCTGGAAGCGGACCTTGGTCGTCACCTTGTACGTGCCCGGCGCCAGCCTCGCCTTCTTCGCCTTCTTCACGACCGTCTTGCCGGTCGACTTCTTCTTCACCGTGAGCGTCTTGGACTTCACGGACACCACGCCGACGACGGCGACGCGCGGCTTGACCGTCGCCTTGCCACCGTACGGGGCGCGCTTCGTGGGGATCTTCTTGATCGTCACCTTCGGGACGACCTTCTTGGCGGCCACCGTCGTGCTCACGGGGGCCGCGGTCGCGGAGGTGGCGGTCACGGCGAGCGACCCGCCGGACAGCAGGGCGCCGATGGTGACGGCGGCGAGGAGTTTGCGCATGGTGGTGCTCCGGGTCGTGGCCGCGCTGCGGCCGGGTGGGTGGGCTGTGCCGCACCGGGTCGGTGCGGCACAGCCCGAGGATCGGACGGTCAGTTCAGCCCGTCGATGTACTGCGTCGTGAAGCCGTACTCCGACGAACCACTGATGTCGGTGATCGACCAGATGCCGCCACGGGCGCCTGCCGTCGGCACGACCGCGTCGATCAGGACCTGGCCGCAGCCATCCGCGTCGGCGCCGAGGTCATACTCCTCGCCGTCGTACCAGACGCCGCCGGCCCGGTACTCGGAGTAGAGGTCCCAGTAGGGGGTCTCCGAGGTGTCGCCGCCGGTCGAGCAGGCACTGACCAGGGCGTACACCTCGCTGAAACCGCCACCGAGGTCTTCCCTCTCGGTCGGTGTGACGACCTGCAGCCAGTAGTTGCCCAGGTAGATGGTGTCGGCAGGGTAGGGCTCTGCCTCGACCGAGTCGACCAAGAGCATGGCCTCGGCGCTGGTGGCGGTACCGGCAGCGTTCCGGACGACCACGCGGTACTCGGCGAGGGTGTCCACCGAACGGGCGGTGAAGGAGAGCGTCGAGGAGGTGCGACCCGTGAGATTGCGCCACGAGTCGTCGCTCTGGCCGCGACGCTGCCACTGGTAGCTCAGGTTGCTGCCGGTGGCACCGACGCTGAACCGCACGGTCTGGCCCGCCAGGAGGTAGTCACCCTGCGGCTGGCTCGTGATCCGGGGCGCCGCCATCGTCACGGTGGACGTCTTGGCGCTGACCCGGGTCTTCGTCGTGTAACCGGCGCGCTTGCCGGTGACGCGGACGGTGAGCTTGTCGCCACGCTGCGCGGCCGTCAGCTTGAAGGAGGTGCCGGTGGCGCCGGAGATCGCGCGGCCGTCGGCGTACCACCGGTAGGAGTAGCTGCTCGGGGCAGGCTTCCAGGTGCCGCGGGTGACCTTGAGGGTGGACCCGACCTTCGCGGAGCCGAAGATCTTCGGCGTCACGGTGGCGAAGGTGCCGGCGGCGACGGTCTTCTTCGCGCTCTTGCGCACGACCTTGGCGTGGCCGGGACGCTTGCCGGTGACGACGAGCTGCACCTTCTTGCCCTGGTGCTTCGCCTTCGGGGTGAAGTACTTGCCGGTCCCGGCCTTCGAGCCGGCGACCTTCCAGACGTAGGTGAGCCTCGTGCCGGACGTCCAGGAGCCGCTCTTGGCCTTGAGCCGGTTGCCGACCTTGGCCGTGCCCGAGATCGAGGGCGTCGACTTCGAGGCGGCCACGACCTGGACGGCCGCGACGGTGGGCGTGGCGCCGACGGTGGCCGTGGCGGAGGTCGCCGCGAGGCCGGACGTGACGAGCGTCGCGGCGGTGAGCGCCGCGACGAGCCTCGCGCGCACGCGCGCGCGAGAGGACAGCATGATCTGCAAGAGATCCTCCGGTGGGAAGGGCGGGTGCCCGACGGGGACGTCGTGACCGCGGAGCGGGTGCTCGCCTCGGTGCGGGCCGCTCGGGACCCTGTACGTCGTCGTGGGGAAAGGCTAGCCGCGACGGCGGACAGCGCTGTCCAGTTCGGGCCTCCGACCAGCGATTTCACCCGCCCTGGCCGGAGAGATCACACGAGGGCGGGCCGCCGGTGGGGGTTCGTCCGGTCCGTCCCGGAGCACCGCGGCGGGACCGTTATCGATTCGTGATCTATGGTGGATCGGGATGCTGCAGACGAGAACACCGACGACGCCCCCGCTCACCCCCGCGCCCGCCACCGGGGCGACCACCGCCGCGACGCCGCGGCTGCACCTGCTGGACGTGCTGCGCTTCGGCGCCGCGGCCGCCGTCGTCGTCTACCACTTCACGGCCACGCCGACGGCGTCGCAGTACTGGGGGCAGGACGTCACCGTCCTGTTCGACGGGCTCAACCAGGTCACCCGCTACGGCTGGCTGGCCGTCGAGGCGTTCTTCGTCATCAGCGGGTTCGCCATCCTGTGGAGCGCGCAGGGTCGCACGGTGCCGCAGTTCGTCGGGTCTCGCGCGGGGCGCCTCTATCCCGCCCTGTGGGCCTGCGTCCTGGCCACGGCCGCCCTGCAGGCCTTCTGGACGGACGGACGCCACCTGAGCTGGGCGGAGACGCTGGCCAACCTCACGATGGCCCCCGACCTGTTCGGGGCCGAGCTGTCGCAGGTCGTCTACTGGACGCTGCTGGTCGAGCTGAAGTTCTACGTGCTGGTCGGGCTGCTGCTCGCGTTCGGCCCGATCACCCGGAGCCGAGCCCTCGGGCTCGCCCTGGGCTGGCCCGCGGCGGGGATCGTGCTGCGCGCTCTCGGCTACCCGGAGCTGGCGGAGCACTTCGTGGTGCGGCACGCCGTGTACTTCGGCATCGGGATGGTGCTCTTCCTGCTCTGGCAGGACGCCCGCGACCGGCGCGCGGGCCACGCACCGGACCGGCGGGCGATCACCGCGACCCTCGCCTCCCTCGGCGCCCTGCTCGCGCTCGCCACGACACGCGTCGCGGAGTCGGCCCACGCCGCCTCGTCGCTGCAGGGCGTGGACGTCGACCCGTGGGTGTCGCTCGGCGTCTTCGGTGCGTGCGTGGCGGCGATCTGGGCGTCGACCAGGCCCTGGGCGGGCCTGCGGCACGCCGGGGCGGCGCGCGCCGCGGTCACGGCCGGCGCGCTCACCTATCCCCTCTACCTGGTGCACACCCAGTTCGGCTGGGCGGTCACGCAGTGGCTCACCCGGGCGGGCGTCGGCACCGCCGTCACCCTCGCGGCGGCGACGGCCGCGAGCCTGGGGCTCGCCGTCGCGATCCACCGGGCCGTCGAACGCCCGGCGCACCGGCCGCTGCGCCGGGCGACGACGGCCGCCTGCGAGCGCCTCGCGGAGCGGCAGCGTGCCCGGGTCGGCCGGGCCTCCCACCCTGCGCACGTGACGCAAGCCACAGCAATCCTTGGCCCTGAGGTGATGGCCGTCACCCCGCAGGTCACGCTACGGTAACGATTCTCCCGCTGCTCGACCGTTCCTCGACCCCCCGTGAGCCGCAGGACCATGCGCTTGACACGCCCATGACCGACCGATCGGCGGCGGTGGCGCTGCCCTACCGGTTCGTTGCAGGGTGTTGGGGCTCCCTCGACGCGCCTCGCCGTCCGACGGCGCACGGCGCATCCCGCGCCGTGCCGCGCGACAGGCGAGTGCCCTGTCACCGACACGGAAGGCGGCGAGTCCTGCCCACATGGCAGCCGACCCCAGCACCACCGTTCCCCCCACCACCCGACCGACGACCACCCCGACACCCGCGGTCTCCGTCCGCGACGTCTACAAGGTCTTCGGGCCCCGCCCCGCCCAGGCCGTCGAGCGCCTGCGGGCCGGCGAGCACCGCGACGAGCTGAAGAAGCTCGGCACGGCCGCCGTCATCGACGCGACGTTCGACGTCGCCCCCGGCGAGATCTTCGTCGTCATGGGACTGTCCGGCTCGGGCAAGTCCACCCTCATCCGCATGCTCAACGGCCTGTGGACGCCCACGGCCGGCACCGTGCAGGTCGGCGACGCCGACCTGGGCAGCGTCGGCCGCAAGCAGCTGCGTGCCGTGCGCCGCGAGCACGTCTCCATGGTGTTCCAGCACTTCGCGCTCCTGCCGCACCGCACCGTGCTCGACAACGCGGCCTACCCCCTGGAGATCCAGGGCGTGCGACCGGACGAGCGCCGTGAGCGGGCCCGCGCCGCACTCGACCTCGTCGGCCTGTCCGGCTGGCAGAACTCCGTGCCCGGGCAGCTCTCCGGCGGCATGCAGCAGCGCGTCGGCCTCGCCCGAGCCCTGGCCGCCGACACCGACGTCCTGCTCATGGACGAGGCGTTCAGCGCCCTCGACCCGCTGATCCGCACCGAGATGCAGGACCAGCTCCTCGACCTGCAGCACCGGCTCGGCAAGACGGTCGTGTTCATCACCCACGACCTCAACGAGGCCATGCACCTCGGGGACCGCATCGCCATCATGCGCGACGGCCGCATCGACCAGATCGGCACGCCGACGCAGATCCTCGACGCCCCCGCCAACGAGTACGTCGCGCAGTTCGTCGCGGACGTCGACCGGTCCCGCGTCATCACGGCGGCCGCCGCCATGACCGCGCTGGGTGACGTCCCCGGCGGCGCGGCCGAGATCGCCGACTCCCCCACCGTCACCGAGGGGACCACCCTCGCCGACGCGCTCGCCCCCCTCGCCGACGCCGACGGCCCGCTGCGGGTCGTGGGCGACGACGGCGCCACGGTGGGCGTGCTCGCCGCCGACGACGTCGTGTCCGCGATGGCCCAGCCGGGCGGCACCGCCGCACCGGACGCCGCCCCGACGGAAGGAGGCCGCGCATGATCCACGCCGCCGCCGACACCGGTACCTTCGTCCCCCGCCTGCCGATCGGCGAGTGGGTCGACACGGCCGTCGACTGGGTCACCGCGACGTTCGACCCCGTCTTCGACGGGATCCGCTCGATCCTCGAGACCCTCTACGAGAGCCTCGAGTGGGTGCTCGTCACGCCACCGTTCGCCGTCGTCGCCCTCGTGCTCGCCGCCCTGGCGTTCTGGGCGAAGGGCTGGAAGCTGGGCCTCGGCACCCTGGTCGGGTTCGTCGTCATCGCCGGCGTCGACCAGTGGACGACCGCGATGGAGACCCTGGCGCTCGTGCTGCTCGCCACGGTCGTCGCCCTGCTCCTGGGGATCCCGCTGGGCATCTGGGCGGCGCGGGACGACCGGGTCTCCCGCGTCGTGCGACCCGTGCTCGACTTCATGCAGACGATGCCCGCCTTCGTCTACCTCATCCCCACGGTCGTCATCTTCCTCACGGGCCCCGTGCCGGGCCTCGTGGCGACCGTCGCGTTCGCCATCGCCCCGGGCGTCCGGCTCACCGAGCTGGGCATCCGCCAGGTCGACACCGAGGTGGTGGAGGCAGGTCGCGCGTTCGGCGCCACCGACGGCCGCATCCTGCGCCAGATCCAGGTGCCGCTCGCACTGCCCACGATCATGGCCGGCGTCAACCAGGTCATCCTGCTGTCGCTGTCGATGGTCGTCGTCGCCGGGCTCGTCGGAGCCCCCGGCCTGGGGGCGGAGGTCGTCGCGAGCTTCCAGCGCATCGACGTCGCGCTCGGCGCCGAGGCAGGCCTCGCCGTCGTCCTCCTGGCGATCTACCTCGACCGCGTGACCTCCGCGCTGGCCGACCGGGCTCCCGTGGCCCGCGCCCTGGCCGCCGCCCGCTGACCCCGCCCGGACCTGCGCAGCCGGCCCGCCGGCGCGCCGCTCCGGCACACCCCTGAACCATCACCCCCACCGGAAGGACGATTCCTGTGCACACCCGTCGACGCACCCTGCGCCGCACCCTCGCCCTCGGCTCGGCCGTCGCGCTGACCGCCACCCTCGCCTCCTGCGCCACCGACGAGCCCGAGGAGGCCGCCGCCGGCGCCACCGGCGAGGACGAGACCGAGATCTCCATCGGCATCCCGTCCGGCTGGGACGAGGGCATCGCCGTGTCCCACCTGTGGACCGCGATCCTGGAGGACGCCGGCTACGAGGTCGAGTCCCAGACGGCCGACGTCGGCGTCGTCTACACCGGCCTCGCCGGCGGCGAGTTCGACGTCACCTTCGACGTCTGGCTGCCCTACACCCACGCCTCCTACGAGGAGGAGTACGGCGACCAGGTGACCGACCTCGGCGTCTGGTACGACCAGGCCAAGCTGACCATCGCTGTCAACGAGGACTCCCCCGCGCAGACCATCGGCGACCTCGCCGAGATGTCCGACGAGTACGGCAACAAGCTCGTCGGCATCGAGGCGGGCGCCGGTCTCACCCAGATCACCCAGGACGAGGTCATCCCGACCTACGGCCTGGAGGGCATGGACTACGCCGTCTCCTCCACCCCGGCGATGCTCGCCGAGCTGAAGTCCGCCACCGACGCCGGCGAGAACGTCGCCGTCACCCTGTGGCGTCCGCACTGGGCCTACGACGAGTTCCCCGTCCGCGACCTGGAGGACCCCGAGGGCACGCTCGGCGAGGCCGAGGAGATCCACATGTGGGGCACCTCCGACTTCGCGGACCGCTACCCGCAGCTCGCCGGCTGGCTCGCCGAGTTCACCCTCACCGACGAGCAGCTGTTCTCGCTGGAGAACATGATGTTCAACGACGAGGCGTACGCCGACGACCCCGAGGCCGCCGTGGACGCGTGGCTCGAGGCCAACCCCGACTTCGCGAGCGAGGTCACCGGCGGCACGCTCTGACGCGACCGCTCCTCGACGGGCGGCGGACCGGTGCACCCGGCCCGCCGCCCGTCGTCGTCCCAGGACCGGCCCAGAACGTTGCGCTGGGCTATCAGTACGCTCGTCGGCTGTACCGTGTCGGATGCCCGGGCCCCGCCGCCCTGGACGACCGCCCGTCCGAAGGAGTGTGACCAGTGACGTTCAGCCCGCCCCACGCCCACCTCACCCGCCCCGACCTGCGCGGCACGACCGGCATGGCCGCCGCCACGCACTGGCTCGCCGCCGCGAGCGCCCAGTCGGTGCTGGAGCGCGGCGGGAACGCGTTCGACGCCGCCGCGGCGGGCGCGTTCGTGCTGCACGTCGTCGAGCCGCACCTCAACGGACCGGGCGGGGACCTCGTGGCGGTCTTCGCGACCGCCGAGGAGCCCGGCCGCCCGCGCGTCCTCGACGGGCAGGGTCCCGCACCGGCGGGCGCGACGATCGAGCACTACCGCGACGTCGAGGGGCTGGACCTCGTGCCCGGCTCCGGCGCGCTGGCCGCCGCCGTCCCCGGCGCCGTCGACGCCTGGCTGACGCTGCTGCGCGACCACGGCACCTGGTCCCTCGCCGACGTCCTCGCGCCCGCCGTCGGGTACGCGCGGGACGGGCACCCCGTGCTGGCCGCCGTGTGCCGCACGGTCGCCGGCGTCGCCGACCTGTTCGCCGAGCACTGGCCCACCTCCGCCGCGCGATGGATGCCCGACGGACGCCTGCCGCAGCCGGGCGACCTGCTCACCGACCTCGCGTACGCCGATCTCCTGGACGGGCTCGCGGAGGCGGAGCGGGTCGCGCTGGCCGACGGCGGGACCCGCTCCGACGGCATCGACGCCGCCCGCGCCCGCTGGGCCGACGTCGTCGGACGGGCGGTCGAGGAGTTCGTCGCGACCCCGCACCGGCACAGCGACGGGCGCGACCACGCCGGCGTGCTCACCGCCGCCGACGTCGCCGCCTACGAGGCCCGCTACGAGGACGCCGTCACGGTGGAGTTCCGCGGGCACACCGTCGCGAAGTCCGGCGCCTGGGGGCAGGGCCCCGCGCTGCTCCAGGCGCTGACGATCCTCGACGGGTACGACGACGCGCACCTGGACCCCGCGACCACCACCGGCGCCCACACCGTGCTGGAGGCGCTCAAGCTGGCGCTGGCCGACCGGGACGCCTGGTACGGCGACGCCGACGTCCCCCTCGACGTCCTGCTGTCCCCGCAGTACGCCGCCGCCCGGCGCGCGCTCGTCACCGACGTCGCGTCGGCGGAGGTGCGACCCGGCGAGGTCCCCGGCCGCGCCACCCCGTCGCTCCCGCCGCTGCGCACCACCTACGCCACCGACGCCCCCGCCGGCTCGCTGCCCGGCGCACCCGCCGGTGGGTCGGCCGCCGGCGTCGGCGAGCCGACCGTCCAGCTCGCGCCCGCCGTCGTGGCCGGCGACGGGCTGGAGACCGACGCCTCGGGCCGCACGCGCGGCGACACCTGCCACCTCGACGTCGTGGACCGGTGGGGCAACATGGTCAGCGCCACGCCGTCCGGCGGCTGGCTGCAGTCCTCCCCCACCGTGCCCGGCCTCGGGTTCTGCCTCGGCACCCGGCTCCAGATGACGTGGCTCGACGACGCCTCGCCCTCCCGGCTCGCCCCCGGCCGCCGGCCGCGCACCACCCTCACGCCCACCCTCGTGCTGCGCGACGGGCAGCCCGTGCTCGCCTGCGGCTCCCCCGGCGGCGACCAGCAGGACCAGTGGCAGCTCCCCTTCCTGCTGCGGGTCCTCGTCGGCGGCTACACCCCGCAGCAGGCGATCGACGCCCCCACCCTGCACACCACCTCCGCCGTCGGCTCGTTCTGGCCGCGCACCTGGACGCCCGGCGGCGCCGTCGTCGAGGACCGCCTCGGCGCCGACGTCCTGGCCGGGCTCGCCGAGCGCGGGCACGTGCTCACCCTCGCCGGGGACTGGGCCCTCGGACGGCTCACCGCCGTCACCCGCGACCCCGCCACCGGCGTGCTCGGGGCCGCCGCCAACTCCCGCGGGGAGCAGGGGTACGCCGTCGGGCGGTGAGAGCCCGGTGGCAACCCGGTGACAGCGGGTGGCGAACGTTCCGACAGCGGAGGCCCGGCCCGCAGGACGTCCTGCGGACCGGGCCTCCGGTCGGTGCGACGACGCTCAGCCGTCGAGGCGCCACGGCCAGTCGTAGAACGGGTCCGCCACGGACCAGCCCTCGCCGTACCGCTCCGCGAGGAACGCCTCCGGGTCGGCCGGGCCGAGGAACCGTCGGCCCCTGAGCGTCAGCGGGGCCGGCGGCACGACCACGGACGCGGGGATCGTGCGCAGCCTCATGCCCTCCATGTGCAGGGTGAGCCGCTCCCCGTCCACGAACAGCGGGAAGACGTCCACGTGCAGGCCCGTCGACGGGTCGTGCAGGTGGAAGTTCGTGTAGGTGTTCGGCCGGGACACCTTCCAGCCCGCCTCGCGCAGGTCGGACCGCAGCTTCTCCAGCACCGGCTCGGCAGCGGCCCGATCCGGGACGTCGAGCGGCACCATGAGGTCCACGTCGTCGTCGTGCGCCAGGAAGTCGCCCTCGCGCACGGCTCCGAGCAGCGTCCCGTAGGCGAGCATCGTCGGGTACCCCAGGCCGCCGAGCAGCGCGGACGCCCGCTCGATCGTGTCGAGGTACTGCTCCGACTGCTTGCGCAGCCCGCTCTGGTCCACGATGCCGTGACGCGAGAGCACCGCTTCCGGGGTACCGACCACCGCGCCCGCCGCGTTGACCTCGCCCGTCAGCCGCTCCAGGCGCGCGCGGGTGCGCAGCTGCAGGTGGAACGTGCGGATCGACGTCGCCGTGGCCGGGACGCGGAGCCGCTCCGCGGCGAGCACGTGCCCCAGCAGCGCCCAGTCGTCGGCGCCGAGGTCACGACCCTCCACGGGTTCCAGCGGCACCAGGGACACCAGCAGCCGCTGCTCGACCGGGTCGGTCGTGAGCAGACCCTCCCGGGCACGGGCCGCCAGCGCCGCGACGACGGCCTCGCGCGTCGCCGACGCCGTCGCCACCGCGTCGAGGTCGGTCTTCGGCACACCGATCCCGGTCAGCCTCTCGAGCAGTGCCAGCGTGCGCCGCACGACCCGGTCGGAGTCCACCGTGACCACGGTGCCGTACCGTCCGGCGCCGTCCGCGACCGCGACCGTCAGGCGCCGGTTGCGGTGGCCGAAGCCGTCGAGCCTGTTGTAGACCCGCACCTCGTCGACGGCCACCGGTACGTCGAACCCGACCCGCCACCAGGGACCGGTCTCCTTCGCCGTCCGGATCCCGCCGAGCGCGAAGGGCGACCGGTCGTCCTTC
This sequence comes from Isoptericola dokdonensis DS-3, assembly GCF_001636295.1. Lineage (NCBI taxonomy): Bacteria > Bacillati > Actinomycetota > Actinomycetes > Micrococcales > Promicromonosporaceae > Isoptericola > Isoptericola dokdonensis. The sequence goes on along the minus strand of NZ_CP014209.1, from coordinate 3,649,582 downwards.
GTCGTGTCCGAGCTCTGCTCGACGCGTCCTCCCGCCGCCACCGGGTCGATGCGACGACCGGCGCGGTACAGCTCGACGCCGCGCAGGTCGATCTGGCCCGCCTCCTGCGGGGGCAGGAACAGCCGCACCTCGCGCACCGGGCCGGGGACCGGGACCGAGAGATGGTTGGCGGCGATCCCGCCGAAGTAGCCGAGGGACGGCAGGAGCGCCACCGTGCCGGGCAGGTCCGCGAGAGCGCTGGGCTCGCGGACCGCCGGCGCCCCGGCCGCCAGGTCGGCGCCCCCCCGTTCCTCGTCGGGGACCTCCCCGGTGCGCAGCACGTGGACCGCCAGCGCGATCCGGGACCTCAGGTTCCGAGCAGGCATGTCAGGACTCCGTCGTCGAGAGGATGCGCGCGACGACGCGCGACGCCGCCGCGCCGTCGTCGTGGGGGGCGAACTCCGCGACGAAGGCGTCGTAGGCGCCACCGTGCGCGGCCCAGTAGTCGGCGCGCAGCGCCTCCACCAGCGACTCCGTGCTGTCGCACAGGGGGCCGGGCGCCAGGTCGGCCAGGTCACGGTAGAACCCGCGGGTCGTCCCCGCGTACGCCTCGAGGTCCGGCACGAGGAAGTAGATCGGGCGACGCAGCACCGCGTAGTCGAACATGATCGACGAGTAGTCGGTGACCAGGGCGTCCGAGGCGAGCATCAGCTCGTTGACGTCCGGGTGGCGCGTCACGTCGATCACCGAGCCCGGCAGGGTCGTCGTCGACCCGGCCGTGTTCGAGTGGCCGCGGTAGAGGACGACCGTGCCCGCGGGGAGCTGCTCCGCGTCCAGGTACGAGACCCTCCCGTACCCCGACGTCGCCGTCCGCAGGTTGTCGCGCCACGTCGGCGCGTACAGCACGACGTGGGCGTCCGGGGACAGACCGAGCGCCGCACGGACGCGGTCCCGGGTGCCCTCCGCGGCGGCGCCGACGAGGCTGTCGTTGCGGGGGTAGCCGGCGACGAGGACTTTGCCGTCGAATCCGAACGCCTCGGGGAAGATCTTCGCCGAGTAGTCGTTCTGCGCGAGCAGCAGGTCCCACCAGGCCGCCTCGCGCTCCATGAGTCGGCGGTACGTGATGGACAGGCTGGCGCCCGGCACGTGGTTGCCGATCCGCTTGAGCGGGGTGCCGTGCCACGTCTGGACGTAGAACTGCCCCGGGCGCTTCGCGAAGTACCAGGGCCAGTTGTTGTTGTTGACCAGGAGCCGCGCGACGGCCAGCGCCTCGAACCACGGCCCGGAGTACCGCAGCACCGGGGTCGCCCACTCCGGGACGGGCGTGCGCAGGTCCGCGACCGACCAGTACTGCGCGACGTCGGGACGTGTGCGGTGCAGCTCCCGGCTCAGCGCGAGCGGCGAGTCCCCGACGGTCCTGCCGTTGAACGCCTCGAACAGGGCGGCGTCACGCAGCGGCTCCGTGGAGGCCCGGTAGGCCTCGATGAGGAGCTCCTGGTGGCGGCGGCCCCGGGCGTCGTCCTCGAACGGGGGCCGCAGCGCGACCGCCAGGGCCGCCTTCGGCGAGGCGTTGACCTCGACGCGCAGGTCCGCGCCGTCACGCTCCACCGGGAGCTGCGACCACAGCGCCGTCGCGATGCGGGCCGGGCTGGTCACCTCCGCCGCGACCAGGCTCAGGGACAGCTGCGGACCCGACGGCATCGTGATGCCGTGCCGGTCCGTCAGCGGCACCACCACCCGGAACGTCCCGTCCGCGGCAGGCTCCACCGGCACCGGTGCCGTCTCGGTGCCACCGCCCACCAGCACGGCCGTGACCGGGCGGGCGACCGGGCCGGTCGTGCACCACCCGGACACCTCCAGCCCGTCCGCCGTGAGGCGCACGTCGTCGACCTGGGACACCACGGGCCCGGTCTCGAGCGTCACGTTGCCGTACTGGGACGACGACATCGCACCGAGGACACCACGCGGCGCGACCAACGTCGCCGACGACTGCGCCCACGACAGCCGGACCGTCTGCGTGGACCGCGCCCTGCGCATCGCGAACACCCAGGACCGCTCCTCGCCCAGCCACGGGCCGAGGTCGAGCTCGGCGAGGGTGCCGTCGTCCTGCGGGGTGAGCGTCGCCTCGACCGCCACGCCGTCGGAGGTCGCGAGCACCACCGCCTGGGCGGGGAGCCCGTCGAGGGTGAGCCGGACGCGCGTGCCGTCGAGCTCCGCCGCGTGCACGGGCACGCGGTTCGCGGTCAGGCGGCGCAGCACGAGACCGGAGTCGCTCTGCCGCTCCAGGCACCACCGACCGTCGTCGCCGAGCGCGTCGAAGACGGGCAGCCGCCCACGCCCCCGGTGGTCGGGCTTCGTGACCCGCCCGCTGCGCGTCCACCCGTCGACCGTCACCTCGACCTCGAAGGTGCAGCTGCGGCGCGACAGCAGGCCCAGGTCGAGGGTCGCGGTGAAGCCCGCCTGCGCGTGCTCGTTCCACGGGTCCTTCGCGAACGCGTCGATCGCGGGGTCGTCGTGCTGCTCGACGGCGGCCTCCACGCGGGAGCCGGCGTCGTCCACCGCGAACAGGCGGACCCGGACGTCGGAGTCCGCCGTCGTGGTGATGTTCGCGAGGTGTGCGCTGCCCTTCAGCACGAGCGTGCGGTCCTCGATGCGCACCAGGTCGGTGCGCATCCGGACCTCGGCGTCCACCTCCAGCGACGTGAGGACCTCGTCCGGGCGCAGGGACAGCCCCTCGAAGTACCGGTCGTGCACGACGCCGCGGCCGTCGACCACGTGCCCGGGGACCTTCCAGGTGCGCGACTCGCGCCGCTCCACGAGCGTGGCCAGGTCCTCGCGGTGCCCGTGGTAGGTCGCGGCCGCCAGGAGCCGGTCGGACACCGGGACGCCGGCCAGGACGTCGTACCCGACCTCGTCCAGGAAGTGCCGCACCCGGTCGCGCAGGAACTCCCAGTACTCGGCCGGGGTGCGGGGCACCTGCTCGTAGTAGAGGCGCATGTCGAAGCCGACCGTCTTGACCTGCCAGGCGCGCAGCAGGTCGGCGGGCGCGTCCTTCATCTCCTCGGCGAGCTCGTCGAGCATCGTCCAGCGGCCGACGAGGTCCTTCATCGTCGACTTCTGCTGCGTGATCGACGTGCCGTCGTCGCGGATGCGCCAGTGGCACACGACGTCGGGCAGGAGGTCGAACGTCCCGTGCAGGTAGGCGCGGGCGGCCGGGACCTGGTCCTCGTACAGGCCGTGCGGGAACTCGCGCACCACCCGGCGGAAGAACTCCGTGCGGTACAGCTTCGTCCACGCGAAGACGTTCTTCAGCACCTCGGGGTCGTCGGCGAAGCGCAGGCCACGGCGGGTCGTCGCGTGCAGCTTGCGCGCCCAGGGCGGCATGAAGCGGCCGTCCGACGTGTCACGCACCAGCGAGCCGACCGCGAAGTCCGAGCCGCTGATCACGAGCGAGCGCAGCATCGTCTCGATCGACGTCGGGGGGATCGTGTCGTCCGAGTCGACGAAGCAGATCATCTGGCCGCGGGCGTGCCGGGCACCCGTGTTCCGCGCCGCGCCGAGGCCCGCGTTCGCCTGCCGGACGATGCGGACGCGCCGGTCGCGGTCGGCGAAGCGCCGCGCCACGTCGATCGAGCGGTCCGGGGAGCCGTCGTCGACCACGACGACGTCCAGACGGCGGTGCGACTGGGCGAGGATCGACTCCAGGCACTCCGCGAGGTACTCCTCGACGTTGTACACCGGCACCACGACCGACACGAGCACCGACCGGCCCGCGGCACGGTGCTCCTTGACGGCCTCCCGGATCCTGGTCGGCAGGATCCGTCCGGCACGTCGGGCGGCCTTGTTGATGATCTCTTGCACCGTGCGCGTCCTCGATGTCCTCGGCGGGTGGCGGCGTGCCGGTCCTCGCGGCTCCTCGCCGCGTGCCCGCGCACCGGCGCTCAGGCTACCGGAGCGCCGCCGCGACCCACGAACACGTGCGCCCTGCGGGGAGGCGGGCTCAGGACAGGCCGTCGAGCCGCGCCAGCTCCTCGTCGTGGGCGGCGGCCGCGTCGAGGCACGCCTGCACGAACCGGGCGGTCGACGCACCGGGGGTGACGTCGCCCAGGTAGTACTCGACCAGCCTGCCCCGCTCCTCGCGGCGCGGGTCCTCGGTGGCCTCGCGGGCGAGCAGGTCGGCCACTCCCGGCAGGTCCACGACCCGCAGCCGGGGCACCAGGTCGAGCAGCGGCGTCGCGGCGACCCGGGCCCACGGGGCCGACACGTCGGTGACGACCAGCGGACGCAGCGTCGGCAGCCACTCCGTGGACGCCGCGGAGATGTCGCACACCAGCAGGTCGGCCTCGCCGAACGTCTCGACCAGCTCCCCGTCCGTCCGCACCCCGTGACCCGCGCCCGGGTCCTCGGCCGCGGCCCGCGCGACGACCGCGCGCACCTCGGCGTCGGCGTCCGCGGAGGCGACGGAACGCACCCCGCTGAGGGGATGGGGCCGGTACAGCAGGCGCAGCCGCGGGTCGCCGACGACGGCACGCGCCAGGTCGGGCCCGAGCACGTCGAGCGATCCGTACGCCACCGACGGGTTCGCGCCCTCCCACGTCGGGGCGTACAGGACGGTCGCCCGCCCGTCGCGGTGCGGCGCCGTCGTCAACGACAGCGCGTCGAGCTGGGGGCGCCCCACGGGCACGCACCGCCCGGTGGCGTCGAAGTACGGCAGGTTCCGGGCGAACCGGTCGACGGCGGCCCGGCCCGCCACGAACACCAGGTCGTAGGCCTTGTGCTGGTTCGACACCGAGACGGTCTTGTCGGAGTCGCCGTGCAGCAGGGAGACGTGCACGACCTGCGCGAAGCTCAGCATGGTGAAGTTCTGCTGGCTGTGGTTCACGTAGAGCGCGAGCCGGACGTCGCTGCCGGCGAGGATCTCGTCGAGCGTCGCGTGCCGCGCCACGACCACCACCCGCAGCGACGTCTCGGCGCGCAGCAGCCGAGCCGTGCGGGAGTCCCCCGCGATCACGACGAGCGGCATCCGGCCGTCGAGCGCCTCCAGGGCGTCGTACCACTGCCGGATCTGGTACATGCTCTGCGGCGGGTCGCCGAAGTACACCACGGCGCGGGCGTCCAGGGTGGTGCCCTGCAGCGCGTCGTCCTCCCCGAGACCGTCCGGCACGCCGCCGGGCAGCAGGCCGAGGCGACGGATCAGCCGGCCGCCCGACGAGCGGACCGTGCGTCGCAGCCCTGCGCCACGTGTCGGGTCGGTCATGCGTCCACCCTTCGCTGCCGGTCCCGACGACGTCGGGTGAGGTCGTCACATCATAGGAGCGCCGGCCCACCGGCGGACCCGTCCCGACCGACGGACACCTGTCCGTCCGATGGACGCGGTCGTCGGGCCGGTCAACTACAGTCGGAGCCGGGCGCCCCACGGCGCCGACCACGAGGAAACACGACTCGGCACGACGCGTCCGGCCGACCCGCGCCCGGGCGCCGGCGTCCAGCACGTGCCACGCGGAGGAGACGGATGTCGACCAGCGTTGACCGGCCCGGCACGCTCGAGCTGCCCGAGCGGGCGCTGCTCTTCCACATCGGGCTCATGAAGACGGGCACCACCAGCCTCCAGAACGCCGCCTCGGCCCTGCGCCCCGAGCTCCTCGCGCAGGGGGTCCGCTACCCGGGCCGCAACGTCAACCACCGCAGCGCCGTCAACGACTTCATGGGCCACTCGTGGGGCTGGGGCACCCAGCCCGTCGCCGGGGCCTGGGCCAAGCTCCGCCGCGAGATCGACCGGGACACGGACAACCGCATCTGGGTGTGCCACGAGTTCGGGGCGAACGCCGACGACGCCACGGCCGCCCGCTGGCACGAGGAGCTCGGCGAGCGGGCCCACGTGGTCGTCACGCTGCGCAGCTACGGCTCCCTGCTCCCCTCCGTGTGGCAGCAGACCACCAAGGAGGGCGACCTGTGGCCCTTCGAGACGTGGCTCGCCGGCATGCTGGCCGACTCACCGCCCGAGGACCTGCGCCCCTTCACCGACCGGCACGACCAGGGCCGGGTCGTCACCCGGTGGGCGGAGGCGTTCGGGCCGGAGAACGTCACCGTGGTCGTCGTGGACAAGTCCACGCCGACCGTGCTGTTCGACGCCTTCGAGTCGATGCTGGGTCTCGCGCCGGGCCTGCTCGGCACCGCGCGGCTCGACGGCAAGGCGTCGAACCGCGGGATGTCCGTCGAGGAGGCCGAGTTCCACCGCGTCCTCAACCTCACGTTGCGGGAGCAGCTCACCTGGCTCGAGTACTGCAAGTGGTTCCGCGACACGGCGTCGACCTCGCTGCTGCGGCGCCGCGCGCCGGGCCCGCACGACACCCGGCTCGTGCTGCCGACGTGGGCCGCGGAGCGGGCCCACGAGCGCTCGCTGGGTCACGTCGAGCAGATCCGGGCGTCGGGTGTGCGGGTCGTCGGCGACCTCGGGCTGCTCACCGCCCGGGTGCCGTCGCAGGACGACCCGGCGATGACCGCGGCCGTGGTCCCCATCGACGCGGCCGCCGAGGCCCTGCTCGGGGTCATGCGTCAGGGCCGCCGCGACGAGGCCCGCCTGGAGGCGGCCCGTGCGGAGCTCGAGCAGGTGCGCGCCGAGCTCGACGCGCTGAAGAAGAAGAAGGCCCGGACCGTGGAGAAGGCCAGCGGGCGTGAGCTCGCCCACGAGCTCGGCGCCCGCGTCAGCCGCCGCCTGCACCGCGACTGAGACCGCGACCGGCCCCGGCCCGGCCGGTCAGGCGTCGGGCGACGGCGCGATGGTCCGCCGCATGCGCGACACCGCGGCCCGAGGAAAGCCCCGCAGGGTGCGGCGTTCGAGGGCGGCCTCCAGGTCCGCCACCCGGCGGGTGAGCCCGTCGATCGTCCGGCGGTCCTCCCGCTCCACCTGCCGGAGGCGGTCCTGCAGCTCCGCCGCACCCCGGGCGAGGTCGGCGATCCGCTGCCCGGCCGCCACCCGACCCGAGATGTCGAGGAAGGACTCGGGGGACCACGTCGGGTCCTTCGCGAGCACGGCGTCGAAGTCCCACAGGTGGCCGAAGCGCTCGAGGTCGCGCGCGTAGACGCGGTCCAGGACCTCCAGCACCTCCGGGGTGAACACCCGGCCCGAGACCGACAGCGGCGTCTCGTTCTCGCGCGAGAGGCGGTGCTCCCCGTGGAGCCCCTGGGCGGCCAGATGGTCGCGCAGGTCGTCCAGCAGCAGCGGCAGCCCCGAGGTCTCGTAGAGGTGCGTGTACGGCACCGCGGACTCCTGCAGGAGCGCCGTCTGCGGCTTGAAGTGGGAGTCGGCCAGGATCCGCGGGCCGTCGTCACCCTCGAGCTCACGGACGAACCGGCCGAAGTCCGCGACCACGTCGTCCGCCCCGCGCGGTACGCGGGGCAGCCAAGGGGCGTCCCGGAACATCTGCCAGGCGTGGCGCGGGTTCCCCACGAGGAACTTCGACTGCCAGGCCGACCACACCCGCAGGCGCGGGTCCCGGACGATCCCGAAGACGAACCACCCGTCGTGCGGGGAGATCGCCGCGCGCTCCTCCTCGTCGAGGTCCGTCAGCTTGGGCACGTCGACCCAGGCGGCCCGGCGGTGGATCGTCTGCTGCCGGGTCGGGGCGAAGCCCAGCAGCGAGTGGAAGGTCGCGGGGTCCTGCCCGCTGAGCTCGGCCGTCAGCCACTTCAGGCTGGTGCTCGCGTTCTTCGACACGTTGACGAAGACCACCTTGCGGTCCGGCACGACCATCGAGTTCCACACCGTGCCGGCGGCCCGCGCGTCGGCGGGCCTCGCCGGGGACAGCTCGACCCGACCACGTACCTGGGCGCTGCGCTGGGTCATCGGGGACTTCACTCCTTCGCGCGTCCGCCTGCTCGGCGGCCGGGGATGGTCGGGGCGGGCCCAGGATACGGCACGAAGCCCCTGGTCCCGCTGTCGCGACGTGGTCTCCCGGACGTCGCGTGACACACGGACGGGCCGCCACCGACGGCGTCGGTGGCGGCCCGTCCGTGATCGTTCAGAGTCGCTCGGCGAGGCGGGCGAGCCCGCGGGACGCCTTCGTCGCGGCCCGCGCGGCCACGCTCGCGGACTCGCCCGGGACCTTCTCCCCCGGACGCAGGTACCCGAACCGCTCGACGTCCGCCGCGTAGAACGAGCGGATCCGGGCGTCGAGCGTCGCGGACACCTCGACGTCCCTGCTCGAGATGCCCCGGGTCTTCTCGCTGGTGCGCACCCGGGCCACCTCGGTCGGCACGCCGAGGTCGTACCGCGCGTTGAGGTCCACCAGCGCGGCGTCCAGCCCGTCCTCCAGGCGGTACACGCGGGCGCGCGGCACCAGGAACTCGACCTGCGGACGGATGTGGTTGTCGTGGACGAAGGGGTTCGTCCCGAACCGCGAGAAGCTCTTCTCCGCCCACGCCTCGACCGCCGCGGCGTTCGTCGACAGCTCCTGCTTGTGCCGCATCACGTACTCGGAGCGGAAGCGCGCCACCGGGTCACGGACGACGGCGAACACGGCGTCGAACCGCTGGATCCGGAAGGTCTCTCGCAGGAGCGCCCCGTGCATGTGCTGCGGCGTGCACGTGCGCAGGTAGTTCGGCTTGTCCCGTGCCATGCGCCCGTCGTGGTACGTCATCACCCAGCCGGCGTCGACGAAGTGGCGTTCCACCGCCGACCCGCCGGTCTTGGGGATGTGGACGAACAGGACGTTGCGGCCGTCCTTGGTGAAGACTGGCATCGGTGCGTCGCCGTCAGGCCGATCGGGGCAGTCCGCCGACCATGCCGGCCGCGACCGTCTTGTTCGTCGACTCGTCGACCAGGATGAACGAGCCCGTGTGCCGGTTCTGCTGGTACGGGTCGACGAACAGCGGGACCGTGACGCGGAGCTTGATGCGGCCGATCTCGTTGAGCTTGATCTCGGTCACGTCCTCGTCGCGGTGCAGCGTGTTCACGTCGACGCGGTAGCTGACGTCCTTGACCATGGCACGGGCCCAGCGGGTCGTGTGCTTGATCGCGTACTTCTTGCCCTTGACCAGCGGGGCGGACTCGTCCATCCAGCAGATCTGCGCGTCGATCTCCTGCAGCGCGGCCGGGGTGTTGTTCGGCCGGGCGATCATGTCGCCGCGCGAGATGTCGATCTCGTCGGCGAGCCGGACCGTCACGGACATCGGCGGGTACGCCTCGGCGACCGGACCGTCGGCCGTGTCGATCGACTCGATGGTCGTCTCCAGGCCGGACGGCAGCGCCACGACGCGGTCGCCCGGCTTCATGACGCCGGACGCGACGGTGCCCGCGTAGCCGCGGTAGTCCCGCGCCTCGTGCGACTGCGGCCGGATGACGTACTGCACCGGGAAGCGGACGTCCACCAGGTTGCGGTCGGACGCGACGTGCAGCCGCTCGAGGTGGCTGAGCAGCGGCGAGCCGTCGTACCAGGGCGTGTTCTCCGACCGGTTGACGACGTTGTCGCCGACCAGCGCGGAGATCGGGATGAAGGTCAGGTCGGGCACCCGAAGCCGGGAGGCGAACTCCGTGAACTCCTTGCGGATGCTCTCGAAGACCTCCTCGGAGTAGTCCACGAGGTCCATCTTGTTGACGCAGACCACGATGTGCGGGACGCCCAGGAGCGTCGCGAGGAACGTGTGCCGGCGCGACTGCTCGATGACGCCCTTGCGCGCGTCCACGAGGATCAGCGCGACGTCGGCCGTCGAGGCACCCGTCACCATGTTGCGGGTGTACTGGATGTGCCCCGGGGTGTCCGCGATGATGAACTTGCGCTTCGGCGTCGTGAAGTACCGGTACGCGACGTCGATCGTGATGCCCTGCTCGCGCTCGGCGCGCAGGCCGTCGGTGAGCAGCGCCAGGTCGGTGTAGTCGTTACCGCGGTCCTGGGAGACCTTCTCGACGGAGTCGAGCTGGTCCTCGAAGATCGTCTTGGAGTCGAACAGCAGACGCCCGATGAGGGTCGACTTGCCGTCGTCGACGGAGCCGGCCGTGGCGAAGCGCAGGAGGTCCACCGAGCCGTCGGTGAGTGCCTCGGCGGTGGTGTCGGTCGTGGTGGTCATGGCTTAGAAGTAGCCCTCTCGCTTCCGGTCCTCCATGGCGGCCTCGCTCACCTTGTCGTCGCCACGGGTGGCGCCGCGCTCGGTGATGCGGACCGCCGCGGTCTCCTCGACGATCTCGTGCAGCGTCGCGGCGTCCGAGGCGACGGCGGCCGTGAGGTTCGCGTCGCCGACGGTGCGGTAGCGCACGGAGCGCACCTCGGACGTCTCCCCCTCCTTGAGGGGGGTGAACTCGTTCACCGCGAACAGCATCCCGCCGCGGTCCACGACCTCGCGCTCCTGCGCGAGGTAGAGGTCGGGCAGGTCGATGTTCTCGGCGGCGATGTACGACCAGATGTCCAGCTCGGTCCAGTTGGACAGCGGGAACACGCGGATCGACTCGCCCTGGTGGACCCGGCCGTTGTACAGGCTCCAGATCTCGGGGCGTTGGTTCTTCGGGTCCCACTGGCCGAAGTCGTCGCGGAAGGAGAAGACGCGCTCCTTGGCGCGGGCCTTCTCCTCGTCGCGGCGGCCACCGCCGAACGCGGCGTCGAAGCCGTTCTTCTCCATCGCCTCGAGCAGGACGGGCGTCTGGATGCGGTTGCGCGACCCGTTCGGTTCCTCGGAGACGAGGCCGCGGTCGATCGCGTCCTGCACGGACGCGACGACCAGCTGGATGCCGAGGCGGTCGACCCAGCGGTCACGGCAGTCGAGCACGGTCTGGAAGTTCAGGCCCGTGTCGACGTGCATGATCGGGAACGGGATCCGCGCGGGGGCGAACGCCTTGGCCGCGAGATGCAGCATGACGATCGAGTCCTTGCCGCCGGAGAACAGCAGCACGGGCCGCTCCATCTCGGCGACGACCTCACGGATGATGTGGATGCTCTCCGCCTCGAGGCTGCGGAGCTGGCTCAGGACGTGGGACGTCACGACTGGGCACCTTCCTTGATCTCCACGCCGACCTCGCTGAGCGCCGCACGCAGGTGCGCGGCCAGGGCCGGGTGGCAGACGAACAGATCGGGGAGCCAGGGATCCTGGCGGTTGTACTCGAGCGGCGTGCCGTCGAGGCGCGTGCACTCGTGGCCGGCGGCCAGGGCGACCGCGACGGGCGCGGCCGAGTCCCACTCGTACTGGCCGCCGCCGTGGACGTAGGCGTCGACGGTGCCGTCGACGACGGACACCACCTTGACGCCGGCCGACCCCATGGGGACCAGCTCGACGTCGTCGCGCTCGGCGAGCGCGGCGACGAACGCGGGCGGGCGGGAACGGCTCGCGGCGATCCGCAGCGGCCGGTCGCCGGCGAGGACGGCGGCGACGGCCGCGTCGAGATCGGTGGCCGACGCCGGTGCGTGCGTCGTGTGGACGACGTCCCGCGCCGGCAGCGCGACGGCACCGGCGGCGAGCCCGCCGGGCCCGTCGGTGGCGTCGTCGGTGCCGCGCACCCACAGGGCGACGTGCACGGCGAAGTCGTCGCGCCACGGATCCGTGGGCGCACCGTCCCCGGCGCGCTCCGCGAACTCGCGGGTGCCGTCGAGCGGGTCGATGATCCAGACCCGGTCGGCCCCGGTGCGCGCGGCGTCGTCCTTGGCCTCCTCGGACAGCACGGCGTCGCCGGGACGGGCGTGGGCGACGGCGGCCGCCAGCCAGGCCTGCGCGGCGGCGTCACCGGCGTCCTTGAGGGGCTTCGCGTCGAACGCGCCGCCGGCGGCGTCGACGTCGGCGCGCAGCCCCAGCAGCACCTCGCCCGCTCCCTGCGCGAGCGCGGTCGCCAGCGGACCGTCCCCCAGGGCGGGGTCCGGCAAGGCCGGGAATGGCGTGGGCATCGAGCTCCTCGGGGTCTGGGGCGGCAGCACGGGGTCATCGGGAACCCGGCTGAGGCTACCATTCCGTCCATGCGTGCCAGCGTGCTCATCCGCCGTCCGAGCGCGGCCGCACGTCCCTCCGCAGGTGCCGACCAGGACGGCCGCGACGCCGGCGCGAACCCTGCCCTCCCCGCCGCCCCGACGAAGGACCCCGACACCCCGTGAACCTCCCCGAGACCACGCACGTCCTCACCGACGACGAGCTCGACGCGCTCGAGCTCCACCTCGGCGGCGGCACCACCACGCCCGCCCTGACGGCGGGGGACGGCGGGCCCGTCACCCTCACCGACGCGGAGAACACCCCGCTGGCGGTGCTCGACGGCGGCTCGGCCACCCCCGTGAAGCCGCTCGCCCGCGCAGCCGGACCGCACTGGGACCCGGCGCTGCGCCGGGCCGCCCGCGACGTCGCCACCGACGTCCGCCGCGCCGTCGGGCCCGACGGCGACGTCCTGGCCGTGGTCGTGGACGAGGCGCCGACCACCGCCGAGCTCGGGGCCTTGCCCGGCCTCGTCCCGGGTGCCGCCGCCGTGCTGGTGCTCGCGCCCGTCGCGCGCCGCTCCCCCGCCGCCGGAGCCCTCGGCGGCCCCGGGCTCGCCCGCGTGGCCACGCAGGTCCGCGACGCCGCCCTGGCCGCCGGCGCCCCCCGCGTCGACGCCGTCGTCGTGCCCTGGGCCCACGGCCCGCTGACCGCGGACGCGGCCCGGGCCCACGGCGCGAACCGTGTCACCCGCCTCGCCGACGCCCGCCCCGCAGAGGTCCAGGAGGCGGTCGCCGCGCTCGGCACCGTCTGGACCGACGCCGTCGAGCGGCTCTACCCGCCGGACGTCGCCCGCGAGGTCGCCGACGCCGCCGCGCACGCGCGACGCACCGGCACGGTGGTGTTCTTCACCGGGCTGTCCGGCTCCGGCAAGTCGACGGTCGCCCGGGCGCTCGCCGCCGAGCTCGACGACGAGGGCGTGCGCACCACCCTGCTCGACGGCGACGAGGTGCGCCAGCACCTGTCCAAGGGCCTCGGCTTCGACAAGGCGTCCCGCGAGCTGAACGTCGAGCGCATCGGCTACGTCGCCTCGCTCGTCGCCCACCACGGCGGCGTCGCGGTCGCGGCGCCCATCGCCCCGTTCGCGTCGGGCCGCGCGAAGGTCCGCGCGCTGGCCGAGGCGGCCGGTCGCTTCGTGCTCGTGCACGTGTCCACGCCGCTGGAGGTGTGCGAGGCCCGCGACCGCAAGGGGTTCTACGCCAAGGCGCGCCGCGGGGAGATCGCCGAGTTCACCGGCATCTCCTCACCCTACGAGTCGCCCGACGACGCCGACCTGGTGATCGACACCTCCCAGGTGTCCGTGGCCGACGCCGTCGCGCAGGTGCGCGCCGTGCTGTAGCCGGACCGGCCCCGACGGGCCGCTCCGACGACAGGGGCCGTACCGCTGCGGCGGTACGGCCCCTGTCACGCTCCCGGTGCGGGCGTCAGTCGGCCAGCTCCTCGTTGTTCCGGTTGCGGCGACGCTGCCTGCCGCCCGCGCGCCCACCGGTGCCCGCGTTGCGGTGCGCCCGCACGAAGTCGCCGTAGGCGCGCGCCACCTCCTCGACCGGCCCGTCCATGACCAGCCTGCCCTGGTGCATCCAGAGCACCCGGGTGCACATGGCCTCGATGGTCGACAGCGAGTGGCTCACGAGGAACACGGTGCCCGCCTGCTGGCGGACCTCCTCGATCCTCGCCTTCGAGCGCGACTTGAACGCCGCGTCACCGGTCGCCAGGGCCTCGTCGACCATGAGGATGTCCGGGACCGCGGCCGAGCTGATCGCGAACCGCAGCCGGGCCGCCATCCCGGAGGAGTACGTCTTCATCGGCAGGTCGACGAAGTCGCCGATGTTGGCGAACTCCACGACCTCGTCGAACTTCTCGTCGATCTGCTTGGGCGTCATGCCGAGCGCGAGACCACCGATCTCGATGTTCTTCGCCCCGGTCATCTGCGGCATGAGCGCCGCGTTGACGCCGAGCAGGGCCGGCTTGCCGTCCACGTAGACGGCGCCGCGGTGCGGCGGGATGAGGCCGGTGATCGCGCGCAGCAGCGTCGACTTCCCCGACCCGTTGATGCCGACGATGCCGATGGACTCGCCGTGCCGCGCGGTGAAGGACACCCCGCGCACGGCGTGCACCTCGCTCACCGCACCCACGTGCTGCTGCCCCGCGCCCAGGAGCCGCTTGACGAAGCCCTTGCGCTTCACCGTGGCGTCCTTCACGGTCGCGCCGGAACGCTTCGCCCGGTCACGGCTGCGCCCGCCGAACACCCGGAACACGATGTGCAGGTCGTCGACCACGAGGCAGGGGTCGCCCAGCGGGATCTCCTGGGCGCGCTGACCCTTGTCGTCCTCCTCGACCTCCATGTCGAAGTCCAGGTGGGCGTCGGCCTCTGCCACGTCGTCAGTCACGTCCGTACCTCTCCTCGCCGTGCCAGAAGATGATGAAGCCCGCCACGAAGAAGACCACGGCCCAGACCACGCCCAGGACCCACATGATCGGCTCCTGGACGAACGCCGGCTCGTCCATGAGCGACGAGCGCCCCAGGTAGAGGTAGACCGAGATCGGCTGGAACTCCATGAGGGGCGCGAGCCACGACTGCACGGACTCGGGGAGCCGCTCCACGTAGTGCACGACGGGGAAGATGACGCCGGAGCCGTACATCGCGAAGCGCAGGACGAACGAGATGACGTTGTCGAGGTCGGGGGTGATGGCCACGACCCGCGCCATGATGAACGCCAGGCCCATGTTGAACACCCACAGGAGCGCGACCGCCGGCACCAGGAGCAACCACTCCCACGTCACCGGCACCGGGTCGTACTTGGGCAGGAGCCCGGAGCCCAGCACGATGAGGCACATCACCACGAGCGCCGGGACGAGCGAGGCCAGGTGGGACATGACGTTCGACAGCGGCAGGACCGCGCGCGGGAAGTGCAGCGAACGGATGAGGTTCGTGCGTTTCGCGATCGACCCGGCACCGCCGTTGACCGACTGCTCGACGAACCGGAAGAGGAAGACGCCGATCACGATGAACGCGATGGTGTTCTCCACACCGCGGCTGGTCTGCAGGATGATCCCGAAGATCAGCACGTAGACGGTCGCGTTGAGCACCGGGTTGAGGACCGCCCAGAGCTGGCCCAGGTAGTTGTTCTGGTTCCGCGCGTAGGCCGACGCCGTCCCGAGCACACGGACGAACGCCCAGCGTGACGTGACGTCCTTGATGTACGCCCACAGCGGCGGGCGCACACCCATCTGGGTGAGCCCGTAGCGCTCGGCGAGCTCGCGGCGATCTGCCGAGGTCCCCGTGGGGACGATCGGCTCGGGTGGCTCCGGCGCGGCGGACCGCTTCTCGGGCCCCGCCTTCCCGCGTCCACCCGAGGTGGAACCAGCGGTGATGTCGGTGGTCACGACGCGTTTCTACCTGCCCTTCGAAGTGGTGCCCCCGGCCGTCCGGCCGCATCGATCCTACAGCGGCACGTTGGCGGGAATCCCGCGCCTGCCGTGGAATACTCGGGGTGCTCTCGTGCGGGTGCCCGCACGGGTCCGTCCGGAGGAAGGATCGGTTTGTCGCACGTCAGCCCGCCGAAGCCGTCGATCGTCGAGCGCGGGAAGGTCCGCCTCGGACAGATCCTGCTCGGCGTCGGGAACGTCGCCAACCGCCTCGTCCGCGAGACCATGGTGGGTGAGCCGCCGCTGCTCGACCCCGACCTCCCGGCCCTGACGCCGCACCCCGTCGCCGTCTACTTCGCCGACCCGCCCGACCTGGTCTACCAGGTCCAGCAGTGGCTCCCCGTCCTGGCACAGGTGGCGGAGCACCGGCCCGTGGCGATCGTCACCCGGCACTGGGGCACGACCGCGGCGCTGCGCGACCTCACCGACCTGCCCGTCGTCTTCGTCCGCAAGCTGGACGGCCTGCGCCCCGCCTACGGCCGGCTCGGCACCAAGACGATCGTCTACGTCAACAACAGCATGCGGAACTTCCAGTCGCTCATCTACCAGGACGCCCTGCACGTGCACGTCAACCACGGTGAGTCGGACAAGATCTCCATGGTGTCCAACCAGGTGAAGGCGTACGACCACGTCGTCGTCGCCGGCCAGGCCGCCGTCGAGCGTCACCGCCGGGCGCTCATCGACTTCGACCTCGACCGGCTCGTCGTGTGCGGCCGCCCGCAGCTCGACCTCGACGTCGCGCCCGTGCTCGGGCCCGTCACGGGACGCCGGACCGTCCTGTACGCGCCCACCTGGTCCGGCGAGGACGACGCCAACAACTACACGTCGCTCGACCGGTACGGCGTCGCGATCGTGCGCGCGCTGCTCGCGCGCGACGACGTCCGGGTGGTCTACAAGCCGCACCCCCGCGTCCTGACGACGGACGACAAGCCGGTCGCGGCCGCCCATCAGGAGATCCAGCGGCTGCTCTCCGCGCAGGCGTCCGCCGGGCACGTCATGCCCCTGGCGGCGGACGTCCTGGGCGTGTTCGAGGGCGTCGACCTGCTGGTGACCGACATCTCGTCCGTCGGGCTCGACTTCCTCTACCTGCGCCCGGACGCGCCGATGGTGCTGACCGACCGCCGCACCGACCGGGCGCGGCTCCTCGCGGACGCGCCGATCGCGGCGGCCACCGACGTGGTCGACGCCGGTTCGGTGGGCGACGTCGCCGCGATCCTCGGCGCCAACCTCGCCGCCGACCCGCACCACGAGGCGCGGGCGGCGCTGCGGGACCACTACTTCGGGTTCGCGCGCGGCGAGAGCAGCCGCCGGTTCCTCGACCTCATGGTCTCGGCCACCGACCGCCGCGACGTGCTGATCAGCGACCCAGCTCGGCGTTGACCCGCGCCACCTCGCGGTCGCGCACGGCCATCAGCCGCTCGCACGCCTCGACGAAGCGGCGGGTGGCGGCGCCCGGGGACGTGTCGCCCAGGTAGTGCTCGCGCAGGCGCAGTCGCTCGGCCCGCGTCGGGTCGTCGCCGAGCTCGCGGTCGACCAGCGCGAGGACGTCGTCGAGGTCGTCGACGGTCAGCGCGGGCGCCAGCTCCAGCAGGGGGCTGCGGGCGATCGTCACCTGGCCGGTGGGCCGGGTGACGACGATCGGCTCACCGGTGGCCAGCCAGTCCATCGCCACGCCGGACACGTCGCACACGAGCAGGTCGGCGCCCGCGAACGCCGGGCCGACGTCGCCGGCGGTGTCGGTCGCGTGGCCCGGCCCCTCGGCGGGGACCGGCGCCTCGGCGAGGTAGTGGCGCACGGCGGCGTCGGCCTCCCCGTACGCGGCGTCCCGCACGCCGGTCAGCGGGTGCGGCCGGTAGACGACCCGGTAGCGGCCGGACGTCACCAGCGCGCGCACGACCGCGAGGCCGTGGCTGACCAGGGACCCGTACTCGGCGGACGGCTGGCCGCCCTCCCAGGTCGGGGCGTACAGGACGGTCGGCAGCGGTCCGCGGGGCGTCTGCTCCCGCAGGCGGAGCTGCTCGTCGAGCTGAGGCCTTCCCACGGGCACGCAGCGGGCCTCGGCGTCGTAGAGCGTGCTGAACCGCGCCATCCGCTCGACGGCGGCCCGGCCGGCGACGAACGAGAAGTCGTACGCCTTGGTCTGGTTCGACACCGTGACGAGCTTGTCGCTGTCGCCGTGCATGAGGGACGCGTGCACGAGGTTGCCGAACCGCAGGCACGTGAAGTTCTCGGGGTTGTGGTTGACGTACAGCGCGAGCTTCGTGGGCGACCGGCGCAGGACGTCGTCGAGCGTCGTGTAGTGCGCGACCGTGCGGACGTCGAGCCCCGAGTCGCGGCGGATCGCCGCGGCCGTGCGGGAGTCGCGGGTCACCACCACCAGCGGGTGCTCGGCGTGCAGCGCGCGGAACGTGTCGTACCACTGCTCGATCTGGTACAGCGCCTCGGCGGTGTCGGCGAAGTAGACGAGCACCTCGTACGGCCAGGAGGTCCCGAGCAGGGCGGCGTCCTCCCCGTGGCCGTCCGGGGTGCCGGCGGGCAGCATCCCGAGGCGGCGGATGACCTGTCCGCCCGCCGAGCGGATCTGACGGCGCCAGGTGGCGCCCCGGGGTGCGGCAGGCATGGAACTCCTGTGACGGTCTCAGCGAGGGGCGCGTCGCAGCATACCGGCCAGGCGGCGGACGACCTGCTGCCCCCGGCCCGGCCGCTCGACGTGGACCGGGCGACGACGCGTCATGTCGGCGAACACCTCGGCCCAGCGGCCGACGACGGCGGTCGCCGAGTAGCCCTGGGCCGTCGCGATCGCGGCGGCCCGCATCCGGGCGACGGCCTCGTCGTCGAGGCGGACGAACTTCTCGATCGCCAGGGCGAGGGCGTCGACGTCCCCGTCGGGCACGAGGAACCCGTCCACGCCGTCGGTGATGATGTCGGCAGGGCCGTACCGGATGTCGTAGGCGATGGGGACGCACCCACGCGCCATGGCCTCGGCGAACACGAGCGGCAGGCCCTCGGCACGGCTGGTGAGCAGCATGAACGACGCCTCGGAGAAGCGTTCGGCGGCGCCCCGGACGTAGCCGTGCAGGGTCGCGCCGGGCACGTCGGAGGCGAGCCCCTCCAGGCGGGCGCGCTCCGGGCCGTCCCCGTACACGTCGAGCCGCAACGGCAGGCCCGTGGCCTCGGCGGCGAGGCGGAACCCGCGCAGCGCCTGCGGGACCCGCTTGCGACCGGTGAGCCCGGCGAGCATCACGCCGTGCGGCGGACGCGGCCCCAGCGTCGCCGGCGCGGCGGGCAGCTCGGTGCTGTTGGGCACCACGGCGGTGTTGTCCCGCGGGCCGACCCGCTCGATCACGTCGCGCCGCTGCCCCTCGGTGAGGAAGACGACGGCGTCGAAGGCGTCCAGGTTCTCCATGAGCGGCGTGCGCGCGAGGGTGAGGGGCCCGTGCGCGTCCTTGGCCTTCGCCGCGAGGTGCGCGCCGTGGACGACCTGCGCCGTGTAGACGGTGGGCCGCTGGAGCACCGCGAAGAACTTCGTCATCGTCTTGGAGTCCACGACGACGTAGGCGGGGCGGTCGGGCAGGACACGGCCGATCCACGCGCGGTAGACCGAGTAGACGGAGCTCCACGACCGGCCCTCCCGGCCGTCGCGCGTGTACAGCGTGATGCGCCGCCCGTCGTCGGTGCGCTCGTCCACGGCCGCGAGGGAGCCGTCGGGACGGAAGTGCAGGTAGCGGTCCGGCCCACCCTCGGCGTCGGGCTCGACCCGCACCTGCTCTCCGTCGCTGCCGCGTTCCCGCGGCGTCGGTGGTGCGCCCTCCGCCGGGCGGACGTCGTCGTCGGACCATTCGCGCAGGTCCGCCCAGACGTTGTGCAGCGTGACCCCGGGGGCGAGCGCGCCGACGGCCTCGAGGTCCGCGCGGGCCCGTCCCAGGTCGAGGAGGGGGTCGAAGGTCAGGACCTTGACGGGGACACCGGCCTCCTCGACGAACGTGCGCGAGCGGCGCAGCAGTGCCGAGGTCATCCCGCCGAAGTCCGTCGGGATCGTCCAGGTGGCGGCGGCGTAGGTTCCCGAGGGGAAGGCCACGGTCGTGTCGCGTCCGGGGGTCGAGGGCACCGAGCCATCGTAGTGGTGCGCCACGGCCGCCCGGCCCACCTGGTGGACACCGGTCCGTGCCGTGGACGGTCCTCAGGCGGGCCGGGCCGCCGCGACCCGGGTCAGCACCTCGGCCCACCGCCGGGCGACACGGGAGTCGTCGAAGCGCTGCGCCGAGCGCACCGCGGCCTGCCGCATGGCCAGCAGGGCGGCCTCGTCGAGGCCGGTCACCTGCTCGACGGCCGCCGCGAGCGCCGCGGTGTCGCCGGCGGGGACGAGGAACCCGTCGACGCCGTGCGTGACGACGTCGGCGGGGCCGTACCGGACGTCGTAGGCGATCGGCAGGCAGCCGCGCGCCATCGCCTCGGCGAGGACGAGACCCATGCCCTCGGACCTGCTGGTGAGGAGCATGAACGACGCCTCGGCGAACCGGGCGGCGGCACCGGGGACGTGCCCGTGCAGCCGGACGCCCGGGGACCTCGCCGCGAGCCGGCGGAGGGCGGCGCGCTCGGGGCCGTCGCCGTAGACGTCGAGGCGGAGCGGACGGCCGGTGCGGCGCCGGACGGCGTCGACGGCCGTGACGGCGTGGTCGACACGCTTGCGACCGTCGAGGCTGGCGAGCATCACTCCGTGCGCCGGGTCCCGGCCCGTGAGGTCGGCGGGGACGTCGACGTCGATGCTGTTGGGCACCACGAAGGTCCGCACGCCGGGGCCGAGGCGCTCGGCGATCTCGCGTTCCTGCGTGGGGGTGAGCAGGACGACCGCGTCGTAGTCCGCCAGCGCGCCGAGCAGGCGGCCCCGTCGGCCGACCACCTGGCCGTGGGCGTCCGCGGCGTCGGTGGCGAGGTGGGCACCGTGGACCATCTGCAGGGTCCGGATCCCGGGCTCGTCGCGGAGCGTCGCGAAGAACCGGATGAGCTCCTTGCTGTCCACGACGACGGACGTCGGCACGTCGGGCAGGAGCGCGCGGGTCCGCTCGAGCCAGAACGCGCGCCGGGTGGGCCAGGACCGCGCCGGCCGGCCGGACCGGGTGAACGTCTCGATCGTGCGACGGCCTCCGCGGCTCTCCTCGATGGCGAGCAGGCTGCGGTCCCCCCGGAAGACGAGGGTGCGCGTGGCGTCGTCGCCGAGGCGCTCCTCCCGGACGAGCTCGGCGCGCCGCCCGCGGACGCGAGGCCCGGCGGGGGCGTCGTCCCGGGGCCCCAGCGCCTCGTCGGGCAGCTCGCGCAGGTCCTCCCACACGTTGTGCAGGGTGACGCCGGGTCCGAGGTCGCCGCGCCGCTCCAGGCGACGTCGCGCCTCGTGGACGTCGAGCCCCGGGGCGTACGTGAGGATCCGCACGGGCTCGCCCAGGTGCGCCGCGAGGAGTCGGGAGCGGCGCAGCAGCGCCGACGTCATCCCGCCGAAGTCGTGCGGGATCGACCACGTGGCGGTCGCGAGGCCGCCGAGCGGGGGGCGGTCCGCCGCACCGGGTGCGGCGTCGGGCTCGGTCACCCGGGGATCGTAGCCAGGAGCGGGTCGGTGCGCGCGGGACGGGCGGGCACCGGGCGTTCATCGACAGGTCACGTGCCGTCCCCCGGCGCGTCGCCCGCCGGTGTCACCCTGTCGGCGTGAGTGCTCTGGTCGAGTCCCCGTTGCAGCTCCTGTGCGTCGTCGAGGCGCACGCCGCCGGCCTGACCGGTCCGTCGCTGCGGGTCGTGGCCCGCGCGGACGTCCCGTCGATGGGGGCGGCGGTCGACGCGGTGCGTGCCGTCGGGCTCCCGGACGGGCTGCAGGTCGAGGTGGGTTCGGCGCGGGCCGCCCTGACGGGTACGGACGTGCGCGTCGTCGGGGACCCGTTCTCGGGCGTGTTCCAGTCGTCGCTGGTGCGCGGGAGCGGGGTGGACCGGTTCGTCGTGGTCGACGACGGTCTCGCCACCGTGGACGTGGCCCGGCGGCTGCTGGCGGGCGAGCCGATGGTGCGGCTCGCCGCCCCGGGCGGCCCGCTGCGGTCGGCGCTGGGCGCGGTCGCGACACGGCGGCTGCAGCGGGCCGCCCGGCAGGGCAGGCTGACGCTGTGCACGATGCTCCCGGCCGACGCGGTGCGCGCGGACGCGCTGCGCGCGATCGGTGTCGAGGTGCGCGAGCACTCGTTCGAGTGGCTCGCCTCGCGGCCGGACGCCGGCGGTGCGGGGCACGGGATCGACGAGCCGACGGTGGTCGTCGGGTCCGGGCTGGTGGGCGACCGGCTCGTGCACGCCGACGCGTACGCGGCCTGGCTGCGCGGGCTCGCCGCGGACGGTCCCGTGCGGTACCTGCCGCACCGCCGCCACGACCCGCTGGTGACGGCCCTGTTCGAGCAGCTCCCGGGCGTCCGGGTGGACGCCCCCGGCGCGCCGGTCGAGCTGCGGCTGCGGGACCTGCCGGCCGGGCGCCGCGTCGTGTCGCTGCCCTCGACGTCCGCGATCACGCTGTCCCGGCTGCTGGGACCGCGGGGGGTCGAGGTCGTGGCCCAGCAGGTGCCGGAAGCCTGGTGGACCTCTCGCGCGACGCCCCGCCTGCGCGCGCACCTCG
This sequence comes from Isoptericola dokdonensis DS-3, assembly GCF_001636295.1. Lineage (NCBI taxonomy): Bacteria > Bacillati > Actinomycetota > Actinomycetes > Micrococcales > Promicromonosporaceae > Isoptericola > Isoptericola dokdonensis. Next base: position 3,627,594 of record NZ_CP014209.1, on the reverse strand, counting down.
GCCTGGCGGCGGACCTCGCGACCGCCGCGTCGGGGCGGGACCGGGCGCGCCGCGTCGCATGACCGGTCCGTCCGTCCTCGCCGTCGCCGACTCCGACTCCTACCTCAAGTGGGCCGCGTGGACCCTCGCCCGGCTGCGCGACGACGCCGGTGCCCGCGGCGAGGCCGTCGTCGTCCGCTCCCCGCTCGCGCCGACGTCCGCGCAGGGCCGGGCCGCCGTGGCCGGGACGGGGCTCGAGCCGCCGGCCGTGCTGGGGCCGCGCGCCGTCGCCCGCCGGGTGCGGGACACCCGCCCGGACGTGGTGCTGGTCGCAGCCACCGGGCCGGTGGCCGAGCTAGTGGCGCGCGCGGTCGTCCGGGCCTCGGGCCACCACCGGCCCGCCCTGGTCACCGGCCTGCCGGGGATGGCGCTGCCCGCCACGGCGCACGGCACGGGCTGGCGTCGCTGGGCGGACGCGTTCGTCGTGCACGCCCCCGCGGAGGTCGAGCCCTACCGGGCGGCCTTCGCCGACCACGGCTGCGCCCCGGCCCTGCCGGTGACCCGGCTGCCGTTCCTCGACGTCGCACCCGCGGCGGACGCCGGGCGCACGGTCCCGCACCGGGTCGTCGTCGCCGCGCAGGCGAAGGTCCCGGCCTCCCGCGCGGACCGGGTGCGGCTGCTCGACGGGCTCGCGGCGCTGGCGGGCGCGGGCTTCGAGGTGGTGGTGAAGCTGCGTGCCCGCGCCGGGGAGCGCCAGACGCACAACGAGCCGTACCCGCTCGACGTGCTGTGGGCGGCGCAGGCCCGGGCGCCGGGGCACGCCGCGGGCGCGGTGACGTTCGCGGTCGGTCCGATGGCGGAGCACCTGACGCCGGGCACCGCACTGCTCACGGTCAGCTCGACCGCCGCGCTGGAGTCCCTCGCCCGCGGCCTGCCGACGGTGTTCCTCGCCGACTTCGGGGTCGGTCCCGCCCTGCTCAACGAGCCGTTCGCGGCGTCGGGCTGCCTGCTCCGGCTCGACGAGGTCGCCGGCGCGCTGCGGTCCGGCGGCCCGACGCCCGACGCGGCGTGGTGCGCCGACGGGTACCTGCACGACCGGGACGAGCTCGGGTCGACCGTGCGGCGCCTCGCGGCGGCGGCCCGGTCGGGCACGCTGCCCGGCCTCGCGCCCGTCGCGCCGTACTCGCTGCCCCGCCACGGCTGGTCCCGCGTGCGGTCCGCGCTGCCCGTCGCGGTGTCCGCGCGCCTGACGCGCTGAGCCCTCGCCCCCGTTCGGGGCGAGGGCTCGCTGGGCAGGTCGCGGGACGGGGTCAGGCCCGGTGGTCGGCCGCCGCCCGCGCGGTGAGACCACGGACGAACCCCGCGCCCCAGGTGACGTGCATGACGACGAGGACGACGGGCAGCACGAGCGCGGCGGCGGGCCGCAGCCGCGGCCGGCGCGCGCCCGCGACGACGGCGGCCACCACGACGCCCACCAGGTACGCCGCCGGGAGCGCCAACCCGGCCACGGCGAGGGCGGCGGCGCCGGTCAGCGCCCCGACCACCGCGGCGAGGAGCCCCAGCCCGAGCAGCAGCACGAGCGCGGGCGGGGCGAGGTAGCGCAGGGACGCGGTCGACGCGTCGCGCCGGACGACCTCGCGGCGCCACATGCCGGTCCGCCAGAACTGCTTGGCGACGGCCGCGAGCGTGCGCCGGGGCCGGTACTCGACGACCAGCGACGGGTCGAACCAGAGCACACCACCGGCGCGGCGCAGCCGCAGGCACAGCTCCCAGTCCTCGGCGCGGAACAGCGACGGGTCGTACCCGCCCACGGCCTCGACGGCCGCCCGGCGGAAGGCCCCCAGGTAGACGGTGTCGGCGGGCCCCGCGCGACCGCCCGTGTGGAACGACGCCGCGCCGATCCCGACCGGGTGGCTCATGGCGCGGGCGGCCGCCTCCTGCACGGCGCCGTGGCCGACCGGCGACATCACCCCGCCGACGGCCACCGCGCCCCGCTCGTGCAGCAGGGCGACGCACCGGTGCACGTAGCCGGGCGGCAGGACCGTGTGCCCGTCGACGCGCAGCACGACCTCCGCGTCGCCGGGGGCGTCGTGGCCCATGGCGAGGTTCAGCCCGATCGAGCGGGACCCCGTCGGGTTGTCGAGCACCGTGACCCGGGAGTCGTCCGCCGCGAGCGCCGCCGCGATCTCGGCCGTGCGGTCGCGCGACGGCCCGACGGCGAGCACGACGTGCAGGTCGCCGTCGTGCTCCTGCGCCAGGACGGACCGCACGGCCGCCTCGAGGTAGTCCTCCTCGTCCCGGACGCAGGCGACGACCCGCACGTCGCAGCGGGCGGGCCGGCCTTCGACCCGCACCGCGCCGAGGGCCGGGGTGCTCTCAGCCATCGGCGTCCAGCTTCCCCTTCATCGCGCCGACGGCGGCGCGCAGGTCGTCGCCGCCGGCGGCGTAGCGGCGGCGCACGAAGCGGCGCAGCCGCCCGCCGAGGAGCCGCTTGTCGACGGCGTCGCCCAGGTGGACGAGGCGGTGCGAGCGCCACCACGGGGCGGGGAACCCGCCGGGCAGCCCGAGCGCGGTGAGGCGCTTGCGCCGGAACCAGCGCCGCAGCCGGTCGTCCTCCAGGTTGGGCAGCAGCCCGGTGGCGTCGTCGCGCAGGGCGGCCAGGAGGCCCGGCTGCTGGCAGTAGGACACGGCGCGCACGAGCCGCTGCAGGTCCGCGGCGTCGCCGCTCCACGGCTGCGCCGACCACAGGGCGTCGACGACGACGGCCGGCACCCGGTTGGAGTTCGGGTACGGCTCGAGCCGGTCGAGGAGGAGGTCCGTGCCGACCGCGGCCACGTCGACGTCGTAGAGGGCGGCCGCGGTGGCCAGCGCCGTGGAGAAGCAGGACACGACCAGCCCCGGCGCGGACTCGCCGAACAGGGACTCGGCGAGGACGGCGGCGGGTGCCACCTCGAGCTCGACGCCGAGGGTGCGGGCGTGGGCGGCGAGCTCCTCGGTGCCCTGCCGGGGGGCCGAGGGGTGCGGCTTGAGCAGGACGTGGCGGTAGCCGCGCTCGGCGGCGTGCGCCACCATCCGGCGGTGCAGCGCGGCCTCCTCGGCCACGCTGATCAGCCCGATCGCGGCCATGTACTGGCCGAGCACGAGCGCGTAGGACCCGGGTGCGGGCAGGTGGTCGGCGAGCCGCACGCCGGAGCGTTCCTGCGCGGCCCCGGAGGCCGGTGCACCGAGGACGGCGTGCTCGGTGAGGGCGCCGACGACCTTGCGGAACGACTCGGACGGCACGACGACGCCCGGCACGTCCCACTCGGCGAGCAGGGTGGGCCGCACGCCGGGGAGCAGGTCGAGGTGCAGCAGCCGCTCGACGCGACCGCCCACCTCGTACTTCAGGGCGAACCGGGTGGGGCCGTAGACCATCAGCCCGTCGGCGTAGACCGACACGGCCGCGGACGCGAAGATCGCGACGAGGGCGCCGGTGGGCGAGGTCGCCACCGACTCCCCCACGAGCTCCAGCGGGCCGTCGCCGAGGCCCCAGCGCTCCCGGAGCAGCCGCTCCCACAGCGGCACGTCCTCGGGGCGCGGCTTCCACTGCTTGGGGTGGTAGGGCGCGACGACGTCGTTCCACGCGACGACCGCGTCGAAGCGGTCGGCGATCGCGGCGAACGCCGGGCTCTCGGTGAGGTCGCCGCTCGCCTCCGGCGAGGGGACGTTGTGCTGGACGACCAGCACGGTGCGTTCGCGCCGCGGCAGCACGCCCGCGTCCCAGGCCGCCACCACGGTGGCGGCGCCGAACAGGGTCGAGGCCGTGACGACCTGACAGCTCACCTCGGTCATACGTGGACCCCCTGCTTGCGGAGGTCGTGCGCACGCCTCGCGTCCATGGCCGCGCGCTGCTCGGCGCGCACCGCCGGGTCGAACCGGTCGACGAGCCCCTGCGAGCGGTCGACGAGCTGCGCCCACACGTCGTCCGGGTACGCCTGCCGCCGCTTGGTGTGGTGGTGCAGGACGGCGATCGTGTCCCGCAGCACCTTCGGCTCGTAGCGGGCGAGCGTCGCGTCCTGCCGCAGCCGGTCCAGCACCCCGTCGTAGGCGGTGACGAAGCCGAGCTGGCGGACGTCGCCGATGTCGGTCAGCGAGTTCGCGACCTGCCGGCGGTAGACGTACCCGGGGGCGTCCACGACGGCGTACCGCCGGGTGCCGAGCAGCAGGCGCCAGGCCCACTCCCGGTCCTCCGCGGTGGGCAGGTCCTCGTCGAACACGGCGAGCCCGTCGTCCACCACGCGGCGGGACAGGAACCGGGAGGACACCTGCACGTAGTTGACCATCGTGGAGCGGGTCGTCGGCAGGATGCCGGTGCGCGGGTCGAGGCCGACGTGGCGGCGCACCTCGGGGGCCCGCACCCGGCGGCGCTCCTCGCCGTAGGCCTGCACCTGGTCGCAGACGAGGAAGTCGACGTCCAGGGCGTCGCCCGCCGCGAGCATGTGGGCCAGGTGGCCCGGGTAGAACCAGTCGTCCGGGTCGAGGAACGTCACCCACCGTCCGCGGGACTCCTTGACCCCACGGTTGCGGGCGGCGGAGACCCCGCGCGCGGTGCGGTGGTGCACCCAGCGCAGACCGGGCATGCGGGTGGAGGCCTCCTCCAGCACCTCCAGCGTGTCGTCGGTCGACCCGTCGTCGACGACGACGACCTCGAGGTCGGTCGGGGCGATCCCCTGGCGGGCCAGGCTGCCCAGGGCGTCGGGCAGGTGCCCGCCGGCGTCCCGCGCGGGGACGACGACGGACACCTGCGGTCGCGCGTCTGTCATGCGTCGTGCGTCCCCGTCAGCCGATGCGGCGCAGGCGGGACATGGGGGCGAGCTCGCCCGGCATGACCTTCTTCACGCCGTCGCCGAGCGCGTCCTGCAGGATGCGGATGTCGCGCACCAGGTTGCTCAGACCCTTGGGCTCGAGCGACGCGGCGTGGTCCGAGCCCCACATGGCACGGTCGAGGGTGATGTGCCGCTCGACGGCGACGGCACCGAGGGCGACGGCCGCCAGCGAGATCTGCAGGCCGGTCTCGTGGCCCGAGTAGCCGACGGGCACGCCGTAGCGCTCCTGGAGGGTCGAGATCGTGCGGAGGTTCGCCTCCTCCGGGGGCAGCGGGTACGTCGAGGTGGCGTGCAGCAGCACGAGACCGTCGGTGCCGAGGATCTCCACGGCGTCGTCGATCTGCTCCAGGGTCGACATGCCGGTCGACAGGATGAGCGGCTTGCCCGTGTCGGCCAGCGCACGCAGCAGGTCGGTGTCCGTCACGGACGCCGAGGCGATCTTGTGGGTCGGCACGCCGAACTCCTCGAGGAACGCCACCGAGGGGACGTCCCACGGGGAGGCGAACCACTGGATGCCCTGCGCCTTGGCGTACTGGTCGATCTCGGAGTACTGCTCGTGCTCGAACTCGACCTTGTACTTGTACTCCAGGTACGTCATCTCGCCCCAGGGTGTCTGGCGGATCTTGTCCCGCTGGTCCTTGGGGGTGCTGATCTCCGGGGTGCGCTTCTGGAACTTCACGGCCTGGCAGCCGGCCGCGACGGCGACGTCGATCAGCTGCTTGGCGATCTCGACGTCACCGTTGTGGTTGATGCCGATCTCACCGATGACGTAGACGGGCTCGCCGGCGCCGACGACGTGCTCGCCGATCTGCACCGGGTTCGGGGCGGTCGGGGTGGCGGTCATGGCGGGATCCTTCCGATGGGTGATGGTGATGCGGTCGCAGACCTCGCGGACGGCTCCGTGGCCGCCGCGGGCTGCTGTGACGACCCGCGCGGCGGCGAGGACGTCGGGATGGGCGTCGGCGACGGCCACGGGCCAGCCGACGACGCGCAGTGCGGGGAGGTCGTTGACGTCGTTGCCGACGTAGGCGACGCGCGCCGGGTCGATCCGGCGCACGGCGAGCCAGTCGCGCAGGGCGCCGGCCTTGTCGTCGACGCCCTGGAGGACGTCGACGCCGAGCTTGCGGGCGCGCGCCGTGACGACCGGGTTGCGCTCCTTGGACAAGATGAGCAGGGGCAGCCCGGCGTCCCGCAGGCGGGCGACGCCGAGGCCGTCGCCGCGGTGCACGCGCACCGACTCCGTGCCGTCCTGGGCCACGTGCACGGCGTCGTCGGTGTGGACGCCGTCGAAGTCGGTGACGAGCGCGTCCACGTCGATCTGCTCCACGGCGGTGCCGCCCGGCTGGTCGAGCAGGGTGCGGGCGAGCCACAGGTCGCGCGGCTCGTCGATCTCGACGGCCCACTCGGCCGCGACGGGACGCAGGCCGACCGACCCGAAGAAGCGGGTGCCGTGCTCGCGCAGGCCCGCGGTGCGCATCACGTAGAACGCGCCGGTCTCGCGGAAGTGCGGGGCACGGTCCTGACGGCGCGGCCGGTGGTCGGTCGTGTGGCCCACCGGCACCGGCCCGTCGGCGTCGAGCCGCCACTGGAAGTCGTGGGTGGGGGCGACGGCGACGACCACGTCGTGAGTGCCGTCCAGCACGAGGCGGACGGCGGCGTCGAGGTCGCCGGGGTCGACGAACGGGCTGGTGGCCTGGAGCAGCACGGTGACGGCGGGGTCGCCGGCGCCGGACCCGGCGGCCACCGCGTCGAGGGCGTGCAGCACGGCGGACTCGGAGCTGGCGGCCGCCCCGGCGAGATCGGCGGGGCGTCGGACGACGCGGGCGCCGTGCCGCTCGGCCTCGACCGCGATCTCGGCGTGGTCGGTCGACACCACGACGTCGGTCACCGACGGCGCGGCGAGCGCGGAGCGGACGGCGCGGGCGACCAGCGAGCCGCCGCCGACCTGCTGGAGGTTCTTCAGCGGCACGCCGACGGACCCCCCACGGGCCGGCACCACGACGAGCACGGATTCGTTCATGGCGGCGAGACTAGGAGGCCCATGAGGCGAGATCGGCCACTTCTCGATAACTGTCACCGAACATCGTGTGGACCGTCGATGAACATTTGTCGACCTCGCCACCGATCAGCAGAATCCGGCCACACGGACGTCATTTCTGCGGGGGCCGGTGCATTAACGTCTCGACCGAGCCGAACCGATCGAGCAAGGAGACGCCATGTCCACTGCGACCGCTCGCAGCACCGCGTGCGCCGTCGCGGTCCACCTGTCCGCCCACCGGGCGACCGGCCGGACGGTGCGCCGCTGGTGCGACGCGAACCCCGCGCCGCTCACCGCCGCCGGCGTGACCGCCCGGACCTCGGACGCGGCCCTGCGCAAGGCGGTGCCCGGCCTCGAGTGGCGGTACGACCGCGGCCGGGACCTGCTGCGCGACCACCTCGTGTCCGCGCCGCGCACCCTGTTCTCCTCCGCGGCCGTCCTCGGGCCCGCCTACCGGCACACCGGCGGGCCGCTGCACGCCGACGCCCGCGCGGGTGTCGCCGCCCTGTCCGTGGCGCTGCGGGACGTCCCCTGGCGCGCCCACGTGAGCATCGGCGACCACGCCGGCACCGTCGTCCTCGCGTGGGTCGAGGCCGTGCGCAACGGCCACCTCGTCCGGTTCGACGACTTCGCGGCATCGGTCACCGACCCGTCGTGGGTGCCCGTCGTGCGGCGGCTCGTCAGGGCGCTCGGCGCCGACCGCGTCGTCGTGCACGACGCCACCCGCGCCCGCCCGGGGGGCGACCCCGCCGCCACGACCGCCGTCGCGCACGACGTCCTCACCGCGCTGCTCGGCGGGCTCGGCGCCCCCGTGCCGGTCGCCGACCTCGAGGCGCCGCCCGACCCGGCGCACTGGTCCCGACGGCAGACCGAGGTGGCGCTCGCGATCCTGCCGCACCTGCGCTCGCAGGCGGACCGCGTCGCGATGCGCCGCTTCGTCGAGGAGGAGATCGATGCCGGCGGCACCCCGGCGTGGCCGGTGCCCGCCGCCCTGGCCGACGACCTCGCGGCACGCGACGCGGCCGACCTCGCCCGGCTGACCGATCTCGTGGAGGTCCGATGAGCTCCCGTCCCACCGCCCCGCGGCGCCTCGCCGCCCGCACCGCCCGTGCCCTCGGCATGCCGCTCCCGGACCGTCGGGAGCGTCGCGTCGTGCTGCACCTCGGCTCGCAGAAGACCGGCACCACCGCCGTGCAGGCCTGGTGCCGGGAGCACGCCGCCGAGCTCTCCGGCGCCGGGCTCGCCGCGCTCACCAGCCAGCCGGAGGTCCGCGAGGCGCTCGGCGGCTGGTACGAGACGTCCCGCGACGGCGCCGACGAGCGCCTCGCCGCGTACCTGGAGGCGCCGTGGCACGACCTGCGGCTGCGCGGCCTGTTCTACTCGTGCGAGTCGAACGTGGGAGCCGCGTTCCAGCCCGGCTCGGCCGAGCTCTACCCCCGGTTCGGGCCCAACGTCGACGCCGTCGCGCGCGCGACGGCCCACGCCGACCGGCACGTCCAGTTCACCGTGCGCAGCTACGGGCCGTTCCTGGAGTCCGCCTACCAGCAGCAGCTCAAGCACGGCCACCACTCGTCGTTCGAGGCGCTCGCCGACCGCGTCGCGGGCTCGCTGTCGTGGCGACCCGTCGTGGAGCGGCTCGTCGACACGTTCGGTGCGGAGAACGTCACCGTCTACGACTACGACCGCTCGCGCGCCACGGACACGCCCCTGGTACGCCAGATCCTCCTCGACGCGGTCGGGCGCCTCGGCGTCCCCGACCTCGCCGTCCAGGTCGACGCGGACCACCGCCCCAACACCCGCTACACGCAGCGGATGGCCGACCTGGCCCTCGCCACCCTCCCGCTGCTCGACGACCGCGCCGAGCGCGAGGCGCTGCACCGGTTCACCGTGGCGACGCTGGGCCGCCGGCCCGCCGCCGACGACGCGCCGGCCAGGTTCCTGGCCGACGACGCCGCCGCGGAGCTGGGCGAGCGCTACACCGCCGACATCGCCTGGCTGGCGGAGCGGGTGGAGGTCCGGTGAGCCCCGTAGCCGAACACCTCGGTGAGCAGCCGCTCCCGCGCCGCGACCCGGTCCCACGCGTCGTCGGGGACCGCGAAGCCGGCGTCCGCGTCGAGCCGCGAGCTGGCGTTGAGCCGGTCCTGGGCCGCCAGGGCGGCGAGCGCCGCCTCCCGTCCCGGCCGCCACGCCAGGTCGTCGCGGCCCACCAGGGCGACGAGGTCCTGCGTCAGGGTCTCGTTGTGCAGCACCACGTCGACGACGTGGTGCTCGCGGTAGGCCGCCACGAACTCGTCGGCGGAGCGGACGCGGCGGATCCAGCGCAGCGCCCGGGGGCCCGACAGCCGGGCCACGCGGAACGAGAGCAGCCCGGTGTACGGCGCGGCGCCGCTGCGCCCGTACGACCCGGGGTTGAGGCGGTGCGCGCCGGCCGGGTCCAGCACGACGTCGAGCCAGCGGTCGAACCCGTCCGCGGTGCCGTCGTACAGGTTTTCCACCCCCGCGTTCCGCATCGTGCCGAACAGCCCTCCCTTACCCTGACAACCGTAGGAGTACAGGGACAGGTAGGAGTCGAGCGGGTCACGGACGGAGATGACGTGCAGCCGACCGGCGGGGAGACGGTCCTCGACCTCGACGTGCTTGCGGAACACGACCTCGTCGTCGTCGAGGAAGTCGCGCAGGAACTGCGACACGTACGTCGAGCCGGACTTCTCGACGTCGAGGTAGGCGAGAGAATGAAAGGCGTGCACAGGTGCTCCGAACGATCACGGTGGAACAGCGGTCGAATTCGACCGCCGAGGCGAATCACGCCAGCATCGGGAAGGTCGATGTCGAGATGATGAACTCTCGCCGAACATCACATGTCGATACGGCACCTGCGGCACTCCCTGCCCTTCTCGACAACACCGTGCAGCACTACGACTGGGGCGGGCTGGAGGCCATCCAGGACCTCGTCGGGATCCCGTCGGACGGCAGCCCCGCCGCCGAGCTGTGGCTCGGTGCGCACCCGTCCGCCCCGTCCCGGCTGCCCGGCGGCACCTCCCTCGCGGACGTCGTCGCCGCGGACCCCGACGGCGTGCTGGGCCGCCGCGTCGCCGACCGGTTCGGCCCCCGCCTGCCCTACCTGCTCAAGGTCCTCGCGGCTCGCCGCGCCCTGTCCCTGCAGGTGCACCCCCGCCCGCACGCCGCCCGTGCCGGGTTCCAGCGGGAGAACCGCGCCGGACTGGCCCTGGACGCCCCGGGCCGCTCCTTCCACGACGAGCAGCACAAGCCGGAGATGCTCGTCGCGCTCACGCCCTTCGAGGGCCTCGCCGGGTTCCGCAGCCCGCGCGCCGTCCTCACGCTGCTCGACGGGCTCGACGGCAAGCTCGTCGAGCAGGTGCGCGACGCGCTCGGCCGCACGCGCTCCGCCGTCGGCCTGCGCGCCGCGCTCGAGGTGCTCGTCGCCGCCCGCGGCTCCGCGTGGTGCGCGGCGGACGTCGAGGCGACGGTCGCCGGCGTGCGCGCCCGCGCCGGGGCGTCGCCGTCGCAGCGCGCCGACGCGACGCTGCTCCAGCTCGCCGAGCAGCACCCCGGCGACCCCGGGTCGATCGTGTCGCTGCTGCTCAACCGGGTCTCCCTGGAGCCCGGTGAGGCGATGTACGTCCCCGCCGGGGAGGTGCACGCCTACCTGTCCGGCCTCGGCGTGGAGATCATGGCGTCGTCCGACAACGTGCTGCGCGCCGGGCTCACCACCAAGCACGTCGACACCGACGCGCTCGTCGAGTGCGCCGCGTTCGCCCCCCGCCCGCCCGTGCGGCCGGACGCGACCGTCGTCGGCACGCACAGCCTCGTGACGACCTACCGGGCGCCCGTCGAGGAGTTCGCGCTCACCACGTTCGACCTCGACCCGGCCGAGCCCGCCGCCCTCGCCCCGGACGGGCCGCGCATCGTGCTCGCGCTCGACGGCACCGCACAGGTGCGGACCGAGGCCGGGTCGGTCGACCTGCGCCGCGGCGAGTCCTGCCTGGTGCCGCACGCGGCCGGGGCGACCACCGTCGCCGGTGACGGGCACCTCGTCTGCGCCTGGGTGCCCTGACCGCCTGCGGCCGCTGGCCGCGGGCGCTCAGGCGGTGAGCTGGTTGTCCACCATGGACAGGGCCGACCCGATCGCCATGTGCATGTCGAGGTACTGGTACGTGCCGAGGCGCCCGCCGAAGTGGACGTCGGGCTCGGCGGTCATGAGCTCGCGGTAGCGCAGCAGGCGCTCGCGGTCCTCGGGCGTGTTCACCGGGTAGTAGGGCTCGTCCGTGCGCTGCGCGAACCGCGAGAACTCCCGCACCACGACCGTCCGGTCGCGCGGGTAGTCGCGCTCGGGGTGGAAGTGCCGGAACTCGAGGATGCGCGTGAACGGGGTGTCCTCGTCCGCGTAGTTCATCACCGACGTGCCCTGGAAGTCGCCGACGTCGAGGACCTCCTGCTCGAAGTCGAGCGTGCGCCACGACAGCTCGCCCTCGGCGAAGTCGAAGTAGCGGTCCACCGGGCCGGTGTACACCACCGGCACCTGGCCGACGACGGCCGCCTTGCTCACCGGCTGGGCGTCGTCGAAGAAGTCCGTGGACAGCCGCACCTCGATGTTCGGGTGGTCGGCCATGCGCTCCAGCCACGCGGTGTACCCGTCGACGGGCAACCCCTCGTAGCGGTCGTTGAAGTAGCGGTTGTCGTACGTGTAGCGCACGGGCAGGCGGGAGATGATCGACGCCGGCAGCTCGCGGGGGTCGGTCTGCCACTGCTTGGCCGTATACCCGCGGATGAACGCCTCGTACAGCGGGCGGCCGATGAGCCGCACGCCCTGCTCGTCGAGGTTCGCCGGGGTGCGGTCGCCCAGCTCGGCGGCCTGCTCGGCGAGGAGCGCGCGCGCCGCCTCCGGGCCGTGCGACGACCGGAAGAACTGGTTGATCGTGCCGAGGTTGATCGGCATCGGGTACACCTCGCCGCGGTGCGTGGTGTACACCCGGTGCCGGTAGTCCGTGAACGCCGTGAACCGGTTGACGTACTCCCAGACCCGCTCGTTCGAGGTGTGGAACAGGTGCGCGCCGTACCGGTGCACCTCGATCCCCGTGGTGGGCTCCGCCTCGGAGTACGCGTTGCCCCCGAGGTGGTCGCGGCGCTCCACCATGAGGACGCGACGGCCCGCGGACGCGAGGCGCTCGGCGACGGTGAGGCCGAAGAACCCCGTCCCGACGACGACGACGTCGGCATTCATCTGGTCTGGCTCCTAGAGGTCGTCGGGCACGTAGCCGCCGCGGCGGCGGGTGAAGGACTGGTAGCCGGCCCGGCGCAGCCGCTGCGGGACCAGCCGGTAGCCGGCCCGCACCACGACGTTGCGCACCATCTGCGGCGTCGAGACGAAGCCCTCGGAGTGCAGGGTGCGCTGCAGGGCGAGCTCGGAGGCGAGCAGGCGGCGCCCGCCGCGCCGGGCGTACGCTCCCGCGCCCACCCGGTACAGCACGAGCGGTTCGGTGACGTTCTCGGCGTGCGCGCCCGCGGCGATCATCCGGGCGAACAGGAGGTAGTCCTCCATGAGGTCGAGGTGCTCGTACCCGCCCACCGCCGCGACGGCGGACCGCCGGTACACGACCGACGGGTGGTTGAACGGGTCGCGGAACCGCGCCGACTCGGCGATCGCGGCACCCGTCGGCGGGACGCGCACCATGCCGCGCTCGGCCTCGTCGTCCTCGAACTCGCAGATGGCCGAACCGACGAGGTCGAAGCCCGAGGCCACCAGCGGGACCTGGGTGGCGAAGCGCTCCGGCAGGGAGATGTCGTCGGCGTCCGCGCGGGCGACGATCTCGTGGCGGCACGCCGCGAGCCCCTCCTCCAGCGCGCGCGCCAGCCCCAGGTTGTGCGGCAGGCGCACGACCGTCACCGGCACGTCCGTGATCTGGTCCAGCCGGTCGAGCACGGCCGCGATCTCCGCGCCGACGGGGCCGTCCCGCACCACGACGATCTCGTCCGGGCGCAGCGTCTGGTCCTCGCTCACCGAGCGGAACCCGCGCTCCAGGTGGGTCGCGTCGTCGCCGCGGTAGACCGGCAGCAGGACGGAGAACCGGTGGTCGGTGAGCGGCTCGCCCGAGACGAACCGGCCCGGCGCCGCCGCGATCCGGTTGACGTGCACCGGTGCCGGCAGCGCCGCGCCCGCCTCGAGGCGCGCGACCGTCAGGGCGGCGGGGCCGACGCCCGACAGGACCTCCGTGTCGGGGCGGGGGTGCTTGGTCAGACCGTGCCAGAGGCCACGGGTGCCGGCCTTCGCCAGCGTGCCGCGGTCCTGCGAGCGGACGAAGGTGCGCACCCAGCGGCGCACCGTGGAGCCGCCGTAGAGCACCCGCTCGCTGAACGACAGCGCGGGCGAGCGCGAGAACATCCAGATCTTGTTGCGCACCTCGTAGTAGAAGCGCGGTCCGGGGTCGGCGTCCGTCGCGCCCAGCTTCTTCGTGCGGTGCTCGACGACGGAGCCCGGCACGTACAGCCCGACCCGGTCCCGTAGGAGGCGGGTCGAGTACTCGAAGTCGTCGTTCCAGATGAAGTAGTCGGTGACGGGCAGACCCGACCGGCGCACGGCCCGGGCGTCGATCAGCATCGACACGAACGACATCGACCGCACCGGCATCGCGCCCGCGGCGTCGGCCCGCGTGACGTCCGCGGCCGTGGCGCGCGGGTGCCGGCGCGGCGTGTTCATCGGGTGGTCCGAGCCGTCGGTCCACACGACCCGGCTGGCCAGCGCCGTGACCTCGCCGTCGTAGGCGTCGCGGGCGGCGAGCAGCTCGCCCAGCGCCGTCGGGGTGGGGATCGTGTCGTCGTCCATCAGCCAGACCAGGTCCGCCCCGAGGTCCGCGACCCCCGTCGCGAGCCCCACGGCGAAACCGCCGGCGCCGCCCGTGTTGCGAGCCAGCGCCACCACGTGCGGGGCGCTGGGGTGGGTACGCGCGACCTGGAGGGCGTCGTCGGTGGACGCGTTGTCGACGACGACGACACGGTCGACAGGGCGCTTCTGGTCGGCGAGGGCGTCGAGTGCGGCACCGAGCAGCTCGGCCCGGTTGTAGGACACGACGACGGCGACCACTACGGGGGCGGACATCCTGAGCATCCTAGTGGGAGCGATCGGCGCCGAAGGACGCCCGCCAGGTCTCCGGGGAGACCAGCTCCGGCGCCGCCCGGCGCCAGGTGCCCGCGACCGACCGCCAGCGCACCGCCAGCCGGGCGTGCGCGGCCACCGAGGCGGCCGCGAGCCGCCAGAACGTCCGGGCGTCGCGGCGCAGCCACACCCCCGTGGTGCCGGCGGCGTCGAGCACGAGGACGGAGTCGTGCCGCGGGAGCTCCCACCACGGCGCGTCCTGCCGGTCGAGGGTGGCCGCGGGGGCACGCCGGTCCGCCGCCACCACCGGTCGCAGGGTGCGCAGCGCGCCGCGCACGACGAACGCGACGAGGGCGAGCGCCCCGGCCGGCTTGGGGGCGCTCGCCGCGGCCGGTCGCGCGGCGAGGGCCGCGTCGAAGACCGGGTCGCCGGCGGCGTGCCGGACCGTCTCGGGGTGCTTGCGGCCGACGGCCCGGACGGCGCCCACCACCGAGCCGAGCTCGCGGTGCAGGCGCCCCGGGCCGTCCAGCACCTCGTGCAGGGCGCGCACGTGCAGGTCCACCGGGTAGTAGCGCATCGCCAGCAGGAGCTTGAGATCGGTCGCGAGCAGCGCGGCGGGCAGCAGCCGCGGCCCGTCGGCGTGCAGCAGCGCCGTGATCACGCGGTTGCGCACGTGCAGGTACGCCTGCCACTCCACCGAGTCGTCCTTCTCCGTCCAGGCCACGTGCCACAGGCAGAAGCCCGGCAGCGACACCGTCGCCATCCCCGCCGCGGCCGCACGCAGACCGAACTCGGCGTCGTCCCACTTGAGGAACAGCGGCAGGCTCAGGCCCACCTCACGCAGCGCCGACGCCGGGATCAGGCACATCCACCAGCCGTTGAACTCCGACTCCCCGCGACGGTGCAGCCACGGGGTCGCCGTCAGCCCGCCCGCCAGGTCGTGCCACTGCTGGTCCATCGCCGGCGGGCCCCAGTTGAAGGTGCGACGGTGGACGACCTCCGCCCACGAGTTGAGGACGGTCGGACGCGCCAGATCGAGCATGTGCCCGCCGACCACCACGGGGTCCACCGCCGCACGGTGGAACCGCACCGCCCGCAGCATCGACTCGGGCTCCACCTCGACGTCGTCGTCGCAGATGAGCACGGCGTCCGCGCCGGCGTCGAGCACCTCGGCCATGCCCCGGGAGAACCCGCCCGACCCGCCGAGGTTCGCCTGCTCGACCAGGCGCAGCCGCCCCCCGAGCGCCGCGGACACCGCGTCGAAGCCCTCGTGGTCGCGGACCTTCCGCGAGCCCTGGTCGATCACCTGCACGGTGACGTCCGCGGCGGCCAGCTCCGCCGAGCCGGCGAGCACCCCGAGGGTCGCGACGCAGAAGTCCGGCTTGTCCATCGTCGTGATCGACACGACGACCGTCCCGCCGCGGCGCGGGGCCACGTCGACGTCCCACTCCCCCGCCGTCACCACGACGTCGTCGTGCGCCTCGACCTCGGCCCACAACCAGCCGCCGTCGTCCATCCCCGCCAGGTCCGCGACCAGCGGCTCCCCGAGCGCCCCGCTCGCGACCTCGGTCGCGCGGCCGGAGACGTCCGAGCGCAGCAGCCGCACCGTGGCGTCCCCCGACCCCTCGACGACCAGCACCGCCCGCGACGCGCCCGTCCAGCGCGCCCAGTACGCCGCGGGGAAGCCGTTGAGGTACGTGCCCAGACCCTGCACGGCGCCGGCGGGCACCGCGAGCGAGCCGTCCGCGAGCACGCCCGGACCGTCCTCGACGCACAGGGCACGCCGCTCGGGTCGACCGGACAGGATCAGGCGCTGGGCGAGAGGCACGCGCGAGAGCCTACGCGGAGTCGCCCCGGCGCCGGGCGGCACGTCCCGCCGGAGCCAGCGGATGCCGTCCTCTGTTGCCTGAGTCACAGTAGAGGTGAAGGGGGCAAACAACCATGGGACACCTGAGACTCCGGCGGGCCCTCGCGGGCACCGTCGCCCTGCTGGTCGCCGCGACCGGAGGGCTGGCCGTCGCGGCACCCGCCACCGCCGCCGTACCCGACGACTTCACGATCTCCGGATCCGGGTACGGCCACGGCGTGGGCATGAGCCAGTACGGCGCCTACCAGATGGCGCGGGAAGGACGCTCCGCCGTCGGCATCCTCCGGCACTACTACCAGGGCTCGAAGCAGGGATACCGCACGACACCGTCGAGCGTCAGCGTCCAGGTGCACGGACCCGACCCGTACGGGTACTCCGGGTACGGAGACTCCGGCGACACCACGTGGGTGACCGTGCGCGGCGGCGAGTGGCGGGTCCGCGAGCCCGGCAAGGGCACGGTCGCCCAGGGCAGCGGCACCACGACCCTCAAGGTCCGCATCGGGAACGGCGGCAACGTCCGGGTCAAGGTCGCCGGGAAGGTGCACGTCGCCCCGAAGCTGCGCATCCAGTGGTCCGGGACCCGCTACTGGCGACCCGCGGGCCGCACCGCGGTCGCCACGATCAGCGGCACCCACGGCTCGTACAAGAACGGCCGCCTCACCGTCGTCAACCGCCGCGGCGTCCCCAACATCACCAACGACGTGCTCCTCAACACCGAGTACCTGTACGGCATCGCCGAGATGCCGTCGTCGTGGGGCCTGAACGGCGGCGACCGGGCGCTGCGCGCGCAGGCCGTCACCGCCCGCTCGTACGCGATCTCGAAGATGAGCACCAAGTCGGCCTGCAACTGCCACGTCGTCGACGACGTCCGGGACCAGAACTACGCCGGCTGGCGCAAGGAGGCCGAAGGGTCCGGCGGCCGCTACGGCAAGGTGTGGGTCAAGGCGGTCGACGCCACGACCCGCAGCCGCACGAACGCCCGCGTCCTGCAGGTCGGGGGCCGCGCGGTCGCCGCGCACTACTTCTCCTCGAGCGGCGGACGCACCGCGAACTCCGAGGACGTGTGGGCCTCGCGGCTCTCCTACGAGCGCAGCGTCGCCGATCCCGCCAGCCTGCGCGCCCCCGGCAACTCCTACCGGTCCTGGACCCGCACCCTCACCCAGGCGCAGGCCAGGCGGCTCTTCGGGCTCAAGAACGTGCAGTCCGTCAAGGTGACCCGCACCTGGTCCAGCGGTCAGGTGCGCACGCTCACCGCCACCCAGCCCAACGGCACGAAGGCCACGCTGACCGGCAAGGCCGACCAGATGCGCTCCTGGGTCGGGCGCGCCACCACCCGCGGGAGCATGCCCGCGGCGTGGATCACCCGGATCAGCAGCTGATCACCGCTCGGGCACGATGCGCTCACCGAGCACCGTGGTGAGCGACCGCGCGTACGTGTCCGTGAGGTGGTTCGTGTCCCGGTAGACCACGACGTTGCCGATGACGGGCGGGCAGACCTCCGGCCCGCAGAAGTACTCGGTCAGGTCGATCACCTCCGCCCGCGGGGCGAGGAGGGCCGCGTCGTCGACGACGTCGCGGCCCTTCAGGGCCGTGTCGCGGTCCAGGGCGCACCGCCGGGGGTTCTCCGGGTGGGACGTCACGCACCGGACGACAGAGGGGTCCGGCTGCGGGGCGTCCTTGAGCACGAGCACGTCCACGCCCGCGTCCTCCAGGACGTTCCACGTCCGGGCGAACCCGCGCACCCCCGGGCGATCGGGCCCCTCCGTCTCCCGGAACCGCGAGGCGCCGTAGGCGACCGTGAGGACGGCGTCCGGCGGGTCGTCGAGGACGGCGCGCAGCGTCGCCTCGTTCGCGGCGACGCAGTCCGGTCCCTGGTCGATCGTCCGCATCTCCGTGGAGAAGGGGCACGAGTCGCGCAGGTAGGTGTCGACCCGCCAACCGTGCTGCGCGGCGATCGCCAGCACCGGGCTGCCCACCATGCGGGCGTGCGAGTCGCCCACGAGCGCCAGGGTGAACGCGGCGTCCGCGGGTCCGAAGGAGCAGGTGGTGGGCGGGGAGACCGGGCCGTCGCCGCGGGCCGAGCAGGCGTCCTCGTCGAATGCCGACACCTCGTCGTCGACCACGGAGGTGAGGGCGGGTGCGAGGGCCCGGTGCGGTCCCACGAACGTCGGCAGGCCGCCGTCCTGGACGGCCTCGGCCCCGTACCCCGACCCGGGCGCCACCGGCACGGTCACGTCGTCCGCGAGCGCCACCCGGAGGGTCACCACGAGGGACAGCAGCGCGACGACCGCCATCGCGACGACGGCTCGCCGCAACGTCACGCCGTCGGGCAGGCGACGACGACGGAACGGCTGCTCGACGTACCGGTGACTCAGCCGGCCGAGGACGAGCGCGGCGCCGACCATCGCCACGGCCTCGAGAGCGGTCGGCTCGCGCCCCGTCCAGGTGGCGGCGTAGACGACGACCGGGAAGTGCCACAGGTAGACGGAGTAGGAGGTGGCACCCAGCCACTGGACCGGACGGGCGTCGACGAGCCGGTGGAGCGAAAGCGGCCCCGCGGTCCGCCCGGCGACGATCACGGCGCACGTGCCGAGCACCGGCCACAGTGCGTGCGGGCCAGGGAACGGGTCGGCGCCGCTGAGCAGGAACGCGGCGGCGACGATCGTGCCGAGCCCGGCGAGGGCGAGCAGGGCACGCGACGTGGCCCGGCCCGTCGGGCGCGGGGCGAGCGCGAGCAGCCCTCCGATCCCGAGCTCCCACACGCGGGCGGTCGTCGCGAAGTACGCGGCCGGGTCGCCCCCGCCGACCCGGACGGCCGACTCGACGAAGGACGCCACCACGACGAGGCCCAGCACGACGAGCAGCACCCGCCGCACCGGGACGGGGCGGCGCCGTCGAGGACCTCGTGCCGCAAGGGCGCCCGCCGCCACGAACAGCAGCGGCCACACCAGGTAGAACTGTTCCTCCACGGCGAGGGACCAGAAGTGCTGGAACGGCGTGGCCACGTCGTCGGCGGCCAGGTAGTCCACCGACCCGGCGGCGAGGACCCAGTTCTCCACGTACAGCAGCGACGCCCACCCGTGCCGCTGGACGAGCGTCCACTCGCTCGGCGGCAGCACCCAGGTGCAGGTGAGCAGCACCACGGCGATGACGACGAGGCTCGCCGGCAGGATGCGCCGCACGCGGGCCGCCCAGAACGCGGCCAGCGACACCCGCCCGGTGGCGGTGACCTCGCGCAGGAGATGGCCCGAGATGAGGAAGCCGGAGATGACGAAGAAGACGTCGACGCCGACGAACCCGCCCGGCAGAAGGTCGGGGCGTACGTGGTAGACGACCACCAGGCCCACCGCGAGGGCGCGCAGGGCCTGGATCTCCGGCAGGAAGGCCCGCCGCACGGGTGTCGCGCCCGCGGGTGGGGCCGCCACCTCGCCCGTGCGCACGAGCGAGGTGGCGGCCCGGTCCGTCGTCACACCGCTGCCAGCAGCTTGCCGAGCGCCTCGTCGTACCGCGTGCGCAGGTGCTCGCGCGCGACCTCGACGTCCCGGCGGTACCGCACCTGGTCCCCGGCGACGTCCCGCACGAGGTCCGCCAGGCGCTCGGCGAGACCCGGGTCGTCCACGGTGATCCCCCACTCGGTGTGCCCGACGTCCTCGAGGAAGAAGCGCAGCTTGGGGTGCGACACCAGCGAGACGATGGGGGTGCCGACCCCGAACGGGATCATGCCCGCGTGCCCGCGCATGCCCACGACGACGGCCGCGTCGGCGTAGGCCTGGAGCGCGCCGTCGATCCCCCTGCGGTAGAACGCGTCCACCGGGACCCGCAGGCCGTGCGCCGCGTACAGGTCCCACGCGACCCGCTCGTCGCCGACGGTGTGCGCGGCGACCCGCACCTCGACGGCGTCGGCCACCGAGCGGACGAACGTCGCGATCTCGGCGAGGAACACCTCGTAGCCGTCCTTGAAGCGCAGGGAGGAACGGTCGTAGGCGACGTTGAGGTAGGCGACCGGACGGTCGGCGCCGCCAGGGCCGCCCGCACGCACGCGGGCGCCGGGGCCGTGGGACAGCAGACCGAGGAACGTCGTCGGGCACGGCATGTACACGACCTTGTCGGCCAGCTCGGCGGGCAGCATCGACCGCACGCGGTCGATCGAGCCGTGGTTGCGCAGCCCCACGAGCGACGCCGTCTCCACGGTCAGGCGCAGGGACTCCTCGAACCTCGACCCGGTGATCCGCTGGCCGTCGAACAGGTTGTACCCCACCGCGACGAGCGCCAGCGGGACGTCGAGCCGTCGCAGGCTCGCGTCGGGCACGTTCCACTGCCAGCCGCTGTTGCGGTTCGGCATGGTGTCCGGCAGGAACAGCCCGCCGCCGCCGACCAGCAGCGCCGAGGTCGCGTTCGCCCGCTCGACGGCCGCCTCGTCGAAGACCTGGTGCACGTGGAAGCCGGTCCACGACTCCACAGGACGCTGCTCGGCGACGCTCTCGCGGACCGCGACGGGCAGCAGCTCGTCACCGAAGTTTCCCAGCTCGTCGACGTAGAACGCGGCATGGGACAGTCGCAGGCCGCCGTCCGTGAGGGTCGACGCCACCCGGTGGTCCGCCGCACCTCCGGCCAGCCGGCGGGCGAGCGCCCTCGCCCTCGTGTGCGCCGGGTGGCGCACGAGCGCGGCCCGGACGTGCCGCTCGGCGGCCGCCCGGTCCGAGCGCACCCAGGCCGTCTCGGCCAGGAGGTGGTGCCCGTCCGCGCCGTCGCCGTCCACGGCCGCGAGACCCGCCACCGTCACCGCGTCGTCGACCCGTCCGACCGCGCGCAACGACACCGCGTGCAGGATCGCGTCGTCCACGCGGCCCGTCTCGGCCGCGACCAGCCGGCGCAGCGCCAGCGCACCGTCGTGGTCGCCACCGGCCGCCAGCTCGCGTGCCGACGCCAGGACCTGCCGCGTCGTCGGGGTCTCCACGCGGAGCCGCTCGAGGACGACGTCCGGGAGGTCCCTCGCCAGGTCCCGGTACCAGGAGGTCAGCCCCGGGTGCGGCACCCCGCCCGCGGCCTCCAGCTCGTCGGCGGCCTGCAGGAACGTGGCCACGTACGCCGCGTCGCTGATCGCGAACCGGTGCCACGCCTGCTCGATCTCGGCGTAGCCCTGCTCGCCACCGTGCCACGGCTTCCAGCGACCCGTGTAGTGCAGGATCTTCGCGCCCGCCGGAGCCCGGGAGCCCGGGCGCGACGCCCTCTTGACCCAGTTGTAGGCGCGGTCCAGCCGCAGGTAGTCGCCGTCGAGGGCGGCGGTCAGGACGCCCTGGTCGTGCCGTTCGAGCTCGTACTCCCCCGACTCCCCGATGGCGTCGAGGCGGGCCACGAACTCGTCGCTCATGTGCTCGGGGCCGAACACCATCAGGCCGCTGTTGAGCTTGCGCCCCTCGTCCGAGTCGAAGAGCTGCGGGACGGCGGCGAACCCGGCGGGCAGGTCGAACAGGTCGGCGATCGGCTCCACGACCACCATGTCGGTGTCGAGCGTCACCACCTTGTCGTAGCCGCGCAGCCGGAACGCGTCGAGGATGAAGTACGCCTTGGTGAACAGGTAGTTGGAGTCGTCGCCCTTGCGGTACCGCTCGTAGGGTGCGGGGTCCACGCGCACGAAGCGCGCGTCGGGCCGCAGGGCCCGCGTGCGCGCCACCTTGGCGGGATCGAGTCCGTCGTGCAGGACGACGAGGTCCGCGGTGCCGCCCGGGTCGGACAGCTGGAGGCTCTTGAGCAGGGCCACGAAGCCGGGAAAGTAGTTGTCGTCGACGAAGGCCGCGTAGGCCCGTCGTCCGCCGGTCGCGGTCGTCATCGCAGGGAGATCCTTCCCGGGGCGGTGGACACCGTCCGGGCGGCCACCCACTCCCGTTCCACGTCGTAGGAGTGCGCCGTCGCCACCGGCAGGTGCATCGCGTCGGGCCGACGGTGCGGGGCGCCCGAGTGGAAGTTGAAGCCGTAGAGGTCGATGCGCGGGCTCACGTCGAGGTAGTCCAGCACCAGCAGCATGTTGAACCCGCTCGTCGGGACGGTGCAGCGCTCACGCAGCTCGGGCGCCAGCAACGTCCGACGCGGCCATCGCAGCGAGTCGTCCCCCAGGAGGCGCTGCGCACCGGGGCGCACGTGCCGACGCAGGTTGTGCCCCCACGCCGACTGGTCACCGGCGAACACGAGCCGCACGTCCACCGGCACGTCCCAGTTGAAGTCGTGCAGGTGGATCGTGGCGTGCACGTCCGTGCGCTCCCCCGTCCGCACCGGGTCCAGCGCGAAGGAGTTGAAGCGCACGACCACGTCGTGGGAGTCGATCTCGGCACCGTGCTCGTGCTCGAGGAGCTCGGCCGAGTTCGCGACGAGGCAGACGGTCCGACCTGTCAGGTATTCACGCAGGCCCGAGATGTCGACCGTCTCGACATCGACCAGTCCGGGCCTCTCCGCGGAGCTGAACTCGTCGAACGTGGCGTCGAGGACCGGTCGCAGCCCACCCAGCGGACGGTCCGCCACGAGCCCGCGGGCGACTCCCGCGCGGAGCGTCGGGAGGTAGGCCCGCGTCGCCCGCGCGTCGCCGAGGTAGGACCGGCGGAGCTGGGTCGCGAGGGCAGGTGCGAGGTCGACGCCCCGGTCCAGGGCGTCCTCGACGCCGAACCACCCGTCCTCGTCCACCGCCGTCGGAGGTGCCAGCGCGGCCAGCACGGTCGGCACCGCGCCGTCGGGAGACCTCGACCCGGCACGCTCGCGCCACCGGTCCGCGTCCCGGTCGCGGTCACGCACCGCGGCGCGCGCCTCCTTGCGCAGGCCGCGCGCCGGGTCGCTCTTCGGCCGCGCCTCCAGCAGCAGGGTCGCCACCCGGCCGGCGAGGTCGGCGTCGTACCGCACCAGGCGCTCGCCCACGACGCGGAACGCGTCCCAGACGGGCCCGGCACCGCGGTGCCAGGCGGCCCGTCCCAGCGCCACGGCCTCGGAGCGTCCCGGGTCGGCGCGATCGGCGGCCACCGCGGCCTGCAGGTCGACGACGGCGCGGGTCAGCTGCACGTGGGGCCACGCGGCGCTCCCGGAGAGCTCGGACGCGATCGCACTCAGCTCGGCGAGGAGGGCTGCGGCCGTCGCGTTCTCCCGACGGGTCTGCGGCGTCCCGCGCAGCCTCTCGATGGCGGCGAGCCGGAACCGTCTCTTGGCCGCCACGGCGAATTGACTCATGGGGTGGAACTCTCCTCGGTCTTGATCGACTGAGGCATCCTAACTATCGCATGAGCGAATTGAAGGAGAATGTGCTGTTACGAGAGGAATTCATCGCGGCGGCAATATCTATTCATTTGTCGTTCACCTCGCGACGCTTCAGAGCGCCCGCGCCTCGCTCTCCAGCAGGACGGGGATGCCGTCCCGGACGGGGTAGGCCAGCGGGCGCTCGGCGTCGGTGGACCGCAGCTCGGGCTCGCCGTCCGGGCCGGTGGCGTCGACGAGCTCGGCACCGGTGGCGGGGCACCGCAGGACGGACCGGACCCAGGGGTCGATCCAGGGGCTGTTCTCGGTCATGCGTCTTCTCCTCGGACCAGCGACAGCACGTCGTCGCGCAGCTTGGTCATGATGTCGGCGTCGGCGGCCTCGACGTTGAGCCGCAGCAGCGGCTCGGTGTTGGAGGCGCGCAGGTTGAACCACCACTGGGGGTGCTGCCCGTCCCAGTGGGCGACGGTGAGCCCGTCGAGGGTGTCGATCACGGCGTCGGGGTAGGCCGTGGCGTAGGTGTCGCGCACGCGGTCGGTGACGGCGGCGGCGTCCGCGACGGTGGAGTTGATCTCGCCGGAGGCGACGTACGGGGTGTACATCTCGGCGAGCGCGGAGGCGGGGTGCTGCTGCTCGCCGAGCGCGGCGAGCACGTGCAGCGCCGCGAGCATGCCGGTGTCGGCGAACCAGAAGTCGCGGAAGTAGTAGTGGGCGGAGTGCTCGCCCCCGAACACGGCGTCGTGGGCGGCCATCTCGGCCTTGATGAAGGAGTGGCCGACGCGGGTGCGCACGAGCCGCGCATCGGTGGCGCCGAGCAGGTCGGGCACGGCGCGCGAGGTGATGAGGTTGTGGATCACGGTGGCGGTGCGGCCCGCGGCCTGCTCCTTGGTGATCTCCCGCAGCCCGACGAGCGCCGTGACGGCCGACGGGGAGACGGCGGCGCCCTTCTCGTCGACGACGAAGCAGCGGTCGGCGTCGCCGTCGAACGCGAGCCCGAGGTCGGCCTCGTGGGCGACGACGGCGGCCTGCAGGTCGAGGAGGTTCGCGGGCTCCAGCGGGTTGGCCTCGTGGTTCGGGAACGTCCCGTCGAGCTCGAAGTAGAGCGGCACGATCTCGAGCGGCAGGGCGGGCAGCCCGGCGGCGGTGCCGAGCACGGCGGGCGCGGTGAGGCCGGCCATGCCGTTGCCGGCGTCGACGACCACCTTCAGGGGGCGGACGCCGGTCAGGTCGACCAGGCCGCGCAGGAACCCTGCGTACTCGGCGAGCAGGTCGCGCGCCTCGATCGCGCCGGGCGCGTCCGCGGGCGCGGAGGGCGCGCCGTCGAGGATCTGTTCGGCGAGCCGACGCACGTCGGCCAGGCCGGTGTCCTGCCCGACGGGGCGCGCGCCGGCGCGGCACAGCTTGATCCCGTTGTAGACGGCCGGGTTGTGCGACGCGGTGAACATGGCGCCGGGGGCGTCGAGGTGCCCGGACGCGAAGTAGAGCCCGTCGGTGGAGCACAGCCCGACGTTGACCACGTCGACGCCGGTGCCGCGGACGCCGTCGGCGAACGCGGCGACGAGCCCGGGGCCGGAGTCGCGCATGTCCCGTCCGACGACGACCCGGTGGGCGCCCTCGGGGAGCACGACCACGCGGGCGTACGCCTCGCCGAGAGCGCGAGCGACCTCCGGGGAGAGCTGGTCGGGGACGGTGCCCCGCACGTCGTAGGCCTTGACGAGGCCGGTCAGGTCGGTCACGGTGCCCACCCTACGGCGCGTCGACGACGACGTCGGGTCGTGAGCCCGGACCTCACCCGCGCAGGGTCAGTCGGAGTCGCCCCGCAGCACCCGCAGGTGCCCGCGTCGTGCGGTCTCGGTGACGCCGTCGGGCTCGGGTGCGGGCGCGGGGCGTCCGCCGCGGCCGGCCTCGCGAACGGCCTCGGCCAGCGCGGACAGGTCGTCCTTGGACGGCGACGGGGTGTCGAACTCCGGCTGGAGCCGGACGACCTCCCAGCCGCGGGGCGCGGTGAGGCGTCCCGCGTGGACGGAGCACAGGTCGTAGCTGTGCGGCTCGGCCCGTTGCGCCAGAGGGCCGAGCACCGCGGTGGAGTCCGCGTAGACGTAGGTGAGCGTCGCGACGGCTGCCTGGGTGCATGCCGTGCGCGAGCACTGGCGGACGGATCTCACGCGGGGAGGATACGCCGCCGGGACGGTGCCGTGCTCACCGGCGCGCCGCGCTGGTTACGCTCGGTCCATGACGAGCGACGAGCCGGACGCGCCGACCGGTCCCCTGGTCCCGCTCGGCGGGGGTCTGCCGCCACGGGGGTCGCGACGCCGGGACCGCCACGGACGGGGCCTGCGCGGCCCGCTGCTGCCGCCGGGCGCCCCCGCCCACCGGACGCGCGCGCAGCGCTTCGACGACGCCGTGCTGGCGGCCGTGGACCGTCTCGAGCGGCGGTGGCCCGCGGTGGGCGGCGTCGAGTTCGCCGTCGAGGACGTGCCGCCGTCGGACCCGGCGCCGTGGGAGACCGGGGGCGTCGCCCTCGGTCGTCTCTTCCCCGCGGAGGCGGGCCAGCCGGCGCGGATCGTCGTGTACCGCCGCCCGGTGGAGACCCGGGCGCTGGACGCCGACGACCGGGACGAGCTCGTCCACGACGTCGTCGTGGAGCAGGTGGCGCACCTGCTGGCCCGGACGCCGGAGGAGATCGACCCGGACTTCCGGGACCGCTGAGACGTCAGGGCACGTCGACGCGGCGCACGGCGACCTCGCCCGCGACGCCGCCGGACGACGTGGGCTGGAGGGTCGCCACGAGCGTGCCGGGCGTGCCGGTGCCGTCGGACGCGGTGAGCCGCACGGACCAGGTGACCGACCCGGCGTCCGAGGCCGGGGCGTCCACCGCGACCGCGGCGACCGCACCCAGGTCAGCGGCGGGCACCTCGACGGTCCCGCCGACGGGCACGGAGACCTGCTGCTCCCCGGCGACCGCCCCGGCGGCGTCGAACCCGCGCACGGTCACCTCGACCTCGCCGGCCGGGGTGGCGTCGCCGCGTGTCGCCGGGACCCCCGCGAGCACGACGGTCGCGGCGGTGCCGTCGGGCAGCGCGACCTGGCCGGTGGCGGCCGCGTCGGTCGCGGGGACGCCGAGCCCCGGGCTCCAGGCGACGTCGTAGGGGGTGCCGTCGACGACGGCGTCCTCGCCGAGCGTCCCCGGGACGGCCGCGTGCGCGGCGGCCACGACGGGTACCTCGGCGTCGACCACCACGGCGTACGTGCCCGCGGCGAGCCCGCCGAGCGGCACCGCGGTCACGGCGCCCGCGACGAGGTCGGTGCTCTCGGCCCCGCGCAGCGTGACGCGACCGTCCGGGCCGTAGACGTGCACGTCGGCCCGGCCGCCCTCGGCGGGCGCGAGCAGCCAGAGCTCGGCGGCCCGCGGGTCCCCCGGCTCCTCGCCGCGGGAGACGACACCGGTGACGACGGCCGTGGTGCCGGGGGCCGCCCCGGCGCTCACGACGTCCGTGCCGGCGGGGACGAGCCCGTCGATCCCCTGCGTCTGCAGCGACGCCGTCACCCGTGCGCCGGTCGCCTGGACGTGCACGGCGAGGCGCTCCTGCTCGGGGGCGAGGGAGTCCAGCCGGACCACGGACTCGGCGCCGGGCTCCAGCGTGAGGGTCGCGCTGCCGCCCACGGGGACGGGTCCCTGCGGGCCGAAGACCTCCAGGTGCACGCTGGCGGCGCCCGCGCTGGGGTTCTGGACCGCCAGCAGCGCGCTGGAGCCCGTGGCGCTGTCGCCGCCGACGAGCCACCGGTCGGTGGCCGGGGCGCCGCACGACGCGGCGGCCAGACCGCGCAGGTCCCCGGCGGTGGTGACCGACGCGGCCGACGCGGCCGCCCGGAGGCGCTCGTCGGGTGCCGGGTCGACGGTGAGGACCCGCCCGCCGTCGCCGGACGTGCCGACGGCCGCGTCCGTCCCCGCGGCCAGGGGCGCCGCCGCCCCGCCGTCCAGGGCGGTGAGCGCCGGGTCGTCCCCCGGGCCGAGCACGGTCGCGCGCACGGTGGTCGTGGTCGCGACGGGCGTCGCGGCGAACTGGTCGTCCCCGACGTCGGCGCCGTCGGGCAGCGCCGCCGGGGGCGGGCAGACGAGGCTCACGGGCGCGGGGTCCACGGCGACCTGCCGGGTCCCGGCGTCCAGGGCCACCGCCTCGGCGCCGGTCCAGCGCTCCACCCCGGCGTGCCCGACGGTGGCGACCGCCGCGAGCGCACCGACGACGGCGACCCCGCTGACGGCGCGCAGCGCGACCCGGGTCGCGGGTGTCCGCCGCCGTGCCGGGCTCATCGTGTCCTCCGGCGGCCGACGGGCAGGGCGAGCAGGGCGACGACGACGAGCACGAGCGCCGTCAGGGCCAGCCACGGCGGCCGGGACGGGGCCGCGTGCTCGACGACGAGGTACCCGTCGGTCCCGCCGAGGTCGAACGCCTGGCGCCCGTCCACGTCGAGCGCGGTCAGGCGGCGTCCGTCGAGGGTGGCGCGCCAGCCCTCGCCGGCGGTCTCGGCGAGCACGAGCGTCCGGTCGGGCTCGCCGACCCCGACGCGGGTCGCCACGCCGCGGCCGTCGGAGGCCAGCACCTCGACGGGGCGGCCCGGATCGGCGTCGGGGGCGTCCAGCACGGTGGCCCAGCCGGGGCCGGGGTCGGCGTCGCCGACCCGCCACAGCAGCACCCCGCCCTCGGTGACCCGGTGCAGCCCGGGCACGAGGTCGAGGGAGGTCACGAGGTCTCGGTCCCCCGCGGCGGGCACCTGGACGGCACCCACGCCGAGCGCCGTGAGCTGCTCGGCGAGGTCGGGGCTGCGCCCGGCGGACACCTGGGCGACGAGGGTGTCGAGCGCGGCGACGTCGGTGCGCTCCGGTCCCGGTGCGAGCCCGGCGGTCCGGGCGCGCACCACGGTCGAGGAGTCGAGCAGGCTCGTCCCGTCGGCGTGCAGCACCGCGTACTCCACGACGCCGCCCTCCCGGTCGAGCTGGAGGACCCGCGCCGCGCGCGGCGCGGCCTGGAGCTGGCGGCCGACCGCGGGGACGGCGTGCTCGCCGGTCGCGGTGAGCGACCCCACGGCGTCGGGCGCCACGTCGTCGGTCCACCACACGGCGAGCCCGCCGACGGGCAGGGCGAGCGCGAGCGCGGCGAGGACGCCGACGCCGACGCGTCGCGCGGGGTGGCGCCCCGGGCGGGGCACCCCGGACAGCGCGGCACAGCCCAGTCCCAGCAGCAGGACGGAAAGGCCTGCTCCCGGCCAGCCGTGCACCACGGCCGCGGTGCCGTCGTCGGTGGACCCGGAGGCGACGGCCGTGCCGACGCCGGTCAGGGCGACGACCAGCCCGACCGCGGCGAGGAGGAACCCGCCGCGCACGGCGGCGGCGTGCCGGGCGCCGACGAGCGCGGCGACGGCGAGGACCAGGACGGCCCCGCCGAGGAGCCAGGGGCCGACGGCGGCCACCGGGCCGGGCAGGCCCGTGCCTGTGAGCCAACCGGTCGGCGGGGCGGGCTGTCCGAGCAGCAGCGTGAGGCCGTCGGGGGCCGCGGACGGCAGCGGCACGCCCGGCTCGGCGAGCAGCGCCCGCCAGCCGCCGTCGGACCAGGTCGCCACAGCGTGCCACCAGAACGGCAGCCCGACGACGACGGCGGGGGCGAGGACGAGTGCGAGCCTCCGCCACGAGCGGCGGGCGACGACCAGCACCCCGGCGAACGTCAGGACGGCGGCCGGGAGCAGGACGGGGGCGCCGCACACCGCGACGGCGAGGAGCAGCCCCGCGGCCGCCGCGGCGCCGAGGGATCCGCTGCGAAAGCGGGCGGGCCCGACGCCGTCGCGCGCCTGCGTGCCCAGCGCGCGGATGGTCGCGACGAGCACCCAGGGCAGGGCGAGGTGCGCGACCACCGCGCCGAGGCGACCGGACGACAGCGAGGCGAGGAAGCCCGGCGTCGCCGTCCACACCAGGGCTGCGGCGGCGCGCGCCCACACGGACCGGGTGACGACCCCGGCGCCGAACCAGCCGGCGAGCGCCGCGAGGGGCAGCGCCGCCACGACGAGGAGGTTGACGGCGGTCTGCACCGAGCCCCCGGCGAGCACGCCGAGCGCCGTGAGGACGGCGAGCAGCGGGTCGGCGGGCGCGCCCGTGCCGAGGGCGTCCCGCACCCACCCGGACGTGGCGGCGGCGAAGGCGTCCCCGATCGATCCCGGCGCGGGCAGCAGCGCCCCGCCCGTGATGCGTCCGCCGTCGACGAGGGTGCCCTGCCACGGCGCGAACACGGCGGCGGCGAGCAGCGTCACGGGCACCAGGACGAGCGCGAGCGCTGTGCGGCGCCGACGGGCGAGCCGGCGCAGCTCCGCGCGCTCCAGGTCGGTGGGTCCGCGGCGGACGCGGTGCGCCTCCGCGCGGGTGAGGCGGGCGTCGCGCCGCTCCGCGGCGACGCGGCGCCAGCTCGCGCGCAGGGGTCGCAGCACGCGGCGCGGCTGGGTGCGGGTCGCGGCCGCACGACGCCTGCCCCGCACGAGCGGGACGACCCGCAGCACCGTCACCAGCGGCGCGAGCAGCTCGTCACGGGCCCGGGCCGGGCGCTTGAGCGCGAGCCGGTAGGCGGCGGCGAACGGCGCCCAGACGACCATGGCCACCATCGCGACCGGCACGAGAGGCAGCGGGACCCCGGCGAGGCGGGCGTGGAGCTGGCTGCGGCGGCGGGCGTAGGCCGACGCGCCGAGCCCCGCGCCGCGGCCGCGCAGGCCCCGCAGCGACGCCTGCGCGTGGTGCACGACGGCGGCCGGCACGACCACCACGCGGTGGCCCGCGAGCCGCGCCCGGCGGCACAGGTCGAGGCTGTCGCCGTAGCGTCCGGCCTCGGGGTCGGGGCCGCCGAGGTGCTCCCAGACGCTGCGGCGCACGAGCGCCCCCGCCAGGCCGACGGCGAGCCAGTCCTCCCGGGCGTCGTGCTGTCCCTGGTCGATCTCCGTGTCGTCGATGCCCGTCATCCGCCGTCCCAGCGGCGAGACGGTGAAGCCGACCTCCACGAGGACCCCGGGGCGCGAGCGGTCGGGCACCGCCGGGTGCCCGGACTCGTCGACGTCCCACCGGACCTGCTTGGGGCCGGCGACGGCCACGGCGGCGGAGTGCTCCACCGCTCGCAGCAGGTGCGAGAGGGCGTCCGGCGCGGGGGCGGAGTCGTCGTGCAGGACCCAGATCCAGTCGGCGTCGCCCAGCGCGCCTGCGGAGAGCGCACGGTTGACGGCGTCGCCGAGCGTGCGGGAGCCGGAGGCGCCGACGAACCGGTGGCCGCCCAGGCTGAGGTCGGCGTGCCCCGCGGTCGAGGGGGCGGCGTCCACGTCGATCACGACGACGTCGTCGGGGGCGTGGACCTGCGCGGCCAGCGCCTCGAGCGTGGCGGGCAGGTAGGCGGTGCGCCCCTGCGTCACGACGACGGCGGCGACCGCGACGGCCGCACGGGGCGGGCGGCCGTCGGTCAGCGCGGCCTGCGGGGTCGCGCCGTGCGGTGCGGCCCCGTCGGCATGCGTCCGGGTCAGGTGCGGTGCAGTCATCCTGCCCGCCATGATGCGTGCCGCGGACGCCCGGTGGTGGGACCTGCGTCAGACGGCGCGCCGCTTGAGCTTGCGGCGCTCGCGCTCCGACAGCCCGCCCCAGATCCCGAAGCGCTCGTCGTGCGCGAGGGCGTAGTCCAGGCACTCGGCCTTGACCTCGCAGGATGCGCAGACCTTCTTGGCCTCGCGCGTGGACCCGCCCTTCTCCGGGAAGAAGGCCTCCGGGTCGGTCTGGGCGCACAGGGCTCGCTCCTGCCACCCGAGCAGCGTGTCGTCGTCCTCGACGACCGCCTGGCCGAACAGCGGCAGGACGGGCGCGACGCGCTCCGGCTCGCTGCCGACGTCAGACGGGAAGACCCCCTGGTCCCCGTCGAACAAGTTCCACATGGCGTGCCCCTCCATGCCGTCCGTTGGGTAACTGCATACCTGGAATTACACGCGTGTCTTTCAAGGTCGTCAAGCCGAAATGTGCTAGGTCACCCACCTGCACGACCTGTTCACAACCACCTGAGGTGATCTTGAGGTCCGACCACGGGACATCCGCCCTGGTCGGACCCGTAGGGTTGGCCGGTGACCTCCGTGCCCGCCACCGTGCCCGCCCTGCTCGACCGACTCGCCGCCGCGGGCGGGCGTCCCGCCCTCACCTGGTACGGGGACGACGGCGAGCGGGTCGAGCTGTCGGGCGCCGTGGTGGTCAACTGGGTCGCCAAGACCGTCAACCTGCTCGTCGAGGAGTTCGACGCGGGACCGGGCACCGACGTCGTCGTCGACCTGCCCGTCGGCTGGCGCCAGACCGTGTGGGCCCTCGCCGCCGCGCGCTGCGGGGCCACGCTCACGCTCGTCGACCCGACGACGGACGCCCCCGGCCACGACGCCGACGTCGTCGTGACCTCCCGGCCCGACCGGTGGAACGGGACGACCGCCGAGGTCGTCGCGGTGACGCTCGCCGCCCTGGCCCGCCGCTTCGACGGCGACCTGCCCCCGGGCGCGGTCGACGCCGCGGCCGCGGTCATGACCTACGGGGACGTCATCGGCTTCGACCCCGCGCCCGGCGCCGCCGCGCCCCTCGCCCCGCTGGTCGGCGAGGTGCCGCAGGACCCGGCCGGGCGCGAGCTCGTCCACGGCGCCCGACCGGTCGCGGACGTCCTGGCGACGTGCGTCGGCGTGTGGGCCCGGGGCGGGTCCGTCGTGCTCCTGTCGGCCGCGACCACCGCCGCCCTCGACACCGACGCCGCGCGCCGCGACCGCCTGGTCGCGGCCGAGCGCGTCACCGGCGACGCTCAGGACCTGCCGAGCGCCCGGTAGGTCCAGCCTGCCGACTCCCAGGCGGCGCGGTCCAGGGCGTTGCGCCCGTCGAGCACCGCGCGGCGCGCCACCAGGCGCCCCACCTGCTCCGGGTCGAGCTCGCGGTACTGCCGCCACTCGGTGAGCACCAGCACCGCCTCCGCCCCGTCCAGCGCCTCGGTGACGTCGTGCGTGTAGGTCAGCTGCGGGGCCCGGGCCCGCGCCGTGCCGACCGCCTGCGGGTCCGTGACGACGACCAGCGCCCCGGCGGCCGCGAGGCGCTCCGCCACGTCGAGCGCGGGAGAGTCCCGCACGTCGTCGCTCTCCGGCTTGAACGCGGCGCCGAGCACGGCGACACGGCGCCCCGCGAGGTCCCCGCCCACGACCTCCGCCGCGAGCTCCACCGTGCGCCGGCGGCGGCGGTTGTTGATGCCGTCGACCTCCGCGAGGAACGCCACCGCCTCCCCCGCGCCGAGCTCGTCCGCCCGCGCCATGAAGGCCCGGATGTCCTTCGGCAGGCAGCCACCGCCGAACCCGAGGCCCGCGTTGAGGAACCGGCGGCCGATCCGGACGTCGTGCCCGATGGCGTCGGCGAGCTGGGTCACGTCGCCGCCCGCGACCTCGCACAGCTCGGCCATCGCGTTGATGAAGGAGATCTTGGTGGCGAGGAACGAGTTCGCCGCCACCTTCACCAGCTCGGCCGTCGGGAGGTCGGTGACGATCCGCGGCACGCCGTCCGCGAGCGGCGCCGCGTACACCTCGTCGAGGACGGCGGCGGCCCGCTGACCCGCCGCGCCCGCCGGGACGCCGTAGACGATCCGGTCCGGGTGCAGGGTGTCGTCCACCGCGTGCCCCTCGCGCAGGAACTCCGGGTTCCACACGAGCGTGGCGCCGACGGCCTCGACCTGCTCCGCCAGCCGCGCCGCCGTCCCCACCGGGACGGTCGACTTGCCCACGACGACGTCGCCCGGCGCCAGGTGCGGCACCAGCGACGCCACCGCCGCGTCGACGAACCGCAGGTCGGCGGCCAGGGAGTCGGCGCGCTGCGGGGTGCCCACGCACACGAAGTGCACGGCACAGCCCGCCACCGCCGACGGGTCCGCGGCCACCGCGAGCCGCCCCGACGCCTGGACCCGCGTCAACAGCTCGTCGAAGCCCGGCTCGTAGAAGGGCGCCTTGCCGAGCGCCAGGGCCTCGACCTTCGCCGGGTCGACCTCGACCCCCACGACGTCGTGGCCGAGGCTCGCCATGCTCGTGGCGTGCACGGCGCCGAGATAGCCCAGACCCACCACGGAGATGCGCATGCCGCGAGTCTAGGGCGGCCCCTCGGCCCGGCGGCCGGTGGCTGCGGGTGACTGGTGGGTGAACTCTGGGGGCGCCCACGGTCGGATCCCGGGGGCTCGCCGGTCCGACATGTCGCGCCTGGCGGGAAGGTCCGGGTCGCCGGTGCGTCGGTGCCCGAGGCGACGTACTGTCCTCCCCGTGATGCGCATCCCCCGCCCCGGACGCGTCGGCGTCGCCGCCGCCGTCGGCCTGCTGACGACCGCCCTCGTGGTCCCGCCGGGCGCGCAGGCGGCGCCCGGGCCGGTGCCCGCCACCGTCGCGACGACCGACGACCCCGTCCCGGCCCCGCCCACGGACGCGACCGGCGACGCGATCCCGGTGACCCCGCCCGCCGCGGAGCCCGTCGAGCCGAGCACCGAGGAGGCCGGGTTCGTCCCCGACGAGCTCGTCGAGGACGCCGGCACGACGGCGCGCACCACCGCCGCGGCCCGCAAGGCCGCCGCCGACGGCGAGCCGCTCGTCGCGACCGCCGCCGTCGTGGGCTTCGGTGTCGTCGGCGTCACCTGGACGGGCGACGTGGACCCCGCGGCCCTCGTCGTCGAGGTCCGCACGAGCACCGACCCCGCCGCCGACCCCGCGGTCGACGCCGGCTGGTCGGCCTGGGAGGAGACGCAGGCCGAACCCTCCCCGGACGGCACCCTCGACGGCACCGAGCCGGTGCTCGTGGGTGACGTCGCGCAGGTCCAGGCGAGGGTCACCGGGGACGCGGCGGGCGTCGTGCGCGACCTCGCCCTCGCCGTCGTCGACCCGGGCACGTCGGCGGCCGACGACGACGTGGCGGCACCGCCGACCGAGGTCTCCCCGTCCGGCGCGGCGGTGGTCGCCGCGGCGGTGCCCACCGCACCGACCATCGCGACCCGTGCCGCCTGGGGCGCCGACGAGTCGATGATGACCTGGAGCCCCCGGCAGGGCTCGATCCGCGGCGCGACGATCCACCACACCGCCGGGACGAACAGCTACTCGTCGGCGCAGGTGCCCGGCATCATCCGCGGCATCTACGCCTACCACGCGAACACCCGCGACTGGGGCGACATCGGCTACAACTTCCTCGTCGACAAGTTCGGCCGCGTCTGGGAGGGTCGCGCCGGCGGCATCCTCAGCCAGACGATCGGCGGGCACGCCATCGGTTTCAACACGAACACCACCGGGGTGTCGGTGCTCGGCAACTACGACCTCGTCCAGCCGTCGGCGGCGTCCGTGTCGGCCGTCGTGCGGCTCACGGCGTGGAAGCTCGCCCTGCACGACGTCCCGGCCACCGGCACCACCACCATCGAGGGCAAGCGGTTGCCGCGCATCCTCGGTCACCGTGACGTCGCGGCCACCGCGTGCCCGGGCCGCTACCTCTACCCGAAGCTCGGCGAGATCCGCCGCCGGGCGCAGGCCGCGCAGGACGCGGCCCCCCGGCCCGTCGTCAAGGACGGCACGCTCGTGCGGAGCCCGTCCGGCGATGTCGCGCTCGTCGAGGCGGGGCGCCGGCACGCCACCTGGTGCTCCACGGCCGCGCACTACGGCCTGAGGTGCGGCGGCGCCGCCACCGTCACCGCCACGCAGTGGAACGCGCTCAAGCCCGGCGGCCGCCTCCGGCAGACGGTCCGCACCACCGACGGACGGCTGTTCCGGGTGGTGGACGGCGTCAAGCGCGAGGCGTTCGACACCGCGTCGCTGAAGCGCGCCGGGCTGCTCACCACGACCGTGACCATGTCCGCCACCGCGCTCGAGCGGCTGCCGTACCGCGACCCCGTGGTGCGTCCCGGCGTCGTCGTCACCAACCGCGACAACGGCAACACCCGCCTCGTCACCTCCGGGCTGCGGCACGGGTACATCGGCGACGCGATCCGGCAGAACACCCCCCTGCGCGGCCTCCCCTTCGGCTACCTGGACGGCGCCAGCATGGCCCGCATGACCAAGACCACCAAGACGACGGGCGTCGTGACGAGGCCGGGCAAGACCTTCGTCGTCACGACGAAGGGCCTCCTGCGCGTCGACCGCTCCGGGGCGCTGCGCGCCCGGACCCAGAAGCAGGCGTGGGCCACCGGCGTCACCTCGAAGATCTCGAAGGTCTCCCGGCCCTCCCTGGTCGTCCTGCGGGTCCGCACCAAGGACCAGCTGTACGTGCTGCGCGACGGCGTCCTGCGACCGGTCACCGCGAAGCGGGCCCGCCAGCTCAACGGCGGCACGGCGCCCCGCGTCCACGTCGTGGTGAAGCTGACCAAGCAGCAGTTCCCGGTGGGCAAGCGCCTCTGACCGACACAGGACCTCTACGTCACCGGCGCGGGTACGCAACAGGCCGGACTTGCGCGCCCTCTATGCTCGCTCCGTGAATCGCACGCCCGCCCGCCACGTGGCGCCCGCCGACGCCCCCGCCAAGGGGCCCGCGCACGCACGCTCGCTGACCGGCCGGCCCGTCCTGCGCGCGGTCGGCCTGGTCACCACCGCCGCCCTCGTGTTCGTCGGGGCCGGGATCGGCACCGCCGCGGTCACCCTGACGGGCAACATCTCCGCGGTGGACGCCGAGGCCGCCCTCGGGACGGACCGCCCCGAGAAGGCGGAGCCGAGCGACCCGAACGCGGGCGAGGCGATCAACATCGTGCTGCTCGGCTCGGACTCCCGCGAGGGCGCCAACGCCGCCGCGGCGGACGACGGCACCGAGGGCGCCCGCGCGGACACCACGATGATCATGCACATCTCCGCGGACCGGTCCCGCGTCGAGCTGCTCTCCATCCCCCGTGACACCACCGTCGACATCCCGTCCTGCCCGACCACGGGCGGCGAGCAGACCCCCGAGCTGTACGGCACGAAGTTCAACGCCGCCTTCGCGCAGGGCGTCATGTACGGCGGCGACGTCGAGTCCGGGGCGCTGTGCACCATGCGGACGATCGAGGAGATCACCGACGTCTACATGGACGGTTTCATCGTCGTCGACTTCTCCGGGTTCCAGAAGATGATCGACGCGCTCGACGGCGTCGAGATGTGCATCGCGAACGACATCGACGCGCCCAAGGCGGACCACCTCGTGCTGTCCGCCGGCGTGCAGACCCTCGACGGCGAGACCGCGCTGAAGTACGCGCGCGCCCGCACCGGCAAGGGCCTCGGCGACGGCTCCGACATCGGACGCATCGGCCGCCAGCAGGAGCTCATGGCGGCCCTCGCCCGCACCGTGCTCGGCCAGAACCTGCTCACCGACTCGCCGCAGCTCCTGCAGTTCCTCGGCGCCGTCACCGGCTCGCTGACGATGAGCAGCAACTTCGCCTCCGTGACGGGACTCGCCGGGCTCGCGTACAGCGCCCGCGGCGTGCGGCCTGACACGATCGCCTTCATGACGGCGCCGTTCATGTACGACCCGTCGAACCCGGCGAACGTCATCTTCACGGAAGAGGCCGCCCAGGTGTGGGAGAACATGGACAAGGACCGTCCGCTCAGCGACGCCATCGCCGTCGAGAAGAAGAGCAAGAAGAAGAAGGACGCCGACGCGTCGGCGTCCGCCGGGGCCACGGACGAGCCCACCGAGGACGCCGCCGCCGAGCCGACGGCCGAGCCGACCTCCGAGACGTCTGCCGAGCCCACGCCCACCCCGACGCGCACCCGCGACGCCGGCGAGGAGGCGTTCACGAGCGCCGACGTCACCTCGGTCTGCGGGTGACGGGCATGAGCGACGAGCGACGCATCCCGCCCTCCTTCACCCCGGCCGGTGGCCGCA
Organism: Isoptericola dokdonensis DS-3; assembly: GCF_001636295.1. Taxonomy (NCBI): domain Bacteria; kingdom Bacillati; phylum Actinomycetota; class Actinomycetes; order Micrococcales; family Promicromonosporaceae; genus Isoptericola; species Isoptericola dokdonensis. Next base: position 3,590,616 of record NZ_CP014209.1, on the reverse strand, counting down.
GCTCCCGGCCGTCGTCCTCCGGCGACGCGATCTCCGTGGGCGGCGGCACCGGGTCCGCCCCCCGCCCGACCGGACGCGTCGGCCGGCGCGACGACGCCGTGCCCCTGGACGGCCACGAGCCCCGCGTCCGGCGGCAGTCGTCCCGCGAGGTCCCCGTGTCGTCCGCGGACCGCTCCGGCGGGGCGCGGCAGTCGTCGAGGCAGGCCGCGGCGGCGAGCCGCCCGCCCCGGTCGTACCCGCCCTCGCAGCGCCCGGCCGGCCAGCCCCCGGCCCAGCGACCCGCCGCGCAGCAGCCCGCCGGGTCCCGCCAGGGAGCCCCCGCGCAGCGACCGTCCTCCCCGCCGCCTCCCCGGAACCCCGGCAACGGCGGCACCGCCGCGGCCGCCGGCCGGCCGGGTGGGTTCCGCGTCCGCAAGGGCCGCGTCGCCGCGCTCGTCCTCGTGGCGCTGCTCGTCCTCGTCCTGGCCTGGCCGATCGGGCTGATGGTGTGGGCCAACGGCAAGGTGCAGCACGTCGACGCCCTGTCCGGCGCCGACGGCACCCCCGGCACCACCTACCTGCTCGCCGGGTCGGACAAGCGCGGCTCGGGCGGCGTCGACGACGACACGTCCGGCGCCCGCACCGACACGATCATGGTGCTGCACAAGCCGCGCAGCGGTCCCGTCGCCCTCATCTCGATCCCCCGCGACACCTACGCGGAGATCCCCGGCGAGGGCATGAACAAGATCAACGCGTCCTACGCGTGGGGCGGGCCGCCCCTGCTCGTCGAGTCGGTCGAGCAGCTCACGGGCCTCACGGTCGACCACTACGCCGAGGTCGGCTTCGGCGCCCTGGAGGACCTCGTGAACGCCGTCGGCGGCGTCGAGCTCTGCTACGACGAGACCGTCAAGGACAAGCGCAGCGAGCTGAACTGGAAGGCCGGCTGCCACGAGGCCGACGGCGCGACCGCGCTCGCGTTCTCCCGGATGCGCTACTCCGACCTCCAGGGCGACATCGGCCGCGCCGAGCGCCAGCGGCAGGTCATCGCCGCGGTCTCCGCGGAGGTCGTGCAGCCGGGCGTCCTGCTCAACCCCGTCAAGCAGGTCGCGCTCGTCGACGCCGGCACGGGCGCCCTCGTCGTCGACGAGGACACCGGGATCTTCAACCTCGGCCAGCTCGCCCTCGCCTTCCGCTCCGCGACGGGCCCCGAGGGCGTCACCGGCACCCCGCCCATCGCGGACCCCGGCTACAACGCCGGCGACGGCAGCGGCTCCACCGTCCTGCTCGCCGACGACGCCGACGCCTTCTGGGTGGACGTCCGCGACGGCGACCTGGAGCCCGGCACCACCGTCGGCGGCCTCGACGGCTGACGGCGGTCCAGGTCCGGGTGGAAGGTCTCCGCCCGGCCCGCGAGTACGCCGACCGGCCAGGTCAGGCTCCGGAGCGAGCAGCCCGCAGCCGCGCACCCTTGGCGTGGGCGACGTCGCGCAGGTTCTCCTGGAAGGTCACCATGCGCTCGCGCAGCGCGAGGGACTCGGCATCGGTGCCCGCGCCGAGGATCTGCGCGGCGAGCAGGCCTGCGTTGCGGGCGCCGCCGATGGAGACGGTCGCGACGGGCACGCCCGCGGGCATCTGCACGATGGACAGCAGCGAGTCCATGCCGTCGAGGTGCTTGAGCGGCACCGGGACGCCGATGACGGGCAGCGGCGTGACGGCGGCGAGCATGCCGGGCAGGTGCGCGGCTCCCCCGGCGCCGGCGATGAGGACGCGCAGCCCACGACCGGCGGCCTCCTGGCCGTACGCGATCATCTCGGCCGGCATGCGGTGCGCGGAGACGACGTCGACCTCGGAGGTGACGCCGAGCTCGTCGAGGGCGTCGACGGCGGCCTCCATGACGGGCCAGTCGGAGTCCGACCCCATGACGACACCGACGACGGGTGCGTTCGCGCTCATCAGTCCTCCTCGTTCGGCGGCGTCTCGCCGCGCAGCAGTGCCGCCGCGGCGGCGGCCCGGCGACGGACGGCGGCGAGGTCGTCGCCGCTGACGTTGACGTGGCCGAGCTTGCGGCCGGCACGGATGCCCTTGCCGTACAGGTTGACGCGGGCCTCGGGGTAGCGCTCGCCGACGGCGGGCAGCGCGTCGGTGAGGCGGTCCAGGGTGGAGCCGAGGACGTTCGCCATGACGGTCCAGCGGGCGACGGGTTCGGTGGCCCCGAGTGGCAGGTCGAGCACGGCGCGCAGGTGCTGCTCGAACTGGCTGGTGACGGCCCCGTCGATGGTCCAGTGCCCGGAGTTGTGGGGGCGCATCGCGAGCTCGTTGACGAGCACCTCGGGGGTGCCGTCGGCGCCGGGCGCCTCGAACATCTCGACCGCCAGGACGCCGGTGACGTCGAGGCCCTCGGCGATGGCGACGGCGGTGTCGCGCGCGGCGGCGGCGAGGGCGTCGTCCAGGTCGGGCGCCGGGGCGATCACCTCGGCGCACACGCCGTCGCGCTGCACGGACTCGACGACGGGCCAGGTGCGCACCTCGCCCGACGGGCGGCGGGCGACGAGCACCGCGAGCTCACGGGTGAACGGCACCTTGGCCTCGACGAGCAGCTCGGGGCCACCGGCGGCGTGCGCGTCCAGCCAGTCGTCGACGTCGGTCGCGGCGGTGACGACGCGCACGCCCTTGCCGTCGTAGCCGCCGCGGGCGGTCTTGACGACGGCGGCGCCGTCGGGTGCGTCGGCGAGGAACGCGGCGAGGGCGTCCCGCGCGGCGTCCGGGTCGGACGGCAGCGCGGCCCAGCGGGGGCACGGCGCGCCGAGCTCGGTGAGGCGGCGGCGCATGACGATCTTGTCCTGCGCCTGGACGAGCGCGTGCGGGCCGGGCCGCACGGGGGTGCCGTGCTCGACGAGGTCGGCGAGCAGGGTGTTGGGGACGTGCTCGTGCTCGAAGGTCAGGACGTCGGCGGCGGTGCCGCCGGCAGGCGCCACGAGCGCACGGATGGCCGCCTCGTCCGCGGCACCGCCCACCGGGGCGTCGACGACGACCTGCGCGGCGGACGTCGTGGCGTCCTCCACGAGGACGCGCAGGTGGACGCCGAGCTCGGCGGCGGCCGGGGCCATCATGCGGGCGAGCTGGCCACCGCCGACGACGGCGACCACGGGTGCTGCGGGGGAGGTCACGGACGTCGAGGATACCGGGCCGGGCCGGGCCGGTCCCCATCGGTCGTCGTGGTCCGGGCGCGGACGACCGCGCGGAGGGTGGACGCGGTGCGCCCGCTAGGGTGTGCCGCATGTCGGAGCACAGGCCCCCGGACGCCGCCGTCACCCCGCGGCCCTGGCCCGTGCGCGTCGTCGCGGAGGTGTGGCGGCGGCGGGTGGAGCTGCTGCGCTTCGGCACGGTCGGCGGCGTGGCCTACGTGGTCAACCTGGCCGTGTTCAACCTGCTGCTGCACGGGCCCGCCCCGTTCGACGTGATCTCCCACAAGCCGGTGACGGTGAACGTGATCGCCGTGGCCGTCTCGACGCTCGTCGCCTGGCTCGGGAACCGGTACTGGACGTTCGCCGACCACCGCACCACGCGACGCGGGAGGGAGCTCGTCGAGTTCGGCCTGGTCAACATCGGCGGGCTGGTGATCTCGTCGGCCTGCCTGGCGTTCTCCCGCTACGTCCTCGGCCTCGACTCGCCGCTCGCGGACAACGTGGCCGCGAACGGCGTCGGCCTCGTGCTGGGGATGGTCTTCCGGTACGTGATGTACCGCAAGGTCGTGTTCCGCGGCGCCCGCTGACGTCGCGGGCGCGGCGGGTCAGTCGTCGCTGTGGTGCAGCCAGCCGCGGCGGCGTCCCCGCGAGGAGATGGTGGTGCCCGGGGGCAGCACGACACGCGGGTCGAGGGTGCGGGGCACCCCGGACAGGAAGATGCGGAACACGGGCGGGCGGCGCTGCGCGAGCTCGAGGCGTCCGCCGTCGGCGGCGACGAGGTCGCGGGCGAGCGCGAGTCCGAGCCCGGTGCTGTTGCCCGTGGTGGCGCCGCGCTCGAAGACGCGGGGGGCGATCTCGTCGTTCACGCCGGGGCCCTCGTCGGTGACCTCCAGGGCGAGCGCGCCCTTGGCGCCCGGCGGGCGGGAGCGGACGGTCGTGGTCCCGTCGCCGTACTTGAGGGAGTTCTCCAGCAGGGTCGCGATCACCTGGGCGAGCGCGCCGGGGGTGGCGAGCACCCGGTGCTCCTCGGCCACGTCGACGACGAGCTCCCGTCCCGCCTGGGCGAAGGTGTCGGCCCACTCCTCGTACTGCTGGCGCACGACGTCGGCCAGCACGACGGCCTCGGTGGTGCCGCCCTGGGACCGGCGCGAGGTGGACAGCAGGTCGTCGACGACGGCGACGAGGCGTTCCACCTGCTCCAGGGACACGCGGGCCTCCTCGACGACGGCGTCGTCGTCGGAGGTGAGCATGATCTCCTCGAGCCGCATGGACAGCGCGGTGAGGGGGGTGCGCAGCTGGTGGGACGCGTCCTGGGCGAACTGGCGCTCGGCCGCGAGGCGTCCGGCAAGCCGGTCGGCGCTGCGGGCGAGCTCGGCGGCGACGAGGTCGATCTCCTCGACGCCGGAGGGTTCGAGGGTGGGCCGCACCTGCCCCGAGCCGAGCTGCTCGGCCGACGCGGCGAGGTACACCAGGGGTGCGGAGAGCCGGTTGGCCTGCCAGACGGCCATGGCGATGCCCGCCCCGATCGCGACGACACCCGCCACGACGACCAGCGCGACGATCTGCGCCGCCTTGACGTACACGCCCCACGCGGACACCTCGAAGGACACCCAGGCGCGGTTGTCGGTCTCGGCGGCCTTGACGATCGAGGGCTGCCGCGGCTCGCTGCCGTAGGTGAGCAGCTCGCCGTCGGGCATGCTCACCGTGACCAGGGCGGGCAGGTCGCCCTGGCGCCCCTCGGACGCCCGGGCGAGCTGGTCGTCGGTGGGTCGCTCGCCCCGCTCGACGGTCCGCTCGAGCGTGCGCACGAACGAGTCGACGCGGTCGGAGACGCGCTGCTCCTCGATCGCGACGACGTACTGCGCGCCGAACATGCCCAGCGGGACCCCCAGGAGGATCACCGCGACGGCGACCGCCGAGATGGTCGCCAGCAGGACGCGACGGCGCACCGGGCGTCAGGCCTGCTGGCCGAGCTCGAACCGGAAGCCGAGGCCGCGCACCGTGGAGACGTAGCGGGGCGCGTTGGCGTCGTCGCCGAGCTTGCGGCGCAGCCACGACACGTGCATGTCGAGCGTCTTGGTGGAGCCGACCGGGTCGGAGCCCCAGACGTCGCGCATGAGGGTGTCGCGCACGACGACGGAGCCCGCGTTGCCGACGAGCACCTTGAGCAGGTCGAACTCCTTGGTGGTCAGGTGGAGCTCGCGCTCGCCCTGGAACGCGCGGTGCGCGGCGACGTCGACGCGGACGTCCTGCGCGCGCAGCTCGTCCTCCTCCACCGTCTCGCCGTGGGTGCGCCGCAGGAGGGCCCGTACGCGGGCGAGCAGCTCGGCCAGGCGGAACGGCTTGGTGACGTAGTCGTCGGCGCCGGCGTCGAGGCCGACGACGAGGTCCACCTCGTCGGCGCGGGCCGTGAGGACCAGGATCGGGGTGCCGAGGCCGCGTCCGCGGATCTCCCGGGCGACGTCCAGGCCGTCGATGTCGGGCAGCCCGAGGTCCAGGACGACGATGTCCGCGTCTCCGGCGTGGTCAACGGCTCCTTGACCAGTTCCTTGCACGACGACGTCGTAACCTTCACGCGTCAGAGCCCTTGCCAAAGGCTCGGCAATCGCCGGGTCGTCCTCGGCCAGCAGTACGTGGGTCATTCCCTCATGCTAGCGGCACAGACCCTGGTCATCGCACGTCGCCACACGCCGGGTTCGTCACCCTGAGGTGGGACGTCGCGCGCACCGCACGTCCCACCACGGACTGACGCGCGAGGCGACCGCACCTGCCTAGGGTGACCGCATGGGGTGGTACGGACGCGTCGTGCGGTGGGTCGAGCAGCACCCGTTCGTGCTCGACGCGACGGGCACGGCGGCGTTCGCCTTCTTCGTCGCGGTCACCGCCACGGACCTCGCCGGCTCCGACCGGGGCCCCGCCACCGTGCTCTGGTCCCTGGCCACCGTCGTCCCGCTCGCCTGGCGACGCGTGCGGCCGGTCCACTCCGCCGTCGCCGTGTACGCCGTCGCGCTCGCCCACCTGCTCGCCGGGTTCCCCCTGCTCCTGCCGGCGGACGCCGCTGTCCTGGTCGCGCTGTACTCCGTCACGGTCTACGGCCCTCGCTGGGCGCACCGCACGGCCATCGCCTCCACGATGCTCGGTTGCCTCCTGCTGGCCACCGTCGTCGGCCTCGCCGACGCACCCGAGACGCTCGGGTTCCTCGCCCTGCTGCCCGTCACCGTGTTCCTCGGCAGCCTCGCCGTCGCCGTGTGGGCGTTCGGCCTGACCCGGCGCTACCGGCGACTCACCGTGGAGACGCTGCGCGACCGCGCCCGGCGGCTGGAGGTCGAGCGCGACCAGCAGGCCCGGATCGCCACCGCCGCCGAGCGGGCCCGGATCGCCCGCGAGATGCACGACATCGTGGCCCACTCCCTGTCCATCGTCGTCGCGCAGGCCGACGGCGGACGCTACGCGGCCGAGCAGGACCCGGCGGCCGCGACCCGGGCGCTCGGCGTCATCTCCGAGACCGGCCGGGCAGCGCTGGCCGACATGCGCCGCCTGCTCGGCGTGCTCCGCGACGACCCCCAGGTCGCCGGCGCGGCACCGGGCGGCACCGCGGCCCTCGCCCTGCCACCGGGTGACGTCCCGGCCCTGTCGGCCGGGAGCCGCGAGGCGACCGGCCACGCCACCGCGTCCGGCGCCCCGCTCGCCCCGCAGCCCGACGACGCCGACCTGGAGGGTCTCGTCGCCCAGGCCAAGGACACCGGGGCGCGAGTCTCGCTCGTGCGGGTCGGCACACCCCGCCGGCTGCCCCCGGGGGCGGGACTGACCCTGCACCGCGTCGCCCAGGAGGCGCTGAGCAACGTCCGCAAGCATGCCGGGCCCGACCCACGCGTCACCGTCGTCGTGCGCTGGGAGGCCGACGCCGTGGTCCTGGAGGTCTCCGACGACGGCCGCGGCGCCTCCGCCGGGGGCACGACGCCCGGCTACGGGCTCGTCGGCATGCGCGAGCGCGCCACGATGTTCGGCGGCAGCGTGACCGCCGGGCCCCGGCCCGGGGGCGGCTGGCGGGTACGGTTCACGATGCCGCTGCCCGGCGCCTCCCTCGCCGCCGCGCACCAGTCCGAGCAGGCCGAGCACACCGAGACCCAGGAGCCCGCATGACCGACCCGGTGCGCGTCGCGCTCGTCGACGACCAGCAGCTCGTGCGTGCGGGCTTCCGCATGGTCATCGACTCCCAGCCGGACCTCACGGTGTCCCTCGAGGCCGGGGACGGCGCGCAGGCGCTGCGGCTGCTCGCCGACCACCGGGTCGACGTCGTCCTCATGGACGTCCGCATGCCGACCATGGACGGGCTCACGGCGACGGCACGGCTCACGGCGACCCCGGACGCGCCCCGCGTGGTCGTGCTCACGACGTTCGACCTCGACGAGTACGTGCTGGAGGCCATCCGTGCGGGCGCGTCCGGGTTCCTGCTCAAGGACGCCCCGCCGGAGGAGATGCTGGCGGCGATCCGCACGGTCCACCGCGGGGACGCCGTCATCGCGCCGTCCACCACGCGCCGGCTGCTGGAGCACCTCGTCACGGCGATGCCCGCCGCCACCGCACCGGCCCAGCACGACGCCCTCGCCGGGCTGACGGACCGCGAGCGGGAGGTGCTGGTGCTCATGGCCCGCGGCCGCTCCAACTCCGAGATCGCGGCGGACCTGTTCGTCGCGGAGGCCACGGTCAAGACCCACGTCGGCCGCGTCCTGGCCAAGCTGGGGGCGCGCGACCGCGTGCAGGCCGTCGTCACCGCCTACGAGGTCGGGCTGGTGCGACCCGGGTCCTGACCAGGGACCTCCCCGACCCCGGTCGGGGTCCGTGTCATCCCTGAGGATGACCTGGACGCCTCCAGGACCAGCCCCCGGACCGACGACGCGGGCCCGCCCGCCTCCGTAGCGTCGGTGGTGTCATCGGCTCCCGTCGCGGGGCCACCAGCACCAGACCGTGGAGACACCCGTGGACACCACCGTGTTCGTCCCCCTCGACGACGGCGCCGCCGGCGCCCCGAGCCCCGCCGTGCGCGCCCGCACCCTGACCAAGACGTACGGGTCGGGAGAGGCGCAGGTCCGCGCGCTCGACGGCGTCGACGTGGACTTCGCGACCGGTCGCTTCACGGCGATCATGGGCCCGTCCGGGTCCGGCAAGTCGACGCTCATGCACCTGCTGGCGGGGCTCGACACCGCCACGAGCGGGCAGGCCTTCCTCGGCTCGACCGACGTCACCTCGCTCGGCGACAAGGAGCTGACGCGGCTGCGCCGCGACCGCCTCGGGTTCGTGTTCCAGCAGTTCAACCTGCTGCCGATGTTCACCGCCGAGCAGAACATCACGCTGCCGGTCGAGCTCGCCGGCGGCACCGTGGACCGGCCGTGGTTCGACACCCTGGTCCGCACCCTCGGCCTGGAGCGGCGCCTCACGCACCGCCCGAGCGAGCTGTCGGGCGGCCAGCAGCAGCGCGTCGCCATCGCGCGCGCCCTCATCGCCCAGCCCGAGGTCGTGTTCGCCGACGAGCCCACCGGCAACCTCGACTCCCGCTCCGGGGCCGAGGTGCTGAGCTTCCTGCGCCGCTCCGTGCGCGAGCTCGGCCGCACCATCGTCATGGTCACGCACGACCCGGCCGCCGCCGCGTACGCCGACCGCGTCGTCCTCATCGCCGACGGCCGCATCGCCGGCGAGATCAGCGACCCGACGCCCGAGGCCGTCCTCGCCGGGCTCGACGCCCTGCGCTCGCTGGAGACCCCGGTGGCCGACGACGCGAGGGTGGGTGCCTGATGCTGCGCATCACGCTGGCGCAGATGCGCTCCAGCGCGGGCCGCCTCACGGCAGCCGGTGTCGCCATCCTCATCGGCACCGCGTTCGTCACCGCCACGCTGCTCGCCTCCGGGATCATCACCCGCACCACGTACGACGCCGTCACCGCCCGCTACGCCGACGCGGACCTCGTGGTGACCGCCACGTACGACGAGCCCCTGACCGCCGCCGAGGTCGACGCGGTCTCCGACCTCGACGACGTCGAGGCGACCGCCGTCATGGACCAGGTCGGCGTCGCCCTCGTGGGCGGCTCGCGGACCGTCTACCAGTCCGTCGTGGCGGCCGTCGACGAGTCGCTGCAGCCGCTCGAGGTCGCCGACGGCACCCTGCCCGCCCAGGACGACGAGATCGCGCTGCCGGCCGACGTCGCCGAGCGGCTCGGTGCCGACGTCGGGGGCACGGTCGCCGTCGAGACGTGGGTCTCCGACGACGACGGCGGCCGGTCCGTCACCCGGCCGATGACGGTCGTCGGGATCGTCACCGACCCCGCGGGCGCCTACATGACGACGGGCGGGGCGGCCGCCGTCGCACCCGCCACGTTCGATCAGTGGCTCGCAGACCAGAACGGCGGCGAGGCCACAGCGACCGAGCTCGCCGTGGCGCTCGCCGACGGCACGGACGTCGAGGCCGCCCGCACGGACGTCGCCGCCGCTGCTGGGGGGGCGTCACGCGAGGTCGTCACGACCGATGAGCGGGCGGAGCGGGTGACCGCGGAATTCACCGGCGGCCAGGACCTCCTGTTCCTCGTCTTCACGCTCACGTTCGCGGCCATCGCGCTGCTCGTGGCGGGACTGGTCATCGCCAACACCTTCCAGGTGCTGGTCGCCCAGCGCACCCGCACGCTGGCGCTGCTGCGCTGCGTCGGCGCCGACAAGCGGCAGGTCTCGCGCAGCGTCCTCACCGAGGCCACGATCCTCGGTGTCATGGCGTCGGTCGGCGGCGTGCTGCTCGGCATCGTGCTCGGCCAGGGCGCCCTCTGGGTCGCGCACGCGCTGGACGTGCCGGTGCCGCTGCCCGACGCGATCTCCCTCACCTGGCAGGCCGTGGTGCTGCCGGTCGTCGTCGGCACGCTCGTCACGGTGCTGTCGGCGCTCGTCCCGGCCCGGGCCGCGACCCGGGTCGCCCCGCTGGCGGCGCTGCGGCCCGCCGACGCGCCCTCCGCCGCTCGCGGCGCCGGCAAGGCCCGCCTCGTGCTGTCCCTGCTCGCCACCGTCACGGGCTTCGCCCTGCTCGCCGCGGGTGCCGCGCTCGGTCTCGCGGACCAGCCCGAGACGGGCCTCCTCGCCGGGTTCACGGGCGGTGCGCTGTCGTTCGTCGGCGTGGCGGTCGGCGCGGTGTTCTGGCTGCCGAAGGTCACCTCGACGGCCGTCCGGCTCGTCGGGGCCTCCGGGCCCACGGCCCGCCTCGCCGGTGCCAACACGCTGCGCAACCCGCGGCGCACCGCCGCGACGTCGACGGCGCTGCTCATCGGCGTCACCCTCGTCGCGACGATGTCGACCGGCGCCGCGAGCGCCCGCGCGTCCCTCACGTCCGCCCTCGACGAGCAGTACCCCGTCGACGTCGTGGTGAGCTCCGCGGAGTACGACGCGACGGGCAACCCCACGCCTCTTCCGGACTCGCTCGTCAGCGAGGTCGCGGGGGTCGACGGGGTCGCCCGGGCCGTACCCGTGACCACGATCGCCCCGCAGATCTCCTGGCCCGGCGCCGAGGACGCGCCGTACCAGCCCGAGGCCGTCGGGGTCGACCCCGGAGCCGGTCGGGACGTCGTCCGCAACGACGGTCTGTCCGAGCTGGCCGCCGGCACGATCCTGCTGCCGAGCTGGTCGGGGCTGCCGACCGGTCCCGACGCGCCCGCAACGGTCACGGTCACCCTGGGTGACCAGAGCCTGGAGCTGCGCGCCGTCGTTGCACCGGTGGAGACCTGGGGCGCGGTGCTGAGCGCCGCGGACGTGGCCACCCTCACGGGGGGTGCGTCCGCGACCGGCCTGTGGATCGGCGTCACCGACGTGTCCGCCGCGGGCGACGTGGTGCCGACGGTCCAGGACCTCGTCGCCGACTCCGGGGTGGTGGCCGACGTCAGCGGCGCGGCCGTGGAGCGGGCCAGCTTCGAGCAGGTGATCGACACGCTCCTGGCCATCGTGCTCGGGCTGCTCGCGGTCGCGGTCGTCATCGCCCTGATCGGCGTGGCGAACACGCTGTCGCTGTCGGTCATCGAGCGTCGCCGGGAGTCGGCGACGCTGCGGGCGATCGGACTGTCCAAGGCCCAGCTGCGCGGGATGCTCGCGATCGAGGGCCTGCTCATCGCCGGGGTCGGTGCGGTGCTCGGCATCGCCCTGGGCCTGGTGTACGGATGGGCCGGTTCGGCCGCCGCGCTCGGCATCATGGGCGACGTGGCGCTGGCCGTGCCGTGGCTGGACGTCGCCCTGGTGCTGCTGGTCGCCGTCGTCGCGGGTCTGGTGGCCTCCGTGGTGCCGGCCCGGACGGCGCTGAAGGCCTCCCCGGTGGAGGCGCTGGCCGCCGAGTAGCCCCGGCAGGTCGCGCGAGGCCGGCACCCACCCGGGTGCCGGCCTCGCGTGGTGTCCACAGCCCTGTGGACGACGCCTGCGCCGCGCGGCCCGCGGCGGCAGGCTCGTCCGCATGCCCGTCCGCGTCACCATCGTCCCCGGCGAGGACGTCGAGCTGCCCGACGGCGCCCGGCTCGGCGACCTGCGTCCCCGCCTCGCGCGCCTCGTCCGCCGTCCCGAGCTCGCGCACGCACCGCTGACCGCCGACGGCGTGCCCGTCCACGACGACGACCGGGCGGGACGGCGCCCCCTCCTGCCGGGCGCCGTGCTGCGGGTGGGCCCGCCCGCCGCCGACCCGGACCTCGAGGCGCTGCGCAGCCCGTGGTTCGTGGCGGTGGCCTCCGGCGCGGCGGCGGGCGACCTGCTCCCCCTGCGTCCGACGGCTCCCGTCGTCCTCGGCGACGTCCGCGTCACCCTCGGCCGCCGGGGCCGGCCCCGCGTGGCCGCGCCGTGGGCGCGCCGGGCGCGCACCGTGCGGGTCACCGTCACCGGTCGCCGCCGGCTGCTGCGGGGCCCGTCCCACCGCTGGCCGCCCGGTGACGTCCTGGAGGTCGCCGGGACCCGCTACACGATCCACCGGTCCGGCGACGTCGCCGCGACCCTCACGCCGCCGCCGGGGCCGGCGGAGCCCCCGACGCTGCTGCGCCCCGGGACGGCCGTCGCCGGGCTCGCCCCCGTCGTCGTGTCCGTGGCCCTGGCCGTCGCGCTGCGCCAGCCGCTGTACGCGCTGTTCTCCCTCGTCGCGGTGGTGACCCTCGCACCGCAGGTCGTCGCGCACCTGCGCCACCGTCGGCGCGCGGGCGACCCGCGTCCCCCGGCCCCCGGGAGCGCGCCCGGTTCGACCACTGCCCGGTTCGCGGCCCTGTGCCAGGCGTCCGACGGCGCCTGGCGCGACGTCCTCGACGCCGTCGCGCGCCGCGCACGCGACACCGGCGGCCCGGCCGCCGCACCGACGCTCCCCGGCTCCCTGCCCGACGGCTCCCTCGTCGTGACCGGCCCGGCCGACCTCGCGCGGGCCGCGGCCCGGGCCGTCGTGCTGGACCTCGCCGGCGCCGGTGCCGCCGTGCACGTCGTCGGGCCCGACCGTCCCGCCTGGTCGTGGTGCCGCTGGCTCACCCGCCCCGGCGAGCCGGGCGCCGGCGACGTGCTCGTCGTCGACGGCCTCGACGACGCGGCCGCCGTCACCGCCGACGACGCCGTCCGGCGCGGCGCGACCGTCGTCCTGCACCTGCCGGACACCGGCGGCCGGCCCGCCCCGGCGTGGTGCCGCGCCACCCTGCACGTGCTCGCCGACGGCCGCGCCCGCCGCACCGCGCCCGACGGCACCGACGGCACCGACGAGACCCTCCCGCTCGCCGGGGTCACGACGGCCCGCGCCGAGCGCACCGCCCGCCGGATCGCCGCGGCCCGCGCTCTCGGTCGCCGCGCCACCGACCTCGCACCGTCCGGGACCGGGGCCGCCCCCGGCCCGCCGGGGACGGACGACGCCGTCGATCCCGCCACCGCCTCCCTGCCCGGCGTCGTCCCGCTCGCCGGTCTCGTCGACCTCACCGACCCCCGCAGCGCCTGGGCACGCCCCGGCGACTGGTCCGTCCCGCTCGGCGTCGGCGCGGGCGGCGACCCGGTGCGGTTCGACCTCGTCGCCGACGGCCCGCACCTGCTCGTCGCCGGCACCACCGGATCCGGCAAGTCGGAGCTCCTCCAGTCGCTCGTGCTCGCCCTGGCCGCCACGCACTCCCCCGCCGACCTCGCCCTCGCCCTCGTCGACTTCAAGGGCGGCGCGTCGTTCGGCCGCTGCGCCGACCTGCCCCACGTCGTCGGTCAGGTCACCGACCTCGAACCGGGGCTCGCGGGGCGCGCCCTGGCCGGGCTGCGCGCCGAGCTGCGGCGACGCGAGCACGTCCTGGCCGGGCACCGGGCCGCGTCCGTGGCCGACGCCCCGCCGGGCACGCTGCCGCGCCTCGTCGTGGTCGTGGACGAGTTCCGGGCGCTCGCCGACGACCTGCCCGAGTTCCTGCCCGGCCTGCTGCGGGTGGCCGCGCAGGGCCGTTCGCTGGGCGTGCACCTCGTGCTCGCCACCCAGCGGCCCGCGGGCGCCGTGGGCGCCGACGTCCGCGCCAACGTCTCGGCCCGCGTCGCGCTGCGCGTCGTGGACGCCGCCGACTCCCACGACGTCGTCGAGGACGCCGCGGCCGCCCTCATCCCCGTCACCGCCCCCGGGCGGGCCGTCCTGCGGGTCGGGGCCGGCGCCCCAGTGGTGCTGCAGTGCGCCCGTGCGGCGCTCCCCGCGGCCGACGGTCCGGTCGTGCGACGAGCGGCGGCCTGGCACCGGATCCCCCGCCCGGACGGGACGGGCGTGCCCGCGGCAGACGCCGCCCCGTCCCGCGACGTCGTGGGTGACGTCGTCGCCGCCCAGGTCGCCGCCGCCCGCACCCTCGGGCTCGGTCCCGGCCCCGCGCCGTGGTTGCCCGCGCTGCCCGGCCGGGCGACCGTCGCGGACCTCCCCGCGGGCGAGGACGCCGTCGCGGGCGCGCTGCCGGTCGCGCTCGGCGACGACCCCGACCGCCAGCGGCGCGTCGCCGTGCGGTGGGACCCGGCCGACGGCCACCTGGCCGTGGTGGGTCGCGCCCGCTCCGGGCGCAGCACCACGCTGCTCTCCCTCGCCACGGCCGCCCTCGCGCGCGGCTGGCACGTGCACGCCCTCGTCCCGCCCGCCGGCGCGGGAGCCTGGGACGCCGTGCGGAGGCACCCCGGCTTCGGCACGCTCGCCGGGCCCGACGACCCGCGCCGCGCCCGCCGGCTGCTGCGGCTCGTCGCCAAGCGGCCGGCCGCACCCGCCGGGCCGGTGCTCGTCGTCGTCGACGGCGTCGAGGAGCTGCGTGCGGCCATGTCGTCGCACGACCCGTGGGACCCGCTGACCGTCGCCCTCGCGGCGGGCGGCGCCGCCTTCGCCCTGACGGCGGACGGAGCCACGGTCGGGGGCGTCGCGGCGCGGGTCGGTCCGCGGCTGGTCGCCCTCGGCACGGACCGGCACGCCGACGCCGTGCTCGGCGCGCCGTCCGACCTCGCCGGCACGGGCGGGCCGCCCGGCCGGGCGGTCCTGCTCGGTGCCGGTGAGCCGCGGGCGTGCCAGGTGCTGCTGCCGGACCCCCTCCCCGCGGTGGGCGTCCCGACGGCGGCCGACCCGGTGACACCGCCCGTGCGGGTGCGCCCGCTGCCCGACGCCGTGGCCCACCACGAGCTCGCGGCCGCCGCGCGGCCGGCCACGACCCGGGACGGCGGGAGGCCACGCGCAGGGTGGGTCGTCGTCGGCATCGGGGGCGACGCCGGGGAGCCCGTCGGTCTGGACGTCACGGACGGCGCGCTCGTCGTGGGGCCGCGCGGGTCGGGCCGCACCACGACGTTGCGCACGATCGCCGCGGGCGCCGACCGCGCCGGACGACTGGCGGCCGTCGTCGCCCGCGACCCCGCGCTGCGCGCGCTCGCCGGGAGCGGGAAGGCGTTCGACCCGACGGCAGCGGGCGTGCGGGCCCTGCTGGACCTGCTCGCCGCGGGACCCCCCGCTCGCGCCGCAGGCCCGCCCGGTGAGGTCGACGACAGGCCGGTGGCGCGAGGCGGGCGGCCGGTGCTGGTCGTCGACGACCTCGACGCGCTCACCCAGCTCTGCCCCGTCGAGGCGGACCGGCTCGGCACCCTGCTGACGGAGGTGGCGCTGGTCGCGGCCACCACGACGCAGGGTGCGCTGCTGGCGCACCGGGGACCGGTCGCCGAGCTCCGTGGCCGCCGCACCGGGGTGGTGCTCGGCCCCGGTGAACGCGGTGCGGACGAGGTGCTCGGCACCGCGCTCGGGGAGGTCGCCGATCCTGGCCCGCCCCGCCCCGGACGGGGCGCGCTCGTGTCTGCGGGGCGCGTCACGCCCGTGCAGGTGGCGTCAGCCGGCGGTGTGCTCGACGACGCGCCGGGTCAGGAGCGCGACGACGACGAAGCCGGCGAGCACCGCGGCCAGGACGCCGCCGAGCACGGCCCAGAGCGCGCCGCTCGTGAGCAGGGCGAAACCGATGAGCACCTGGAACACCTGCCAGCCCATGATCACCGCGCGGCCGCTGCGGCGGCCGTGCCACACGGCGCGGGCGCAGCCCGCGAGGAGCACGGCCAGCGCCAGGAAGAAGACGACGACGAAGACGCTCACGCCCACGTTGGACGAGCCACCGCCCACCAGCTCGACCGCGACCGCGGCGGCGAAGACGATGAAGAAGGCGGCCTCGAGGCCGACCACCGCGACGACCGCGGCGACGATCCGGGGGCGTCCGGGACCGGTCGGCGGGGCGTCGGGCACGGCGGTTTCGGGCATGGGCGCGAGGATACGTCGTCCGCCGAGATCTGTGCAGTGTGATGGATCCCTCAGGGTTCACGCGGTAGAAATGTGACCGTAACCCCTTGTGCCGGGGTTCACGAGGTGTGACCCTGGTAGGCAGATCCCACCCCCCGGAACACCCGGGCCATCCGGACCAGGACACGGCGGACTCCCCCTTGAGAAATCTCCTCACGGGCGCGCGTCCACGTCCTGGTCGAGACCAGAGGAGATGACATGGACTGGCGCCACAAGGCAGCCTGCCTCGACGAGGACCCCGAGCTCTTCTTCCCCATCGGCAACACCGGCCCCGCCCTCATGCAGATCGAGGAGGCCAAGGCCGTGTGCCGCCGCTGCGACGTCGTCGACACCTGCCTCAAGTGGGCCATGGAGTCCGGCCAGGACGCCGGCGTCTGGGGCGGCATGAGCGAGGACGAGCGCCGCGCCCTCAAGCGCCGCACCGCTCGCGCGCGCCGCGCCGGCTGACCGCCGACCCACACCTCACGAACGCCCCCCGCGCCCGGCGCGGGGGGCGTTCGTCGTCCCGGTCAGCGGTGCGCGTCGCTGCGCAGGTCCAGCTCGACGACCACCTCGGTGCCCCCGCCGTCCCGGGGCCGCCAGTCGATGCTCCCCCGCAGCTCGTTGGTGACGAGCGTGCGCACGATCTGCGAGCCGAGGCCGCTGCTCGAGCTGCGACCGAGCTGCTCGATGCCGTCCGGCATGCCCTCGCCGTCGTCCGCCACGACGATCCGCAGGGAGTCGCCGTCCCGGCCCACGTCGATCGTGACCGTCCCCGACTCGCGGTCGGGGAAGGCGTGCTCGACCGCGTTGGTGACCAGCTCCGTGAGGACCAGCGCCAGCGGGGTGGCGTCCTGGGCGGGGACCATGCCGAACGAGCCCGACTGCTCGGTGCGCACCCTCGTCCGGGTGGAGGCGACGTCGGCGGCCAGGCGCAGCGCCCGCTTGAGCATGTCGTCCAGCTCGACCTGCTCGTCGAGGTTCTGCGACAGCGACTCGTGCACGAGGGAGATCGTCGCGACACGGCGCATCGCCTCCTCCAGCGCGGCGCGCGCCTCGGGCACCTCCATGCGGCGCGCCTGCAGCCGCAGCAGCGCCGCGACGGTGGCGAGGTTGTTCTTCACCCGGTGGTGGATCTCGCGGATGGTGGCGTCCTTGGTCATGAGCTCGCGCTCACGACGACGCAGCTCGGACACGTCCCGGCACAGCAGCACCGCGCCGATGCGCTGGCCGTGGTCCGTCAGCGGCAGGGCCCGCAGGGACAGCGCGACCCGGCCGGCCTCGATGTCGGTGCGCCACGGGGCCCGGCCCATGACGACCAGCGGCATGGACTCGTCGACGGTGTCCTGCTGCTCGACGATGCCGGCCGTCACCTCGACGAGCGACTGCCCCACGAGCGGCCCGATGACGCCGAGGCGGTGGAAGCACGACAGGGCGTTCGGGCTGGCGTACAGCACCTCGCCCTCGGAGTTGAGCCGGATCAGTCCGTCCCCGACGCGGGGCGCGCCCCGGCGGGGACCGGTGGCGGCGTTCGGCGACGGGTACTCGCCGCGCCCGACCATGGCGAGCAGGTCGTCGGCGGACTCGACGTAGTTGAGCTCGAGCCGGCTGGGCGTGCGCCCGGAACCGAGGTTGGTCTGCCGGGCGACGACGGCGACCGCGCGGCCGCGGTGGACCACGGGCACCGCCTCCTCGCGCACGGCGTACGCGCCGAACCATCGCGGCTCGCGCGAGCGCTGGGCCCGGGCCTCCGTCATCGCGGCGGCGAGCTGGCCCGTCTGCCCGTCGGGGGCGAAGGAGCCGACGACGTCGTCGTAGTGGACGGTCGCGCCGGTGCTGGGGCGGCACTGGGCGCCGGCGACGAACCGGCCGTCGCGGGTGGGCAGCCACAGCACGAGGTCGGCGAAGGCGAGGTCGGAGACGATCTGCCAGTCACCCACCAGGAGGTGGAGCCACTCCACGTCCCCCTCGGCAAGGTCGGTGTGCTCGGCGATCAGGTCACTCATGGCAGACACGTCCCACAGCCTAAGGCGGCCGGGCGCCCGCGCCGCGCCGGGGCCTGCCGGTAGGGTGAGCGGGTGCACCTGACGGTGGAGCTGACGTACGCGGCAGAGGTCGCCGCGGTCGCCGACCTGCTCGCGGACCCCGCGTTCGTGCGGTGGCGCTCGAGCAGGCCGGAGCTGGGGACCGCGGGCCAGGTCGACGTCGCGGGCGACCCCGCGCAGGGCTTCACCGTGTCCCTGCGGCGGACGCTGCCGACGGACCTGATCCCGCAGCACCTGCGCCCCCTGGTGGGCGACCGGGTGGAGGTCCGCCAGACGGAGGCCTGGGAGCCGTGGCAGGCGGGCCGCCTGACGGGCACGGTCGTCGTGGAGTTCACGGGCGCGCCGGTGCGCCTGACCGGGCGCCTCCTGCTCGAGGCGACGGAGGACGGCGGCACCTGTCACCGCTACGAGCTCGACGTGCGCTCCTCGGTCCCGCTGTTCGCGACGGCGGTCGAGGAGGCCGCGGCCACCGCGGTGCGCCGCGCGCTGGACACCGAGGAGCAGGCCGCCCGGGAGTGGCTCGCCCGTCCCTGACGCCGCGCGGCGCACGGGAGGGCTCGCGAGCCCGCCGACCCCAAGGTCACATGTTGGTCACGGAAGCGCTCCCACCGAGCGTCTGACCTGCACAGACGCTCTTTCCTGACATCACGTCACGGTATCCGTCCCACCGAGGGCTTGACGCGGACCTCCGAACAGGGGAAACATCGTGGTCGGTCGTGGAAGCGCTACCACGTCGTCGCCGACGAGTGCGCTCCCAGAACGTCCGTCATGTATCGACCCAGACAAGGGAGTCACCGTGCTCAGCAGCACCCGCCCCCGCCAGGCACGCCGCGTCGCCGCGGCCACAGCCGGCATCGCATCCCTCGCCCTCGTCCTCACCGCGTGCTCGAGCGACGCGGAGCCCACCGACGAGGGCAGCCCGGCCGCGGAGGGTGAGGACATCACCCTCACCGTCGCGACCTTCAACGACTTCGGCTACACCGACGAGCTCCTCCAGCAGTACATGGACGAGAACCCCGGTGTGACCGTGAAGCACGTCAAGGCCGCCGAGTCGGGCGACGCCCGCACCAACCTCACCACCAAGCTCGCCGCCGGTGGCGAGGGCCTGGCCGACATCGAGGCCATCGAGGTCGACTGGCTGCCCGAGCTCATGCAGTTCCCCGACCTGTTCACCGACCTCACCGACGCCGAGCTCGACGGCCGCTGGGTCGACTGGAAGGTCGCCCAGGCCACCACGCCCGACGGCAAGCTCATCGGCTACGGCACCGACATCGGCCCCGAGGCCATCTGCTACCGCTCCGACCTGCTCGAGGCCGCGGGCCTCCCGTCCGAGCGCGAGGAGGTCGCCGAGTGGATCGGCGGCGACTCCGCCACCTGGGAGACCTACTTCGACGCCGGCAAGGAGTACGTCGAGGCCTCCGGCAAGCCGTGGTTCGACGGCGCCCTCGCCACCTACCAGGGCATGGTCAACCAGCTCGAGGCCGCCTACGAGGACCCGGCCACCGGTGAGCCCAAGGACCTGGCCACCAACACCGAGGTCAAGGACCTCTACGACCAGGTCATCGCCGCGTCGGTCGACGACAAGCTGTCGGCCGGCCTCGAGCAGTGGCAGCCCGACTGGGACGCCGGCTTCCAGAACGACGCCTTCGCGACCATGCTCTGCCCGGCCTGGATGACCGGACCGATCGAGGAGCGTGCCGGTGGCATCGACGGCTGGGACATCGCCGACGTCTTCCCCGGTGGCGGTGGCAACTGGGGCGGTTCCTTCCTCACCGTCCCGGCCTCCGGCGCCAACGCCGACGCCGCGAAGCAGCTCGCCGCGTGGCTGACCTCGCCCGAGGTCCAGACGCAGGCCTTCGTCGACGCGGGCACCTTCCCGTCGCAGGTCGAGGCGCAGGGCTCGGAGGAGGTCCAGGCCTTCGTCAACGAGTTCATGAGCGAGGCCCCGGCCGGTCAGATCTTCTCGACGCGTGCCCAGGCGATCACGTCGAACCCGTTCAAGGGCAAGAACTACTTCGCCATCCAGACCGAGGTCCAGAACGCCATCAACCGCGTCGACCTCAACGGCGAGGACCGGGACGAGTCCTGGGACAAGGCCGTCGCCGAGGTGCCGAACGTCATCCAGTGACGCACCCCCGGGCCCGGTGAGGCACCCGTCGCACCGCGCCCTGTGAACCACCGTGTCGGGCCGGTCGCCCACCCCGGCGACCGGCCCGACGCGTGCCCCCTCGTCAGCGGAGAGACGTACAGGAAGCAGTCATGGCACTTTTGTCCCCCAGCAAGCCGGCGCACGCGCGCGGCGGTTCGGACCGCCCGCCGAGGCGGGTCGGATTCTCGCAGCGGCTCGGCCGGCTCGACGTCAAGATCTCGCCCTACCTCTACATCTCCCCGTTCTTCCTGCTCTTCGCGGTCGTCGGGCTCTTCCCGCTGATCTACACCGCGGTGGTGTCGGTCTACGACTGGAACCTGCTCGGCGGCCAGGGCGACTTCGTCGGCCTGCAGAACTACGTCGACGTGCTCAACCAGCCGCTGTTCTGGAAGTCGTTGGCCAACACCTTCTCGATCTTCCTGTTCTCCTCGGTCCCGCAGGTGCTGCTGGCGATCGTCATCGCCGCGATGCTGGACCAGAACCTCCGCTCCGCCACGTTCTGGCGCATGGGCGTCCTCATCCCGTTCGTGGTCGCCCCGGTGGCCGTGTCGATGATCTTCGGCCGCCTCTTCGCCGACCAGTACGGCTTCATCAACGAGATCCTCGGGCTCGTCGGCATGGACCCGGTGCAGTGGCACGGCGACCGGGTCGCCAGCCACGTCGCCATCGCGTCGATGGTCAACTACCGCTGGACCGGCTACAACGCGCTGATCTTCCTCGCCGCGATGCAGGCCGTGCCGCGCGAGCTCTACGAGGCCGCCGTCATCGACGGCGCCGGGCGCATCCGCCAGTTCTTCTCGGTGACGGTCCCCCAGATCCGCGCGACCATCATCTTCGTCGTCATCACGTCGACCATCGGCGGCCTGCAGATCTTCGACGAGGTCCGCATGTTCGACGCGCAGGGCCTCGGTGGCCCGGACCGTGACTGGATGACGACCGTCGTCTACCTCTACGACGTCGCATGGGGCAACCAGAAGGCGTTCGGCCGGGCGGCCGCGGTCGCCTGGCTGCTGTTCCTCATCATCATCGTCATCGGCATGATCAACTTCCTCATCACGCAGCGGATCTCCACGTCGGGCGCCAAGGGCCCGAAGGTCAGCCGCAGGCAGACGCAGGAGCTGATCCGCCAGGCGCGGGCCGCCGGCTCGGCGCCGGCACCCGCCACGCACGTCGGCACGGCGACCGGCCCCGCCCCGGGGACCGCCGCCCCGCCCGCACCTCCGACCGCACGCCCGTCCGGCTCCTCGGACCAGAACCACGGGGAGGACGCCCGATGAGCTCCGTCGCCGTCACCGCACAGACCGCAGGCAAGGGCGCCGCCCGTGCCGCCGCCCGCCGCCGCTCCCAGGGCAAGGCCTCGGGGAGCGCCACCCGCCGCGCCGGCTGGATCGTCTACCTGATCCTCGGCATCGCCCTGGTGGTCTCGATCTTCCCGCTGTACTTCACGCTCCTGCTGGGCTCGTCCGACCCGGTGTCGATCGCGCAGAACGCGATCCCCCAGTGGTTCCCGGACGCGAGCATCTTCGCCCAGTTCCAGGAGGTCATCACCGCCGACGCGATCAACTTCTGGAAGGCGCTGGGCAACTCCGTCCTCATCGGCGTCGTCTGCTCGTTGTCGGTCGTGCTGTTCTCCACGCTGGCCGGCTACTCGTTCGCGAAGCTGCAGTTCCGCGGCCGCGGTCCCCTGCTGGTGTTCGTCATCGCCACGATGGCCGTGCCGACGCAGCTCGGCATCATCCCGCTCTACATCCTCATGAGCGACATCGGCTGGTACGGCAAGGTCCAGGCCGTCATCATCCCGGGCCTCGTCACCGCGTTCGGCGTGTTCTGGATGACGCAGTACCTCTCGGAGGCCCTGCCCTACGAGCTCATCGAGGCGGCTCGCGTCGACGGCGCCTCCATGATCCGCACCTTCTGGTCGATCGCGCTGCCCGCGGCGCTCCCCGCCGCGTCGATGCTCGGCCTGTTCACCTTCGTGCAGCAGTGGACGAACTACTTCTGGCCCTCGATCATCCTCACGAACGAGAACCCGACCCTGCCCCTCGTGGTCCGGTCGTTGCAGGCCAACTACTTCGTCGACTACTCCCTGGTCATGGGTGGCATCTTCCTGGTGACGCTCCCCCTGCTCGTGCTGTTCGCCTTCGTCGGGCGTCAGCTCGTCGCAGGCATCATGGCCGGTGCGGTGAAGGGCTGACCCCCTGCACGTCCCCCGCGTCGTCCGGGCCAGCGCCGGCCCGGACGACGCCTCCTCCCCAGACAGGATGAACGTCATGACGCAGAGCACCTCCCGCTCGGGCGCGCGCACCGCCGCGCCCGGGACGACCGTCCCGTTCGTGCCGTCGTCGCCGCTGCTCGCCCCGACGCCCAACAGCTCGGGCCGGGTCGAGTTCCCCGCCGACTTCCTGTGGGGCGCGGCGACCGCCGCCTTCCAGATCGAGGGCGGGGGCGCGGAGGACGGCCGCCAGGACTCCATCTGGGACGTCTTCTGCCGGATCCCGGGTGCCGTCGTGAACGGCGACGACGGCATGGTCGCCTGCGACCACTACCACCGGTACCCGCAGGACGTGGCGCTGCTGAAGAGCCTCCACCTGGACTCCTACCGGTTCTCGACGTCGTGGGCCCGGGTCGTGCCCGACGGTCGCACCGTCAACCGGGCGGGCCTGGACTTCTACTCCCGGCTGGTCGACGAGCTGCTCGAGGCGGACATCCTGCCCTGGCTCACCCTGTACCACTGGGACCTCCCCCAGGCGCTGGAGGAGCGGGGCGGGTGGCCGAACCGTGACACCGCCTACCGGTTCGCCGACTACGCGGTGACGATGCACGAGGCGCTGGGCGACCGCGTCGGGGTGTGGACGACGTTCAACGAGCCGTGGTGCTCCGCGTTCCTCGGGTACACCTCCGGTGCGCACGCCCCGGGCAAGAAGTCCCCCGAGCTGGGTCTCGCGGCGGCGCACCACCTGCTGCTGGCGCACGGCCTGGGCGTGAACGCGCTGCGGGAGCGGGCGCCGGAGGCCACGCTCGGCCTGACGCTCAACTTCACGGTGTCCGACCCGGTCGACCCGACGAACCCCGCCGACGTCGACGTGGCGCGCCGGGACGACGCGATGTTCAACCGGATCTTCCTCGACCCCGTCTTCCGCGGCGCGTACCCGCAGGACATCCTCGACGACACCGCGCACCTCGGGTTCGCCGACGTGATCCAGGACGGCGACCTGGAGATCATCTCGACGCCGATCGACGTGCTGGGCGTCAACTACTACAACGGTGGTGCCGTGTCCGCCACGCCCCCGGCGCAGGCGCCGCAGGGCACGGCCGGCCCGGACGGCGAGCGGACCACCGCCGCCGACGGCCCCGTGTGGGAGACCCGCTCCCCGAACCCGGTGCCGGACGGCATCTACCCGCACAGCCGCGGCCTGCCCACGACCGACATGGGCTGGGAGGTGCAGCCGGAGGGCCTGACGCGGCTGCTGCTGCGCCTCCAGGAGGACTACTCCGGCCCGCGGGGCACCGCGCTGTACATCACCGAGAACGGCGCCGCCTACCCGGACGTCGTGCAGGACGACGGCAGCGTGGACGACCAGGACCGGCTCGCGTTCGTCGACGCCCACCTGCGCGCCGTCAAGGACGCCCTCGACGGCGGCGCGGACGTGCGCGGGTACTTCGCCTGGTCGCTCATGGACAACTTCGAGTGGGCGCTCGGCTACTCGAAGCGTTTCGGCCTCACCCGGGTGGACTACGCGACGCAGGAACGTACGGTGAAGGCCTCCGGTCGCTGGTACGCCGCGGTGGCCCGAGACAACGCCGTCCCGCCCCGCGACTGACAGAAGGCAGAATCGGACCGTGGTCACCAAGCACATCGCACCGACGCTCGACGACGTCGCCCGCGCCGCCGGGGTCTCCCGATCGACCGCGTCGCGGGCGATCAACGGCGGCGACCGCGTGTCGCCCGAGGCGCAGCAGGCCGTCGACGACGCCATCCTGCGGCTCGGCTACGCGCCGAACCGTGCGGCGCGGTCCCTCGTGACCCGACGGACGGACTCGATCGCCCTCGTCGTCCCGGAACCGGACGCCCGCATCCTCACCGACCCGTTCCTCGCGGGAGTGGTCCGCGGCGTCAGCGAAGGGCTCGGCGGGACGGACCTCCAGCTCGTGCTGCTGCTGGCGCGACCGGGCGAGCGCCCCGGCCACATCGCCCGCTACCTCAACAGCGGGCACGTGGACGGCGTGATCATCGCCTCGCACCACAAGGACGACCGGCTCGAGCCCGAGCTGCGGGCGGGTTCCCTGCCGGGCGTGTTCGTGGGCCGGCCGTTCGACAGCGCGGGCCTGCACTACGTGGACGTCGACAACGCGGCGGGTGCGCGGGTCGCCACCCAGCGGCTCGTCGACCGCGGCTGCCGCAGGATCGCGACCCTCACGGGCCCGCAGGACATGACCGCCACCCTCGACCGCTTCGACGGCTGGCGCGCCACCCTGTCGCGGGCGGGGCTGCCCACGGACGCCGTCGCGCACGGCGACTTCACCGTGCAGGGCGGCGCCGCCGCGATGGAGCGGGTCCTCGCGGAGCACCCGGACGTCGACGGCGTGTTCGCGGCGTCCGACCTCATGGCCACCGGTGCGCTGCAGGTGCTGCGCGCCCACGGCCGCAGCGTGCCCGACGACGTCGCGGTCGTCGGTTTCGACGCCCTGGGCGCCGAGCTCACGACGCCCCGGCTGACGACCGTGCTGCAGCCGGTGGTCGAGATGGTCGCCGCGGCGACGTCGACCCTGCTCGACATGCTCGCGGGCGAGGTCGTGCACCCGGAGCCGCGGATCTTCGTCCCCCGCCTCGTGGAGGGGGACTCCGCCTGACCTGCCCCCGTCACGGGGCAGGGGCGGGCGTCCGCTCGGCGATCCAGGTGTCCACGACCTCCCACTGGTCGAACAGCCACGCGGCGCGTCCGACGTCGTCGGCGGGCAGGGTGCCGGGCGGGTGGATCCACCCGCCGAGGGTGATGACCTTGTCCATCGGGAGCTCTCGCCAGATGTCCTTGAGGGTGACGAGGCGTTCGAGGCCGGTGTGCGCGACGACGAGCACGGCCGCGCCGGGCGACCCTTCCATGGCGGCGGAGAACCCTCCGGTGTGGGGCGCCATGACGTTGCCCATCTCCGCGGCGCGGCGCGCGAGGTCGTGCTGCCCGGCGGCGCGCAGCGCGTCGATGCGGGCGGTCCGGCGGCGCGGGGTGACGTTGCCGCCCTCCGGGAACAGGACGAGCGCGTCGTCGGCGGTGAGGTGCTCGGCGATGCGGTGCACGGTCTGGCGGGCGCCGGGTCGCCCGGCGGGACGGCGGGAGACCGGGGTGACGAACGCGGACGGCAGCCGGTGCAGCAGGACGTCGATCGCGGGGTCCCACTGGAGGGTGTCCTTGAGGACGACGGCGGGGGCGCGTCCGGCGAGGTCGAGGAGCCGGTCGACGAGGATGAACGAGTCCCCGGGCCCGGCGTGCCGGCTGATGACGACGAGCGGCACGTCGGGCAGGGTGCCCGCGCCGACCTCGACGTCGATGCGCAGCCGCAGGGTCCAGCGCACCTGCCAGAAGAACACGGCGAGCATCCCGCGGGCGAGCCGCACGTGGGCGCGCCGGTACCAGGGCTGCCGGGCGGCGAGGCCGAACCCGGACGCGATCCACAGGCCCAGCAGGGCGAGGAGCGCCGCGGCGTCCCAGACGATGTAGAACGCCGCCATCCACAGCACGCGCACGACGCGCAGGCGGCCGGGCAGGACCCAGGTGAGCGCGGCCCCGACGACCAGCGCGAACATGAGCGTGGTGGGCACCATGACGACGGCGAGCACGACGACCAGGGGTGCGAGGACGGCACGCCGCACCCAGCGCGGGGGCGGGGCGATCACGGCTGCTCCGCGAGGTAGGCGCGGGCCGCGTCGTGGGAGCGGGCGATGCGGTCGCGGGTGGCGTCGAGGCGACGGAACGACCCGAGCTTCTCGTCGCCGGGCACCGGTCCGCCGGACGGCAGCACGTGCACGGTGACGCCGTCGGGGACGTCGGCGAGCTCCCGGAAGAACCGGTGGCGGCGAGAGATCTCGAACGCCACCTTGGCGACGTCGGCGGGCTTGCGGGGAACGGTCAGCGGCTCCTCGACCCGTCCGACCTGCAGCACGTACACGGTGGTGGCGCCGCGTCGGACCGCCTCGCCGAGCGGGATCGAGTTCACGAGCCCGCCGTCGAGGAAGTGCTCCCCGTCGATCTCGGCGGGCGGCAGCGCCCCGGGGACGGACGCCGACGCGACGATCGCGTCGACGAGGGGGCCGCTGTCGAACCAGTGCTCGGCGGCGCGCTCGATGCTGGCCGCCGCGACGACGAGGGGGACGTCGAGGTCGGCGAAGGTGCGGTCCGCACCGATCGTGCCCTGCACGAGGGCGCGCAGCTTCGCCGGGTCGAAGACGTGCGTCCGGGACCGGGCGAGGTGCCCGATCTGGCGGTACCAGGGCTCGCCGTAGACGCTCGCGGCGACGGGTGACGACCACGCCCCGAGGAGCGTCTCGACCACCGCGGGGGTCGGGTCCGCGGCCAGCGCGGCCCCGTTGATCGCCCCGATGGACGTGCCGACGACGAGATCGGGTCGTACCCCTGCCTCCAGCAACGCCTGGATCATCCCGACGTGGACGGCCCCGCGGACCCCGCCGCCTCCGAGCACGAACGCTGTGGTCACGCAGGCCATGCTGCCACGCAGGGTCCGGCCCGGCGCGGGGTCCGGTCGGCGTGCGGCGCGACGGCCGCGCGTCGACCCGGGTTCCGTGAGGTACTGGACGGAGCACGTCGCAGCCACGAGAGGCATGGACCATGAGCATCACCGAGTTCCTCGAAGCACGGCTCGACGAGGACGAGAAGGTCGCCAGCGCTGCGGATCTCATCTCGACCGGCCTGGACTCTCCCCCGTTCTCGACGCGCTACGACGAGCTCGCGGACCACATCGTGCGCTGGCGGCCCGCGCGGATCCTGGCGGAGGTCAACGCGCGGCGCCTGATGCTCGACCTGGCCTACGAGGCGACCGGTCTGGACATGGACCGCGACCTCGACCGGGCGCTCGGTTCCCGGGAGCGCAGCGGTGTCGCTTACGTCGGCGACCGGATGCTCCGGTCGATGGCGATGCCGTATGCCGGGCACCCCGACTACGACGACGCCTGGCGCCTGTAGCGGTCGCGGCGGGCGGCTGCCCGCCGCGACCACGGGTCAGGCGCGCAGGTGGCCGTAGCGGTGGCGGGTGCGGCTGACGGCCTGCTCGCGCAGGAAGGTCAGCAGCTCGCGCCGGCCGGCGGCGACGACCGGCTGGTCGAGGACGGTGACGGCGCCGGTGCGACCGACGGCGGCGGCGCGCAGCCCGGGGGCGGCGCCCACGACACGGATGCGGCCGGTGATCTCGCCGGCCGCGACGGCGGCGGCGAACGCCTCGTGCGACACGGGGGTCTCGTGGGGCACGCCCCAGCCGGCGTCGGAGTCGGGCACGACGACGGCGCGCACCCCGGCCCGGCGGGCGGCGGCGAGCACCCGGCGCACCTCGACGGGCAGGGCCCCGTCCCCGACGCGGACCGTCACCTGCTCGACGGGCCGGTAGCGGAACGTGTTCTCCTCGACGGCCAGGCCGGACTCGTCGTGCCCGGTACCGAACTCGCGCGCCCAGGCGGCGGCGTCGGACGCCTCGGCCCACGCGAGCCACGCCTCGGGGTCACCGGTGCGGGCCGGGACGTCGGCGGAGTCCGCCCAGGCGCCGAGCTGGGCGACGTAGTTGGGCCCGCCGGCCTTGGCGCCCGGTCCGACGGCGGATCCCTTCCAGCCGCCGAACGACTGTCGCTGCACGATCGCTCCCGTGATGTGTCGGTTGACGTACGCGTTCCCCACCTCGACGGTGTCGAGCCAGGTCGCGACCTCGTCGGCGTCGAGGGAGTGGATGCCGCCGGTGAGGCCGAACGACACCTGGTTCGCCAGGTCGATCGCCTGGTCGAGGGTGTCGGCGCGCATGATGCCGAGGACCGGTCCGAACACCTCCGTGAGGTGGAAGAACGAGCCGGGGGCGACGCCGTCGCGCAGGCCGGGGGTCCACAGGCGGTCCGGGTCGAGCCCGGCGTCGACGGCGACGTCGTCGAGGCGGCGTGGTGCCACGAGCCACGACTCCCCCGGTTCCAGGGCGGTCAGGGCGCGGTGCAGCTTGCCCGTCGCGGGCTCGGTGAGGGGCCCCATGACGGTCGACAGGGAGGTCGACGGACCGACGGCGAGCGAGCGGACGGCGTCGACGAGCTGGCGGCGGAACCGCTCGCCGGTCGTGGTGGTCGGGTCGCCGACGGAGCCGACGAGGATCACCAGGGACGCGGCCGAGCACTTCTGCCCGGCGTGCCCGAAGGCGCTCCGGACGACGTCGGAGACGGCGAGGTCGAGGTCGGCGGAGGGCGTGACGATCAGCGCGTTCTTGCCGGAGGTCTCGGCGAGGACGGGCCGCTCGGGGCGCCAGCGGGCGAACATCTCGGCGGTCTCGATCGAGCCGGTGAGGACGACGCGCGCCACGTCCGGGTGGGTGACGAGGTGCCGGCCGAGGTCGCCGTCGGGCACCCGCAGGTACTGCACGACGTCCCGGGCGACGTCGTCGGCCAGGCCGAGCGACGCGGCGGCGGCAGCGAGCGCGTCGCGCACGGGCTCGACGACCAGCTCGTAGCAGCGCGGCGTGGGCGGCGCGGGCTTGGCGAGGACGGCCGAGCCGGCCGCGAGCGCCGCGAGGACACCACCCACGGGGATGGCGACGGGGAAGTTCCACGGCGGGGTGACGAGG
Organism: Isoptericola dokdonensis DS-3; assembly: GCF_001636295.1. Taxonomy (NCBI): domain Bacteria; kingdom Bacillati; phylum Actinomycetota; class Actinomycetes; order Micrococcales; family Promicromonosporaceae; genus Isoptericola; species Isoptericola dokdonensis. The sequence continues at coordinate 3,561,676 of NZ_CP014209.1, read as the reverse complement.
GTGACGCCGTCGGGGCGGAAGTCGGCACCGTCGATCGAGTCGAGGGCCTCGGCGGCGGCGGCGTAGTAGTTCGCGAAGTCGACGGCCTCGGTGATCTCGGGGTCGGCCTCGGCGACGGTCTTGCCCGCCTCGTGCACGGCGGCGGCCACGAGGTCGCCGCGGCGTGCCTCGATCCGGCGGGCGGCGTCGCGCAGGACGCGGGCCCGGTCGCCGGGCGCGACGGCGGCCCAGGCGCGGCCCACCTCGACGGCGCGGGCGACGGCCGTGTCGATCGTGGCGACGTCGGCGACCTCGGGGGCCTGCACGGGCACGTACCCGCTGTCGGGGCCGACGAGGCGCGCGGCCCACGCCCGGTGCTCGGCGACGGCGGGATCGGTGTCGGCGGCGTTGCGGAACCCGGCGGGCGATCCCGGACGGTCCGCCGGTGTCCGTCCGGTCCCGGCGTCGGGTCCGACCGGGGGGACGCCGTGAGGTGCGAAGCGGGTGCGGCGACGCGGGGCGACGTCCTGCGGCGCGTAGTCGACGCCGTGGGTGACGGACGCGCGGAACGCGACCTCCTGCCGCTCCATGGCGGTGCCGCTGACGCCGGGCACCTGCGCGGGGGGCGCGAACGACGCGTGCAGGAAGTTGGCCGCGGCGGCGTTCTCCTCCAGGCGGCGCACGAGGTAGGAGATGGCGACGTCGAAGTCCTCGGGGCGCACGACGGGCGTGTAGAGGACGACGCGCCCGCCGTCCTTGGCGACCTCGCCCTTGACGAGGCGCGCCTCGATCGGGGCCATGCCCTGGAGCATCTCGACGTCGAGGCCCTCGCTGACGCCGCGCGCGCGGCCGAGCAGCACCGCCAGCGCGACGTGGAACAGGTTGTGGGAGGCGACCCCGACCCGCACGGCGGCGGTGCGCTCGGGGGTGAGGTGGTGGTCGAGCAGACGCACGTAGTTCGCGTCGACGTCCGGCTTGGAGGGGTAGGTGGCGACCTCCCAGTCGTGCAGCTCCGCCTCGACGTGCTCCATGGCGAGGTTGGCGCCCTTGACGAGCCGCACCTTGATGCGGGCGCCGCCGGCGGCGACACGCTGCTGCGCCCACGCGGTGAGCTCGTCGAGCGCGCCGAGGGCGTCGGGCAGGTATGCCTGGAGCACGATGCCGGCCTCGAGGTCGCGCAGCTCGTCCCGGTCGAGGACGTCGCGGAACACGGCGGTCGTCAGGGCGAGGTCCCGGTACTCCTCCATGTCGAGGTTGACGAACACGCCGTGGTCGCGGGCGGCCCGGTACAGCGGCAGCAGGCGCTCCACGACGCGGCGGCGCGAGCCCTCGAGGTCCCAGGTGACGAGCTGGGCGGCCACGGACGACACCTTGACGGACACGTAGTCGACGTCGGGGCGCCGCACGAGCTCCAGGGTGCGCCCCAGGCGGGCGTCGGCCTCGTCGGCGCCGAGCACGGCCTCGCCGAGCAGGTTGACGTTGAGGGTGTAGCCCTCGGCGCGGGTGCGCGCGAGGTGCTTGCCCAGGCCCGCGCCGGCGTCGGCGACGAGGTGCCCGACGAGCTGGCGCAGCCGCACGCGGGCGGCGGGCACGACCACGGACGGCAGCGTCGGGGCGACGGCCGCGCCGACCTTGAACAGGGTGCGGTCCACCGGCGACAGGAACGACGCGGCCCCGGCGTCACCGCCGAGCCGGGCGAGCGCCTTCGCGGCGACGCGGACGTCCTGCGGGCGGGCGACGTCGTCGACGAACCCGACGGCGAGCTCGAGGCCCGCGGGGTCGGCGACGAGGGCGCCGAGACGCTCGGCGGTCGCGCGGGTGCGCCGGTCGGCGCGGGTCGTGGTGGCGCCGGCCCGGTCGGCGGCGGCGATCCAGGCGTGGGCGAGGGCGACGGCGTCCTCGACCAGCGCGGGGGTGTCGGCGGCCCCAGGGGTGGTGGTGCCGCGCTCGGGGACAGGAAGGCTCATGCCTCCACTGTGCCCCCGCGGGGCCGTGGGCGTCTTGTACGGATCCGGCGCCGGCGGCGCGGCTGGCTGCCAAGCCTCCGACGCCCGGACGGGGGTACGTTCTCCTTGTGGCCCGGAACGGACCGCGAGACCCGGCGGGGCCACCACCCCAGGACCCGCCCCCGAACCTCCGAGGAGGACCCGTTGACGACGACGTCGACCCGCCCGGCCCCCGCGGCCGACGCCTCGCCCCTGGCGACGGCGCACCACCAGCTCGCGACGGCGGTCGCCCACCTGGGCTACGACGACGGACTGCACCAGATGCTCGCGACCCCGCGCCGTGAGATGCACGTGGCGGTGCCGCTGCGCCGCGACGACGGCTCCTCGGTGCTGTTCCACGGGTTCCGGGTGCAGCACAACGTGTCCCGCGGGCCCGGCAAGGGCGGGCTGCGCTACCACCCGAGCGTCGACATCGACGAGGTGCGGGCGCTGGCGATGTGGATGTCCTGGAAGTGCGCGATCGCGGACCTGCCGTTCGGCGGCGCGAAGGGCGGCATCGGCATCGACCCGCGGGAGCACTCGTCGGCCGAGCTGGAGCGCGTGACACGGCGGTACACGTCCGAGCTGATGCCGGTCATCGGCCCGGACACGGACATCATGGCGCCGGACATGGGCACGGACGCGGGCACGATGGCGTGGGTCATGGACACCTACTCCGTGAACCGCGGGTACACGATCCCGGCGGTCGTCACGGGCAAGCCGCTCGCGGTCGGCGGGTCGCTGGGTCGCGGCACGGCGACCAGCGCGGGGATCGTGCACGTCACGGCCGCGGCGCTCAAGGAGGCGGAGGTCCCGCTGGAGGCGGTGACGGTCGCGATCCAGGGCTTCGGCAAGGTCGGCGGGCACGCCGCGGCGATCTTCGCCGAGCGCGGGGCCCGGGTGGTCGCGGTCAGCGACCAGTACGGCGGCGTCCGCGACGACGCCGGTCTGGACGTGGCACGCCTGGTGGCGCACGTCGCCGAGACGGGGACCGTCGTCGGGTTCGACGGCGCGGACCCGGTGTCGAACGAGGACATGCTGGCCCTCGACGTCGACGTCCTGGTCCCGGCCGCCGTCGAGGGCGTGCTGACGGCGGCGACGGCGCCGACCGTGCGGGCGCGCTGGGTGGTCGAGGGGGCGAACGGCCCCACCACGACGGCCGCCGACGAGATCCTGGCCGCGCGGGGCGTCACGGTGGTGCCGGACGTGCTCGCGAACGCGGGCGGCGTCGTCGTGTCCTACTTCGAGTGGGTGCAGGCGAACCAGGCGTACTGGTGGACGGAGCAGGAGATCGCCGAGAAGCTCGCCCGCCGCATGGCGTCGGCGTACGCGTCGGTGTCGGCGCTGGCCCGCCGCGACGGGCTGTCGCTGCGGGAGGCGGCGCTGATCATCGGTGTGCAGCGCACGGCCGAGGCGCACCAGATCCGCGGGCTGTACCCCTGAGCCGCGCCGCGCGGGGTCCGGCGGCGGACGGCGACGCCTCCCCCGGGATCGGTGCGGGGCGGGCCGTCCCGGTGGCCGCCGGGCTGGTGGCCCGGCTGCGGTCCGCGGGCTGCGTGTTCGCCGAGGACGAGGCGGCGCTGCTGCTCGACGCGGCCCGGCTCCCGGAAGCGGGTGCGCCGGACGGCGTGGACGGCGCCGCCCTGGAGGCGCTCGTGGCTCGCCGGGTGGCGGGCGAGCCGCTGGAGCACGTCCTCGGCTGGGCGGAGCTCGCCGGGCGGCGCTGGTCCGTCGGGCCGGGGGTGTTCGTGCCGCGTCGCCGCAGCGAGCTGCTGGTGGACGTCGGGGCGGGCCTCCTGCCCACCGGCGGCACCGCCGGTCCGCCGCCCGTGCCCGCGGTCGTGCTGGACCTGTGCTGCGGGTGCGGCGCGGTGGGCGGCGCCCTGCTGCTGGCGGCCCGGGCAGGCGGGACCGCCGTCGAGCTGCACGCGAGCGACCTCGACCCCGTCGCGACGGCGCACGCCGTGACCAACGTGGGTCCGCTGGGCGGCATCGTGCACACCGGAGACCTGTTCGCCCCGCTGCCGCCGGGGCTGCGCGGCCGGGTCGACGTGCTGCTCTGCCACGCCCCCTACGTGCCGACCGGCACCCTGCGCACGCTGCCGCCGGAGGCCCGCGAGCACGAGCCCGTGGTCGCGCTCGACGGCGGCGACGACGGGCTCGACGTCGTGCGGCGCGTCGCCGGGGAGGCCGCACCCTGGCTCGCTCCCGGCGGGTCGCTGCTCGTGGAGGTCGGTGCCGGGCAGGTCGAGGCCGCGACCGCCGTGATGCGGGCGGCGGGCCTGACGGCCGCCGTCGTCCGCGGTGCGGCCGAGGACGAGCCGTGGGACGAGCCGTGGGACGAGCGTGCGGCGCCGGGACCACCGACTGCCGACGGGGCGGGCGGGCTGGTCGTGACCGGGACGCTCCCCCGCTGACCGGTCAGCGACGTCGTCGGGCGACGACCACCAGCACGACGGGCACGACCGCCGCGACGACGGCGCTCAGCACGGCGGCATAGGCGACGGTGTCGTCGAGCAGCGGTCCCTGGAAGCGCGCCACGGCGATCCAGGCGAGCCCCCACCCCGTGGCCAGGCCGGTCGCGACGGCGATCACGGGGCGGTGCGGGGCGGTGCGCGCGGCGACGCCGACCGCGACGACGGCGCCGGCGACGACGAGCGTGGAACCCCAGGCGCTGGCTCCCAGGCCGAGCTCCCCGACGTCTTCGGAGGCCAGCGCGGCGGCGACGTTCGCGAGCGTCGCGACGCTCACCCAACCGAGGTAGAGACCGACGGTCGCCTCGACGACGACGCCGTCGAGGGTGCGGGTGCGCGCGTGCCGCACCAGGCGGTCGACGAGGATGCCGAGCACGACGAGCAGCACGGCGATGACGACGACGCTCCCCCACACCGAGCCGGCCTGCACGACCCCGATCCACAGCGCGTTGAGCACCATGGAGGCGAGCACCCACCAGCTCGTGACCCGCCAGCGCGGGTCGGCGGCGCGCCCGGGCAGGGCCTGGACGACGGCGGTGACGACGAGGCCGAGGTAGATGACCGACCAGATGCGGAACGCCGGGTTGTCGGGCGCGACGACCGTCGCCTCGGCGGACAGCGCGCCGTCCGCGGCCTGCTCGATGGGCTGCCCGCCGAACGCCCCCGCGCCGATCGCGGCGGCGGCGACGGCGACGAGGGCACCGACGAGCACCACCACCTGCCGGACCCGGTCGGCGGCGGTCGGTCCTGCGGAGGTGCCGGTCGGTGCGCTCATGCGTCCAGCATGACAAAGATCAGCATGCTGAGCATCTCGGCGGCGGCACGCGGACCGCCGCGCGCGTCAGTCCAGCGGCTGCGCGTCCGCCCAGGCGGCGAGCGTCGTGCGGGGGCCCGTGAAGAACGGGATCTCCTCGCGCACGTGGCGACGGGCCTCGGTGTCGCGCAGGTCCCGCATGAGGTCGACGATGCGGTGCAGCTCGTCCGCCTCGAACGCCAGCAGCCACTCGTAGTCCCCGAGGGCGAACGCCGAGACGGTGTTCGCCCGCACGTCCTTGTAGCCCGCGGCGGCCATGCCGTGGTCCCGCAGCATCGTGCGGCGCTCCCCCTCGGGCAGCAGGTACCAGTCGTAGGACCGCACGAACGGGTACACGCACAGGTAGTCGCGCGGCTGCTCGCCCGCGAGGAACGCGGGCACGTGACCGCGGTTGAACTCCGCCGGCCGGTGCAGCGCCGCCACCGACCAGACCGGCTCCAGACCCCGGCCGAGCGCCGTCGCACGGACGCGGCGGTACGCCGCCTGCACGGCCTCGATGCTCGGCCCGTGCGTCCACAGCATGAGGTCCGCGTCGCCGCGCAGCCCGCCCACGTCGTACCAGCCGCGCACGACGACGTCGCCCTCGGTCGCCGCGGCGTCGCGCTCCGAGGCGCCGCCCCAGGCCGCGTCCTCGGCCTCCGCGACCATCGCGGCGCGCGCCGAGGTGGCCGCGGGCAGCGTCTCCGTCAGCGCGAACACCGACCACATCGTGTACCGGATGCCGGCGTTGATCGCCGCGGTGTCGACGTCGTGGCCCGTGTCGCCGTGGACGTGGGTGTCGCTCATGGGTGCCGTGTCTCCTCGGGTCGGGGCGCGGTGGCAGGGATCAGGAGTAGAGGCCGGAGCCGCACAGGGCGGGCACGCCGCTCGGCTCGCCGTCGCGGCGCAGGCAGCAGCCGGGCGCGCACACCGAGCGGAACGGCGGCAGGTCGCCGACCGTCGCCTCGGCGACGTCCTCGCCCCGCGCGATCGCGGCGCGCTCCAGGAGCAGGTCGACCAGGCCGCGCACGAACGGCTCCCGCGTGCTCACCGTGCCCGCCCGCACCGCCGTGAGGCCGAGCTCGCCGGCCGTGGCCATCGCCTCGGTGTCGAGGTCGTAGGCGACCTCCATGTGGTCCGAGACGAAGCCGATCGGGGCCATCACGACGTCCGTCACGCCGTCGGCGGCCAGCGCCTCGAGGTGGTCGTTGACGTCGGGCTCGAGCCACGGCTGGCTCGGCGGGCCCGAGCGGGAGCAGTAGGCGAGGTCCCAGGCGACGTCGTGCCCGAGCCGCTCGGCGAGCCCTGCCACCACGCTGCGCGCGACGTCCAGGTGCTGGGCGGAGTACGTGGCCTGCGAGACCACCGAGGCGGCCTCCATCGTGTCCGGGATGGAGTGGGTGACGAACACCAGGCGCGCCGAGCGCGGGTCGCCGCCCTTCGCCACGAGCTCCGCGAAGCCGTCGGCGACGGCGTCGAGGTTCGCCTGCACGAAGCCGGGGTGGTTGAAGTACGAGCGGATCTTGTCGAGCTCGACACCCGTGGAGCCGGAGTCGTCGAGCTGGCCGCGCTTCTCGAGCACGACGGCGAGGTCCTCGCGGTACTGCCGGCACCCGGAGTACGACGAGTACGCGGACGTCACGAGCGCCACGGCACGCTGCGCGCCGATCCGCTCCAGCTCGTCGATCGCGTCGGTGGTGAACGGCTCCCAGTTGCGGTTGCCCCACACGACCGGCAGGTCGATGCCGCGGCGGGCGAGCTCCGCCTCGAGCGCCGCCTTCAGCTCGAGGTTCTGCTCGTTGATGGGGCTCTTGCCGCCGAACCCGTAGTAGTGCTCGCCGACCTCCTCCAGACGGGCGTCCGGGATGCCCTTGCCGACCGTCACGTTCCGCAGGAACGGGACGACGTCCTCGGGCTTGTTCGGACCGCCGAAGGAGTACAGCAGCAGCGCGTCGTACGGGGCAACGTCGAGTGACCGGGGGGTCGCAGGCATGGAACCCATCATCCACCCGTCCCCCGCGGCCTCACGACCGATCGCCGCCGCTCCCGACGTGACATTGAAAGCACAGACCGTCAGATCGAGCGGGCGGCGACCCCACGGGTCCCGCCGTCCGTCAACCGACGCCCGTCAGCTCTGCGCCAGGGCCAGGCGGGTCACGGACGCGGCCAGGTCGGTCAGGCGTGCGGCCGTGCGCGGCAGCAGGTCCTCCAGGGCGACCGGGCCGGGCGCGATGGAGAACGCCGCCGTGATGCCGGCGGCCCGGGTCTGCTCGGCGGGCAGCAGCACCTGACCGGCCAGCACCACCACCGGCGGCCGCGCCGGGGACGCGGCCGCGACCCGGGCCACCCCGTCGGCGACCTTGCCGCGCACGGACTGGGAGTCGAAGGACCCCTCGCCGGTGACCACGAGCGCCGCGTCGGCCACCGCCGCCGGCAGGCCGACCGCCTCGGCGACCAGGGCGGCACCCGGCTCCGGCTCGGCGCCCAGCACCGCGACGAGGGCGGCGGGCACCCCCCCGGCCGCCCCGGCGCCGGGCAGGTCGTGGACGTGCACGCCGGTCTCCCGCTCCAGCAGCGCGGCCCAGCGCGTCAACGCCTCGTCGAGGAAGACGACGTCCCCCGGGCTCGCACCCTTCTGCGGGCCGAAGACCGCGGCCGCGCCCAGCTCCCCCACGAGCGGGTTCGTCACGTCCACGGCGAGCCGCCAGCGCACCTCCCGGGCTCGCGGGTGCAGGCCGTCGAGGTCGAGCCGTGCCACCCGGGCCAGGCCCTCGCCGCCGTCGGGGACGGGCGCCCCGTCGGCGTCGAGCAGGCGGGCACCGAGCCCGACGAGCACCCCGGACCCGCCGTCGGTCGACGCGGACCCGCCCAGACAGACCAGCACCTCCACGACCCCGGCGTCCAGCACGGCCGCCGCGAGCTCGCCCGTGCCGCGCGTGTGCGCATGCAGGGCCTGCAAGGGCTCGTCGGAGACGCCGGGCAGCCCGCTCGCCTCCGCGAGCTCGACGACGCCGGTCCGGCCGTCCGGGGACACCGCCCAGCGAGCGCTGGTGGGGCGGCCCACGGCGTCGCACGTGGCGACCTCGTGCACGTCGACGCCCCAGCTGGTGACCAGCGCGTCGAGCGTCCCCTCACCGCCGTCGGCCATCGCCAGGCAGGTGACCCGGGCGCCCGGCACCGCGGCGAGCACGCCCTCCCGGACCGCCGCGGCGACCTCGGCCGCGCTCAGGCTGCCCTTGAAGGAGTCGGGGGCCACCACCACGTGCGGAGGGTCGGCGGGAGTCACGGACGCGGGCTGTGTCGACGGTGTCACGCGGCGAGGATAGCGCTTGCCGTCAGCCTGGCGGGGACCAGTCCGCGATCTCCGGCTGTGCCCGGCGCAACCGGTCCAGCAGTCGCGTCAGCTCGGCCTGCTCCGCCGAGTCCAGCGCGGAGCCCACGTACTGGTCCATCGCCCGCACGTGCCGGCGTCCGACCTGCTTCTGGAGGCGCCGCCCCTCCCGGGTGAGCGCGACGAGCGTGCCCCGCGCGTCGTCCGACGGCACCGACCGCGTCACCAGGCCGCGGGTCTCGAGCCGCTCCACCATCCGCGACAGCGACGACTGGGCGAGCAGCACGTTCTCGTTGAGGTCGCGCAGGCGCAGCGCACCGTCGTCGGCCCGGGACAGGGTGAACAGCACGTCGTACTCGCGCATCGACAGCTCGACCCACACGTCGTCGGCCTGGAAGCGCCGCATCAGCGTGACCTGCGTGCGGAACAGCGCCTCCCAGGTGCGGGCCGCCTCCTTGGCGGTGCCCGGCACGCTCGACGTCGAGGCGGTCATCACGCTCCCCCTGTCCCGGCTCCCCCGCCGATGTCAACGCCCCAGCCGGCGCTCCCGCCGGGAGTAGTCGCGCAACGCCCGCAGGAAGTCGACGCGACGGAAGTCCGGCCAGTACGCCTCGCAGAAGTACAGCTCAGAGTGCGCACTCTGCCACATGAGGAAGCCGCCCACCCGCTGCTCGCCGGAGGTTCGGATGACGAGCTCCGGGTCGGGCTGGCCCTTGGTGTACAGGTGGTCGGCGATGTCCTCGACGTCGATGCTGTCGGCCAGGTCCGCCAGGGTGGCGCCGCTGTCGGCCGCCGCCCGCAGGTAGGCCCGCACGGCGTCGGCGATCTCGTGGCGGCCGCCGTACCCGACGGCGACGTTCACCTGCAGCCCGTCCACGTCCCCCGTGGCCGCCGCGGCGGCGCGCAGCGCCTGGCCGAGCCGCTCCGGCAGCAGGTCCAGCCGGCCCACGACCCGCAGCCGCCAGCGGCCGGTGGCGGCGAGATCGCTCACCGCGTCCGAGATGATGTCGAGCAGGTCGGTGAGCTCCGCCTTCGGCCGCGCCAGGTTGTCGGTCGACAGCATCCACAGGGTGACGACCTCGATGCCCTGCTCCGACGCCCAGCCGAGGAACTCCGCGATCTTGTCCGCACCGCGGCGATGGCCGGTGGCGGCCGTCTCCCCGAAAGACCGGGCCCAGCGGCGGTTGCCGTCGAGGATGACGCCGACGTGCCGCGGGGTGCCCGGGCCGGTCAGCGACGCCGCGAGCCGGTGCTCGTAGAGCCGGTACAGCGGGTGGGGAAGGCGCACGAGGTCCTCGGGGTCTCGGGGCGGACGAATCGGGACAACGGTACCCTGCAGCGCCGTGGCGTCACCGCCGTCGTCGGACCGCCGCTCGCGCCCCGCGCGGACCCGTCGCACGATCTTCACAGGCCCCTGGCGACATCGGGTCCGCGCGCCCCCTCCGCTGCCGTAACCTACGGAAGCGTAGGTTACGTCCGACCCCGCAGACCCAGGAGAGTGCCGTGGCAGGAACCGCCGACCGGAGGCGCCGCACGAGCGTGCCCGACCCCGCCGACGTCGGCACCGCCGCCCGCGGGGCCACGTCCGGGGCCCGCGACACGGTGACCGGGGCCGTGCAGAGCGTCGGCACGTCCGCCGCCGCGCAGGCCCGCAGGCTCAAGCCGCGGCTCCGCGGCTGGATCCACCTCGTCACGACCCCCCTCGCCCTGGCCGCCAGCATCGTGCTCGTCGTGCTCGCCGAACCGGTCGCCGGCAAGGTCGCCGCCGCCATCTTCGGGCTCAGCGCCCTCATGCTGTTCGGCACCAGCGCCGTCTACCACCGCGGCGACTGGTCGCCCCGCGTCGCCGCGGTGCTGCGCCGCCTCGACCACTCGAACATCTTCCTCATCATCGCGGGCACCTACACGCCGCTCGCCGTCGCGCTCCTGCCACCGCAGACCGCCACCACGATGCTCTGGATCGTCTGGGGCGGCGCCGTCGCGGGCCTGCTGACGCGCGTGCTGTGGATGAACGCGCCCCGCTGGTTCTACGTCCCCGTGTACGTCGCGCTCGGCTGGGTCGCCGTCGCCTACATCGACCAGTTCTGGGCCAACGGGAGCCCCGCCATCGTCTGGCTCGTCGTCACCGGCGGGCTCGCCTACACCCTCGGCGCGGTCGTCTACGGCACGAAGTTCCCCGACCCGTCGCCGCGCTGGTTCGGGTTCCACGAGATCTTCCACGCGCTGACCGTCGTGGGCTTCGCCTGCCACACGGTCGCGATCTACCTCGCGACCCTCACCGTCTGAGCCGCGACGCTCAGCGCGGCACCACCGTGAAGCGGCGGTTCGCCAGCGACGGGTTCGCCGCCCGCACCGCCGCCAGCGGGGCCGGGTCGAGGTCCACCGTGCGGTACTGCGGGGTCTCGTCCATCTCCAGCCCGACGACGCCGTCGGGACCCACCAGGGTCGAGCGGCCCGTCAGGCCCTTGCCCGCCATGCCGACGCCGATGGTCACCATCGTGTTCTCGATCGCCCGCGCGGACAGCAGCGTCCGCCAGTGCAGCGCCTTGCCCGGCCCGTCCAGCCACGCGGCGGGCACCACCAGGACGTCCGCCCCGGCGTCCACGACGCGTCGCGCCGACTCCGGGAACCGCAGGTCGTAGCAGGTGATGACGCCGAAGGTCAGCTCGCCCACGCGCAGGGTGAGCGGGGCGGCGTCCACCGGCCCGGGCTCGAGGCGGTCCGACTCCCGGGCGCCGAAGGCGTCGTAGAGGTGGATCTTGCGGTACACGCCGGCGAGGTCGCCCGCGCCGTCCACCGCCACGACCGCGTTCACGGCCCGCGCCCGCTCCCCGTCGGCGGGTGCCGCGCCCGGCAGGGTCACGCCCGCCAGCACCGCGACGCCGTGCTGCGCCGCGAGGCGCCGCAACGTGGCGACGAAGGGCCCGTCCAGCGGCTCCGCGTGCTCCACGCCGACACCGCGCGGGTGGTACGCCGAGGCGTACTCCGGCAGGAGCAGCAGGTCCGCACCGACCTTCGCGGCCGCGCCGAACGCGTCCGCGACGAGCTGGCGGTTGGCCGCACGGTCGTCCGAGACCGCGACCTGCGCGACCGTGACCCGCGTGGTCACGGTGCGTCCGGGCGCGGCTCCCGGCCGGAACCACCGCCGCCGTCCGGCCCCGGGGAAGCCGCCGAGTCCGCGCCGTCGCCGTCCGGTCCCGTCGGGCTCGCGCCCGGCCCCGGCTCCGCGTCGGCACGGAACCCGATGGTGCGCCGCTGCGGCACCTCGATGCCGTGCTCGCGCGCGTACGCGTTCGCCTTGCGCATGTGCCGCGTCAGCGACAGGAACAGCAGGACGGCCACTGCCGCGACCCCGAAGGTCGCCAGGAAGCCCTCCAGGCCCGGAGTCACCTGCCAGTCCTCCAGGCGGCGTGCCGTCGGGCTCGGCGAGGGGGTGGGGTCCACGGCCGCGGCCAGTCGGCCGACCAACGCGTAGGGCAACTCAGCTCTCCTTCCGGACACCGGCGAACAGGTCGTCCTCCGGCGTCGACGTCGGCACGCGCGAGTCCGCGAGCTCGAACTCCTCGGTGGACCAGACGTCCACCTCGATGTCGCGCGGGACCGCGAAGAAGAACCCGCCCGGGTCGATCTGCGAGGCGTGCGCGACGAGCGCGGCGTCCCGCCGGTCGAAGAAGTCGGCCACCTCGACGCGCGTCGTCACCTCCCGCTCGGGGATCTCGCGGGCCGTGCGGGACTCGATCCAGTCGCCGAACGGGGACTCCAGGCCCGCGCCCTCCATGGCCTCGTGCGCGGCCCGCAGCCGCGCCATCGAGAAGCCGTGGTTGTAGTACAGCTTGAGCGGCTCCCACGGGGCGGCACCGCCCTCGACCACGTAGCGCTCGGGGTCGCCCGCCGCGTGGTACGCCTCGACGGACACCTCGTGGCACCTGATGTGGTCCGGGTGCGGGTAGCCGCCCGAGGGGTCGTAGGTCGTCATGACGTGCGGGCGGAACTCGCGCACCAGCTCCACCAGCGGCGCGGTCGCCTCCTCGAGCGGCAGCAGCGCGAAGCAGCCGTCCGGCAGCGGGGGCAGCGGGTCGCCCTCCGGCAGGCCGGAGTCCACGAAGCCCAGCCACCGCTGCTGCACGCCCAGCGCCTCCGCGGCGGCCGCCATCTCCAGGCGGCGCACCGCGCGCTTGTCCTCCAGGGACTCGAAGCCGTGCCCCTCGGGGACGGCGAACGACGGGTTCAGGACGTCTCCCCGCTCCCCGCCGGTGCAGGTCACCACGAGCACCTCGACGCCCTCGGCCGCGTAGCGGGCCGTCGTCGCGGCCCCCTTGCTCGACTCGTCGTCGGGGTGGGCGTGGACCGCCATGAGGCGCAGCGTCTCACCGGTCACGGATGTCCTCCTGGAGGCTCGGGACTGCCGGGGCTTCGAGCACAATGGTGTCATGAGCGAGGCACAGCCCCCGACGGGGACGACCGGGCCGTCCGACCGGTACGGGAAGGCACGCCGCCCGGCCACCGGCGGCTCCGGGCGCGGGCGGAAGGTCGCGATCGGCGTGGCGCTCGCCGCGGCGGTCGGCGCGGTCGGCTGGTACACGGCCGTCCAGCAGCAGGCCTCGCCGGTGGAGTACGAGGACATCGGCTTCGACGTCGTGGACGCGGAGCACGTGGACGCGTCGTTCCAGGTGCACATGCCGCCCGGCACGCGCGCGGTGTGCACCGTCGACGCCCTGTCCCCCAGCTACGCGCAGGTCGGCACGCTGGACGTCGAGGTGGGGCCGGCCGACACCCGCACCAGCGCCTACGAGGTGACGGTCGGCACGTCCGAGGAGGCGACCACGGCCACGGTCGTGGGCTGCGACGTCGTCGACGACTGACCGCGACCGGTCGCGACACCCCTGGCCGGGCACCCGATCGGCAGCAGACCGGGCAGGAATCCCGCCGCCATCGGTTATCCTGAGGGATTCACACGCCAGCCCCGCACGAGCCGACGCGCGTGCCGACGCCCGTCGGCAGGCTGCGCGCGGCCCGCGCCGGGCATGACCGAGCACCACGAAAGGAGAGCCGTGGCCGACAACGTCACCTGGCTCACCCAGGAGGCTCACGACCGGTTGAAGGCGGAGCTGGAGCACCTGTCCGGCCCTGCCCGTACCGAGATCGCCGAGCGCATCGCCGCCGCCCGCGACGAGGGCGACCTCAAGGAGAACGGCGGCTACCACGCCGCCCGCGAGGAGCAGGCGAAGAACGAGGCCAGGATCCGCGAGCTCACCGAGAAGCTGCGGACCGTCCAGGTGGGCACGCCTGCCGACGACGGCACCGTCGAGGCCGGGATGGTCGTCACCGCCCTGGTCGCCGGCGACGAGATGACGTTCCTGCTGGGCTCCCGCGAGATCGCGGGCACCACGGACCTCGACGTCTACTCGCCGACCTCCCCCCTGGGTGCCGCGATCGACGGCAAGAAGGTCGGGGACGCCGCCAGCTACACCGCGCCGAACGGGCGCGAGATCCCCGTGGAGATCACCTCCGCGAAGCCGTTCCACGGCTGACGCGCCCGTCCGTGGGCACCGACGACGGTGCCCACGGACCCGCCCCAGGGCGACACGCCAGAGCGCGACACGCCGACGAGAGTCGATTCCGCCCTGTGCCGCACCGTTTCAGCGATAAGCCGGTGCCCTCCCCCTCGATCTGGTCAAGTTCAGGGTGAGAAATTGCCTCGCATGTGTCTATGGTCGTCGACGGTATGACGATCTTCGACACAGCCCCCCGTGACCGCTCCTCCGACGAGAACGACCACGACGCCGAGCGCGTCGAGCGTGAGCCCGCGCGCCTGGCGATCCGCCGCCCCACCGTCGCCGACGGTGCCGCGATGTGGCGCGTCGCCCGCGACTCCGGCAGCCTCGACCTCAACTCGTCCTACAGCTACCTGCTGCTGGCCACCCACTTCGCCGACACCTGCCGCGTCGCCACCCTCGACGGCGACGTCGTCGGGTTCGTCTCCGGCTACGTGCTGCCCGCCGACGCGACCCGCTGGTTCTGCTGGCAGGTCGCCGTCGACGAGCGGGCGCGCGGGCGCCGGGTCGCCGGACGCCTGCTCGACGCCGTCATCGACGACCTCCCGGCCGTGACCTCCCTCGCGACCACCGTGACCGTCGACAACGCCGCCTCCCGCAGCGTGTTCCGCCGCTGGGCCGACTCCCGCGGCGCCACCCTCACCGAGACCGACGGCTTCGACGCCGAGCACTTCCCGGACGGCCACGAGGCCGAGCCGCTGCTCGTCGTCGACGGCGTCCGACGCTGACACGCACCACCACGAACCACGGGCTGCGCCGGTACGGCGCGCAGGTGACGACGCAGCCCCGTCCCTTCACCGCACCGGCGCGCACCATCGAAGGAGTGTCATTCGTGACAACCTTGACCAGCCCGACGCACGACCAGGCCACCGACCCGATGGGCTTCACCGCCCTCGAGTCGGAGGTCCGCAGCTACTCCCGCGCCTGGCCCGTGGTCTTCGACCGGGCCGTGGGGTCGACCGTCTTCGCCGAGGACGGCACCGAGTACCTCGACTTCTTCGCGGGCGCCGGGTCGCTCAACTACGGGCACAACAACCCCGTGCTGAAGAAGGTCCTCCTCGACTACCTGGCCGACGACCGCATGGTCCACTCCCTCGACATGCTGACGTCCGCGCGCCGCGAGTTCCTGCAGACCTTCCGGTCGCACATCCTCGAGCCGCGCGGCCTCGACCACAAGGTCGTGTTCCCCGGCCCGGGCGGCGCGAACGCCGTCGAGGCCGCCCTCAAGCTCGCCCGCAAGATCACCGGTCGCGAGTCGGTCGTGAACTTCACCAACGCGTTCCACGGCATGACGCTCGGCGCCCTGTCCGTCACGGGCAACTCCATGAAGCGCGGCGGCGCGGGCATCCCCCTGGTGCACGCCACCCCCATGCCGTACGACGACTACTTCAACGGCGACGTGCCGGACTTCCAGTACTTCCAGCGGATGCTCGAGGACTCCGGCAGCGGCCTCAACAAGCCGGCCGCCGTCATCGTCGAGACCGTCCAGGGCGAGGGCGGCATCAACGCCGCGCGCGCCGAGTGGCTGCGCAGCCTGGCCGACCTGTGCAAGGCGCACGACATCCTGCTCGTCCTCGACGACATCCAGATGGGCTGCGGCCGCACCGGTGGGTTCTTCTCCTTCGAGGAGGCCGGCATCGTGCCCGACATCATCTGCCTGTCGAAGTCGATCTCCGGCTACGGCCTGCCGATGGCGATCGCGCTCGTGCGCCCCGAGCTCGACGTGTGGGAGCCCGGCGAGCACAACGGCACCTTCCGCGGCTTCGCGCCCGCGTTCGCGACGGCGTCCGAGGCGATCCGCACCTACTGGTCCGACGACACCCTGGAGCGCGCCGTGCGCGCCAAGGGCCTCCTCGTCGAGAGCCACTTCAACACGGTCGTGTCCCGCTACCCGGACGCCGGGCTCGTCGCCAAGGGCCGTGGCCTGGCCCGCGGCCTCCAGCTCCCCGACGGCGAGACCGCCGGGCGGGTCACCGAGGAGGCGTTCCGCCGCGGCCTGCTGGTGGAGACGTCGGGTCCCGACGGCGAGGTCGTCAAGCTCCTGCCGCCGCTGACGATCACCGAGGACGAGCTGCGCCGCGGTCTGAAGATCCTCGACGAGGCGTTCGCCGTCGCCCTGGGCTGACCACCGTCGTCCCGACCCGCAGCGCCCCCACCCCCGGAACCGAGGAGGAACCATGATCGTCCGCACCCTCGACGAGATCACCGACACCGACGCCGACGTCCGCAGCGAGAACTGGCGCTCCAAGCGCATCGTCCTCGCCAAGGAGGGTGTCGGGTTCTCCGTCCACGAGACCACCCTGTACGCCGGCACCGAGAGCTTCTTCTGGTACGCCAACCACGTCGAGGCCGTGTTCATCACGTCCGGCGAGGGCGAGATCGAGGACCTCGCCACCGGCGAGGTGCACCCGCTGGCCCCCGGCACGCTGTACCTGCTGAACGACCACGACAAGCACAAGGTGCGCCCGCGCACCGACATCACGTGCGTGTGCGTCTTCAACCCGCCCGTCACGGGGCGCGAGGTGCACGACGCCGACGGCGTCTACCCGCTGCTCACCGAGCCGCAGCCCACCACCGTCTGACCCTGCCCGGCCCTCCCCCCCCGGCGTGCAACGAGCGTGCTGGCTTGGTACCCCAAACGGTGGTTTGGGGTACCAAGCCAGCACGCTCGTTGCGTACCAGGGTGGCGACGGCCTGGGTCAGGTCCCGCGCGGAGGGCGGGTGGCGGCCGCGGCGAGGTCCGCCAGCCGACGGGTCAGCAGACGCCGGTCGCCCTCCCGGTCGACGAGCGCCAGGGCGGCGCGCAGCTCGAGCGCCGCGTCGGCGGGACGGCCCAGCCGGGTGAGCAGGTCGGCGCGGACGGCGGGCAGCAGGTGGTACCCGGCCAGCGCCGGGACGTCGGCCACCGCGTCGAGCACCGCCAGCGCCGCGGCCGGGCCGTGCACCTCCGCCACGGCGACCGCCCGGTTCAGCTCGACGACCGGCGAGCTCGTCATCGCCACCAGCACGTCGTAGAGGGCGAGGATCTCCACCCAGTCGGTGTCCGCGACGCCCGCGGCCCGCGCGTGCAGCGCCGCGACCGCCGCCTGCACCTGGTACGGGCCGGCCCGGCCCGCGGCGAGCGCGTCGTCGAGCACGGCCAGCCCCTCGGCCGTCTCGTCGGCCCGCCAGCGCGACCGGTCCTGCTCCGCCAGGACGCTCGCCGAGCCGTCGGCCGCGGTCCGCGCGTCCCGCCGGGCGTGCTGGAGCAGCAGCAGGGCGAGCAACCCCCGCGCCTCCGGCTCGTCGGGCAGCAGCCGCGCCACGAGCCGGGCCAGCCGCACGGCGTCCCCCGCCAGGGCCCGACGCTCCGCCGCCCCCTCGACGGCGTCCGCAGGCTCCGCCCACGCGTCGTAGCCCTCGGTGAACAGCACGTACAGCACCGCCAGCACACCCGCCGTCCGGTCGGCCAGCAGCGCGGGCGGCGGCACCCGGAACACGATGCCCGTGTCGCGGATGCGTCGCTTCGCCCGCACGAGCCGCTGCGCCATCGTCGCCTCCGGCACGAGGAACGCGCGCGCCACCTGCGGCGTCGTCATGCCCGTCAGCGACCGCAGCGTGAGCGCCACCCGGCCCTCCAGCGGGATCGCGGGATGGCAGCACGTGTACAGCAGCCGGAGCAGGTCGCCGTCCGGGTCGTCGAGCTCCCACGCGGCGTCCTCCAGGCCGCCGGCCACCTCCGCGGGCACCGGGTCGGCCGTCGGTCCGCCGACCGACCCGGGCCGCACCCGCTCGTCGAGGCGGGCGGCCTCGCCGGTGCGCTCCCGCTCGGTGCGACGACGGCGCAGCACGTCGATCGCGTGGCGGCGCGCCGTCGTCGTGAGCCAGGCACCCGGCCGGTCGGGCACGCCGTCGCGGGCCCACGTCCGCACGGCGGTCGCGAACGCCTCCTGGGTGGCCTCCTCCGCCAGGTCCAGGTCGCCCGCGGACCGCGCGACCGCGGCGAGGACGCGCCCCCACTCGGAGCGGAACGCGTCCTCGACCGCGGTGCCGGCCGCGCCCGTCACGCCGACCCGTCGCCGTCCGTCGGCCAGAACGGGTGCACCTCGACCGTCGAGCCACCCCACGCCCCCGGGTGCTCCGCGGCGATGGCGAGCGCCGTCGCGAGATCCGGGGCCTCGACGACGTCGAACCCGCCGATCACCTCCTTGGACTCCATGAAGGGGCCGTCGGTCACCACCGTCCGGCCGTCATGGACGTGCACCCGGCGGACGTCCGCCGCCGGGCGCAGGCGCTCGCCGAGCACGCGGGAGCCGTCGGCGTCGTGCCGGTGCACCCAGTCCTCGATGTCGGGGGTCGGGCCCCGGTCGGGCACGTCGGGCTCGTGGATCAGGAACAGGTAACGCATCACGCCTCCCCGTCCCGGCCGTCGAGGTCCAACGGCCACACCGGGCGCAGCTCGATCGCGCCCGCGTGCGCCATCGGGTGCTCGGAGGCCACCGTGATCGCCGTGTCCAGGTCGGGGGCCTCGATGACGTCGAAGCCGCCGATCGCCTCCTTCGCCTCGGAGAACGGTCCGTCGGTGACGAGCACCTTCCCGCCGCGCACGCGCACGCCCACGGCGTCGGACGGCGGACGCAGCCGGTCCCCGGCCGTGGCGGTGCCGTCGCCGTAGTAGCGGTCGACCCAGTCCTCGATCGACGGGGCTCCCGCCTCGTCCTGCGGCGTCAGCTCCGGGTCCTGCGGGGTGGAGAGCACCAGCATCAGGTAGCGCATCACGGCCTCCTCAACGGGTCCGGGTCGCCGGGCGGGTGTACACGACCGGCCCGAACAGCACGACGTCGGCGGCATCGATGCCGTCGCCGACACCGTACCGTCGGCCGGCCACCGCCCGCCGGTGGCGCTCCACCGCGGGACCTCCCCGCAGGATCGTCGTCAGGAATCGCATGGTCCGTCTCCTCCGGTTCCGACGCGGCCCGGTCGGTCGCGTCATCACCACGACGAACGGAGGACGCCCCGATCGACACCCGCGGCCGAAGAGATCTCAGGAGACGGCGTAACCGTCCCGCCGCAGCCGGTCCAGGACGGCCGTGCAGTGCTCCGGGCCCTTCGTCTCGAGCTGCAGGGTCACCAGCACCTCGGACACCTCGAGCGCGGTGTCGGTCCGGCGGTGGTCGACGCGGACGATGTTGCCCTCCGCGGCGGCGACGGTGTCCAGCAGCGAGGCGAGCGCACCCGGCTTGTCGTCGAGCCGCACGGAGATCTGCAGGTAGCGACCAGCGGCGACCAGGCCGTGCTGGACGACGCGCTGGAGCAGCAACGGGTCGATGTTCCCGCCGGTCAGGACGGGCACGATCGTGCCGGGGAGCTCTCCCGGCGCGTCCATGACGGCGGCGACGGCGACCGCGGCGGACGGTTCGACCACGAGCTTGGCGCGCTCGGCGACGTACAGCAGCGCGCGGGACATCTGGTCCTCGGTGACGGTACGGACCTCGACACCGAGCCGGTGCAGCACCTCGAAGGGCACGTCGCCCGGGGTGCCGACGGCGATGCCGTCCGCCATCGTGCCGCCCAGCACGCCGGGCACCGGGTGCCCCGCGGCCAGCGACGCCGGGTAGGCCGCGGCGGACGCCGCCTGGACCCCGACGACCTTCACGTGCGGTGCCGCCTCGGCGAGGACCGTCGCGATGCCCGCCACCAGGCCTCCGCCGCCCAGCGGCACGACGACCGTGCCGACGTCGGGCACCTGCTCGAGGATCTCCAGGGCGACGGTGCCCTGCCCGGCGACGACGTCCGGGTGGTCGAACGGATGGACCAGCACCTTGCCTGTGCGGGCGGCCTCGGCGCGGGCCGCGACGACGGCGTCGTCCACGGAGGTGCCGATCTGGCGGACCTCGGCGCCGTAGCCGCGGGTGGCGGCGAGCTTCGGTACGGACGCCCCCTGCGGCATGTACACGACCGCGGGGATGCCGAGCTGCTGCGCGGCGAGTGCCACGCCCTGGGCGTGGTTCCCGGCCGACGCCGCGATGACGCCGAGCCGCTTCTCCTGCGGCGAGAGCCGCGACAGGCGCGTGTAGGCGCCGCGGATCTTGAAGGACCCGGCCCGCTGGAGGTTCTCGCACTTGAGGACGACGTCGGCTCCCGCCAGCTGCGCGAGCGCCCGGAAACGGTGCACCGGGGTGCGTGTCACCGTGCCGTCGAGCAGCTCGGCAGCGGCCCGCACGTCGTCGAGGGTCACCCGGTCGAGAGGATTCGCTGCGTTCACGCCCCCCAGTATGGGGTGGCGGGGGACGGTGCCCGCCGGGGTCGGCAGGTCAGCGCGTCGCCGGCGGGTCGGTGTCGTCCGTGCCACCGGTCGTCGGTCCGGGGCCCGCGGCGGTCGCCGCGGTGCCGTCCTCACCGGCCGACGCGCCGGGCCGGTTGACCCACAGCAGCGTCCCGGGCAGGTCGGCCCGCGTGGGGCGTCTCAGGAGCGGGACGTGGTCGTCGGTGCCCAGCTCGGGGAACTTGTCGTGCCCGTGCAGGTACTGGATGACGGTGTTGAGCACCGCCGCGAGCGGCACGGCGAACAGTGCGCCGATGATCCCCGCCACGAGGCTGCCGGCCGCGACCACGAGGACCACGGCCACGGGGTGCAGGGACACGGCGTGCCCCATGAGGAAGGGCTGCAGGATGTGGCTCTCGGCCTGCTGCACCAGCAGCACGATGCCCAGCATGATGAGCGCCGACACCCAGCCCTCCGCGACGAGCACCACCGCGCACGCGATGGCGCCCGTGAAGATCGCGCCGAGGATCGGGACGAACGAGCCGACGAACACGAGGATCCCGATGGAGACGGCGAGCGACGGCACGAAGAACGCCGCGCCGACGCCGATGCCGATCGCGTCGACGAGGGCGACGAGGATCTGGGTGCGGACGTACGACGACAGCGTGACGATGCCGCGGCGACCCGACTGGTGCACCCGCTCCCGGGCGCCGACGGGCAGCAGGTTGACGACCCACGTCCAGATGGTGCGCCCGTCCTGGAGGAAGAAGATGGTGCAGAAGAGCGTGATGATGACGCCGACCAGCACGTGACCGACCGTCGTCGCGGCACCGAGCGCCCCCGAGATGAGGGTGCTGGTCTGCCCGGCGACGAGGTCCTGCGCCTCCTGGGTCAGGTCGTCCAGGCTGGCCGTGTCGAGGCCCAGCGGACCTGAGGACAGCCAGTCGAGGAACTCCTGGAAGCCTGCCACGGCCTGGTCCCACAGGTCCTGGAAGCCGTTGACGATGGACTGGCCCGCCAGCACGACGAGGCCGGTCACGAACGCGATGAGGCCGAGGATCGACAGTGCGGTCGCCAACCCCCGTGGCACCCGGACGTTCTCGAGCGCGCGACGCATCGGGGCCAGCAGGATGGTGAGCAGCAGGGCGATCGCGACCGGCACGGCGATCGTCTTGAGCTGGCCGAGCACCCACACGATGGCGGCGACGCCCGCGGCGATCAGCAGCAGCCGCCACGACCAGGCGGCGGCTCCGCGCACGCTGAGGGGGACGGTGTCGGCGCCGCTGGGTCGCGCAGTTCCGGGAGTGCTCACCCGGTCACCCTAGGTTCGGCGCGCGGCGGACGCTCGGCGACGCTCGGGGACGTCCGTGCAGGTCCTGTGCGTGTCCTGGGAGGACCCGTCACGGCTCGAGCAGGGGACGGCGCTGCGGGTGGACCGTCTCGCCCCGTTCCAGCATGGCGACGAACTTCTCGACGTTGCGCGTCCGCGACTCCGGCCTCTTGAGGTTCGTGATCCGGTGGAGGATCGCGAACCGGTTCTGGGACGTGAGGTTCCCCCACGCGAGGGTCGCCCGCGGGCTGGCGGCGAGCGCCGCGGCGAGCTCGTCGGGGACCTGCACGGTGGCGGGGCCGGCGTAGGCGGCGTCCCACCGGCCGTCGGCCTTCGCCCGGTCGATCTCCGCCTGGCCGCGCGGGCGCATGCGTCCCTCCGCGGTGAGGCGGGCGACGATGTCGCGGTTGCGCACCGACCAGATGCTGCGGGCGCGGCGGGGGCAGTACCGCTGCAGCGAGGTGTCGGCGTCGCGGCTCAGCGCCTGCGCGTCGATCCAGCCGCTGCACAGCGCCTCGTCGAGGGCGTCGGCCCGGTTGAGGGTCGTCGGGGCGGGCCGCCCTTTGCGAGCCAGCACCAGCCAGACGCCCTCGGGGCAGTCGTCCTCGTGCTCGTCGAGCCAGGCCCGCCAGGCGGCGGCGTCGGGGAGCACCAGCTCGTCCTGCGGCGACGTCGTCATGCGTCGAGGCTAGGCCCCGCCCCCGACAACGTCGTGCCCCCGGGCGCCAGCCCGCGCGCCCGGCCGCGGCGCGCGGCAGACTGGCGCCGACCAGCGGACAGGAACCCGCGGGACCAGGGAGGACGCATGTCGACGATCGCGCTGTGGGGGCTGATCGTCGCGGGGATCGTCGTCCTCACGCCGCTCGCCGACCGGGTGCGCGTGCCGCTGCCGGTGCTCCTCACGCTCTTCGGCATCGTCCTGCCCCTGCTGCCCGGCACCCCGGAGCTGCGGCTGGAGCCGGAGCTCGTCCTGCCGCTCGTGCTGCCACCCCTGCTGTTCGCGGCGACGCAGCGCGCCACCGTGCGGGAGTTCCGGGAGCAGGCGCGCCCCATCCTGCTCACCGCCGTCGGGCTGACGATCGCGTCGGCGGCGCTCGTCGCGGTGCTCGCGCACGCCGCCGGTGCGCCGTGGGCCGTCGCGTGGGTGCTCGGCGCGATCGTGTCGCCGCCCGACCCGGTCGCCGCGACCGCCGTCGCCCGGCGGCTGCGCCTGCCGGGCCGCGTCGTCACCGTCCTCGAGGGCGAGGGCATGTTCAACGACGCCACCGCCCTCGTGCTCTACCACGTGGCCGTCGCCGCGGTGGTCGCCGGGTCGGTGACGGTCGGCGAGGTCGGGCTCGACCTGGTCCTCGCCGTCGTCGTCGGGGTCGGGACGGGGCTCGTCGGCGGCTGGCTCGGCCACCGCGTCCTCGGCCGCCTGCACGTGCCCGCCGCCGAGACGACCGTCACGATCGCGCTGCCGTTCGCCGCCTACCTCGGGGCGGAGCAGCTGCACGGGTCCGGCGTGCTCGCGGTGCTCACCCTCGGCCTGGTGCTGCGGTCCGTGTCGCACGCGTCGGTCACGTCCGGCGGCTGGCTGCTCGGCCGTTCCGTCTGGGAGTACGCCGACTACCTCATCACCGGTCTCGTGTTCGTCCTCATCGGGTTCGAGCTGACCAGCGTGCTGGACGACAACCCCGTCGCGTCGTCCGCGCTGCCCCTCGCGATCGGCGTCGTCGTGGTGCTCGTCGTGCTCCGGTTCGTCTGGCTCTTCCCCGCCGTGTGGCTGCTGGAGCGGCAGCTCGCCGGCCGCGCCCGCGCCCAGGGCGTGCCCGCCGAGGTCGCCGGGATCGGCGCGTTCACGCGACGGGAGACGGTCGTCATGTCGTGGGCGGGCATGCGCGGCGTCGTCACCGTCGCGTCGGCGCTCGCCCTGCCGCACGTGATGTCCACGGGCGAGGACTTCCCCGAACGGTCGACCGTCGTCTTCGTCGGGCTCGTGGTGGTGCTGGCCACGCTCGTGCTCCAGGGGCTCACCCTCGCCCCCGTGGTGCGGTGGCTCGGCGTCGGCAGCACCGCCGACGAGGCGGCCGAGGTCGCCGTGCTGCGCGAGCAGGCCACCCGCGCCGCGCTGGACGCCGTCCGCGCCCGCGACGACGTCCCCCGCCCCGTCCGCGAGGCCGTCGCCCTGCAGTACGAGGGCTACCTCACGGCCCAGCTCGCGCTGTCCGAGGCACGCCGGGCCGGGGACGACGCCGAGGGCCGGTTCGGGCAGGAGGTCGATGCGCTGCTGCGCGACGCCGTCGAGGTCGAGCGCGACGTCGTCGTGCGGGCCCGCAACGACGGAGCGGTCTCCGCGCACGTCGCCGACGAGGTGCTCGCCGACGTCGAGGCCCGGGCCGTGCGCGACCTCGACTGACCCGTCAGAGCGGGCGCCGCGCCACGAACGTCACGTGCGTGTCCGGCCAGTCCACCGGGTCACCGGTCACCGCGTCGCGCAGCGCGGCCCCCACGGACAGCCGGTTCTCGACCAGCCACTCGTTGCGCCACGATCCGCTCACCGGCTCGACCTCGAACCCGACGCCCTCCAGCAGCGCCACCCAGTCGGGCCACGTCATGTCGCAGAACCGCTCGTGGCACTCGGACAGCCAGCTGTCGACGTAGTCGCGCGTGTAGACGAACTCGGCGGCGGCCCGCAGCGACAGCTCCGCGACGCCGTCGGCGACCCAGCGCACGTCGCACGCGCCGCCCGACAGCGCCGGGAAGTCCTGGGCGAACTGCACCAGCCGCTCCGCCGGGGACAGCGCGTCCACGTGCGCGGCGACGTCCGGCGTGGACCAGCCACCCAGGTCCGTCGGCTCGGCGCCCACGCCCGTGCCGTCCAGCGCGAGGTGCACCGGCCGGTCCCCTTCCACCGGCCCCAGGACGTCCGAGCACACCCACACGCCGCCCGGCGCGGTGTGCTCGAAGATCCGCCGGGCCAGCAGCTCCAGGTCGGCCCGGCCCGCGCCGTAGCTGGCGATCTCGTGCGTGAGGGCGACGGTGAACGTCGTGCTCACCGAGGCCGGCGGGAACACGGCCGAGCGCAGCAAGTTGCGCTGCGCGAAGAAGACGTTCGGGTTCGCGAACACGCCTTGCGCGCGACGGTGCTCCGCCTCCGCGACGAGGTGGCGCGACACGTCCACCCCGTACAGGTCGGACTCCGCGAGCCGCGGGTCGCGGGCCGCGCGCTCCAGCAGCCCGCCCGCGGCGCAGCCGAGGTCCACCACGCGGCCCGGCACGACGAAGGGGGCCACCAGGTCCCACTTGCGGTCCGAGGCGTCGTCGAAGGCCGCCGTGTAGGTGCGGTAGTCGCGCGTCGTGGTGAGGTCGCCCTCCGTGGAGACCGTCGGGTCGGCGTGGATCAGCGCGACCTGCTCCGCCAGCCGGTAGCGGTCGACGTACGCCACGGTCTCCGGGTGTGCGAGGTCGCGCCAGCGGTCGTCGCCGGCGGCCAGCAGCTCGAGCACGTCCCAGGGTCGCAGCGGCGCGGCGTCGGCGTCGTCCGGACGCGGCGCGTCCTCCACCGGGACGACGCGGAACCCCAGGTCGGCGTACATCGCGACGACGGCGGGGGTCGAGCACGCGACGACGGTGTCGTCCGGCGTCGCGGCGACCCCGGTCGACAGCTCGACGCTCGCCAGCACCGTGCGGGCGAAGCGCGGGCTCGGCGGCACGTCGGCCACCGGCGCGACCAGCGACGGCAGGCCCTCGACCGTCGCGACGCGCTCGATCATCGCCTCGCGGCGGTGCGCGGGCACCGGGTTGCGGCGGGTGCCGCTGTGCGTCGCCGACGTCACCGCCCAGACGACGCCGGCGTCCGGCGCGCACTCGACCGGGACGCCGTCCGCGTCGGCCACCTGCCCGGCGAGGAGCCGGTGCAGGTGCGCCGTCTGGAAGCGCGTCACCAGGTGGTGCCGGCCGGGGAACAGGACGTGTCGGACAGGAGCGGGCATGCGGGCAAGGATGCCACCCCCGGCATGGCGGCCCGCACGCTGTCCGCCCCCGCGACGGCGCCGTCGGCCGACGCTCGTGGCAGGGTGGACGGCGGGTGCGCCGCGAGCTCATCGGCGGGGAACAGCAGCCGCCGGTGCGGCGTTGCCGATCACGGGTGCCACGAGCACCCGTCAAAGGAGGAAAGCGATCATGTTCGAGAACCTGTTCGGCAGTGGCAAGACGACGATGGTCGCCCCGGAGCAGGCGCTCCCGGGCCGCCAGTCCCCCGTGCTGCCCGCGCCGCGCCCGCACACCGTGCTGGGCTCGTCGCTGACCGGCCCCTGGGCCCCCGGCACCCGGGTGCTGTACCTGGCGATGGGCTGTTTCTGGGGTGCCGAGGAGATCTTCTGGCAGGTCCCCGGGGTGGTGAGCACCGCCGTCGGCTACATGGGCGGCACGACGCCGAACCCCACCTACGAGGAGGTCTGCTCGGCGCGGACCGGGCACACCGAGACGGCGCTGGTCGCCTACGACCCGGCCGTCGTGTCCGAGGAGGAGCTGCTGCGGATCTTCTGGGAGCGGCACGACCCGACCCAGGGCTACCGCCAGGGCAACGACGTCGGCACGCAGTACCGCTCGGCGGTGTACTGGACGACGCCGGAGCAGGAGGAGGCCGTGAAGGCGACCGCCGCCCGCTACGGCGAGGTGCTGGCCGCGAAGGGCTACGACCCGATCACCACGGAGGCGGCGCCCGCCGTCGAGGCCGGGCCGTTCTTCTACGCCGAGGACTATCACCAGCAGTACCTGTCGGCGTCCAAGAACCCGCACGGCTACCGCTGCCACGCGACCACCGGGGTGCCGTACCCCGCGTGACGCCCGAGGGCGAGGAACCACGGCGTCGGGGCGACCGACGCCGCGGTACCTCGCCCTTCGTCGTGGTCATGCCTGAGGTACCGCGCCACCGCGACGGGCCACCGCGCGGTTCCTCCGCCGTCAGGACCCGACGCCGGAGGAACCGCGCCGTCAGCGGGGTCGGTCAGGCCGCCACGGTGAAGCGGCGACGCCGGTGCGCCGGCCGGTCCAGCTCGTCGACGAGCGCGACGGCGAAGTCCGCGCCCGAGATGGCCGAGGTGCCGTCGTCGGCGGCGAGCAGGACGTCGCCGCCGGTGCGGTAGGTGCCGGTGCGCTCGCCCGGGGCGTAGGCGCCGAAGACGGCAGGCGGGCTGAGGTAGAACCAGTCCAGGCCCTCAGGGGCGGACCGCAGGTCCTCGAGGATCGCGGTGAACTCCAGCGCCTCGGCCTTGTACGCGTCCGGGAACTCCGGGCCGTCGACGAGCCGCGGTCCGTCGGGAGCGACCTGCAGCGAGCCGGCACCGCCGACGACGGCGAGGCGGACGTCACGCTCGGTCGCCAGCTCCGCGAGCCGCGCGTAGGCCGGGCGGACCTTGCCCTCCATGTCGCCGCGCGGCGACACGGTGGCGACGACGACGTCGGCGCCGTCGAGCGCGCGGGCCACGTCGGCGTCGTCGAGCACCGACCCGGTCGTGTAGCGGACGCCGTCGACCTGGTCGGTGGGAGCCGTCCGGCTCAGGGAGGTGACGTCGTGCCCGCGCCCTGCTGCCTCCCGGACGATGTGCTCCCCGGCGTACCCGGTCCCGCCGATCACCACGATGCGTGCCATGCGCTTCTCACTCTCTCGTCGACTGTCACTCTCTGATGGAGAGTGACTTACCGTCGGCTACCCTAGGCCTGCCCGAGCCCGACCGCAAGGAGGTGCCCCGTGACCCCGATCCCCTTCGACCCGTACCTCAAGGACTGCCCCAGCCGCAGCGTGCTGGACCGCGTCGCCGACCGCTGGACCGTGCTCGTCGTCGGCGCGCTCGCCGACGGGCCGCAGCGCTTCACCGCCCTGGCCCAGCGCGTGGGCGGCGTCTCCCAGAAGATGCTCACCCAGACCCTGCGCGGCCTGGAGCGCGACGGCCTCGTGAGGCGCACCGTGCACGCCGAGGTACCGCCGCGGGTCGAGTACGACCTCACCGACGCCGGCCGTGACGCCCTGGAACCCCTGCGCGCGCTCGAACGCTGGACCCTCGACCACTCCGCGGCCGTCCTCGCCGCGCGCGAGACCTACGACGCCGCGCACGCCCCCGCACTCTGAACCGTCGGCTGCCCGGTGGGCGAGACTCGCACCACGGCTCCACGACGGGAGCCACTACGTTGCGCCCATGAGCCTCGACATCCTCGCCATCGTCCTCGTGGTCACGACGGCCGTCCTGCTGTTCGCCGGGTACCGCCGACTCGCGTCCGGGACCACTCCCGGGACGGCCGCCGGGGGCGTGCTCCTCGCCACCGGGGTGATCGCAGGCTTCGCCGCCGTGCTCTCGGTCGCCGCCCTGCCCGTCTGGTAGCCGAGCGCGCTGTCGCCGGGCACGGCAGCCCCGCCGCCGTCAGGATGGTGGGGTGCTGCTCGCCGAGCTCGTCCGCACCCATGCCGCCGTCGCCGCGACGCGCTCCCGGCTGACCAAGCGGGCCGAGCTCGCCGCTGCGCTGCGCGCCGCCGGTGAGGTGGGCGACGGCGACGAGGTGGAGATCGTCGCGTCGTACCTGTCCGGGCGGCTGCGCCAGCGCCGTACCGGCGTGGGCTGGCGGTCGCTGGCGGACCTCCCGCCCGCGGCGACCGACCCCGTCCTCACACCTCGCGACGTCGACGACGCCCTGGAGGCGGTGTCCGCGCTGTCCGGGCCGGGTTCCGCGACGGCCCGGGCCACCGCGGTGGCGGACCTGTTCGGGCTGGCGACCACCGACGAGCAGCGGTTCCTGCGCGGGCTGGTCCTGGGTGAGCTGCGTCAGGGCGCCCTGGACTCCCTGCTGCTCGACGCCGTCGCGGACGCCGCGGGCGTGCCGGTCGCCCTGGTGCGCCGGGCGGCGATGTTCAGCGCCGACTCCGGACCGATCGCGCGGGCCGCCCTCACCGGCGGGGCCGCGGCCCTGGAGGCGTTCGGCCTGGAGGTCGGGCGACCGGTGCGGCCGATGCTCGCGTCGTCGGCGCCGGACGTCGCGGCGGCCGTGGAGAAGCTGGGCGGCGGGCAGGTCGTGGCGGACGTCAAGCTCGACGGCATCCGCGTCCAGGTGCACAAGCGCGACGACGACGTCCGGGTCCTGACGCGGTCCCTGGACGACATCACCGAGCGGCTGCCCGAGATCGTGGAGCTCACCCGGTCCCTCGACGTCGGTGCCGCGGTGCTCGACGGCGAGGCCCTCGCGCTGGACGAGGCCGGACGGCCGCGCCCGTTCCAGGAGACGGCGTCTCGGGCGGGCACCCACGATGTCGCTGAGGTGGCGGCCACCGTGCCGCTGACCGTCCGGTTCTTCGACGTGCTGCACGCCGACGGCGTCGACCTCATCGACGCGCCCACCCGCGAGCGTCTCGACGTCCTGGACCGGGTCGTGCCGCCCGACGCGCGCGTGCCTCGGCTGGTCACCGACGACGTGGACGCGGTGACGCGGTTCTTCACCGGCGCCGTCGCGGACGGCTACGAGGGGCTGGTCGTCAAGGACCTGGCCGCCGGGTACGCGGCGGGCCGCCGCGGCGCCGCCTGGGTGAAGGTGAAGCCGCGGCACACCCTCGACCTCGTGGTGCTCGCCGTCGAGCGGGGCTCGGGGCGTCGCGAGGGCACGCTGTCGAACATCCACCTCGGGGCTCGCGACGGCGACGGGTTCGTGCTGCTCGGCAAGACGTTCAAGGGGATGACCGACGAGATGCTCGCCTGGCAGACGCAGCGGTTCCGCGAGCTGGAGACCGCCGACGACGGCTGGGTCGTGAGCGTCCGCCCCGAGCAGGTCGTCGAGATCGCGTTCGACGGCGTGCAGCGCTCCACCCGCTACCCGGGCGGCGTCGCCCTGCGGTTCGCCCGCGTGCTGCGCTACCGCGACGACAAGCCCGCCGCCGAGGCGGACACCCTCGACGCCGTGCGCTCGCACCTGTCGCCGTAGCGTCGGCCGGCCCCGCTAGCGGGTCGGGGCGTGCGCGGCGTGCAGCTCGTGGGGGCCCACCTCGACGGGTTCGCCCTGGGCCCGGGCGAGCAGCGCCGGGTAGTCGGCGGCGATCCCCTGCAGGATCGTCTCGACGGCGGCCTCGATCTCGCGCGGCGTCGTCGGTGCGTGCCCGAACATCGCGCGGTAGCAGACGAACGAGGCCAGCAGGTCGACGGTGAGGCCGAGGTCGACGTCGAGCCGCAGGTCGCCGCGGTCGCGCGCCCGGGCCAGCGTGAGCCGGACGGCGTCGCGCGGCGGGTCGAAGAGCCGGGTCATGAACTCCTCGCGGAGGTCCTCGCCGTCCTGACCGTCGGCCAGGAGGGGCGCGAGCACACCGGGCGGCATCGCCTCGAAGGCGGTGACGAACAGCCCGAGGCACTCCGCGAGGTCGCACATCGTGCACGACGTGTCCGGGGGT
The DNA here is from genome assembly GCF_001636295.1 of Isoptericola dokdonensis DS-3. Lineage (NCBI taxonomy): Bacteria > Bacillati > Actinomycetota > Actinomycetes > Micrococcales > Promicromonosporaceae > Isoptericola > Isoptericola dokdonensis. Next base: position 3,531,578 of record NZ_CP014209.1, on the reverse strand, counting down.
TCGACGGCCTGCACCTGGTGCTCGAGTGCCGCGAGCACGAGCCGCTGCTTGGTGGGCCAGCGACGGTACAGGGCCGGCTTGGAGGTGCCCGCCGCCCGGGCGACGGCGACCAGGGAGAGGCCGCCGTAGCCGTCGGCGGCCAGGGCGTCGAGGGCTGCGGTCAGCACCGCCGCGTCGATGGTCTCGTCACGCGGTCTGCCGGTGCGCGAGGGCTCTCCTGCTCCACCTGTTGACATGGGGATAGCCTACGCTTTAGTTTCGTTACGTCGCGTAATGGAAGTCACGCTCATGGAGCTCGAGGAGGCTCGTCGTGATCCACACCGAAGCCCTGACCCGGACGTTCGCCACCCCGGACGGACCCGTCCACGCCGTCCGTGGCGTCGACCTCGACGTCGCGGCGGGCGAGGCCGTCGCCCTGCTCGGCCCGAACGGCGCCGGCAAGAGCACCGTGCTCAATATGCTCACCACGCTGCTCGCACCCACCTCGGGGACGGCTCGCGTCGCCGGCCTCGACGTCGCCTCCCAGCCCGGCGCGATCCGTCGCGTCATCGGCGTCATCGGCCAGCACAACGGGTCGTTCGGCGGCCTGCGGGTCGCCGAGGAGCTCACGACCCACGCCCGGCTCTACGGCATCCGCCGCCGCGAGGCGGCGGAACGGGCGAAGCGCCTGATCGACGAGCTCGACCTCGTCGGGCTCGGCCGCCGCGACGTCGCCGCCCTGTCGGGCGGCCAGCGCCGACGCCTCGACCTCGCGATGGGACTCGTGCACGACCCGGACCTGGTGTTCCTCGACGAACCGTCCACCGGACTGGACCCGCAGAGCCGCGCCAACCTGTGGGACCACATCGCCCGCAGACGACGCGAGCACGGCACCACCGTCCTGCTCACCACGCACTACCTCGACGAGGCCGACGCCGCGGCCGACCGCGTCCTCATCATCGACCACGGCCAGATCATCGCGGACGGCACACCCGACCAGCTCAAGGCCAAGGTCTCGGGCGACCTCGTGGCCGTCGACCTCGGCGACCCCGCCGACGTGCCGGTCGCGGCCGCCCTCGCCGCACGGCTCCCCGGAGCGCACCAGGTCGCCACGGCCGGGACCGGCCTGACCTTTCGCATCCCCGACGGCGACGCGGTCACCCCCGAGGTGGTCCGTGCCCTCGACGCCGCCGACGTCCGCCTCGTCGGCACCCGCGTCCGCCGGCCCAGCCTCGACGACGTCTTCCTCACCCTCACCGGCCGCAGCCTGCGCGACGACGCCGCGTAGGCCCGATCCTCGGAGACGACCATGACGATCCTCACCGACACCGTCACGCACCTCGAGCGCGACGCCCGCGCCAAGTTGCGCACCCCCTGGCCGTACGTCGAGTCGCTCGCCGACCCCCTGCTCCTGCTGCTCCTGTTCGCGCCGCTCGCGGCCGCGGTCGGAGCCGCCCCGGACGCGGCGTCCGGGTCGACCATGCAGTGGTTCGCCCCCGGCATCCTCGTCATCATGGCGTTCGGCACCTGCGCGTTCATCGGCTCCGGCCTCCAGGAGGAACGCGCGTCCGGCGCACTGGAACGGATCGCCGCCACCCCGACCAGCCGGTCGGCGATCCTGGCCGGACGAGCGTTGCGGGCGGCACTGACCGTCGCCGTGCAGGGCCTCGTCATCGTCGCCGTGACGACCCCGCTCGGCCTGAGCTTCTCCGTCGTCGGCGCGCTCGTCGCCGCCGTCGTCCTCACCGCGCTCGCCGTGGGGATCGCGTTCCTGTCGCTCGCCGCGGGCGTCGCGCTGGGCAGCGCCTACGCCTTCTGGGGCGTGCTGACCCTCGCCTATACGCCGCTCATCGTCACCTCCGGCGCCCTGCTCCCCGTGCAGGTCGCCCCGGACTGGCTCTACGCACTGTCGAGGGCGAACCCGATGGCGCACGCCGTGGACGCCCTGCGGGCGCTCTTCGCCGGCAACCTCGCCGACCCCAGCATCGTCGTCGCGCTCGCGACGGCGGCCGCCATGATCGTCGCCGGCGCCGCCCTCGGCAACCACGCCCTGCGCCACCTGCGCGCCTGAGCGCCCGCACAGCGACCGTGAGCACGACCGTCTCCGTCCGTCCCTCCTGACGCCCTGCTCGAGGACGGACGGAGACGGTCGTGCGCGGTCAGCGTCGCCCGCGCCCCCCGGACCGTCCGCCCTGGGCGCCCTTCCCGCCGGGGGCACCCTTGCCCCGCGGGCCGCCGCGGCCGCTCTGACCGCCCCGGGCCGCGCCGCCCTTGCCACCAGCACTCTTGCCCGACCGGCCCTGTCCGGTGGGCTCCGCACCGCCCTTGCGGCGCCCGCGCGACTTCTTGCCCGTGGACTCCTCCGGCACCGCGGCCCGGCGCCCGCGCGAGCTGTTCGCCGTGCGCCCGCGCACGATCCCGACCAGCTCCTCGACCAGGTCGTCGTCACGGTCCCGCAGCCACACGAGCCCCACCGGCGCGAGCGGGGCGTCGTCCAGCAGCCGGTGCACCACGTCCTTGCGGTGGTGCAGCCGCGCCAGCGACATCGGCACCACGGTCACGCCGGACCCGTTGGCCGTCCAGGCCACCGCCTCCGCGGTGGTCGACGGCGCCGGCGTGACGAGCGTGCCCGACCCGTCGTCGTAGGCCTCCGGCGCACGCCCCGGGCGCGGCTCGTCGCCGCCGAACAGGACGTCGTCGGCCGCCACCCACAGGACGTCGTCGGCAAGATCCGACACCGCGACGTGCTCGTCCTCCTCGGTGGCGGCGAGCAGGTGGTCCTTCGACACGACGACGACCGGCACCTCCTCGTACAGCCGGATCGCGTGGAACTCGTCGGTGTCCACCGGCAGGCGTCCGAGCGCGGCGTCGACGTCCCCGGCCCGCAACGCACCCTCGACGTCCGCGGCCTCCACCTGCACCAGCTCGAGGTGGACGTCGGGCAGCCGGTCCCGCCACGTGCGCGCCCACCGGCCGGGGGTCGCGCCGGGCACGTAGCCCCAGCGGAACCGCGGACGGTCGTCGTCCGGCTCGACGGGCAGGTCGAGGTCGGAGTCGTCGCCCGGGGTCCGGTCGGGCGTGCCGTCGGGCACCGTGTCGTCGCTCACGCGACCAGGCTACGTGTCGGCGGGACGGGCCCGCCCCGTCTACCCTGGGCCCATGGCCGGAACCCCCTACTCCCAGCAGGTGCTCAAGCCGACGAACGCGGCGAAGCGGCTCGGCGTGTACCTGCCCGCCACTCCCCCGGAGTTCCAGGACAAGGGCATCACGCGCGCCGAGCTCGAGAAGCTCGAGGAGAACCCGCCGCAGTGGCTGTCCGACCTGCGCCGCAACGGTCCGCACCCGCGTTCCGTGGTCGCAGGCCGTCTCGGCATCTCCATCGCAGGCCTCGCGCGCGGAGGCGTCACCGACCCGCTGACCACCGAGCAGATCGACGAGCTCCGCGACGAGCCGCCGGCCTGGCTGGTGCAGGAGCGGGCGACCGCCGCGAAGGTCCGTGCCGAGGAGGACCGGATCGCCGCGGAGCGCAAGCCCCGCGACTGACCTCGCCGCTCAGCTCGTCGTCGGGTCCGGGAGGTCCCGACGCGAGAGCAGAGGGAGCGCAGCGACCGATTCATTCGAGCGGCGGGACCTCCCGGACCCGACGGCGAGCCACAAGCGGGGATCAGCCTCCGACGCGGTCCGTGTGCCCCAGGGCGAGGTCGGGAGCGACGACGTCCCGCACGGCCTTCTTGAGCGGCGGGATCTCCGGGAACCCGCCCTGCTCCTTGCGGTCCCACAGCAGCACGGGCTCGGCTCCGGGCGCGGAGACGAGCTCCACGCGGAACACCCCACCCGTGCCGGGGACGAGCGCGACCTCGCCGAGCCGGGTGCGGAACGTCTGCAAGAGCTCCTGCGCGACCCAGGCGGCCCGCATCAGCCAGCGGCACTGCGTGCAGTAGGTGATGGTCACGCGGGCGTCCGACGACGTGGCTTCGTCCATGCGCCCAGACTACGGTCGTGCCGTGACCTCTGATCCCGCCCTCCCGCCGCACCTCACGACGCTGCTCGACGCGCTCGTGCCCTGGCCCGACGACGGTCTGCGCGCGGACGGGCCGGTGGCCGTGGACGCCACGGACCGGCTGCTGCTGGCCCACGCCGCCGAGCAGGTGGCGGGCACCGCGCCCGGGGACGTCCTGGTGCTGGGCGACCGGTTCGGCGCGCTGACGCTGGGGGTGCTCGCCCTGGGCGCGCCGGACGTCCGGGTGCACACCGACGCGGTGACCGCGGAGGCCGCCGTCCTGCACAACCTCGACGAGACGGCGGCGCTCGTCGCCGTCGGCCGGGCCGAGCACCTGTACCCCGTGCTGGGGCGGGACGTCCTGGACGGGGCGCGGGTCGTGCTGCTGCAGCTCCCGAAGTCGCTCGCCGAGCTCACCGAGATCGCCGAGTCGGTCGCCCGCTATGCCGCCGACGACGTGGTGCTGCTCGCGGGCGGGCGCGTCAAGCACATGTCGCGCGCGATGAACGACGTGCTCGCCGACCGGTTCGAGCGGTTCCACGTCTCGCTGGCCCGCGGGAAGTCGCGGCTGCTCGTCGCCGCCGGGGTGCGCCCGGAGGCCCGCGAGGCCGCCCCGCTGTACCCGGCGCGGGAACGCGTGACGGACGCCGAGCTGCTGGCCGCCGCCACCCCCACGGCGGGCGGGGCGGCGCCGACGCACCTCGACGTCGTCGCGCACGGCGGCACGTTCGCGGGCGCCACGCTGGACCACGGCACCCGGTTCCTGCTCAGCACCGCAGGCCGCTGGCCCGCCGCCGCCCGCGTGCACGACGCCGTCGACCTGGGCTGCGGGTCGGGGCTGGTCTCCGTCGTGCTGGCGCGCCGCTACCCGGACGCCCGCGTGGTCGCGACGGACCGGTCGGCGGCAGCCGTCGCCTCGACGGTGGCGACGGCGGGGGCGAACGGCGTGCGGGTCACCGTCACGCGCGACGACGTCGGGGAGGACCTGCCGGACGCGAGCGCCGACGTCGTCGTCCTCAACCCGCCCTTCCACGACCGCGCCGCGCTGAGCACGGACGCCGCGCACCGCATGTTCGCCACGGCGGGCCGCGTCCTGCGCCCGGGCGGCGAGCTGTGGTGCGTCTACAACACGTCGCTGCGCTACCGCGGCTCCCTGAACCGCGCCGTCGGCCCCACGGAGCACGTGGCGCAGGACCTCCGCTTCACCGTCACCCGCTCCCGCAAGGTCTGACCGGGCGGCCCCGCTCGCCGTCGTGGTCGCAGTGCCAGGCCTTGTGCGACCGAGCCGACGGCAGGGCACGTCGCGGACCACGGCAGGCGAGCCTGGGAACGACGGCGGGGCAGGTCGTCCTGCGCCCGGTCGTCATCCCCGAAGTGGAGGGCCCCCTGGGGCCCGTGAACGCGACCGGGCGCAGGACGACCTGCCCCGCCGATACCCGGAAAGGTCAGTGCACGTCGACGACGTCGACGACGAACACGAGGGTGGCACCGCCGGGGATGCCGGCCTGCGGGACGCCGCGCTGGCCGTAGCCGTGCTCGGCGGGGATGGACAGCAGGACGCGGTCGCCGACGTTGCGGCCGACGAGGCCCTTGTCCCAGCCGCCGATGACGGCGCCGACACCGATCGGGAAGTCGATGGTCTGGCCGCGGTCGTAGGAGTTGTCGAAGATGTCGCCGCCCCACGTCTGGCCGAGGTAGTTGACGACGATGGTGCGGCCGGCGTCGACGACGGGGCCGGTGCCCTCGGTGAGGACCTGCACCTGGAGGCCGGCGGGCGCCTCGGGGGTGGGGAACGTCAGCACGGGCTTGTCGCCGAAGGAGCCGGTGGCGGTGGGGAGCGTGGTCACGGTGTACCTCACGGGGTCGGGGGGCCGCCGGTGACCCGGCGGCAGTGCGCCGTCCAGCCTACGCGGGGACGGGGGCGGGCACCGGGTCGGGGGACGTGATCTCGCCGGCAGCGGAACGGCCCTGGGCGACGAGCTCGGCGACGGCGGCGCGCACGGGCGGGCTGCTCGCGAGCCCGTCGCGCACGAGCGCGTAGAGGGACCGGACGGGCGTGGGGCGGACGACGGGGACGGCGACGACGCCGGGCGGCAGGTGGGCGGCGCCGAGGCGCGGCATGACGGTGATGCCGATGCCGGCGCCGACGAACGCGACGGCCGTCGGGTAGTCGTGGGCCTCGACGTGGAACGCGGGCCGGAACCCGGCGGCGTGGCAGGCCTCGAGGAGGTTGCGGCGGCACCAGCCGCGCGCGAAGTCGTTGTCGATCCACCGTTCGGTGCGGAGCTCGGCCAGCTCGATCTCGGCGCGGGTGGCGAACGGGTGGCCGATGGGGAGCACGGCGACGTACGGGTCGTCGAGGAGGTGGTGGGCGGTGAAGCCGCGCCCGGGGTCGTAGCCGTCGTAGGCGACGACGACCTGGAGGTCGGGGCGGTCCTCGACGCGGTCGGCGATGTGCTCGCTGAGCTCGAGGTCGAGGCGGACGCCGGGGAACTCGGTGGTGAGGCGGTGCACGACGCGCGGCATCCAGGCGGCGCCGACGGACGCGAAGTAGGCGACGGACAGGGTGCCGGTGCGTCCGGCGCGCAGGTCGGCGACGACGGTCTCGGCCTCGCCGAGGCGGGCGAGGACGCGGTCGGCCTGGGCGGCGAGGGCGAGCCCGGCGGCGGTGGGGCGGACGCCGCGGCCGGAGCGTTCGAGCAGGGTCAGGCCGGTCTCCCGGGACAGCGCGGTGACGTGCTGGCTGACCGCGGAGGGCGTGTAGCCGAGGTTCTCGGCGGCGCCGGCGACCGATCCGCTGGCGACGACGGAGCGGAAGATGCGGAGGCGGTGGACGTCGAGCACCCTTCGACTGTACAGCGCTGCTGAACGATGCGGTAGATACCTGGACTGGTGCTGAAGTGTCGTGCGGGGCGAGGATCGACCCATGACCACCTCAGGCAGCTCGTTGCGCACCGTCCTCGCCATGACCGTCACCGTCGTGCTGTGGGCGTCGGCGTTCGTGGGGATCCGCGCGGTCGGGCACGAGGTCGGCCCCGGCGCGCTCACCCTCGGCCGCATCGCCGTCGGCTCCGTGGCGCTCACCGTGCTGCTGGGCGTCGCGACGCTGCGCCGCCGCGCCACGCACGGCCCGCACCCGGAACCGACGCACCCGTTCCCCCGCGGCCGCCTGCTCGCCGCCGTCGCCGTGTGGGGCGTCGCCTGGTTCGGTCTGTACAACCTGGTGCTGAACGCCGCCGAGCAGCACCTCGACGCCGGGACCACCGCCCTGCTCGTCAACATCGCGCCGATGCTGGTGGCGGTGCTCGCCGGCACCCTCCTCGGCGAGGGGTTCCCCCGCCGGCTCGTCACCGGGATGGCCGTCGCCCTCGCCGGGGTCGTCGTCATCGCCGTGTCCACGTCGTCGGGCCGGTTCGACGTCGTCGGCGTCCTGCTCGGGCTCGGCGCCGCCGTCCTCTACGCGGGCCCCGCCACCCTCCAGAAGCGACTGCTCCCCCACGTCGACGCGCTCACCATGACCTGGCTCGGCTGCCTCGCCGGGACGGTCGCCGCCCTGCCGTTCCTGCCCGCCCTCGTCGACGAGCTCGCCACCGTCGGGACGTCCGCCATGCTCGGCATCGTGTACCTCGGCGTCTTCCCCACCGCGGTCGCCTTCACCACCTGGGCGTACGTGCTGCAGCGGACCAGCGCGGGCCGCACCGCCGCCGCGACGTACGCCGTGCCGCCGCTGACGATCCTGCTGTCCTGGGCGCTGCTCGGCGAGGTCCCGCCCGTGGCGGCGCTCGCCGGCGGCGTGCTCGCCCTGGCCGGCGTCGCCGTGGCCACCCTCCCCCGGCGCCGTCACGGGACGGTGCTCGCCCCGGTCCCCGACGCCGCGGTGCCGGCGGTCGAGCGGGCGGCCTGACCCCTACAGGGCCGCCGCCTTGCGCTCCAGCACCCCGCGCTCGCGGGCGTTCCCGCACAGCCGGGCCGCGAGCTCCAGCTCGCCCCGGGCCTCGTCGGCGCGGCCGAGCTGGACCAGCAGCTCGCCCCGAACGCTCGGCAGCAGGTAGGAGCCGGACAGCACCTCCCGGGCCACGAGGTCGTCCACCAGTGCCAGCGCCGCCGCCGGACCGGACGCCATCGACACCGCGACCGCCCGGTTCAGCTCCACCACCGGCGACGGGGCGACCTGCCCCAGCGCCTCGTAGAGCAGCACGATCCGGTCCCAGTCGGTCTCCGCGACCGACCGGGCGACGTCGTGCTGCTCCGCGATGGCCGCCTGCAGCCCGTACGGGCCGAGGCCGCGCCCCGCTCCCACGGCACGGCGCAGGGCCGCCCGACCGCGCCGGATCGCCCCCGCGTCCCAGCGGCGGCGGTCCTGGTCGGCGAGCAGCACCGGCTCGCCGTCCGGCCCGGTGCGCGCCGGGAACCGCGCCGCCGTCAGCTCCAGCAGGGCCAGCAGCCCCGCCGCCTCCGGCTCGTGCGGCACCAGGCGGGACAGCACACGCGCCAGCCGCACCGCCTCACGCGCCAGGTCCGCGCGCATCCAGTCGTCCCCGCTGGTCGCCGACGACCCCTCGGTGAAGACCAGGTACACCACCTGCAGCACCGACCCGAGACGCTCGGACCGGTCCGCCTCCGGCGGCACCTCGAACGGCACCCGCGCCGCCGCCAGCGTCTTCTTCGCGCGCGTGATGCGCGCCTGCACCGTCGCCGTCGGCACGAGGAACGCGCGGGCGATCTCGTCGCTCGACAGACCGCCCACCACGCGCAGCGTGAGGGCCACCCGCGCCTCCCGGGACAGCACCGGGTGGCAGGCCGTGAAGATCAGCGCGAGCCGGTCGTCGTCGATGACGTCCGGGTCCCACAGCAGGTCCGGGTCGTCGTCCGCGACCGGCGTCCCCCCGGCGTGCGCGCCACCCTCGGCCAGGTCCCGGCCGAGGGCCGCGTACCGCTCGTCACGCCCCGACCGGCGCCGGAACGCGTCGATCGCCCGTCGTCGGCCCGTCGTGAGGAGCCACGCCGTCGGGTCCCGCGGCACGCCGTCGCGCGGCCACGCGACCAGCGCCTCCGCGAGCGCCTCCGACGCGACGTCCTCCGCGAGCGCGAAGTCGCCCGTGTACCGGGCGAGCGCCGCCACGATGCGCGCCGAGTCGAGACGCCAGGTGGCCTCCACGACCCGGCGTCCGGCGTCGTGCCCCGCGGTGGGGACGACGTCGGACGCCGGTCCGTCCGTCGGGTCGGCGGGCCCGCTCACTCGGTGCCCAGCTCCGCCCGCCACTGCTTCTCCTTGACGATCCACTCGTCGTCGGCCGGGAAGTCCTCCGGCCCGTGGACGCGCCGCACCTCGAGCTTGGTGCCCGGCCCGGACAGCGGGGCGCGCTTGGCCCACTCGAGCGCCTCGTCCTGCGACGCGACGTCGAGGATCCAGAAGCCGTTGAACAGCTCCTTCGTCTCCCCGTACGGGCCGTCGCTGACGACCGGCGTCTCGCCGGAGAAGTCCACGACGGCGCCCTCGGCGGCGTCCGCCAGGCCCTCGCCGGCGGACAGCACCCCCGCGTCCATCATCTGCTCGTTGTAACGGCCCATCGCGGCGATGACCTCGGAGAAGTCCATCTCCTCGTAGTCGGCCCTGCCCTCGTCGGTGCCACGCATGATCAGCATGTACTTCGCCATGATCGTCTCCTCGTCGTCCGTGCGTCGGTGGTGGGTGGGGTGTGCTCAGAGCTGGCCGGTGCGCTCGCGCCAGGCCCGCTCGCGGCGCACGTACTCGTTGTCGGCCGGGAACTCGTCGATCGACGGGATGCGGCGGATCTCCGCCTTGATGCCCGGGCCCGACATCGGGGCCTTCTTCGCCCAGGCCACGGCCTCGTCGATCGACGCGACGTCGAGGATCCAGTAGCCGTTGAACAGCTCCTTCGTCTCCCCGTACGGGCCGTCCGTGACGGTCGGCTCCTCGGTCGAGTAGTCGACGACGACGCCCTGGGACGCGTCGTCGAGGCCCTCCGCCGCGACCAGCACCCCGGCCTGGATGAGCTCCTCGTTGTAGCGGCCCATCATCGTGAGCAGGTCGTCGAAGCTGAGGCCCGAGCTCTCGAACGCCTCCTGACCCTCGTCGGTGGCGCGCATGATCAGCATGTACTTCGTCACGATCGTCTCCCTCGTCGGTGAAGGTCCCTGATCGGACCCTCTCACCCCCAGGTCGAACGGGAAACCGCCGGATCGACACGTGCCGAGAACTTCTTCCGACGGCGGCGTCCGGGGGCCGCGGGGACCGGCCGGCGGGCGCGCACCGGCACGCCACGTCACCAGCGTGTGAAACTTCGCCGAAGCCGCCGTCAGCGGCTGGCGCCCAGGGGCCCGGACGACGCAGGCTGTTCCCATGACGCTCGACTTCCAGGCACCGCCCCGCCCCGACGGACGCAGCACCTTCCCGTCGATCGCGGACTACGCCTTCCTGTCCGACTGCGAGACGAACGCCCTGGTCGCCCCGAGCGGCGCGATCGAGTGGATGTGCGTGCCGCGGCCCGACTCCGCCAGCATCTTCTCCGCGATCCTCGACCGCGGCGCGGGCCACTTCCGCGTCGGACCGCACGGCGTGCGCGTCCCCGTCGCCCGCCGCTACCTGCCCGGCACCCTCATCCTCGAGACCACCTGGCAGACGTCCACCGGCTGGCTCGTCGTCCGGGACGCCATGGTCATGGGGCCGTGGCACGACGTCCACGAACGCTCCGGCACCCACAAGCGCACCCCCACCGACCACGACGCCGAGCACGTGCTGCTCCGCACCGTGAAGTGCGTGTCCGGCACCGTCGACCTCGAGGTCGCCTGCTCCCCCATGCCCGACTACGCGCGCGGCGAGGCGGACTGGGAGTACGTCGGAGACGGCTACTCGACGATGGTCGCCCGCACCGGACCGGCGAACCCGGACCTGCGGCTCGACTCGTCGCTGCGGTTCGGCCTCGAAGGGCGGCGCGTCCAGGCCCGCACCCGGCTCGAGGAGGGCGACACCCACTTCGTCGCGCTGTCCTGGTCGAGCCTGCCCGCGCCGTCGTCGTGGGCGGAGGCCGTCGAGAAGATGTGGCGCACCGAGCAGTACTGGCGCGACTGGATCACGCAGGGCACGTTCCCCGACCACCCGTGGCGCATCTACCTGCAGCGGTCCGCGCTCACCCTCAAGGGCCTGACCTACGCCCCCACCGGCGCCCTGCTCGCCGCCGCCACGACCTCGCTGCCCGAGACCCCCGGCGGCGAACGCAACTGGGACTACCGGTACGCCTGGATCCGCGACTCCACCTTCGCGCTCTGGGGCCTGTACACCCTCGGGCTGGACCGCGAGGCGAACGACTTCTTCGCCTTCATCCTCGACGCCTGCCGGGACAACAAGCGGCTCCAGATCATGTACGGCGTCGGCGGCGAGGAAGACCTCACCGAGTCCGAGCTCGATCACCTCACCGGCTACGAGGGCGCCCGACCCGTCCGCGTCGGCAACGGCGCCTACGACCAGCGCCAGCACGACGTCTGGGGCGCCGTCCTCGACTCCGTCTACCTGCACACCCGCAACCGCGAACAGCTCCCCGAGGCGCTCTGGCCCGTGCTCAAGCGGCAGGTCGAGGAGGCCGCCAAGCACTGGCACCTGCCCGACCGCGGCATCTGGGAGGTGCGGGGCGAGCCGCAGCACTTCACGTCGTCGAAGCTCATGTGCTGGGTGGCGCTCGACCGCGGCGCCCGGCTCGCCCGCCTCTACGACGAGCCCGACTTCGCCGAGCAGTGGCAGAAGCTCGCCGACGAGATCCACGCCGACATCTGCGCCAAGGGTGTCGACGAGCGCGGCGTGTTCACGCAGCGCTACGGCGACGACGCCCTCGACGCGTCGCTGCTGCTCGTGCCGCTCCTGCGGTTCCTCCCGCCCGACGACGAACGCGTGCGCGCCACGGTGCTCGCCGTCGCCGACGAGCTCACCGAGGAAGGCCTCGTGCTGCGCTACCGCGTCGAGGAGACCGACGACGGGCTGTCCGGCGAGGAGGGCACCTTCACCATCTGCTCCTTCTGGCTCGTGTCCGCGCTGTGCGAGATCGGCGAGATCGACCGCGCCCGGTCGCTGTGCGAGCGGCTGCTGTCCTTCGCGTCCACGCTCAACCTGTACGCCGAGGAGATCGACCCGCACACCGGCCGCCACCTCGGCAACTTCCCGCAGGCGTTCACGCACCTGGCCCTCATCAACGCCGTCATGCACGTCATCCGCGCCGAGTCCGAGCCCACCGACCACCGGTCGTTCCGCGTCCCGCACCGCTCGTAGCCGAGTCAGCAGTGTCCGGCGCGAGTCAGCACTGTCCGGCGCGAGTCAGCGCATGCCGTCGCGAGTCAGCACTGTCCGGCGCCAGTCAGCGCGCGCAGGGAGTCCGGACGTCGGGGGGTGCCGCGCGTCGTCGCGTTCACGCGCCCCAGGGGGCGCTCCACTTCGGGTTTGACGACGGCGCGCGGCACCCCCCGACGTCCTTCATCGTCACGTCCGGTGTCTTGACGTCGTCCTGCGCTGACTCGCGACCACCCGCGCTGACTCGGCAGCTTCCGCGCTGACTCGCGGCCGCCCGCGCTGACTCGGCACGGTCTGCGCTGACTCGCGGGACGACGACGACGGCCGGGCACCTTCGCGGGAAGGTGCCCGGCCGTCGTCGTGGACCGGGTGGCGCGCTCAGGCGCCGTGGGTCACTCGCTGCCGCGCAGGATCGCGATGAGGCGCAGAAGCTCGAGGTACAGCCAGATGAGCGTGACCATGAGACCGAACGCCGCGGACCAGGCGTACTTGGCCGGGGCACCGCCCTCGACGCCGCGCTGGATGGAGTCGAAGTCCATGATGAGCGACATCGACGCGAGGACGACCGCGACGATGCCGATGACGATGCCCAGCGTGCCGCCGCGCATGCCCCAGCCCTCGAGGACGCCGGTCCACACGAGGATCATGTTGAGCAGCGAGAAGACGAGGTAGCCGAGCATGCCGATGAGCAGGAAGCGTGTGAACTTCGGGGTGACGCGCACCTTGCCGGAGCTGAACAGCGCCAGCGCGACACCGAACACGGAGAACGTCGCCAGGACGGCCTGGAGCACGATGCCGTCGAACTGCGCCTCGTAGAAGGCGGAGATGCCGCCGAGGAACGCGCCCTGTGCAATCGAGTACAGGGAGATGAGCAGCGGGCTCGGGTTCTTCTTGAACGCGTTGACCAGGCCCAGCACGAGGCCCACGATCATGCCGCCGACCCACAGCATCGGGACGGTGTCCACGAGCGTCCAGCTGACCGCCGCCATGACGACGAGCAGCGCGAACTGCCCGGCCGTCTTCATGATGACGTCCGTGTAGGTCATGCGGCGGGTGTCGACGGGGGTGGCCGCCGGTGCCTCGTACATGTTCTGCAGCGTCGCGGCGTCCGCGGCCTGCGCACCCTGCTGGCCGTACTGCCCGTACTGCGGCGGCGCCGTGGTGGTACCGCCGGGCGCGTTGCGGCGGGGCTCGCCGAACACGTTGCTGTTCGAGAACACGGGGTTGCTCATGAGCTCCTCCTGGTCGCGGCGTCCGGATGCCCGACGACGGGTCGTCGTGGGGACAGGGCCGGGTCGCTGGCCGTGAATCCATCCTAGGCAACGCAGGACGCCCCCGTCAGGTTCCCGACGTCACGCGCCCCCGCCCGTTCGGCAGGACGTACCCGGTTCGGCAGCTGCGACTGCCGAACCGGGTACGTCCTGCCGATCCGGTCGTGATCAGCCCTGCGCGCGGCTGGCCTCGCGGGCGGCCTCGCGGTCGCGCTGCTCGACGGCGCGCGCCTCCCGCTTCGCCGCACGCTTCTCGCGCCGCGCGGCCTTGCGGTCCTTGCGGCCCTCGACCAGCACGTACAGCGCGGGCACGACGAGCAGCGTGAGCAGGGTGGACGACACCAGGCCGCCGATGACGACCAGCGCCAGCGGCTGGGAAATGAACGCCCCGCCGCCGGTGAGGCCGAGCGCCATCGGCGTGAGCGCGCCGATGGTGGCGAGCGCCGTCATCACGATGGGGCGCAGACGCTTGCGGGCGCCCTCGCGCACGGCCTCGTCGAGCCCGCGCCCCTGGTGGCGGTACTGGTTGATGAGGTCGATGAGCACGATGGCGTTGGACACCACGATGCCGACGAGCATCAGCGCCCCGATGAGGGCGGCGACGCCGAGCGGGGTGTTCGTGACGAGCAGCGCCACCAGCGCGCCGGTGACCGACAGCGGCACCGAGACGAGCAGGAGCAGCGGCTGCACGAGCGACTTGAACGTCGCGACCATGATCAGGTAGACGATCGCGATCGCGGCGAGCAGGGCCAGCCCGAGGTCGGCGAACGCCTCCTCCTGGTCGGCGGCGACACCGCCCACCTCGACGGACGCGCCGGCGGGCAGCTCGACCCCGTCGACGGCGGTGGTCACCTGGGTGCTCAGGGTGCCGATGTCCTGCGCGTCCGGGGTGATGGACACGGTCGCGGACCGCTCCCCGTCGACGCGGCTGATCGAGGCCGGGGTGTCGACCTCCTCCACGGCGGCGACGTCCGTCAGCGGGACGAGACCCGTGGCGGTGGGGATCTCGATGTCCTCGATCTCCGCGACGGTGGCGGGGGCCCCGCCGGACACGACGACCACCTCGAGGGGGCCCTCGCCGAGGTCGACCTCGCCGATGGTCTGCTCGGGGTTCATGGTGCCGGACACGATGCCGGCGACTTGCGTCTCGGTGAGCCCGGCCTCGGCCGCGGCCTCCCGGTCGACCTGCACCTGGAGGATGGTCCGCGAGGTCGCGAGGTCGTTGGCGACCTCCGCGACGCCGTCGAGGTCGGCCACGGCGGCCTGCACGGCGGCGGCCGCCGCGGTGAGGTCCTCCGTGTCGTGGGCGCGGACGACGAGGTCGATGGTGCTGGACCCGAACCCGGAGTCCCCGCCCGCGACGGACACGTCCGTCGTCGGGCCCTCGTCGGCGAGCCCCTCGGCGGCGGCACGGACGTCGTCCTGCACGGCGACACCGTCGGCGTCCTCGTCGAGGGTGACCGAGAACGTCGCGGACGCCCCGCCCCCGCCGAAGAACGCGGCCTGGGCGGCGTCGGCGGTGCCGACGGTGGTCTGGACGGTCCGGACGCCGTCGACGGCGGCGATCGTCTCCTCCATCTCGCGGGCGGCGTCGTCCTGCGCGGCGAGCGAGGTCTCGTCACCGAAGGTCTGGGTGACGGTCACGGTGTCCTGGCCGGAGTCCCCGATGAAGTTCGTCTCGAGGCGCGGCACCAGGGCGAGGGTGCCCGCGAGGATACCGACGGCCAGCAGGACGGCGATCCACGGGTGCCGCAGCGCGGCGCCGAGGCTCGGCACGTACGCGCGCTGCCAGAGACCGCGGCGCTCCTTGGCCTCGGCGGCCTCACGGATGGACGCCCCGCCGTCGGTCGCCTCGGCGGCGCCCTTCGGCGGCTTGACGAACCAGTACGCGAGCACCGGGACGATGGTCAGCGCGACGAGCAGCGACGCGAGCATCGCGATGGCGACGGTGAAGGCGAACGGGCGGAACAGCTCGCCCGTCATGCCGGACACGAGACCGAGCGGCAGGAACACCGCGACGGTGCAGATGGTGGACGCGGCGATGGCGCCACCGACCTCGCGCACGGCCGTGAGGATGGCCTGCGACTTGTCCTCGCCGTACGACAGGTGCCGCTTGATGTTCTCGATGACGACGATCGCGTCGTCGACCACGCGACCGATGGAGATCGTCAGCGCGGCGAGCGTGAGGATGTTCAGCGTGTAGCCGGTCGTCTGCATGACGAGGAAGGCCGTCGCGAGCGACAGCGGGATCGACACCGCGGAGACGAGCGTGGCCCGCACGGACAGCAGGAACACCAGGATGATGAGGATCGCGAAGACGAGCCCGAGGCCGCCCTCGGTGGCGAGGCCCTCGATGGACTCCTCGATGAACGGCGCCTGGTCGAACACGACGGCCGTGGTGATGCCGGCCTCGTCGAGCTCGGCGGAGTTGTCGGCGATGACGTCCTGCACGGCGTGCGACACCTCGACGGTGTTGCCCTGCGGGGTCTTGGTGATGGCGATGCCGAGGGACGGCTCGCCGTCCAGGCGGGAGAAGGACGTGGCCTCGGTGGGCTCGACGGTGATCTCGGCGACGTCGCCGAGACGCACGGGCTCCGGCAGGGCGGGGGGCGCGTTGGCGTCGGGCAGGCCGGTCACGTCGGTGCCGGCGCCGCCCTCGGACGGCGTCGCGCCGGTGGTGCCACCGGTCGCGGCCTGGTCCTCGGCACCGTCGGGGGGCGTCGCGCCGGCGTCGGCGCCACCGGTGGCGGTGTCGTCGGACGGCGCGCCGGTGGAGGCGTCGGCGCTCGGGACGAGCGGCACGTCCTCGAGGTCCTCGACGCTCTCGACGCGGGTGCCGGCCTGCAGGGAGTAGGTCGCGCCGTCCTCGGTGACGGTGCCGGCGGGCAGCACGACGCCGTAGTCGGCGAGGACGTCGGTGACCTGCGTGAGCGTGAGGCCCTGCTCGGCGAGCTCGGCCTGGTCGACCTCGACGAGCACCTGGTCGGCGACGCCACCGGTGACGGCGACGCTGCGGACGTCGTCGATCTCCTCGAGCTCGGGGACGAGGACGGTGTCGATCTCGTCGGCGAGGGCCGCGAGGTCGTCGCCGCCGGCCGCGGCGATCTGGATGACGGGCAGGTCGTCGAGGGAGCCGGTGACGACCTGCGGCTCGACGTCCTCCGGGAGCTGCTGCTGCACCCGGGTGACGGCGGTGGTGAGGCGCTGGGTGGCGGCGTCCATGTCGGTGCCGTAGGTGAACTCGACCATGGTGGTCGAGACGCCGGTCGAGGCGGTGGAGCTGATCGACTCGATGCCCTCGACCGTCTGCGCGGCGGCCTCGAGCGGTTCGGTGACGGACTGCTCGACGACCTCGGGCGAGGCGCCGGGGTAGGTCGCCAGCACGATGCCCGCGGGGAGCTCGAGGGACGGGATGAGCTCCTGCTTGAGGGAGGTCAGGCTCAACGCGCCGAAGGCGAAGATCGCGACCGTGACCAGGGCGACCAGGGCACGGTTCGCCAGGGACAGGCGGGCAAGGCGGAACACGCTCACTCCAGGGTGGTGGGGGAGGTGCACGACGGCTCAGTCGTACGGGGTGCACAACGGAGCCTACGTCCCCGCGGTTCCCGGACACCACGACGATCTGCGGAGGGCGGCCCGGGGCTGCCCGCGACGACAGGGGCCGCCATGCAAAGAAACTCTTGCAAAGGGTTCTTTGTAGTTCTACAGTGGTGCTCACCAGCCCACGCCACGCCCCGAGGAGTCCGCCGTGATCGCCCTGACCAGCCCCGCGCTCGCCCGCACCACGCCCGCCCCGCGGCCCGGCGCCGGCGCCCGCACCCTCGACGCGGCAGGCCGCCTGCTCCTCGTCGCCGCGGCACGCCTCACGGCCGCGTCGGCCGCCCGGCACGAGCGGCGCGCACGTCGCACCGCCGCCGCCCGTCTCGCGCGGCACCGCGCCGCCGACGACCACCGCCGCGACAACGCCGCCCAGGTCCACCCGCTCGGCCTGCGGTGAGCCTCGGGACGAGTACGGTCGAGGGCATGACCGACTCCCCCGAGGCCACCGCGGCCCCGGCCACGCAGGGTCCGCCGAAGATCCTCGGCCCCGAGCGGCTCAAGGCGCTCTCCCACCCGCTGCGGCTACGCATCCTCGACCTCCTGCAGACGCACGGATCACTGACGGCGAGCGGGCTGGCCGAGCTCGTCGGGGAGTCGAGCGGGTCGACCAGCTACCACCTGCGCCAGCTCGCCCGGCACGAGTTCGTCCGCGAGGTCGAGGGCAAGGGCACCGCGCGCGAACGCTGGTGGGAGCAGACCCCGGGCGGGTACCGGATCGCCCCGGAGGCCGACGACGACGTCGGCACCCGAACAGCGAAGTCCATGGTCAACGCCCAGCTGGAGAAGACCCGCCAGGCGAAGATCTGGCACCTGCTCGACGTCGTGGACAAGGCTCCCGACGTCGACCCCCGCTACCTCGCCTGGAAGGACTCCATCACCCTCAGCACCACCCTGCTGTGGGCGACGCCCGAGCAGCTGGCCTCGGTCATCGAGGCGTTCCACGAGTTCCTCGACGTGTACACCGCGCCGCTGCGCGGCCAGGAGAACGTCGCGGGCACCGCGCCGGTGCAGATCCACTTCAACGCCTTCCCCGTCCTCGACGACGGGGCCTGAGGGCGACGACGACGGTCACCACCGCGGCGGCGGCCGGCGCCCCTAGACGGCCGCGCTGCGTGGCACGGGCTCGCGTGCCGGACCCTCGGGTCCGGTCGGCGCGCCTCCGTCCGGCCCGGCGTCGCCGACCGTCGCGACCGCCGACGGCCGGCGGGCGGGCCTGCTCCCCCAGAGCACTCCCCCGACGACGAGCAGCGCGCCGACCAGCTCGCCGGGCGTCACCTCCTCGCCGAGCACGAGCCACGCCGACGACATCCCGACCACGGGCACCAGCATGGAGAACGGGGCGACCACGCCTGCGGGGTGGCGGGTCATGAGCCACGTCCACAGCCCCGACCCGACGACGGTGCCGAGCAGCACCGTGTACGCCAGTCCGGCGACGGCCCACCAGGCGGCGGGGTCGTCGTAGGTGGTCAGTGACGTCCGGATGGCGTCGGGCCCCTCGACGAACCAGGAGACCGCCAGCATGGGCAGCGGCGGCACGACGGACATCCACAGCACCAGGTGCAGCGGGTTGCGGGGCTGGGCGAGCCGGTTGCTGACGTTGCCGATCGCCCAGCCGAACGCCCCGGCGAGCGTGAGCAGGAACGGCAGCAGCGCCGCGCTCTCCGCCCGCTGCCAGCCCACCGCCGTCAGCCCGGCGACGGCGACGAGGATCCCGGCGACCTGCCGCCCCGTGACCCGCTCCCGCAGGAACATGGCCCCGAGGACGACGGTGAACGGCCCGGACATCTGCAGGACCAGCGACGCGAGGCCCGCGGGCATCCCCGCCGCCATCCCCCAGTAGAGGAACGCGAACTGGAGCACCCCGAACCCGACGCCGTAGCCGATCAACCACCGCACCGGCACGCCGGGCCACGGGACGAGGAACACCGTCGGGATCGCGAGGACGGCGAACCGCAGCGCCACGAGGAACATCGGCGGATAGTGCGCCAGCGAGGCGTCGATGGCGAGGAAGTTCAGGCCCCACAGCAGGGCGACGACGACGGCGAGAAGGCGATGACGGGTGGGCACGCCCCCATGCTCACCGGCGCACCGGTGAAGGGACAAGCAACTGTTTCTGCACGTCTCGGTAGGATTCCTACATGGACGTCCGTCACCTCGAGCTCCTGCGCGAGCTCGCCGACCGCGGCAGCGTCGCCGCCGTCGCCGCCGCGACCCACCGCACGCCGTCCGCCGTGTCCCAGCAGCTGCGCACCGCGCAGCGCGAGCTCGGCACCGAGCTCGTCCGGCCGCACGGCCGCGGGATCCGTCTCACCGACGCCGGGCGGCTGCTCGCCGCCGAGGGCGTCAAGGTCCAGGTGGCGCTTGCCGACGTCCAGGCCCGCTGGGACGAGTTCCGTGGCGCACCCGCCGGCACCGTCGCGGTCGCGGCGCTGCCGAGCGCGGCCACCTTCCTGGTGCCGGGTGTCGAGGCGGCGCTCGCCGGCACCGGGGTCGACCTGCGCCTGTCCGACGTCGACCGCGCCGAGGCGGAGTTCGGCGCGCTCACCGCCGACCACGACGTCGTCGTCGCGCACAGCCTCACCAGCGTGCGACCCGCGGGGACGGACGGGCTCGCCGTCGTCCACCTGGCCGACGAACCCCTCGACGTGGCGATGTCGCCCGGCCACCCGCTGGCCAAGCACCGGTCGGTGTCCGCAGACCAGGTCGCCGGGTCGCCGTGGATCGGGGTGCCCCGCGGCTACCCGTTCGACACGGTGCTGATCGGGATCGAGCAGGCGACCGGCGCCCAGCTCGACGTGCGCCAGCGCATCGTCGACAACCGGCTCGTCGAGGCGCTCGTCGCGGCGGGCGACCGGCTCGCGATCCTGCCCCGCTTCACCACGCCCGTCGGCGACCGCCTCGTGCTGCGTCCGCTCACCGGCGTCCCCGCCGTCCGCCACGTGTCGGCCGTGCTGCGGCCGGACGTCGCCCGCCGTGCCGCCGTCCGGCTGGTCCTCGACGCGCTGCGCGCCGCGGCGGCCGACGTCGAGGAGCGGCACCGCGCGGGTTGACGTCAGAGGGGGGCGCCGGCCTCGGCGGCAGTGCCCTCGATCTCGGCCGCGGCGGCGTCCCAGCGTCGCCACAGCACCCGCTCCCCGACCGGTTCGGCGATCCGGTGCCCGAGCAGGAGCATCGTCGCCACGCCCACCACGAGCACGGCGGCGCCGACCCAGAACGGTGCGGCGAGCCCGACGTTCTCCGCCAGCAGCCCGGCGACCACCGGCGCAGGCGCGGCGAAGCCCCAGCGGACGAGGTTGAACGCCCCGGTCGTCACGCGCCGGTCCGGGTCGCCGACGCCGAGCGCGAGGTCGGTGACGTTGGCGTTCGTGACGCCCATGGCGAGCCCGGCGACCACCAGCCACACCACGCTGACGACCGTCCCCGGCGAGGTGGCGAGGCCGACGAGCGCGACGAGCAGGACGACGAGCGCCACCCCGACGGTCTGCACGGCGCCGAGGCGGTGCGCGAGTCGGTGCCCGATGACGAGGATGCCGACGGCGAGGCCGACGCCCCAGCCGGTGAACACGAGCCCGAGCGGGACGACGTCGAGACCGAGCGCGATCGGCGTGTAGCCGAGCACGATGAAGAAGACGAAGTTGTACGCGGCCACGACGACCGACAGCACGACGAACGCGGGCCGGCGGAACGGCGCGAACACCTGCCGGTAGCGCAGCGGCGCCGGGCGCTCGTCGGGGTCGCGGAGCTTGACGAGCGACAGCACCATCGCGCCGACCATGAAGACGCCGCAGGCGAGGAACGGGACCCGCCACGAGATCTGCCCGAGGAGCCCGCCGAGCAGCGGGCCGAGCGCGAAGCCGAGGCCGAGGCACGTCTCGTACAGCTCGACGGCCCAGCCGCGGTCGTTCGCCAGGGACACGAGCAGCACCATCGCGGTGACGAAGAACATCGCGTTGCCCAGTCCCCACAGACCGCGCAGCAGCGCCAGGCCGACGAGGCCGCCGGCGAGCGCGGCCCCGACGGCTGCGACGGCGACGACCCCGACGCCCGCCACGAGGATCTTCTTGTACCCGAAGCGGCCTGTGGCCACGGTGGCGGGGACCATGCCGAGCGCCATCACCGCGACGTAGGCGGTGAACAGCAGCTCGATCTGCCACGTGCTCGCGCCGATCTCCTGGCCGATGACAGGCAGGATGGGGTCGACGATCGCGATGCCCGCGATGGCGAAGAACGCGGTCAGGGCGGTGGCGTAGATGGCGGTGCGGTGCGGTTCGTCGTGGTGGGCCACGGGTGCTTCTCTCCTCGGTCGGGACGGACCGAGGCTACGCCTCTTTGATTGCCTGCAGCAACTATATGCGCCGGCAGAGGACCCTTGACGACGTGCCCCCGCCCGGGTTCGAACCGGGACTGGGCCGGGTTTAAGCCGGCTGCCTCTGCCAGTTGGGCTACGGGGGCGAAAGAAGACCGGACGGCGACGGGCGGCCGCCCCCGGCGAGACGTCCGCCACCGGCACCACACGGTACCGGCCAGGACGTCTGCCGGGCACGACCGCCCGTCATGCCTCGAACGCGAAGGGGGTCAGCCCTTCTCGGCGACCGCCGCGGACGCCTGCGCCTTCTGCTCGACCTTCTCGCCCGCCGGCTTCGGCGGCACGGACGCCTTGCGGAACTCGTCGCGCGGGTCGTGCAGCGAACCCAGCGAGACGATCTCGCGGCCCATGAGGAACTGCCCGATCCAGCCCACGAGGATGCGGAGCTTGCGATTGCCCGTCGGCATCGCCATCACGTGGTAGCCGCGGTGCGCCAGCCAGGCCAGCGGGCCCTTCAGCTTGACGAAGCCGAACAGCTCCGCCACGCCCTTGTACAGGCCGAGCGACGCCACGACGCCGACGCTCTTGTGCTTGTACTCCACGGGCTGCTCGCCCTTGAGGGTCGCGACGAGGTTGTCGGCGAGCTGGTTCGCCTCGCGGATCGCGTGCTGGGCGTTCGGCGGGCAGAACGAGCCCGGGTTCAGCAGGTCCGGCACGGCGGCGCAGTCGCCCGCGGCCCACGCGTCGGGGACGATCTCGCCGTCCTCCGTCGCGACCTGGAGCGTCGCCTGCACCGTGACGCGGCCCATGCGGTCCACCGGCAGGTCCGAGGCGTCCTTGATGACCGGGTTCGCCTTCACACCGGCGGTCCACACGATCGTCTCCGTGTCGAACTCCACACCCGTGGACGTGACGACGTGACCGTCGACGCACGACGACAGGAACGTGTTGAGGTGGAACTCGATGCCGCGCTTCTTCATCTCCTCCAGCGCCCAGAGCCCCATCGGCTCCGACACCTCGGGCAGGATCCGCCCGGCACCCTCGATCATGACGAACCGCAGGTCGCTCGGCTCGATCGTCGGGTAGTTCCGCGTCGCGTAGCGCGCCATGTCCTCGATCTCGGCGAGCGCCTCGATCCCGGCGAACCCGCCGCCGACGAACGTGAACGTCAGCATCTTGCGGCGCATGGCCGCGTCCCACGTGGACGAGGCGACGTCGAGACGGTTCAGCACGTGGTTGCGGACCGCGATGGCCTCCTCCACGTTCTTGAAGCCGATCGCGTTCTCCGCCAGGCCCGGGATGGGCAGCGTGCGGGACACCGAACCGAGGCCGACGACGAGGTGGTCGTAGGAGACCTCGTAGTCCGGCCCCTCCTCCGGGGAGATCGTGACCTTCTTGTCACCGTGCGCGATCGCGACGACCTTGCCCTGGAGCACGTCGACGCCCTTGAGGGCCAGACGGTGCGGCGCGACGACGTCACGGGCGTCGATCGACCCGGCACCCGCCTCCGGCAGGAACGGCGCGTACGTCATGTACGGGCGCGGGTCGACGACGACGATCGCCGCCTCGCGCTTGCCGAGCTTCTTGCGCAGGCGGCGCGCCACGTACAGGCCGACGGAACCGCCGCCGAGCACCACGACGCGAGGCACCTTGCGCGGACGCGAGGTCGTCTCCACCACGCCCTGGGCAGAGTTGTCCGAAGACAGATCGTTCTGAGGCATGCTCACAGTCTACGACCGTACGCCGCGAGCCTTTTCCCCGCCCCCGCAGTTCGTCCTCGGCTCGCCGGCGCTCGTCCCCGTCGCCGACCGTGCGACGACCGAGTATCGGTCGGGTCGGTCAGGAACCGAGGGACAGCGCGATGCCGTCGAGGATGTCGCTCTCGGAGGTCACGACGTGCGTCAGCTCACCACCCGCGGCGGCGACCTCGTCGCGCACCCGCTCCACGACGCGCGCCCAGACCAGGGCCCCCGCCCCGATGACATCGGCCCGGCCCGGGTGCATGAACCCGAGCGCGAGCCGCTGCTCGCGGGTGCGGCCGAGCAGGTCGGCGCAGGCGGCGAGCACGTCGTCCACCGGCAGGACCGTGCCGTTGACCCTGTCCCGCTGGTAGCTGGGCAGGCCGAGCGCGTGCGCGGTGACGGACGTCACCGAACCGGCGAGGCCGACCAGCGTGGCCGTGCGCCCCAGCGGCACCACCTGCGCGGCGGCGTCCAGGGCGGCGTCGACGTCGGCGCGGGCGCGCGCCACCTCAGCCTCGGTCGGCGGGTCGGAGTGCAGGTGCCGCTCGGTGAGCCGCACGGAGCCGACGTCCATCGACAGCGCGGCCTCCGGCGTCGTCGTCCCCAGCACGAGCTCGGTCGAGCCGCCGCCGAGGTCCACGACGAGGTACGGGCCCGGGTGCGCGGCCGCAGCCCCGCTCGTGGCGCCGCGGAACGACAGCAGCGCCTCCTCCTGCCCCGAGACGACCTCCGGCTCCACGCCGAGCGCCGCCCGCACGCCCGCGACGAACTCGTCGCGGTTGCGGGCGTCCCGGGTGGCGGAGGTCGCGACGAAGCGGACCGTCGACGCCCCCAGCCGGGACGCGACCTCGGCGTACTCGCGCGTCGCGGCCAGGGTGCGCTCCAAGGCCTCCGCGGCGAGCTCGCCCGTGCGGTCCACGCCCTGGCCGAGGCGGACGATCTCCATGCGCCGGTCGAGCTCGACCAAGGTGCCGTCGGGGGCCACGTCGGCCACGAGAAGTCGGATCGAGTTGGTGCCGCAGTCGACGGCGGCCACGCGGGTGCTGCTCATCACCGGGTCACCCTCTCACCACGTCCCGACAGGCGCGCGCCCTGCGCGCCGTGCGGGGACGGCGCCGGGCGGACGGTGCTCAGCACGAGCAGCGGTCGGGACGCCACTGGTCGCGGACCCGCTCCAGGGCCTCGTCACCCAGCGGGTTGACGCCCGGGCCCGCGGCGAGCGCGTGCCCCATGAGCACGTGCAGGCACTTGACGCGCGTCGGCATCCCGCCCGCGGAGATGCCCTCGATCTCCTCCACGCTTCCCAGCTCGGCACGCCGCGCCAGGTAGTGCTCGTGCGCGCGCCCGTAGGCCGCGGCGAGCTCCTCATCCTGCGTGAGCCGGTCCGACATCTCCTTCATCACACCGTCGGCCTCCAGCCGCGACGCCGCCGCCACCGCGCCCGGGTGGGTCAGGTAGTACGTCGTCGGGAACGGCGTGCCGTCCGGCAGGCGCGGCGCGGTACGCACCACGAGGGGTCGCCCGCACACGCAGCGGGCCGCGATGCCGACGACGCCGCGCGGCTCGCGGCCGAGCTGCTCGGCCAGCACCTCGAGGTCGTGGGCGGTGACGGCGGTCGGGTCGTCCGTGGCAGGCGTGGAGGTCACCGGGTCATTCTCCCCCGTCCGGCGCGGGCGAGGCGTCGTCGGTGGCGTCGCGCTCGTCACCGTCCGACGACGGGGAGGACGACGGCGACGGCGTCGCGCCCGGTGCGGCGGCGTCCGGGTCGACGGTGGCACGGTCGGTGACCTGCACGGACTCCCACAGGCCCTCGTACCAGGGCGCACCGGTCGGGGCCGCGGCGACCGTCGGCCCCGCGTCGGCCTGCGCCTCCGCCGCGGGGTCGCCCTCGATCTCCTGGGCGTCCACCACCCGCCACACCGTGTCCCCCGGCACCACGTAGTTGAGGCGGCTGCGCGCCTGCTGGATGACGTAGGAGCGGTCGTCCCAGCGGTCGAGCTCGTCCTGGAGCTCGGCACGCTCCGACTCGTGCGCGTCGAGCTCGGCCTGGAGCCGGTCGATCTGCGCCTGCTGCTGCACCGCGCCCCGCACCGTCGGCAGCAGCAGGACGAAGGCCAGCAGGACGACGACGCCGAGCACGAGCAGGCGGACCGTGAGGACCTCCGGGAGCACCAGCCCCAGCCGGCTGCGCCGCCGCTCGTCGCGCGCCGGGCCGGACGGGCGGCGCGTGCTGCGCGGGGTCGTCGACCGCGGCGACCCGGCCCCCGCCGTCGACTTCGAGGCTCCCGTGGACCGGGTTCGGCCGCCGCCGCGCGAGCCCGGGCGCCCGGACGTGCGGCTCGCGGGCCGGGACGACGGGCGCGGGTTCGGGGCGGAGGGTCGACGGGACGGCACGCCTCGATTGTGCCGAACCGTCCCCCTGCCGCCCCGCACCCCGCCCGGCGAGTCAGCGCACGACAGCGCGAGTCAGCGCACGACGGCGCGAGTCAGTGCGGGACGACGAGACGGCCGGCCACCCGAAGGTGACCGGCCGTCGTCGTGCACGCTGACACAGCGCGTTCTGCGCTGACTCGGCGGACCGAGCGCTGACTCGCGCCCGATCACGCTGACTCGCGTCCCGGTGTGCTGACTCGCGTCAGCCCTGGAAGCGCGGGAAGGCGGAACGACCGGCGTAACGGCCGGCGTCGTCCAGGGCCTCCTCGATGCGCAGGAGCTGGTTGTACTTGTTGATGCGCTCGCCACGGGCCGGGGCACCGGTCTTGATCTGACCGGCGTTGGTGGCCACCGACAGGTCGGCGATGGTCGTGTCCTCGGTCTCGCCGGAGCGGTGCGACGTCATCGTGGTGAAGCCGTTGCGCTGCGCGAGGGTGACCGCGTCCAGCGTCTCGGTGAGGGTGCCGATCTGGTTGAGCTTGACCAGCAGCGAGTTCGCCGACTTCTCCTGGATGCCGCGGGCGAGGCGCTCCGGGTTGGTGACGAACAGGTCGTCGCCGACGACCTGGACCTTGTCGCCGACCTCGGACACGAACTGCGTCCAGGCGCCCCACTCGTCCTCGGACAGCGGGTCCTCGATGGAGACGATCGGGTAGTTCGTGACCATGCTCTCGTAGAGCTTGATCATGTCCTCGGTCGAGTGCACCTCGCCGTTCTTGAAGTGGTACGCGCCGTCCTTGAAGAACTCGGTGGCGGCGACGTCCATGGCGATGGCGATGTCGGAGCCCGGGGTGAACCCGGCCTTCTCGATGGCCTCGACGATCAGGTCGAGCGCGGCGACGTTCGAGGGCAGGTCGGGGGCGAAGCCGCCCTCGTCACCGAGACCCGTCGAGAAGCCCTTGGCCTTCAGCACGCCCTTGAGGGCGTGGTAGACCTCGGTGCCCGAGCGCAGCGCCTCCTTGAAGGTGGGGGCGCCGATCGGCGCGATCATGAACTCCTGGAAGTCGACGGTGGAGTCCGCGTGGGACCCGCCGTTGAGGATGTTCATCATCGGCACGGGCAGGACGTGCGCGTTCGGGCCGCCCACGTAGCGGAACAGGTCCAGGCCGGACGACTTCGCGGCGGCCTTCGCGACGGCGAGCGAGACGCCGAGGATGGCGTTCGCGCCGAGCTTGGCCTTGTTCGGGGTGCCGTCGAGCTCGATGAGGGCCTGGTCGATGAGGCGCTGCTCCTCGGCGTCGTAGCCGATCAGCTCGGGGGCGATCTCGTCGATGACGGCGTTGACCGCACCCTCGACGCCCTTGCCCAGGTAACGGCCCTTGTCGCCGTCCCGACGCTCGACGGCCTCGAACGCGCCGGTCGAGGCGCCGGACGGGACCGCGGCACGCGCGAACGTGCCGTCGTCGAGGGCGATCTCCACCTCGACGGTGGGGTTGCCGCGAGAGTCCAGGATCTCGCGCGCGCCAACGGCTTCGATGCTTGCCACGGATGCTCCTTCTGACAGGGGGCTCGCGGGCCGTCGGGGCCCCGCTCGAGGCTCTCGCACCCGGGCAGGCCGACGCCCGCGACGATGGAGGTTGACGCCCCCAGGGTAGCCCCGACGCCGCCCGGACGTGTCAGGTCTCGACAGGTGGTCGTCGGGAGCGCACGTCAGGAGGACGGCATCTTGTCGCGCGCCATGCGCCGCACCCGCGCGGGGACCCGCCGGCCGCACCGGTCCAGGAAGTCCGTGACCGCCTCCGGCGCGACCGCGCCCGCGTGCCGCAGCGCGATGCCGACGGGCCGTCGCACCAGGGGGTCGGCGTCGTCCAGGAGGAGCTCGGCGATCCGCAGCAGGTCGGCGATCGCCGCGGGATCGGTCCGGCCCCGGGTGTAGGCGAGCGGCGCCGTCATGGCGGTGCGGCGGCGCAGCGGGTCCGCGGACGCCGCCAGGTCGAGCAGCGGCTCGCGGGACCGGTCGCGCAGGTGCTCGCCCACGACGCGCGGCGCCGCCCGGTCGACCATGTCCCACGCGTCGATCGCGTCGTGGTGGTCCAGGTAGAAGCGGTACCGCTCCGCTCGCTCGTCGGGCGTGACGCCACGGCGTCGGACGGCGAGGTCGAGGACGCAGAACGCCGCCAGACGGGGTTCGTAGGCGGGCTCGGCCAGCAGGCGTCCCACCTCGCCGAGCGGCATCGCCGCATACCCCTTCGCGACGTCGAACAACGTCCCCATCCGCACGCCCAGCACCGGGCCGGAGCCCGTGTAGTGGCGGTTCGGGAACGCAGCCGGATCGGCGACGGCGTGCAGGTCGGCCAGCAGCGACCCCGCGGTGGGCTCCACCCGGTCACCGTAGCCCGGCGCACCCCCGCCCGCGGCGCACCCGGGAGCTCCCTCGACTCGGGAGGCGGTGGCGCCGCTATCGTGAGGCCGGTGGACGGCTTCTGGGACTTCCTCGGCTCCTACTGGTGGCTCGTCTTCCCCCTGAGCGCCGTCGTCGGCGGCTGGGCCAAGGGCGTGCAGCGGTGGGACGAGCGACGCCGCCGCGACAAGATCGAGATGTACCGCATCAAGTACGCCGACCGGGCCGCGACCGCCGAGGCCGAGGAGGCCCTGACGAGCGAGATCGAGCGGACCGTCGCCGTCCACGACGAGACGGTGCGCCGCTGGCTCGACTACGAGCTCGACGCCACGAAGATCCTCGAGCACCCGCTGATGACCGACATGCGCGAGCAGGTCACCGTGGACTTCCACCGGGCCCGCCGGGACGCCGAGGACCTGCGCCCCGACGACCTCGACGAGCTCCGCGACCGCCGTCGCCTCGACCGCTACCGCGACGCCGTCCGCGAGCTGCGGACCCGGTTCGACGTCGCCGAGGCCGAGGCCCGGCGCCGGCGCACGTCGTCGCTGACCGATGACGAGCGCCGGGCCGTCGACCGGGCGAAGAAGCTGCTCGCGATCGCCGACGACCCGGCCGCCTCCACCGCCGAGCGGCAGTCGGCCTACCGTCGGGCGACCAAGGAGCTCGAGGGGATCATCGTGCTGCCCGACGCCACGACCGCCGCGATCGAGCAGCGCATCGCCGGCGCGCTCGGGACGGGCCCGTACCCCGACGACGACCACCGCGACCGCCCCGACGCCTGACGCGACGGGTCAGGCGTCCGCCAGCCGACCCAGCTCCCGGTGCACGTCGACCATCGCCGGACGCCCGGCCGGGTCCATCGACGTCATCGCCGTCACCAGGTCGCCCAGCGCGGCAGGCACCCGGCGCCGACGGCGCAACGGCTCCGGCGCCGCCACTGGGCCCCAGCCCTCCCGGTACCGCTCGTCGTCGACGGGGTACGGGTCGTCGCCTGCGGCGGCCTCCAGCAGGAGCAGCCCCAGCCCCCACACGTCCGTCGCCGACGTGACGACGTCGCGTCGCGCCTGTTCCGGCGACACGTAGCCCGGCGTCCCCCGGCTGGACCGCCACCGGCGGGGCCGACCCGCCAACGACAGGTCGATGAGCCGCGCCATCCCCTGCGAGCCGATCGCGTTCGCCGGCTTGAGGTCTCCGTGCACCACCCCCCGACCGTGCAGGTACACCAGCGCCGACGCGAGCTGACGACCCATCTCCGCCACGTCCCGCACCCCCAGCGGCCCGTGCTCGGCGAACAGGTGGTCCAGCGTCTCGCCGGGCAACGTCTCCAGCACCACCGTCGGCCGCTCCGTGCGCGGCACCTCGTAGGCCCGCACCACGTGCGGGTGCGACATCGACAGCAGCAGCCGCCCCTCGCGCAGCAGCCGCCGGCCCGCCTCCGCCGCCGCGCCCGGACGGGCACGCTTCACCACGACCGGGCACGCCCGCTCGTCGGACCACGCGTCGTACACCTCGAACGAGTGGCCTCGGTGGACGAGCCGGCGCAGCCGGTAGCCGGGGACAGCAGGGCCGCTCATCGGGCCACCTCCAGGGTCGGGTCGGTCACGGTGCCGTCGTGGACGGGCACCACCAGGTCGGCGGCGGCCAGCACCGCCGGGTCGTGCGTCGCGACGACGACGGCGCGGTCCGCCGCCAGTCGCCGCAGGGTCGCCAGGAGCAGGGTCGCGGCGTCGGCGTCGAGGCCGGTCGTCGGCTCGTCGAGCAGCAGCACCCGGGCGTCCACCAGCAGCGCCCGGGCGAGCGCGACCCGCTGCCGCTGCCCGCCGCTCAGCGACCGGCCACGCTGCCCCAGCCGGGAGTCCAGGCCGTCCGGCAGGGCCCGTACCACCGGCTCCAGCCCCGCGTCGCGCAGGGCCGCCCACACCTCGTCGTCGGAGGCGTCGGGCCGCGAGAACCGCACGTTGTCGCGCACGCTCGCGTCCAGCACGGGGGCCTCCTGCAGCAGCACGGTGACGTTCTCCCGCAGCGTCCGCACGGGCAGGTCCCGCACGTCCACCCCGTCGAGCGTCACCCGGCCCGCGTCGACGTCGGACAACCGGCCCAGCAGCCGTACCAGCGTCGACTTCCCGCTGCCGCTCGGTCCCGCCAACGCGAGCAGTCCGCCCGGCTCCACCCGCAGGTCGACGCCCTCCAGCGCCGCCCGCGACGCGCCGTGGTAGGTGAACGACGCCCCCTCGACCGTCATCCGGCCCGTCACCCGGTCCAGGTGCACCGGGTCGGCCGGCTCCGGGATCCCCGCCGGCAGGTCCAGCAGTTCCAGCACCCGCTCGGCCCCCGCGACCGCCGAGGCGACCGACACCATCAGGTCCCCCAGCTCGCGCAGTGGGCGCACCAGCTGCGACAGATAGGTGAGGAACACCAGCAGGCCGCCCAGCGTCAGCCGTTCGTCCGCGAGCGCCCACACGCCCAGGCCGATGACGGACAGCAGTCCCACCAGCTCCAGCAGGTCCACGACCAGCGGGTACGTCGCCCGCAGACGGGCGGCACCCAGCTCCGCGGCGACCACCGCGCGCCCCTCCCGGTCGAACCGTTGCTGCTCCTCGCGCTCCCGCCCGTGCACCTGCACCAGGCTCAGCGCGGCCAGCGACTCCTCCGCCACCGACGTCATCGACCCGTTGCGGCGGCTCTTCTCCTTCGCGACCTTCTTGAACCGGCGGGCGAACCGCTCCGACGCCCACCCGAACAGGGGCGCGACGACGAACGCCACGAGGGCGAGCTGCCAGTCGAGCAGCAGCATCGCTCCGCCGTAGAACAGCACGCGGGCGAGCGCCCCCGCGCCGTCGACGGCGCTGAACAGCAGCGTCTCGATGCTGCGCACGTCCTTCGTCAACCGCGTCAGGACGTCGCCGGCGCGCTGCCGGTCCGCGACGTCGGACGGCACCCGGTGCAGGTGCGCGAGGACCCGGCCCCGCAGGTCCAGGGTGACGTGCTCCCCCAGCCAGGTCGTGGTCACCTCGTCCGCCCAGCTCAGCAGCCCGCTGAGCAGCGCGAGCCCCAGGTACAGGCCCGCCAGGAGCAGCAGCGGGGCGAGGTCGGCGGGGACCAGCACGTCGTCGACGACCCGCTGGAACAGCCAGATCTCGACCGTCCCGATGCCCGCGACCGCCACCGCGAGGAACACCAGCAGGGCCAGGACCCGACGACGGCCCGACAGCTCCGGCCGCAGCCGACGCAGCACCTCACGGAACGCGACCGCGGGTGCCTCGGCGACCAGGCCGTCGTCGTCCGCGCGCGGCGCGACCGCCGCGACCAGACGCTGCCGGAGCGCGCCGAGGCGCCCCGGCCGCGCACGGCGGCCGGGGCGCCCGGGGATGTCCGGTGCAGACATCGCAGGCTGCTCGGTCAGCTCGAGCTGCGACGGGCGCGGCGACGACGGTTGCGACGACGGTTCCGGCGACGGCGGCGACGGCGCTTCACCTTCGACGAGTCGTCGCTGCTGTCGTTCTTCGCCCGACGCTTGGCCGGCGTCACGGCCGTGAACAGTGCGGAGCGTGCCATGGGGATCCCCTCCTGGTTCCGGACCGAACCTGCTGCTCGATCACGTCCCTGACTCTGCCGAGCCGTTCTGAGGTCACCGTGAGATCCCTGTGAGACAACTCTCATCGACGAGTCAGCACACGCCGGCGCGAATCAGCGCACGACGGCGCGAATCAGCACTGACTCGCGCCGTCCGTGCCGCTGCACGTCAGGAGGAGGGCAGGAGGTCCTCGGGGATCTGGCCGACGAGGTCGTCGCACGCCGCGACGTCGCCGGACTGGCACAGTTCGGCGAGGTCACCGAGCTCGCCGACCTGCCCGACGGTGCCGAGGATGTCCGTGACGTCGTCGAGGGACAGCTCGCCGGTGAGGCCGTCGAGCGCCAGGTCGGGCAGGGAGAGCTCGGGCACGGCGACGCCGTCGAGCTGGTCGAGCCCGCGTCGGAGGTCGTCCGCGACCGCGTTCCACAGCAGCAGCCCGCCGAGGACGACGAGGGTGGTCACGACGACCTGGATCGACCCGAGCACCGTGGCCGTGCGCGCCATCCCTCGACCGCCGGTCCCGCGTCGTCGGGCCCGGTCCGCACCGATGCCGCCGAGCACGATCGCGATGATCCCGACCAGCGGCACGACGAACCCGACGACCGCCGCGACCATCGCCGCCACCGCCGTCGGCTCCGTCCCGCGCCGGGCGCCGTCGGACCGCCGCCGCTCGGCGGGGTACGGCTGCTGGACGGCGGGCGCCGGGGCGGCCGGCTGCGGGGCGGCCGGAGCAGGGCGCGCGGGTCTCGGTGCCGGCGGCGGGGACGACGCCGCGGGTGCCGCGGGCGGCGAGGACGATGCGGCCGGGTAGGGCTGTGTGGCGCGTCGCGTCGCGGGATACGGCTGGTGCGCGGGCGGCGTCCGGTACGGGATGGACGACGACGAAGGCGCGGTCCCGGCGGTGCCGGCCGCGTGAGCGGCGGGCCGGTAGGGCCCGCCCGGCGCCGAGGCGGTGGGCAGCACGGGGGTCCGGCGAACCGGGGCCGACGCCGGGGCGTGTGTGTGCGCCGCCATGACCTGGGTGGCCTCGGGCGAGCCCGCGGGGATCACCTGGGTCGAGGCGGGAGGCAGCCACGCGTCCCCCGTGTGCGCCGGGACGACCTGCGTCGGCTCGGGCGCGGCCGCGGGCAGCATCTGCGTCCGGTCGGCCGGCGTCGCGCGAGAGTCCTCGGCGGTCATGGCCGGGGCGAACACCTGCGTCGCCGTCCCGGCATCGGGGGCGAACGCCTCGGTGGGCGCGGGCCCCACCGCCGCGAACACCTGCGTCGAGGGGACGTTCGGGTCGGTCCCGGGTGACTGGCTCATGGTCCTCCTGCTCGACGACACGCAGGGGCGATGCTACCCACCCCACGGGCTGCGCTGACTCACGGCCGACCTGCGCTGACTCGCGGCCACCCACGCTGACTCGGCACGGTCTGCGCTGACTCACGGCCGACAGCGCGGCGGTTCCTCCGCCGTCGCGTCGTGATGCCGGAGGAAGGGCGGCGCCCGGGCCCGTGCGGCAGGAGCCGCACCGACCCGGGCGCCGGACCGGACAGGTCAGCCGACCTGCTCCCAGGGTCCCCACGGCGAGGTGCCGGGGGTCTGGTTGCGGGTCCACCACCGGGCCTCGTAGGTCACGCCGTCGTGCTCGACGACGTCTCCCGCGGTGAAGATCCGCGACGCGGTCCAGACGGCGGTGCCGTCGTCGGTGGCCGCGATCTCCTGCCAGGAGCCCCACGGCGAGGCGCCGGGGGTCTCGGTGGTCCACCACGTGGCACGGAACAGCGCGCCGTCGTGGGTGACCTCGTCCCCGGCGGTGTACACCTGCCCGGCGACCCAGGCGGGCGCGGTGGGCTCGGGGGCCGCGACGAGCTCGGCGACACCCCAGCGGTCGGTGTACTGGTAGCCGGTGCCGGTGGGGTCGGCCCAGGTGGTGATGCCGGTCCGCGCGCCGTCGGTGGCGTCGTTGACCTGGAGGTCGAGGCCGTGGAAGGTCCCCGCTCCCCCGAGACCGGCGAGCGTCACGGACGCCTCGACGAGATAGCCCCCGTCGGTGAGCGCCGTGGCGGACTCCAGGCGCGCGGCCTGGGCGTCGGGGTCCCCGGTGCCGAAGGACACGGCGTTCTCGGCGCTGATGCGGATCTGGGTGTCGTCCGCCTCGTAGGAGCCGTTCTTGGCGTTGCCGGCGTCGAGGAAGATCTCGACGGAGTCCTGCACCCACGGGTCGGACCCGCTGACGTCGACGCTCGGGTCGGCGACCTGGGCCAGGACGTAGAGGGTGTCGTCGGCCCACAGGGTGCGCACGGTCGCCTGCGCGCCGTCGCTGCCCTGCACGTCCTTCGCCGTCGTCACCGTGCCGACGCCCGCCCAGGCGTCGTCGACCTCCCCGTCCACGACGGGCGGCGTGGCGGTCTCGGCCACCTGCGTGAAGCTCAGCTCCTCGACGAGGGTCAGCGTGCCGGTGGTGCCGGGGCTGTTCCAGCCGACGGTCTCGCCGGCGTCCGTGACCCGGACGTCGAGGCCGAGGGTGTCGCCCTCGGCGGCGGCGTCGAGCGGGAGGTGCGCGACGACGTCGTACCCGGTGGCGGTGGCGGTCACCTCCGCGGTGACGTCACCGGTGGTGGCGCCGTCGCGGCCGACGGTGGCGACGGCCCCGGCGAGCTCGAACGTCACGGCGTCGTCCGCGTCCGTGGCCTCGTCGTCGACGGTCACGTAGGCGGTGAGGTGGTCGGGCGCCCAGCGGGTCTGGAACCGGGCGACGGTCTCACCGGCCGCGGCGACCGGGTGCAGCGGGAGCCGGTCCCACTGCGGCGACGCGGACGCGGAGCCGTCGAGCGCGACGTCGCCGGCGAACACGTCGGCGCTGCGCTGCTGGGCGGGCAGGTCGCCGTCGACGACGCCGTGGTAGGCGGGCTTGGCCTGGTAGGCGTCGTCGAAGAGGAGCGGGGCCCCGGCGTCGGCGCGCCAGGAGCGCCCGTCGGTCAGGCCCCACACGGTGACGGAGAAGAGGGACTCGGCGTGGTCGCGGAACAGCGCGAACGCGTCCCGGAACCAGTAGCCCTGCTCGACGAGGTTCGCCTCCGTCTCGGGGGTGCCGATGGTGACGTCGAGCTCGGTGACGGCCTGCGTGACGGGCAGGTCCTCGAAGCGCTCGATCGCCGCCTCCAGCGCGCCGACGGGCATGGCGAGGGACACGTGGAACTGGTGGCCGACGCCGTCGACGGGGACGCCGCGCTCGAGCAGCCGCTCGACGAGCGCCCGGTACCGGTTCTGCTTGTCCACCTGCTCGGTGTTGTAGTCGTTGATGAACAACGTCACCGGGCGGTCGGTGCCCTCGGCGGCGTGGACGTCGTTGAACGCGGAGTCGGCGTACTCGAACGACAGGTCGATGAACTCCTCGCCGAGGATCCGGTACCACTCGCTGCGGCGCAGGCCGTCGTCGGTGGCGCCGTCGGACACGACCTCGTTGACGACGTCGAACGCGGTGACGGGGTTGTCGCCGCCGAACTCGCCGTACGTCGCCAGCCACTCGGCGACGGCGAAGATGTGCGTGCGCAGCCGGTCGCGCAGGACCTGCTGGTCCTCGGGGGACGTCGTGAGGGGCTCGCCCGCGTCGTCGGTGAAGAACCAGTCGGGCGTCTGGGAGTGCCACGTCAGGACGTGGCCGTAGAGGTCGAGGTCGTGCGCCGCGGCGAAGTCCATCAGCGCGACGGCCTCGGGGTGCGGGCGGAACGTGCCCTCGTCGTCGTACCAGGCCTCGGGCTTCATGTGGTTCTCGGCGGTGATCTGGTCGAAGTGGCGCAGCAGCAGCTCGGCCGCCGTGCCCGACGTCTCCCGGGAGTCGACGGCGACGCCCACGGGGAACGGCACGGTCTCGTGGAGCGGCGTGAGGTCCTGCACGACGGCGGGCTCCGGCACGGCCACGACGACGTCGTCGAGCAGCAGGTCGCTGGTGTTGCTGCCGTTGTAGTCCGTCTCGAGGTACAGGAAGGACTCGTCGGCGGCGGGCGCCTGGAAGGAGGCCGTGACCTCGGTCCAGCCGTCGGCCGTGACGTCGCCCCACT
Organism: Isoptericola dokdonensis DS-3; assembly: GCF_001636295.1. NCBI lineage: Bacteria > Bacillati > Actinomycetota > Actinomycetes > Micrococcales > Promicromonosporaceae > Isoptericola > Isoptericola dokdonensis. The sequence goes on along the minus strand of NZ_CP014209.1, from coordinate 3,495,987 downwards.
GGGCGAGCGTGGAGTAGGTGGTGGTGCCGTCGGCCGTGGAGGCCAGGGACAGCCAGACCGCGTCCGGCTCCTGGCCGGCGGCGAACCGCACCTGCGCGGACACCTCGTAGCGCACGCCCGGGGTGAGGACGCCGGAGACGTCGCGGCCGATGCCGTCGCCCTGGCTGTCCCGCCCGGTGACCAGCGCGGACGCCGTGCCGGAGACGGAGTCGTCGGTGGTGATCGCGACCGTCGGGTCCGTCTCGCCGGCGGCCCGCGGGCCCCAGCCGTCCAGCCCGTCCTCGAAGTCGGTGGCCAGCACCGGGCCGGTGCGGGGCGGGGTGCCCACCGGGAAGGTGAGCTCCCAGCCGTCCGCGAGCAGCTCGGCCACGACCGTGCGCGTCGCGGCGAGCGAGCCGAAGCGGTCGCCGCCGCCGTCGTGCACGAGCACGAGCTCGCCGTCCGTGACGGCGGCTCGCAGGTTGGCCGTGAGGGTGGCCTCGTCCTGCGTCTCCCAGTCGGCGATCGTGTTGGTCACGGCGAGCGGCTGCATGCCCAGCGCGACGGCGACCTGCGGCGTCGCGCCCCAGGAGCCGTTCGGGGCCCGCCAGAACGGCACCTTCGCGTTCGGGTCGCCGAGCGCGTCCCGGATGATCTCGAGGTTGGCGAGCATGTCGGCCTGCGCCTGCTCCGGCGTGAAGGAGCCCATGTCCGCGTAGCCGGTGGAGTGGTTGCACAGGGTGTGCCCCTCGGCGACGATCCGCCGCAGGATCTCGGCCCCGCCGTCGGCCTGGACGTTCTGCCCGATGACGCAGAACGTGGCGTGCAGGTCGTTGTCGGCGAGGAGGTCCAGCAGGGCGGGCGTGGTGCCCGGGTTCGGGCCGTCGTCGAACGTCAGGGCCGCGACGGGGACGTCGGCCGTGCTGCCGGCCTGCGCCGCGACGACGGGCGTGGCGGTCGGGTTCACCGCACCGCCGGGCACGAAGCCGTCGGGCAGCCCGGTGTCGACCTCCTGGCCCGTGACGACGAGGTCGTCGACGAGGAACGACGGGTGGGTGCTGTCCACCGCGGCCGCCTCCAGGTAGAGCTGGGCGCCGGTGAGGCCGTCGGGCATCGTGTACGCGCCGCCGACCTTGACCCAGTCGTCCGCGGTGACGTCGACGGCGCCGCCGACCCACGTGTAGGCGTCGCCCGCGGCGGACGTCTCCTGGACGGTGAAGTGCAGGCTGGTGGCCGGGGTGTCGGCGGGCAGCTTGACCCACGCCTCCACCTGGTAGACCTCGCCGGGCTCGAAGAGTCCTGCGACCGACGTCGCGGGGCCGTTCCAGTCCCCGGTGCGCCCGGTGACGCTCAGCGCGCCGGCGCCGGTGCGGGCGTCGTCGGTGACGGCGAGCGTCACCGGCCCGCGCGGTCCCCACGGCGCGTAGCCGGAGTCGAAATCGTTCTCCAGCACGACGGCGTCGTCCGCCGCCGCACTGCTCGCGCCCACGACGACGGCGCCCAGAGCGCCTCCCGCCGCGAGCGCGGTCGCCGCGATCCCTGCGACACCCCTGGTGAACCTCTGCCTCATCGTCGCTCCCTCGCGCGGTGTCCGCCGACGGCGACGGTGCCGTGGCGCGGGCATGGCAGCGCCCGTGGTCCCGAGGCTAGGGGCGGTTCGAAAACGATGTCAATGGGTCGGGGTCGCGGCCGCGGACCGAAAGATTTCGGGCCTGCCGCCCTCTCCGGGGCACCGCCAGGAGCACCGGAGAAGGCGGCAGGCCGGACGTCTCAGCGGGCGGCGGTCCCCACCGTCGCCGCCGACGCGACGTCCCCGAGGACCACGGCGTCGATGAGCTGCCGCGCCCACGCCAGCAGCGCCGCACCGCGCAGCGGCTTGCCGCCGATGCGGGCCGTCGTCGGGTACGGGACGAGCACGGCGCGGATCGCGGGCTTGAGGATGGTGCCCGGGTAGAGCCGCTTGAGGCGCATCTGCGCCGACTCGGGCAGGTCGACCGGGGCGAACCGGATGTGCTTGCCCTGCGCGGTGACGTCCGTCAGGCCGGCGCGGCGCGCGTGGTTGCGGAATTCCGCGACCTCGAAGAGGGCCTCGGTGACGTCGGGCAGCTTGCCGTACCGGTCGACCAGCTCGGCGCGGATCTCCGCGAGCGCCGCCGCGTCGCGCGCCGACGCGATCTTCTTGTACGCCTCGAGCCGCAGCCGCTCGGTGGCGATGTACGTCTCGGGCAGGTGCGCGTCGACGGGCAGCTCGATGGTGACCTCGGGCTCCTCCGCGTCGGCCTCCCCCTTGTACGCGCGCACGGCCTCCCCGACCATGCGGACGTACAGGTCGAAGCCGACGCCCGCGATGTGGCCGGACTGCTCACCACCGAGCAGGTTGCCGGCGCCACGGATCTCGAGGTCCTTCATGGCGATCTGCATGCCCGCGCCGAGGTCCGTGTGGGCGGCCATGGTGGCGAGCCGGTCGTGCGCGGTCTCGGTGAGGGGGCGCTCCGGCGGGTAGAGGAAGTACGCGTAGGCGCGCTCGCGGCCCCGGCCGACGCGGCCCCGGAGCTGGTGGAGCTGGGACAGGCCGAACGTGTCGGCGCGCTCCAGGACGAGCGTGTTGGCGTTCGAGATGTCCAGGCCGGTCTCGACGATGGTGGTGCAGACCAGCACGTCGAGCTCCTTCTCCCAGAAGCCGCGGATGACCTGGTCGAGCTGGCTCTCGCTCATCTTGCCGTGGGCGACGCCCACGCGGGCCTCGGGGACGAGCTCGCGCAGCCGGGCCGCCGTGCGGTCGATGGACTCCACCTTGTTGTGGATGTAGAATACCTGGCCCTCGCGCAGCAGCTCGCGCCGCACGGACGCCGCGATCTGCCGCTCCTCGTACGCGCCGACGTAGGTGAGCACGGGGTGCCGCTCCTCGGGCGGGGTCTGGAGGGTCGACATCTCGCGGATGCCGGTGACGGCCATCTCCAGGGTCCGCGGGATGGGCGTGGCGGACATCGCGAGGACGTCGACGTTGGTGCGCAGCTGCTTGAGCGTCTCCTTGTGCTCGACGCCGAACCGCTGCTCCTCGTCGACGACGACCAGGCCCAGGTCCTTGAACCGCACCGCGCCGGTGATGAGGCGGTGGGTGCCGATGACGACGTCGACCGTGCCGGTGCGCAGCCCCTCGATGGTGTCCGCGGACTCCTTGGCGCCCTGGAACCGGGACAGTGCCCGCACGGTGACGGGGAAGCCTGCGTACCGCTCGGAGAACGTGTCGAAGTGCTGCTGGACGAGCAGCGTCGTCGGGACCAGGACGGCGACCTGCTTGCCGTCCTGCACCGCCTTGAACGCCGCCCGGATCGCGATCTCCGTCTTGCCGTAGCCGACGTCGCCGCAGATGAGCCGGTCCATGGGCACCGACTTCTCCATGTCGGCCTTGACCTCGTCGATGGTGGAGAGCTGGTCCGGGGTCTCGACGTAGGCGAAGGCGTCCTCCAGCTCGCGCTGCCACGGGGTGTCCGGGCCGAACGCGTGCCCCTCAGTGGCCATGCGCGCCGAGTAGAGGCGGATGAGCTCGCTCGCGATCTCCTTGACGTGCTTGCGGGCCCGGGCCTTGGTGTTCTTCCAGTCCGCGCCGCCCATCTTGGACAGCGACGGCGACTCGCCGCCGGTGTACTTGGTCACCTGGTCGAGCTGGTCCATGGGGACGAACAGCCGGTCGCCCGGGTGCCCGCGCTTGGAGGACGCGTACTCGATGACGAGGTACTCGCGGGTCGCCGCGTTGGCGCCCGCACCGAGGGTGCGCTGCACCATCTCCTCGAACCGGCCCACGCCGTGCTGCTCGTGCACCACGAAGTCCCCGGCCTTGAGCTGGAGCGGGTCGACGACGTTGCGGCGCCGCGACGGCATCTTGCGCATGTCGCGGGTCGTGGAGCCCTGGCGGCCCGTCAGGTCGGCCTCGCTGAAGACGGCGAGCCGCAGCTCCGGCGCGACGAAACCCTTGCCGACCAGGGCCGGCACGACGTGCACCACTCCGCCCTCGGGGGCGTCGGTGAGGTCGGTGGACAGCCGCGCGGCGGTGTCCACCGCGCCGAGCTGCTCGACCATGCGGCGCGCCGGGCCGGGGCCCTCGGTGGTGAGCACGAGCCGCCAGCCGGCCCGCTGCAGTCCCTTGACGTCGTCCAGGGCGCGCTCCACGTCCCCGCGGTACGACTCCACGTCGCGGGCCGCGACCGTGATCGTCGTGCCGTCGGCGGACGTCGTGACCGGTGCCGGCGTCTCACCCTCCGGCACGGCTCCGGCGGCCTCGGCCGCGTCGAGCGAGAACGCGGACAGCGTCCACCAGCCCAGCCCGCGCCGGGCCGCGACGTCACGGGTCTCGGCGAACGTCGCGAACGACGCCGACGACAGGTCGATCGGGCTGTCCGCGCCCGCCACCGCGGACGTCCACGCCGCGGCGAGGAACTCCTCGGTCGTGGCCACCAGGTCGTGGGCGCGCCGCCGGACCCGCTCGGGCTCGTCGAGCACGAGCAGCGCGTCGTCGGCCACCAGGTCCAGCACCGGGACCATGCGGTCCACCAGCACCGGTGCGAGGGACTCCATGCCCTCGACCGCGACGCCCGCCGCCAGCCGGTCGAGCATGTCCGTGGCGCCCGGCAGGTCGGTCACCAGGTCCGCCGCGCGCTGCCGCACCGCGTCCGTCAGCAGGATCTCCCGGCACGGCGGCGCCCACAGACCCTGGTCGGCGACCTCCAGGGACCGCTGGTCCGCCACGGAGAACCAGCGGATCTCCGTCACCTCGTCGCCCCAGAACTCGATGCGCAGCGGGTGGTCCTCCGTCGGGGGGAACACGTCGAGGATCCCGCCGCGGACCGCGAACTCGCCGCGCCGCTCCACCATGTCGACCCGCGCGTACGCCGCCGCGACCAGCCGTTCCGCGACGTCCGTCAGGTCCGCCGTCGACCCCGTGGCCAACTCCACCGGCACCAGCTCGCCCAGCCCGTCGACGACCGGCTGCAGCAGGGCACGCACCGGCATCACCAGCACCCGCACCGGACCCGACTGGCTCGTCCCGACCGTCGGGTGCGCGAGGCGACGGAACACGGCCAGCCGCTTCGCCACCGTGTCCGCGCGCGGGGACAGCCGCTCGTGCGGCAGCGTCTCCCACGCCGGCAGCACCGCGACGTCGTCGGCGCGGTCGTCCGGCAGGTAGGCGCGCAGGCTCGCCGCGAGCTCGTCCGCGTCCCGGCCCGTCGCCGTCACCACCACCAGCGGGCGCTGCTGCGCGGCCGCCGCCAGCAGCGGGGCGCGCACCCCCTTCGGGCCGACGACGTCGACCTCTCCCCCGCTCGGGACGGCCTCCAGCGCGGCCGCCGCGCCGGGGTCGGCGAGCAGGGCAGGGACGATACCGGTGAGGTTCATGGAGATCCTTCGGGGGGACTACGGTGCACGGGCACGACGAGGCGCCGGGAACTCGTCCGACCGGGGACCGGGCAGGGCCCGCGGGGGTCGGCGGAGCGCCGCGCGTGCCCGACCAGCCTAGCCCCGCCCGGAGAAGTTCACCCCGCCGCCTCCCCCGGCGGCCGGTAACGTCACGCCCGTGAGCGCGGACGGACCTGCCGGCACCGCGGCGGGCGCCGACTCCGCCGCGGAGGTGCTGGTGTCCGTCGTGATCCCGGCCTACGAGCCCGGCCCCGACCTGCGCACCGCGGTCCGGTCCGTGCTCGCGCAGTCGGAGGCGGACCTCGAGGTCCTCGTCGTCGACGACGGCTCCGTCCGGGACGTCACCTGGGTCGCCGGGCTGGACCCTCGCGTCCGCGTCGTCCGGCAGCCGCACGCCGGGGTCTCCACCGCCCGCAACACCGGGACGGCGCAGGCCCGGGGCGAGTGGGTCGCCTTCCTCGACGACGACGACGTGTGGGAGCCCGACAAGCTGCGTCTCCAGCTCGAGCAGCTCGCCGCCACGGGCGCCGACCTCGGCCACACGGCGTTCGTGTGGACGACGGAGGACGCGGGCGGCGGCACCTCGTCGTTCGAGCGGCGCTACCCGCGCGACCTCACCTACCGGCGGATGCTCGCCGGCGACCACGTGTGCACGTCCAGCGTCGTCGTCCGCCGATCGGTGCTCGTCGGGGCCGGCGGCTTCGCGCCCGGCCTGGACCGCGCCGAGGACCTCGACCTCTGGCTCCGGCTGCTGCGGTCGGGGGCACGCTTCGCCGCGCTCGACGTGCCGCTGCTGGTGTACCGGACCCACGCCGGCGGGGCGTCCGCGGACTACGACTCCACCTACCGACAGCGGCGCCGGGTGCTCGTCGAGCACCTGCGCGCGGCCCGGCGCGGCCACGACGCCGAGACCGTCGCCGCGGCCCGCCGTGGGCTCCGCCGCGGCCGGGAGCTGTCCGCGGCGCAGGCGTTCGACGCGGCCCGCGCCACGGCCGGCGCGGCACGGGCGCGGCACCTGCTGCGGGCGACGACCCGACACCCCCGGTTCGTCGTCGAGTCGTGGCGCCAGGCCCGGGCGTCACGCCGGGAGGCTCGCCGCCTCGCGGCCGCGTCCTGACCGCGACGCCAGCACGGACACCGTCAGCGCCACGAGCTGCGCGGCCACAACGACGACGTAGCCGGTCGTCTCCGGTGCGCGCGGGTCCCCCGCCCACGTGCGGAAGGCGCACCACCAGCAGACGAGCAGGACGGCGAGCACGGCGGCCCAGCGCGCGACGTCGACGCGGGGACGCCGGGCCGCCCAGACCCACAGCACCGGCAGGGTCATCGGCAGGTACCAGACGTGCGAGACGGGCAGCAGGAGCAGCACGCACCCCACGACGTGCCAGAGGCCGAGGGCGGGGTCGCCCGGTCGCCGCAGGGCCACCACCAGCAGCGTGGCGACCCAGGCGACGAGCACCACGGTGATCGCCGTGCCGACGACGGGGGCCACGGCGACGGGCGTCAGGACCCCGGAGTCGGCGAACAGGTCGCGCCCGACCCCCCAGACCGAGTACGCGGCGAGCGGCTGGTCGCTCATGGACAGCGTCCGGTCCACCCACCGACCGACCGCCCCGGGCCCGAGGGGGATGCACGCCAGCGCCACGAGGCCCGCGAACACGGCGACGGCGACGACGACGGTGCGCAGCCGGCCGACGGCCCCCCGGCGGAGCACCCACACCCCCACCAGCGCGGGCCAGGTCTTCACGGCCGCGGCGACGGCGAGCGCCGCGCCCGCGGCGCCGGGTCGCCCGCGCACCCCGGCCAGCGCGGCGAGCGCCAGGGCGAGGAAGACGAGGGCGTCGGTCTGCCCGAGCCACAGGGAGAAGGAGACGGGGTGCGACCACAGCATCGTCACCACCGCCAGGAGCGCGACGAGGGGACGTTCCCACGACGTCGTCCGCGACCAGACGGTGGCCAGCACCGCGGCGATCCCGCCGAGCAGCGCCAGGATCGAGGTGACCGTCCACGCGCCGAGCAGGTCGAGGTCGGCCAGCGGGGCGAGGAGGACGGCGAGCGGCGGCGGGTAGACGTAGCCGACGGCGGTGTACGGGTCCGTCCCGGCGCGCACGAGCGTCGCCGCGTCGACGAAGATGCCCAGGTCGTGCCCGGCGCTCGGGTCGGCGACGACCGCCCGGTACCGCTGCACCGACAGCACCGCGGCCACGAGGGCGGTCAGCGCCCACGCCAGCACCGTGAGCACCCGCACGACGCGCGCCCCGGGCCGACCGTCACCAGCTCCGTGCACCGATTCACCCCCACGACGGGTTCCCGGTTCGCCCCGGCCTCGCTCATCCTAGGGAGGAGTCCGTCCGTCCCGAGGGGTGAAGTTCTTGGCTGCACGCTGGGTGACCGCAGGCGTCCTCCTCGTCGCCTGCGCCCTGCTGTACGCGGTCGCCGTGGGCACCGCCGCCGGCCAGACGGTCGACATCCGCCTGTTCTCCGCGGCGCAGGCGTGGAACCCCACGCTCGAGCCGCTCGTCGCCCCGCTGCGACCGGGGATACCCGTCGTCCTCGCCGTCGCGTGCGGTGCGGCCGCCGCGGTCCGGCTGTGGCGGGCGGCGCCCGGGCCGGTCGTGCGCGTCGGCGTCGGCGTCGGCGTGACCGTCGCGGTGGCCCTGCTGCTCAAGCGGGTGCTGGAGCGCCCCTACCTCGGCGACGCCGGCTACGTGGAGAACACGTTCCCCTCTGGTCACGTCGCGGTCTCGGCCGCTCTCGCCCTCGCGCTGCTGACGCTGTGCTCGCCCGCGGCCGCCCGGGCCCTGGTGCTGCCGGTGGCGCTGGTGGTGGCCGCGGCGTGCGTCGTCAACGTCGTCGGGCACGCGCACCGGCCGGCCGACACGCTGGGCGCGCTGCTCCTCGCGGCCGCGGTGCACGCCACCGTGGCGCCCGCACGCGCAAGATTCACCCGCCCCGTGGCCGCTGTTCATCCTTGACCTGCCCGTCCGGCTCCACCGGAGAATGTCTCCGACCACGGGAGGCGTCGTGACGGCACCAGCTCACCCCGGGCTCGACCTGCCCGGCCTCACCTCGCTGCGGGCGGCGGCGGCGCTGCTCGTCCTGCTGTACCACCTGACGTTCTGGGGCGTGCTCGACGTGCCCGGCACCGACGCCGGGTACGCCGGCGTCGGCCTGTTCTTCGTGCTCTCGGGCTTCGTCCTGACCTGGTCGGCCCGGCCCGGCCAGTCGCACGCGGGGTTCCTGTGGCGCCGCTTCGCCCGCATCTACCCCAACCACCTGGTGACCTTCGTCGCCGCCGTGGTGTTCTGCCTGGCCGTGGGCGCGCTCGTCACCCCGGGGCTGGTCGTCGCCGACCTGCTGCTGGTCCAGGCGTGGTCCCCGTCGGGCGAGACGGCGATGTCGATCAACAACGTCGCCTGGTCGTTGAGCTGCGAGGCCGCGTTCTACGTCGCGTTCCCGTTCCTCCTGCGCGGCCTGACGGCGTTGCGGCCGACGCCGCGCACGACCGTCGCGCTCGCCGCGGTGGCCGCCCCGCTCGTCGTCGGTCTCGTGTGGCCCGGCCTCGCGCCGTGGTTCTACCACCTCCCCCTCACCCGTGCCCCCGAGTTCGTGCTGGGCATCGTCGCCGCGCTGGCCGTCCAGGAGGGGTGGCGGCCCCGGGTGGGGCCCACGGTCGGCGGGATCCTGGTGCTCGGTGCCGTGGTGCTGGCCGGGCTGCTCGCCCCGGGCACGCTCGGCACCGGGACGCTGGTGGTGACGGCGGGGCTCGCGGTGCCCTTCGCGCTCCTCGTCGCGGCCTTCGCCGCGCACGACCTCGACGGCCCGCGCGGCTGGACCGCGCACCCGTGGCTCGTGCTGGCGGGCGCCGTGTCGTACGCCTTCTACCTCGTGCACGAGCTGGTGGTGCGGGGCTTCGTCGTCCTGGGCGGCACCGGGCCGGTCGCCGCCGCCGGGGTGCTGCTCCTGGCGAGCGCCGGGGCGTACGGCCTCTACCGGCTCGTCGAGGTGCCGTCGCGCCGCCGGCTCCTCGGCTTCCGGCGGCGCGACTCCGCCCGCCGGTACCCGGCCTCGTAGCGGTCGACGACGGTGTCCCACGTGAAGTCCGCCAGGCGGGCGCGACCGGCACGACCGATCCGTCCGGCCGTCGCGGGGTCCCCGACGACGGTCTCGAGCGCCGCCGCGAGCGCCGCCGTGTCCGTCGGGTCGACGAGCAGGCCGGTCTCGCCGTCCGCGACGAACTCGGGCGGACCGCCGTGGGTGGTCGCGACGACCGGCACGCCCGCGCGCCATCCCTCCAGCACGACGATCCCGAACGCCTCCACGCGGCTCGGCACGACGAGGGCCACCGCGGCGGCCGTCACGGTCACCACCTGCCCGCGGTCCAGGCGTCCGGGCAGGTGCACGCGGTCCGCGACGCCGCGGGCCGCCGCCCGGTCGAGGACGGTCCGCGCGGCCGGTCCCGTGCCGGCGACCACGAGGTGCACGTCCTGCGGCAGCCGGGCGGCGGCGAACGCCTCGACCAGCAGGTCGAACCCCTTGTTCTCCACGAGCCGCCCGAGCGCGAGGACGTACCGCCGCGGCAGCCCCGGCGGTGCGTCCCCGGCCGGCTCGGTCGCGTCGATGCCGTTGAACACGACCTCGACGGCGTCGGGGTCGGCGCCGAACCGGGCCAGGTCCTGGGCCGCGGCGCCCGAGCAGGCGGTCACCACGTCGGCCCGGCGCAGGGCCGTGGACAGCGCACGGCGGAGCAGCGCCGAGGTGTCGAACACCCGGTGCGCGTCCATGAACGTCTCGCCGTGCGCGGTGAGCACCAGGGGTCGGCGGGCCAGCGCCGCCGCCGCCGTCGCCCAGGGGCCGTTCGGCCCGAAGCAGTGCACGTGCAGCACCCGCGGCCGGTCCCGCAGCAGCGCCGCCGCCCAGCGGGCCGCCGCGACGGGGGCCCGCAGGGCGAACGACGCGAGCGACCGGACGCTCCGGGCGGGCATCGGGCACGGCAGCACCCGCACCGGGACGCCGTCGACCTGCCGCGGGACGTCGTCACCCTGGTCGACCGTCCACACCACGACGTCCGTGCCGCGCGCCCGCAGCGTCCGTGCCACGTTGAGCACGTGCTCCTCGACCCCGCCGACGCGGGGGCGGAACGAGCTGGAGACGAGGACGACGGGTGCCATTGACGGATCATAGGGAACCTCAGGGACGGGAGAGCACGTGAGCGGCACCATCACCTTCGTGACGACGGCGAGCCCGGCGCCGATGGGCATGCAGGTCTACGAGGAGGAGGTGATCGCGCGCGCCCCCGGGGTGCTCGGCGCCGACGTCGTCACCCGCCGGGCCGTGCTGCGCTCGCTGCGCTCGCCGCTGCCGGGGACGCACCGTGTCCCGGCCTGGGTGCTGCGCGACGCCCCGACGGCCGTGCGACGTGCCGCGGGGGCCCTCCTCTACCGGGGTTCCGACGTGGTGCACCGGATGAGCCTCGCCCACCCGCCGGCGCCGGGCCCCGAGGTGGTGACGGTGCACGACACGGTCGCGTGGCGCTTCGACGACGAGGCCTCCCCGGAGCCGCACGCGGCGGCGGAGACGCGCCGGGCGGCCGCCGTCGTCGCGCCGTCGCAGTTCTCCGCCGACGACGTCGCCGAGCGGCTGGGCCTGGAGCGCGTCATCGCGATCCCCAACGGCGTCGACGGCCGGTTCTTCGACGCGGTGCCGCTGGACGCGGCGGGCCTCGCCGGGATCGGGGTGCGGGGCCGGTTCGTGCTGAACGCGGGCGGCTCGGCGCGCCGCAAGAACCTCGACGCCCTCGCCGCGGCGTGGCCGGCCGTGCGCTCCGCCCACCCGGACGTCTCCCTGGTGCTGTGCGGTCCGGAGTCGGAGCGCCGCCACCGGCTCTTCGACCCGTTGGAGGGGACCGTCCAGACCGGCCGCCTGCCCGACGCGCTGCTGCCCGGCCTGGTCGCCGCGGCCGAGGTGGTCGTCGTGCCGTCGCTGCACGAGGGCTTCGGCCTGCCCGTCCTCGAGGCGATGGCCGCGGGGACGACCGTCGTCGCGGCGGACCGCACCGCGCTGCCGGAGGTCGTCGGGGACGCGGGGATCCTCGTCGAGCCCGACGCAGGCGGGATCGCGGACGGGCTCGTCCACGCGCTGGACGGCACCGGCGTCGACGTGCTGCGACGCGCCGGCCGGGCCCGTGCGGAACGCTTCACGTGGGACGCCAGCGCGGCGGCGCACGGCGAGGTGTGGCGGGCGGTGCTCGCCGGCCGGGAGCCCCGGTGAGCGCGGGTTTCACCCCCTGGTTCACCCGGCGGCCCCGGTTCGCGCCGGACGGTTGCGGCTAGCGTTTCCGTAGCCGGCACCCGCGACCGTGCCGCCGTCCGGCTGGACGACCCGCCGCCCGGGAAGGAGGAACGATGCGACGTCACGCGTACGTCCTGGCCGCCGACCCGCACTTCCTCACCGCGAGCATCCGGTCGTACTACGACCGCGTGGACCGCATCGTCGTCTCCTACGACGCGACCTCGACCTCCTGGACGGGCACACCGCTGCCGGTCGAGCAGTGCCTGGCGGCGATCCGCGCGCTCGACGTCGACGGCCGGTGCGTCCTGGCGCCGGGGTCGTTCGCCGACCTCGACCGCGACCCGCTGACGAACGACACGCGCCAGCGCCAGGTCGCCCTCGACCAGGCGTCCGAGGGCGCCGACTGGGTGGTGCAGCTCGACACCGACGAGGTCCTGGCGCGGCCCGAGACGTTCTTCGCGGCGCTCGACCACACCGAGGAGGCCGCCGCCGACGGGCTCGACTACCCCGCCCGCTGGCTCTACACGCGCGCCGGGGCCGACCGCTTCCTGGAGTCCAGCACCCGGTTCGGCCGCCCCGTGGCCAGCTTCCCCGGTCCGCTCGCCGTCCGGGCCGGCACGACCCTCACGCTGAGCCGGCAGGCCGACGTCCCGCTGTACCGCGTCGACCTGCGCCCCTGGAACACCGACCCCCACCACCCCCGGACCGCCGTCGTGCACGAGGTCGTCCCGCTCGAGGCGGCGGTCCTGCACTACTCCTGGGTGCGTCCGCCGGAGATCATGCGTCGCAAGTTCGCCTGGTCGGGGCACGCCGCCGAGTACACCCGCCGCGGCGTGTACGAGCGCTGGGAGTCCTTCTCGCGGCGGCCCCGGCTCGCCGCCCTGACCTCCCCCCTGCGCTCCGACGACTGGTTCCGCGTGGGACGCGTGCCCGACGCCGCGACGGACGTGCCGTGAACGCCCCCATCGCACCGTCGGTCAGCGTCGTCGTCATCACGTACGCCCGCCCCGAGCACCTCCAGGAGTGCCTGGAGCACCTCGGCAAGCTGAGCACGTCCCCGCACGAGGTGATCGTCGTGGACGGCTCCCCCGACGACCGGACCCGACTGGTCGTGGCCGAGGGCTTCCCCGACGTCCGCCTCGTGCCGCACCGCCTCGGCCCCGGCACCATGCCGGAGTCGCGGGCGCTGGGCCTGGCCGTCGCCACCGGTGACGTCGTCGCGTTCATCGACGACGACGCCTACGTCGACCCGACGTGGCTCGACGAGCTCGTGACGCCCTACGCGGACCCGACAGTGCACGGGGTCGGCGGACGCGCGCTCAACGGCATCGAGGGCGAGGAGTCCGACGGGCTCGGCCAGATCGGCCGGTTCCTGCCGAACGGGATGCTCACCGGAGGCTTCGGCGCCGACCCGGGCAGGCTCGTCGAGGTGCACCACCTGCTCGGCGCCAACATGTCCTTCCGCCGGTCCGCCCTGGAGGCGATCGGCGGCATCCGGGGCAGCTACCCGGGCACGTGCCTGTGCGAGGAGTCCGACATCTCGCTCCGGGTGCGCGCGGCGGGCGGGCGCCTCGTCTACCAGCCCCGGGCGCTCGTCCGGCACGTCGCCGCCCCCTACCAGACCGGCGGCCAGCGGTTCGACCGCCGCTACCTCTACTACGCCCGGCGCAACCACCTCGTCCTGCTCGTGCGCAACCTCGGGTGGCGTGCGCCGGTGGTGCGCCACTTCACGGTGACGGTCCTGCGCAGCCAGCGGCACTACCTGCGCAAGGGCGCGCAGCGGCTGCGCCGCGGCCAGGTCGTCGGCGCGGCGGCGATCTGCAGCCGGGCCGTCTGCGAGCTCGTCGGCCTGGTGGCGGGCGTCCCCGCCGCGGCCCGCGCCCGCGCCCAGGACCGCCGCGACGGCGTCGCGACGCCGTGGGGGCGGTCGTGACCGACGATCCCGACAGCCCGGGCGACGGCCCGACCGTCGCCGTCGTCGTCGCCACGAACCGGCGCTCGCCCTACCTCGCGCAGGCTCTCACGTCGCTCGCCGCCCAGACCCACGACCGCTGGGAGCTGGTGATCGCCGACAACGGCGTCCCCGACCCGCAGTGGCTGGACGACGTCGTCGAACGGACCGTCGGCAAGGCCGACGTCGTCCGCGTACCGCCGTCCGCGACCGTCTCGGAGTCCCGCAACACCGGCGTCGCGCACACCGTGGGCGAGCTGGTCGTGTTCCTCGACGACGACGACGTCTGGCACCCGGAACGCCTCGCCCGGCAGGTCCTGGCGCTCGCCGCCGACCCGGCCGCCCCGGCGTCCTACTGCGGCGGGTGGCACCTGGACGCCCACGGCGCCCGGGTGGGACCCGCGTGGCCCGCGACGCCCGCCACGGCCGACGACATGCTCGCCCGCCGCGCGCGGCTCCCGCACATCTGCGGCGCGCTCATGGTCCGCCGTGCGGACCTCCTCGCCGTCGGCGGGTTCAGCCCGGAGATGTCGATGCTGGAGGACATGGAGCTCGCGCTGCGCCTGCTGCGGCGCGGGACGTTCGCCTGCGTCCCCGACGAGCTCGTCGGGTACCGGCGCCACGACGGCAACGCGACACGCAGCGACGTCGCCAACCAGCGGCGGCGCCGCGACGTCGCGGACGCCGTCCTGAGCCGCCAGGCGTGGGCGGCCCGCGACCGCGGCGACCGGCGCGCCGCCGACCTGCTGGCGGAGCACCTGGCGACCGAACGGCGCGAGGCGGCCCGCGAGGCCGGACGGACCATGCTGTGGGCCCTCGCGCACGGGCACGTCGGCGTCGCCGCCGGCGAGGCGGCGTGGGGCCTGCGGCACGACGCCCGCGGGTTCGTCGGCGGGCTCCGCGGACGCCTGCGGCGCCGCGTGCTGGACGCCCTCGGACGAGGGTGAAACCTCAGGTTCACCCGGCTTCCCGCTTCCACCTCCCGACACCCCTGAGCGAAGGTTGCCTCGTGACAGCGACATCCGCGATCTCGGTCGAAGGACTCGGGAAGACGTACCGCCTCGGCGCGCAGGGCGAGCGGCCCACCACCGCCGCCCACGCGGCCGTGCAGTGGCTGCGCTCGACCGGCAAGGCGAAGTACACCCTCTTCGACGCCCTCGACGACGTCAGCTTCGAGGTCCCGCAGGGCGAGGCGCTCGGCATCGTCGGGCGCAACGGCGCCGGCAAGTCGACGCTGCTCAAGCTCCTCACCCGGGTCACGGCGCCGAGCCGGGGCCGCATCGCCATCACCGGGCGCGTGGGCTCCCTGCTCGAGGTCGGCACGGGGTTCCACCCCGAGCTCACCGGCAAGGAGAACATCTTCCTCAACGGCTCCATCCTCGGGATGACCCGCAAGGAGATCCTGCGCCGCTACGACGAGATCGTCGACTTCTCCGGCATCGAGAAGTTCCTCGCGACCCCCGTCAAGCGCTACTCCTCGGGGATGTACGTCCGGCTCGCCTTCTCCGTCGCGGCGCACCTCGACACCGAGATCCTCGCCATCGACGAGGTCCTCGCCGTCGGCGACGCCGAGTTCCAGCGCCGGTCCATCGCGAAGATGCGCGAGGCGGCCAGCGGTGGCCGCACCGTGCTGTACGTCAGCCACCAGCTCCAGACCGTCCAGGCCCTGTGCAGCTCCGCGCTCCTGCTCGACCGCGGGACGCTCACGTACGCCGGCACGGTCGACGGCACCCTCGAGGCGTACCGCAACAGCTTCGAGAGCTTCGCCGCCGCCCAGACCGACGCGAAGAACCGCCCCGGCTCCGGCCAGGTCCGGCTGTCGTCGGTCTCGATGCCGGACGTCTTCGTCAAGTCGTCGGACGACATCACCGTGGACTTCGTCGCCAAGCCGAGCAAGCACCTCATCGGCAGCTACTTCCTGTCCATGCACGTCAACAACGACCAGGGCACCGTCATCGCCCAGTGCGACTCCCGGCTCGTCGGCCAGTGGTTCGACCCGACGAAGGAGGAGCGCGGCTCCCTCGTGATCCGCGACCTGTGGCTCAAGCCGGGCCAGTACACCGTGGACGTGTACGCGTGCCAGGCCGGCGTCCTCGACGCCTGGGAGGGCGCCTGGAAGTTCGAGGTGCTCCCCGACCTGCCCTACCCCGAGTTCACGGAGTCCTCCGGCACCGCCAACGGCCTGGTCTTCGTCAACTTCGACTACGAGAGGTAGTGCCGTGGAGGCGACCGTCCCCCAGACCGTCATCACGCAGCCGGGCCGGTTCAACATGCCGGCCTGGCGCGAGGTGTGGCAATCCCGCGAGGTGGCCGTCCGGCTCGCCCAGCGGGACGTCATCGTGCGCTACCGCCAGACGTACCTGGGCATCACCTGGGTGATCGTCCAGCCGCTCGTCAGCGCCGGCATCTTCACCATCGTGTTCGGCGAGATCGCCGGGCTGTCCACCGGCGCCGTGCCGACCTTCATCTTCACCCTCGTGGGGATGCTGGCGTGGAACCTCTTCAGCGGCTCCCTCAACCGGGCCTCGTCGTCGATGGTGGGCAACCGCGCGCTCGTGCAGAAGGTCTTCTTCCCCCGGCTGCTCGTCCCGCTGTCGAGCCTCGCCTCCCTGCTGCTCGACTTCCTCGTCGCGCTCGTCCTCACCGTCGTGCTGCTGTTCGTGTTCTCGATCAACCCGGGCTGGGCCGTGCTCCTGCTGCCCGTGTGGGTCGTGCTCATCCTCCTCGTGGGCACCGGCATCGGCCTGGGCGCCGCCGCCTACATGGTCAAGTACCGCGACGTCGGCTACGTGCTCCCCTGGGTGGTGCAGCTCATCATGTACGGCAGCCCCCTGGCCTACTCGGTCGACGCCGTGCCCGAGCACCTGCGCTGGGTCTTCGAGATCAACCCCGTCACGTGGTTCCTCGAGGCGTTCCGCTGGTCGCTGCTCGGCACCGACCCGCCGGCCGGGTGGCAGATCGCCGCGCTGGCCGTGACGGCGCCCGTCGTCTTCGTGCTGGGGCTGCTGATCTTCCAGAAGAACGAACGCGAGTTCGCCGACTACATCTGACGATGCCATGACCGCGCGCCTCGTCCACCTCATCACGCCCGGGGACCACTACTCGCCCTCCACGGGCAGCGCGGTCCCGAGCGTCGTCCACGGCATCAGCTCCGCGGCCGGGCGGGACCGGTCCGCCGTGCTCGTCGCCCGCGGCACCTACGCCGACCGGTACGACAGCGCCGAGACGCTGGAGTACGACGACGTCCCCGCGACCGGCACCGCCGCCCGGTACACGCGGTACACCGACGCGGCCGCCGGCCGGGTCCTCGGCGTCCGGCCGACCGTCCGCCGGCGGCTCCGCTCGGCGCTCGCGGGGCAGTCCGCCTGGACCCCCGGCGTCGTCCTCGCGCACAACCTCCCGCAGGCCGTGCCCCTGGTCGACCGGCGCCGGCACGTGCCCGTCCTCTACGCGCACAACGACCTCCTGCGCTCCTACTCCCGGCGGGAGGCCGGCCTCGTCACGGGGAACGCGGCCGCCGTCGTCTGCGTCAGCGAACACCTCGCCCAGGTGACCGCGGACCGGCTGCCCCGCGAGGGCGCGGCCAAGGTCGCCGTGGTGCCCAACGGCGTCGACGCCGCCCTCTTCGCCGCACCGCGGAGGCCCGACGACGGCGTCCTGGACGTCGTGTTCATCGGCCGCACCATCCCCGACAAGGGGGTGCACGTGCTGGTCGACGCCGTAACGCGCCTCGACCGCCCCGACGTGCGCCTCACCGTCGTCGGCGGTGCGGGCTTCGCCCCGGACGCCCCGCTGACCGCCTACGAGCAGGACCTGCGCCGCCGCGCCGCGGCGGCCGGGGACCGCATCACGTTCCACCCGTTCGTGACCCGCGCGCAGGTGCCCCGGGTGCTCGCCCGCGCCGACGTCGCGGTGGTCCCGTCGACCTGGCCGGACCCGTGCCCCCTGACTGTGCTGGAGGGCGCCGCGTCCGGCGCCGCCGTCGTCGCGTCCCGCACGGGCGGCATCCCCGAGATCGCCGGACCGGGTGCCGTGCTGGTGCGTCCTGGCGACGTCGACGAGCTGGCCGCCGCGCTGGAGGCGCTGGCCGACGACCCCACCGAGCTCCACAAGAGGCAGGAGGCCGCCGCGGCCCACGGGGCCCGGTCCACGTGGGACCGCACCGCCCGCCGGCTCGACGCGACGCTCGACCACCTGACGGGCTGACGAGGAGGCATGCGATGAGGAGCACGACGACGACGTCGTCCCGCGCCGCGACGACGGCGCGAACGCTCGCGATCGAGGACGTCGACGCGGACGACGCCGCCCGCTGGGCCGACCTGGCCGGACGGGCCCTGGAGCCGAACCCGTTCCTGCACCCCGACTTCGTGCTGGCGGCGCGCCGCACCTTCCCGCCCCGCGAGTCCGGGCGACCGTTCCCGTCGGCGTTCGGGCTGCGGCTCGTCGTCGTCGAGCGGGACGGCCGCTGGCTCGCCCTGCTGCCGCTGTCCCCCACCCGACGCTTCGACGGCACGCCGTTCCCGTTCGCGACGACGGCCGGGCCGTTCGTCGGCACGCGGGCGCCCGTGTGCGCACCGCTCGTCGACGCGAGCGACGCGACGGCCGCCCTGGACGCGCTCCTCACGCACCTCGGTTCCGGGTCGTCGGACGTGCCCGGCCTGCTGGAGCTGACCCTCCTGCCCGACGGCCCGCTGGCCGCCCTGATGCGGGAGCGCGCAGCCGCCCGGGGCGTCGCGGTCCGCGAACGGTCCCGGTTCGAGCGGGCGTGCTGGACGGCGTCACCGGACCCCTGGCGCACGCGGGTGAGCGGCTCCCGACGGTCGAAGCTCAAGCGCTGGACGGCCGCGATCGAACGGGATGCCGGGCCGCTCGCCGTCCGGGACGCCGGAGGTGACCCGGCAGCGCTGACCCGGGTCCTCGAGCTGGAGTCTGCCGGGTGGAAGGGTGACAGGACGCGGCGTGGTTCCGCGCTGCGCATCATCCCGGGCGCCGAGGAGTGGATCCAGGACGTCGCCCGGGCCTTCAGCGCCAGGGAGCAGCTGCACGTCTATCTGGTCGAGGCCGGGGACCGCCTCGTCTACGGCGCGCTGTGCCTCGGGTCGGGGGACGGCGTCTTCGGCGTGCTGGACGCCTACGACGACGACCTCTCGGCACACAGCCCTGGTTCCGTCGGGCGTGCGCTGGTCCTCGACCACGTGGAGGCGACCGAGTCCGTGCGCCTCTTCGATCCCTGCATGCATCCTCGATACGCGGTCGCGACCGGTGTCTACCCCGATCGTCGGGACGTCGTCGGGTTTCTGATCGCGACGCGGACCACCTCTCGGGCCCTGCTCGCCTGCGCCGGACCGCTCACCGCAGCCCGGAACGCCGTCAGAGCGGCACGCGACCGAGCCGGTCGCCGCCGCGGTGCCGACGACGAGCCCCGGGCCGGCCGCGGAGCGGTGTCGTGAACGGGTCGCCGACCGAGGTGCGAGTCCTCTCCCTGGACGAGGTGAAGGACACCGACGTCGAGCGATGGGCCGACCTGGCGACACGGACGCTCGAGCCGCACCCGTTCCTGCACCCCGACTTCCTGCTGCCCTCCCGCCGTTGGTTCGGCGGCGAGCGGACCGACCTCGTGGTCGTCGAGCGTGATGGCAGGTGGCGCGCCGTCCTGCCGCTGACACCCCGCGAGCGGTTCCCGGGCACCCCGCTGCGCTGGGCGACGACCGCGAGCCGGTTCCTCGACGCGCGTGCTCCGCTGCTCGCCCCGTTCGTCGACGCCGAGGACGCGCCGGGGACGCTCGACGCACTCTTTCGGCACCTGTCATCCCGGACCGCCTCGACGCCACCCCTCCTGGAGCTGACCCAGCTCCCCGACGACGGCGCCCTGCACGACCTCCTCGGCCCAGCTCTCGCCCGGCGGCACGTGGTCGTGCAGGAACGCTCCCGCTACTCCCGTGCCTACGCGCTGGCCGGGCCGGACCGGACGGTGGACGGTCACCTCAGCAGCGGCCGCCGCAAGCAGGTGCGCCGCTTCGCCCGGCGTCTGGAGGAGGAGCTCGGCGGGGCGCTCGAGCTCGTCGATCTCGGCGGCTCATCGGATGCGGTGGACGCCTTCCGCGAACTGCGCTCGCGAGGCTGGAAGGGCCGCCAGGACGGCGCCGGCACAGTCCCCTCCGACGGTTCTGCCTGGTTCAGCGAGGCGACAGGCGCGCTCGGCCGCCGGGGGATGCTCCGCGTGCTCGCCCTGCGGGCAGGGGGGACCACCGTCTTCATGTCTGTCGTGCTGCAAGCGGGAGACGTCTGCTTCGGACTCACCGACACCTACGACGAGTCATTTGCAGCCAGCAGCCCGGGGGTGATCGGTCGCCTGCGGGAGGCCCATCACCTCGTCACGTCACCCGGCGTCCGAGCCTTCGACCCCTGCCTCCACCCCCGGTACGCCCAGGCGACCGCGCTCTATCCCGATCGCCGAGTCTCCGTCGGTCTCCTCCTGGCGACACGGGGCACGGCACGACACGTCCTGCGGGCACGCCCGGCGCTCAGCGCGGTACGACGCTCGACCCGCACCGCCGTCGGCGAAGGCAGAGCGGCGCTCCGCGGCGCCACGACTCGGGTCCTCCCGGACCGAGGTGGCTCATGAGCCGTCGTCCCGGAACCCTGGTCGTCCGGCGGCGCGCGCTGGACGGGCCGCCCCTCGCCCCCCGTCACCTCGACCGCGCGGCCGTCGGTCGGGGGTTCGTCCCCGAGGCGTTCAGCCGTTCGCTCGGAACCTTCTGCGTCAGCACCGACGAGCAGGTCGTCGCCCTGACCTATGACGACGGCCCCCATCCCGAGCACACGCCGCGCCTCCTCGACGTGCTCGCCGCGGCGAAGGCCCGTGCCACGTTCTTCGTGCTCGCCGAGCCTGCCAGGGAGCACCCCGAGATCGTGCGGAGGGCCGTCGCCGAGGGGCACGAGATCGCCCTGCACGGGGCGGACCATCGCTCGCTGATCGGTCGGCGCACCACCGAGGTCACCCGTAGCGTGCTCGAGGCGCGCCGGGTGGTCGAGGACGTCGCGGGCGTGGCGGTCGCGCTCTATCGGCCGCCGTACGGTCGGCACACCCCTGCCCAGGCCCGCGCACTGCACCGGGCGGGGCTCGAGCTCGTGGTGTGGTCCGGCGACGCAGGTGACTGGGTGCACGACGAGCCGGCCAACATCGCCGACCGGGCGTGGGCACGAATGTTCCCGGGGGCGATCGTCCTCCTGCACGACGACCGGGCCGACCCGGAGACTCTCCGCCAGGGCGAGCGACTACCCTTCTTCGACCGCGCGGCCGTGCTCGTCGACCTGCTGGGGCGGCTCGAAGATCACGGCATGCAGACCTCGACCGTGAGCGCCCTCCTGACCGACCACCCCCGGGTCCGAGCCCTCGCGCACGAGATGGGAGGCAGAGGATGACTCCCGGGCCGGTACTCAGCGTCGTCGTGGCAGCGTTCGACGCCGAGGACACGTTGCCGGACCAGCTCTCGGCTCTGCGCGACCAACGCCCCGATGTGCCGTGGGAAGTCCTCGTCTGTGACAACGGTTCTCGCGACGCGACCCGGGAGCTGGTGGAGTCCTGGCGTCGGCACCTGCCGGAGCTGCGTCTCGTCGATGCCTCCGCACGGCGCGGTCCCGCTGCCGCGCGCAACATCGGGGTGGCTGCCGCGCGGGCGCCCTGGATCGCGTTCTGTGACGCGGACGACGTCGTCGGGAGCGGGTGGGTCGACGCCGTCCTCCGCGCGCTGGCGGACCACGAGTTCGTCGCCGGTCGGTTCGACGTGGAACGGCTGCGAGGGAGCTCCCGCTTCCACGTGACCTGGTCCCCGCAGCTCGACGGTCTCACCGTCCGGCCGTCTCTTCCCGGCCTCGTGACGGCGGGGGCCGGGAACATGGCGATGCACAAGGCCGTCTTCACCGCGGTCGGAGGCTTCGACGAAGGTGCTCGCACCGCGGAGGACGACGACCTGTGCCTCCGCGCCCAGCTCGCCGGCCACCGACTGACCTGGGTGCCGTCGATGGTGCTCCACGTCCGGCGACGCAGCGGGTTCGCCTCCGTGCTCCGCCAGGCCTACGCCTACGGGCAAGGTGCACGACGCCTCGAGCACCGGTACGCCGCCGTGTCCGCCGCCCTCGTCGCAGTCCCGTCGGTCCTCGTGGCCGTCGAGGCGGACGCGGCCGGCTCGCCGCCGGTCCCCGGCGGCTCGGGTGCCGAGGTGTCAGCGGTGCCCCGCATCGAACGACCTGACCGGGTGCGGCGAGTCGCACGCCGAGTTGCACGGGTCTGGCGCCCGGAAGGGCTCGCCAACCTCACCTGGCGGGTGGGCTGGGTCGTGGGCCACGCCTCCGCCCGGGTCGACGATGTCCCTCAGGTGGCCGCGCCGCCTCGGCGGGCGACGCGCTGACCGGCACGCACACCACAGCGGATCAGCGCGACCCAGGACATCGCAGCCGCGTACCGAGCCTTGCGTCCGGGCGTCGACGGCCAGCCCTTCGACCAGATGGACAGCCAGACCGTCGTCCCCGCACGGACCTCCCCGAGCACCTCGCGCAGGTCGGCCCGGAACGACTGGCCACGGGTGAGCGCTGCCATCCCCTTGGCGACGCGTACCGACTTGGTCGTCAGCTCGGACCAGGTCGGCCTGGAGGGGTGATCGACGACGGCGTCCTCCGCGAACACCAGCCGCCCGCCGGCCGCCCGCAGACGGTGTCCCCAGTCGTCGTCCCCACCCGACTGCAGGTCGGAGTCGAACGGACCCACGAGATCGAGGACCTTGCTCGTGGTGACGAGGTTGGCCGTCGCCGCGAAGTGGAACACCTCGACGAAGTGCCGCTGGTCGAACCCGTGCACCGATTCGTACAGCTCGGGCCCCGTGGTGGGGTCGTCACCGTCGCGGAAGACCAGGTGGATGTCCCCGCCCACCGCCTCGGGCGCCTCCGGTGAGCACAGGTGTGCCACGGCCCGGCGCAGCCAGTCCGGGCGGGGGCGGCAGTCTGCGTCCGTGAAGGCGATGACGTCACCTGTCACACGCAGGAGCCCCGCGTTGCGGGCGGCGTACGAGCCTCGCTTGTCCTCGCGCACCATCGTGAACCGCGCGTCGTGCGGCGGCAGCGCCGGGCGCAGGTCGGTCGACGACGCGTTGTCGACCACGACGACGTCGAAGAGCTCCGCCGGGTAGTCCTGTGCCACGAGGTGTCCCAGGCAGGTCCGGAGCCGCTCGAGATCCTCGTAGACCGGCACGATCACCGTCACGGTCGGGAGTGCTTCCTGGCCCGTGGTCATGAGTGGACCCCCGTTCTGCGTGAGACCGCCGCGGCCACCCTCGCACGGAGGCGGACCGCGATCCAGACCACGCGCGTCCAGGTGAACGCCGAGACGTAGCGCACGCGCGTCGACACCGTCGGGAGCTCGTCGCGGTGTCGCACCGTGGCCGCGGCCCGCAGCGAGTGCCACACCTGCTGAGCCATGTAGCGAAGGTCGGCGGCGAGGGACTGTCCCGCCGTGAGCGAGGCCAGACCGTCACCCACTCGGACCGTCTTGACCGTGAGCTCGCGCCACGACGAGCGCGACGGGTGGTCGACGACGGCGTCCGCGGCGTAGGACATCCGCCGTCCGGCGGCGTGCAGCCGCCCGCCCCAGTCGAGGTCACCGCCGGAACGCAACGAGTCGTCGAAGGTGCCGACGGCGTCGAGCGTCGGGCGCGGCACGACCAGGTTGGCGGTCGCGGCGTAGCGATGGTTCTCGACGTAGGACCGCTGGTCGAAGTCGTGCAACGCCTCGTAGAGCTCGGGCCCGGTCGCCGGGCCGACGCCGTCACGGAAGACGAGGTTGATGCGACCGCCGACGGCGTCGGGCGCCTCCGGACCCTGGAGCGCCGCGACCGCCCGGGTGAGCCAGTCGGGCCGCGGGCGGCAGTCGGCGTCGGTGAACGCGACGACGTCGCCCGTCGCCACGGCGAGGCCGGCGTTCCGGGCGGCGTACGAGCCGGGACGTTCCTCCCGCACGAGCCGGAACCGGGCGTCGTCCGGCGGGAGTGCCGGACGCAGGTCGCTGCTCGACCCGTTGTCCGCGACGACGACGTCGAGGTCGCCCGGGTAGTCCTGCTCGCCGAGGAGCCGCAGGCAGGTGCGCAGCCGGTCGAGGTCCTCGTAGACGGGCACCACGACCGTCACGGTGGGCAGCGGCGGGGTCGGCACCGCCCGGGTCCCGGTCGCGGTCTGCGTCACGTGGTCACGCTCCAGGCGCGCCGCCGGGTCGTGCCGAGGAAGGCGGTCCGCGCCGTGGCACGGGCCCACCGGGCCGTGCGCCGCAGCGGCGACCCGGGCCGCGTGGTCGCGGTCCGGAGCCGGTACCGCAGGCGGGCGAGGTGCTGCTGCACGGGCGAGCCCTCCAGGAGCACGGGGCGCGGCATGCCGGTGACGGGCAGCCAGCGCACCCCGTACGTCGAGTCGCCGACCGGGAGGTCGGGGTAGAGCTCACGGTTCGGGTTGCGGAACGCCGGGCTGTCGGCGAACGACGTCGTGTCGCCCGGGGGACGTTCGTAGGCGAACTCGAAGTCGACGGCCATGAGGCCGACGGACGCGTCGTGGACGAAGTTGGCGGGCTTGGCGTCGACGAGGTCCCACCCGGCGGCGTGGATCTCCTCCAGCACGCCCACCATCCGGCGCAGCGTGCGCATCGGCAGCAGGCGGCCGGGTCGCAGCCGCAGCGAGTCGTCGTACCAGGGGATGGTGAACCAGTTCTCGCCGGTGTCGAGCAGCTCGGGCACGGCGGCGACCCGGCCGGCCAGCCCGCGCAGGGCCGCGACCTCGCGCTCGAGGTGCCCGCGCCCCACGGGGGCGAAGGTCTTGCGGACGGCCTTTCCGCCGGGCCCCTCGACGACGTCGACGCGCGCGCGGCGGCCGCGGCTCAGCGTCCGCACGACGTCCGGGCCCGCGCTCTGGCGTGCGATGCGGCGCCGCAGCCGACCCTGGATCTCGTCGACCGCGTCGGGGGCGACCACGTCGAGGTACTCCCAGGCCTCCGTCTCGTCGTCGGCGGAGTGGATGGCGTTGAACATCGCGTCCGGGCCGAGCCGCGCCTCGAGGGCGTCGCGCACGGCCTGCTTGGCGTAGTAGATCGACTCGTTCGCGAGGTGCGGGTACCGCTGCCGCAGGTCCGGGGAGACCGGGTCGGGGGCGTAGTGCAGGGCCGCGACGAGGAGGGCGGGCCCTCCCCCGCTGACCGGGAAGGGCCCGGCCGCCCAGTTCCCGCCGCGGAGCTGCTGCGCGCCGCGCGTCCGGGCCGCGGCGTCCAGCGGCCGCACGACCAGCGGCTCGAACCCGCGGTGCCGGAGCTCGGCCACCACGTCGTCCGTCGTGAGGACGTCGAGGGCGCGCTCGCGCACGAGGAACACCGCGAGCTGGGGGCCGCCCGCCTCGGCGACGTCCTGCCCGAGGCGGAGCCGCAGCCAGGAGTTCTGCACCGACAGCCGGCGCAGGGCGTCGAGCGGGGGACGCCAGCCGACGCTCGCGAGATAGTCGTCGATGCCCTCCATGTCGGGCGGGAGCTGGACGCCACAGCTCGCGGCGACCTTGTCGAGGGCGACGCGGTAGTCGTGCTCGGGGTCGGGGACGACGTCCGCGACGAGCCGGGAGACGAGGCCCGACCGGGTGCCCTTGTGGTACAGCGCGTGGTAGGCCAGCGAGCGGAGGTGGTCGGCGGGCGCGGGCACGCGCATCCCGCTGCGGTGCGTCTCGGTGCGGGCCAGCATCGCCCGGCCCAGGTCGGGCGCGTAGTAGGCGGCCCCCTGGTAGTCGGAGCCGGCGAGCCCGGAGACGCTGTACAGGTCGACCGGCACGGTCCCCGGCTCGGACTCGAGGAGCGCCCGGAAGGCGTCCACGTCCTCGTCGGCGACCAGCACGTCGAGGTCCTCGCCCGGCTCCATCGCGGGCAGGGCGTCGAACCACCGCAGCACGGCGTAGGCCACGCCGGCGTCCGCGAGGCGGGCGGCCAGCCCTTCCACGCCCCATCCCGGGTTGAAGTAGGTGCGGGCGCGCGGCGTCCGCGGGCCTGGCTCCCCGACCTCGAACACGTCGAGCTCGACCTGACCGTGCTGCCACCGCCCGGCGCGGCGGAGCCGTCCGCGGGCGAGCCCGAACCGCACCGCCGCACGGACCTCCGCGCCCGCGACGGCGCGCTCCCGCTCCACGGCCACCCAGCGGAAGTCGGCGAGGTCGTCGGGTGCCCAGACCAGGCGCTGGAAGCCGGAGCGCAGCACGAGCAGGTCGGCGGAGCAGCGCCCCACGACGGACACGTCGTCGAGCGGCTGGTAGCGCACGGCCCGCTCACCGGCCTCGGCCCGGACCGCGGCGAGGGAGCGGGCGGCGGTGAGCCCGAGGTACCGCTCGATACCGGCGTCCGCGAGCGCCCGCGCGAGCGTGTCGTCGGGTGCGCCGACGTCGATCACTCGGGTCGACGCCGGCAGACCGGTCCCAGGCATCATGCCGTCGAGAATAGGTCAGCGCGTCTGCCGTTCAAGGGTTCGTCAGCGCAAATCACCCGTTGATTAACCCGCTGGTCGCCTGTCCTCGACGGCGGGGGCGGACGGTCCGGCGGATCCCCGCGACCGCAGCCGCCGCACCGGCGCGGACGGCGCGAACCACGCCGCCCAGGCGACCTCCGCGGCGGCGGCGCCCGGCCGGCGGGCGGCCCACCCGGCACGGGCCGCCCGCAGGGCGCTCCACCAGGCGAACCGGTCGTTGGCGGCGAGCCGCTCGTCGAACGCGGCGACGACGTCGTCGAGCCCGTCGGCGACGGCGAGGGTGCGGTGCCGGCGCAGGACCTCGCGGAGCGAGGCGGCGAGCTCCCGGTGCCGGGCGGTCGTGTTGGCGCCGTGGAACCGGTAGTCGACGAGGGTGTCCTCCACCAGCACGAGGGGGCCGAGCGCGGCGAGCCCTAGCACCAGGTCGAGGTCCTCCCCCTGCCGGATGCCCGGGTCGAAGCCGCCGACGGCGTCGAAGGCGTCCCGGCGCACCACGAGGTTCGGCAGCATGACGCCGGGTCCCCGCACGACGTCGGCGCGGGTGGGCGCCGGGCGCTGGTCGGACCCGACGAGGACCTCGCCGGCGGCGTCGATGGTGCGCATGCCGCAGTACGACGCGACGGCGTCCGGCCGCCGGGTCATGACGTCCACGTGGCGGCGCAACCGGTCCGGGTGCCAGCGGTCGTCGTCGTCGAGGAACGCGACCAGGTCCCCGCCGGTGGACCGCACGGCGTGGTTGCGCGCCGCCGAGACGCCAGACGGCTCTATCCGGACGAGCCGGACGGCGGGACGCGTGCCCACGATGCCGGCGACGACGTCCGGCTCGGGGCTGCCGTCGTCCACGACGAGCACCTCGACGGACGGGTAGCTCTGCGCCACGGCGGAGTCGAGGGCCTCGGCGAGGAACGGGCCGCCGCGGTTCGTGGCGACGACGACGCTCACCAGCGGTTCTTCGGTCACGGCACGAGTCTCGCGCGCCCCCGGCCCGGCGGCGGCTGAAAGTCCGGGTGAATCCTCGGGGGATCGTGCCCGGGGAGGACCTCGGCGGGTGAGGATAAGGGCCATGAGGGTCCTGCGCGTGTCGCACAGCGCGGTCGTGGACGCCTGGCGGGAGCGGGAGCGCGCGCTGACCCGGTCGGGCGTCGACGTCGTGCTGCTCTCGGCGCGGGCCTGGGACGAGGGCGGCCGCGAGGTGGTGCTGGAGCCGCGTCCCGGGGAGCAGGTGACGGGCGTGCGGACCTGGGGGTCGCACCCCGCGCTCTTCGTGTACGACCCGGTGGCGATCTGGCGCGCCCTCGGCCGTCCGCACGACGTCCTCGACGTGCACGAGGAGCCGTTCGCGCTGGCGACCGCGGAGATCCTCGCCCTGCGGGCGCTGCGTGCCAGGCTCGGCGGTGACGCCGCCCCGTACGTGCTCTACTCGGCGCAGAACCTCCGCAAGCGTCATCCCGCGCCGTTCCGCTGGTTCGAGCGGTGGTCGCTGCGCGGGGCGGGCGCGGTGAGCGTGTGCAACGACGACGCGGGCCGCATCGTGCGCGACCGGGGTGCCCGCACGGTGGCGACGATCCCGCTCGGTGTCGACCTCGACCTCTTCTCGCCCGGTCCCGGCGTCCGCGAATCCCCGGACGTCCTCACCGTCGGGTACGCCGGGCGGCTGGCCGAGCACAAGGGAGTCGACCTGCTCCTGCAGGCGGTCGGGGACGACCCCCGGCTGCGGCTCCTCGTCGCCGGCGACGGCCCCGACGAGGACCGGCTGCGCCGGCTCGCGGCCACGCTGGGCGACCGGGTGCGGTTCGTCGGCTCGTTCGCGGCGCACGGGCTCGCCGACTTCTACCGTTCGCTCGACGTGCTCGCCGTCCCGTCGCGGACGACGCCCGGCTGGGTCGAGCAGTTCGGCCGGGTCGCGGTGGAGGCGATGGCCTGCGGCGTGCCCGTCGTCGCGACGGCGACGGGGGCGCTGCCCGACGTCGTCGGCGGTGCGGGGCTGCTCGTCGAGCCGGACGCCGACGCCCTGCGCGGCGCGCTCGTGCGCCTGCTGGACGAGCCCGGGCTGCGGGAGGAGCTGCGCGACGCCGGGCTCGAGCGTGCGGCGACCTGCTCGTGGACCGCGGTCGCCGCGCGGTACCGCGAGCTGTACGGCGCGGCGACCGGCGTCGCCCCCGGCGGGCGCGGCGCCCCGGCGGTCCCGCCGCCCGAGGTGGTCCTCGTCGCCTACGGCACCCCCGACCTCGTCCGTCAGGCCCTCACGCCGCTGCTCGGGAAGCTGCCGGTGACGGTCGTGGACAACTCGTCCCTGCCCCGGATCCGCGAGATCGCCGCGGAGCTCGGCGCCGTCTACCTCGACCCGGGTCGCAACGGCGGCTTCGCCGCCGGGGTGAACCACGCCCTCGCGCACCGCCGGACACCCGGGACGGACGTGCTCCTGCTCAACCCGGACGCGGTGGTCTCCCCCGAGGACGTCCTCGCGCTGCAGCAGGCCGCGCACGCCCGTCCCCGCACGGCGTCGGTGGCGCCGACCCAGGTGGACGGCGACGGACGGGCCGCCCGCGTGGTCTGGCCGTTCCCCAGCCCCGCGGGCACGTGGCTCGAGGCTGCCGGCCTCGGCCGTCTCCGCGCCCGGTCCGGCCGCGGCACCTTCGTCATCGGCTCGGTCATGCTGCTGCGGGCGGACGCCCTGGCGGACGTCGGGGGCTTCGACGAGGACTTCTTCCTCTACGCCGAGGAGACCGACTGGGCGTACCGCGCGGTCCGTCGCGGGTGGGAGCACCGGCAGGTGCCGGGCGTCCGCGCCACCCACCTCGGCGGCGCGACGAGCACCGACGGCGACCGGCGGGACGTGCACTTCCACGCGTCGCAGGAACGGTACGTGCGCAAGCACTTCGGCGCGGCCGGCTGGGCGGTCGCTCGGGCCGGTCAGGTCGTCGGGTCGGCGCTGCGCGGCGTGCTGCTGCGCGGCGCGGCCGGCACGGCCGCCCGGCGTCGGCTCCGGCTCTACCTCACGGGCCCCCTGCGGGCCGAGGCCGCCGACCGGGTGGTGCGGTGAGCGCCGGCAGGCCGCGGGGCCTCGCCCTGCCGACCGCGGACGACCTGCGGGCGCTGTGGCGCGACGGGTCGGTCGAACGGAGCGTGGGCATCCTCCTCGCCGTCGTCGCGCTGGGGGTCATGAGCCTGGCCGTCGGGATGCTGGCCGTGCCCTACGGCTGGTACGTCGTCGCCGCGGCGGCGCTCCTGGTCCTGCTCGGCGCGACGACGATCGAGCGCGCGGCCGTCCCGATCCTCGCGATGCCCGGCCTGGTGGTCATCCAGCGTGTCGGCGGCTTCATCTCCGTGAGCGACGCCGTCCTGTTCGGCGCCTTCTTCTTCGCCCTGCTGTTCGGGGTCCGCCCGTACTCCACGACCATGCGCTCGCTGCTGTGGCTGAGCGTGATCTACCAGGTCGCGACCCTGTTCACCGTGGTCGTCAACCCGTACACCGCCAACACCGTGGAGTGGTTCCACGCCTGGCTCTCGGTGGGCGGCGCCCTCGTCATGGGCTGGGCGGTGGGGCGGTCGGGCCGTGCCCGCTTCGGGCTGTCCCTGTTCATGCTGGCCTGCGTCGGCATCGCGGTGCTCACCTGCGCGGCCGCGCTGATCAAGTTCGCCCAGGGCGACTTCGGCCCCGTGTACCTCGAGTGGCCGATCGCCATGCACAAGAACCTCATCGGCTGCCTGCTCGGGTTCGCGGCCGTCCTGGCCTACGCCCGGCCGTACTGGGTCGGCTGGCCCCGCCACGCCGCCCTCGCCGCCTTCTGGATCTGCAGCCTCGCCGTGCTCGCCTCCCAGGCCCGCCAGGCCCTCCTCGGCCTCGTCGTCGGCGTCCTGTTCCTCACCCTGCGCAAGGACCCCGACCGCAAGCGCTCCAAGCTCATCCTCGCGGGGCTGCTGCCCGCCATGGTCTTCGTCGCCGGGATGGTGCGCGACCAGCTCGCCGAGGAGAACCAGTTCAACTCGGCCTACCAGCGGCTCGAGTGGTACGGCCAGGCGCTCGAGGTCTGGCAGAAGAACATCTGGGTCGGCGTCGGGCTGCGCTGGTGGGAGACCGGCGAGCACGGCTACGTGTTCCAGCCGCCCAACGCCGAGATCGAACAGCTCTCCGCCACGGGCATCGTCGGGCTGGTCGGGTTCGTCATCCTCTTCGGTGGGGCGATCATCGTCCTGTGGGGCATGGAGTCCCGGTTCGCCAACGTCGCCATCGCCGTGCTCCTGACCCGGCTCGTCCAGGGCCAGTTCGACCTGTTCTGGTCGGCGATCGTCGTCTCGGTGCCCTTCGTGCTCATCGGGGTGGCCGTCGGGGCGCACGCCTACGCCGAGGAGCAACGCGGGCGAAGACCCGTCGAACCCGCC
Organism: Isoptericola dokdonensis DS-3; assembly: GCF_001636295.1. Lineage (NCBI taxonomy): Bacteria > Bacillati > Actinomycetota > Actinomycetes > Micrococcales > Promicromonosporaceae > Isoptericola > Isoptericola dokdonensis. The sequence continues at coordinate 3,465,438 of NZ_CP014209.1, read as the reverse complement.
GTCGAACCCGTCGAGAGAGGTGCGCCATGACCGCCGGCACGGCCCCCGCCCGGCCGCTCACCGTCGTCCAGATCGCCCCGGAGATCGGGCCCGGGACGGGCGTCGGCGCCGTCGCCCACCACCTCGAGCAGGAGCTGACGGCGCTCGGTCTGCGCACCGAGCGGTTCACCCTCGCCGACGCCCACGGCACGTGGCTGCCCGAGCCCGGTCCCGGGATCCGCGGCAAGCTCGCCCTGCTGGCGCGCGTCGTGTGGTTCTCCACCGTCGGCACGGTGCTCGCCCGCCGCCTGCTCGCCCGGCGCCCGGACGTCGTCGGGCTGTGCCACAACGACGTCGTGGCCGGCGACGTCTACGTCAACCACGGGATCCTCCAGGTCGCCATGGCGGCCCGCGGCGACAGCCTGCGCCGCCTGGTCCGCAACCCCCTGCACCTGTTCGTCGTGGCCCGCGACCACCTGCGGTTCCGCTCGCGCGCGCACCGCGTGGTCGTCAACCTCTCCGCCGTCGAGGACGCGGCCCTGCGCGCCACCTACCGGCGCCTCGCGCCCCGCACCACCGTCATCGGCAACGGCGTCGACCTGGAGCGGTACCGGCCCCCGGACGAGGCGGAGCGCGCGCGGGCCCGGGCCGCCCTCGGGCTCGCCCCCGACGACGTCGCGCTCGTCTTCGTCGGGCACGAGCACGACCGCAAGGGCCTGCCCGTCGTCCTCGACGCCCTCCCGCTCACGGACCCGCGCACCCACCTGGTCGTCGTGGGCGGGACGGCGGACATGACGGCCGGTGTCCGGCGGGCCGCACGGGCCCGCGGCGTCGAGGCGCGCGTGCACCTGCTCGGCAGGCAGCCCGACCCGCGGCCCGCGCTGCATGCCGCCGACGCGCTCGTGCTGCCCACCGCCTACGAGTCCTACGGTCTGGTCGTCGTCGAGGCGCTCGCCTGCGGGCTGCCCGTCGTGGCGACCGCCACGGGGTGCGTGCCCGACCTCGTCACCGACGGCGTCGACGGGTGGGTCGTGGAGCCGACGGCGCGGTCCGTCGCCGACGCCGTCGCGGCACTGGCCGTCGCCGACCGCGACACCGTCGCCAAGGCCGCCCGGGCGGCCGCCGAGACCCAGGCCTGGACGGCGGTCGCGCGCCGCTACGCCGAGCAGTTGACCACGGTGCGGCAGGGCACGGCATGAGGATCCTGCACGCCGTGCGCTCGGACGGCTTCGCCGGCGTCGAGCGGCACGTCGCCGACCTCGCCCGCACCCAGGCCGCCGACGGCCACGAGGTGCTCGTGGTCGGGGGCGACCCCGCCGCGGTACGACGCGTCCTCGGCCCGGACGTCGCGCACCGGCCCGCCCGCCGCACCGCCGACGTCGCCCGGGCCCTCGCGACCTGGGGGCCGGGGTGCGACGTCGTGCACGTCCACATGACGGCGGCCGAGGTCGCCGCGACGCTCGCCGCGGCCCTGCGGCCGGCGCTGCGCCGGGTCCCCGTCGTCAGCACCCGCCACTTCGCCGGGCCGCGGGGCAGCGGCCGCCCGGGTCCCGCGGTCGCCGCGGTGGCCCGCCGCCAGGTCGCCGCGCAGGTCGCCATCAGCCGGTACGTCGCCGCCCACGTCGACGGCGCGGCGACCGTCGTGCACCCCGGCGTCGCCGACGGGCCCACCGAGGTCGCGGCCGCGGCGGACCGCGAGGCCGTCGTCCTCGTGGTGCAGCGCCACGAGCCCGAGAAGGACGGCGACGTGGCCCTGCGCGCCTTCGCCGCGTCCGGGCTGGCCGCGCAGGGCTGGCGCCTCGAGCTCGCCGGGGCGGGCTCGCAGACCGAGATGCTGCGGGACCTGGCCGCCGAGCTGGGGATGGGTGCCACGACACGCTTCCTGGGGCACCGCGACGACGTCCCCGCCCTCATGGACCGCGCCGCGCTGCTGCTGGCGCCCTGCCGGATCGAAGGACTGGGCCTCAGCGTGCTGGAGGCGATGGCGGCGGGGCTGCCCGGCGTCGTGTCCGCGGCGGGCGGGCACCTCGAGACCGTCGGGGCGCTCGACGCCCCCGAGCTGCTGTTCCCCGCCGGGGACGCCGAGGCCGCCGGGGCCCGGCTCGCCCGGCTGGCCCACGACCCGGCGCGCCGCGACGAGCTCGCCGTCGCGGGACGCCGTCTCCAGCAGAAGCACTTCTCGCCGCGGGCCCACGCGGCCGGCACCGAGCAGGTCTACCGCGAGGTCCTCGCGCGACGGGCGGTCGAGGTGGCATGAGCGGGACCCCGACCGACCTCGTGGTGATCTCGCTCGAGGCCTGGGACGACGTCTGGCGACGCAACCAGCACCTCGTCGCCCGCCTGCTGCGGGACCGGCCCGGGCAACGGGTCCTCTTCGTCGAGCCGCCCGCCGACCCGCTGCACTCCCTGAGCCGCCGCCGCCGTCCCCGGCTCGGCCGCGGGCTGCGGCCGGGACCGGACCTGCCGGGCGTCGGCCAGGACGCCCGCCTGTGGCTGCACGAGCCCACCAAGCCGCTGCCCCGCCGCGTCGACCCCCGCGCCGACGACCGGCTCGCCGCGTCCGTGCTCCGCGCCGCGCGCCGGCTCGGCATGACCGACCCGCTGCTGTGGGTCAACGACCCCTCCGGGGCGCGGATGCTGCGGACGACGACCTGGCCCGCCCTGTACGACGTCACCGACGACTGGGCCGCCGCCCACCGCGACGCCGCCGAGGCGGACCGGGTCCGGCAGGACGAGGAGCTCCTCCTGGGGCGCTGCGAGCAGGTCACCGTGTGCTCGACCGGACTCGTCCGGACCAAGGGGCCCGCCCGTCGGGACGCCGGACGCCCCGACGTCGTCCTCGTCACCAACGCGGTGGACGTCGAGCGGTACCTCGCCCCCGCCGCACGCCCTGCCGACCTCCCCGCCGGGCCGGTCGCCCTGTACGTGGGAACCGTGCACCCCGACCGGTTCGACACCGACGTCGCCGTCGCGACCGCCCGGCGACTCACGGGCACCGCCACGCTGGTCCTCGTCGGCCCCGTCGTCGACCTCACCACCGCACGGCTGGACGCGCTGCGCGAGGCCGGGGTCGTGATGCTGGGCCCCCGCCCCTTCGACCAGGTCCCCGCCTACCTGCAGCACGCCGCGGTGCTGCTCGTCCCGCACGTGGTGGACCCGTTCACGGACAGCCTCGACCCGATCAAGCTCTACGAGTACCGCGTGGTCGGGCGGCCCGTCGTGGCGACCGCCGTCGCCGGGTTCCGCGAGCTGGCGACCGGCCGGTCCGGCGGCGCCCCGCTCGTGGTCGCGGCGGCCCCGGACTTCCCCGCGGCGGTCGCCGACCTCGTCGCCTCGCACCGGGCCACCAGCCCGGACCCCACCGTGCCCACCTGGGACGACCAGGCCCGGCTCATGGCCGGGACCCTCGACCTCCTGCGACCCGCCGCCAGACGCTGACCAGCCCGTCCACGGTCCGGTCCACGCCCAGCTCGGCCACCGCACGGGCGTGCCCGGCCGCGGCCCGGCGCCCGGCCGCCTCCCGGTCGGTCAGGACGTCGACGACCGCCCGGGCGAGGGCCTCGACGTCCCCCGGCGGCACCATCACGCCCACCGGGTCGTCGCCGGCCCGCTCGAGGATCTCGGGCACCCCGCCGGCCCGCGTGGCCACCACCGGGACACCGCGCGCCAGCGCCTCGGCGACGACCTGCCCGTACGGCTCCGGCACCGGCGACGCGTGGACGCAGACCGTCAGCGCGTCGAGCTCCACGGCGACGTCGTCGACGAACCCGGTCCACTCCACGGCGTCGGCGAGCCCGAGCCGGTCGACCTCCGAGCGCACCTGCCGGGCGTACTCCTCGGCGCCGAACAGCGGCGCCCCGACGAACCGGAAGCGGGTCCCCGGGTGCGCGGCCAGCACCGCCGGGGCCGCCCGGACGAGCTCCAGCTGCCCCTTGGTCGGCCCGATCCGGCCCACCAGCCCGACGACGTCGTCGGCGGGCTCCGGACGCGGGGCGGCACGGACCTGCGCCGCCGCCAGGCCCGGGCGCACCACGGTGAGACCGCGCGCACCCGGCAGCGTCGCGGCCGTCGCGTCCGAGTTCGCCACGACCGCCGCCGGGAGGTGCCGCGCGCCGCGGCGCAGCACCCGGACCACCGGCGCGGGCAGGTAGTCGTCGGCGACCCGGTCGTGCACGTGCCACACCAGCGGCCGCCGGGCGCTGGCCGCGGGCAGCACCCCGAGCAGGTCGGCCTTCAGGGACGTCGCGTGCACGACGTCCGGGCGCAGCCGCCGCAGCCGCCGGGCGAGCCGCAGCTCGAACGGCACGGCCGCCAGGAGGGTGAGCAGGGAGCGCAGCAGTCCTCCCGGTGAGCCCGGCCCCAGCTCGTGCCGGCCGCGCCCCCCGACCCGGGCCGCCAGCGGGACGACCTCCACGGTCGCCCCCGCGTGCCGCAGCCGGTCCACTAGGGGCCCCGGCGCGAACAGCACGACGTGCACCTGCACGCCACGGTCCATGGCCTCGACGACGCGGAGCAGGGCGAGCTCGGCACCGCTGGGCTGCGCGGTGTGGTCGAGCACGACGACGCGCAGCGTCACCCCTGGCCGGTGCCCTGCTGCGCCGACGACCCGGAGGACGCGGGCTCGCCCTGCACCGCGGCCGGCACGGCGCGGGGGTCCGGCTCGGAGGACCGGGGCGGGATCGCCGCCGGGACCGCCGGCCATGCCGGGGTCCGCCGCGGCTGGCCGGCACGGACGGGGTCGGCCGGCGCCGGGGCCGGCTGGTGCCGCGGACCTCGTCGGCCCCCGGACCGCGGGATGAGCCGGCGGACCTTGTTCGCCGGGTGCTCGGCCTCGTAGGTCGTGGCGTACAGCTTGCGGCGGTCGCTCGCGACGCCGGCGAGCGCGACGCCCATGAGGGGCACGTTGTTGATCCGCAGCCGGGTCGCCGCCTCGGCCAGGACGCCACGCGGCGTCTTGCCGGCCGACACGACGAGCACGACGCCGTCGGCGTAGCGACCGAGGATGGTGGCGTCCGCCGCGGCCAGCGCGGGCGGGGCGTCGATCACCACGACGTCGGCACGCTCGCGCAGGGACTCCACGAGGTCGCGGACCTGGGTGGTCGCCAGGTAGTCGGCGGGGTCGAGCGTGTCGTCGTAGATGCGCACGAGCTCCAGGTTGGCCACCAGCGTGGGGCGCGGCTCCGTCCCGGAGTCGGCGGCACCGTCCGGCCCGGGGAGGAACTCGTCGAGGTTGGAGCGCCGCAGGTCGCCGGAGACGACGATCGTCCGCAGCCCGGAGAGCGCGAACGACGCGGCGAGGTTCGCGGTGATGAAGGTGCGGGGCGGGCGCGGGTCCGCCGCCGTGACGACGACGACGCGCTGCGGGGTGGCCGACGCCATCCCCACCGCGGTGCGCAGCTCGCGGATCGACTCCGTGAAGGGGGTCGCGTCGCGGCTGGAGACCGGGAGCACCCCGCCGTGGCGGAACGTCTTGTCCGCCTGGCGCACCCCGAACAGGGAGGCGAGGACGGGGACGTCGGCGAGCGCGCTCGCGTTGGCGGCGTCGCGCACCCGGAAGTCGAGGCCGCGGCGGGCCAGGGCGAGCGCGACACCCAGCACCAGGCCGGCGAGGGCGGCCACCGGCAGCACGGCGGCTGCCCCGACGCCCGGCACGGACGGCGCGCTCGCCGTCTGCGTGACCTCGGCGGGGGTGGTGATGGCGGTCAGCTCGACGATCTGCTTGGCCAGCCCTCCGAACCCGGAGACGATGGTCTCCTGCTCGACGCCGGCCAGCAGGTCCTCCGGGTCGCGCGACAGTCGCTCCTGCACGGGCTTGAGGCTCTCCTCGTAGCCGGTGCGCTGCTCCTGCAGCTCGGTGACCTGCCGGTCGCGCAGGGCGGACACGTGCGCGGCGAACGCCTCGGCGACGGCGTCCACCGTCTCGGGGAGCTCCTCCGGGTCGGCCGACCGCGCGCTCACGCGGATCGCCCCGCCCTCGCCGGACTCCCCCGAGATCTCGGGCAGGTCGGCCGGGTCCACCCCGAGGGCCGCGGCCGCGGCCTCCAGCACCTCCGGGTCCGTCACGTCCCCGCCGGAGGCGTCGATGGTGACCTCGCCGTCGCCGTCGACGCCGAGGCTGACGACGGCCTCCGACTCCAGGAGGGTCCCCTGGCGGTCCACGTACAGCCAGGCGCCGACGACGGCGACGAGCACGCAGGCCACCACGATGTACTTCCCGGACCACACGGTCCGGAGGAACTCGCGCACGGTCATGCGACGGACCCCTCCAGCGTCGAGGACGCGACGTCCTGCTGCTCCGCGACCACGGTCTGCAGTCGCGCCACGAACCTGTCCGCCCCGAACCGGTCGACGTGCGCACGGACCGCGGCGGCGTCCCACGGGGCCGCGGTCGCCACGTCGATCGCCGCGGCGACCTCGTCGGCCAGCGGGTGGTCGAAGAAGACCCCGTTGACCCCCTCCGCGACGGTGTCGAGGTAGCCGCCGTCGCGGAGCGCGACGACCGGCGTGCCGAAGGCCCCGGCCTCGAGGGGCGTCAACCCGTAGTCCTCGTAGGACGCCGCGACGAGCAGGTCCGCGTTCCGGTAGAGCCAGCGCAGCGTCCCGTCGGCGACCCGGCCGGTGAACGTCACCCGGCCCGGCGCCAGCCGGGCCGCGGCAGACTCCAGCCGGGCGCGGTCCGGCCCGTCCCCCACCACGACCAGGTGCCGGCCGGCGCGCGCGGCCGCCCCGACGACGACGTCGACGTTCTTGTAGGGCAGCAGCCGGGCGACGCACAGCAGGAATCCGGGCCGCACCCCGAGCAGCGGGGTCTCCTCGCCGGCGGGCAGCAGGCAGGGCGGCGGCGGCACGACCTCGGCCTCGATGCCGTAGGCGGCACGGACCGCGTCCCGGGTGACCGTCGAGTTGGCGAGGTAGACGTCCGCCCGCGCGGCCGCCCGGCGGTCCCACGCCCGCAGGCGTGGCGCGAGCCCTGCGAGGGCCGCCCGGGCGACGGTCGCGCGAGCCCGGTCGGCGATCCCGCCGCCCGTGCGCGCACCCAGGTAGCGGTCCGACTGGTAGAGCCAGCGGGCCGGGGCGTGGCAGTAGACGACCGTGCGTCGCGCCCCGCGGAACCCGTGCGCCCAGCCGGTCGAGCTCGCGAGCAGCACGTCCGCCTCGACCCGGACCGAGTCGACCGCGCGGGCCAGGAACGGCAGGGCCGCGCGATGGTGCCGGCGCAGCGGGCCCACGCGGTTCAGCCCGGCGGGCCGGACGTCGACGTCGGCGAACTCGGGGAACGTCGTCGCCGGCTCGTACAGGGTGGTGAGCAGGGGCGAGGACGGGAAGGCCGCGGCCAGGAGGAGCGCGACGCGTTCCGCACCGCCCCGCTGTGTCGCATAGTCGTGGGCGAGCACGACACCGTCAGTCAATGTGGACCTCCCTGCGCCCGACGCCGCACGAGTGCGGCGGCCACGTCAGCCTAGATCGGCGGGCCCGCGCCAGGTGGGCGCCCGGGGCCATCTCACCCGGGTGAATCTGTCTCCCCGGGCGCCGGAGATCCTGTCGTGCTCCCGCGTCGACGCAGGTCAGGGACGCGCGGCGTGGAACCGGCCCTGGGCGGCCAGCAGCCCGTCCACCAGGACCATCTCGACGGCGTCGGCGGCGTCGTCGACGAGGATCGGCAGGTCCTTGCGCTCGCCTGCCGAGAAGTCCTTGAGGACGTGGTCGGCGGTGTCCATCCGGCCCGGCGGGCGGCCGACGCCGACGCGCACGCGGGTGTAGTCCTTCGTGCCGAGGGCCTTGGAGATGTCGCGCAGCCCGTTGTGGCCGCCCTCGCCGCCACCGGTCTTCAGCTTGATGGTGTCGAAGGGGATGTCGACCTCGTCGTGCACCACCAGCACGTGGTCGGCGTCGATGCCGTAGTACTGCGCGAGCCCGGCCGTGGGGCCGCCGGACGTGTTCATGTAGGTCGACGGCTTGGCGAGCACGACCCGCGGTCCGGGGGCGCCGCCGGGCAGCACGCCGAGGCGCGCCTCGGCGACCATCGCCTGCGCGCGGGGGTGGCGGGCGAACCGGGCGCCCGTGCGCCCGGCGAGGACGTCGAGGACCATCTGGCCGACGTTGTGGCGGTTGCCGGCGTACTTCGGGCCGGGGTTGCCGAGCCCGACGACGAGCCACGGGGAGTCGGTCATGGGCACATCCTTCCATCGGGCGCGTCGCGCCGGGCATGCAGAACGCCCGACGGCGGCTCGGGGCCGCCGTCGGGCGTCGCTGGGTCTGCGGGTGCTCCGCGAAGACCGTCAGATCACTCGGCGGAGGCCTCGGAGGAGGACTCGGCGGCCGAGGCCTCGGACTCGTCGTCCGCCGCCTCGCCGCGCGGCTCGGTGATGAGGACGACGGCGTACTCCGGCTCGGTGAGCAGCGTGACGCCCTCGGGGAGCTCGACGTCGCCGGCCGTGATGGTGTCGCCGGCCGGACGGCCCTCGATGGAGACCTCGAACGACTCGGGGATGCTCGTGGCGGGAGCCTCGACGGACAGGACCTGCGACTCGACCAGGTGGATGGTGCCCGGGGCGGACTCGCCCACGACGTGCACGGCGACGTCGACGGCGATCTTCTCGCCCTGGCGGACGAGCAGCAGGTCGATGTGCTCGATCTCGGGACGCCACGGGTGACGCTGGACGTCCTTGACGACGGCGAGCTCGGTGCGGTCACCGATGGTGAGCGAGAGCAGCGCGTTGGTGTGGCGCACGGCGAGCATCGTCTGGTGGCCCGGGAGGGTGAGGTGGACCGGGTCCGCGCCGTGGCCGTACAGGACCGCGGGGATGTTGTTCGCGCGGCGGATGCGGCGGGCGGCACCCTTGCCGAACTCGGTGCGGGTCTCGGCGGTGAGCTTGATCTCGGACACGTGGATCACTCCTGCGGAAGTCGATGGTGCCGACGACCAGAGGGAGCCGTCGACTGTCCGCGCGGGGACCGGCGGACGGGCGGCTGCGTCGGCGTGGGACGTGTGACGGACTGACCGTGGACGCCGCGGTGCTGACGTGCAGCACCAGCAGCCGCCCAGTCGATCACGGACGTCCGACGGACCGAGCGTGCGGTGCGCACCGTCCTGCTGGACCGGTGCCCGTCAGACGTCCCTCGCCGAGGCAACCGGTCGAGTATAGCCGCCGGCGCCGCCGGGGCGGAACGCCCCGAGGTGTGACGTCTCAGACTCCCTCGCGCGCCGACCCTCCCGGCTCGACGCCGATCGTCCCGCCCGGCGCGCCGGGCACCACCGCCGACCGCTCCGCGCGCCGCGGCCGGTAGACGACCTGCGCCTGGAAGACGAAACGCACGACGAAGGCCACCAGGATCAGCGCCGCCTGCACGATCTCCGGGTGCGGGACCGCGCGCTCGACGATCCACCACAGCAGCAGCGTCCGCAGCGCGGCCTCCGTCCCGTTGAAGGCGAACGACCGCCCGAACCGGCCCCAGAACCCGTGGACGCCGTCGCGCAGGTCCGCGAACACGAACCGCTCCTGCAACCAGAAGTTCGTGACGATCGTCAGCACGTTGGCCGCCACGACGGCCGGCAGGTAGTGCACACCGGCGGACTGCAGACCGGCCAGGATCGCAAGGTTCAGCACGGCGCCCAGCGCCCCGATGAGGGCGAACGGCGAGAGCCGGCCGAACCGGAGCAGCACCAGCTGCTGGACGTAGCGCAGGCCGTTCGACACCGTCGCCTTGGACCGTCCCGCGAACCGCTCGCCGAACACGAACGGCTCCTCCACCACCGACAGCCGCTGGCGGGCGAGCAGCTCCAGCAGGATCTTGAAGCCGCGCGGACGCAGCACCGACAGGTCGACCCGCGCGGGCCGCACCACGAAGAAGCCCGTCATCGGGTCGCTGACCTCGCGCAGCCGCACGGGGAACATCGACCGGGCGAGCAGCCCGGACACCCGCGAGACCGCCTTGCGCCACGGCCCGTCCAGCCCCCCGGCGTCCCCCTTGCCGGTGTAGCGCGAGGCCACCACCACGTCGGCACCCGTCTCCGCCGCCGCGGCGAGCAGCGCCGGCACCATCTCCGGCGGGTGCTGGAGGTCGCCGTCCATCACGACGACCAGCTCGCCCCGCGCGGCCCGCAGGCCGTCGACCACCGCCCCCGACAGGCCGCCGACGGGTTCCGCCCGGTGGACCAGCCGGACCGGCAGGTCGGCGACCGCCGCCCGCCGGCGCACGACGTCGGGGGTGTCGTCGGTCGAGTCGTCGACGAAGAGCACCTCGGCGTCGACCCCGTCGAGGGCGACCGTCAGCCGGCGCACGAGCTCGTCGACGTTCGGCCCCTCGTTGAACGTGGGCACCACGACGGTGACCTCCGCGCCCCGGGAGCCTCCGCCGTCCTCGTCCGTGCCGCCGGCCGCGGCGCTCACGATGCCTGGTCCGTGAACAGGGTCGACACCTCGGCCCCGGACAGGGCCCGGCCGTAGAGACGCACGTCGTCGACCGCCCCACGCACCGCCCGTGTCCCGTCGGACTCCGCACCGATCCCGATCCCGAGCGAGCTCGTCCCGATCGCGGACGGGCCGGGCCGCGAACCCTGCAGCACCCCGTCGACGTAGAAGCGCATCGTCGTCCCGTCGTACGTCCCCACCAGGAGCGTCCACGTCGTCCCGTCCGTCGGGTAGCTCGCGGACCCGTCGAGGCGGAACCCGTCACCCGACGACGCGTGGTTGAAGCGCAGGAACGGGCGACCGCTCGACGCGAGGCCGAGCTCGAAGCCGTTCGTCGTCCCCTGGAGCGCCTTCTTCACCACGTACTGCGTCGCCACCCGCTCCGGGCGGACCCACGCCGCGACGGTCATCGGTCCCGACAGCCGGAGGTCCGGTGCGTCCGGCACCAGGGCATAGCCGGTCGACCCGTTGAACCGCAGCGCCTGGCCCGAGACCCCCGCGACCCACGTCGAACCGCCGAGCACCTGGCCGGGCGCGCCCGTCCCGGTGGCGTCCGCCACGACGGTGCCGGTGCCCTCGTCGAGGGTCCAGCTGCGCAGCAGCCCGGGTGCGGGCGTCGGCGTGGGGCTGGGCGTCGGAGTGGGCGTGGGCGTCACGCTCGGCGTCGGCGCGGGTGTCGGCGTCGGCGTGGGCGTGGGCGTGACGGTCGGTGTCGGCGTGGGCGTGGGCGTCACGCTGGGCGACGGCGACGGCGACGGCGACACGGACGGCGACGGCGTCGGGCTGGCAGACGGCGTGGGCGTCGGCGTCGGTGTCGGCTGCGTGCCGTAGACCGCCGCGACGTCCTCGCCGCCCAGCGCGCGGGAGTAGACGCGCACGTCGTCGATCCGACCGGTCATGGGGCGGAAGCCGTCCGCCCCGGAACCCACCACCAGGGGCAGGTCGTTCGCGACCACCCCGGACGGGCCCGCCACCGTCCCCTCGAGCCGCCCGTCGACGTACAGCCGCAGGCTGGACCCGTCGTAGGTGCCGACGAGGCTCGTCCACGTGCCGTTGGTCGGCGGCCTGGTGGTCCCGTTCACCCGGTACCCGTCGCCCGAGGACGCCTGGTTGACCCGCAGGAACGGCACGCCGCTGTTGGACAGACCGAGCTCGTACCCGTCGACCGTGTTCTGCGACGCCTTCTTCACGACGTACTGGGTCCGGGTCGCCCCCGGTCGCACCCACGCCCCGACGGTGAAGCCCGCCGACACGTCGAGCGCGTCGGCGTCGGGGACCACGGCGTAGCCGGTGCCGCCGGACAGCGACAGCGCCGTCGTCCCGCCCCGCCCCTCGGCCCACGTCGCGTCGCCGACCAGGAGTGCGTCGTGCCCCCAGCCGGAGGAGTCGGCGGCCGCCGTGCCGCTCCCCTCGTCGAACGACCAGGCCCCGACCACGCCGTCGGCGTTGCCGACCGAGACGACGACGGTCGCCGGCGCGGACCACGTGGTGCCGTCCGAGACCCGGAACGTGAACGAGTCGGAGCCCGCGACCGTGCCGGGCACGTAGGTGAACGCCCCCGTGGCGGGGGTCAGGCTCAGCGTGCCGCCGGTCGGCTGGTCGACCACCTCGAAGGCGGTCACGGGGTCGCCCGTCGCCCGGCTCTCGAGGACGCCCGACACCGGCTGGCCGACGGTCGTCGACCAGGCGCCGGGCAGCGCGAGCGGGCCGGTGTCGACCGGTCCCCCGGCGGCCAGCGCGGCGATCTCCGCGGCGTCGAGCCCGCGGTCGAACACGCGGACCGCGTCCACCGCGCCGTCGAGGGAGCGGTCGCCGTTCGCGTCGGCGCCGATCGTCAGCGGCAGGTCGTTGACCGGGACCGACGTCGGACCGGCGACCGACGCCGCCAGGACCCCGTCGACGTAGAGCCGCACCGTGGAGCCGTCGTACGTGCCGGCCAGGTGGACCCAGGTCGCGCCGTCCGCGGGCACGGACGCCGCCGCCTCCGCCTGGTAGCGGTCGTCCTGCGTCGCCTTCGCCAGCCGGACGTACGGCCGACCCGTGCTCGACAGCCCGAGCGCCCACCCGTCGACGGTGGACCGGATCGCCTTCTTCACGACGTACTGGCTGCGGTGGGTGTCGACGCGCACCCGTGCCGCGACCGTGAGCTGCTCCGTCGTGTCGAGGACGGGCGAGTCCGGCACCTCGACGTAGCCCGTCGAACCGTCGAACGACACCGCGCCCGAGCCGTCGGCGCCGTCGACCCGTTGCGTCCCGCCGCGCAGCAGCCCGTCACCGTGCCACCCGGAGGCGTCCGTCGCGACGAGCCCCGTCCCCTCGTCGAAGTCCCACGCCCCGACGAGCCCGTCCCCGTCGCCGACCCGGACGGTGACGACGCCGGGCTGCGACCACTCGCCGCCGGCGCCCACCCGATAGGTGAACGAGTCGATGCCCTGGTCCGGCCCCGGGGTGTAGGTGAACGCCCCGGTCGCCGGGTCGAGCGCGGTGACCTGCCCGGTCGCGGGTGCCTGCACGATCTCGAACTTCAGGGGCCCGCCGTCCGGCGACGACCCGGGCAGGGTCGCGACCACCGGCTCGCCGACCTGGGTGGAGAACGAGGCGTCCCGGGCCTGCGGCGCCGACGGGTCGACCCAGGTCAGGCGCGCCACCCGCGCCGCGGACGACGACGCGGCGGCCACCTGCGTCGCGCCCGCGGCCTGGGTCCGGCTGCCGGAGGGGTTGTTCCACCGCCCGTCCATGACCGTGGTGGCCTGGCCGGTGAAGGTCGGGGCGGCGAGCGACGTCTCCTTCTCGAGGATGTCGTCGAGCTCCGTGCTGGCCGTGTAGACCACGCGGAGCCGACCGGTCGCCTCGTCGATCTGCACGACCGGCCGGGTGCCGCGGGTGTCCACCCGGCGCATCGGGTCCCACGTGCCGTCGGGGTGGCGCACCAGGAGCCCGACCACCGTCTGCGACGACGAGTCGTAGGACGTCTTCACGGCCGCGTACAGGGTCCCGTCGGAGGCGACCGCCAGGTTGAGGTGGTCGTCCGCCATCCCGCCGCCGACGTTGAGCGCGCTGGACCCCGCGGGGACCTCGTCGGCCGTCCACGTCGTCGGCGACGCCCCGTCGACGTGCGTGCGGAAGCCGAACCGGCGCGTGCTCTGGTTGGACCAGAGCACACCGATCCGACCGCCCGGCAGGGCGCGGACGGCCCCGATGTCGTCCGGCTGGATTCCGTTGGCGATCGTCACCGGCTCGGAGAAGGTGGCGTAGGGCGCGTCGGCGTACCGCGCCTGGATCGCGGAGTCGGTGTCCCAGACCACCCACATACGGCCCGTGGAGTCGACGTCGAGCGTCGCCGTCTCGCTCTGCGGCAGGGACACGACCGTGGCGGCGGCGCGGCCCGGCCAGGTGCCGTAGCCCGCGGTCGCCGGGTCGTAGCGCAGGGACACGAGCGAGGAGACGGGCCCGTGCAGCAGGACGTGGAGGTCGTCGCCGTCGGGGTGGACGTCCGCCCGGACGTCGGTGCGGTCGGAGACCTGCAGGACGTTCGACCAGCTCCCCGTGGTCGGGTCCTGCCGCCAGACCCAGGTGCCGCGCGGGGTGGTCGCCGTCGAGGCGAGCACGGTCCACCAGGTCCCGGCGTGCGACCAGGTCTTCGACTGGGGCTTCTCGCCCGTGTTCCCGGCGACGGGGATCGACGACACGGTCAGCTGCTGCTCGACGGCGGGCGGGGCCTCGGCGACGGCCTGCGGTGCGGGCTCCCAGGTCAGCTGGACGAGCGACTCCTCCGGCGCCTCGTCGGCCGCCGCCGACACCTCGACGGAGTACTCCTGGCCGGCGATCGCCTCGACGGTCACCGCGGACGTGGCGACGTCGCCCTCGTCGTCGTTGCTCGCCACGAGCCGACCTTCGGCCGAGCCCTCGCGCACGCGGAGCACCGTGTCGAGCTCGCTGCCGTGCGTGGTGAACCTGACCGGCGCGGTGGCGGGGGCGGTCCACGACCACCACAGCGTCCGGGCGACGTGGGAGGAGCCCTCGGGTCCGCCCTCGCCCCGGGGGAAGTTGACGACGAGGTCCTGCCCGGTGCCACCGCCCACGGTCCGGGCGTCGACGGGCGCGTCCCCGACGACGGGACCGTCCGGGGCCTTGGCGACCTGCACGGGCGGAACGGCCGGACCGGACACCGCCACGGACCCGGTGCCCGCCACGCCCAGCGCGACCAGGAGGGCGACGACACCCGCCGCGGCCCGGCGCCGGCGCCGCAGCAGGTTGGATTCCCCAGTCATCGGCTTCCCGCTCTTCCGTCGCCCGCCGTCCCGCCCCACCTGGATGGCGGGGCATCGCCGCGTACGTGCCTAGCCCTGATCGAACCACCGCGGGGTCCGGCGGAGGTAAGGCCTGGCACGCTTTTCACCCGTGGGCCCCGCGGACTTCACCCGGGTTCCGGGTACGCGGTCCGCGGGGCGGGTGACGGCGTGGTCAGGAGTTGCCGTCGAACAGCGACGTGACGGAGCCGTCGTCGAAGACCTCGCGGATGGCGCGGGCGATGAGCGGCGCGATGGACAGCACGGTGAGGCCGTCGAAACGCTTCTCGGTGGCGATGGGCAGGGTGTCGGTGACGACGACCTCGCTGGCGCCGCACTCGGAGAGGCGCTGCGCGGCCGGGTCGGACAGGACGCCGTGGGTGGCGGCGACGACCACGGACTTCGCGCCGGCCGACATGATGACGTTGACGGCCTCGGCGATGGTGCCGCCGGTGTCGATGAGGTCGTCGACGAGCACGCACTCGCGACCCTCGACGTCACCGACCACGCGGTTGGCGACGGCCTGGTTGGGGCGCGTGACGTCGCGCGTCTTGTGGACGAACGCGAGCGGGCAGCCGCCGAGCTTGTCGGCCCACTGCTCGGCGACGCGGATGCGGCCGGCGTCCGGGGAGACGACGGCGACGTTGGACAGGTCGACGCGGGAGCGCACGTAGTCCGTCAGGACGGGCATGGCCCACAGGTGGTCGACGGGGCCGTCGAAGAAGCCCTGGATCTGCGGGGTGTGCAGGTCGACGCTCATGATGCGGTCGGCGCCGGCGGTGCGGAGCATGTCGGCCACCAGGCGGGCGGAGATGGGCTCGCGGCCGCGGCTCTTCTTGTCCTGGCGCGCGTACGCGTAGAACGGCGCGACGACGGTCACGGAGCGGGCGGAGGCCCGCTTGGCGGCGTCGACCATGAGCAGGTGCTCCATGAGCCACTGGTTCACCGGGGCGGTGTGGCTCTGCAGCAGGAAGATGTCGGTGCCGCGGACCGACTCCCCGAAGCGCACGTAGGTCTCGCTGTTCGCGAAGTCGTACGCGGAGACGGGCAGCAGCCCGATGCCCAGCTCCTTCGCGACGGCCTCGGCGAGCTCGGGGTGCGCGCGCCCGGATGCGAGGACGAGGGTGCGCTCACCGGTGCCGGGGATCGAGGTGTTCATCAGCGGGGGTTCCTTCGGTTTGCTGCTCGGGTGCGGGGCAGGGGGGCTGAGGTCAGGCGGACTCGGTCGAGCCGGACGCGTCGTCGGGCACCACGGGGATCGCCCCCGTGAGGGCATTGTGCTCGGCGAGCTCACGCCTCGCCTGCGCACCGAGACCGTCGGGCGACGTGCCGAGGGAGCGGGCGGCGGCGTCGGCGGCGGGGGTGGCGGGACGGCGGCGCTCGACCCAGCCCTCGACGTTCTTCTGCTGGGCGCGGCTCACGCCGAGGGCGCCGGCGGGCACGTCGCGGGTGATGATGCTGCCGGCCGCGGTGTAGGCGCCGTCGCCGACGGTGACGGGGGCGACGAACATGTTGTCGGCCCCGGTGCGCGCGTGGGAGCCGATGACGGTGCGGTGCTTGGCGACGCCGTCGTAGTTGACGGTGACGGACGCGGCGCCGATGTTGGTGCCCTCGCCGATGGTGGCGTCGCCGACGTAGCTCAGGTGCGGGACCTTGGAGCCCTCGCCGATCTCGGCGTTCTTCGTCTCCACGAAGGTGCCGATCTTGCCCTTCGCGCCGAGCACCGTGTTCGGGCGGAGGTAGGCGAAGGGGCCGACGGACGCGCCGGCGCCGACGACGGACAGCGAGCCGTGCGTGCGCACGACGGTCGCACCCTCCCCCACCTCGACGTCGGTCAGGGTGGTGTCGGGGCCGATGGTGGCGCCGGTGGCGACGACGGTCGCGCCGTGCAGCTGGGTGCCGGGCAGCAGCGTGACGTCGGGGGCCAGCTCGACGTCCACGTCGACCCAGGTGGTGGCGGGGTCGACGACGGTGACGCCCGCGCGCATCCAGCCGTCCAGGACGCGGCGGTTGAGCTCGGCGCCGAGGGTGGCGAGCGCGACCCGGTCGTTGACGCCCTCGACGACCATCGGGTCGTCGCTGAGCAGGGCGCGCACGTGGCCGCCCTCGGCGCCGGCGGAGGCGACGACGTCGGTGAGGTAGACCTCGCCCTGCGCGTTGTCGGTGCCGAGGCCGGCGAGACCGCGGCGCAGCACGGCGGCGTCGAACACGTAGACGGACGAGTTGATCTCGCGGATCTCGAGCTGGGCGGGCGTGGCGTCCCGGTGCTCGACGATCCCGACGACGTCCCCGGTGCCGGGCTCGCGCACGATGCGGCCGTAGCCGGTGGCGTCGGCGACCTCGGTGGTGAGGATCGTGACGGCGTTGCCGTCCGCGTGGTGGGCGGCCAGCAGCTCGGCCAGCGTGGCGCCGTCGAGCAGCGGGATGTCGCCGGCGAGCACGACGACGGCGCCGTCGAGGCCGTCGCCGAGGGGGTGGTCGGCGCCGTCCGCGTGGTCGTCGTGGACGTCGTCGACGTGCGCGAGCTCGGCCGCGCGGGCGGCGTGCACGCGGGCGTCGAGGGCGTCGAGGGCGCACTGCACGGCGCGGCCGGTCCCGGGGACCTCGTCCTGGTCGACGACGAGCGCGGACCCGTCGAGGGCGGTCGCGGCGGCGGCGACGAGGTCGCGCTCGTGCCGGACCACGACGGCGAGGTGCGCGGGCTCGAGCTCGCGGGCGGCCGTCATGGCGTGCCCGAGCATGGTGCGACCGCCGACGGCGTGCAGGATCTTCGGCGTCGCGGACTTCATGCGCGTGCCCTGCCCTGCGGCGAGGACGACGACGGCCGTGGGGTGCGGCGTCGTCGGTGCGGTCGGGTTCTGGTCGCCGTCAGGGGCAGTGGGAACCACCGGTGCTCCGTCTCGTTGTCGGGTACTCGGGCGCGCTCCGCCCCCAGGACTCGAACCTGGACCAAGGGCACCAAAAACCCTTGTGCTGCCGATTACACCAAGGCGGAACGGTCGCGGTCCGGCGGCATCCCCGGCCCGACCCGAGGGTCCGACCGGCCGCACGGACGCACGTCCGGTCTCAGTGTGCCAGGTCCGTGCGGATGAACGGTGTGCGTCTGCCGGGTGGACGGGAGGTCGGCGCAGTGGCCTCGGCCACAGCCTCGTCGCCGTCTCGTGGTGCGCGCGCCGGATACGGGCACAATGGGCACATGCCTTCCGAGCCCCGCGAGTCGAAGCGTGCGCCCCGTGCCCGGATGACGGCGAGCCAGCGCCGCGAGCAGCTGCTCGCGGTCGGCCGGGGCCTGTTCGCGACGAAGGGGTTCGAGGGCACGAGCGTCGAGGAGATCGCGTCGACGGCGGGCGTGTCGAAGCCGGTCGTCTACGAGCACTTCGGCGGCAAGGAGGGGCTCTACGCCGTCATCGTCGACCGGGAGGTGCGGGCGCTGACCGGAGCCCTGACGGGGGCGCTGGCCGAGGGCGGGCACCCGAAGGCGATGGTGGAGCGCACCGCGCTGGCCCTGCTGGGCTACATCGAGTCCTCCGAGGACGGGTTCCGGATCCTGGTGCGCGACTCCCCCGTGGCGCAGGCGACCGGCACGTTCTCGTCCCTCATCGGGGACGTCGCGACCCAGGTGGAGCACATCCTGGCCGACCAGCTCAAGCGCAACGGCCTCGACCCGCGCACCGCCCCGCTGTACGCGCAGATGCTGGTCGGGATGGTGGCGCTGACGGGCCAGTACTGGCTCGACGCGCGGCAGCCGAAGAAGGCGGACGTCGCGGCGCACCTGGTGAACCTGGCCTGGAACGGGCTGGCGGGCATGGAGCGCAAGCCGGGTCTCATCGGCGGCTGACCTTCCGCCGTCAAGAGTCTTGACGTCGAGACATTCGCGCTAGGCTGGACGGATGGTGAGCAGCAGCGCCGGCACCAGCACCGGGGACGAGGTCGACCGCATCGTCGCCGCCTGGCAGCACGAACGGCCGGACCTCGACGTCGAGCCGCTCGCCGTGTTCTCCCGGATCAGCAGGCTCGCCCGCCACCTCGACCGCGCACGCCGCGGCGCGTTCGCCCGCCACGACCTCGAGACGTGGGAGTTCGACGTCCTGTCCGCCCTGCGCCGGTCCGGCGACCCGTACCGGCTCTCGCCCGGCCGCCTGGTCGCGCAGACCCTCGTCACCAGCGGCACCATGACGAACCGCATCGACCGGCTCGAGCAGCGCGGGCTCGTGGAGCGCCACCGCTCGCCCGACGACCGCCGCGGCGTCCTCGTCCAGCTCACCGCGTCCGGGCGGGCCCGGGTCGACGCCGCGATGAGCGACCTGCTCGACGTCGAGGCGGGCGTGCTCTCCGCCCTGCCCGCCGACGAGCGCCCCGGCCTCGCGGCCCTGCTGCGCACCCTCGGTGCGCAGTTCGATGAGTAGGCGCACCGCGGGCGGCTTCGTCCTGCTGGCGCTGCTGCTCGCGGCCGTCAACCTGCGGGCACACCTCGCCTCCCTGCCCCCCGTGGTGGACGACGTCGCGGCGTCCCTCGGCCTGACGTCCGCGGGGGTCGGCCTCCTCACGTCGGTCCCCGTGCTGTGCTTCGCCCTGTTCACCCCGGCGGCGTCCGCGCTCACCGCCCGCGTCGGGCCGGAACGCGCGATCACGCTCGGGCTGCTCGGCATCCTCGGCGGCACCCTGCTGCGTTCCACCGGGTCCGTGACGACCGCGATGGTCGGCACCACCGTGCTCGGCGTCGGCATCACCATCGGCAACGTCGCGGTGCCCGTCGTCATCGCGCGCGACTTTCGCGAGCGCGCCGCGTCCGTCACCGGCGCGTACGCCGCCACCATGAACGCCGGGTCGACCGTCACCACCCTGCTCACCGTCCCGCTCGCCGTCGCGTACGGCTGGCAGTGGGCGCTGGCCGGCTGGGGCGTGCTCGCCGTGCTCGCGCTGGCCTTCTGGGTCCCGGCCGGGCGCGGCCTCGCCGCGCACCATCGCAAGGTCGACGCCGCCGACGCCGCTCGGGGTGCCGGGTCGGCCGCGACGGACGCCGGGGACGACCGGACCGCGCACGCCGCCCAGCGCCGCCTCGTCGTCCTGCTCACCCTCGCGTTCGCCGGGCAGGCGTCCGGCTACTACGCGATGACGGCGTGGCTGCCGTCGATCCTCGGCGACACGGTCGGCCTCGCCCCCGCCGCCGCGGGGGGCGGCGCGGCACCGTTCCAGCTCGCCGCCATCGCAGGGGCCTTCCTCGTGCCGATCGCCCTGGCGGGACGGGTTCCCGCGCGGGCGGTGGCCGCGTCGCTGTCGGCGCTGTGGATCGCCCTGCCCGTCGGGCTCCTCGTCGCGCCCGACCTGTGGTGGCTGTGGGTGTGCCTCGCCGGCGCCGCGCAGGGCGGCAGCTTCACCGTCATCCTCACGCTGCTCGCCCAGCGCTCCCCCAGCGTCGCGGCCGCCCGTCGCGGGTCCGCCGTCGTCCAGACCGCCGGGTACGCGTGCGCCGCCGCGGCACCGACCGCGCTCGGCGCGATCCACGAGTCGACGGCGGGGTGGACCGCGCCGCTGCTGGTGATCCTCGCCCTGCTGGTCGTCATGGCCGTCGCCCTGTGGACGGCCTCCCGGCCCACCTACCTCGACCGGTAGCCCCCGGGGCGGTCACGCGGCCGTAGCGACCTCGAGGTTCGCCTCGCCGAGCAGCTCCAGCAGCCGCGCCGCGGTCGGCGCGGCCGTCGGCGACGACACCGCCGAGACGACCCACCCGGGCCGTTCGTGCTCCGGCAGCACCGACACGGTGAGCCCGGCGGCCTGCGGCTTCGCGGCCACGTGCTGCGGCACGATCGCGATGCCGAGGCCGCGCTGGACGAAGTCGAGCAGGGTGTGGACGTCGTCGACGCTCATCCGCACGCGGCGCTCCAGGTGGCGCGCGGCGAAGGCCTCGTCGACGAGCCGCCGCACGCTCCAGGTCTCGCGGAAGTCGACGAAGTCGCGCTCGGCGAGGTCCTCCCAGGACACCTCCGCGGCGCCCGCGAGCGGGTCGGAGGGGTGCGTGAGCACGACGACGTCGCGGCGCCCGAGCTCGAGACGGCGCAGGCCGCCCAGGTGCTCGGTCGCGGCGAGGAACCCGACGTCGAGGTCCCCGGCGCGCAGCTGGGCGGCGAGCTCGTGCGACCCGGCCTGGACGAACCGGATCTCGACGAGCGGGTGGCGCAGCCGGAACCGCTCGAGGAGCGAGCCGACGTCGACCACGCCGAGGCACTGCTCCGACCCGACGCGCAGGTGGCCGGAGAGCTGCCGGCTGGCGCGGACCACGGCGTCGCGCCCGCCGGCTGCCTGGGCGAGCATCCGTCGCGCGAAGGGCAGCAGGGCGCGCCCGGCGTCGGTCAGGCTCACCTGGCGGGTGGAACGCTGGAACAGCGGTGCGCCCAGCTCCTTCTCCAGCGACCGGATCGCGGCCGACAGGCCGGACTGGCTGACCCCGCACAGTGCCGCGGCGCGGGTGAAGTGCTCCTCCTCGGCGACGGCGACGACGTACTCCATCTGACGCAGCTCCATCGATCACTCCTGCTTCTCAATGTCATGAGCATCTTTCGTTGGACTTCTCATCCTCCCCCTTCCTATGGTCGAGAGGACACCCGGACCGAGACGAGGAGCACCGTGCAGCAGCGCACCATCGCAGAGACCGCAGTCAGCGCCGTCGGGCTCGGCGGCATGCCGATGTCCATCGAGGGCCGGCCCGACGAGGCCCGGTCCGTCGCCACGATCCACGCCGCCCTGGACGCCGGCGTCACGCTGATCGACACCGCCGACTCCTACCACCGCGACGCCGGCGAGGTCGGCCACAACGAGGAGCTCATCGCCCGCGCCCTGCGGTCCTGGGGCGGCGACGCCTCCGCCGTGCTGGTCGCCACCAAGGGCGGGCACCTGCGCCCCGGCGACGGCTCGTGGACGAAGGACGGCCGCCCCGAGCACCTCAAGAAGGCCGCGAAGGAGTCCGCCCGACGCCTCGGGGTCGACGCGATCGGCCTCTACCAGTTCCACCGCCCGGACCCGGCGGTCCCCTACGCCGAGTCCGTCGGCGCGCTCGTCGAGCTCCTCGACGAGGGCGTCATCCGGCAGGCCGGGATCTCGAACGCCTCCGTGGCGCAGATCGACGAGGCGAACGAGGTCCTGGGCGGGCGGCTCGCGTCCGTGCAGAACCAGTTCTCCCCCGCGTTCCGCTCCAGCCTGCCCGAGCTCGAGCACTGCGCCGCCCTCGGCGTCGCGTTCCTGCCCTGGTCGCCGCTCGGCGGCATCGCCCGTGCCGGCGACCTCGGGTCGGCGCACGCCGCGTTCGGCCGGGTCGCGGAGCGGCACGGCGTCAGCCCCCACCAGGTCGCGCTCGCCTGGGAGCTGGCGCTCGCCCCCGTCGTCGTGCCCATCCCCGGCGCGTCGCGCCCCGCCAGCATCACCGACTCGGTCCGAGCGGCCGAGCTCACCCTGACCGCCGACGAGCTCGCCGAGCTCTCGGCCTGACCGAGGAGCACCCATGAGAACAGTCCCCCTGGGAACCACGGGCCGCGACGTCCCGAACGTCGTGCTCGGGCTCATGCGCATCGCACAGATGGACGACGACGCCGTCCGGGAGCTCGTACGCACCGCCCGCGACGCCGGCATCGACTTCGTCGACCACGCCGACGTCTACGGCGCAGAGCTGCACGGCTGCGAGCGACGGTTCGCCGAGGCGATGCGGCTGACGCCGTCGCAGCGGGCCGAGCTGACCATCCAGTCCAAGGCGGGCATCGTGCGCGAGGGGCCGTACTTCGACTACTCGTACGACCACCTGGTCTCCTCGGTCGAGGGATCGCTGGAGGCGCTGGGCACCGACTACCTGGACGTGCTGCTGCTGCACCGCCCCGACGCGCTGGTGGAGCCGGACGAGGTCGCCCGGGCGTTCGACCACCTGGAGTCGACGGGCAAGGTGCGGGCGTTCGGCGTCTCCAACCACACGCCGCGCCAGATCGACCTGCTGAAGAAGTCGGTGCGGCAGCCGATCGTCGCGAACCAGCTCCAGCTGTCGATCACGCACGCCCCCATCGTGGCGCAGGGCGTGACCGCCAACATGGCGGGCGAGGACCAGTCGCGCACCGTCGACGGTGGCGGCATCCTCGACTACTGCCGCCTGCACGACATCACCGTGCAGGCGTGGTCGCCGTTCCAGGCCGGGTTCTTCACCGGCGTGTTCCTCGGCTCGGACGACTACCCGGGGCTCAACGCCGTCATCGACCGCCTCGCGGCGAAGTACGACGTGCCGCCCATCGCGATCGCGGTCGCCTGGATCACGCGCCACCCGGCACAGATGCAGGTGGTGCTCGGCACGACCACACCGGAACGCGTCAGCGGCGCCGCCCAGGGCTCGGACGTCCCGCTCACGCGTGCCGAGTGGTACGAGCTGTTCCGCGCGGGCGGCTACCGCGTGCCGTGATGGTGACGACGGCGCCAGGCCCGATTCCTTCCGGGCCCGGCACCGTCGTGCGCCCGGAGAGTCGCAAGCGACGACCGAATGTTCGACGCGATCCAAGTTAGATCACATCCAACATTGCTGGAGGCGATGACAGCGTCTCGCGGTCGAGCACCTGGTGACCGCCTGGCCGTGACCGCTCAGGGCATCTCGACCCCGTGCTCATCGAGGTACTCGCGGGCCCGGTCCAGCACGGCGTCCTCCACAGCTCGACGGTCGGCCAAGAAGCTGCGATTCTCCTCGATGTACGTTGCCTGCGCCGCGGCGTCCAAGTCCGCGAGCCGTTGGGTCGTGCCGAGCTCTCGCTTGCATTCGACGTCCAGCGCGGCAATCCGGATCTGCTCCTCGACCGGCATGCCGAACACGCCATCCGGAACCATTCCCGCCTCGGCGCTCTGCGGCACGATTACCCCCTGATTCGTCAGGCATTCGCGCCATTCGGCCCGGATCGATCGGGCCGCGTCGGACGACAGAGTCTGCGCGATTCCCCGCTTCGGGGCTTCGGGGTGAGCGCCAACTTCGAAGTCGAGCACGTCGTACGTCAGCCCGGCGTCCTGCGCCTCCTGGTGACAGCCTTGCGCCACGCCACGTGGCACCGACTCCGGGTCCCAAGCGGACCCGGCGTCAGCGATCTCGGCTTCCAAGGGTGGGAAAAGGGTCTGGTAGCCGAGCGTCTCCGCGTCCTCGGTGCGCCAGACGCCATAGGCGGCGTCGCGATCCGGGTCCGGAGGCACCGGCCCGAGGAATGCTGCCTCATAGCCGGCCTCCTGGAGGCAACCGACCACGTAGTGCGTCACCGCCGTACGGGACAGCGCGTAGTCCTCCGCGGACCATGCCCAGTCGTCGATCGGCAAGGCGATGGTCCCGGCCTCCACGTCGATCACTGCCGCCGTCTCGTCCGGGGCCGAGACGGGCGTCGGCTCTGCAGGGACGGACGAGGCAGTTGGCGCCGCCGGGGCGATCTCCGTCGTCGTCGGCGTCCACGGCTGGGCCTGCGCGACCCAGCCGGCCGCGATCGCCACTGCCCCGACGCAGGCGACTCCGGCCGCGGCGCGGCGGCGTGCGCGGAGTCGCCGGGCCCGGGGCAGCACAGCCTCGGTGTCGACGTCGATCGTCGGGGCAGCCCGGTCGACGCAAGCGCGCAGCTGGTGGGCGAAGGTCTTGTCGTCGGTCATCGTCCGGCCTCCTCCTCGGTCGTGGATAAGTCGGCGGCGCCAAGCACGGAGCGCAGCTGAGCGAGGCCGCGGGACGCCGTGGACTTCACGGTGCCGAGGGAGACGTCGAGGTCGTCGGCGACCTCCCGTTCGCTGAGACCCACGAGGTGCCGCAGCACGACGATCCGCCGCTGCCGGGGCGTGAGGGTCGCGAGCGCCCGGACCAGCTGGTCCCTGTCGGCCTGCTGGTCGACCCCGCCAGCGAGTGCGGAACGCTCCGGGAGGGTGTGCGGGTCGGTGACGATCTCGCGCCGTCGACGACGCCACAGGTCGATCCGCTGGTTCGCGAGCACTCGCCGGGCATAGGCGAGCGGGTCGCGCTCACGCGCCGTCGACCACTTGAGCCACGTCTTCGTCAGGGCGCGCTGGACCAGCTCGTCGGCCTGGTGCTCGTCCCCGCACAGCAGCCACGCGGTCCGGGCGAGCTGAGGCGCGGCCTCGCGCATGAATGCGGTGAACTCGTCGGCGGGGCTCGCCCCCGCGCGGACCACCCTGAAAGTCACCGCGGGAGCCGGGCGGCTGCTGGGTGGGTCGGCCACGTCGTCGGGCCTGCTCGTCGTCGCTGTCACACCTTCTTCACGCCGTAGGACGCGGAAAGGTTGAGTGCCGCGGGATCATTCAGCGAGCTCGGCGGCCTCCAGCCACTCCATCTCCAGGTCCTCCTTCTCGGCGCGCACATCCCGCAGCCGCGCGTCGAGCTTCGCGACGCCCTCGTAGTCCGTCGGGTCGGCGGCCATCTTGTCGTGCAGCGTCGCCTCCTCCGCCGTCAACTTCGCGAGCTGCCGCTCGACCCGCTGCACCGTCTTGCGCGCGGCGCGCTGCTCCGCCGCCGTCGCCGTCGTCCCCGACGTCTCCCCGCCCGCAGCGAGGGGGCCTCCGGAGCCGACGACCGAACCCGAGGCGGGTGGCGGGGTGTCGTCGTGGCGAGGCTGGCTGGGCCTGGCAGGAGGCTGCGAGGACCGAGCAGCCGAGCGGTTGCCTCGCGACGACGACACCCCGCCACCCGCCGTACCAACGCCAGCACGCCGGAGCTCCAGGTACTGCTCCACCCCACCCGGCAGGTCCCGCAGCGCGCCGTCGCCGAGCAGCGCCCACTGGCGGTCGCAGACCCGTTCCAGCAGGTAGCGGTCGTGGGAGACGACGATGAGGGTGCCCGGCCAGCCGTCGAGGAGGTCCTCGACGGCGGCGAGGGTGTCGGTGTCGAGGTCGTTGGTGGGCTCGTCGAGGAGCAGCACGTTGGGCTCGGACACGAGCAGCCGTAGGAGCTGGAGACGGCGGCGCTCGCCACCGGAGAGGTCTCGCACGGGGGTGTGGGCGCGCTCGCGGGTGAACCCGAGGCGTTCGGTGAGCTGCCCGGCGGTGAGCTCCTTGCCGTCGACGACGACGGTGCGCTTCTCGGCGTCGACGACCTGCACGGCGGTGAGGTGGCCGACGTCGTCGAGCTCGGCGACCTCCTGGCTGAGCTCGGCGACCTCGACGGTCTTGCCCCGGCGCACACGCCCGGAGTCGGGTTCGCGGCGTCCGGCGAGCAGGGCGAGGATCGTCGTCTTGCCGGCGCCGTTGACGCCGACGAGGCCGTACCGGTCGCCGGGGCCGAGACGCCAGGTGACGTCGTCGAGCAGGGTGCGGGTCCCGCCGCCGGGGCGCGGGACGGCGACGGTGACGTCCTCGAGGTCGAGGACGTCCTTCCCGAGCCGCTTGGTGGCCATCTGGGTGAGCTCGAGCCGGTCGCGGGGCGGCGGCTCGTCGGCGATGAGCGCGGCGGCGGCGTCGAGCCGGAACTTGGGCTTGGAGGTGCGGGCCGGAGCGCCGCGGCGCAGCCAGGCGAGCTCCTTGCGCAGCAGGTTGTCGCGCTTCTCGGCCGCGGTCGCCGCCTGTCGTTGACGTTCCGCGCGCGCGAGGATGTAGGCGGCGTAGCCGCCCTCGTAGCCGTCGACGGCGCCGGTGCCGTCGCCGCGGACCTCCCACATGCGGCTGCACACCTCGTCGAGGAACCAGCGGTCGTGGGTGACGACGACGAGCGCACCGGTCGCACCGGGTCGGCCGTAGCGCTGCTTGAGGTGCTCGGCCAGCCAGGCGACGCCCTCGACGTCGAGGTGGTTGGTGGGCTCGTCGAGGAGCAGCACGTCGGGGTCCTGGGCGAGCAGGCCGGCGAGCGCGACGCGGCGCCGCTGCCCGCCGGAGAGCGTGGTGGCGGGCTGATCGAGGTCGAGGTCGGCGAGCAGCCCGGCGTGGATGGCGCGGATGCGGGCGTCGGACGCCCACTCGTGGGTCTCGTCGTCGCCGTGCACGAGGTCGAGGACGCTGGCGCCCTCGGGGACGTCGTCGCGCTGGTCGAGCATGCCGAGGCGGGAGCCGCCGACCCGGGTGATGCGGCCGGCGTCGGGGGTGGCGGTGCCGGCGAGCAGCCGCAGCAGCGTGGACTTCCCGGCGCCGTTGGGTCCGACGACGCCGACCCGGTCGCCGTCGTCGAGGCCGAGGGAGACGTCGTGGAGGAGGGTGCGGGTGCCGATGGACAGCGCGATGGTGTCCGCGCCGAGGAGATGTGCCACCGCCTCAGGGTAGTCGCCGCGGTCGCCGCCCCGGCATCCTGCTGCCCGCTGCTGCCGAGCGTCTCTGGATGTCGCGGATCCGCGCCGCACTCCCGACATCCAGAGACGCTCGACGACGGAGGTGCCGTGGTCGGTGGCGTGGTGAGCGCTAACCTCGGAGCCGGCACCGCCGTCCGACGTCGCAGTCCGCCCGAAGGAGAGTCCGCATGGCCCAGTTCGACCTTCCCGTCGCCGAGCTCGAGCAGTACACGCCGCAGGTCGACGAGCCGGCCGACTTCGACGAGTTCTGGGCGGGCACGATCGCCGAGGCGCGCGGCTTCGGCGGGGCTCCCGTGCTGGAGCGCGTGGACGCGGGCCTCACGGAGGTCACCGTCGACGACTTCACGTTCCCCGGGTTCGGCGGCCACCCGGTCAAGGCGTGGCTGGTCCGCCCGGCCCGCGTGGACGGCCCGCTGCCGGCCGTCGTCGAGTCCATCGGGTACGGGGGCGGGCGCGGCCTGCCGCACGAGCACCTCGGGCTCGCCGCCGCCGGGTTCGCGCACCTCGTCATGGACACCCGCGGCCAGGGCTCCGGCTGGGGCTCCGGCGGGCACACCGCCGATCCGGTCGGGCACGCACCGGCGTCGCCGGGCTACATGACGCGCGGCATCCTCGACCCTGCCGACCACTACTACCGGCGCGTGTACACCGACGGCGTGCGCGCCGTGGACGCCGTCCGGCAGGTCGACGGCGTCGACCCGGCACGCGTCGCCGTGGCCGGCACGAGCCAGGGCGGGGGCATCGCGATCGCCGTCGCCGGGCTGCTGCCCGACGTCGTCGCCGCGGCCCCCAACGTGCCGTTCCTGTGCCACTTCCGCCGCGCGGTGCAGATCACCGACGCGTTCCCGTACGGCGAGATCACGCAGTACCTGTCCGTGCACCGGGAGCAGGAGGACGCCGTCTGGCGCACGCTGTCCTACCTCGACGGGGTGTCCTTCGCGCGGCGCGCCCGGGCCGCCGGGCTGTTCTCCGTCGCCCTGATGGACGCCGTCTGCCCGCCGTCGACGGTGTACGCCGCGTTCAACGCGTGGTCGGGCGACGACAAGCGCATCGACGTCTACCCGTACAACGGTCACGAGGGCGGTCAGCACTACCGCTTCGCCCCGACGGTCGAGTTCCTCCGCAAGCACCTGGGCTGAGCGCTGACTCGGCGCGGTTCGCGCTGACTCGCGCCCGACCGCACGGGCAAAGGTCGGCGGAGGGTGCCGCGCGTCGTCGTCAGGCCCGGAGTGGAGGGCCCCCTGGGGCCCGTGAACGCGACGACGCGCGGCACCCTCCGCCGACCGGAACCCGACGCACGACACCCGCCGACCGGAACCCGAAACGCGTCAGAGCGCGCGAGCCCCGGCGGCGGGGCCGGTGGTGCACCACACGGAGTCGGCGGCGCTCTCGGCGGTCCACGTCGCGGCGATGGCCAGCGCGTGCTGCCGGGAGCGGGCCAGGGCGGCGACGCTGGGTCCCGACCCGGACACGACGACGCCGAGCGCGCCACCGTGGCGGGCGATCTCCACGGTGCGGGCGAGGTCGGGGCGCAGGTCGAGGGCGGCGTCCTGCAGGTCGTTGTGCAGCGCCAGGCCCAGCGCGGTGGGGTCGCCGGCGCGCAGGGCCTGCATGAGCGCGGTGTCGTCGGCGGGTTCGACGGCCCGGTCCTGGCCGTGGGTCAGCTCGTCGAACCGGCGGTAGACGGCGGGCGTGGGGAGGCCTTCGTCCCGGACGGCGAGCGCCCAGTGGAACTCGCCGCGGCTCATGGCGGGGGTCAGCAGGTGCCCGCGTCCCGTGCCGATGGCGGTGTGCCCGAGGAGCGCGAACGGCACGTCGGCGCCGAGGCCGGCGGCGAGGTCGGCGAGATCGTCGCGCGGCAGCGCGGTCCCCCACAGGGCGTCGCAGGCGACGAGCGTCGCGGCGGCGTCGGCGGACCCGCCCGCCATGCCCCCGGCGACGGGCACGCCCTTGGCGAGGTGCAGGCCGACGTCGGCGTCGGTGCCGACGTGCCGGGCGAGCGCCTCGGCGGCCCGCCAGGCGAGGTTGGTGTCGTCGAGCGGCACCTGGTCGGCCTGCGGGCCGGTGACGGTCACGGAGATCCCGGCGCCCTCGGGGACCTCGGTGGCGGTGACCTCCTCGCACAGGGTCACGGCCTGGAAGACCGTGACGAGGGGGTGGTAGCCGTCGTCGTCCACGGGTCCGACGCGCAGGGAGAGGTTGAGCTTTCCCGGTGCGCGGACGCGCACGGACGGCGACGGGGCAGGGGCGAGGTGCGTCACGCGTCCACCGTGCCAGGGGTTGCCCCCCGGCGCTCGGCGATCCGCGCGAAGTCGTGGATGGTGAGCCGTTCGCCCCGCAGGCCGGGGTCGACGTCGGCGGCGCGCAGCGCCTCCTCCGCGGCTGCCGGGGACCCGAAGAGGCCCGCCAGGGCGGCACGGAGCGTCTTGCGACGCTGGGCGAACGCGGCGTCGACGACGGCGAAGACCTGCTCGCGCGTCGCCGTGGTGACGGGCGGGTCGTGCCGTTCGATCGCGACCAGCGCGGAGTCGACGTTGGGCTCGGGCCAGAAGACGTGGCGGGAGACGTTGAGGGAGCGGCGGGCCTGCCCGTACCAGGCGGCCTTGGCCGAGGGCACGCCGTACACCTTGTTCCCGGGGGCGGCGGCGAGGCGGTCGGCGACCTCGGCCTGCACCATGACGAGGACCGACCGCAGGGAGTCGAACCGCTGCAGGAACGTCAGCAGGACGGGCACGGCGACGTTGTACGGCAGGTTCGCCACCAGCGCCGTGGGGGCGGGGCCGGGCAGCTCGGTGACGTCGAGGGCGTCGGCCGTCACGACCTCGAAGTCGGCGTCGGGCGCGTGCTTGCGCACGGTGGCGTCGATCTGTCCCGCGAGGACGGGGTCGATCTCGACGGCGACGACGGACGCACCGGCCTCCAGCAGGCCGAGCGTGAGGGAGCCGAGCCCGGGCCCGACCTCGACGACGCGGTCGCCGGGCTGCACGCCGGCGGCGCGCACGATCTTGCGGACCGTGCCGCCGTCGTGCACGAAGTTCTGCCCGAGCGTCTTGGTGGGCCGGACGCCGAGGCGCCCCGCCAGCTCGCGGATCTCCGCGGGACCGAGCAGGGCGCCAGGGGTGGTGGTCATGGGTGGCAGTATCGCCCGAGGTGCGCGATCAGTACCAACCGACCGACTCGGAGTGGGCCCACGCGCCGCACGGGCTGCCGTAGCGGCCGGCGATGTAGTCGAGGCCCCACTCGATCTGGGTGGCGGGGTTGGACTGCCAGTCGGAGCCGGCCGTGGCCATCTTCGAGCCGGGCAGGGACTGCGGGATGCCGTAGGCGCCGGACGACGGGTTGGCGGCGGTGTGCGACCAGCCGGACTCCCGGGTCCACAGCGACTCCAGGCAGGTCCACTCGCTGCCTGTCCAGCCGCGGGCGGCGGCCATCTGCTGACCGATCTGCCGGTTGGACCCGGAGTAGGTGGCGCCGGACGTCGTCGCGGCGGGCTCCGGCTCGGGCTCGGGTCGCTCCTTGGTGCCTTCGACGAGCACCTCGGTGACGGGCTCGCGCGTCACCTTCGAGGAGACCTTCTCGCTGGAGACGACCTTGCCGTCGACGGTGGTCACCTCGCGCACGACGGTGCGCACGCCGTCCTTGCCCTCGGTCCGCACCTTCGGGTCGAGGTCCTCGTAGCGCTTCGCGCTCTCCTTGGTCACGGTGTCGTGGCCGATCGCGCGGGTCTTCTTCACCTTCTCGACCTCGACGCGCTCGACGACGACGGCGACCTGCGGCACGTCGGCGCCGTCGGGGAGGTCGGCGAGGTCGTCGGGGGTGACGCCGGCGTCGTGGGCGGTCGCGACGGACACGAGGTCGTCGTCGTCGACGGTCACGTCGGTGGTGTCGAGGACGGCGCCGAGGTCGTCGGAGCCGTGGGTGACGTCCACCTCGCCGTCGTGCACGACGGCGACCTGCTCGCCGTCGTGGAGCTCGATCGGCAGCTCGGCACGGTCCTGGGAGCGGGACGCGACGAGCTGGACGTCGCTGCCGCGCTGGTGGAGCAGGTTGAGCGCCTCGGAGGCGTCGACGGCGGTGAGCCACACGTCGTGCTCGTCGCCGTCGACGGCGACGGTCAGCTTCTTGCCCGTGCGCACGACGACGTCGGACTCGCCGTCGAGGGGTGCGGTGACGCCGGGGGCGACGACGTCGCGCTCGCCGACCTCGACGCCCTCCTCCGCGAGGAGGCCCTGGACGTCACCGGCGAACGTGGTGACGGTGCGCGTCTCGCCGTCGACGTCGAGCTCGACGGTCTTGGAGGCGTTCGCGACACCGACGGCGGAGCCGACGCCGAGCGCGAGCGCGCCGATGCTGGTGCCGGCGACGAGGGCGCGGCGACGTCCACGGCGCTTGCGGGCGACCGCGCGGGTCTGCGCGGTCGTGGGCTGCGGCTCGGTGGCCTCGACGGGGTCGGGGGCGTTCTCGGGCATGGAGGTCATGGGGATCTCCCAGGGGTTTCGTTGCTGCGGGCGGCCTCGTGGCGGGCCGGCGGCACTGCACCAGGGGTGCCCGGTGCGCGCGAAAGACAACCGACCGTAACCGGTTCGTGACCTGAGGCAAGAGGGCGGACGTCACACCTGGGCGCATCGCACGGCACCTTCACAGGCCCCGCACACCCCGGTTCCCTCGCCCTCAGAACCTCGTGGCTCAGTGAACCGCTGGCGACGCGACCCTGCGGCGCCGACTCGGCGCCACGGCGCCGGCCCACGGGCAGGACCGGACGCGAAAGGCGGGGTGGGTTCCCCCGGACCGGTCGTCAGACGGGAAGCGCAGGGCGCGCAGCGCCCGTGAGCGCGACCGGTCCGGGGGAACCCACCCCGCCGTGAGTGGAACTACAGCAGGCCGAGCTTCGCGGCGCAGGCGGGCCACTGGCCCCAGCCGGACTGCGCCTGGAGCTTCTGGGCACGCATCGTCTGCTCGGAGGCGGAGGCCTCCGACGGCAGGCCCGAGCCGCCCATCGCCTGCCAGGTGGGCAGGGAGAACTGGTAGAGGCCGTAGTAGCCGTTGCCGGTGTTGGTCGACGGGTTGCCGCCGGACTCGCACTGCGCGAGGGCCGCCCAGACACCGGACGGCGCGCTGCCGCCCGACGAGGACGAGCCGGAGGACGAGGACGACGACGAGGAGGAGGAGCCGCTGCTGCCGGAGGTGGACTCCTCGACGGGCTCCGGCTCGGGCTCGGGGCGCTCCTTGGTGCCCTCGACGATCACCTTGTCGCGCGCCTGGCGGGTGACCTCGGAGGACACCTTCTCGCGTGCGGTGACCTCGCCGTCGACGGTGGTGACCTCGTGGACGACGGTGCGCTTGCCGGCGCGACCCTCGGTGGCGACGTAGCTGCCCTCGTCCTCGTACCGGTCGGCGTCCTGCTTCGTCACGGTGTCGAAGGCGATCTTCTTGGTCGTGCTGACCTTCTTGACCTCGACGCGCTGCACGACGACGCGGACGGTCGGGTCGGTGGGGGCGTCCGGGGTGACCCGGTCGACGTGCACGACATCGTCGGCGTCGAGGGTGATGCCCTCGGCGGCGAGCAGCTCGTCGAGGGACACGGCACCGTTCGCGACGACCGTCTCCTTGCCGCCGACGACGAGCGCGACGGGCTCGTCGGCGTCGAGGCGGATCGGGAGGCTGGCGCGCTCGTCGGAGCGCGACGGCAGGAGCCGGACCTGCTCGTCACGGGCGGCGAGCTCGTCGAGGACCTCGGCGGCGTCGAGCGCGGCGACGACGACGTCCTGGGCCTCGCCGTCGGTCTCGACGGTGAGCTGGTGGCCGTAGCGGACCTGCACGACGGCGCCGTCCCGCAGGGCGGACCCGGCGGCGGGCGTGACCTCGTCGTGCTCGCCGACGCGGACGCCCTCCTCGGCGAGAGCGTCGGAGACGGTGTCCGCGTAGGTGGAGACCTGCACGAGGGCTCCGTCGACGTCGAGGGTGACGTCCTTGCGGAGCTGTTCGGCGACGGCACCGCTGACACCGGCGGTGAGAGCGAGGCCGAGCGCGACGACGAGGGTGACGAGGGGCCACCGGCGGCGGCGTGGCGTCGACGTCTCCGTGGTGCCGGTGCCTACCGTGGTCGTGGCCTCGGGGCCGGGCTGCTGGGGGTCGACGGGCGCGTCGGTCGAGTCGTTCACAGGGGTCCAGTCGTGGTCGTGCCCGGGCACGACGCCGGCTCCCGACTGGCTGTCGGGCCCGAGGCCGATCCGGCGGCTCCGGAGACCGTAACCTGATCGTGATCGACATCCAACTGTCGAAGTGGTAATTACGTCCGCTTAGGTGGCGGTATGCCGGAAAGATTCGCGCGACACCACGCCGGTGCGCGCGCGACCGCCCGGGCGTGGCGACGGCCCGAGGCGGCGCTGCGTCAGTACCAGCCCACCGACATCGAGTGGTTCCACGCCGCGCACGGCGTGCCGTACCGGCCCGCGATGTAGTCCAGCCCCCAGGAGATCTGCGTGGCCGGGTTCGTGCGCCAGTCGGAGCCCGCGCTCGCCATCTTCGACCCCGGCAGCGCCTGCGGGATGCCGTACGCGCCGCTGGAGGTGTTCTCCGCGTTCCAGCGCCAGTTGGACTCCTTGGTCCACAGCCTCTCGAGGCACACGAACTCGCTGTCGCCCCAGCCACGCTCCGCCGCCATCGCCCTCGCCACCGCCTTCGCCGAGCCCGGGTCGACCTGCACCTGGGACACGTCGAGCGTGCCGACCAGCACCACCTCGGTGACCGGCTCGACCGTGACCGACCGGTCCACGACCGTCCGCTCCACCTCGGCGCCGTCCAGGGTCCGCACCTGGTAGGTCGTGACCCGCTCCCCCGGCACCCCGGGGGTCTGGACGGACTCGTACCCCTCGGGCAGGTCGTCCGACTCGACGCGCTCCGTCTCGAACGGCACCACCTCGGTGACGATGTCCGGCGCGGTGGCCCCGCGGCCGACGACGAGCACCATGTCGTCGACGGCGGCCGCGCCCAGCGGCGCGGAGGTGTGGTCCTGCTCGCCGAGGGTGATGCCCGCCTCGGCGAGCACGTCCCGGACCGTCGACCCGGTGGTGCGCAGCAGGATCACCGACCCGTCGACGGACACGTGCACCTTCTTGACGGTGGACACCCGCAGGGGCGCACGACCGAGGGGCTCGCTGCGCGACGCGCTCGTCACGGCGCCCTCCGTGCGGGGTCCCAGCGCGGCCAGCAGCTCGCCGACGGTGTGCGCCGTCGTCGCCAGCGTCACGACCTCGCCGTCGATCTCGAGCGTGACGTCCCGGCTGGTCCGCACCACGACCTCGCCGTCGCGGGGTGCGCGCTCGTCGAGGGCGGGCTGCACGAGGTCGTCGGGGCCGGGGTGGATGCCGTGGAACGCGAGGACGTCCGCGACGGTGCGACCGTAGCCGTCGACCTCGCGGATCTTCCCGTCGACGTCGAGGTCGACGCTCGCGTGGGCGTCGACGACGCCGAACGCGCCGACCGCGACCCCCACCAGGACGGTGCCCTGCACCGCCCCACGGGCGATCTGCGGGAGCGGGCCGCGGCTGCCGACGAACGCCAGGGCGTCGCGTGGCCGTGCCGGCCGCCGCCGTCGTGCCTTGGACCTCGTCACGGGCACCAGACCGTAGCCGAACCCGGGCACCCGTGGGAAGCCCGCCCGCACCTCACCACGGGCCGTAGACCTGCTCGGACGTCGCCGACACGGCCGTGCAGACCTCCGCCAGGGGACGTTCCAGCACCTCTGCGACGGCCCGCACCGTGTGCGCGACGACGTACGGCGCGCTGGGCCGCCCGCGGTACGGGTGCGGCGGCAGGTAGGGCGCGTCGGTCTCGACCAGCACGAGGTCGAGGGGCACCGTCCGCAGCGCGGCGCGCAGGTGGTCGTTGCGGGGGTAGGTGATCGGCCCGGCGAACGACAGGTACC
This sequence comes from Isoptericola dokdonensis DS-3, assembly GCF_001636295.1. Classification (NCBI taxonomy): domain Bacteria; kingdom Bacillati; phylum Actinomycetota; class Actinomycetes; order Micrococcales; family Promicromonosporaceae; genus Isoptericola; species Isoptericola dokdonensis. The sequence continues at coordinate 3,430,559 of NZ_CP014209.1, read as the reverse complement.
AGCCGTGCTCGGCGGCGAGCGCGGCCATCTCCTCGTCGCCGGAGTAGCAGTGGAAGACCGTCCGCTCCGGGGCGCCGTCGGCGAGCAGGACGTCGATCACCTGCTGGTGGGCGTCCCGGTCGTGGATCTGCAGGGCGAGGCCCAGCTCCTTGGCGAGCGCCACGTGCGCACGGAACGACTCGCGCTGCGCCACCTCGCCCAGCGGTCCGGTGCGGAAGAGGTCCATCCCGGTCTCACCGACGGCCCGCACCCGCGGGTTGTCGCGGGCGACCTGCGCCACCCGGGCCACCGCGTCGTCCAGGGCCACCGCGTGGTGCGCCAGCGGATCCGGCTCCAGGCCGTCCGGCCCCACCTCGCGCACGCCCGCGTGCAGCACCGCCTCGTTCGGGTGGATCGCCACCGCGCCGAGGATCCGCCCCGAGACGTCCCGGCGCAGCAGCGCGTCCGTCCAGTCGATCGACGGCAGCTCGCAGGCCACCTGGACCACCCGGTCCACACCCACGGCCGCCGCCCGCGCCAGGTGGTCGTCGACCGTCGGCACGGGGGCGCCACCCAGGGATCGTTCGTCCAGCACGCCCGCGATCGCGTCGAGGTGGGTGTGGTTGTCGACCACCGCGACCGGCAGCGGCTCCGGGTCGGGCGGGAACCCACGCTCACGCTGACGCGCCATGACACTCCTTCGGCTGGGGACGACCGGGCGTGGCCCGCCCGGCACGGGCGGGCCGTCGAGAGGCGTCAGGCCTTCTCGCGCAGACGCTCCAGCTCCTCGTCGACGATCGAGTCGTCGAGCTTGGTGAACACCGGCGACGGCTTGCCGATCTGGGTGCCCGGCACCACCGGCACCGACGCCCACGCCGGGAACCGGTAGCCGCCGTCGTGCCCACCCGTGATGACCGGGTAGTGGCGCGAGTCGTCGTCGAGGTCCGTGACCTCCTGGATCACCGGCTGCGGGGCGAACTCGCCCGTGCCGCCGAGCACCTCGTGCACCGACTGCGCCGAGTGCGGCAGGAACGGGGACAGCAGCGTGTTGCAGTCGCTCACCGCCTGCGTCGTCGTGTGCAGCACCGTCGCCAGGCGCTCCGGGTCCGTCTTCAGCTTCCACGGCTCGGTCTCGGACACGTACCGGTTCACCTCGCCGACGACGCGCATCGCCTCCGCGATGGCGGCGCGCTGCCGGTTCGCCTCGATGAGCGAGCCGACCTTCGCGAACGCGTCGCCCGTCGTCGCGAGCACCGCCTTGTCGACGTCCGCCGTCTCGCCCGGCGTCGGGACCTGCCCGAAGTTCTTGTGCACCATGCTCGCCGTGCGGTTCACCAGGTTGCCCCAGCCCGCCACGAGCTCGTCGTTGGTGCGCCGCAGGAAGCTGTCCCAGGTGAAGTCGACGTCCTGGCTCTCCGGCCCGGCCGCCGCCACGTAGTAGCGGAACGCGTCCGGCTGGTAGCGCGCCAGCATGTCCCGCACGTAGATGACGACGCCGCGCGAGGAGGAGAACTTCTGCCCCTCCACGTTGAGGAACTCGCTGGACACGACCTCCGTCGGGAGCTGCAGCGACCCGTACGCGCCCGGCTGCCCGCCCTTCGTGCCACCGCCGTCGTAGGCCAGCAGCTCCGCCGGCCAGATCTGCGAGTGGAACGTGATGTTGTCCTTGCCCATGAAGTAGTACGACCGGGCGTCGGGGTTCGTCCACCAGTCGCGCCACGCCTCCGGCGTGTCCCGTCGGCGGGCCCACTCGATCGAGCTCGACAGGTAGCCGATGACCGCGTCGAACCACACGTACAGCCGCTTGCTCGGGTTGTCCTCCCAGCCCTCCAGCGGCACCGGGATGCCCCAGTCGATGTCGCGCGTCATCGCGCGCGGGCGGACGTCGTCCAGCAGGTTACGGCTGAAGTTCAGCACGTTCGGGCGCCAGCCCTTGCGGCCCTCCAGCCACAGCGACAGCGCGTCCACGAACGCCGGCAGGTCCAGGAAGAAGTGGTTCGACTCGACGAACTTCGGCGTCTCGCCGTTGATGCGGCTGCGCGGGTTCTTCAGGTCGATCGGGTCGAGCTGGTTGCCGCAGTTGTCGCACTGGTCACCACGCGCGCCGTCGTAGCCGCAGATCGGGCACGTGCCCTCGATGAAGCGGTCCGGCAGCGTGCGGCCCGTCGACGGCGAGATCGCCCCCATCGTCGACTTCTCGACCATGTAGCCGTTGCGGTGAACGGTGCGGAACATCTCCTGCACCACCGCGTAGTGGTTGCGCGTCGTCGTCCGCGTGAACAGGTCGTAGGACAGGCCCAGGGACGTCAGGTCCTCCACGATGACCCGGTTGTACCGGTCCGCGAGCTCCTGCGGCGTCACGCCCTCCTGCTCCGCCTGGACCAGGATCGGCGTGCCGTGCTCGTCCGTGCCCGACACCATCAGCACGTCGTGACCCGCCATCCGCATGTGACGGCTGAAGACGTCGGAGGGAACGCCGAAGCCGGCGACGTGGCCGATGTGCCGCGGCCCGTTGGCATAGGGCCATGCCACGGCCGAGAGGATGTGGGTCATGGCCCGAATCCTACTTGGCCCGCCACCTCCCCCGCCGTGACGTCTCAGCCTGCCGTCCCCCGCCCGCTTGGTCGATCTGGGCAGCGGGGACGGCCGGTGGCAGAGTGGAGGCATGAGCACCCGCGCCCTCATCGTCGTCGACGTCCAGCCCACCTTCTGCGAGGGCGGCGAGCTGCCCGTCGACGGCGGCAACCAGGTCGCGGCCGACGTCGCCGCGTACGTCGCCGCGCACCGCGACCGCTACGGGATCGTCGTCACCACCCAGGACTGGCACATCGACCCGGGCGAGCACTTCAGCGACGACCCGGACTTTGTGGGCTCCTGGCCCGTGCACGGGGTGGCGGACTCACCGAACGCCCAGCTCCACCCGGCGCTGGCAGACCTCGCGGCCGACGTCGCGATCCGCAAGGGCCAGTACGACCACGGGTACTCCGGCTTCGACGGCGAGGACGCCGTCGGGCGGTCCCTGGACCAGGTCCTGCGGGAGGCCGACGTCTCGGCGGTGGACGTCGTCGGGCTGGCGGAGTCGCACTGCGTCAAGCACACCGCGCTGGACTCCGTGCACTCCGGGTTCGCCACGACCGTGCTGACCGACCTGACCGCGCCGGTCTCCGCGGAGCAGGGCGAGCAGGCCCGCGCCGAGATGGCGGCCGTGGGCGTCACGCTGACGCCGTCCACCCCCTGACGAGTCAGCCCACACGACGAAGCCGGGGGCGGAACCAGCGCAGACTCGGCGGGTCAGCGGGCGGCGAGGGCGGCGGCGTAGAGGTCCCGCTTCGGCACCCCGGACGCCTCGGCGACCTCGGCGACGACGGTCTTCAGGCGCTCGCCCGCGGCGACGCGTTCGAGCACGTCCGGCACGAGGTCCTCGACGGCGGGGGGCCCGGCGGGCGGGGCGCCGGCCACGACGACGCAGATCTCGCCGCGCAGCGGGTGGTCGCCGCCGGCGCGCTCGGCCGCCTGCGCGGCGAGGTCGCCGAGGGGACCGCGCAGGACCTCCTCGTAGGTCTTGGTGAGCTCGCGGCAGACGGCGGCGCCACGGTCGGGGCCGAAGGCGTCCGCCATGGCGGCAAGAGTGTCGACGATGCGGTGCGGCGCCTCGAAGAACACCATCGTGCGGGGCTCGGCAGCGAGCGCGCCGAGCCACCGGCTGCGCTCGCCGGGCTTGCGGGGCACGAAGCCGTCGAAGGTGAACCGGTCGGTGGGCAGCCCGGAGAGGGCGAGCGCGGTGAGGACGGCGGACGCACCGGGGGCCGCGGTGACGGGCAGACCGCGTTCGACGGCGCGGGCGACGAGCCGGAAGCCGGGGTCGGACACGGCCGGCATCCCGGCGTCGGTGACGACGACGACGGTGCCGCCGCCGTCGACGACGTCGAGGAGGTCGTCGGCCCGCTCGCGCTCGTTGTGCTCGTGGTAGGACACGACGCGCCCGCCGACGGTGACGTCGAGGCGGGCGGCGAGGGCGTGCAGGCGGCGCGTGTCCTCGGCGGCGACGACGTCGGCGTCGGCGAGGAGGCGCAGGAGTCGGGGCGAGGCGTCCTCGGTGTTGCCGATGGGGGTGGCGGCCAGGACGACGGACCCGGACTCGGGGGGACGACTCATGGGGACAACTGTCCCACGGGCCCCGGCGAGCCCCTAGAGTGACCGGGTGAGCGCCCCTGACGACGACGCAACCGCCCCCGGCGACCGCTCTGCGGAGGTTCCCGGCGAGCCCGTCCCGACGCGTCAGTACCCGACGCGGCGCGAGGTGCACGGCCGCACCGACACCCGTGGCATCCCGATCGTGACGGGTGCGATCCGTGCGATCACGGGGGCGACGCCGGCGGTCCGGTCGTCCCGGTCGGCGAGCTCGCCGTCACGGTCGGCCGCGTCGGCGTCGTCGCCGTCTCGGCGGAGCGCCGAGGCGCCGGCGAGCCCTGACGTCGTGTCGGTCGCGCCGCACCGCCCGGCAACGGGCGCTGCCGTCCCGGCGTCGTCCGCGAGCCCCCCGGCCGGTCCGGCGCACGGGTCGTCGTCGAGCGCGCCGTCGTCGGAGCGGTCTGCCCCGAGCGGGCCGACGGCGGTCGTGACGAAGGAGCGTGCGACCCCGACGGGACACGCCCTGCTGGTGCGGCTGCTCGGCGAACGGCGCGTGGCGATGGACTCCTCGGCACGGTCGAAGCTCGTCGGCTGGGTGGGCGTCGTCGTGGTGACGCTGATCGCAGCGGTGACGCGGCTGTGGAACCTGGGCACGCCGGGCACGCTGGTGTTCGACGAGACGTACTACGTCAAGGACGCGTTCACGCTCGGCTCCGAGGGGTACGAGCGGGCCTGGCCGGACGACCCGAACCCGGCGTTCGAGGCCGGGGACGTGATGTCGTACCTGGACCAGGCGGCGTACGTCGTGCACCCGCCGGTGGGCAAGTGGATGATCTGGCTCGGCATGGAGCTGGGCGGCGGCGCGACGAACCCGTTCGCGTGGCGGCTGGCGAGCGCCGTCGTGGGCATCGCGGCGGTGTTCCTGCTGGTGCGGATCGCGCGGCGCCTCTTCGCCAGCTCGATCATGGGGGTGGTGGCCGGGTTCCTGCTGGCCATCGACGGTCAGGCGATCGTGCACTCGCGCACGGCGCTGCTGGACCAGTTCCTCATGTTCTGGGTGCTGGTGGCCTTCGGCTGCCTGGTGCTGGACCGGGAGCAGGCACGACGACGGCTCGCGGACCGGGTGTCGGCGATCGTGGAGGCGGGCGGCAGCGTCGCCCGGTACGGCCCGTCGCTGGGCTTCCGCTGGTGGCGCCTGGCGGCGGGCGTGTCCCTCGGCCTGGCCTGCGGTGTGAAGTGGTCGGGGCTGTACTTCGTGGCCGTGTTCGGTCTGCTGACGGTGCTGTGGGACGTCACGGCGCGCCGGCGGGCAGGGATCGGCCGCTGGGCGGAGGACTCCCTGCTGACGGACGCGATCCCCGCGTTCCTGCAGATCGTGCCCGTCGCGCTGGTCACCTACGTGGTGTCGTGGTGGTCCTGGATCGCGACGTCGGGCGGCTACTACCGCGACTGGGCGACGAACAACCCGGACGCGAAGGCCTGGCTGCCCGACTGGCTGGAGAGCCTGTGGTACTACCACACGCAGATGTACTCGTTCCACAGGGGTCTCGAGTCCGAGCACGCCTACGCGGCGCACCCGCTGGGCTGGATCGTGCAGTGGCGTCCGACGTCGTTCTTCTGGGAGCGCACCGCCGCCGGTGAGGGCACCTGCGGGGCGGACGTCCAGAACGGCTGCGCGACCGCCATGACCGCCCTCGGCAACCCGCTGCTGTGGTTCCTCGCCGCCATCGCGATCGTCGCGACGATCGTGCTCGGCGTCTGGCTGCGGGACTGGCGTGCGCTCGCGGTGCTGTCGGGGACGGTCGCGGGCTGGCTGCCGTGGTTCGCGTTCGCCGACCGCACCATCTTCACGTTCTACTCGATCGTGTTCACGCCGTGGGTGATCCTGACGCTCGTCTACCCGATGGTGGTCGCGCTGGAACGCAGCCGGTGGCGGCAGGGCAAGGGCGGCGTGCTGGCGGTGGTCGCGGCCGTGGTCGCGGCGATCACCCTCGTGTCGGTCGCGTTCTACCCGTTCTGGTCCGCGATGGAGGTGCCGTACGACTACTGGCGCCAGGTGTTCCGCTTCCAGAACTGGGTGTGACCCCGCGTGGCCGGGTGGGAGGGGTGTCCCCGCCCGGTCGCGTTCACGGGCCCCAGGGGGCCCTCCACTTCCGGTCTGACGACCGGGCGGGGGCACCCCTCCCACCCGGCTCTTCGACGTCGGCGCGGCCCGGCGGTCGGCCTCCGAGGACGCCGACCGCCGGGCTGCTCGACTACCAGTCGACCTGCGGCGTCGGGTGGAACGCCCAGCCGTGGGAGCGCCAGGCGGGCGCGGCAGCGGCGGTGCGGGCGGCGAAGGCGTCGAAGTCCTTCGCCGCGGGGTCCGTCCAGGCGACCTCCGCGACGGCGCCGAGGCGCGGCAGCAGCATGGAGAACAGCTCGTCGCGGGTGGTGAGGGTCTCGGTCCAGATCGCGGCGGAGACACCCTCGACGGCGTCGCCCGGCAGCCCGTCGATGACGGTGGTGGGCTCCCACTCGTAGGAGTCGCGCAGCTCGACGTACCCGGCCCAGTGCAGGCCGAGGGGGTGCTCGGGGGTGTACTTCATGTCGAGGTAGGCGTGGTTGCCGGGCGACATGATGAAGCGGGCGCCGGCGGCGGCCGCCGCGACGAAGCGCTCGAACTCCTCGCCCTTCGGCTCCCAGTACTGCAGCAGGGTGCCGGGCTCGACGGGCCCGCGCGCGCCCTCCTGCCAGAAGATCGGGGTCTTGCCGTGCTCCCGGACGATGCGGGCGGCGAGCTCGACGAACTGCGCGAACTCGCCGAGCTCCATGGTGTGGACCTCGTCGCCGCCGACGTGCACCCAGTCGCCGTGCGTCATGCGCGCGATGTCGCCGATGACGTCCCGCAGGAACGGCTCGGTGGCGGGGTTGTCGAAGAACAGGCGCGAGAAGCCGACCTCGATGCCGTCGTAGGCGTCGGTGGCGACGCCGTCCTTCGTGAGGCCGCCGTAGACGTGGGTCGCGGCGTTGACGTGACCGGGCATGTCGAACTCGGGGACGATCGTCACGAAGCGCGCGGCCGCGTACTCCTGCAGGGCGGCGTAGTCGTCGACGGTGAGGAACCCGGCGGTACCGCCCCCGACCTGGTTGTCGGACGCCTTCTCCAGCTCGGGCCGCGACGGGATCTCGAGGCGCCAGCCCTGGTCGTCGGTGAGGTGCAGGTGGAGCACGCGCAGCTTGAACGCGCCGACGAGGTCGACGACGGCCCGGATGTCCTCGGGGCCGAACCAGTGCCGCACGACGTCGAAGCTGAGGCCGCGCCAGGCGTAGCGGGGGGCGTCGTGCACGACGACGGCGGGCACGGTCGCCGCGCCGCCCGTGCGGTCGACGAGCTGGCGCAGGGTGCGGGCGGCGTGCAGCAGCCCGACGGGTTCGGCCGCGAGCGCCTCGACGCCGTCGGGGGTGACGGTGAGGCTGTACCGCTCGGGGCTGTCGGCACCGGCGGGGCCGGCCGCGGGGTCGAGGCGGAGGGTGAACGGGACGCCGTCGTCGGTGACGTCGACGTGCACGGCGGCGAGCTGTTCGGCGACGACGCCGGTCAGGGTCGCGGACAGGTCGTCGGGGAGCACGAGGCGCACGGACGGCAGCGTCAGGTTCTCGGCGGAGGTCGGGCGGACCTCGGTGGGCCACGGGATGAGAGGCAGCATGGTTCTCCTGGTCAGGACGCGGCGACGAGCGTCGGCGCCGGGTCCGTGGGGACGAGCTCGGGGTCGAGCGTGCCGGGCACGGTCGGTCCGGACCATCCGAGGTGGACCCCTGCGGGGGCGTCGTACGTCACCTGGTCCCAGACCCAGCCGGTGGTGACGGCGGCGCCGGTGCGGTCGGCGACGAGCACGACCTCCACGGCGTCGGTCGCGGCGGCCACGTCGGCGAGGCGCGACCGGTCGACGACCGAGTCGGGCCGGGTCTGGTGGACGGCCACCAGCGCCGGGGGCAGCCCGCTATTCGTTACCACTCCTTCAATATAGGTGACGAGCGCCTCGACCTCGGCCGCGTCCACCTGCCCGGGCGGGTTGGTCCCGTCCGACGGCCGGTCCTCCGGCTGGATCGCGACCCCCACCCCGCCGAGGGTCAGCAGCCCCTCCCAGGCCCGGACCGCCTCCGCCGGAGAGCCTGCCCCGAGCGGCACCTCGAGCAGGACGTACAGGCCGTCCGCCCGCGCCCGGGAGATCATCGCCTCGAGCGCCGCCGACCGCTCGGCGTCGACGTCGGACTCGTCGCTCCGGCCCACGCGCACGACGAGCGTCGGCACGACCGGCTCGTCGGCCGGGTGCTCGGCGGCCGCCGCCTGCGCGCGCGCGACCACGTCGGCGGGCTCGTCCCACCAGTCCGCGGACGTCGTCACGTAGCGGGCGGGCAGGAGGTCCTGCGTCCCCGTGGGCAGGCGCGTCCCGGCCTCGGCCGCGGCGACCCGCCACGCGAACTCGGCGGGCGTGCCGAACGTCGCCCCGATCCCCACCACGGCGAGGGCCTGCGCGTTGTCGACGGCCTCGATGACGCGCGACGACGACGCGATACGGCCGCCCGGCACGGGGACGTCCACCGCGCCGGCCGCCCGGAGGGTCGCGATCGCGGCCTCCTGCCCGGGCCGGGGGTCGGTGAGGGCGAGGACCTCGTCGAGGGTCGCCGCCGACGGTGAGGGGGCGTGCGCCGGGCCGGCCAGGGCGGCGTCGACGTCGGCTCGCAGCCGGGCGGCGTCGGTGGCGGACAGCTCGGTCGGGGGCTTGGCGTCCGCGCCGAGCGGGACCTCTGCCTCCAGCGGCACGACGGTCGCGCCGGCGAGGGCCGCAGCCTCCCGGACGTCCGCCCCGCCGTCGACCTCGGGCGACGGGGAGGCGGTCGGCGCGCCGAGGGCGGGCTCGTCGGGGGTGACGACGACGGCGACCTGGACGCCGAGCCGCCGCAGCTCGTCCGCAGCGCCGCGCGGGGACACCGTCTCGCCGACGAGCAGCGCGGGCGCACCCAGCGACTCGGCGGCCGCGGCCTGGATGGCGCGGACGGCGGCGTCGTCGGACCCGGGGGCGGCGAGGACGGCGACCGGGGACCGCTCGAACACCTGCTGGCTCGCGGTGAGGGCGAGCTCGGCGGGGTCCTCAGCGGACAGCAGCATCGTGTGGCCGTCGGGCTGCCGGACGACCGTGGCGACCGCCGGGTCACCGGTCGGGTTGGGGGCCTCCTGCGGACCGCACCCGCTCAGGGTGAGAGCGAGGACCAGCAGGGCGGGAAGGACGAATCGGACGTTCCGTGCACGCACACCACCCATCCTTGCGCATCGGGAGCGTCGGGTCGATGCCCTGGTCAGCGGGCCCGGCGGGACGGCAGGCTCGGAGCGCCGGCGGGCGGCCCCTCGACGCGCACGGAGTCGCTGAAGGACCGGTCGGCCTCCCGGGTCGGCGGCGCGGGCGGGGGTGGAGGCGGAGGCGGCGTCCCTGCCGGGCTCCTCTTCGCGACCTCCCCGGCCCCGGCCCGGACGGTCAGGTCGTCACCGGTGGCCAGTCGCGCCTCGGCCTCGCGGACGAGCCGCTCGGGGTCACCGGAACCCTCCGCGGACCACACCACGGACGAGCGCAGGTCCGGCCAGACCAGGGCGTCGAGGTGGGCGGGCGGCTCCATGACCCGGGCGAGCACGTACCGGCGCAGCTGGTCCGCGGACGCCGCCGCGTGCACGTCGTCCATGGGCGGCAGGATCGCGAGGACGGCGAACCGGTCCCCGTCGACGCGCCCGGCCTCGCAGCCGCGCGGCAGGTCGTCCCGCAACCGCGCGCCGAGCTCGGTGAGGACGGCGTCGCCCGTGGCCAGGCCGTGCCGCGCGTTGAGCCGCGACATGCCCGCGACGTCCAGCAGGACGACGACGACCCGCGTCCCGCCGCCACGCACGAGCTCGCAGCGCCGCCCCAGGGAGTGCCACGTGGCGGCCCGGGCGGGCAGCCGGGTCTGCGGGTCCACCGAGGACCGCTCCGCGAGCGCCGCCACGAGGGACCGCATGAGATCGGCCGTCCCCGCGCCCGCCCACGTCGGCCCGGCGACGAGGACGTCGTCGTAGCGGTGCTCCTCGGTGCGCTCCATGGCGCGCGTCGCGACGGCGGAGACGGCCTCGTCGGGACGCACGACCATCGGCTCCCAGTGGGTGACCGTCGCGACAGGCCGGCGCTCCAGGACGGCGCGCCCGTACCCGAGACGTCCGGTCAGCGCGGCGGCGAGACCGGCGCGCATCACCATGCCGACCCGGTCGGACTCCTCGTCCTCGACGACGACGCAGGTCACCTCGGGGTTGCGGAACATCACCTCGAGCTGCCCCACGGGCATGGAGGACCCGACGACGGTGAGGGGTTGCGCGAGGTCGGACACGACCCCGGCGAGCCGCACGCCGCCGCGGAGCTGCCGGTGCCGGGCCACCTGGCTGATCTCGTCATGCACGGCGTCAGTATGGTGACGCCGTTCCGGACATGTCGGGCGAAATCGGCATCCGCGGCGACTGTTCGGCGAGTGTTCACGGTCGTTCACCCGCGCGTCATCAGTCGTGGTCGGCAGGCGCCGGGCCACACGTCACCGGACCGGCCGCTCGGCCTCCACGACCTGCCGGACCGCGGTGAGGACGGCACGCGGGGCGGCGACGGCCTCGCGCGCCACCCGCTCCAGGTCCCTCCGGGCACGGCGGCGCCGGGCGTCCTTCTCCGCAGCACGCAGCGTGCGAGCCAGCGGGACGACGTCGGCGAGGACGACGGAGCGCGCGTCGTGACCGGCGGGGTCGAGCGCCGCCAGCCAGCGCGCGAACCGGGCGACGCGCGCCTCGGGCTCCGCGACGAGGACGTCGCGCCGACGCAGGTCGCCGACCAGGACGAGCTCGCGTGGCGGGCGCCCGGCCTCCTGCTCGACCAGCCGCACCAGGCCGTACGCACGCGCCTGCACGAAGACCCGCTCCAGCAGCGACCGCCGGTACCGGTGCGCCTCGCGGATCGGCTCCCAGTCCGGGTCGGACTCGTCGTGCAACCCGCCCCACCGCGCCGTGCCCCGCGGGAACCGCCCCGCCGTCGTCCCACCCGGCAACCTGGCCCGCCGGGCGACCTCGGTGTCGACCGCACGGCAGCCGTCGCACAGCGTCTGCGAGAGCCGGCCGATGCCGACGGGCCACGTCCCCACCAGGCAGGCGGTGCACAGGTGGTCGCCGGTCGTCGAGGCGATGCCGTGGCGTCGCAGTCTCGCGGTCTCGGCGGACGGCCGGACCGGCTCGACGAAGCCGTCGAGGTCGAGGGTGTAGTCGGACATCGAGAGTTCTCCCTTCGCTCTTCCCGCCACGGTCGTGGCGGGCCGGTCTTCCTCCTGGGGCACCGTGCGCGAGGGGCGCGGTTGCCGGACCAGCACGCGGAGGGCGTGTCGCTGGTCGCTCGTGACCTGGGGAGAATGTAGCCGATCGCTCCGACACACGCCGCCGGACGACGCGCCCGCGTCGGTGCGGGCCCGCGACGTCGACGACATCGGGTGGGTCAGGCGGCGTTCGCGTTCCCGTCCGCGTCGTCGTCGCGCTCCTGGGTGCCGGCCGACGGCGCGGCCTGCCGGTGGTGGAGCCCGTCCGCCTCGTCGAGGTCGGAGTACCGCGGGTGCGGGTCGTCCCCGACCAGCTTGCCGACGACGGCACGGAGGGCGCGGTGCAGAGAACGGGAAAGCGCTGACATCACTCCGAATGATGCCAGGGGCACCGGTTCGCGGCACGTCGAACCCGCTCGGCCGTCCGAGCCCTGAGTCGCTCATCAGGGCACGCCCACCCGACCGCCCGAGTCGTCCCTCGCGACGAGCCGATGGCATCCTGGCTGGCGGCCGGCCCACCAGCACCGACCCCTTCACTGCCGAGGAGTTCCATGTCCGCTCTCGCCGTCCCCCCGCTCCCCTTCACGCTCGTCCCGTCCCGGGTCCCGTGGAAGATCGTCGGCACCGACGGGGTCCGGGCCTCCGCGGAGCCGGGCACCGACATCTTCGTCCCGCCGTTCCCCGACCAGCCCGCCAAGCTCGACGCGGCCACCCTGCTGGGCGAGGCGCCACAGGGCGACTTCCAGCTCAGCGCGCGCGTCACCGTCGGGTTCCGGGCGACGTTCGACGCAGGGGTGCTGCTCGTCTGGCACGACGAGCAGCACTGGGCGAAGCTGTGCTTCGAGGCCGCGCCGAACGGCTCGCCGACGGTGGTGTCGGTGGTCAACCGCACGGTCTCCGACGACGCCAACGCCTTCACCGTCGTCGGCGCGACCGCCTGGCTGCGCATCAGCCGGGTCGACGGCATCTACCTGTTCCACGCCTCCCACGACGGGCGCACCTGGGACATGGTGCGCATCTTCGGGCTCGACTCGCACGGCTCGACACCACAGGTCGGGTTCGAGGTGCAGTCACCGACCGGCGACGGCTGCGAGGTCACCTTCGACGAGATCACCTTCGCACCGACGAGGCTGACCGATCCGCGCGACGGTTCCTGACGCCGCGCAGTGCGCGAACGCCGACGATACGATGGCGAAGTTCTGTGGACGACACGGCGTGCGGCACCGAACCACCTGGTCCGACCGGCCCGTTCTCGCCGGGGTCCCTCCCCGGCCACGATTGCCTCGCACTGGACCCGGCATCAGGAGCGTTCCCATGAGACGTAGTCACCGTTCCGCGCGTCACGTCCGCACTCCGCTGCCTGCAGTGGGTGCGGCACTCGTTCTGCTGGCAGTAGTTGCGCTTCCCACGTCGGCCCAGGCTGAAGAACCCTCCGTGGTGACCTGCACGGGCGAGGCGGACCAGCACTACTCCCCCGGCCTGACCCTGACGTCCCGGCCGACATCGGTCAGCAGCTCGTTCGAGTACGACTGCCTCGGTTCCGCCGAGGTGACCGCGGTGTCATCCGGGTTCGGCCCCATCACTGTGGAGGCAGGTTGCCTGCTGGGGGATCTCGGCGGCACCTCGAGCCTCACCTACCACTGGGACGACGACACCACGAGCACCTTCGAGAACACCTACATCGTCACCCGACCGCTCGGCCAGACGATCGTCAGCGCCACGGGAGAGATCACCTCCGGCAGGTTCGCCGGCAGCACAGCCCAGTCCCTGATCGTCTACATCGCGCCGGCGCTCACCGGCTGTCTCACCTCGAGCGGGGTGTCCAGCGTCGAGGGGATCGCGTCCTTCACGGTGCTCGGCTGAGCGGTGCCGAGTGCTCCAGCACCCGAGAGCGGGTGGCCGACGGGACCAGCCGCAGCAACGACGAAGGGCCGGGATCATGATGATCCCGGCCCTTCTCACGGTGGAGCTAGGGGGATTCGAACCCCCGACCTTCTCATTGCGAACGAGACGCGCTACCAACTGCGCCATAGCCCCGTGGAGCGGTTGCAAGATTAGCACCCCCGCCGGGCCTGGGACCAAATCGGCCCGGCGCGGCCCGGCGTGACGTGCGTCGCAGGTCAGCCCGCTGCGCGGCGGCGGGCGAGGATCTGCTCGAGCGGGAGGCCGAGGGTCTCGGTGCGAGGCCGGGGCTCGTCCCCCGCCAGGGACTCCTGAGCGGGCTCAGGGGCCACAGGCGCCGGACGCTGCTCCCGCGCCGCCGGGGCGGGTGCGGTGGGCCGCGAGAGCTCCGGTGGCAGCGGGACGGCGGGCCGGGGTGCGAGCGGCTTGGTGACGTAGGTGGGCAGCGGCACGGGCACGGGCTCCCACGGCTCGCCGCCGAGCGGCCGGGTGACCGCGACCGTGCCGAGGGGGATGCCGACCGGGTCGGGCTCCGTCTCGGGGGCGACGGGCTCCTCGGGGGCGACGGCGGGCGTGCTGCGCGACCGGCCCGCCGACGACGGGACGGTCGCCGCGGGCTGCACGCGGGGGATCATCTGCGTGCTGGTGTCCGAGGGGTGCACGGCGAGCCCGGTGATCCGCGCGCGGTTGCGCGGGGCGTAGGGGCCGCCGTGGGCGAGGGTGCGCTCCTGGGTGGCGCGCTGCCGCTGGGCACGACGCTCGGCCCGCCAGCGCGCGTCGGAGCGGCGTGCGGCGACGACGGCGACCCGTCCCAGGAGGAGGACGACGGCGAGCAGCACGGACGGCACGAGCGCGACGGGCCACATCAGGTACCCCAGCGCGACCACCGTCCACGCGGCGACGGTGAGCAGCACGAGCAGGGCGGTCAGGGTGAGGCGGCGGCGGGCGCGCGCGGCACGGCGCTCCAGCACCTCCAGCCGGGCCGTCCGTTCCCTCGACTGCTGGGCCACGCCCGGCACGCCGGACCCGGCGGTCACCCGCGGCACGGCACCGCTCGCCGGCGCGTCCGCACCACGTCCTGTCGTCATGCCGCGCCTCCTGTCCGTCCCGTCCGCCATCGTGAGCACCCGCAGGCCGCCGGAGAACCGGTCGTCCAGCCCGGCGTCGGCGAGCACCTGCCGGTTCCGCAGCTGCTGCGGCACCCAGAAGCCGAGCCACAGCACGACCAGCGCGAGGGCTGCGAGTCCTGCCGGTGACGTCTCCACACGATGAAGGTAGGCGAGCCGCGGGTGTCCAGGACGTACCGCGCGGCGGCGTGTCCAAGACCTGGACGCCGATCCGGGCTCAGAGCCCGTCGCGCACCTGCTGCCAGCGGGCCAGCAGCCCGCCGGGCACCTCCTCGGCGGTGAGCGCGAACGTGCGGTGGTCGCGCCAGTCGCCCTGGATGTGCAGGTACCGCTCGCGTACGCCCTCGTCGCGGAAGCCGAGCTTCTCGACGACGCGCAGGCTGGCCGCGTTCTCGGGCCGGATGTTGATCTCGACGCGGTGCAGGCCGACGATCGCGAAGCAGTAGTCGGTGGCCATGGCCACGGCGGTGGGGGTGATCCCGCGCCCGGCGTACTGCCGCCCCACCCAGTAGCCGATGCTGCCGGACCGCAGGGACCCGAGCTGGACGTTCGCGACGGTGAGCTGTCCGACGAGCTCGCCGTCGAGCTCGACGACGAACGGCAGCGCCGCGCCCGCGCGCGCCTGCGCGGACAGCAGCCGCACGTACTCGCCGAAGGTCGCGGACTCGGGGTTCTCGCCCGGCGACGTCGCCTCCCAGCGTTCCAGCCACGACACGTTCGCCGCGCGCAGACGCATCCAGGCGCCGCCGTCGCGGCGGCGCAGCGGACGCAGCACGACGGCGCCCGACGGCGTGTCCTCACGCAGCGTCGCCGGCCACGGCCTGGTCACCGCCCACCTCTTCGCGTCGTTCACCGCGCCCCCGTCCGCCCCTCCCCGGGGCCACGCCAGGACCCTGCCACAATGAGGGCATGCACGGCGACCCGAGGCACCCGACCGCCACCCAGCCGTACCCGATCGTGAGCGGGATGGAGACGGAGGACGCCAAGGACGAGCTGCGCCGCGCCATCCGGCACCTGCGCGAGACGCGTTCCCAGCGGCTGCGCGACCAGGCCGCACGGGCGTTCGCCGACGTCCTGGCCGACGTCCCCGCCGTGGCCGAGGCCGGTTGCGTCGCGACGTACGCGTCGAGACCCGCAGAGCCGGGCACCCGGCACCTGCTCGACCAGCTGATGGGACGCGGTGCCCGCGTGCTGCTCCCGGTGCTGGGCGCCGGGCTGGCGCGCGACTGGGCGGAGTACGCCGGACCGGAGGACCTCAGCGAGCGTGCGCCGGGTCGCCCGCCCGAGCCGGGCGGCCCCACGCTCGGCCCGGACGCCGTCACGCAGGCGGAGGTCGTCATCGTCCCCGCCCTCGCCGTCGACACGACCGGCGCCCGGCTCGGGCAGGGCGGCGGCTGGTACGACCGCACCCTCAAGCAGGCCCGACCGGGAACGACCGTCGTCGCGATGGTCTTCCCCGAGGAGTACTACGACGCCACGGAGCGTCCGCTGCCCGTCGCGGGCCACGACGTCGGCGTGCACGCGGTGGCGACGCCGGAGGGCTGGTGGCCGCTGCCGGCGGTCTGAGCAGCGGTGACCGGCCCCCACCGGCCGGCACGACGCCGACGGGCGCCCGGGTCCTCGACCCGGGCGCCCGTCGCGGTCACGGGGTGAGCGTGGTGGTGTCCTCGGCCGCCGCCCCGACGGCCTCGCGGCTGAAGGGCCACGCGAAGCTCTCCCCCGCCGCCCAGACGGGCAGCTGGTCGTCGTAGTGCGACGACGCCGGGTGCCCGGACGTCCCCGTGACCGTCACCCAGGTGGACGCGTCGAGGTCTCCGAGGTCGACGACCATGCGCATCGCCGGTCCGGTCGTCACGGCGAAGCTGCCCGACGACGCGTCCCACCCGGTCGCGTTGACGACGGACGTGCCGCCCGGCATCGGCACCGGGTCGGGGTTGACGTAGTCACGCACCAGCGCGGGCACGTCGTCGCCACCGAGCACGGGGTGCTGCAGGGCGAGCTGGTGCAGGGAGCCCCAGTTCCAGTCGGTGGGCTCCTTGGACATCTCGACGGTGAGGTCGCGGCGCGCGCTCGTCAGGGCGCGGGTGAGCACCTCGTCCCGGGTCTCGACGACGTTGAGGGTGGAGCGGTCGTCCCAGAAGGGGTCCTCGGGACGTTCCAGCATGTCGCTGATGACGACGAGCCAGCGGGAGCCGCCCGTGGGCTGCGCGCCCTCGGGCAGGTCGTCCCAGAAGGTCGTCGACAGCAGGTTGCGCCAGACGGCGTTGAAGTACGCGGCGGCGGCCGAGTCGGTCTCGGTGCGGTAGTCCCACCCCGCGAGGATCTCCTGACCGGCCCGGTCGTAGGCGTCCTCGACCTCGACGTCGAGCAGCACCGGCACGAGCACCGCCGCGAACGGCGACCAGTCGTCGGACTGGAAGTTCTCCATGTCCTCGACCGTGAACGGTCGGCCGGCGGCGATCTGCTCGGTCAGCAGCGTCCGCACCCGCTCGGAGCGGAAGCCGTGGTCCCAGTCCCGCGTGAGGTACGGACCGGTGCCGCCGGGCAGCACGGCCTGGTTCGCCGCGACCACGAAGCCGTCCTCGGGGTCGAGCGCACGCGGCATGTCCTCGGGGTCGACGTAGCCCTGCCAGTCGTAGCGCGGGTCCCAGCCGGGCCGCGGCCACGTGCCGTCGGAGGCGACGGGACCGGAGACGACGCCTCGCACGGGGATCTTGCCGGGCGCCTGGTAGCCGATGTGGCCGTCGGTCGTGGCGAACACGATGTTCATCGCGGGGACCTCGAACAGCTCGGCCGCCGCCTGGATGTCCTGGGCGTCGGCGGCGGTCGCCATCGCGAACACGGCGTCCGCCGTCCGGCCCGGCTCCAGGGCGGTCCAGGCCAGGGACACGGCGTACTCGCCGAAGTCCGTCCCGGCCTCCGTCGGGGAGTCGACGACGGCACCGACGTCCATCACGGACGACAACACCGGACCGTGGTCCGTCGACCGCACCTCCAGCTCGATCGGGTCGGCCCCGTTGACGCGGATCGTCTCGGTGCGCAGCTCGAGGTCGGCCCACTCCTCCGCCTCGGCGTCCCGCAGCCAGGTGTCGCCACGGACGCGTTCCACGAAGAAGTCGGTCACGTCGGCGCCCATGTTCGTCAGGCCCCACGCGAGGTCGGCGTTGTGGCCGATGACGACGCCGGGGAAGCCGGAGAACGAGAAGCCAGCCACGTCGAACGGGCACGAGTCGTCGACCTGCTCGCAGTGCAGGCCCACCTGGTACCAGACGCCCGGCGCGCCGAGCGCCATGTGCGGGTCGTTCGCGAGGATCGGCGACCCGGACTCGGTGTGCTCGCCGGAGACCACCCACGAGTTCGACCCAGCGCCGTCGCCGCGGCCCACGAGCACCGGCACGGCGGCGAGCACGTCGGCGGTCGCCTGCACGGCGTCGTCCACCGACGCGGTGCCGAGCGCGGTCCCGGTCGTGGTGGCGTCGGTGTCGGCCGAACCCGCGGCGCGCACCGTCTGGTTGACGTCCCGCTTGCGCAGGATCGGCGTGTTCCCGCCGTCCGAGAAGCCGGGGTAGAGCTCCTCGACGAGCTCGACGTCCTCCAGCGTGCTGTACGCCAGCGCACGGCCGAGCTCGTCGTCGTAGTTGCCGCGCATGTCCCACGCCATCGCCTTGAGCCAGGCGAGCGAGTCCACCGGGTCCCACGGGGCGGGGTCGGCGACGTCGACGCGCGTGCCGAGCACCGTGTACTCGACCGCGAGGTCGTCGGGGGCCCGGTCCGCCAGGTAGGCGTTCACCCCGCGCGCGTACGCCTGCAGGTAGGAGCGGGTCTCCGGGGAGACGAGGTTCCACTCCTCCTCGGCGACCCGGCGCCAGCCGAGGGTGCGCACCACCTGGTCGGCCTCGATCGCGGCGGGGACGTCACCCACCAGCTCGGCGAGACGCCCGGCGGTCACGTGCCGGCGGTAGTCCATCTCGAAGAACCGGTCCTGGGCGTGCAGGTAGCCCTGCGCGGCGAAGAGGTCCTCGGACGTGGACGCGTAGACCTGCGGCACGCCCTGCGCGTCGCGCTCGACGGTGACCTCGGCGCTCAGCCCCGCGAGCTGCTGCGTCTCCGCGTGGTCGGGCAGCGGCTTGCGCACGGTGACGACCCCGAACGTCACGGTCGCGACCAGCGCGAGCGCGACGAGGACGGCCAGACCGGCGACGGCGCGGCGCAACCGGGAGCGCGGCGCGGGCGCACCGTCGTCCTCCACGGTGTCGTCGACGTCGGGCGTCTCGTCGGGCTCGTTCGCTGCGGGGGTCGCTGACACGCAGGCGAGACTACCGCCCGCGTATGATTAGCAGTCGCATGATCTGAGTGCCAGCCCTTCGAGGAGAGATTCCCGTGCCCACCTACGCCTACCGGTGCGCCGACTGCGGCCACGCCTTCGACATCCATCAGGCGTTCACCGACGACGCGCTCACCGTCTGCCCGGAGTGCGCGGGCCGCCTGCGCAAGCAGTTCGGCTCGGTCGGCGTGACGTTCAAGGGTTCCGGCTTCTACCGCACCGACTCCCGTTCCGGGTCGTCGTCGACGGTCGGGTCGTCGGGCTCGAAGTCCGGGTCGTCGGACGCCTCGTCATCCGGCGGTTCCACGTCCGGGGGGTCGTCGACCGGCGGTTCCTCCGGCTCGTCGGGTTCCTCGAAGGCCGCCGCGTCCTGATTCCGGGGCGTCGGGCCGTCCACAGCCCGACGCCGTCCCCCGGTGGCGCTCGAGCGCACCGGGCGTGCCCGCGCGCCGTCCTAACGTGCCCGCATGTCCCGACCCACCCGCGAGCGCCTGCTCCGCCGCCTGCACCTGCTGGCCTGGCGCGGCCGCTTCGTCGTCGCCGCGCTGTGCTGCGGCCTCGCCGCCACCACCGCCGTGCAGGCGTTGCGGCCGCCGCCCCCGCCGACCGCCGACGTCGTCGTCACCCGCCGTGCCGTCCCCGCCGGGACCGAGCTGCGCGCCGCGGACCTGACCACCGTCGTCGTCGACGCCCGGCTCGCGCACACCCTGACGACCGACACCGCCGACGTCGTCGGACGGTCCTCCCCCGTGCGGCTGCCCGCCGGGACGCCGCTGCACCCCGACCTCGTCACCGGCGGCGGGCTCGGCGGCCAGGCGCCCCGTGGCACCGTCGTCGTCGCCGTGGGCCTCGTGGAGTCCTCGTGGCTCGCCCCCGGCGACCGCGTCGACCTCCTCGCCGCGGACGACCGCGGCCGCACCCTCGCCCGGCGCGCCCTCGTGCTCCCCGGACCCGTGGCCGGTGCGGAGGCCGCCGGCGGGCTGCTGGGCGGCGTCGCGGCCGACGGCGGCGAGCACGTCACGCTGGTCGCCGTCGACCCGGACGAGGCGGCCGCCGTCTCGGGCGCGTCCGGCTGGGGAGCCGTCGTCGCCGTGCTCGTCCCCTGACCGGGACGCTGTTGCATCCCCTGCGCACGCCCCGAAGAATCGGTGCCGCCGGGACAGCCCCGGCAGGGCCGCCCGGCCCGGGAGGAGGAGCACCACCGTGAGAAACATGCTCGACGGGTTCAAGACGTTCATCATGCGCGGCAACGTCATCGACCTCGCCGTCGCCGTCGTCATCGGCGCGGCCTTCGCTACGGTGGTGAGCGCCCTGACCGAGGGGATTCTCTTCCCACTGATCGCCGCCATCTTCGGCGAGCCGGACCTCACGAAGGTCTGGGCTTTCAAGATCAACGGGGCTGATTTCAGCATCGGCCTGTTCCTGGACGCCGTCCTGAACTTCCTCCTCGTGGCGGCGGCCCTGTACTTCTGCATCGTGTTCCCGATGAACAAGCTCGCCGAGCGTCGCGCCCGCGGCAAGGAGCCGGAGCCCGCCCCGGTGCCCGAGCCGAACGTCGTGCTGCTCGCCGAGATCCGCGACCTGCTCGCCGAGCAGAACCGCCGCGCCTGACCCTCGTCACCACGACTCGTCGCGCGACGTCACGTGACACGGTTCGGCGCGTGGAGGTCCGGCGCGCGGTCGTCGAACGGGAAGCGCAGGTCGCGCAGCGACCGTGAGCGCGACCGCGCGCCGGACCTCCACGCGCCGAACCACCACACGCCGAACCACCAGCCGGACCTCACCAGTGCGGCGGCACGTCCTGCTGCAGTCGGTCGTCGTTGGACCCGTGCCCGCCGGCCTCGTCGGGCGTGACGCCCCAGACGGTCTGCGCCTCGGTCCCCCGCCGCACGACACGCCGCGAGCCACGCCTGCGCCGCGCCGCCGTGTTCTCCGGCTCGGTGCCGGCAGGCGTCTGCACGGGCTCCCGGTCCTGCTGCTCGCTCACCGCCCCATTGTCCCTCACCCCCCGCACCGGCCGACGATGCCGAGGTAGTACCGCAGGTCGTGAGGTCGTACCCCGGGGGTACGACCTCACGACCTGCGGTACTACCTCGCGGCGGGACGAGGGTCAGTCGGCGGCGGGGTCGGGGGGCGTCCCGGCCGACGCGTCGGGCATGGGGTCCAGCTCGCCCTCGTCGGGCAGGACGGGCACGACGACCTCCGGCGGGACGGGGACGCCGCCGGTGGTGCCGACGCGCTCGTCGCGGACCTGCTGGACGAGGCGGCGCACACGGTCGGCCTCGCCGTCGGGGTCGAGGAACACGGCGGCGGACCACACCTGGGTGACGGTCCAGCCGAGGCGTTCGAGCCGTTGGGCGAGCTGGCGGTCGCGGACCCGCACCGATGGTTCGGCGACGTAGGCGGCGTCGTCGGTGAGCACCGCCACGAGCATCTCGCCGGGCAGGTCGGGGTGCCCGACGACGAGGGGCACGTGGTCCCCGTCGCCGGTGCCGTAGTCGGTCTCGACGAGGTAGCCGAGCTTCCACAGGCGTTCGCCGAGGTCGGTGACGAGCCGGTCGGGCACCCGGCCGACGTCGACGCCGTTGCCGAGCTCGACCTGGTCGGCACGGCCGGACCGCTGCTCGGCGAGCTCGAGGAGCTCGCGCAGCAGGCGGGGGCCGCCGCCGCGCAGGCGGTCGACGTCGAGGGCCTGCGCGTCGAAGCAGGACACGACGTGCAGGCGGCGCCGGGTGGCGCCGACGGCGCCGAGCAGCATGGCCTCGCCGCCGTCGGAGCCGAGCACGCCGAAGCGGTGCAGCACGCGTCCGTGGGGCGTGCGACCGAACCCGACGGACAGCAGGATCGTGTCGCGCTGGAGCCCGGCCACGCCGGTGATGTCGGCGACGACGACCGGTTCGGCGCGGCGTCCGGAGAAGAAAGGCGCGAGGGCCGGGTTGGCGCGCACCTCGGCGAGCAGCGCCTCGCGGATGCGGTCTGCGTGCGCGGCGGTGACGGTGACGATGCCGAGGGTCTCCTCGGGGCGGGTCAGGGCGTGCTCGATCGACACCTCGATGACGCGCTCCACCTCGGCGCGGGTGCTCTCCACGGCGCCGGACACCGGGTCGGGCATGCCGCTGCCGTCGACGACGTCGAGCTGCACGAGCACCTCGGAGCGCGGCACGGGCGCGGGGCGCAGCAGGCCGTCGTAGCCGTGCCGGGCCAGCAGCCGGGTCAGCTCGGGGTCGCGGTTGTTCTCCCGCGGCTGGAGCGCGACGCGCGGGAGGACGTCGGCGAGCTCGACGACGCTGCTCCCGGACGCTGCTCGCGGGTCGCCGACGACGACGACCTGGCGGCCGCGCGCGATGGCGGGGAGCACGACCTCGGTGGGCACGTGCTGCACGGCGTCGAGGACGACGAGGTCGACGGTGCGGTGCGCAGGCAGCAGGTGCGGCACCAGGGTCGGGGTGGCCAGGACGACGGGCCGCAGCCGCCGGGCGACGTCCCCGTAGGACTCGAGGAGGTCGCGCAGCGACGTCATGCGGCCCTCGATGAGCTCGGCGAACATCGCCTCGGCGCCCTCGCGGTCCTCCCGCATCGCGGTGCCCAGGTGGGCGCGCGCCGCGACGCGGACCGGCGCGGACAGGGACTCCAGGTGCCGGGCGTCCAGGGCGCGGAACCGTCGGGCGAGGGCGTCGAGGCCCGCGCCGTCCTGCTCGGCGAGCACCGGCTGCTCGGCGAGGATCTGCTCGAACACGCTCGACCACCAGGCGAGGTCCAGCTCGGCGGCGACCAGCTCGGCGGCGACCCGTCGCGTGGTGAGGTCGTCGACGAGGGCGCCGACGCCCGCGTCCCGGGCGCGACGCAGCAGCGCCGTCCGCTCGGGCAGGGTCTCCAGCGACTCCGGGTCGCCCGCGAGCTGGTGCAGCCGCTCGGACAGCGCGTCGAGGTCGAGGTCGAGCAGCCGGGCGCCGTGCGTGGTCGGGGCGAGCACGGGCTCCAGGCCGTCGAGGTCGTGGCGGACCGCCTCGAAGGTGTCCTCGATGGTCGCCAGCCCCTCGGGCAGGGTCGGCCAGCCGCCGCGCGAGGAGTGCTCGGCCCACACGTCGCGCTGCGCGGACACGTCGGTGAGCGCCGCGTGGAGGTCGGGCACGCGCACCCCGGGACGCACCATGTCCTTCGCCCGCTTGCGCAGCCGACGTCGCGTGAACCAGCCCATCTCGACGTCGTGCTCCCGGCGCCAGGCGCGCGACGCCGTCGCCTGGACGAGGTCGGTCGCCGTCCGCTCGAACACCATCGGGTGGAACACGTCGAGCGTGCTGCGCATCCCGGCGAGCATGGTGAGCTGCTCGCCCCACCGGCGCATCGTCGTCGGCGCCTCGAGGCCCGTCACCTCGCCGGTGTACGCGATCTGCCGGCGCAGCTGCGGGAGCGTCGCCTCCTTGAGGCGCCGGACGCGGGCGAGGGCGTCGCGCGCCTCGTCCATCGTCAGCAGGTGCGCGCCGAACCAGGGGGTCGCGCTCGGCCGCAGCGTGAAGGCGCCCAGCGTGGCGGCGCGCTCCAGGTCGGCGGCGAGCGTCCGGCGCCGGTCGCCGTCCAGGGCGAGCGTCACCTCGGACGTCAGCCGGACCGTCGTCGCCGGCGCCGGCCGCTCCGACGTGAGCCGCGCCAGCTCCTGGAGCGCGTCGTAGGCGGACACGCCCCACGGGGCCCGCCGCAGGTGCAGGGCGTCGATGTAGCCGGCGAGCTGGGCGCGCGCCCCGATGAGGGCGTCGCGCACCGCGGCCGGTCCCGCGACGTCCAGCGTCTCCGGCTCCGTCGCCATCGCGCCGAGGAGCCGGCCCGTCATGTCCTCGCGCCAGGTCGGCCGGGGCGTCACGTCGAGCGACAGCCCCTCCAGGCCGAGCTCGTCCAGCCGCTGCGCCAGCTTGTCCGCCGCGCGCCGGTGACCCGTCACGTACAGGACCGACCGGCCCGCCGCCGCGGCCTCCGCGACCACCGCAGCGACCGTCCCCGCGACGTCCGCCCCGACGGGGGCGTCGACGAACACGTGCTGGCCGCCCGCGAGGACGTCGACGACGTGCCGCTGGTCCGGGTCGAGGTCGCCGACGCCGCGCTCGCGCGCCGGGTCGGCGTCCCCCCGCCGCGGCGCGGGCAGCTCGGCGGCGGCCACCTTCGCCAGCGAGGCGTCCACGCCCGCGAGCGCGGCGACCAGCTCGTGCCGTCCCAGTGACGGCGTCAGCTCGTCGAGGTCGTCGACGAGGGCCTGCCCGGGGTGCACGAACGTCCCGACGAGCACCCGCTGGTCGGTGCGGAGGTCGTCGAGGTGCTGGCGGGCGATCTGCGCGACCCGGTGCAGCACGTCGTCCGGGTCGAAGCCGGCCGCCGTGAAGGTGGCGTCCGCGAGCGCCGTCGCGTCGAGGTCGGCGCCGCGGGCGCGCAGGGCCCGCACGAGCAGCGGGTTGAGCTCGGCGGTGGGCTCCAGGGTGAGCTCGTAGTCGGTCTCCCCCTCGCCGCGCGGCGTGAGGGTGACGGGGCGCAGCAGGATCGGGGCGTGGATGGTGCGGGTGCCGACGACCTCGTCGTCGGTGGGCGGTGCGGTGCGGCGCGCGCGGGTCTCCTGGCGGGCGACGCTGACGATCGGGATGGACGTCGTGACCGCGGGGGCGTCGCTCTCGGGCTGCCCGGTGCCGACCGGGTCCGCCGGGGAGGCGGCGCTGTGGGCGGTGGCCGACGTCGCGCTGGCCGCCGGGGCGGAGGCCGCGGAGGCGGCGCTGGCGGTGGTCGCGGAGGAGGCGACCTCGGCGAGCGCGGTGAGGTCGTGGCGGCGGTCGGTGGCGGGTTCGCCGGCCGCGTCGAGGTGCTCGGTCCAGGTGGCGACGCCGATGGCGAGGTAGGTGGGCGAGATGCCGTAGCGGGCGGCGTGCTCGGCGGCCCGGACGACGACGGTGCGGGCGCGACGGCGGGCGGTCGGGAAGACGGCCGGCTCGCGCACGAGGTTGGACAGGCGGGTGGCGCGCCCGGCGAACAGCCCGGCGACGCCGGACGGGTGGGCGGTGGAGAGGTCGACGACGGCCTCCCCGAGGAGCCCGACGTCGGCGAGGCTGGAGCCGCCGACCATGTCGACGAGCCCGGAGCGCCACGTGCGGATCGCGTCGGCGAGCGGGGTGGGAGCAGGCGCGGGCTCGGCGGGGCGCTCAGGTGCGGGGTGCGCGGCGTCGCGAGCCTGGCCGTCCGGGGCGGCCTGCTCGGGGCCGTCGGGGACGGCCGGTGGTTCGGCCGGCGTCTCGGGGACGGCGGCAGCGGCGGAGGATCGGCGCAGCACTCTCACGTTGGCACGGTAGACCGCGGGCGGGGCCGGTCCGGGCGGGGCACGCCGATGCCGGACGATCCTGGGGCAGTCGCGGGCGGCGGCGCTCGCGACAACCGGGGAGTGGGGACAGCGCGCATCGCGCAGGGGGCGGGCGATGCGCGCTGCCATGCGGAAGTCTGCCGGGTGCCGTGGACCACGTCAACAGTTCGCGGCGATGTGCTTCGAGCGCATCGTCGCAGGTCCCCGCACATATCCGCTTCGATGCTCCGGGCGATGACCTACCCTCTCCCGGTGCGCACCCTCCTGGAGAAGATCGCCCCGGCACGCCTCGGGCGCGACTTCCGCCACCTGCTCGCGTCGAGCTGGACGAGCAACGTCGGGGACGGCATCGCGCTGGCGGCGGGTCCGCTCCTCGTCGCCTCGCTGACGGACTCCGCCGCACTGGTCGCGCTCGCGGCCCTGCTCCCCCGGCTGCCGTGGCTCGTCTTCGGTCTCTGGGCAGGGGCGATGGCCGACCGGTGGGACCGTCGTCGGCTCGTCATGTGGTCGAACGCGCTGCGCGCCGTCGTCGTCGCGGTGCTGGTCGCGGCGATCACCACCGGGTGGGTCGACATCACGGTGGTGCTGGTGGCGCTGCTGCTGATGGGGGTCGCGGAGGTCTTCGCGGACTCGGCCGCGCAGACGCTCCTGCCGATGCTCGTCGCCCGGCGCGACCTCGGGCTGGGCAACGCCCGCCTCCAGGCCGGGTTCCTCACCGCCAACCAGCTCGCGGGCCCGCCGATCGGCGCGGCCCTGTTCGCCGTCGGGTCGGCCTGGCCGTTCGCCGTGCAGCTCGTGTGCGGCGTGCTCGCCGTCGTCCAGATCAGCCGCCTGCAGCTGCCTCCCGTCGAGCGGGACGAGCTGCCCACGCACGTGCGACGGGACATCGCCGACGGCCTGCGCTGGCTCTGGCGGAACCCGCCCGTGCGCACCCTCGCCCTGGTCATCTTCACGTTCAACCTGACGTGGGCCGCGCCGTGGGCCGTGCTCGTCCTGTACTCCACCGACCACCTCGGCATGGGGCCGGTGGGCTACGGCCTGCTCACGACGGCGGCCGGCGTCGGCGGGCTCGTCGCGACGGTCCTCTACGGTCGGCTCGAACGCCGGTACTCGCTGGCCCTCCTCATGAAGGTGTCCCTGACGCTGGAGGTCCTGTTCCACCTGGGCCTCGCGCTGACCACGACCGGCTGGGTGGCGATGGCACTGATGTTCGTGTTCGGCCTGTACGGGTTCGTGTGGGGCACCGTGTCGAAGACGGTGCGGCAGCGGGCCGTGCCGACCGAGCTGCAGGGACGCGTCGGGTCCGTCTACATGGTGGGCGTGTTCGGCGGGATCGTCGTGGGCAACGCCCTCGGCGGCCTCCTCGCCGAGCTCTGGGGCGTCACGGCGCCGTTCTGGTTCGCGTTCGCGGGGGCCGGCCTCACCCTCGCGCTGGTGTGGCGCCAGCTCGACCACATCGCGCACGCCGAGGCCGACTGACCCGTCACCGCGCCGGCTCGGCCTCGACCGGCGTCGGTCGAGGGGGCCGGCGCAGCCGTCCGACGAGCCCGTGCCGGGGCGCGAGCAGATACACGAGGCCGAAGACGACGCCCTGCACCACGACCACCAGACCGCCGGTCGCGGCGTCCAGCCAGTACGACAGGTAGATCCCCACCACCGAGCACGCCGCCGACACGACGGGCGCGACGACCAGCATCCGCCCGAACCGGTCCGTCAGCAGGTACGCCGTCGCGCCGGGGATGATGAGCATTGCCACGACGAGGACGACGCCCACGACCTGCAGCGCCACCACCGACGTCAGCGCCAGCAGGCCGAGCAGCAGCGCGCCGAGGAACCGCGGGGACAGACCGATCGCGAACGCGTGCAGCGGGTCGAAGGCGTAGAGGGTGAGGTCGCGCCGTTTGAGGACGAGCACGGCCAGCGCCACCGCGGCCAGCACCGACACCTGCACCAGGTCCTGCGTCGAGACCCCCAGCACGTTGCCGAAGATGATGTGGCCCAGGTCCGTCTGGCTGGGCGTCACCGACACCAGCACCAGCCCCGCCGCGAACAGCGTGGTGAACACGATGCCGATCGCGGCGTCCTCCTTGACCCGGCTCGTGTCCCGGATGGCACCGATGAGCGCGACGGCCAGGAACCCGAACAGCAGCGCCCCCAGCGCGAACGGCGCGCCGACGACGTACGCGAGCACCACGCCCGGCAGCACCGCGTGCGACACGGCGTCCCCCATGAGCGACCAGCCGATCAGCACCAGCCAGCACGACAGCAGCGCGCACACCACCGCCGCGACGACGGTGGTCACCAGCGCCCGCACCATGAAGTCGTACTGCAGCGGTTCGAGCAGCAGGTCGAGGGGGCTCACGACGCCGCCCCCGTCGTCGGGCCACCGACCGGACCGAGGTCGAGGCCGAACGCCGCCGCGAGGCGGTGCGGCACGAGCGCGTCGGCGACCGGCCCGTGGAACAGCACCCGGTGCAGCAGCAGCACCGCCTCGTCGGCGAGGTCCGGCAGGGCGTGCAGGTCGTGGGTGGACACGAGCACGGTGCGCCCGTCGGCGGCGAGCTCGCGCAGCAGGCCGACGATCGTCGCCTCGGACCGCTTGTCGACGCCGGCGAAGGGCTCGTCGAGCAGCAGCACGCGCGCGTCCTGCGCGATCCCGCGGGCGACGAACGCCCGCTTCTTCTGCCCCCCGGACAGCTGCCCGATCTGCCGCCCGGCGTACGCGCCGAGGCCCACCCGGTCGAGGGCCTCGTCGACGGCGGCACGGTCGGCCGGGCGGGCACGCCGCGTGAACCCCTGGTGCCCGTACCGGCCCGTCATGACGACGTCGTGCACCGACAGCGGGAACGACCAGTCGACGTCCTCGCTCTGCGGCACGTAGCCGACGACGCCGCGCCGCCGGGCGGTCGCCGGGTCGACGCCGTCGACCCGCACCGTCCCCCGCTCGGGACGCACGACGCCGGTGATCGCCTTGAACAGCGTCGACTTGCCGGAACCGTTCATGCCGACGAGCCCGGTCACCCGCCCCGCGGGGACCGTGAGCGTCACGCCGTCGAGGGCCACGACGTCGCGGTAGCGGACCGCGACGTCCGTCACCTCGATGCCGGCGCTCATGCGTCCGCCCCGGTCAGGCCCGCGACGATCGTCGCGGCGTCGTACCGCACGAGGTCGAGGTAGGTGGGCACGGGACCGTCGGCCGCGGACAGCGAGTCGACGTAGAGCGTGCCACCGAACCGCGCCCCCGTGGCCTCCACCACCTGCTGCATGGCGCTGTCGGAGACCGTCGACTCGCAGAACACGGCCGGGACCTCGTCCGCCTCGACCGCCTCGATGACGGCGGCGATCTGCTGCGGCGTCGCCTGCTGCTCGGCGTTGACCGCCCACAGGTAGTGCTCGGTGAGCCCGACGTCGCGGGCCAGGTAGGAGAACGCGCCCTCGCACGTCACCAGGGCGCGCTCGTTGTCCGGGAGGGTCTCGACCGCCGCGACGAGGTCGTCGTGGACGTCCTGGAGCTCGGCGCGGTACGCCTCGCCGTTGGCGGCGAAGTCCGCGGCGTGCGCAGGGTCGAGCTCGCTGAACGCGTCGACCATCGTGTCGACGTACACCTGGACGTTCAGCGGGCTCATCCAGGCGTGCGGGTTCGGCTTGCCGGCGTAGGCGTCCTCGGTGATGTCGACGACCTCCACCCCCTCGGAGACGACGACGTGCGGCACGTCGACCGACTCGACGAACTGCGCGAACCACGCCTCCAGCCCCAGCCCGTTGTCGAGGATGAGGTCGGCGTCCGTCGCCTTGGCGATGTCGCGCGGCGTGGGTTCGTAGCCGTGGATCTCCGCGCCCGCCTTGGTGATCGACTCGACGCGCAGGTGCTCGCCGGCGACGTTCTCGGCGACGTCCGCCAGCACGGTGAACGTGGTCAGGACGACGGGGCGGTCGTCGTCGCCGCCCGGCGCCTCCGGGCCGGCGCAGGCCGCCAGGAGCAGCGCCCCCGCGGCGGCCGTGCCGAGCAGACCTGTCGCGCGCCGTCGCGCACCGGATGTGTGTCGCACCCCGAACCTCTATTTTCGCACGTCCGAACTTTTGCCGAGCGTACTCCCGCAACACAAGGTGGTGCCAGGTGGCACGGTGGCGCTGTCACGGTGTCGTTCGCTCGCCACCGTCAGGACGGTTCGGTCGACGCAGCTTTGTCGTACTGGCTCTCGGCAGATCGCAACACGACAAGACGAGCGTCAGACGCCGCGCTTGTGCTTCGAGGCGAGGTACTCGTCGACCCACGCCCTGCTCGAGAGCCACTGACCGCTCTCGGTCCGCTGGGCCTTGAGTCGTCCACGCTGCACTGCCGCGCGCAGAGCCACCACGGTCAGGCCCTGGGAGGCCAGCGACGCCAGCGGCACCAGGCGCGCCGGACCAGCCAGGGCGGGGACCACGAAGCGCAGCACGTTGTCCAGCACGGCCCGCGCGATCTGCTCGCCCAGCGGCCCGAAGTTGCCGCCGTCGGCCTGACGCAACGCGCGCAGATACTTGGGCCGCTCACGGTTCTGGATGATGGCTGGGGCGTAGCCGAGGCGGCACAGCACGAGGTTCAGCAGCAGTCGACCCGTGCGCCCGTTGCCGTCGATGAACGGGTGCACCTGCTCGAACCCGACGTGGATCGCGGCGGCGGCCTCCATCGCGTGCACGTCGGACTCGCGGATGGCGTTCACCCTGTCGAGCCAGTCGCGCAGCCTGGGTTCGACCAGCGCCCACGACGGCGGCTGCATGCCGCCCGGGAACGGGTGGATGTCGTGCTCACGGAAGCTGCCCGGCCCTTCGTTCGGGCCTGCATCGGGGTGCGGCGCGACATCCCAGACAGGGGTCATCGCCATCTGGTGCAGGCGCCGGACCTCGGTGAGGGTGAGCAGCTCGGTGCCGACCTCGTGCACAGGGTCCAACGCATGGCCGTAGACCCACGTGGCAGCGTCGGCATAGCCGCGGACCTCCATGTAGTCCTTGAGCTCCTTGTTACCGACGGCCAGGCCGTCGTGCAGCAGTTGCTCAACCTCCTTGAGCACCAAGGTGTTGCCCTCGATCGCCGTGCTGTTGTGCGTGTCGTGCACCCACAGCTCGTCCCAGATGGCTCGCGCCTCAGCGGGCGCGGGCAGTCCGCCGAGTCGCCGGTTCACGTCGGCGAGCGTGTCGTCGAGCTGGGCGTAGATCGCTTCGCGCGTCTTGCGTCCGGGCCCGCCGCGTCGCCCGCTCGGGAGATCCTCAGACTTGTCGCGCTCAGCCACATCTCATAGTGACACGACCAACTAGGGTTTGTCGCACCTGGCGAAGGAGAAACGCAACACGACAAACCCTTGGTCGCCGACGACCGACAGTGCTCCCCCGTGGACAGGCCCGCTCGGCCGCGAGGCAGGCGCCGCCTGGATCGTCAAGGGTTCGTCGCGCCACCCGAGCTCGGGCTGGTCGGACCCGCCGCGCACGGGCATGGGTGACCCACGTGACCTGGCGGCGTGCCGGGCGCGCATCTCACAACGCTGTGCGCCTGAAAGGATTCGAACCTTCGACACCCGCTTTAGGAGAGCGGTGCTCTATCCCCTGAGCTACAGGCGCTGGGACCGGCGCTGTGCTGCCGCCGACCGGTCCGGCGGGCGGGGCGCCCGACGGACGGTGCCAGGGTACCCGGTACCGCGACGCGCGCTCGACCCCGGCCCCCGGTCAGACCCACGACGCCGGGTCGGCGACGACGTCCCGCAGCACCTCACGGGCCCCGCCGGTGAGGGCGGCGAACTTCCCGGCGCCCGCGGCGCGGACGTCCGGCGCGGCGAACGGAGCGGCGAGCACCCGCTCGGTGAGACCGGCGTCCACCTCGGCGGCGAGCCACGGCAGCAGTTCGGTGTAGACGCCGCCGAGGACCACGGTGGACACCCCGGTGAGGTTGACGAAGTCGGCGAGCGCGGACCCGAGCGCCTGCCCGGCGCGGACGACGGCGGCGCGCGCGACGTCGTCGTCGCCCTGCAGGCGGGTCACCAGGTCACCGACCGCGGCGTCGGACGCGAGGCCCGCCGCGCGCAGCACCGCCTCCTTGCCCGCGTATTGCTCGAGGCAGCCGTGGGCGCCGCACGTGCAGCGGGGCCCGGCGGGGTCGACGACGACGTGCCCGACCTCGCCGTTCCAGCCACGCTCGGCGAGGAACAGCGCCCGGTCGACGACGATCGCCGCACCGATGCCGACGTCGCCGGAGACGTAGAGGAAGGAGTCGGGGACGTCGCCGGCGAGCTCGGCGAGCGCGGCGAGCTTGGCCTCGTTCGCGACGCGGACGGGCAGGTCGAGGCCGAGGTGCGGCACGGGGTCCAGCGACGACCAGCCGAGGTTGGGGGCGACCTCGAGCTCGCCGGTGCGGGCGTCGACGAGGCCGGGCAGCGCGAGCCGTGCTCCGGCGACGCGCATCCCCTCGGCCTCGACGCGCGCGACGGCGTCGGCGGCGAGCGCCCCGAGGCTCCCGAGGGTGCGCCCCGGGTCGGCGTCGTGGAACGCACCCCGTTCGACGCGCTCCGCCACGACGTCCCCCGCGAGGTCGAGGACGCGCACGCCGAGGTAGTCGACGTTCACCTCGAGGCCCAGGCCGACGACGGTGCGCGGCGCGGGCACGAGGGGCACGGCGGGGCGGCCGGCGCGCTGGGCGGGGGCGGGGGCGAGCTCGGCGACGAGGCGGGCGGCGACGAGCCGGTCGACGAGGGTCGAGACGGTGGCGCGGGTGAGTCCGGTGGCGGCGGCGACGTCGGCGCGCGACGGTGGGGTGGTGGCCGCTCCGGAGGCGGCGGCGTCGTAGACGGCGCGAGCCACGAGGCGCAGGTTGCGTTCGCGCAGCGTGTGCTGGCGCGACGCCGCACCGCTCGTGTCCGCGGGCGCGGGCGAGGTGCTGGGCGTCGTCGTCGGCTCGGCGGTCACGCCTTGACTCTAGCCGAGCGACGGGTAATAGTTCAGCCGTACAACAAACGCCGTGGCCGCTGCCGCCCCGGCACCGACTCGACGAGGAGACCCCGTGAGCGACATCAAGTACTCGTTCGGCCTGTGGACCGTCGGCTGGCCCGCCAACGACCCGTTCGGCACCGCCACCCGCCCGGCGCTCGACCCCGCCGAGTCCATCCACAAGCTCGCCGAGCTCGGCGCGTGGGGCTTCACGTACCACGACAACGACGTGTTCGAGTTCGGCGCCACCGAGGCCGAGCGCCAGGCCGGCATCGACGCGGTCAAGAAGGCCTCCCAGGAGTCCGGCCTCGTCTGCGAGATGGTCACCACCAACACGTTCTCGCACCCGATCTTCAAGGACGGCGCGTTCACGTCGAACAACCGCGACGTGCGCCGCTTCGGCCTGAAGAAGGTCCTGCGCAGCGTCGACAACGCCGCCGAGATGGGCGCCTCCACGTTCGTCATGTGGGGCGGCCGCGAGGGCACCGAGTACGACAACTCGAAGGACCTGCACGCCGCGCACGCCCGCTACGCCGAGGGCATCGACACCGTCGCCGCCTACATCAAGGACAAGGGCTACGACCTGCGCATCGGCCTCGAGCCGAAGCCGAACGAGCCCCGCGGCGACATCTTCCTGCCGACCATCGGCCACGCCATCGCCCTGATCAACACCCTCGACAACGGCGACATCGTGGGCCTCAACCCGGAGACGGGCCACGAGCAGATGGCGGGCCTCAACTACACGCACGGCCTCGCGCTCGCGCTGTACTGCGGCAAGCTGTTCCACATCGACCTCAACGGTCAGCACGGCCCGCGCTACGACCAGGACCTCGTGTTCGGCCACGGCGACCTGCTCAGCGCGTTCTTCACCGTCGACCTGCTGGAGAACGGCTTCCCGAACGGCGGCCCCCGCTACGAGGGCCCGCGCCACTTCGACTACAAGCCGTCGCGCACCGAGTACCTCGACGGCGTGTGGGAGTCCGCCAAGGCGAACATGGAGACCTACGACATGCTCGCCGCGAAGGCCAAGGCGTACCGCGAGGACGCCGAGGTCCAGGCCGCGTTCGAGCACGCCGGCATCGTCGAGCTCGCCGAGCCGACCCTCGGCGCCGACGAGTCCTTCGACGCCTTCCTCGCCGACCCGACGGTGGACATCGACGCCGACGCCGTCGCCGAGCGCGACTACGGCCTGGTGCGCCTGCACCAGCTCGCGCTCCGCCACCTCATCGGCTGAGGCGGAGGTGCAGCGGCTGGTGAGGGCTGAGGGCCGAGGGAGCGTCCGGAGCGAGCTTGCGAGCGCAGGACGATCCCGACCTCCGGCAACGAGCACTCGCCAGCCGCGGAACCGCAGCCTCGGCCGATCATGAGAACAGGCTGAGGCGTCCCCCTGCCGAGATCGACCCGTGCGGACCGAGATCGACCTTCTGAAGGTCGATCTCGGTCCGCACGGGTCGATCTCGGCGCATCACCCTCTGACTACTCCTGGAGCGAAGATGCCCCTCGTGGCAGGCGTGGACACGTCCACGCAGTCCTGCAAGATCGTCGTCCGTGACGCCGCGACGGGCGCGCTGGTGCGCTCGGGTGCGGCCAAGCACCCGGACGGCACGGAGATCCACCCGGACCACTGGTGGACGGCGTTCGGCGAGGCCGCGCGCGCGGCGGGCGGCCTGGACGACGTCGCCGCGATCGCCGTCGGCGGCCAGCAGCACGGCCTGGTGGCGCTCGACGCCGAGGGCCGCGTGATCCGTGACGCCCTGCTGTGGAACGACACCCGGTCCGCCCCGGCAGCCGAGGACCTGATCCGCGAGCTCGGCGACGGCGACCGCACGGCGGGCGCGCAGGCGTGGGCCGACGCGACGGGTTCGGTGCTGGTGGCGTCGCTGACGGTCACGAAGCTGCGTTGGCTGCGTGACGCCGAGCCGGAGAACGCGACCCGGGTCGCGGCGGTGGCGCTCCCCCACGACTGGCTGACGTGGCGGATCGCCGGCTACGGCCCGGCGGACTCCTCGCCGCTCGGGCCTGACCTCGACGCGCTGGTCACGGACCGTTCGGACGCGTCGGGCACCGGCTACTACGACGCGCAGGGCGCCGACGGCGCGGGCGAGTACCGCCGCGACCTGCTGCGTCTGGCGCTGGGTCGCGACGACGTCGTGCTGCCGCGCGTGCTCGGTCCCGCGGAGTCCGGCGGGACGGCGCACCCGTCGGTGGCGGGCGCCGAGGTCGACGGCGGCGCGCTGATCGGGCCGGGTGCCGGCGACAACGCGGGGGCTGCGCTGGGTCTCGGCATGGAGCCGGGCGACATCGCGATCTCCCTGGGGACGTCGGGCGTCGTGTCGGCCGTCGCGCCGACGCGGACGGCAGACGGCTCGGGCGCGATCAACGGCTTCGCGGACGCGACCGGCAACGCCCTCATGCTCGCCGTCACCCTCAACGCGGCCCGTGTGCTCGACGCCGCCCGCACCCTGCTCGACGTCGACGTCGTCGAGCTGGCACGTCTCGCGCAGGCTGCCCCGCCCGGCGCCGACGGCCTGGTGCTCGTCCCCTACCTGGAGGGCGAGCGGACCCCCAACCGCCCCGACGCGACCGGAACCCTGCACGGCATCCGGCTGGCGAACTCCACGCGCGAGCACCTCGCCCGCGCCTATGTCGAGGGGATGCTGTGCGGTCTCGCGGACGGGCTGGACGCGCTGCGCGCCCAGGGCGTGCCGGTGGAGCGGGTCATGCTCATCGGGGGCGCCGCCCGGTCGGCCGCCGTGCAGGAGGTGGCCACGCAGGTGTTCGGCGTGCCCATCACCGTGCCCGAGCCCGGGGAGTACGTCGCCGACGGCGCCGCGCGCCAGGCCGCGTGGGTGCTCGCCGCGGCCGGGGACCCGGCGGCGGACGCGCCGGACTGGGCGACCGCCGTCGACTCGACGCTCGACGCCGACCCGCGGCCCGTCGTGCGCGAGCAGTACGCGGCGGTGCGCGACCTCGTCTGAGCCGCGGCGGCCCGTCCGCGGGCTGTTCCTCGCCTCCGCGACGCGGCCGGCCCACCTGGGCCGGCCGCGTCGTCGTCTCCGGGGCACGACCGGGGCCTGAGTCAGCGCACAGCCGCGCGAGCCAGCGCAGCGGCGGCGGCCCGACCGAATCGTTTAGGTCCTTGGGCGCTGCCGAGCCCTCTCCTAGCGTGGCTCCGTCTGTCCCCTTCGGATCGGAGCACGACATGCAGCAGGTACGACGACGAACCCGCTGGACGGCCCTCGCCGCCACCCTCGCGCTCGGCACCACCGGGGCGGCCGGTGTGGTCGCCGCGACCAGTGCGGCAGCTGCCGCGGGATGCAGCGTCGACTACCGGGTGACGTCGCAGTGGCAGGGCGGCTTCCAGGGTGACGTCACGGTCACCAACCTGGGCGACGCCCTGCCCACGTGGGAGCTCACCTGGACGACGACGTCCGGGCAGCAGGTCACCCAGGCGTGGAACGCCACGGTGACGCAGAGCGGCAGCACGGTGCGCGCCTCGGGGGTCGCATGGAACGCGCAGCTCGGGGCCGACGCCGCGACGAGCTTCGGTTTCATCGGCACCTGGGGCGGCAGCAACCCGGTGCCGACGGACTTCGCGCTCGACGGCGTGGACTGCACCGGGGACGTGTCGGGGCCGACGCCGTCCCCCACGCCCACGCCCGACCCCGACCCCGACCCCGACCCGAGCGAGGAGCCGAGCCCCGAGCCCAGCCCGACGCCGGCACCGGACGGCCCGTTCTACGTCGACCCGGGCACGCAGGGCTACGCCGCCTGGGAGCAGGCGAGCGGCACCGACAAGGCCCTGCTGGAGAAGATCGCCCTGACGCCGCAGGCGTACTGGGTGGGCAACTGGAACAGCGCCGAGGAGGAGCGCGCCGCCGTGGCCGACTACACGGGCCGAGCCGTCGCCGCGGGCGCGACCCCGGTCCTCGCGGTCTACGCCATCCCCGGCCGCGACTGCGGCAGCCACTCCGGGGGCGGGGTCGCCGAGAGCGAGTACGCCCGCTGGATCGACACCGTCGCCGACGGGATCCAGGGCAGCCCGTCCATCGTCCTCGAGCCCGACGCCCTCGCCCAGCTCGGCGACTGCAGCGGGCAGGGTGACCGCGTCGGCTATCTCAGGTACGCCGCACGGGTCCTCACCGAGGCCGGTGGCCGCGTGTACATCGACGCCGGGCACTCCGGCTGGCTCAGCGCGTCCGAGGCCGCGAACCGCCTCAACCAGGTCGGGTTCGAGCATGCCGTCGGCTTCGCCCTCAACACGTCGAACTACCGTCCCACCGCGGGCGAACGGGCGTACGGCCAGCAGATCTCCGCGCTCACGGGAGGCGCCCGGTTCGTCGTCGACACCTCCCGCAACGGCAACGGTTCCAACGGCGAGTGGTGCAACCCGCGCGGGCGGGCCCTCGGCGAACGGCCGGGCGTCGTCGGCGGTGCGGACGGTCTGGACGCCCTGCTGTGGGTGAAGCTGCCCGGCGAGTCCGACGGGTCCTGCAACGGCGGGCCGCCCGCCGGCCAGTGGTGGCAGGAGATCGCGCTGGAGATGGCCCGCAACGCCGCCTGGTAGTCACGGGTCACCGTGCGCTGACTGGTCGAGTTCCACGCTGACTCGCGCCACCGTGCGCTGACTCGGCGATGCCACCGCAAGGACGGTGGTGGGTGGCCGCGCGTCGTCGTCCGTCCCGAAGTGGAGGGCCCCCTGGGGCCCGTGAACGCGACGACGCGCGGCCACCCACCACCGACCGGACCGCAGCACGTGCCGACCGGTTGGACGCCACCGGAAACCGCTTACTAGCCTCGACCCATGTCCCGCACCGTGCACGTCGGCGACGACGCCGACCTCGTCCCCACCCTCGGTCTGGCGCTGGCCGACCCCGACGTCACCGAGATCGTCGTCCATCCCGGCGTCTACCCGGAGCAGGTCGTCGTCGCGCCGCGACGCGCACCCCTGCTGATCCGGTCCCTCACCGGCGACCCCGCCGACGTGGTCGTGACGAGCGACCTGCGCCAGGGCGACCTCGGCGCCACGGGCATGCCGGTGGTCCAGGAGTGCGCCACGTTCACCGTGGACGCCGACGACGTCACGCTGCGCCACCTGACCATCCGCAACACGTACGACAAGCGGCGCGGCACCGACGTGCCGGACCAGCAGGCCCTCGCGCTGCGCACGCGCGGCACGCGGATCGTGGTGGAGGGCTGCCGGCTGCTGGGCCGCCAGGACACGCTGCTGCTGGACTCGCGGTCGTTCGCGCATGTCAGCCACGTCCTGGTGCGCGACTGCCTGGTCGTGGGCGACGTCGACTTCGTGTACGGCCGGGCGACGGCGCTGATCGAGGGCGGCGAGGTCCGCTCGTGCGGTGCCGGGTACGTCGCGGCCCCGAGCACCGTGCTGGAGAACCCGCGCGGGTTCCTGTTCCGCGGCGTGCGGTTCACGGCGGACGACGACGTCGAGCCGGGCTCGGTGCGGCTGGCACGACCGTGGCACCCGGGCGGGCGCCCGGAGGCGGCCGGGCAGGCGCTGTTCGTGGACTGCACGGTGGGGCCGCACGTCGCGGCGGACCGCTGGGCGGACATGGGCGGCTACTCGTGGCGCACGGACGCGCGGTTCGGCGAGTCCGGCACGGTGCTCGCACCGGGCGGTGCGGCGGCGTCGGCCGAGCACGACCTGCCGCTGCCCGCCGGCGTCGACCCCGACGAGCACCTGACCGGCTGGTCGCCCGCTCCCCCGCCGCGGGGCCGCCTGCACGTGCTCTCCGACTCCACCGCGAGCGACTACACCCCGGACCGCGCCCCGCGGACCGGCTGGGCGCAGGTCCTCGCGGAGCTGAGCGGCCGGGAGGTCGCCAACCACGCGGTGTCCGGGATGAGCACCACCAGCCTGATCGCGAGCGGCCACCTCACCGCCGCGCTGGAGCAGGTGCGACCGGGCGACGTCGTCCTGGTCGGGTTCGGCCACAACGACGCGAAGGACGACGAGCGCCACGCCGACCCCCACCGCGCCTACCCGGCGCACCTGCGGCGGGTGCTCGCCGGCGCCCGCGCCCGGGGCGCGCACCCCGTGCTGGTGACGTCGGTGGAGCGCCGCCGGTTCGACGGCGACCGCGCGGTCTCGACGCACGGCGCGTACCCGCAGGTGGTGCGCCGTCTGGCCGAGACCGAGGGGGTGCCGCTCGTCGACCTGACCCGCGCCACCCGCGCGCTGTGGCAGTCGCAGGGCGTCGAGGGCAGCAAGGCGTCGTTCCTGTGGCTGGAGCCCGGGCGGTGGCCCGGCTACCCGGACGGCGAGCGGGACGACACGCACCTGTCCGCGGACGGCGCCCGTGCCGTCGCCGGGATCGTCGTGGCGGCGCTGCGCGACCTGGGCGTGCTCGACCCGGCCGCCCCGCCGTCCGACGACGCGGTCCGCGCCGACGCGGCGGTGACCGCCCGATGACGACTCCCCCGTCGCTGACCGACCTGCTCGCCGAGCGGGCCCGCGCCCTGGACGTCGCGCTGCACAC
This sequence comes from Isoptericola dokdonensis DS-3, assembly GCF_001636295.1. Lineage (NCBI taxonomy): Bacteria > Bacillati > Actinomycetota > Actinomycetes > Micrococcales > Promicromonosporaceae > Isoptericola > Isoptericola dokdonensis. The sequence continues at coordinate 3,391,964 of NZ_CP014209.1, read as the reverse complement.
CGTCGAGGTGCTGGTGGACGGCGAGGTCGTGGAGTCCGCCGCGTGCGCACCCCTGACCCTGGACACCCCGCACCGCCTGTACTCGGTGTCGAAGTCGCTGACGGCGCTGGCCGTGGGTCTGCTCGCCGACGACGGCCTGCTCCGCCTCGACGACCCGGTCGTGCGGTTCTTCCCCGACCAGGTCGGCGAGCATCCCGTCCACCCGTGGCTGGCGGCGACGACCGTCCACGACCTGCTCGCCATGCGCGGCCCGCACCGCGCCACGACGTACAAGCGCTACGACGGCCCCTGGCTGGAGTCGTGGTTCCGCGTGCCGCCGACGCACCGCCCGGGGACGGTCTTCACGTACGACACGAGCGGGTCGTACGTGCTCGCCGCGCTGGTCGAGCGGGTCACGGGTGGCTCGCTCGTGGACTTCCTGCGGCCGCGGCTGCTCGATCCCCTCGGGGTCGGGGAGGTGCGGGTGCTGCCCGGCCCGGACGGCTGGAGCCAGGGCGGCTCCGGGCTCGTGTGCAGCGCCCGCGACCTGCGCCGCATCGCCCAGGTGGTGCTCGACGGCGGCACGCACGACGGCCGCTCCCTGGTCCCGGCCGCCTTCGTCGAGGCCATGACCGCCTCGCAGGCGGACACCCGTCAGCAGTCGTGGGGGTCGGAGCTGCGGCAGGCGTACGGGTTCCAGACGTGGCTTCCCGCACAGGGCGGCTGGCTGATGTTCGGGCTCGGCGGGCAGCTCGCGTGGGGTGACCCGGGGCGCGGGCTGCTGGTGGTGGTCACGGCGGACACCCAGCCGTGCCCGGCGGGCGACCAGCGGCTGATCGACGCACTCCTGCAGGACGTGGTGCCGCGGTGGTGGTCGTCGCGTCAGACCGTCCGCACCGGGTCGCCGTCCGACCTGGCCTGGCCGGCCCCGCGGCACGACCCCGCGCACGCGCGTGCCGTCGTCGGCCGCTGGACCACCGACGTCCCGGACGCCCCGGCGGACGTCGTGCTCGACGTCGGCCCGACCGGCGGCACCGTGTCGGCCGCCGGCGGCTGGGTGCTCACGTTCGACGTGACGGCCCCGACGCAGGCCACCATCGAGGGCGCGCGGGCGGTCGTCACCGCGGGCTGGTCGGGCCCCGGGACGCTGGACCTGCGCTGCGCCGTGCTCGGCGACGAGCTCGCGTCGGTCCGGCTGCGCCTCGTCCTGACGGACGACGGCCTGCTCACCGTGGCCTCGCAGGGCTTCGGCGAGGGCCTCCCCGCCGGCTGGCAGGTCGACGCGACGTACGTCCCGGCGTAGTCCCCCAGCACCGCGCCGAGCGTCTCCGAAAGTGGTCCGTGGGGCTTCCATGGACCACTTTCAGAGACGCTCGGCGGGAGGGGTCAGCCCTTGACGGAGCCGATGAGCGCACCCTTGACGAAGTAGCGCTGGATGAACGGGTAGACCAGCAGCATCGGCAGGGTCGCGACGACGATGACGGCCATCTTCACGGACTGCGCGGGCGGCACCACGTCCACCGCGGAGGCGTCGGCGTTCATGCCGGACGCGACGATGACGATCTGGCGCAGCAGCACCTGGATCGGCCACTTCGTGGAGTCGTTGATGTACAGGATGGCGTTCTGGTACGTGTTCCAGTAGCCGACGGCGTAGAACAGGCCGATCGTGGCGATCGACGCGAGCGACAGCGGCAGGACGATCCGGAAGAACGTGCCCAGGTCGGAGCAGCCGTCGATGCGGGCCGCCTCCTCCAGGGAGTCCGGGATCGCCTGGAAGAAGCTGCGCATGATGACGAAGTTGAACGCGTTGATCGCCACGGGCAGGATCAGCGCCCACAGCGAGTCGATGAGGCCGAGGCTCTGCACCACGATGAACGTGGGGATCATGCCGCCGCTGAACAGCATCGTGAACACCACGAGGAAGTTGATGACGCGGCGACCGCGCAGGTAGCGCTTGGACAGCGCGTACGCCATGAGCGCGGTGAGCAGCAGGCTGACGAACGTGCCGACGATGGTGACGAACAGCGAGACGCCCATCGCCCGGAAGATCGTCGACGTCGACAGGATGTACTTGTAGGCGTCGAGCGTGAACTCGTACGGGACGATGATGAACGACCGCGTCGCGAGCTCGCCGGGGGTGGCGAAGGAGCTGCCGAGCACGTTGAGGAACGGCAGCACGCAGATCAGTGCGAACGTGACCAGCACGATCCCGTTGACGACCTGGAACACCCGCATGCCCGTGGTCTGGCGGCGTGCTCCGGCCTGCTTGGCCTGCCGGGACGACGTCGGCGCGGCGGTGGACTTGCTCATGGGGTACTCCCGAGGTCTGGCTTGCGCAGGGCGAACAGCCCCGCGCTGACGAAGAACAGGAAGGCGACGGGGTAGAGGACGAGCTGGCTGCCGACCAGGCAGACCAGCCCGGCCGCGAGGAACCACCAGCCGGTGCTGCGGCGTCGCGGGCGACGGCGGGCGAGGAAGATGCCGATCGTGCCGAGCAGCAGCACGGCGACGACGGTGAAGCCGAACCAGGCGGCCAGCGTGCGCGCCCCGGTGAAGGCGTCCTCCAGGGCGACCGTGTCCGCGACCAGCCCGGCCCCGCGCATCGCGGGCAGCAGGGCGTCGGCGAACGTCTGCTCGTCCGTCCGGTTGACGACGAGGGCGAACCCGCCGGCCAGCACGGTGGTGAGCGCCATGCCTACGGCCGCGGACCACACCTCGACGGTGCGGCGCACGGGGCGCGCCGCCTCGTCGGCGGTCGCAGCGGGGCGGGGACGCACGGCCGTGCTCACGCCTCGGAGCCCGTCGAGTCGGTGATCCGCAGCGTGGGGCTGTCCTCGACCTGGAAGGCCGCACCGTCGTGACCCTCGACGCGCACCCGCACGATCGACGAGTCCGCGACGTGCCCGAGGCGGAAGCCCTGCCGGGTGACGTCGTCGACCCAGGCGGCCATGGCGGGCTGCCCGGGCACGGGGTCCGCGGCGAACGAGACGGTGACGTCGTCGAGGGTGAGGTCGGTCAGCGGCGCCTCGGGCAGGCCGAACAGGTGGCCGGCGGACGCGTGCACGTCGCGCGCGGTGATGTGCGCGAGGTGGATGCGGCGGAACACCGGGGTGTCGTCGCCCACGGGGTGCGGGTTGCGGTCTCCGACGTGCGGCAGCTTGCCGTCCGGGCCGCAGAAGTAGAAGGGGTTGACCACGAACGGGCACATGACGCCGCGCATGATCACGTTGGTGACGCGGACGTCCTCGACGACGCCGCCGCGACCACGCCGGGCCTTGAACCGGATGCCGCGGTCGGTGCCCTCGAACACGCAGTTGCTGATGACGACGTTGCGCACCCCGCCGGACATCTCGCTGCCCATGACGACGCCGCCGTGCCCGTGCACCATCGTGCAGTTGGTGATGGTGATGTTCTCGCAGGGCACGCGCTCCGGGGAGCGCTCGGTGCCGGCCTTGATGGCGATGCAGTCGTCGCCGACGTCGATGTGGCAGTCGCTGATCCGCACGTTGCGGCACGACTCGGGGTCGATGCCGTCGGTGTTGGGCGAGTCGGCGGGGTTGACGATGACGAGGTTGGTGATGGTGACGTTCTCGCAGAGCAGCGGGTGCACCGTCCAGCTCGGCGAGTTGCGCAGGGTGACGTCGCGGATCGTGACCCGCTCGCACTCGTGCAGGCCGACGAGGGTGGGGCGCGGGTGCGCGAGCTCGTCACGACGGTTCCGGAACGTGTCCCACCAGGGGGCGCCCTGACCGTCGATGGTGCCGAGGCCCGTGATGGACACGTTGGTCTCGCCACGGGCGTACAGGCACGGCTGGTGGATGGTCTCCGGCGCGCCCTCCCACCGCGCCTCGACGGGCGGGTAGAGCGCGGGGTCGGGCACGAACCGCAGGACGGCGCCGGCCTCGAGGTGGAGCTCGACGTTCGAGCGCAGGCGCAGGGAGCCCGTGTGGTGCGTCCCGGCGGGGACGACGACGGTCCCGCCGCCGGCGCGGGCTGCGGCGTCGATCGCGGACTGCCAGCGGGCCGTCCCGACCTCGACGGCGTCGCCGGGGGCGATCTCGACGGTGGCGTTCTGCACGGGTGTCTCCAGGTCCTGCGGGGTCAGGGGGTTCGCGGCGGCCGGGCCGCCGGGTGCGGGGGGTGCGCCCGTGGGGACGCACCCCCCGCCGTGTCAGCGACGGGTCACCGTCAGCCGTTCACCTCGGCGTACGCGGCGGTGTACTCGGCGATGATGTCGTCGAGACCCTGGCCACGGACCTCCTCGATGGCGGCCTCGTAGTCGGCCATCTCGATCGCGCCGGTGATGTACTGGTTGTAGGCGTCGTTGATCTTCTGCTCGATCGTCGACCACTGGCGGTTGTACGCCTCGGACGTGAGGGACTGCGCCGGGTTGACGACGGCGTACTCCTCGTTCTCGAGCATGAGCTCGTTGCCCTCGTCGACGTACGGGACGGACGACTTGTAGGTGACGACCTTCTCCGACGGGCGCGAGGACGAGTAGGGCTGGACCTGCTGCTCCCACGCGGTGGTGTCGGTGATGCTGACGACGCCGTCGGCGTCCGTCTCGTAGTGCGTGCCCTCGATGCCGTTGGTCATGAGGCCGAACGCCTCCTCGTCGATCAGCTTGTCGACGAACCCGAGCATGCGCTGGAGGTCGGCCTCGGACTCGACCTCGGACTTCGGGAAGGCGAGCCAGCCGCCCATGCCACCGTTGGTGTCGGTGAGGATGCGACGCTCGACGTCACCGTAGGTCATGTCGTTGACCAGGGCCCACGCCATCGGGGTCTCCGGGTCGGCGCTCTCGGCGAGGGCCATGTAGTTCTTCGCCTCGAACAGGCCGGTGACGACGATGCCGCCCTTGCCCTGGGCGATCGCGTCCTGCTGGTTCTGCTTCTGGACGGTCACGAACTCCTGGTTGACCGCGCCCGCCTCGTAGACGGAGCGGTACCACTCCATGGCTTCCTTGTACTCGTCGGTGGCGAACGCCGGCACGACCTGGCCGTCGTCGGCCACCTGGAAGGTCTGCCCGGCGCCGAAGTAGCCGGCGAGGGAGCGGAAGCCGACCTTGAAGCTCTCGAGACGGTCGATGAAGCCCGTCGTGTCGTCCTTGCCGTTGCCGTCCGGGTCGTCCGTGGTGAACGCCTTCGCGACCTCGGTGAGGTCCTCGATCGTGTGCGGGGTCTCCAGGCCGAGGTTGTCCAGCCAGTCCTGGCGGACGATGACGCCGTAGCGCGCCTTGACCTTCTGGAAGGGCACGCCGTAGAGCTTGCCGTCGATGCGCGCGGACTCGAGCGTCTGCGGGTCGATCTGCGACAGGTTCGGGTAGTCGGCGAGGTACGGCTCGACGTCCCAGAACATGCCCGACGACATCGCCTGGCGGGTCGTGGAGCTGTCGACCTGGGTGAGGGAGACGATGTCGGCCAGCGCGCCGGAGGCGAGGGCCGCGTTCATCTTCTCCTCCTTCGAGGCGTCCGGGACCCACTGCATCTCGAACTTCTCGCCGGTGTGCTCCTCGAGGGCGGTCTCGATGACACCGTCCGGCTCGGGGGTGGTCGGCGTGTGCAGCATCGCCATCCAGGTGATCGGCTCGGTGGAGGCCTCGCCCTCACCGGTCTCATCCGTGCCTCCGCTGCACGCGGTGAGCGCCAGCGCGACGACCGCGGCCGACGCGGCGCCCTTGGCGAAAGTGCCTCTCCTCATGGACCTTGCTCCTTTCATGACGCCTGCTCCGTCACAGGCGTGTCGAGGGGGTGGTGCATGGTGCGGCCCGGCAGCGCCGGGCTCTCCACCAGGGGTCGAAAGACGATGCGGGTGACCAGCGCGACGACGAGCGCCGGGACGCCGGCCCCGAAGAGCAGCAGCAGCGGGGTGGCGAAGCTCCACAGCAGCCACGTGGTGACCGCGACGACGGTCCCGCCGAGCACGGTCCAGTGCAGGGAGCCGAAGCCGAGCAGCAGCGCGGCACCGAGCTGGCGCGGGACCGACGTGATGTCGGTCGCGGCCATCACGGGGAACACGTAGGCGGCGACCACCACGAGGACGACGAGCGCGACGACGTTGAGCGCGCGCACGGTACCGTCCGGGGAGCGCAGGACGTTGGTGACGACGATCGCGCCGGCGCCGAGCAGGATCCAGCCGACGAGGATCGTGTGCCACGTCCGCTCACGCACGGACCGCCAGAACGTCCGGGCGGGCGGCGGGGTCTCGCCGTGCCGCACCCAGCGGTCCAGGTACGCGGCGAGCGCGTACGACGCGGGCCCGAACCCGACCACCCCGAGGCCGAGCACCGTCGTCGCGACCCACAGGAGGTTGAGGTACGCGAGGCGGTACACGGCGGTGGCGGCCGTGTTGATCCGGACGAATCCTTCGAAGGAGAACATCGTGGTGCCGTCGTCCTGACGCCGGGGGCGTCAGTAGACGCCCTCCTCGCCGAAGCGCTTGGCCATCTTGTTGGCCATGACCACGAGCACGAGACCGACGAGGCCCTTGAAGAGGCCGACGGCGGAGGCGTAGCTGAGCTGGCCGTTCTGGATGCCCGCGGTGTACACGTAGGTGTCGAAGATCTCGCCGACCTCGCGGTTGAGGGAGTTCAGCACGAGGTACATGTGCTCGAACCCGAGCTCGAGGAAGTCGCCGATCGCCAGGATGAACATGACGATGATGGTGGGGCGGATCGCCGGCAGGGTGATGTGCCAGGTCTGGCGCAGCCGGTTGGCGCCGTCGAGCTCAGCGGCCTCGTAGAGCTGGGTGTCGACCGCGGTCATGGCCGCGAGGTAGACGATGGTGCCCCAGCCGGCGCCCTTCCAGATCTCCTGCATGATGTACATCGGCCGCAGCCAGTCGGGGTCCGTGAGGAACGGGACGGGGTCGAAGCCGGCCGCGACGATGAGGTTGTTGATGCTGCCGCCGTCGGTGGAGAGCATCACGTAGAAGATCGAGACGACGATGACCCAGGACAGGAAGTGCGGCAGGTAGATCACCGACTGGATGGTGCGCTGGAAGGACCGGGTGCGGACCTCGTTGAGCAGCAGCGCCAGGATGATCGGCACCGGGAACGCGAACACCAGCATCAGCAGCGAGATGATGATGGTGTTGCGCAGCAGCAGGAAGAACGTGTCCTCGGTGAAGAAGCGCACGAAGTGCTCGAAACCCACCCAGGGGCTGTCGGCGATGCCGAGGAACGGCAGGTAGTCCTGGAAGGCGATGACCAGGCCGCCCATGGGGGCGTACTTGAACACCAGGAAGTAGAGGATCCCGGGGACCGCCATGAGGTACAGCGTGCGGTGCTTGAGCAGCGCGCTGGTCCGCTTCCTGGGGGTGCCGCCTCCGGGGAGGCTCGCGCGCACCGGGGTTCCGGTGGCCGCTGCCGCCGCCGCCTTCGATGCCGTCGTCGCGCTCATCGCGCGGCTCCTGCGTCCGTCACAACCACCATCGGTGCGCCCTTCCGTGCTCGTCCTCGAGCCGTTCGTGGTTCCGAGCGCCAGCGCCCGGTAACCGGTTTCAGGTGAAGGTACAGCACGATTCGCGCGATGGGCAAACGCTTGCCAAGTCGGCCCTCGACCAGGCACAATCCGCGCCCGGCGAAGCCCCGGGCAGCCCGCCGACGGCGGCCGTCCCACGCCGCGACAGGGCGTCGCCGCAGGTCAGCGGCGCCCGTGCGTCCGGACGCGGAACCTGGCCGTGCCCGAGGACGCGGACCAGTCGTCGCCGACGTCGCCGACCGGTCCCCAGGCGTCAGGGTCGAGCACCGGGGCGAAAGCGTCCCCGTCGACGACGGTGTCGACCTCCGTGACGACGCAGCGGTCCGCGAGCGCCAGCGCGGCGGCGTAGACCTGCCCGCCGCCGATCACCCAGACCTCGTCGCCGCCCGGCGCCGCCGCGGCGACGTCCAGCGCCTCGGCGACCGTCGACGCGACCAGGGCGCCGTCCACGGGCCGCCCGCTGCGGCTCACGACCACGTTGGTGCGGCCCGGCAGCGGGCGGAAGCGTGGCGGCAGGGACTCCCAGGTGAGACGCCCCATCACCACCGGGTGCCCGGAGGTGGTGCGGCGGAAGTGCGCGAAGTCCTCCGGGACGTGCCACGGGATCGCGCCCGCCGCCCCGATGACGGGCCGCCCCTGCGCGTCGCGCGCCTGCGCCCAGATCAGCCCGACCGACGTCCCGTCCCTCATACGGCGACGGGCGCCTTGATCGCGGGGTGGTGCTCGTACCCGAGCACCTCGACGTCCTCGAGCTCGTGGTCGAAGATCGAGTCCCGCGGCGCCAGGCGGAGCGTCGGGTACGGGAGCGGTTCCCGGGTGAGCTGGGTGCGCACCTGCTCCAGGTGGTTGTCGTAGACGTGGCAGTCGCCGCCCGTCCACACGAAGTCGCCCACCTCGAGGCCGGTCTGCGCGGCCACCATGTGCGTGAGCAGCGCGTAGGACGCGATGTTGAACGGCACCCCGAGGAAGAGGTCGGCCGACCGCTGGTAGAGCTGGCAGCTCAGCCGGCCGTCCGCCACGTAGAACTGGAACAGCAGGTGGCACGGCGGCAGCGCCATGTTGGAGATCTCCGCGACGTTCCACGCGGACACGACGTGCCGGCGCGAGTCCGGGTTCGTGCGGATCTGCTCGATCACCTGGGCGATCTGGTCCACGTGCCGGCCGTCCGGCGTCGGCCACGACCGCCACTGGACCCCGTACACGGGGCCGAGCTCGCCGTCGGCGTCCGCCCACTCGTCCCAGATGCTCACGCCGCGCTCCTGCAGCCAGCGAACGTTCGAGTCGCCGCGCAGGAACCACAGCAGCTCGTACGCGATGGAGCGGAGGTGCACCCGCTTGGTGGTGATCAGCGGGAACCCCTGGGAGAGGTCGTAGCGGATCTGCCGACCGAACACGCTGGTCGTGCCCGTCCCCGTCCGGTCGTCCTTGTGCGTGCCGTGCTCCAGCACGTCACGCAGGAGGTCCTCGTAGGGCGTCGGGACGACCGCGGCCGGGGTTGCACTCATGGCGACGATCCTACGAGGCGCGTCCGACGCTACGGTGGCGCCATGCGGTCCCGCCCCCTCGTGACGACCGGCGCCCTCGCCGCCACCGTGAGCGTCCTGATCGTGCTGCTGTACGCGGGGCTGATCGGCAGGCGGCTCGGCGACCCGGGGGTGCTCGCCCTCGTCGGCGTGCTCCTGGTGGTCGCGGCGCTGGCCGTGCTCACCTGGTCCGGCGTGGTGGCGGCGCGGGTGCGGGGGCAGGTGCGGCGGGTGGAGCACCTGCGGCCCGGGGTCCCGCTGGTGGTGGGGCGCCCGACGGCGGCGCTCACCGCGGAGGCGCGCTCGCTGCGCGCCGGGACGCGCGGCCTGCCGCCGGACACCTCGGACCGCGAGCACGTCGTCTACGCGTTCCTGCCCGACCGGGTCGAGCTGTGGGTGCGCGGCGACGACGCGCCCCGCTGGTGGGTGACCCTGCCCGCGCCCGTCGCCACGGGGACGGTGCGCGTCGGCCGCACGACCCTCGACGCGCTGTCCCTGCGCGACGCCGCCGCGCACCTCCAGCTCGTCCCGACCTCGGCCGACGCCCGCGCCTGGACGTCCCGCGCGCACCGTGCCGCCGCGGTCGAGCGCACCCACGCCCTCCTGGACCGCTGACCGTCGAGCCAGCACACGATGGCGCGAGTCAGCACAGCCCGTCGCGAGTCAGCGCACGCCGGCGCCAGTCAGCGCACGACGGCGCCAGTCAGCACAGCCCGGCGCGAGTCAGCGCTCCCCCGCGCCGTGCCGCGGCGGACGCCTCATCTCCACGGGCTCGGCCACCGCGTCGTCGGGTGCCCCGCGAAAGTGCGCCCCGCTCTCGACGGGGGCGTGCTCCCCGGCGCCGGTCCCGGCGGGCTGGGTGCGCCGCTCGGCCGCGGCGACGTCCGGTCCGGTCACCCAGTGCCGCTCGGGGTGGATCTCGGGCTCGGGGTCCGCGGGGTGTCCGGCGGCGCTCAGCTCCTCGGGCAGGATCTTGCCGCTCCCGACGTCGGACCGGTCGCGTGCGCTCATCCCCCGATCGTGGCACCGTCACCGCATGCTCGCGCGGGGGCGGCGGTGTGACGGACGCCGTCGCGCCGGGTCCGACGTCGGTGCGAGGATCGGGGCATGACCGACGAGAAGCTGACCGCCGACGACGCCCCTGCCGTGACCCCCACGCCGACGGACCCGCTGTGGGTGGAGCGCACCGGCACGCGCACGTACCGCGGGTACACCGCGCGGGGCGCGAGCGTCGAGATCGGGCCGGCGTCCTCCGGCGCGGTGTTCACGCCCGGCGAGCTGCTGAAGATCGCGCTCGCGGCGTGCGCGGGCATGTCGAGCGACACGAAGTTCTCGCGCGTGCTCGGCGACGACTACCGGGTCACGATCCGTGTGGAGGACCCGAAGGACATGGAGCAGGACCTCTACCCGGTCCTGACGGAGAAGTTCGAGATCGACCTGTCGAGCCTCGACGAGCAGTCCCGCAACAAGACGCTGCTGCTGGCGCAGCGGTCGATCGACCGGGCGTGCACGGTGGGGCGCACGCTCAAGGCGGGCGCGCTGGTGCCGCCGGCGACGTTCGAGCAGCCGGCCGACGACGCGTCCGGCGCCGGGTCCGAGGACCGAGCGGTCCGATGACGGCGGCCCCGTACCGCGTGGAGGCGTCCCGGCTCGTGGCGACGGACGCGGCGACGGCGTTCGCGTGCGTGGCGGACCCGCGCACGCACCCGCGGTGGATCCCGATGACGGTGATCGCGAGCGAGCACGCCGCGGCGCCCCGCGTCGGGGAGCCGTTCACGATGGTGACGGGTCCGTTCGCCCGCCGTACCGGCCGCGGCTTCCCGGACCGGATGACGGTGACGGCCGTGGAGCCGCCGGCAGGCCCGGACGGCGTGGGCCGCACGCGGGTGCGCAAGGACGGCCCCTTCCTGCGGGGCGACGCCGGGTTCGACGTCGTCCCGGTGGACGCGGGCCGTTGCCGGGTCGTGTGGTGGGAGGAGGCGTACCTGGCGGGTCCGTGGCCGCGGCGCCTCAACGCCCTGGCGGTCGGCGTCGTCCTGCGGCTGCTGCTGCACGTCTCGCTGCGCCGCCTCGCCCGCGACCTGTCCGACGGCGCCGGAGCGTGATCACCCCATGACGAGGCCGACCGACCACGACGCCTACGTCGCCGCGGCGCCCGAGGCCTTCCGGCCCTCGCTGGAGCGGCTGCGCACCCTGCTGTCGCGCGCCCTGCCGGAGGCGGACGAGATCGTGGCGTACGACATGCCGGGGTTCAGCATCGACGGCACGGTCGTCGCGAGCTATGCGGCGTTCAGCAAGCAGTGCGGGCTGTACGTGCTCCCGGGCGCCGTCGCCGGGCACGCCGAGGAGATCGCGGCCGCCGGCCTCCGGTCGACGAAGACCGGCATCACCTTCACGCCGCGCCGACCGATCCCGGACGACCTGGTCGGACGGCTGGCGCAGGCGTCACGCGAGGAGGCCGTCGGCGCCGGCGGGTAGTGTCGCGGGCATGAGGCAATCCCGCGACGCCCGGGGCACGGGCGCCCCCGAGCAGGGCCCGGACGCCGCCGAGGCGTCGGGCCAGGAGGTCGAGTCCTGGACCCGGTACCGGCCGACGCCGCTGCTGGACGCGCTGCTCGACAAGTCCGTGACGATCCCGTCGGCGGCGATCCACAAGCACGTCGACTCCCTGCGCCGCCGCAACCCGGAGGCCGGCCCGGCACGGATCATCCAGATCCTGGAGAAGGAGTACCTGACGCTCGTGTCGACGACGGGTGGTGCCGTCGGGGCGGCGGCCGCCGCTCCCGCGGTCGGCACGACGGCCGCCGCGGTCCTCACCACGAGCGACGTCGCGACGTTCTTCGCGTCGTCGGCGGCGTTCTCCCTCGCCGTCGCGGACGTCCACGGCATCGAGATCGACGACGTCGGACGGCGGCGGGCGCTGCTGCTCGCGTCCGTGCTCGGCGACTCCGGCGCGCGGGACGTCGAGCGCGCGGCGGCCGGGTCGCAGGTCGCGTGGGGCAAGGTGCTGCTGACGTCCATGCCGCAGTCGAGCATCCGGCGGGTGAACAAGGTCCTGGCGCACAAGTTCCTGCGCAAGTACGCGGCGAAGTACGGCACCCTGGCCCTCGGGCGCATGATCCCGTTCGGGGTGGGCGCGGTCGTCGGGTTCGCGGGCGGGCGCGCGCTGGGCCACGGGGTGGTCGGGCAGTCACGGACGGCGTTCGGGCCGCCGCCGGAGCACTTCCCCTGGCTGGTGGAGCACCGCGCGGACACGATCGAGGGTTGAGGTTCCGGCACGTCGCGGGCGCGTGTCCCTGTGCGTGGTCGACGACGACGGCGGCACGGCGGGGCGCGTAGTCTCGGGGTCGTGAGCACCTCACCTGCGACCGATGCCGCCGTCGACCCCGCGCTCGCCGCCCGCCTGCCCGAGCTGCGCGAGCTCTACACCGCCCTCCAGGCCCGTGACCTGCGTCTGGACCTGACGCGGGGCAAGCCGTCCGCCGAACAGCTCGACCTGTCGGAGCCGCTGCTGGCGCTGCCCGGCGAGGGCGTGCACACCGCCGGCGGCACGGACGTGCGCAACTACGGCGGGCTGGACGGCCTGCCGGAGCTGCGCGAGATCTTCGCCGAGCTCCTCGGCGTGCCGACGGCCCAGCTCCTCGCGCAGGACAACGCGTCGCTGCGTCTCATGTGGGACACCCTCGTGCAGGCGCTGCTGTTCGGCGTCCCCGGCGGGGAGGGCCCCTGGTCCCAGCAGGGGCCGATCACGTTCGTCTGCCCGGTGCCGGGCTACGACCGGCACTTCGCGATCTGCGAGGAGCTGGGCATCCGGATGGTGACCGTCCCCATGACGCCGGACGGCCCGGACGCCGAGGCGGTGGCGGCACTGGTCGCCCACGACCCGTCCGTCAAGGGCCTGTGGGTCGTGCCGACGTACGCGAACCCGGACGGCGCGGTCGTGTCCGAGGCGGTCGCGCGCCGGCTGGCGTCGATGCCGGCGGCCGCACCGGACTTCCGCATCCTCTGGGACAACGCGTACGCGGTGCACCACCTGACCGAGCACGCGACGAAGACGGCGAACGCGATCGAGCTCGCCGCCCAGGCCGGGAACCCGGACCGCGTCGTCATGTTCGCCTCCACGTCGAAGATCACGTTCGCGGGGGCGGGCGTCTCGTTCCTCGCGTCGTCGCCGGCCAACATCGCCTGGTTCAAGGAGCACCTGTCGTTCCGGTCGATCGGCCCGGACAAGGTCAACCAGCTCCGCCACGCGCTGTTCTTCGGCGACGCGGCGGGCGTGCGCGCCCACATGGACGCCCACCGGCAGATCCTCGCGCCGAAGTTCTCCGCCGTGACGCGGATCCTCGCCGAGCGTCTCGGCGACGCGGGCGTGGCCACCTGGACGGACCCGCAGGGCGGCTACTTCGTGTCGGTCGACGTCGTGCCGGGCACGGCGGCGCGCGTCGTCCAGCTCGCGAAGGAGGCCGGCATCGCGCTGACCCCGGCGGGTGCGACGTTCCCCTACGGCCAGGACCCGGCGGACCGGAACATCCGCCTCGCGCCGTCGATGCCGCCGCTGGCGGAGGTCGAGGCCGCGATGGACGGCGTCGCGACCTGCATCCTGCTCGCCGCGGCCGAGCTCGCGCAGTCCGCGTCCCGCTGACACCGGGCGCCGGGCACGACGAAGGGCGGCCCCCGTGGGGGCCGCCCTTCGTCGTACGGGACACCGTCCGGACCGCGACGTGCCCGGCCCGGCCCGGGAGCTCAGCCGAGGACGGCCTTGAGGAACTCCTGGGTCCGCTCGTGGGACGGGTTGGTGAACATCGTCTCGGGGTCGGCCTCCTCGACGATCTGACCCTGGTCGAACATCAGGACGCGGTCCGACACCTCGCGGGCGAACTGCATCTCGTGCGTGACCAGCAGCATGGTGATGTCGGTGGTGTCGGCGATCTCCTTGAGCACGCCGAGCACGTCCGCGACGATCTCCGGGTCGAGGGCCGAGGTGACCTCGTCGAGCAGCAGGATCTCCGGGTCCATCGCCAGCGCGCGGGCGATGGCCACGCGCTGCTGCTGACCGCCGGAGAGCTGGTTGGTGCGGAAGTCCCGCTTGTCGGTCATCCCGACCTTCTCCAGCAGCCGCTCGGCGTCGGCGATCGCCTCGTCCTTGGACTTGCGCAGCACGTGCACCGGCGACTCGATGATGTTCTCCAGCACGGTCATGTTGGGGAACAGGTTGAACTGCTGGAACACCATCCCCACCCGGTTGCGCACCACACGGCGACGCTTCTCGGGGACGGAGACCCACTTGTCGCCCTTGTACTCGTGCGTGTACGGGTCCCCGTCGATGAGGATGAGGCCACCGCTGAGCTCCTCCAGGGTCATGAGGAGCCGCAGGATCGTCGTCTTGCCGGAGCCCGAGGGACCGATCAGCGTGATGCGCTGCCCCTGCGGCACGGTGAAGTTCAACCCGTCCAGGACGGTGTTGTCGCCGAACCGCTTGGTGACGTCGCGGAACTCGATGGCAGGCGTGCCGTCCGAGGGTGTGGTCATGGTCTGGCTCCCTGGGGAGATGGTCGGTTCAGGCAAGACGGATCTCCATCCTGCGCACGAGCAGCGACGTCGGGTAGCTGATGATGAGGAAGAGCAGCCCCACCATCGTCAGCGGCTCGATGTACGAGAACGTGTTGGCCCCGAAGCTCTGCGCCTGCGTGTACATCTCGACGATGCCGATGGCGAAGAGGAACGGTGTCTCCTTGAACATGGAGATGGCGTAGTTGCCCAGGCCGGGCAGCGTGTTGCGGACCGCCTGCGGCAGGATCACGGCCCGCCAGGTGCGGCCGCGCGCCATGTTCAGCGCGGTGGCCGCCTCCCACTGCCCCGGGGGCACCGCTTCGATGCCGGCCCGGTAGACCTCGGACATGTAGGTCGCGTAGTGCACCCCGAGCACGCCGCACCCGATGACGAGCGCGGGGACCTCCGGCGGCGACAGCAGGTAGACGAACACGAGCTGGACGAGCAGCGGCGTCATCCGGATGAAGTCGACGACGAGTCGCAGAGGGCCTCGGATCCACCGGGTCGACGTGCGCATCGCCAGGGCGATGAACAGACCCAGGATCGAGGCGATCACCATGCCGACGACGGTGGCCAGGATGGTGATGACCAGTCCGTCGAGCAGGTCGGGCAGCACCTCCCAGGCGCGTTCCCAGTCCCAGATGGAGTCGTTCATGCCGCACCCCCTCCCCCGCCGTTCGGTGCCGTCGGGAGGTTGGCCAGCCGCGGGCTCGACGCGGGCCGGAGCCCGAACGTCTCACGCAACGACGGGCGGGTGCCCCGACCGAGGCGGCGCTTCGCCCGCTCCTCGAGCAGGTTCATGCCCCAGGTCAGCAGGTACGCGATGACGAAGTAGACGACGAGGCCCGCGCCGTAACTGAAGAGCGTGTCGCTCGTGGCCTTGCGCAGCTCGACCGTCCAGAAGTTCACGTCGTGGAGAGTGATGTAGTACGCCAGCGCAGACCCCTTGACGAGCTGGATGAGCAGGTTGGCCAGCAGCGGGATCATCAGCGCCCAGGCCTGCGGGAAGATCACGCGCCGGATCTTGTGGAACCAGCCCATGTTCAGCGCGGTGCAGGCCTCCCACTGCCCCTGCGGCACGGACGCGATCGACCCTCGCACGACCTCCGACGCGTAGGCGCCGTAGTTGAGGCCGAGCGCGACGACGGCGACGGCGAGCGCCTCCATCTTGAAGCCGAAGACCGGCAGCACGTAGAAGATCCAGAAGATCTGGACCACCAGCGAGGTGCCGCGGAAGAACTCCACGACGATGCGGGACGGCCCGCGCACCCAGAGCGACCGGGTGCGGGAGCCGAATCCGAGGACGACGGCGACGAGCATCGCGAGGAGCGCCCCGCCGACCGTCATCTGCAGTGTGACGAGAATGCTGCTGCCGAGATCGGGCAGCCTCTCGATCAGCTCCTGGATGTCGTCGGACATGCCGTCAGTAGTCCATCCCCAGCTCGTCGGCGAGGTCCGAGAGGTCCTGGTCGGGGTCGCAGAGCGCCTCGGAGGTCAGGCCCTCCGGCGGCATCTCGGCCGCGCTGAAGCCGAAGGGCTCCATGATCTCGAGCCAGGCGGCCTCGTCGGCGACGATCGGGGCGAGCTGCTCGTTGTAGGCCTCGAGGAGCTCGGTGTCGCCCGAACGGAACACCTCGGCGCCGGCACCGATCTGCGGCTCGCCGTTGATGGTGGCGATGAAGGCGTCGGTGGCCTCGACCGGGGCGTCGGTACCCTCGGCGAGGGAGCGCAGGGAGATGCCGGTGAGGGCGTAGGCGTCGGCGCGGCCGGAGACGACGGCGTCGAGGCCCGCCTGGCGGTCGGGGACCTCCATGGCGTCGACGTCGGTCTCCTCGGCGTAGCCGGCCTCGATGGCGCCCTGGGTGACGGCGAGCGTGACGTCGCCACCCTCGACCGACTGCCAGTCGGTGAGGCCCTGCGGGTTGCCCTCGGGGACGAGGAACGCCGTGGTGTACATGATCGTGGGCTCGGCGAACGCGGCCTGCTCGCAGCGCTCCGGGAGGATCGACATCCCGGCGCTGACGGCGTCGAACCGGTCGGCCTGGACGCCGGGGATGAGTGCGTTCCACTCGACCTGGGTGCCGGAGACGGTGTCGATGCCGAGCTCGCCGTAGATGGCGCGGCCGAGCTCGATGGTCGCGCCGGTGAGCTCGCCACCCTCCTCGTAGGAGTAGGGGACCTCGCCGAAGAAGCCGACGTTGATCTCGCCGGCGTCCTGGAGCTGGGCGAGCGTGGACTCGCCACCCTCGGGGGCGCCGTTCTCGTCGACGGACGTGCAGGCGGTGAGCGCGGCGAGGGCGAGGACGGAGCCGGTCGCGGTGAGCACGCGGCGGCGGTTCGTGGTCCGGGTGGACGGCACGGGGGTCTCCTTCCGTGGCCCGCCGGGCGTCCGGCGGGCTGGGTGTGCGGACGGTCCGCCACGGTAACGAGATTCTGACGATCCGACAATCCGTGTGTCCGCATGTTTGATTGTCTACAATCGTCTCGGACGGCGTGAGACACCCGCCTGACACGCGAGAATGCAGGGGTGCGGGTCGGTCCGCGCGCCACCGCCGCACCCCACGATCGTTGTCAGGTCGTGACCTGGAAGGAGCTCCATGCCCACGACGCCCCCGCTCGGCGGCGCACCGGCACTGTCGCCGGTGACCCGCCCGTCGACCGTCGACCTCATCACCCGCGAGCTGCGCAACGCGATCTTCTCGGGGGCGCTGCGCGTCGGCAGCCCGATCCGCGAGGTCGAGATGGCAGGCCAGCTGGGCGTCAGCCGCGGGCCCTTCCGCGAGGCGGCCCAGCGCCTGGTGGCCGAGGGGCTCGTCGTCGCCACCCCGGGCCGCGGGCTGTCGGTCCGCACGATCGGCGCCGACCGCGTGCGCCCGCTGTACGCCGCCCGCACGACGGTCGAGGTGACCGCGGGGCGGCTCGCCGTCGCCCACGCCACCGACGCCCAGGTCGCCGAGGTCCGCGCCGCCCACGACGCCCTCGTCGCCGCCGACACCACCCGCGACGCCCTGCGGATCGGTGACGCCGACCTCAACGTGCACTGGGCGCTGGTGGCGGCGAGCGCCAACCCGTGGCTGCTGCGCTGGATGACGACCCTCATCGTCGAGGTCCGCATCGCGAGCTTCACCGTGGCCGAGGAGTACGCGGTCCGCCGGGACTCGGCCGAGTCCCACGCGGGCATCGTGGAGCGCCTGGAGGCGCGGGACGCCGACGGCCTGGAGGCGGCGATCCGGGCGAACCTCGACGCGGCGGTGACGCGGCTGCTCGCGCCGGAGGCGGCGGACGTCGAGACGCTCGAGGAGCCGTTGCCGCTGCCCGCGCCGCGGCTGGACCCGCTCGACCTCTGAGGCCTCCCAGCCGGGGCGCGCCCGTCGTGCGGCGGGCGTGAAACTCGTGTGATGCCGTCCTTGCTACGATTCGGGCACGACGGCGTAACCGGTTTCTCATCTGTTGCCCGTCGGAAGTCCCGACGACGTGACGGAAGGCCTCATGACCACGTACCCCAACCCGATCCTCGACGCCGACTGGCCGGACCCCGACGCGATCCGCGTGGGCGACGACTACTGGATGATCGCGTCGAGCTTCAACCGCGCGCCCGGGCTCCCGGTGCTGCACTCGCGCGACCTCGTGGCCTGGGAGCACGTGGCCAACGCCCTGCCCCACGTCCCGCCGGCCGCGCACTACGCGCTCCCCCGTCACGGCTCCGGCGTGTGGGCCCCGAGCCTGCGCCACCACGACGGCCGGTTCGTCATCGTCTACCCCGACCCCGACCACGGCATCTTCGTCCTCACCGCGGAGGACCCGCGCGGTCCCTGGTCCGAGCCGTGGTGCCTGCTGCCGGGCCGCGGTCTCATCGACCCCTGCCCGCTGTGGGACGAGGACGGCCGCACCTACCTCGTGCACGGCTGGGCGAAGAGCCGCGCAGGGGTGAAGAACCGGCTGACGGTCGTCGAGGTCGACGCCGACCTGCGCACCGTCGTCGGCCCCGCCCGCACCGTCGTCGACGGGGACGCGCTGCCCGGTTTCGGCACGCTGGAGGGCCCCAAGCTCTACCAGCGTGACGGCTGGTACTGGATCTTCGCGCCGGCCGGCGGGGTGGCGACCGGCTGGCAGACCGCGTTCCGCTCCCGCAGCGTGTGGGGTCCCTACGAGCACCGCGTCGTGCTCGAGCAGGGCTCCACGGACGTCAACGGCCCGCACCAGGGTGCCTGGGTCGACACCCCGGACGGCACCGACTGGTTCCTGCACTTCCAGGACCGGGGCCGGTTCGGCCGGGTCGTGCACCTCCAGCCGATGCGCTGGGACGACGACGGCTGGCCGCGCCTCGGCGCCGACCTCGACGGCGAGCCCCGGGACACGACCGGCGCCCCGCGCGTCGGCCGCGGGCAGCCCGTCCTGACCCACCCGACGCCCACCGGCGCCGGCGAGCACGCCGAGCCGTCGCGTTCCGACGACTTCGCGACCCCGGGGCTGGCACCGCGCTGGCACTGGCAGGCCAACCCGCAGCCGGGCTGGCACGACGCCCCCGGCGACGGCACGCTCCGCCTGACCGCGCAGCCGTCGCCGCTCGGCAACCTGCGTGAGCAGGGTGCGGTGCTCTGCCAGCAGATCCCGGGGCGGCCCAGCACCTGGACGACCACCGTCACGCTGACCGGCGACACCGAGGGCACCCGCGCGGGCGTCGTCGTGCTCGGCCGGGAGTACGCCTGGCTCGGCCTGGAGCGCACGCCCGCCGGCACCGCCGTCGTGCAGCGCACCTGGACCCCCGACGACGGCGAGACGACGGTCGCGCGGCACGAGGTCGCGACGGACACCGTCGAGCTGCGGGCCGACGTCGACGCCGACGGCGTCGTCACGTGGTCCTGGCGGGCCGACCCGGCAGGCTCCGGGAAGGACGCCGAACCCACGGCCCTCGCCCCCGGTTGGCAGGCCGTCGTCGGCCACTGGATCGGCGCCGAGGTCGGCCTGTTCGCCTGCGCGCCGGCCGGCACGCCCGCGACCGGCGCAGACGGCGCGGACTTCGGCCCCGTGCGCGTCACGGTGGCCGGGAAGGACGCCTGATGCCACGGGCCACCGGCGGACCGACCATCGACGAGGTCGCCGCCGCCGCCGGGGTGTCCCGCGCCTCGGTCTCCCGCGTGATGAACGGGCACGACACGGTGTCCCCCGACGTCGTGCGCCGGGTCCGCGAGGCCGCCGAACGCCTGGAGTACCGGCCCAGCAGGCTCGCCCGCAGCCTGTCGCTGGGTCGCACGAACACGGTCGCCCTCGTCGTCCCCGACCTCGGCAACCCGCTGTTCCAGAAGATCCTGCGCGGGGCGATGTCGGCCGCGGCCGGGTACGACTACCGCGTGCTCGTCGCGGAGACCGTGGAGGCCGCGCTCGACGAGTCGGCCGTCGCCCTGGAGGCGCGGCAGCGCTGCGACGCCCTGATCCTCGCGGCCCCCCGCGGGACGGAGAAGGCGTTGCGCGAGCTGCTCCCCCAGGTCGAGCCCGTCGTGCTCATCAACCGGCACCTGCCGGGCGCGGGCGTCCCGACGGTGCGCGTCGACCACGCCAGCGGCGTGCGCGGCATGGTCGACCACCTCGTCGCGCTCGGCCACCGTGACCTCGTGTACGCGGCCGGCCCGCCGTCGAGCGCGTCGGACGCCGAGCGGCGCGCGACGCTCGCCGAGGCCCGGGAACGGTTCCCCGGGCTGCGCGTGTCCACCGTGCCGGTCGGCTCCACCGTCGACGAGGGCTACCGCTGCGCCGACGCCGTCCTGGCGACCGGCGCGACGGGCGTCGTCGCGTACAACGACCTCGTCGCGCTCGGGCTCCTCGCCCGGCTCGGGGAGACCGGCGTCGCCGTGCCGGGCGACATCTCCGTGACGGGCTTCGACGACGTCGAGCTCTCCCGGTACGCCGCACCCCCGCTGACGACGGCGGCCGTCCCGCAGGCCGAGCTGGGCCGCCGCGCCTGGCAGCTCCTGCACGACCGGATGACCCGGGGAGCCGGTGCGCCGCCGCTCGGCGTGGACGCCGACGGGGACGTCGTGACGCCCGCGATCACGCTGCGCGGCAGCACGGGGCAGGTGCCGCCGAACCGCCGGCTGGCCGTGTCGTCGACCAACCGCGCGGGACGGGCCATCACGTCCCCCGCCGCGGTCCGCCCGCTGTGGAGCGCGGCGGACGACGGCTGGGTGCTGGACGCCGGCGACGGCAGCGTGCTGGCCCGGTGCTCGCGCGGGACCGACCTGCCGGGCGTGCACAGCCCTCGGCCGTACCTGCACCCCGTGCACTCCCTCCAGGGCGTCCCCATGACGGTCGTCAGCCCGGTCGACCACCGGCACCACTACGGCGTCTCGACGGCCGTGGCGGACGTCGACGGCACGACGCACTGGGGCGGCCGCACGTTCGTGCGCGACCAGGGGTCGACGCTGCTCGCCAACCACGGTCGCCAGCAGGTCGCCGGGGCGTCCGTCCAGGACGCCGGCGCGACCCTGCGCCAGGACGTGCACTGGCTCGACGAGCACGGCGAGCAGCAGCTCACCGAGAAGCGCCTGCTCACGGCCGTCGCGATGCCCGAGGTCGACGCGTGGGCGCTGCGCTGGGACGGCGTCCTGCACGCCCGTGGCCGGGACGTCACCATCGGCAGCCCCGCGACGAACGGCCGACCGGGCGCCGGGTACGGCGGCCTGTTCTGGCGGCTGCCGTCGGGCGCCGACGCCGACGCGATCGACCCCGAGGGGAACATCGGCGAGGCCGTCCACGGGTCGACGGCGCCGTGGGTCGCGGTCCGTCGCCGCGACGGCGAGGCCTGGACGACGCTGCTCCTCGTCCAGACCGCCGAGAAGCCGGACCCGTGGTTCGCCCGGGTCGGCGACTACGTCGGCGTCGGGCCCGCGCTCGCGTGGGACGAGGTCCGCCGGGTCGCGGCCGGGACGTCGCTCGACGTCGGCGTCGTCGCGGTCGTGGTCGACCGGCGGCTCGGGGCCACGGACGCCGCCGACGTCGCGGAGCTCGCCACCGCCCGGCTCGAGGCGGCGCGCGCGGCGGTCTGAGCCGCCGTGACCGCACCGCGTCCCCGGCCGCAGCGTCGGCCGGGGACGCGGTTCCTGGTGTTCTGGCACGCCGCCGCCGCCCGGAGCCGCCGCGACGAGCCCTCCTGACCTGCGGCGACGTGCAGCTCGCGATGACCTGAGCATTGGACACGCCCGCTGAACTATTGACGAAGGCACCCTCCTCGGCTACGTTTCGGGAACCGGTTTCAGAGGCGAGCCGGACGCACCGCGCGACAGGTCTGAGGGTCCCGACGCCGATGTCGAGGACCTCCGTGCACCGCTGCCCGACCCGGACCTGAGGGCCACGCCCAAGTCTCACGAGAGGCGCGACGATGCCCTTCGTCCCCGTCCGACACCCCCGCTCCGGGCCACCCCGCCGGCCCCCCGGCCGTGCCCGTCGCGCCCGGCGGTGGACCGCCGCCCTCGGCGTGCCGACCCTCGCGCTGACCCTCCTCGCCCCGGCCGCGCAGGCGGCCCCCGCGGCGACCGAGGCCCCGCGCAGCGCCCACGTGACCGCCGGTCACGAGACCGCCGGTCACGAGCTGCTGCGCCGGCTCCACGCCCCCCGGACGACGACCGCCGACGGCCCCGTCTGGTCGCCCGTCGCCACCGGCTTCGCCTCCACCGCGACGGACGACCTGCCGCACGGCACGACCGGCGGCGCGGGCGGACGCACCGTCGTCGTGCGGGACGCGGCCGCGCTCGCCGAGCAGGCCGCCGCCGAGGGACCCCGGACGATCCTCGTCGACGGCACGATCGAGATCGGCGACGGCGACATGATCGAGGTCGCCTCCGACAAGACCATCGCCGGTGCCGCGTCGGGCGGCGAGCTCGTCGACGGCGGGCTCTTCCTCGACCGGGTCTCCAACGTGGTCGTCCGCAACCTGACGTTCCGCGACTCGTACGTCGCCGGCGACTGGGACGGCAAGGCGTCGGACAACGACAACGACGGCATCCGCATCGACACCTCGTCCCACGTGTGGATCGACCACAACGAGTTCACCCGGCTCGGCGACGGCCAGGTCGACGTCCGCAAGGACTCCACCGCCGTCACCCTGTCCTGGAACCACTTCCGCGACCACAACAAGACCGTCGGCGTCGGCTGGACCGACGACGTCGTCACGACGATCACGCTGCACCACAACCGGTTCACCAACGTGCACCAGCGCAACGCCAGCCTGGACAACGTCGCGGCCGGGCACGTGTACAACAACTGGCTCTCGGGCGTCAGCTCGTACGGGATGAACGCCCGCGGCGGGGCCCAGGTGCTCGTCGAGGCCAGCGTGTTCGAGCACGCCCGCAAGCCGCTCATCGCGGACGACGGCGGCCACGTGCACCAGCGCGGCAACGTGTTCCGCGACGTGTGGGGCGAGGCGCCCGCCGAGACCGGGCCCACGTTCGAGGCCTCGGACCACTACTCCTACCGGCTCGACGACGTCCGTGCGGTCCCGCGGCTGCTGAGCCGCCACGCGGGTCCGGTCGTCGGCACGGCGGAGCGGGCGGCGCGGCGGGTCGTCGTCGCCCAGGACGGCGCCGGCGACTTCCTGTCGATCCACGCGGCGGTGGGTGCGGCCGCCCGCACCCCGCACCCCGTCGAGATCGTCGTCCGCCCCGGCACCTACCGCGAGGTGGTGACCCTCTGGCCGGGTGCCGACCGGCTGACGGTCCGGGGCGCGACCGGCGACCCGTCCGACGTCGTCGTCACCTACGACAAGCCCGACAGCGACTGGGCGAACACCCCCACCCTGACCGTCCTCGCGGACCGCGTCACCCTGCGCGACCTGACCCTCGCCAACACCTACGACGGCGCGGCCGGTCCGAGCCCCGCCTACGCCCTGCGCGACGCCGGTGAGCGCACCGTCCTGCGCGACGTCGTCGTCCTCGGCGACACGACCGAAGGAGACCCCCGATGAGACACCGTCACACCGCCCGCCTGGTGGCCGCCGCCGGCGCACCGCTGCTCGCACTCACCCTGCTCGCCCCTGGCGCGCAGGCCGCGGAGGCCGACTCCCCCGACCCGGCCGCGGCCGGCAGCGCGCTGCTGGACCGCATCGGCGCGCCCGGCACCACCACCGTCGACGGCCCCGTCTGGTCGCCCGTCGCGACCGGCTTCGCCTCCACCGCGACGGACGACCTCCCGCACGGCACGACCGGCGGCGCGGGCGGACGCACCGTCGTCGTGCGCGACGCCGACCAGCTCGCCGAGCAGGCCGCGTCGGCCGGGCCGCTGACCATCCTCGTCCGGGGCGAGATCGTGGTCGGCGACGGCGACATGATCGAGGTCGCCTCGGACAAGACCATCGCCGGGATCGGGCGCGACCCCGAGATCGTCGACGGCGGGCTCTTCCTCGACGAGGTCTCCAACGTCATCGTCCGCAACCTGACGTTCCGCGACTCGTACGTCGCCGGTGACTGGGACGGCAAGGACCCCGACAACGACAACGACGGCATCCGCCTCGACACGTCCTCCCACGTGTGGATCGACCACAACGAGTTCACCCGGCTCGGCGACGGCCAGGTCGACGTCCGCAAGGACTCCACCGCCGTGACGCTGTCCTGGAACCAGTTCCGCGACCACAACAAGACGGTCGGCGTCGGCTGGACCGACAACGTCGTCACGACGATCACGATGCACCACAACGAGTTCTCGAACACGTTCCAGCGCAACGCCAGCATCGACAACGTCGCGGCCGGGCACCTGTACAACAACTGGTTCTCCGGCCAGACCCACTACGGCACGATGTCGCGCGGCGCGTCGCAGCTCGTCGTCGAGTCGAGCGTGTACGAGCACGGCGAGGACGCGATCGTCGCGAAAGACCCCGCCTCCCGCGTCGACTCGCGCGACAACCGGTTCACGAACATCCGCGGCCGCAAGGACGACACCGGCCCGACCTTCGACCCGTCGACCTTCTACCCGTACGACGCCGACCCCGTGGGCACGGTCGCCGCTCTCGTCGGCGCGCACGCGGGCCCGCTCGGCCGGGACGAGACGGTGAAGCGTCGCGTCACCGTTGCCCTGGACGGCACGGGCGACTACGCGAGCATCGGCGCGGCCGTCGGCGCCGCGTCCCGCGCCGCCCACCCCGTCGAGGTCGTGGTGGCCCCGGGCGTGTACCGCGAGGTGGTGCGCATCTGGCCCGGCACCGACGACCTGACGATCCGTGGTGCGACCCGTGACGCGCAGGACGTGGTGATCAGCTACGACCTCGCGGCGGGGCAGACCAAGTTCTACGGCGGCACCTGGGGGCACACCGGGTCCCCCACCGTGTCGGTGCTCGCCGACGACGTCACCCTGCGGGACGTCACGATCGAGAACGCCTACGACGAGGCCGCGAACGGCGGCAGCCAGGCGCTCGCGCTGCGCACGTCCGGCGACCGCATCGTGCTGGACGGCGTCCGCCTGCTCGGCAACCAGGACACCTACCTGGCGGACCCGGGCTCGAAGCCGACGCCGTCGCGCGTGTGGATGACCGACTCCTACGTCGAGGGCGACGTCGACTTCGTCTACGGCGGCGGCACGCTCGTCGTGGAGGACTCGCGGATCCACTCGCTCGACCGCGGCCAGGAGGTCAACGGCTACGTCGCGGCTCCGGCGACCGTGCCCGGCGGCCGGGGGTTCCTCTTCGTGGACTCCCGGTTCACCTCGGACGCGGCCGCCGGGTCGGTGTTCCTCGGCCGTCCGTGGCACCCCAGCAGCAACCCGCTGGTGGAGCCGTCGATGGTGGTGCGGGACTCGTGGCTGGGTGCGCACGTCGGCACCCCGGCCTGGTCGGACATGAGCGGCTGGGCGTGGGAGGACGACTTCCTGCGCGAGCACCGCAACGACGGGCCCGGCGCCGGGACCGGCGACGGCCGCCCGCAGCTCTCCCGCGCCGAGGCCCGCGAGCACACGCGCGAGGCGTACCTGTCCGGCGCCGACCGCTGGCGCCCCTGGCGGGGCTGAGCCGACCCGGGTGCCGTGACCGTCCGGTCACGGCACCGGGGGCCCGCGGGCGCGGTCGACGTGGTCGGCCGCGCCCGTGGGGCGTTCCCGCGGCCACGCGGTCGTGCGGTCGTGCGGTCGGTCAGCGGCGGGTGCTGGCCTGCCGCTGCCGCTCGAACTCGTCCGCCGGCCAGGAGGTCACGCCACCCACGACGACCCCGCTCGGCGTGCCGTCGCCATCGCGCAGGACGTGCACCGGCTCCCCGACGGGCCCGAACCCGGCGTGGGTCTCGGGTCGCAGGACGTCCCCGTCGACCCGCAGCCGCTCCGCGCCGTCGAACGGGTCCGCGCGGCGCGGGTCGATCAGCCAGAGGTCGTGGCCGAGACGCACGACGTCGGTGCTGCCCCACAGGTTGGCGAACCGTCCGGTCCACCGGTCGAGGTCGGCGAGCCGTGCGTCGTCGCCCGTGCCGTCGGCCCCGGTGTCGGTGCCGGACGCCGCGTCGGCACCGAGCGCCGCCGCGACCAGCGCGAACAGGCCCGTCGCGATCGCGTCGGCCGGACCGTCGATCGCGTTCGTCAGGACGGACACCGCGACGCGGGCGGTCGGGTCGAACCAGGTCCGGGTGATCTGCCCGGGGAAGCCGCCCGAGTGACCGACGAGCCGACGCCCGTCGAGGTCGCGCAGCTCGAAGCCGAGGCCGTACGCGCGGCGCGGCGCGTGCGGCCGCTCGAACGCGGACTCCTCGCGCTGGAGCAGCCGACGCGTCTCGGGTCGCAGCAGGGTCGAGCCGTCGCAGTGCGCCATGGCCCAGCGCACCAGGTCCCGGGCCGTGGAGCAGAAGCCCGTGGCGGCGGCGAGCGCACCGGTGGTCGTCGCGGCCACCGGCAGGCGACCGTCGGCGAACACGACGGGCAGGCCGGGCGCGGCGGGGGCGGGGGCGCTGTGCCCGACGACGGCGCGGCGCACGATCTCGTCGTCGAGCTCGCCGAAGGTGTCGTCCAGGCCGAGGGGCGCGAGGAGCTCGCGGTGCACGTGGTCGGCGAACCGCTCCCCCGTGACGGCCTCCACGACGAGCCCGAGCAGGCCGTAGGCGAGGTTGGAGTACTTGAACGCCTCGCCGCGGCCGAGGACCTCCCCGCCGGTGAGGACGGCGTCGAGCAGGGCGGCGCGGTCGGGGAACGGCAGGCCGAGCTGCCAGAAGTCGGCGTCACGACCGTCCCGCAGCAGCCCGCCGGTGTGGCCGAGGGCCTCGCGGACCGTGACCTCCCCGACGCCGGTGCGGTCGAGCTCGGGCACGTAGGTGCCGATCGGGTCGTCCCAGCGCAGCGAGCCCGCGTCGACGAGCCGCGCGACCGCGGTGGCGGTGAACGTCTTGGAGTGCGACGCGACGCGGAACAGGTGGTCGGGGCGCAGCGGCGTGCCGGACGTGAGGTCGGTGACGCCCCACGCGCCGTCGAGCACGACCTCGTCGTCGACGGCGACCGCGAACTGCACGCCCGGCACCCGGTACCGGGCGGCCTGGGTGGCGACCCACTGCGCGAGGTACGTCGCGTTGAGGCGTTCCGGCGTCGCGGCGGGGGTGCGCTCGACGGCGCCGGTGAGGGTCATGGCGTCACGATAGCCCGGTCCCGTCGTCGCGCGTCCCCGCCCTCCGCTATGGTTGATTGCATCAACTCATTGACTCAATGAACCGGAGGAACCGTGGCCCTGTTCGCCGTCGTCGTGCTGCTCGGGCTGGTCGTCGTCGTCCCCGCGCTGCTCGCCGGGGTCGTCCTGGCGGTGGCGGGGCGTCACGACGTCACCGCCGTCCGGGCCGCGCGCCGCCACGACACCCTCATCACCCTGTCCACCGTGCTCGCCGCGCTCCTCACCGCCGTCGGCGTGCTCGCCCTGCCGGTCACCTGGACCTCGTCGTTCCTGCCGACCCCCACCGCGGCGGGCGTGCTGATGGCCGCCGGGCCGTTCGCCGTCGCCGCCGTCGCCTGCCTCGTCCGCGTCGCGGGCGAGCTCACCTGGCCCCGGCCGCAGGGGGTGGTCCGCACGGCGACCCTGACCCGCCGGACCACCCGTGGTCTCTGCGGCCGGCGGATCGACATCCTCCTGGCCACGTCGGCGCTGCTCGCCGTCGTCCTCGTGGTCACCGGCGTCACCGCCGCGGGCGACGGCACCACCGTCGCCTCCCCCGAGCGTCCCGTACCGGGCGTCGGCACCGTGTCGGGCGCCGCCGGCCCCTACCCCGGGTGGCCGTACGGGGTGCCGATGCTCGCGGGCCTCGCCGTCGCGCTGGTGTGCCTGGTCGTCGCGCTCCGCGTCGTCGCCCGCCGCGCCCCCCTCGACGGGCTCGGCCACGAGCAGGACGACGCCCTCCGCCGCACGTCGGCGACCCGCCTCCTCGGCGTCGTCCAGCTCTGCGTCGGCGGCGCCACCGCCCTCGTGCTGGCCGTCGCCGGGCAGGCCGCCCGGAACGCGAGCACCACGATCGTCACCGAGGGCGACCTGTCCCAGGC
The DNA here is from genome assembly GCF_001636295.1 of Isoptericola dokdonensis DS-3. Taxonomy (NCBI): domain Bacteria; kingdom Bacillati; phylum Actinomycetota; class Actinomycetes; order Micrococcales; family Promicromonosporaceae; genus Isoptericola; species Isoptericola dokdonensis. The sequence goes on along the minus strand of NZ_CP014209.1, from coordinate 3,363,955 downwards.
GGTGACCGACCCGGTGCTCACCGGGCTCGGTACGGCCGCCCTCGTCCTGGCGCTCGTCGTGGGAGTCGGCTCGGTCGCCGCGAGCGCGATCGGCGCGACGCGACGCACGACACTGACCTCCCCGGCCCAGGCGGCCCGATGACCGGGATCCGGGTCGACCTGGCCTCCCCCACCCCCGCGTACGAGCAGATCCGCAGCCAGGTCGCCGGGCTCGTCTCCGTCGGTGACCTGGCCCCCGGGGACCGCCTCCCGGCGTCACGCACCCTCGCGCACGACCTGGGGATCGCCGTCGGCACCGTGCAGCGCGCCTACCGCGAGCTGGAGCAGTCGGGGGTCGTCGTCTCGCGTCGCCGCACCGGGACCGTCGTCGCCGCCGACGCCGCTCTCCGCGCAGGTCAGGGCGGCACGGGAGCTGGCAGCGGCGGGCTGGTGCGGTCCGCCCGGTCGTTCGTCGAGCAGGCCCGCGGCGACGGCCTGGACGACGCGGCGATCCTCGACCTCGTGCGTGCGGTGCTGCGGGACCGATGAAAACCCTGTCGGTGGTTCGTCCTAGGTTCTAGTTTGGAAGGACACCACCGAGGAGAACCCCATGAGCGACGCTTCGGACGCACCGCCCCTCGCCGTCGAGGCCACGGGCCTCGTCAAGCACTTCACCTCCGGCAAGAAGACCACCAAGGCCGTCGACGGCGTCGACCTGGCCGTCCCCGCCGGCAGCGTCTTCGGCCTGCTCGGGCCCAACGGCGCCGGCAAGACCACGGTCGTGCGGATCCTCGCGACCCTGCTGCGCGCCGACGCCGGATCCGCGCGCGTGCTGGGCCACGACGTCGTCGCGGAGGCCGACGCCGTCCGTGGGGCCGTCGGCCTCACCGGGCAGTACGCGTCGGTGGACGAGGACCTCACCGGCACGGAGAACCTGCTGATGCTGGCCCGGCTCTACGGCTTCCGCGGTCCCGCCGCGAAGTCCCGCGTGGCCGACCTGCTCGAGGCGTTCAGCCTCACCGATGCGGGGGGCCGTCAGGTCAAGACGTACTCCGGCGGCATGCGGCGCCGCATCGACCTCGCGGCGTCCCTCGTGCTGTCGCCGCGGGTGCTGTTCCTCGACGAACCCACCACCGGCCTCGACCCCCGCTCCCGCAACCAGGTCTGGGACATCGTGCGGGTGCTCGTCGACGACGGCGCCACCGTGCTGCTCACCACGCAGTACCTGGAGGAGGCCGACCAGCTCGCCGACCGCATCGGCGTCATCGACTCCGGACGGCTCATCGCCCAGGGCACGCCGAGCGAGCTCAAGCGCTCCGTCGGGGAGGGCTCGGTCGACCTGCGGCTCGCCGACTCCGCACGCCGCGCCGAGGCCGCCGAGATCGTCCGCCGCACCCTCGGCACCGAGCCGGCGATCCCCACCGACCCCTACGCGCTGAGCGCCCGCGTGCCCGACGACGGCGCGCACCTCGTCGCCCAGGTCCTGCCCGCCCTCGGCGACGCAGGGATCGCCGTGCCCGAGTTCTCCCTCGGACAGCCGAGCCTCGACGAGGTGTTCCTCACCCTGACCGGCAAGCCCCTGCCCACCGACGAGCCGGACGCCGAGCCCGCCGTCGCCGAGGAGGTGTCCCGATGACCGCCGTCGACATCAGCACGACCACGCTGCGCGAGGCCGTCGCCCTGGAGTCCCACCCGACGCGGCCCAGCGCCGTGTCCTGCTCGCTGACGTTCGCGTGGCGCGCCCTGCTGAAGATCAAGCACGTGCCCGAGCAGCTCTTCGACGTGCTCGTCTCGCCCGTCATCTTCACGCTGATGTTCACCTACCTGTTCGGCGGGGCGCTGGCCGGGTCCACGCAGACGTACATCCAGTTCCTGCTGCCCGGCATCCTGGTGCAGACCATCGTCATCGTCACCGTGTACACCGGCTACACGCTCAACACGGACATCACCAAGGGCGTGTTCGACCGGTTCCGCTCCCTGCCGATCTGGCGGCCGGCACCGATCGTCGGGGCGCTGCTCGGGGACACCGTGCGGTACACGATCGCGTCGATCATGTGCATCGGGCTCGGGCTGATCCTCGGGTTCCGGCCCGAGGGCGGGTTCGTCGGCGTCGTCGCCGGGGTCGCGCTGCTGCTGGTCTTCGCCTTCGCGCTGAGCTGGATCTTCACGATCCTCGGGCTGCTGCTCCGGACCCCGAACGCCGTCATGGGCGTGTCGATGATGGTGCTCATGCCGCTCACGTTCGCGTCGAACATCTTCGTGGACCCGGCCACCATGCCGTCCGGCCTGCAGCGGTTCGTCGAGCTCAACCCGGTCACCCACGTCGTCACCGCGGTCCGTGGCCTCATGGCGGGCGTCCCCGACACCGGCGAGGTCGTCACCGTGCTGGTCTCCGCCGTGGTGATGACCGCGGTCTTCGCGCCGATCACCATGCACCTGTACCGCACCAAGCACTGACCGCACCCGCGACGACGCGACGGCCCCGGCGAGCTCTCGCCGGGGCCGTCGCGTCATACCGGGTCAGGCGGCGGACTCGGCCTGGAGCTCCTTGTCGCACCGCCGGGTCACGACGAGCACCGGGCACTTGGAGTGGTGCAGCACGGCCTGGCTGGTCGAGCCCAGCAGCAGCCCGCGGAATCCGCCCCGGCCGCGGGAGCCGACGACGACCAGGTCGGCCGCCGTGGAGAACTCGGTGAGCAGCTCCGCCCCGGAACCGTCGAGGACGTGCCGCTTGATCACGAGGCCGGGGTGCTCGGACTCGACCCGGTCGACGATGACGTCCAGACCGGCCTTGACGTCGTCGAGCACCTGTTCGTGGTCGATCTGCGACGGCAGCCACGCCAGCATCCCGGCACCCGTGCCGAGCGGCACCCCGGCGACGGCGACGAGCTCCGCGCCCCACGTCTCGGCCTGCTGGACGGCGTGGCGCAGCGCCACCTCGGCGGACGGCGACCCGTCCACCCCCACGACGATGCGGTGCACGTCGTGGACGGCGTCGCCGTCGCGACGCTCCGGGTCGTCGGCGCCGCCGCGGTAGGGCACGACGACGGTCGGGCAGTGGGCGTGCGCCGGCAGCGCCGAGGACACGGTGCCGAGCAGCCGTTCGGTGAACCCGCCGCGGCCGCGCGTGCCCACGACGGCCAGGCAGTGCTCGGCGGACAGCTCGACCAGCACGCCGGCGGCGTCACCGGTCGCCACGCTGCCCTGGACGTTCAGCCCGCGGCCCGCGAGCCGCGCCTCGGCCTCCGCGAGGACGGCCTTGGCGCCCTCGGCGATCGCCGTGTCGTCGAGGGCGGCGTACCCGCCGTCCAGGGACGCGGCGGTGAAGGACGGGAGCGAGTAGCTGCACACGACGTGGATGCCCCAGCCCACGCGTTCCGCGTAGGCCGCGGCCCAGTCGAGGGCGTGCAGGCTCGCCGGGGATCCGTCCACCCCGACCAGAACCACCTCAGGACGTGTCATCTCGCGCCTCCCGTCGTGTCCGGACCTCGACGTCCGATACAGCCTGGTTCAAGAGTAGCGAAAGCAGGGCGAAAGGCGTAGCAAAGCATCCGAGGGCGTGTGACACGACGACGCCTCGGCACCTGTCGAGGTGCCGAGGCGTCGGACGGTGCGCGGGGGTGTCAGCCGACGACGCGGAGGAAGACCGGGCTGGACTGCCAGAGGCTGGACTGGCGGACGGTCCAACCACCGGGGCGGGTGGCCTCGACCTGCTGGCCGCCGCCGGCGTAGATCGAGATGTGGCCCGGGGACCAGATGAGGTCGCCCGGCTGGGCCTCGGACTGCGAGACCACGGACACGTTGCTCGCGCTGCGGATCGCGCTGGACGAGTGCGGCAGCGAGACGCCGAGCTGGGCGTACACGTAGGTGACCAGACCCGAGCAGTCGAAGCCGGACGGCGAGGAGCCGCCGACGACGTACGGGACGCCGATATACCGCGCGGCGATGGAGACGGCCTGCGAGCCCCGCGAGCCGTTGGAGGCGACGGGCGTCGAGGTCTCGGACTCGGTCTCGGTCGCGGTGGACGAGGACGAGGAGATGTCGGTGCGCTCGGACGACCGCGACGGGGCCACGGTGCGCTCGATGACGGGCTCCGGCTCCGGGGCGGCCTTGATCTCAACCTTCTTGACGGCCTTCGGCGTGACCTTCTCGACGTCGATCTTCGCCTCGGCGGCGACCGTCACGACCGGCGCGGACTCCAGGGCCTGGCGGGCCTGGTCGGTCAGCGCACCCAGGTCGACGGTGCTGAGCTTCTTCGCGGCGTCCGCGTCGACCGGGGCGGCGTGCGCAGCGGTGGCGCCACCGATGGTCGAGACCAGGAGGCCACCGGCAGCGGCGGCGACGGCGACCCGTCGACCGGCGGCACCGGCAGGAGCAGCCATGAGGGGCCGGCGTGCGGCGCGGTGCCGTCCGCGCGTGGTGGTGCGTGCGTTCAACAGTTTTCCTCTCCCGTCGCCTACGAGGTCAGCTGTCGGGTTCGGGTGGGAGAAATCACCCGGCCGTCCAGGGCTCGCGCCCTGACCGGCTTCACCCCGAGGACACCGTCTCCGATGCCCAGAATTGGGTCCCCCGCTCCTGCCATGGGTTCCGTCTCCCCGACCGGTGGCAGGACTCGGCGTCCGGTCGAGAGTCGGAGGAGTGCTCCACCGACGGATGAACGGTATCCGATCGGCGACCCGATGTCACGTTTCGATCACGGCTTCGTGACCGACGATCTCCCGGGCCCTGGATCCGGCCGGTGCGCGGCCTCTGCGGCACGGCCGACGAGGCGTCGCGGCGCGCCCGGAGCGGCGTCCACGCCGCGCCCGGAGGGACGGTGAAGGGCCCGGTCCGCACGGGTGCGGACCGGGCCCTTCGGCGAGCGGAGCTGGCCGACTCAGCCGACGCGGATGAACGTCGGGTTGGACTGCCAGATGCTGCGGAACTGGATCGTCTTGCCCGGGCGGGGGGCGTCGATCTGCGTGTTGCCGCCCGCGTAGATCGCGATGTGGCCCGGCGTCCAGATGAGGTCGCCCGGCTGGGCGTCGGCGCGGGACACGACCGTGCCGGCGTAGCGCTGGTCCGAGGACGACCGCGGGAGCGAGACGCCGACCTGCGCGAAGACGTACTGCGTGAAGCCGGAGCAGTCGAAGCCCGACGGGGTGGAGCCGCCCGACACGTACGGGACGCCCACGTAGCGCGACGCGACGGAGATGACGGACGACCCGACGGCGGACGCCGGGGCCGAGGAGGTCTCCGCCGGCGCCTCGGTGGACGCCGAGAGGTCGGTGCGCTCGGAGGACCGCGACGGCGCCACGGTGCGCTCGACGACGGGCTCCGGCTCCGGAGCGGCCTTGATCTCGACCTTCTTGACGACCTTCGGCGTGACCTTCTCGACGTCGATCTTCGCCTCGGCGGCGACCGTCACGACCGGCGCGGACTCCAGGGCCTGGCGGGCCTGGTCGGTCAGCGCACCCAGGTCGACGGTGCTGAGCTTCTTCGCGGCGTCCGCGTCGACCGGCGCGGCGTGCGCAGCGGTGGCGCCACCGATGGTCGAGATCAGGAGGCCACCGGCGGTGGCCACGACGGCGGCACGGCGGCCGGCGGCAGCGGCGGTCGGCGCGGCCATCAGCGGACGGCGTGCGGCACGATGCTTGCCACTCGTGGTGCGAGCAGTCATGGTCTACCTCTCCGGTCGCCTACGAGGTCAGCTGTCGGGTTCGGGTGGGAGAAATCACCCGGCCGTCCAGGACTCGCGCCCTGACCGGCTTCACCCCGAGGACACCGTCTCCGATGCCCGGAATGGGTCCCCCGCTCCTGCCATACGGTCGTCCGTGGGAACCGGGACGGTGGCAGGACTCGGCGTCCGACCCGGCACCCGCCCAGGACACCCCGGGCGAGCGAGTCCGACCGTACCGGAACCGGCCAGCGATGTCACGTTCCGGTCACGCCCGGTTCGACCGGGTCCGTCCCCGGCCGACCGGGGCGTTCAGGCCCGGGCGACGAAGAGGTGCTTCGCCAGGTCGTCGGGCAGCTCGAGGGCCTCGTCGCCCTCCACGGCCTGCACCACGTAGTCGTCGCCGGAGCGCTGCGCGGTGATCCGCACGCCGGGCAGCAGCCCGACGCCCGCCAGCCGGGCGAGGAACTCGTCGTCGACCTGGACGGGCTCGGCGATGCGCTGCAGCACGATGGTGCCGCCGTCGGGCCGGTTCGCCAGGTACGACGGCAGCGACTGGACGCCGTCCAGGAACGGCACCTCCTCGTACTGCTCCCCCAGCTCGGACAGCCCGGGGATCGGGTTGCCGTACGGGTCGTGGTGCGGGTGGTCCAGGAGCGTGACGAGGCGACGCTCCACGAGGTCGCTCATGACGTGCTCCCAGCGGCACGCCTCGTTGTGGACGTGCTCCCAGTCGAGCTTGATGACGTCCGTCAGCAGCCGCTCCGCGAGACGGTGCTTGCGCATGACGCGGGTGGCCTTCGCCTGGCCCGCGTCGGTGAGCTCGAGGTGGCGGTCGCCCGTGACGATCACGAGGCCGTCGCGCTCCATGCGCGCGACCGTCTGGGAGACGGTCGGGCCCGAGTGCCCGAGACGCTCCGCGATCCGGGCGCGCAGCGGCGGGATGCCCTCCTCGCCGAGCTCGTAGATCGTCTTGAGATACATCTCGGTGGTGTCGATCAGGTCGGTCACGTCCACTCCCGTCTTGAGGCCCGGGCCTAGTCTATTCGCACCCGCCCTGCTCGCCGTGCCCGGCAGCGGGCGGCGCTGGCCACACACCGCGAGCCCCGGAGCCGACATGACCCTGCACATCCCCGCGTCGCTGCTGCCCTCGGACGGCCGGTTCGGCTCCGGCCCGTCCAAGGTCCGGGTCGGTCAGGTCGACGCGCTCGTCGCCGCGGGCGACCCGGCCCGCCCGGTGCTCGGCACGTCGCACCGGCAGGCACCGGTCAAGGACGTCGTGCGGCGCGTGCGCACGGGCCTCGCCGAGCTCTTCGACCTGCCCGACGGCTACGAGGTGGTGCTCGGCAACGGCGGGTCGACGGCGTTCTGGGAGGTCGCCACCGCGTCCCTCGTGCGCCGCCGCGCGCAGCACGCCGTCTTCGGCGAGTTCGGCGGCAAGTTCGCCGCCGCCACCCGGCGCGCCCCCTTCCTGCTGGACCCCGAGGTCGTCGAGGTCGCCCCCGGCGGGGTCGCCCGGCTGACGCCGTCCGACGACGTCGACGTCTACGCCACGCCCCACAACGAGACGTCCACCGGCGCGATGGCGCCCGTGGTCCGGCCGGCGCAGGGCGACGCCCTCGTCCTCACCGACGCCACCTCGGGCGCGGGCGCGCTGCCCGTGGACCTGCGGGAGACCGACGTCTACTACTTCGCCCCGCAGAAGGTCTTCGGCGCCGACGGCGGTCTGTGGCTCGCGCTGTGCTCCCCCGCCGCGCTGGAGCGCGCCGCCGAGGTCGAGGCGTCCGGCGGCCACCGCTGGGTGCCGGAGTTCCTGTCCCTGACCACGGCCGCGGCCAACTCCCGCCAGTACCAGACCCTCAACACGCCCGCCGTGGCGACCCTCGTCATGCTGGCCGACCAGGTCGAGTGGCTGCTCGGCCAGGGCGGGCTCGACTGGTCCGTCGCCCGGAGCCGGCGGTCGGCCGAGCTGCTGTACGGGTGGGCCGAGGCCCGCGAGTGGGCGACGCCCTTCGTCACCGACCCCGCCGAGCGGTCCACCGTCGTCGGGACGATCGACCTCGACGACGCCCTGGACGCCGACGCGGTCGTGCGGCGCCTGCGCGACGCCGGCGTGCTCGACGCCTTCCCGTACCGCAAGCTCGGCCGCAACCAGCTGCGCGTGGGGATGTTCCCGTCCGTGGAGCCGGACGACGTCGCCGCGCTCACCGCGTGCGTCGACCACGTCGTCGAGCACCTCGGCTGAGCACCCGCCCGGGCGGGCTCCCGCCGTCGGGTCAGGCGGCCTTCGCCACCTCGACGGCGGGAGCGTCCAGGTAGACGATCTCGAGGTGCGGGCGACGGCGCACGCGGTAGCGCAGCGTGACCCGCCAGCTCCGCATCGCCCAGATCGTCGCGCCGACGGCCACGGCGAACGTCGCCGCCGAGCCCAGCAGGATCGCCCAGCGCGGGCCGAACGCCTCGCCCACCCAGCCGACGATCGGCGACCCGATCGGCGTCGCGCCGAGGAACACCATCATGTAGAGCGCCATCACGCGCCCCCGCATGACCGGGTCGACGGACGTCTGGATCGTGGAGTTCGCGGCCGTCATCATCGTCAGGGACGCCAGCCCCACCGGGATGCAGGTGAGCACGTAGCCCAGGTAGGTCGGCATGAGCGCGTTGACCGCCGTGGCGACCGCGAACGCGAAGGCCGAGCCGATGACCAGCCGCACCCGCGGCCGGTCGCGGCGCGCGGCGAGCAACGCGCCGGCGAGCGACCCGATCGCCAGGACCGAGCCGAGCAGGCCGAACTCGCCGGCGCCGCGGTCGAACTCGACGCGGGCCATCATCGCGGACGTCAGCTGGAAGTTGAGGCCGAACGTCGACACGACCGCCATGACGACCATGATGACGACGATGTCGGACCGGCTGCGGACGTAGCGCACGCCCTCGCGGATCTGCCCCTTGGCGCGCGGTGCGCGCGGCCTGGCCCACATCAGCGCCGGCTTCATCAGCCCGACCGCCGCGATGGTGGCCGCGAACGTCACGCCGTTGATGACGAACACCCAGCCGGACCCGACCGCGGCGATGAGCAGCCCGGCCGCACCGGGACCGACCAGCCGCGCGGCGTTGAACGACGCGCTGTTCAGGCCCACCGCGTTGGCGAGCCGCTCGGGCGGCACCAGCTCGGCGACGAACGTCTGCCGGACGGGGTTGTCGAACGCCGTGGCGACGCCCAGGGCGAGCGCGAACCCGTACACGTGCCAGAGCTGCACCTCGCCGGAGAGCACGAGCGCGCCCAGGGCGAGCGCGAGGAAGCCCATGGCGCCCTGCGTGCACATCAGCAGGCGGCGGCGCGGCAGCCGGTCCGCGAGGAGGCCCGCCCACGGACCGATCAGCAGGAACGGCAGGAACTGCAGCGCGGTGGTGATGCCGACGGCGACGCCCGACTCGTCGGTGAGCTCGGTGAGGACCAGCCAGTCCTGCGCGATGCGTTGCATCCAGGTGCCGACGTTGGCGACCAGCGCAGCACCGAACCACATCCGGTAGTTCGGGTACTTGAGGGAGGAGAAGGTCGCACTCATCTGCCCGGGGCAACAACGGAGGCCCCGGATCTGTTCCCGCCGTCCGGAAGGTGCCCTCAGGCGGGCAGCGTGCCCCACGCGACGAGCGCCGGACCGGTGCGCGGCAGGGCGCGCTGCGCGACGCGGAACGGCCACGTCCCGGCGGCGACGACGGCTCCCTGCACGGCCGACGACGGCTGGAACAGGCGCCCGGAGCGGGCGGTGCGCTCCTGGGTGGTGGTGCCGTCGGCCGCCAGCCGACGGCGTGCCACCCGGTTGCGGACCGACTCGAGCACGAACCCGAGGGGCGCGCCGTAGAGGCGGCCGCCGACGTCGGTCAGCCCGGCGTCGGCGAGGAGCGCACGCATCTGCGGCGGGTCGTAGCGACGGAAGTGCCCGACGGCGGTGTCCATGGGCCCGAACCTCGCCTGCCACGCGGGCGTGGACACGAGGACGAGCCCGCCGGGGCGGAGCTGCCCGAGCCAGGACGCGAGCGCGCCGGCGTCGTCGTCGACGTGCTCCAGCACCTCGAACGCGCAGAGCACGTCGTAACCGCCCGGCAGGTCGGCCGTCTCGACCGACCCGTGCACCACGGTGCCGGGCAGCCCCGCCGCGGTGAGCCGGGCGGTCGCCACGGCGGCACTGTCCCCGTCGAGCTCGACGCCCGTGTAGTCGTGCCCCGCGGCGGCGAGCCGCACCCCGACGGAGCCCTGCCCGCAGCCGACCTCCAGGACGCGGGACGCGGGCGGGAACAGCCGCCGCGTCACGTCCCAGCGCAGCGCACCGAACGGGGTCAGGGGTGGGAGCGTCGCCATCAGGTGCCTCCAGCGGGGTCGGCGGGGTGAACGGTGGAACGGTCGGCGGGGGCGTGCGCGACGGCGACCAGGCCGGTGCCGTGGCGCGGCAGCGCGCGCTGCCACAGCCGGAACGGCGCGACGCCGACGGCCACCAGCGCCCCGACGGCACGCGACGACGGCTGGAACCGGCGTCCGCTGCTCGCGGTCTGGGCGGCGAGGGCCGCGGCGTCCGCCGGGTCCGCCGCGCCCGGCCGGGCGGCAGCCGCGGCCCGCTCCCGACGCCGGGCCAGCGGGTTGCGGACCGCCTCCAGCAGGTAGCCGAGCGGCGCGTCGTAGCAGCGCACGTCGACGTCCACGAGCCCGGCGTCCCGGAGCCGGGCGGCGAGGTCGGCGGGGTCGTAGCGGCGGTAGTGCCCGGCCAGCACGTCCCACGGCCCGAACCGGTCCGGCCACGCCGGGGTGGACAGCAGCAGCATCCCGCCGGGACGCAGGCGCGCGGACCAGTCGGCCAGCGCGGCGGCGTCGTCGTCCACGTGCTCGACCACCTCGAACGCGCACACGACGTCGAACCGCTCGTCGGGGCCGAGCACGGCGTCGCCCCCGTGCAGGACCCGGGCGGCAGGATCGACACCGGTGACGCGTGCCGCCGCCGTCCGCCACGACGTCTCGTCGAGCTCGACGGCCGTGTAGTCGTGGCGGGCGGCGATGCGCATGCCGACGGCGCCCTGGCCGCAGCCGATCTCCAGCACGGACGAACGGCGGCGCGGCAGGGCGCGGCGCACCACGTCCCAGCGCAGCCACGCGTGCGGCGGGAGCGGGGCGAAGTGCCGCCCGCCGTGCCGCAGCAGCGCGCCGACGCCGGCGTAGGCCAGGTCGGCGAGGGTCACGAGGACCCGGCTGACCAGCACCACGAGGAGCACCTCGGCGTCGGGGAGCAGCCCGGCGAGGACGGCGAGCAGCACGATCTCGCGCGCGCCGGCCCCGGCGGGGACCACGACGACGAGGAACCCGACGGTCCACGCCAGCGCGTACCCGCCGACGGTGAGCGCGAGGTTCGACACGTCGGCGGGCATGCCGAGCCCGGTGGCGAGCAGCCACACCTGGCCGCCCGCGCACACCCAGCCGGCGACCGCCCAGCCGGCGGCGGCACCGAGCCCCCGCCACGACAGCGCGGTCAGCGGCGAGCGCCGGGCGAGCCGGAACGCCGCCGCCAGGAGCCGGTTGAGCACCGGAGGCAGGAGCAGCACGGCGACGCACGGGAGCAGCCACAGCGCCCAGGCCCACGACCCGAGGGCGTCGGCGGCGAGGAACGGCAGGGCGAGCACGCCGGTCACGGCCCCCGACACGACGCCGATCCCGGTCGCGACCGCCGTGGCCGTCATGGTGCGGGCCCGCGGCACCCCGTGGTCGGCACCCACCTCGGCGGCCGCCACGACGTTCCACACCCCGCCCGGCACGAACTTGCCGAGCTGGCTGATCCCGAAGATCGAGACGGCCGCACGACCGCCGACGGGCGACCCGAGGTCGGCCAGCACGGCACGCCAGGAGAGCAGCGTGCTGCCCACGAAGACCAGGGAGAGCCCGAACGCCCCGGCGAGGCGGGTCGCGGGCAGGGTGGCGAGCGCGGTGGCGAGGTCGTCGCGCACCGCCCAGACGGCGTAGCAGGCGAGGGCGACGGCCAGGACGAGGAACGACCACCGCAACCAGGGGGACCGCAGGACCGCGAGCAGACGGGTGATCACCGGGGCACCACCCCGCGGGCTGCGAGGGCGTCGGCCAACGGGCCGACGACGGCGTCCGGGGTGACGAGGTGCCGCGCGTCGCGCGTGCGGTCGTGGGCGGCGGCGAGGGTCGCCGGGTCGGTGAGGGCGAGCAGCCGGTCGGCGAGCGCGGCCGGGTCGGCCGGCGGCACGAGCTCGACGTGCCCGGCGAGCAGTCGTCGCTGCGGCGGGGTGTCGGACGTGACGACGACGCATCCCGCGGCGAGCCCCTGGAACACCTTGTTGGGCACCACGCGCAGGCCCTTGGGGGTGTCGGAGAAGATGCCGAGGCAGACGTCGGCGGCCGCGACGATCGCGGGGAGCTCGTCGGGCTCGACCCAGTCCACCCAGCGGACGCCGTCGGTGCCCGCGAGCGCCGCCCGGGCGGCGGCGTGGTCCTGCCCGGTGCCGATCAGCGTGGCGGTGATCGGCCGGCCCGCGGCGACGGCGCGGGGCAGCGCGTCCGCGAGCGCCCGGGCGACGACCTCCGCGCCCTGGAGGGGCGTGAACAGCCCGAAGAACATGACCTGCAGCGCCGTGCCGGCCCGGGTGCCGTCGTCGGGCAGTGGCGAGCCGGACGACGCCGGGGCCGCAACGCCGTCCGACGCGACGAACCAGCTCTCGGGCGCGCCGACGGGGACGACGACCACCTCCCGAGCGCGCGAGCGTCTCTGAAAGTCCGGATCAGGGGGCTGAATCCTGACTTTCAGAGACGCTCGCGGGGCGACCCGGGCCGCGAGCTCCGCGTGCTCGGCGGTGTCGACGACGACGACGTCGGCGCAGGCCAGCGTGAGCCGGTCGAGGCCGTGCAGCAGCCGGACGCGCAGGCCCCGGGCACCGCGGTCGAGGGCGGTGTCGCCGGCGAAGACGAGGTGGTCGAGCAGCACCGGGGTGCGGGGGTGGAGCAGCCGCGCGAGGACGACGTCGAAGTGGCCGAGGTACCCGACGAGCACCGCGTCCGGGGCGCCGTGCGCGCGCCGGTGGGCGACGTCGCCGCGCACGAGCAGCGCCCAGCAGGCGAGGAGCCGCAGGACGAGCAGGGGCAGCCGCCACGGCTGGCGGAGCATCCGGACGCGCTCGGCGGTGCTGAACCCGAGCGGGTGGTTCACCTCGGCGACCGCGTACCCGCGGGCGCGCAGCCCGGCGACGAGGATGCCGGCGCGCGGGTGGCGGGCGGCGTCGTAGGTGCCGAGGGCAAGGATCACGCGTCCCGCCCGTACTCGATCCGCTTGAGCCGTTCGAGGGAGTCCTCGATGAGGGTGCGGTTGGTGCGCTGCAGGTCGGCGATGACGAGCAGCGCGAGGCACAGCAGCGCCCCGACGAGCATCGCGGCGGCGAACACCAGCGACTGGACGTGCCCGTCGCCCTCCCCCTGGAGGAAGAAGACGAGGAACCGCACGGCCGGGACGAGCGCCGTCAGGAGGAACACGCCTGCGAGGGTGAGGAACACCAGGTGCGGGCGGAACATGATGAAGCTCCGCACGATGGCCCGCCCGGAGCGCCCCATGTGCTGCCAGATGTTGCGGAACAGCCGCGACTCGCGGGTCTTCGGGTTGGTCGTGATGGGCACCGAGGCGATCCGCAGGTGCTTGTTGCCCGCCTGGATGATCGTCTCCATCGTGTAGCTGAACTGCGTGACGACGTTGAGCCGCAGCAGCGAGGCGCGCGAGTAGGCGCGGAACCCGCTGGCGGCGTCGGGCAGGTCGGCGTGCGCCGCGGCGGACACGACGCGGCTGCCGAACCGCTGCATCGCCTTCTTGAACGGGCTGAAGTGCTCGATGGTGGCGGTCTGCCGGTCCCCCACGACGATGTCGGCCTCGCCCGCGACGATCGGCGCGACGAGGTCCGGGATCATCGCCGACGGGTACTGGTTGTCGCCGTCGGTGTTCACCACGACGTCGGCGCCGTGCGCGAGCGCGAGGTCCACGCCGTCGCGGAACGAGCGCGCGAGCCCCATCGTCCGGGTGTGCCGCACCACGTGGTGGACGCCGAGGTTGCGGGCGACGTCCGCGGTGCCGTCGGTGGAGCCGTCGTCGATCACGAGGATCTCGACCGTGTCGAAGCCGGGGACCTCCCGCGGGATCGTCGCGAGGACGAGCGGCAGGGTCGTGGCCTCGTCGAGGCACGGGATCTGGACGACGAGCTTCATCGAGCCCTCTCCGGTTCGGCGGCACGCTCGTCGGCGCGGGGGCGCCGACGGCGGCGAGTCTAGCCACGGGGTGGTGGTGGGGGGCGGACGTCCCGGGCGCGGTGCGGCGGTCGGGCGCGCGCTGTCAGGCGCCGCTCCGTGCCAGGTCACCGACGGGCTCGGCCCGCCGCTCGGTGGTCGTCGCGGCGTGGTGCCACCGGGCGGCGGCCAGGACCGCGGCCACGAGCCCGGCGCCGACCACCACCAGCACGGCGGCGAGCGTCCCGCCGCCCAGCGGGCTCCACGCGACCCAGCGCTGCCAGGCGTCCACGACGGTGTCCCCGGGTCCCTGGTACATCGCGCCGAACGCCCAGACCAGCCCGGCGACCGCGGCGACGGCGCAGACCGCGGCGGCGACCGGCACGGCGCGGGCGAGGCGGCGCTCCCGGTGGCCGAGCGCGTGCCAGACGGCGATCCCGACGAGCGCGGCCAGCGCGGTCAGGCCACCGAAGACGTACCGGCCCTGGAGCGCGACGAGCACCCCGGTCTCCGACCAGTGCCGCAGGGCGTTGACCACGACGCCGGCGAACAGCCCGGCGGGGAGCAGCGCGACGGCGAGGGCGCCGCGGCGGGCGCCGGGCAGGGCGAGGGCGATGAGGCCGGCGAGGACCAGCAGCGTCGAGCCGACGACGACGAACGTGCCGGGCAGCCGCACCTCGAGCCAGGCCAGGTTGCCGAAGAACGCCTGCGCGGTGCGGCCGATCGCGTCGGACACGACCTCGTCGGCGGGGACGCGGGTCATGCCGGTGTAGTCGCGGGGCAGGCCGACGGGCTGCACGGCGCCGTCGACCAGCCAGTTGCGCGCCCACCACCAGCCGCCGACGACGAACCCGACCGCGAGGGCGACGAACCCGCGCAGGGTTCGGGCCGCGAGCCGGGGACCGGCCCGTGGGGCGCTGCGCGGTCCGGGTGCGAGGAGGTAGGCCGCCACCACCGTCGGGATCGCGAACGCGAGCATCACCTTGGTGAGCAGCCCGACGCCGAGCACCAGGCCGATCCCGACGGCGGTGCGCCACCGCAGGTCGCCGGTGACGACGCGTGCCGCCAGGTAGGTGACGCCGGCGCCCGTGAGCACGACGAGCGCGTCGTTGTTCGCGGCGCCGAGGATGTGCCCCACCTGCGGGACCAGCATGGGCAGGGGCGCCACGAGCAGCGCCGCGGACCGGGAGCCGGTGAGCCGCCGGGTGGTGGCCGCGGCCAGCGGGACCGTCGCGGCGAAGAGCACGACGTCGAGCAGGCGCAGCACCAGCAGCGCCTCGTCCCAGCGGGCGTCCGCCGTGCCCGTGGCGTGCAGGGTGAGCGCGCCGAGCGCGTACCAGGCGGGCGGGTGCTGGGTCATCTGGTCGACGTCGGCGCTCGTCCCGGCGGCGGGCAGGGCGTTCTGCGCGGAGATCCGCACCCGCTCGTCGTCGGGCACCGGGGTGACCTCGACGAACTGGGTCTCCTGCGGGCGGTGCTGCCAGCGACCCGGCAGGTCCGCGGGGTAGGCCGCCTCGGCGACGGCCTGCACCGTCACGGGCGCGAAGTGCGCCTCCCCCGGCGCGGGCCAGCCGCCGCCGTACGCCAGCCGCACCACCGAGTTGAGGTGGTTCTGCTCGTCGGGCGACCGGAACCCGGGCGTCAGCACCGCCCACGCGGTGGCCCACAGGGCCACGGCGAGGGTCAGCAGGGCGAGGGTGCGGCGATAGGCACGCTCGCACGGCGGCGTGTCACGCGTCACAGGGCTCATTGTCGCAAACGATGCCGTCCGGCGGGTGAACCCCGCCCGAACGGCCGCCGTCCCGGTGCGGACCCGCACCTCGGCGCCACCGCCGACCGTGGGATCATGCCGCCATGCGAGGAATCATCCTGGCCGGCGGCTCCGGCACCCGGCTGCACCCGATCACCCTCGGCGTGAGCAAGCAGCTCGTGCCGGTGTACGACAAGCCGATGATCTACTACCCGCTGTCCACGCTGATGCTGGCGGGGATCCGGGACGTCCTGGTCATCACCACCCCGCACGACGCCGACCAGTTCCGGCGCCTGCTGGGCGACGGGTCGCAGTTCGGCATCTCGATCGAGTACACCGTGCAGGAGCAGCCGAACGGGCTCGCGCAGGCCTTCGTCCTCGGCGAGGAGTTCCTCGGCGACGACGCCGCGGCGCTCGTGCTGGGCGACAACATCTTCTACGGCCAGGGCCTGGGCGACCAGCTCGTGCGGTTCCGGGACGTCGACGGCGGCGCCGTCTTCGCCTACCGGGTCGCGGAGCCGTCGGCGTACGGCGTGGTCGAGTTCGACGAGTCCGGACGGGCGATCTCGCTGGAGGAGAAGCCGGCCGCGCCGCGGTCGAAGTACGCCGTGCCCGGCCTGTACTTCTACGACAACGACGTCGTCGAGATCGCCAAGAGCATCCGGCCGTCCGCGCGGGGCGAGTACGAGATCACCGACGTCAACCGCACCTACCTCGAGCAGGGTCGCCTCCAGGTGGAGGTCCTCCCCCGCGGGACGGCCTGGCTCGACACCGGGACGTTCGACTCCCTGCTGGAGGCGAGCGACTTCGTCCGCACCATCGAGAGCCGTCAGGGCCTCAAGGTCGGTGCCCCGGAGGAGGTCGCCTGGCGTCGCGGGTTCCTCAGCGACGACGAGCTGCGCGTGCGCGCCGAGAGGCTCGTCAAGTCGGGCTACGGCCGCTACCTGCTGGGCCTGCTCGACGACTGACGGCTACGCCAGGACCTCGGGCGCCGCGGCGTCCCAGCGCTCGGCCCAGTCCCTGATCGGCGTGACCCCCGCGGCGAGCAGGGCGTCGTGCCCCAGCACGGAGTAGGCGGGCCGCGGGGCGGGGCGCGGGAACCGGTCGCTCGTCGTCGGCTCGACGGCGGTGGCCAGGCCCGCGCTCGCCACGACGCGGCGGGTGAAGCCGTACCACGACGTCTGCCCGGACGACGTGCCGTGGTAGGTCCCGGCGGGTGCTGCGGCGTCCACCAGCCGCACGACCAGGTCCGCGAGGTCGCGGGTCCACGTGGGCTGGCCGACCTGGTCGTCGACCACCGTGAGCAGGTCGCGGTCCGCGGCGAGGCGCGCCATCGTCTTCGGGAAGCACCCGCCGTGCGCCCCGTAGAGCCACGCGGTGCGCACGATCAGGTGGTCCGGTGCCTCGGCGCGGACCGCCCACTCGCCGGCGGCCTTCGTCCGGCCGTACGCCGAACGGGGATCGACCGGGGCGTCCTCGGCGTACGGGGTGGTGGCGGTGCCGTCGAACACGTAGTCCGTGGACACGTGCACGAGGCGCGCCCCGGCCGCGTGCGTCGCCCGGGCCAGGTGCGCCACCGCCGTCGCGTTGACCGCGAAGGCCGCCGCCTCCTGCGTCTCCGCGTCGTCGACGGCCGTCCACGCGGTCGCGTTGACGACGACGTCGAAGCCCGCGACGGCCTGTGCGACGGCGGCGGCGTCGGTGACGTCGAGGTCGGCACGGCGCAGCCCGACGACGTCGGTCCCGGCGTCGGTCAGCCGCGCCACGAGATCGGTGCCGAGCATGCCGCCGGCGCCCACCACGAGCCAGCGTCGGTCGTCGGCACGGGCGGTGAGGTCAGGGGTGGCGGTCACCGTAGGATCCTAGGACACCCGACCCCTGGCGAAGGAGCACGACCGTGCAGTTCCGCGAGCTGTCCGTCCCCGGCGCGTTCGAGATCACCCCGCGACAGTTCGGCGACCCGCGCGGCGTGTTCCTCGAGTGGTTCAAGGCCGGCCCGTTCGCCGACGCCGTCGGGCACCCGCTGGACCTCGCGCAGGCCAACTGCTCCGTGTCCGCCGCGGGCGTGCTGCGCGGCGTCCACTTCGCCGACGTCCCGCCCGGCCAGGCCAAGTACGTCACCTGCGCGAAGGGTGCCGTGCTCGACGTCGTGGTCGACCTCCGCGTCGGCTCCCCCACGTTCGGGCAGTGGGACTCCGTGCTGCTCGACGACGTCGACCGCCGCGCCATCTACCTCGGCGAGGGCCTCGGCCACGCCTTCATGGCGCTCGAGGACGACTCGACCGTGCTCTACCTGTGCTCCACGGGCTACAACCCGGGCGCCGAGCACGGCATCCACCCGCTGGACCCTGCGATCGGCATCGAGTGGCCGACGACCGCCCGCGACGGCTCCCCGCTGACGCCGCAGCTGTCCGACAAGGACGCCGTCGCACCCACCCTCGCCGAGGCCGAGCAGCAGGGCCTGCTGCCCACCCTCGCCGCGGTCGAGGAGCACCTGGCCTCGCTGCGGAACTGAGCACGCACCGACGACGAAGGGCCGCCCGTCCCCCGAGGGACGAGCGGCCCACGTCATGGCCTCACTGGCCGGTGGCGGCGTACTTCGCCTCGACGGCGGCCTTGTGCGGGCGCCACCAGGACTCGTTGTCCCGGTACCACTGCACCGTGGCCTCCAGGCCCGCGCGGAAGTCGGTGTAGCGGGGCGTCCAGCCGAGCTCGTCGCGCAGCCGGGACGCGTCGATGGCGTAGCGCAGGTCGTGGCCCGGCCGGTCCGCGACATGGTCGAAGTCGTCGGCGTCCCGGCCGAAGATCTCCAGCAGCGTGCGCACCACGTCGAGGTTGTTCGTCTCGCCGTCCGCGCCGATGAGGTAGGTCTCCCCCGGGCGACCACCGTCGAGGATCGCCCACACCGCGGCGTTGTGGTCCTCGACGTGGATCCAGTCGCGCACGTTCAGACCCGCCCCGTACAGGCGCGGGCGCACCCCGTCGACGAGGTTCGTGATCTGGCGCGGGATGAACTTCTCGATGTGCTGGTACGGGCCGTAGTTGTTCGAGCAGTTCGAGATCGTCGCCTCGACGCCGAACGAGCGCGCCCACGCCCGCACCAGCAGGTCCGAGCCCGCCTTGGTCGACGAGTAGGGGCTCGACGGGTTGTACGGCGTGTCCGGGGTGAACTTCGCCGGGTCGTCCAGCTCCAGGTCCCCGTACACCTCGTCGGTGGAGATGTGGTGGAACCGCACCCCGTGGCGACGGACCGCCTCCAGCAGCGTGAACGTGCCGACCACGTTCGTCTGCACGAACGGCGACGGGTCGTCCAGCGAGTTGTCGTTGTGCGACTCCGCCGCGAAGTGCACCACCGCGTCGCTCTCGCCCACGAGCCCGTCCACGAGGTCCGCGTCGGTGATCGACCCCTCGACGAACCGGACCGAGCCCGCGACGCCGTCGAGCGACGTGCGGTCGCCCGCGTACGTCAGCGCGTCGAGCACCGTCACGTCGACGTCGGGGCGCTCGCGCACGGTCTGGTGGACGAAGTTGGCGCCGATGAACCCGGCGCCACCGGTGACGAGCAGTCGCATCTGGTCTCCAGGAAGAGTTCGGGGGGACGAGCACCCGGGAACGGGACCGTCGCGCCCACAATTTATCCCCTCGGCCGGGCGGAGCGGAAAAGCCGACGGCCCGGCCCCACCGTGACGGTGCGGCCGGGCCGTCGAGCGGCGACCGGGTCAGCCGATGGCGTTCTGGATCGGCTCCAGCAGGAAGTACACGACGAACATGAGCGACGCGATCCACATGAGCGGGTGGATCTGGCGCACCTTGCCGAGCGCGAGCTTGATGACGACGAACGCGAGGAAGCCGGCACCGATGCCGTCGGCGATGGAGTACGTGAACGGCATGAGCACGATGGTGAGGAACGCCGGGATGGCGATCTCGACGTTACGCCAGGAGATGTTCGCGACCTGCATCATCATGAGGTAGCCGACGAACACCAGCGCCGGGGCGGCGGCCTCGTAGGGCACGAGGGCGACGAGCGGCGCGAGGAACGTCGCCGCCAGGAACGCGACACCCGTGGTGACGGACGCGAGGCCCGTGCGGGCGCCGTCGCCGACGCCCGAGGTGGACTCCACGTAGGCGGTGTTGGAGGACACCGAGCCCATGCCGCCGAACATGGCGGCGAGGGAGTCGACGACGAGGATGGCGCGCGTCTTGGGCGGGTTGCCCTGCTCGTCGAGCAGCCCGGCCTCGGCGCCGACGGCGACCATCGTGCCCATCGTGTCGAAGAAGTCGGCGATGAGCAGCGAGAAGACGAGCAGCACCACGGTGACGGCGGCGATGTTCTCGAACGACCCGAGGAGCGAGAACTGGCCGAGCAGACCGAAGTCGGGGACCTGCGCGACGCCGTCGAACTCCGGGGCGTTGAGGTTGAAGCCGTTCGGGTTGCCCCCGGCCTTGGACCCGATGTGCAGCGTGTTCTCGAGGATCACGGCGAGCACGGTCGCGGTGAGGATCCCGATGAACATGGCGCCGCGCACCTTGCGCACGAACAGCGCGATGACGAGCAGCAGCCCGACGACGAAGACGAGGATGGGCCAGGTGCCGAGGTTGCCGAGCGCCAGCGGCGTGCCCTCGCCGGGGACGACGAACCCGGCGTTGACGAACCCGATGAGGGCGATGAACAGGCCGATGCCGACGGAGATGGCGGTCTTGAGCTCGACGGGCACCGCGTTGAACACGGCCTCGCGGAACCCGGTGAGGACGAGCACGAGGATGATGAGGCCCTCGATGACCACCAGGCCCATCGCGTCGGCCCAGGTGACGTCCGGCAGGCCGGCGATGGAGTACGCCACGACGGCGTTGAGCCCGAGGCCTGCGGCGAGCGCGATCGGGAAGTTGGCGAACACGCCCATGAGGATCGTGACGAGCCCCGCGACGAGCGCCGTGGCCGCGGCGACCATGCCCAGCGACTCCGCGCTGGCCTCGGTGCCGCCACCGAGCACCTGACCGGTGCCGTCCTGGACGGTGCCGATGATGAGCGGGTTGAGCACGATGATGTAGCTCATCGCGAAGAACGTGACGAGACCGCCACGGATCTCGCGTCCGACGGTCGAGCCTCGCTCGGTGATCTTGAAGAAGCGGTCGATGCCGCTCTGCCCGGGCGCGGGCGCGGTGGTCTGGTTCGCCATGCGGCCAATCGTGCCAGACCTGTGAAGGTTCGCCGGAGGTCCGCGTGTCGGAATGTGACCGAGGCAACGGCCCGCCGGGCGTGACCCGCGTCACGCCCGACGGTCGCCGGGATCAGCCCTTCGCGGCCAGCCCGGCCTTGATCTGCGTCGTCGAGATCTCCGGCGTGCGCGGCAGGTAGACGACCTCGCACACCTCCTTGAGCTCGTCGAACTTGCCGGTCCAGTCGTCGCCGATGACGAAGGTGTCGACGTGGTAGAGCTGGATGTCGGTGGCCTTCTGCTCCCAGGTGTGCTCCGGGATGACGAGGTCGACGTGCCGGATCGCCTCGAGCATCCGGCGGCGTTCCTCGAAGGTGAAGTACGACTTCTTGCCCTTGCCCGCGTTGAACTCGTCCGACGACAGCGCCACGATCAGGTAGTCACCCAGCGCCTTGGCCCGACGCAGCAGCTCGATGTGCCCGTAGTGCAGCAGGTCGTAGGTGCCGTAGGTGATGACTCGCTTCATGCCTCGTCCTTCGTCGCAGGGGCGTGCGTCACGTGCTGTTCGCCGCGTGTTCATCCTAGGTGTTCGCCGACCACCCGCCTCAAGACAGTGATCGGACGAGGTCGTCCGCGAGGAAGGCGACGGAGGCCGACACCTCGTCGGGATCGCCGATCCCGTCCTCGGCGCGACCGGCCATGCGGGAGCCCAGCCCCTGGGGCCCCGCTGCGAAGAGTTCCTCCATCCAGTCGATGGCGCGCAGCGTGACAGCTTCGCTCACCACGTCGTCCCGGAGCCGCCCGAACGCACCAGCCAGTTCCGCCGTCGACACCGCACGCAGGAGGCGATAGATGTCGTGTGCATCCTTGTCGTTGAGACGGCCAGGTGAGTCCACACGTTCACCGAGCTTGTGGAGCTTGCACACGAGCAACGCTCCGGGGCCGGCGACGAGCGCCGTGACGACCCGGCGATCGTCAGGTGCCAGTGCAGAGATCTCCATCTCGCCGTGATCGATCAGGACGGCTTCCAGACCGCTCGCCCGCCGGGCCGCCGTGCGGGAGTGCGGTGGGATCCGTGCGCCACGCCGACCGCCGGAGCCGGCGAACCGCTCGGGAACCATGAGGTCCACCTGGATACCGTCCTGGTCCACCCAGGCGCCCGGCTGCCCGCTCTCGGCAGGGAGGAAGCCTGCCACGCGCATCGCTTCCTCGACCCGCGGATCGTCGGCGAGCCTCCGCGGGTCGAGCGCGACGTCGCTGTCCTTGGTCGCTTCGGCGAGAGCGACGTCGACCTCGCCCGCCCGAAGGTAGACGGCCTGCGCTCCGACCACGACGACTGCGTCGCGATGCGCTCCGAGGGCAGCCAGAGCATCGAGGAGCACAGACCTTGATCGAATCAGCAGGTCATTCGAGGCGCCAGGCACGCTCGTTCCTTTCCATCCAGTCCATCAGGTGCTCTCCCTCGGAGGGCGCTCGTCCCGGGCCGTTCAGAAGGTCGGCGACCGCCTGTGCGGGCGCGACCCTCCGCAACTGATCGGTGCCGCTGGTGGTCACACCGTCGAACGCCACGGCATACGCGGGCTCCGCGATCAGCACGTTGGCCCCGGCGTCGACCCGACGAAGTCCGATCGCGTCGGCGAGGGCACCGGGAGATGCGGAGTAGACCCAAAGCGATCGAGCGGGCGCGTACTCCTCCCATGCGGCCGCGGCTACGGATCCGGACACCGCATAGGTAGGGTCGCCGGACTCCACCAGCCGCCCCATCGCGTCGTCCAGCCCGCGAGGTGCGATCCACCTGCTCACCCTGTTGGTGGTCTGAAAGGCATAGTCCTCAGCCCATCGGCGCAGGAGCCGGTGCCATTCCGGGACGACGAACTCGTTGCCGTCCCGTGTGATCAGCGCTTCGGCCTCGAGCAGCTCGACGACCCGGTAGACCGAGCCGGTCGAGGCTCCGGACGCCTCGATCAGACGCCGGACCCGCCAAGGGCCTCGCCGGTCGACGAGAGTCCTGACCACACGTGCGGCGGGCTCGCCGCGCAGCGTGTCCCGACGTCGACCAGGTCCCCGCCACGGGTCGGCCTTGGCACCTTGGGACGAGATGAACAATCCCGGATCGTCGGATCTGATGTGCACGTTGCCTGCGGCGTCGAACGTCGAGATGCCGCGGGCGTCCAACCGCTCCCGCGTGCCGGGTGAGATGTAACGCGCGACGACGAGCGCCCCGTCCGCATCACTGTCCGACACCTGCCGTTCCAGTCGTTCGGCCACTTCGAGCCAGTCCCGAGATCCAAGCGTTCGTCGAACCGCGACAACGAGGGTGGCGACTCGTGCGTCGGGCGACCGGATCGCGACCGAGGCCTCGGGCCCGTTGCCAGACGAGGGGTCACGCTGGTTCGCCGTCAGGTCCCAACGATCGGGCAGGCGTTCCCTCAGCCCTCGGATCGCGCCATCGAGCAGTTCGCGCGAGGAGGGCGGTTCCCCAGACCGTTCAGGCTTCATGTTCAGAAAATAGCCGAGTTCCGCACGCAGCGGAACCTCTGAATTACCTGAACCTGGCACTGCTCCTCGGGGCGCCCACCTGGTGCGGCGTACGATCGCCACGTGCCCTCCGTCGTCTCGCTGCTCCTGCACCCCGAACGGCGGCGCTCCGCGCCGGAGCCGCCGCGCGGGGACCTGCGCCGGGCGGTGCTCGCAGGGATCGCCGTGTGGACGGTCGCGCTGGTGGTCACCGGGGTGCGGCTCGCCACCGGCGACGGCACGCTCACGGCGTTCCTCGTGTGCGGCACGGGGGTCGCGCTCGGCGGCCTCGGGCTGGTCTGGGCGCACCGCCACCGCGACGAGGTCTGAGGCTCAGCCCCAGGCGGTCGTCGCCCACAGCGCGACGGCCCGGCCGGGGTCCGCCAGCACGGCGGCGAGCAGGGCCGTGCGGTCCGGCCGGCCCAGCACGTCCGCCAGCGCGGCCGCCAGTCCCGCCGTCGACGTCGCGTGCACGCGGCCCGTCGAGTCCACCCACCACGGCACGGGCCGCCCCGCGACGGACAGCCGCTCGTGCGCGGACCAGTGCTGCGGCATCCGGTGGTCGAGCGCCACGACCCGCGGGTCCAGCGGCCGCTCGACCCCGGCGAGGTCGGGGGCCGGCATGCCCTCCTGGCCGGCCAGTGGCAGGTCCAGCAGGTCGGCCAGCGCCTCCGCCTCGTCGGCGGGGGCGGGCAGCACCGCGCCGAGGGCCGCCCAGCGGGCCGTGCCGGCCACCTCGACGTCGTCCGCGCGGTGCACGACGACGGCGCTCGCGTCGAGCGCGGGCAGCCGGTCGGGCAGCGGGTCGAGCGCGGCGGCGCGGTCGGAGGCGTCGAGCCGCGCGGCGACGCCGGCCAGGCCGCGCCACACCACGAGGGCGTCGCGCAGCGGCAGCCCCGACCCGACGGCGGGCAGCCGGTCCAGCGCCGCGGGCCAGTCGGAGACGTCGAGGTCGCCGAGCGCGTCGACGCCGCCGAGGGCGCGCAGCACGGGGACGTCGAGCCCGGTGGTCTCCGCCGGGGCCGGGGGCAGCAGCGGCACGCCGTCGTGCAGGGCGAACGGCGCACCGAGTCGCTCGCGCAGCCACCACGCGGTGTACGACGGGACGCTCGTCCGGCCCCGCCGGACGGGGGTGAGCAGCGCCCGCCGGGTCGCCGGGTCACCCGCGAGCCGGGCGAGCACGTCGGGCCACGCGTCGTCGGCGACGGCGTCGAGGTCCGCGACGGTCTCCAGGTCGCCGAGCGCCGTGCCGACGCCGAACCGGGACGACAGCAGGTCGAGGTAGTCCGACCAGCCGGCGAGCCAGCCGGCGGGCTGGTCGGGGCCGTCGTCGTCGGGCTCCCCCGGCTCGGGCGTCACGACGTCCGCGACGACGTACACCTCCGGCTGGGTGCGCGCCCCCGCCGCCGCGAGCACGGGCGCGCCGTACCGGGCGACCTGCTCGGCGTCGACGGTGGCGAGCCCGTCGAGCACCCCGGCGGCCCACGTGCCCGGCAGGGTGGTCTCGCGCAGTGCCACCCGGTCCCCGTCCGTCGTCAGGACGGGCAGCTCGCCCGTCCAGAACGGCGCGGCAGCTCCCGCGGTGAGCCGGACGAGCGCCAGGGCCGACGCCACGACCTCGACGGCGCCCGGGTCGGCGTCGCCGTCGAGCACCGAGTGCGCAGCGTCCAGGGCGGCCCGCCGGACCTCGGGGTCGTGCAGCATGCGTTGCGCGTCCGTGGCGACCGCGCCGGCCCGCACGAGCAGCGGGTGCGCGACGTCCGGGTGCACGACCCGCAGGCCCAGCACCCGCGCGGTGGCGGCGAGCGACGCCTCGTCGCCGTCGTCGTCGTCCTCCAGCAGGACGACGGCGCCCCGGACCCCGGCGACCCGGCCGTCGGCGAGCGGGACGCGGGCGCCGGCGAGGGCCTCCAGCACACCGGGCTCGTGGGCGCGGGGCTCCAGGGCGTCGAGCAGCGTGTGCCAGTGCGCGGCGGGCAGGGCCGCGGGGAGCTCGTCCACCAGGTCGGCGAGGGGGACGACGGTGCCGCCGAGCGCCCGCACGGTCGCCTGGTGCCGGGCCCCGACCCGCACGAGGCCGGGGACCACGGGGGCGAGCGCCGCGACGAGCGCGGGGTCGTCGCCCGCGTCGCCCGCGACGACGTGCGCGTCCCGCGACGCGACGAGCCGCGGGGCGTCGTCCGGCCCGGCCGGACCTGAGGGGTCGTCCCCGGCGGGCGCCGGGAGCAGCGGGACGGCGCGCAGCGCGTCGACGGCGGCCCGCCGGACGGCGGCGTCGAGGTCGGAGCCGGGCAGCCCGGTCGGGACCAGGTCGAGGACCTCCACGGCGGGGTCCCGGGGCTCGGCGACGGCGCCGGCCGCGAGGTCGGCGAGCAGGTCGGCGTACGCGCGGCCGGCCTCGGCGGCGAGCAGCTCGGTGGCCGGGCCGGGCAGCACGCCGCGGCGGCCCGCGTCGACGGGGAACGTCGCCACCAGGACGGCGGGCAGGTCGACGGTCACGTCCGTCGGCGTGGGGGCGCGCAGCACCCGCCGTTGCGCGGGGACGCCCGCGGGCGGCAGCGTCCAGGTGAGCGACCAGTCGGCGCGTCGGTGCTCGCGCGGCAGGCCCGCGACGTCGGCGTCGGTGAACCGTCCGGTCCGCGACCGGGTCGGCCACGCGTCCGGGCGCCGGACCTCCCGCGCGCCCTCGGGCGCGCCGGCGTCGACCGACACGACGTCGAGGCCGCCGAAGGCGAGCAGCAGCACCTCGTCGACCTCGGCGAGCTGGGCGCGCACGGCGGCGACGGCGGCGTCGTCGCGCAGCCGCACCTCCACGACCGTCACGTGCTCGCCGTCGGCCACCGCGGGCGCCGGGAACGGCAGCCGCAGCACCGGCAGGTCGTCGCCGCGGGCTGCGACGTCCGCCGCCAGCCGGCGCACCTGGAGCGGGGCGTCGGCGGCCTGCGCCCGTGCGGTCAGCCCGTGCAGCACGTCCCGTGTCGCGGCGAGCGAGAACCGGACGCCGCCGTCGCGCGACGCGACCACGACGTCGTCGGCGACGGACCGCACCGCGGCGAACCCGACGCCGAACCGGCCCACGACCCCGGCCTGCGGGGCCTTCGCCGAGGCGCGCAGCGCCGCCAGGGAGGCGACGCCGTCGGCGTCCAGCGGAGCGCCGTCGTTCGCCACCCGCAGCACCCGGGAGCCGGCGTCGAGGCGGACCACGGCACGACCTTGCACACCGGCACGTGCCGCGGCGTCGGCGGCGTTCTGCAGCAGCTCCACGACGACGCGGTCACGGTAGTGGCCCCGGGCGTGGTCCTCCTCCGTGTTCGCGTCCTCACGGAAGCGTGTGGCCGACCCGAGCCACGACTCCGTGACCGCGTGCCGCAGCGCGTCGGTCCCGAAGACGTCGTCGCTCACCCGGCCCGGTCACCTGCCGGCTCGTCGGCGGCGGCCGGGTCCACCGGCTCGATGACGGCCTCGTCGATCAACGGGGCACGGTCCGGCCACTCGCTGGGCCGCTCCTCCACGTCGGTCTCGGAGTGCGCGCCGCAGCCGTGGTCGAGCGAGACCACCTTGCCGTCGTCGGGCGACCAGGCGTTCGCGCACACCCCGAAGAGCTGGCCGAGCGGACCCTGCAGCGGGACGAGGAAGCCGCAGGTCACGCACTCGGACGCCGCCGCGACGGCACCGGGCGCGGTGGGCCCGCGGGACCCGCGGTACCACCGCTCCGCGGCCTCGTCACGGCCCTGCGGGGACAGCACGCGGGCACGGGCGAGGGCGAGCTCGTCGATGGCGACGCCGTCGAGCTCCTCGTCACCCGTCGGCGTCCAGCCCGGCTCGAGGCGCGGGTCGTCGGGGCGGAACGGCAGGGTGTCGCCGGGGCGCACGTCGCCGGGGCGCAGCCGCTCCGACCACGGCACCCACTGCGGCGCGAGGATCGCGTCGTCCCCGGGCAGCAGCTCGATCTCGCAGACCGTCGCGACCTTGCCGCGCGGGACCCGCGCGACCGTGACCGTCCAGTGCCACCCCTGGTAGCCCTTCATGGTCGCGGCGAAGTGGTGGGACATGAGGCGTTCCGCCTCGGCCGTGGTGCCCAGGTGCTCGCCGACGTCGTCGGGCGAGCCGGCGACCTCCTGCGCGGCGGCGCGCGCCACGTCGACGGCGCCGACCAGGACGGCGTCGTTGCGGGCTCGCGAGCTCACGCGACGAGGCTTCGCGTCGGCGGGTGCCATGTTCGTCTCGCTCTCAGGAATCGAGGGTGTCGGCGACCGCGCGCAGCATCGTGGCGACCCGGCGACCGGCGTCGCCCTCCGGGTACCTGCCGCGCTTGAGCTGGTCGCCCGTGCGGTCGAGCACCTTGATGAGGTCCTCGACGATGGCCGCCATCTCGGAGGCCGGCTTGCGCTTGGCCTTCACGACCGACGGCGCGGCGTCGAGCATCTTCACGGCGAGCGCCGAGGGTCCGCGCCGGCCGTCGGCGACGCCGTACTCGACCCGGGCACCGGGCTGGGGGCCGGCCACGTCGGCAGGCAGGGCGGAGGCGTGCAGGAAGACCTCTCCGCCGTCCTCGCCCGCGATGAAACCGAAGCCGCGCTCGGCGTCGTACCACTTGACCTTGCCGGTGGGCACCTCAACCTCTTCGTGCTCGTACGTCCGTGCGCTCGACGGGTGCCGAGGCAGTGTCCCAGGGTACCGGCGCCGCAGGGTGGACGTCGCATCGGCCCACGGCGCCGTGCGGGTGATCAGGCGGGCCGGATGCCGACGTCGGCGCCGAGCCGTGCCGCGACGGCGTCGAACCAGTCGGCGGGGTCGGCGACGGCGTTGTCCAGGTGGCCGAACAGCTCGAAGGAGAGGGTGCCGAACACCCCCGACCAGGCCATGAGGGTGCGGGCGACGACCTCGGCGGGCGGTGCGGGCCAGCCGCGCCGCACGAGGTACTGCCCGGCGGCGGAGACGAGCCCGGTGACGTCGGAGACGCCGGGCCCGAGGTCCCCCTCGGCCTCCGCGGCGATGGCCGCGAGGACGAGCACGACCCGGACGGCGGGCCCGACGGTGTCCGGCGGCGCCGCGTAGCCGGGCACGGGCGTGCCGTAGAGCAGGGTGAACTCGCCGGGATGGGTGACGCTCCAGGTGCGGGCCGCGCGGCAGGCCGCGAGCCAGCGGCCGGCGTGGTCGGTCCGGTCGACGGCGGCGTCGGCGGCCTCCACGGCGGACCCGAGCTCGTCGTAGCACTCGACGAGCAGCGCGGTGAGCAGGGCGTCGCGGCTCGGGAAGTAGCGGTACACCGCGGAGGAGACCATGCCGACGTCGCGGGCCACCGCCCGCAGGGAGAGCCCTCCGGGGCCGTCGGTGGCGAGCCGGGCGCGGGCTGCGTCGAGGATCTCGCGCGTGAGGGTCGCGCGGGCGATCTGGCGGGCGGTCCGGGCGGTCATGCGGCCGAGCATGCCACGGCGGTCCGGTGCTCGCGAAGCAGAGCAGCGCTCTTGCGTCAGTAGGCCCCGCGGCCGGTGAGGACGACCTTGGCCGTGCGGGCGAGGATCAGCAGGTCGCCGAACGGCGTCCAGTTCTCCGCGTAGTACACGTCCAGGCGGACGGCTTCCTTCCACGGCAGGTCGGACCGGCCGCCCACCTGCCACAGCCCGGTGATGCCCGGCTTGACCAGCAGCCGACGGCGCATCCGCGCCTCGTACCGGGAGACCTCGTGCGGCAGCGGGGGCCGCGGCCCGACGAGCGACATCTGGCCGGCGAGCACGTTGAAGAGCTGGGGCAGCTCGTCGAGGCTGTACCGGCGGATGACCCGGCCCACGCGCGTCACCCGCGGGTCGTCGCGGTGCTTGAACAGCGCACCGTCGGCGTGGTTCTCGCCGCCCAGCACGTGCAGCTCGGCGTCGGCGCCGACCCGCATCGACCGGAACTTCAGCATCGGGAACGTCGCACCGTGCCGGCCCACGCGGTCCTGGCGGTAGAGCACCGGCCCCTTGCTGGTCGTGGCCACCGCGGCGGCGACGACCGCGATGACGGGCAGGGCGGCGAGGGTCACCAGGAGCGCACCGGTCCAGTCCATGACCGTCTTGGCCAGGTACTTCGGCCCGGAGAACCGGGGGGCCTCGACGTGGAGCAGCGAGACGGACTGCTCGGGGGTGACGGTGATGCGGGGGCCGGCGACGTCGGCGAGCTCGGCGGTGAGCAGCAGGTCCACGCCGATGGGCTCGAGCTCCCAGCCGAGGCTGCGCACGACGTCGGCGGTGATCACGTCGGAGCCGCTGACGGCGACGCAGTCCGCGCCGCACGCGGTGGCGACCGCGGCGGCGTCGCGGGCGTCGCCGAGGATCGGGACGCCGAGGATGTGCTCGCCCGGCCGGATCTCGTCGCCCGCCACGCACACCCCGACGACCCGGTAGCCGGAGCTGCGGGCGTGCATCTCCTCGATGAGCCGCTCCGCCTGGTCGCGCAGCCCGACGGCGAGCATGGACGTCGTGTAGCGGCCGCCGGAGCGTCCACGCACGAGGACGCGGCGCCACGACCAGCGGGTGGCGAGCAGCAGCGCCAGCGCCGCGGGGCCCGCGACGATGAGCACCTCCCGCATCCCCGTCCAGCCGACGACCAGGGCCGCCAGCGCCAGGGTCGCCACGAGCCGCCAGGTCGCGTCGAAGACCCGCTGGAACTCCTCCGGCCCGGAGCCGAACACCTTGGGGTCGTAGCCCTTGCAGAGCGCGACCGAGACGGGCAGCCCGACCGTGATGACGAGTCCGAGCGCGGGGAACAGGGCGGGGTTGCCACCGCTGAACAGCACGGGGGCGAGGGTGACGCCGATCAGCACGGCCGCCAGCACGGCGAGGGCGTCGGTGACCATGAGCCGCTGGCGGTACCGCGTCTGCCAGCGCTCCCGGCGGAACGTGTCCTGGACGTCCTCGAACCGTTGCGCGCGCGCACCGAGCAGCGCCCCGAGGGCTGACTCCCTGACTTCGGCGATCGACACGGTGGGCTCCTCGCGACAACGGGTGCTCCGGAGGGACTCGATGTTCCTCGACGAGCGGCTGTCGTACTGACGACGGTGGACGACTGGCGTTTCCTGATGCTAGGAGCGCGAGGGCCCTTTGCGGTGACCGTTGAGCGGCCTTTCACCCGCCTTTTCACCCCCGTCCGGTACGGCCCTTTTTCACCCCTCTTTCACCCGCGGCAGGACTTGCGCCGGGCGGGCCTCGATGCCGTCCCGCGCGAGGCCGCGTCGACGGCGGGAGAGCACTGCTCTTGCGCTGGCGTCGACGCCGTGCCAGGCTCGTTTCGAGAGCAGTGATCACAACAGGGAGCGATGATCATGAACCGTCACCTCGTCGTCGGGGCGGGCCCCGTCGGCCGCAGCCTCGCCGCCCACCTCGTCCAGGCCGGTCACGACGTCACCGTCGCCACCCGGTCCGGCCGCGACACCGGCGTCCCGGGCGTGCGCCACGTCGCCGCCGACGCCTCCGACGCCGGCTCGCTCCTCGCCGTCTGCGGGGACGTCGACGTCCTGTACAACTGCGCCAACCCGCTCGACTACACGCGGTGGGACGCGGTCTGGCCGCCCCTGGCCGCCGGCCTCCTCACCGCCGCCGAGCGGTCCGGCGCGGTGTACGCCATCACCGGGAACCTGTACCCCTACGGCCCCGTCGACGGGCCGATGACCGAGGACCTGCCCGACGCCGCGACCGACCACAAGGGCCGCCTGCGCGCCCGGCTCTGGGCCGACGCCCGCGCCGCGCACGACGCCGGACGGGTGCGCGCCGTCGAGGTGCGCGGGTCTGACTACGTCGGGCCCGGCGTCGGCGCCAACGGCCACGTGTCGCGCGTCGTGCCCGCCGCCCGCCGGGGCCGCGCGGTGTGGATGATGGGCCGCGCCGACCAGCCGCACACCTTCACCGACGTCCGCGACGTGGCCCGCACCCTCGCCGCGGCGGCCGCCGACCCGGGCGCGCACGGCCGCACCTGGCACGTGCCGTCCAACCCGCCGCGCACGCAGGCCGAGGCGCTGGGCGACGTCCTGGCCGCCGTCGACCTGCCGCCCGTGCCGGTCCGCACCCTGCGCGGCGGCGTGCTCGCCGCCGCCGCGGCCGTGTCCCCGCTGATGCGCGAGCTGCGCGAGCTGATCTACCAGTGGGAGCGCCCCTACGTGCTCGACGACACCGCCGCACGGGAACGGTTCGGCATCATGCCGACCCCCTGGGCCGAGGTGTGCCGGGCCACCGCCGGCTGACCTGCCGGAGCCCGGTTCGCGCGGAGGAGCCACCGAGGACGCGTAGCATCGATCAGATGGCCGGTACCTATGCCGAGTGGGTGCGGCAGCGCAGCGACGACGAGCTCGTCGCCCTGCTCGCGGCTCGCCCCGACCTCGGCACCCCCGCCCCGTCGTCGCTGCGCTCCCTGGCCGCGCGCGCCGCGAGCCGCACCAGCACCGAGCGCGCCGTCGCCCACCTCGACGCCGGCACCCTCGCCGTGCTCGAGGCCCTCGTGGCGCTGGCCTCCGACCGGACGCCGGTCGCGCCGGACGACCTCGCCGCCGCCCTCGGGACCGCGGCCGACGCCGTGCGCCGCGTGCTCGAGATCGCCCGCCCGGCGGGCCTGGTGTGGGACGACGGCGACGGGCTGCACCCGGCCCCCGGCCTGGAGGAGGTGCTCGGGCCCTACCCGGCAGGTCTCGGCCCCGCCCGCCCGTCCGACGGCCCGGCGCCGGACCTCGACCTCCCGCGGGCCTCCGCGGCCGAGCAGCAGGTCCTCGACGCCCTCGCCTGGGGTCCGCCCGTCGGCGTCGTCCCGGCACCCGGCTCCACGGCGCGCACGGCCGTCGACGGGCTGGTGGACGCCGGGCTGCTGCTGCGCACCGACGCCCGCCACGTCCTGCTGCCCCGGGACGTGGGCCTCGCCCTGCGTGCCGGGCGCACGCACCGCGACCCGCAGCTCGTCGCGCCGCGACCGCCGGGCCGCCCGGTCCCCCCGGCCGCGGTCGACGCCGAGGCGGCCGGCGCCGCGCTGGAGGCCGTGCGGCTCGTCGCCCGCCTGGTGGCCGCCTGGGACGCCGACCCGCCGCGCACCCTGCGGGCCGGCGGGCTGACCGTCCGCGACCTGCGGCGGCTCGCGCTCGACCTGGAGACGGACGAGTCGACGGCGGCGGTCGTGGTCGAGGTGGCCGCCACCGCGGGGCTCGTCGCGGACGACGGCGACTCCCCCGCCTCGTACGTGCCGACCGCGGACGCGGACCGCTGGGAGGAGGGCGACGACGCGGACCGGTGGGCCGGCCTCGCGCTCGCCTGGGCGTCGTCGCGCCGGACCGCCTGGCAGGTGGGGTCGCGCGACGAGAAGGGCACCGTGCGGGCGCCGCTGTCCCCCGACCTGCACCGCCCCTGGGTCCCCCGGCTGCGGGCCGCGGTGCTCGACGTCCTGGACGCGCAGCCGGGCACTGCGCTGGGTGTCGGGGACGTGGTCGAGGTGCTGCGGTGGAGCTCCCCACGGGCGGTGCCGCCGGAGGCCGCCGTCGCGGGGCTGCTCCGCGAGGCCGCGCTGCTGGGCGTCACCGGGGCGGGCGCGCTGTCCGCGCCGGGGGCCGTGCTGACCGGTGTCGCCCCGGGCTCCGGCACGGACGGCCCGGGCGACGTGACGCGGGTGGTGCTCGCCGAGCGCCTGCGCGCCGCGCTCCCGGCCGAGGTGCACGAGGTGCTCCTCCAGGGCGACCTCACGGGGATCGTGCCCGGGCGTCCCGACGCCGAGCTGGCGCGGCTGCTCGCGCTGACGGCCGACGTGGAGTCCCGCGGTGCCGCGACGACGGTCCGGTTCTCCACGG
Organism: Isoptericola dokdonensis DS-3; assembly: GCF_001636295.1. Taxonomy (NCBI): domain Bacteria; kingdom Bacillati; phylum Actinomycetota; class Actinomycetes; order Micrococcales; family Promicromonosporaceae; genus Isoptericola; species Isoptericola dokdonensis. The sequence continues at coordinate 3,330,829 of NZ_CP014209.1, read as the reverse complement.
CGTCGGTCACCCGCGCCCTCGACCAGGGCCGCTCCGGCGACGACCTGCTGGCCGAGCTGGCGCACCGCTCTCCCGTGCCCGTCCCGCAGCCGTTGGACTACCTCGTCCGGGACACCGCCCGGCGCCACGAGGCCCTGCGGGTCGGAGCCGTGCAGGCGTACGTGCGGGCGGCGGACCCTGCGGTGCTCGCCGGGCTCGTCGAGGACCCACGGCTCGCCCGGCTGGGACTGGTGCGGCTGGCGCCGACGGTGGTCGGCGCCGCCGTGCCTCCCGCCGAGCTGCACGACGTGCTGCGCGAACGCGGCCTGCTCTCGGCGCTCGAGGGACCGGACGGGCGGGCGGTGGGCCGCCGGGCCCGGCCGCCGCGCCTCGACCGGGGCCGCGTCCGCCGGGACGCGCCGACGGTCCGCGGCACCGACGACGACGCCCGGGCCGCCGTCGTCGCCCGGATGCGCGGGACCCCCGTCGCGACCCCCGTCGCGGCGACGGCGGGCACCACGTCGGTCACCCTGCCGGCGGGCTCCGCGCCGTCGGACCGGGCCACGACCGTCGAGGCCCCGGCACCGCCGCCCGCCGTCGCGGACGATCCGGTCTCCTCCCCGGGGGACGCCCTCGCGCTGCTCCACGAGGCGATCCGCGACGGGCGCGTGGTGTGGATCGAGATGGCCGGGCGCACGGGCGCCCTGGAGCGGCGGGCGCTGCGCCCGCTGCGGCTCGACGGCGGGCGCCTGCGCGCCCTCGACGCGGACCGGGAGGCCGAGCTCACCGTGGCGGTGCACCGGATCGCGTCGGTGGAGCCCGCCTGACGCCCCGGAACACCGGGCGCCCCGTCCGCGTTGGAACCGAGGTTCCCCCACTCCTGGAAGGACGTCCATGCCCGACGGCCCCCTCATCGTCCAGAGCGACAAGTCGATCCTGCTGGAGGTCGACCACCCGCAGTCCGGTGCCGCACGCCGCGCCATCGCGCCGTTCGCCGAGCTGGAGCGCGCCCCCGAGCACGTGCACACCTACCGGCTCACCGACCTCGGCCTGTGGAACGCGCGCGCCGCGGGCCACGACGCCGAGCAGGTCGTCAACACCCTCATCGAGTACTCGCGGTACCCGGTGCCGCACGCGCTGCTCGTGGACGTCGCCGAGACGATGGGCCGCTACGGACGCCTCACCCTGCACTCGCACCCGACGCACGGGCTGGTGCTGGAGTCGACGGACCGCGCCGTGCTCGCCGAGGTGCTGAAGTCGAAGCGGACCGCCGGACTGGTGGGCGAACGGCTCGACGACGTCTCCGTCGTCGTCCACGCCTCCGAGCGCGGCAACCTCAAGCAGGCGCTCGTCAAGCTGGGCTGGCCCGCGGAGGACCTGGCCGGGTACGTGGACGGCGAGGCGCACCCGATCGCCCTGTCCCCCACCACCCGTCCGGTGTACCCGGACGAGGAGGCGGCCCCCTGGGAGCCGCGCCCCTACCAGCAGCAGGCCGTCGACGGGTTCTTCCACGGCGGGTCCGGCGTCGTCGTGCTGCCCTGCGGCGCCGGCAAGACGATCGTCGGTGCGGGCGCCATGGCGCAGTCGAGCACGACGACGCTGATCCTGGTGACCAACACGGTCAGCGCCCGGCAGTGGCGCGACGAGCTGGTGCGCCGCACGACGCTCACCGAGGACGAGATCGGCGAGTACTCCGGCGCCCGCAAGGAGATCCGCCCCGTCACCATCGCGACCTACCAGGTGCTCACGACGAAGCGGAAGGGCGTGTACTCCCACCTGGAGCTCCTGGACGCCCGCGACTGGGGCCTCATCGTCTACGACGAGGTGCACCTGCTGCCCGCGCCGATCTTCCGGATGACCGCGGACCTGCAGGCCCGCCGCCGTCTCGGGCTCACCGCAACGCTCGTGCGGGAGGACGGCCGCGAGGACGAGGTGTTCTCCCTCATCGGGCCCAAGCGGTTCGACGCCCCGTGGAAGGACATCGAGGCGCAGGGGTACATCGCGCCGGCCGACTGCGTCGAGGTGCGCCTCACCCTGCCCGACCACGAGCGGATGACGTACGCGACGGCCGAGCCGGAGGACAAGTACCGGCTCGCCGCGTGCGCCCCGGGCAAGAACCGGGTGGTGGAGCAGATCGTCGCCTCCCACCCGGACGACCAGGTGCTCGTCATCGGCCAGTACATCGACCAGCTGGAGGAGCTGAGCGCGCACCTCGACGCGCCCCTGATCACCGGTGCGACGTCGGTCAAGGAGCGGCAGCGCCTCTTCGGCGCGTTCCGGTCCGGCGAGATCTCCCGCCTCGTGGTGTCGAAGGTCGCGAACTTCTCCATCGACCTGCCCGAGGCGTCGGTCGCGGTCCAGGTGTCCGGCTCGTTCGGGTCCCGCCAGGAGGAGGCGCAGCGGCTGGGTCGCGTCATGCGGCCCAAGCAGGACGGTCGCACCGCGCACTTCTACGCCGTCGTCGCCCGCGACACCGTGGACCAGGACTTCGCGGCCCACCGTCAGCGGTTCCTGGCGGAGCAGGGGTACGCCTACCGCATCGTCGACGCCGAGGACCTGGGCGCAGTGCAGTAGAGGCTGGGGCCCGAGGAACGAGGGACCCGGCCGCCACGGAACGCAGCCCAGGTCCGACCACCTGAGCGAGGACCTGGGCGCAGTGCAGTAGAGGCTGGGGCCTGGCGCAGTGCAGCAGAGGCTGGGGCCCGAGGCGTCGAGGTGCGGGCCGGCCGCTTCCGTCCCACGGTGGACGGGTGACCAGATTCGGATACACCCTGATGACCGAGCAGTCCGCCCCGACGAGCCTCGTCGACTACGCGGTCCGGGCCGAGGACGTCGGCTTCGACTTCGAGGTGATGAGCGACCACTACTTCCCGTGGCTGGACTCCCAGGGCCACTCGCCGTACGCGTGGAGCGTGCTGGGCGCGGTGGCCCAGGCGACGCGGCGCACCGGGCTGATGTCCTTCGTGACCTGTCCGACGTTGCGCTACCACCCCGCGGTGGTGGCGCAGAAGGCCGCCACGATGGGGCTGCTGTCCGAGGGCAGGTTCACCCTGGGCCTCGGCGCGGGCGAGAACCTCAACGAGCACGTCGTGGGGGCAGGGTGGCCCGCCGTCGACGAGCGGCACGAGATGCTCGCCGAGGCGGTGCAGATCATCGCGGCGCTCTTCGAGGGGGATCTGCTGAGCTTCCGCGGCGACCATTTCCAGGTGGACTCCGCGCGCCTGTGGGACGTGCCGGACGACCCCGTGGAGATCGGTGTCGCGGTGTCGGGGCGACAGTCCGTGGGGATCTTCGCCGCGCTGGCCGACCATCTGGTCGCGACCGAGCCGGAGCCCGGCCTGCTGCAGCAGTGGGACGCCGCGCGCGAGGAGGCCGAGCTGCCGCCGTCCCGGAAGTTCGGGCAGCTGCCGATCTCCTGGGACCCGGACCGCGACGCCGCTGTCGGACGCGCGCACGACCAGTTCCGCTGGTTCGGTCTGGGCTGGCCCGTGAACGCCAACCTGCCCACCACCGAGGCCTTCGACAGCGCGAGCGCGTTCGTGCGGCCCGCGGACGTCGCGGAGTCGATCCCTTGCGGTCCCGACCTCGAGGCGATCGTCGAGGCGGCGTCGGCTTTCTGGGAGGCCGGGTTCACCGACCTGGCGCTGCACCAGATCGGCGACGCCAAGCAGGTGGAGTTCCTCGAGACGGCAGCGGTTCCGCTCCTGGAGATGCTGCGGGCCGCCGCGCCCGGCGACGCGACGACGTGAGGCGCGCCGACGTCAGGGCGTGCCGGCCTGACGCCCCGCGTTGATCTGGATCATCCGTTCCTCGCCCCAGTCCCCGAGGGGACGCAGCGCCCGGTCGAGCGCGAAGCCGTCGTCGGTGAGGCTGTAGACGACCTTGGGCGGCACCTGGTCGTGCACCTCGCGCCGCACCACGCCGTCGCGCTCGAGCTCGCGGAGCTGCTGGATCAGCACCTTCTCGGAGACGCCGGGCAGCTCACGGCGCAGCTCACCGGTGCGGCGCGGCTGCACCGACAGCGCCCACAGGATCAACGGCTTCCACTTGCCGCCGACGACGGCGACCGCCGCGTCGAGGCCGCACAGGAACTCGGTCATGGCACTCCCTCTCGTCCGCGGCCACTGACCTCGAGGTGGGTACGCACGTGAAAGTGGGTACTTCACCCGTGAGCCGGTTCTGCCGAGACTCACTGTATGACCATCACCGAGCACGCACCCACCACCGCCGTCGTCGGTCTCGGACCCATGGGCAGCGCGCTCGCGCGGGCCCTGCTGGCCGCCGGACCACCCCCCGTGGTGTGGAACCGGACCCGCTCGCGGACGGAGGAGCTCGCCGCCGAGGGTGCCGTGGCCGCGCCGGACCTGGCCGCTGCCGCCTCGGCCGACCTGGTGATCACCTGCCTGCGGGACCACGGGACGACGCGCTCCGTGCTCGACTCCGTGGCGCCCGAGGCCCTGCGGGGACGCACTGTCGTCGTGCTCGCGTCGTCGACGCCGGACGAGGCCCGTGCCACGCACGCCTGGGCCGCCGAGCGCGGGCTGTCGGTGCTGCTCGGCGCGATCATGGTGCCCGTCCCGTTGATCGGTACGCCCCAGGCGCAGATCCTCTACGCCGGTGACGCGGACCTCCTCGACCGCCATCGCGCCGTGCTCGAACGGCTCGCCGGGCGCACCGAGCACGTCGGCACCGACCCCGGGCTGGCGTCCCTGCTCGACACCGCGATGCTCGAGGTCTATTTCGCGGGGATGACGGCGTTCCTGCACGCGGCCGCGATGGTCACGGACGCCGGGCTCGACGCCACCGCCTTCGCCGCCCGGGCCCGCGACGTGCTGGCGCTGCTGCCCGAGACGGTCGACGCGCTGGCGGCCGACGTCGACGCCGGGACCCACCCCGGTCACGAGGACACGATCGCCATGGAGCTGGGCGCGCTGGAGCACATGGTCGCCGCCAGCCGGGCGAGCGGGACGGACCCTGCCCTGCCGGAGCTGATGCGCTCCCTCGCCCAGGACGCGGTCGACGCGGGGCACGGGGCGGACTCGTGGTCGCGCGTCGTCGACCTGCTGCGCCGGACGGACCGGGTACGGGCCCACCCGGCGGCGTGACCGCGGGCGGCAGCACCACCGCAGGGACAAGCGGGCGGTGAGGCAATACGGTGCGAGCATGTCCGACGACGTCGCCCCGAGCCCGGACCGCCCGCTGCAGCACGACTCGAGCCGCCCGCCGCGCTGGGTGCCGCGGGTGCTCGTCATGGGCGCGGTGGCGGTGTTCGTCGCGGCGTGGACGTGGTCGGCGCTGGGCCAGCTGAGCACCATCTTCGTGTACCTGCTGATCTCGTTCTTCGTGGCCCTCGCCCTGGAGCCGATCGTGGTGTGGCTGGTGCGCCACGGCTGGCGGCGCGGTGTGGCGGCGGGGACGGCGCTGTTCGGGTCGGTGATCGTGGCCGTCGTGGTGCTGGCGATGTTCGGCAACCTGTTCGTGCAGCAGCTGGTGCAGCTGGTGGAGTCCCTGCCGTCGCTGTACGCGTCGGTGCGGCAGTGGGCGGAGTCCACGTTCGACGTCACGTGGCCGCCGTCGGACGAGCTGCTGACGCAGCTGCTCGACGAGTACGGGACGGACGTCGCGTCGGGCACGATCGCGGTGGGCGCGACGATCGTCGGGTTCGTGTTCGCGGCGCTGACGATCGGGCTGGTGACGTACTACCTCATGGCGGCGGGCCCGCAGTTCCGGGTGGCGGTGTGCCGGTGGTTGACGCCGGACCGGCAGACGGAGGTGCTGCGGCTGTGGGAGATCACGCAGGTGAAGGTGTCGGACTTCATCAGCTCACGGATCGTGCTCGCAGCGCTGTCGGCGGCGTTCACCGCCGTGTTCCTGGTCATCATGGGGACGCCGTACGCGCTGCCGCTGGCGCTGTTCACGGGCGTGGTCTCGCAGTTCGTGCCGACGATCGGCACCTACATCGGCGGGGCGCTCCCGGTGGCGGTGGCCCTGACGTCCCAGGGGCTGCCGCAGGCGCTGGGCGTCCTGGCGTTCATCATCGCCTACCAGCAGCTGGAGAACCTGTACTTCTCCCCGAAGGTGTCGGCGCGGGCGCTGGAGATGAACCCGGCGGTGAGCTTCGTCGCGGTGCTGGCGTTCGGTGCCGTGTTCGGGGCGCTGGGCGCGTTCCTGGCGCTGCCGATCGCGGCGACCATCCAGGCGGTGGGCAACACGTACCTGCAGCGGCACGAGCTCGTCGACTCGGACATGCTGCGCGACCCGGTGCCGGACCCCGACACCCCGCGGGGGGGCCGCCGGGAGCGGAACCGGCGTGCGGCGCGCGAGGCGGCCCGCACCGTGGACGAGCGGCAGGCCGACGGCCTCGACTGAGGCCGTCGCCCGGCTCCCCGCCGCACCCCGGAGGACCGGTCGGCGACGGACAAACCGGGATCTCCCGGATTGCGACGCGGCGGGCCGCGCGGGACGATGCACCACGTGATGCCGTCCCCCCTGACCGGGCGGCGACGCCCGGCCGCACCGTCCGTCGTCGTGCTCCTGCTGGCACTGCTGCTCGGCCTGCCGGGCACGGCCGCGCACGCCGAGGCACCGCTGCGCGACCTCGAGGGGGACGTGACGGACGTCGCGGGGGTGCTCGACGACGCGGGCCTCGAGCAGGTGCAGGCGTCGTTGGACGAGCTCGCCGAGCAGACGTCGTACCAGCTGTTCGTCGTGTACGTGGAGCGGTTCGACGGCACGGACGGGCGGGCCTGGGCGGACCAGACGGCGAACAACGCCCGCCTCGGGCCGGACGACCTGCTGCTGGCGGTCGCCACGGAGGACCGGCTGTACGGGATGAGCGTGGACCAGAACGTCGCGCTCGACGACGACCAGCTCGACGTGGTGCGTGACGCCGCGGTGGACGAGCTGCGGGACGACGACTGGGCGGGCGCGACCGTCGCCGCGGTGGACGCGGTCCTCGCGCAGACGACGGTCGACGAGCCCGACACCTCGGGACTCCCCCTCGGATGGCTGGTGGCGGCCGGCGGGCTCGTGCTGGTCGTCGTGGTGGTGCTGGTCGTCCGGTCCCGGCGGCGGGACCGCGACCTGACGTCGCGGGGCGCCGAGGCGGCACGGAGCCGGTCGGGTCGCCAGGTGGACCCGCTGGCCGGCCTGGACCTGGACGAGCTGCGGCGCCGGACCGGCAGCGCGCTCGTCGCGGTCGACGACGCGGTGCGGTCGTCCGCGCAGGAGCTGGCGTTCGCCGAGGCGGAGTTCGGCGTGGACGCGACCCGGGACTTCGCCGCCGTGCTCGACACGGCGCGCGAGCAGGTCGCGGCGGCGTTCGCGCTGCGCGGTTCGGTCACCGACGTGCCGGGCGGCGTGGATCCGGCGCACGAGCACGCGGTCCTGCGGGACGTCGTCGGGCGTTGCGCCGCGGCGTCCGCGGCCCTGGAGGCGCAGGCCCGCGCGTTCGACGACCTGCGGGCCCTGCAGTCCCGGGCGCCGCAGGTGCTCGACGAGGCGGCGGCACGCTCCGACGAGCTCGAGGCCCGCATCGAGGTGACGCGCAGCGTGCTGTCCGGGCTCACCCGCACGTACCCGGCGACGGCGCTCGCGTCGGTCACGGGCAACCCCGACCAGGCGGCGACGCTGATCGCGGGGGCCCGTGCCGCGGTGGAGGCGGGTCGAGCCGCGCTCGGCCGGCGGACGAAGGGGGTGGCGGTCGCCGAGGCGCGGGCCGCGCAGGCCGCGCTCGACCAGGCGGGCTCGCTGCTCGATGCCGTCGACTCGGCGGACCGGAACCTCGCGCACGCGGCGACGTCCCTGGACAAGGCCGTCGCGTCGGTCACGCAGGACCTCGTGGACGCCGACCGGCTCGCCCCCGACGAACCGGTCGTGCGGGCCGCGGCCGCCGAGGCGCGCCAGGCCGCGGCCCAGGCGCAGGACGCCCGCGACGGCGGCGACCCGCTCGCGGCCCTGTCCCGCCTCGCCATCGCCGAGGCGGCGCTCGACGCCACGCTCGCACCCCTGCGCCAGCAGGCCGAGTCCGACGCCCGCGCCCGGGCGCTCGTGCGCGACGTGCTCGGTCGGGTCGACGTGCGGCTGCGCACGACGCAGGACTTCGTCACGACCCGGCGCGGCGCCGTCGGTGCGGAGGCCCGCGGCCTGCTCGCCGAGGCGACCCGGCTCGCGGGCGAGGCCGCCGGCCAGACCGACCCGCACGCCGCCCTCGGCACCGCCCAGCAGGCCGAGCGGGTCGCGGACGCCGCCGCGGCGGCCGCGCACGCCGACGCCGAGGCGTGGTCCGCGCGGCAGGCCGGGCCGTCCCGCTCGCACGGGACACGGTCCCCCGGCCTGGGCGGGATGGTGCTCGGCGGCATCCTCCTCGACTCCGTGCTGTCGGGCGGCGGGCGTGGCCGCCGCCCGTCCGCACCCCGGGGGTACGGTGGCGCCCGGGGCATGGGTGCCTCGCGCGGTCGTGCCCGCGGCGGGCGCGGCGGCGGTGCCGGGCGTGGTCGTCGCAGCGGCGGCGGCCGGTTCTGAAACCTCCCGGGGCTCTCGGACGTCGAGACCTGTGACAGCACGGACCAAGGAAGGCACGACATGACGCAGAAGCAGAGCATCCTCGGGCGTATGAGCCAGCTCGCGAAGGCCAACATCAACGCGCTGCTGGACCGCGCCGAGGACCCGGCCAAGATGATCGACCAGCTCATCCGGGACTACACGAACAACATCGCCGAGGCCGAGCAGGCCATCGCGCAGACCATCGGCAACCTGCGGCTCGCCGAGCAGGACTACCACGAGGACGTCCAGTCCGTGCAGGAGTGGGGCGCCAAGGCGCTGGCCGCGTCCCGCAAGGCCGACGAGTACCGCTCCGGCGGCGACCCCGTCAACGCCGACAAGTTCGACCAGCTCGCCAAGGTGGCCCTGCGCAAGCAGCTCGACGCCGAGGGCGAGGTGCGTGCCGCCCAGCCGATGATCGAGCAGCAGCGCGTCACCGTCGACAAGCTCAAGACCGGCCTGGGCCAGATGAAGGACCGCCTCGGCGAGCTGAAGAGCAAGCGCGACCAGCTCGTCGCCCGGCAGAAGGCCGCCCAGGCGCAGCAGGCCGTCCAGGGCGCGATCGGCTCGATCAACGTCATGGACCCCACGAGCGAGCTGTCCCGCTTCGAGGAGGCCGTGCGTCGTGAGGAGGCCCAGGCGATGGGCCAGGCCGAGATCGCGGCGTCGTCGCTGGAGTCGCAGTTCGCCGAGCTCGAGGGTTCGATGCAGGACGTCGAGCTCGAGGCGCGTCTCGCCGCGCTGAAGTCGGGCACGCCGACGCCGCAGATCGAGTCCTGACCGGCCAGTTCTGCGCGCCACCTGCCGGACGGGCGGGACGCGCGGCCGGGGCCGGGAGACGACGTCTCCCGGCCCCGGCCCTGCCTGCACCTCGCAGGCCGGTTCGGCCCTGGCGGTGGCCGCAGCGCGTTACGGCAGTGACGGCAGGTCGAGCAGGACGACACCCGAACCGGAGGGCCGGAAGCCGTACACGAGGACCTCCGACCCGTGCATGGCCAACGACTGCGCCGGGAGCACGGCCGAGCCGTCAGCCATCCGGCCGAGGTCGTACAGGCGGCCCTGCGGGTCCCACACGACGGGGGTGGCGACCTCCGGTGCGAGCTGCGCGTCACCCAGCACCCAGCCCTCGTCGGTGATGGCCGTCACGGTGCCGTCGAACCCGAGGTCGGGAAGGCGTCGCATCCCGTCCTCGGCGGTCCACACGAACGCGTCGTCGCCGGAGATCCCGACGACGTCGCCCGCCGCGTTGACGGCCTGCGCCGACGAGTCGAACATGCCCGGCAGCACGCCGAGGTCCTCGATCTCGCCGTCCGGCGACCACCGGACCGCGTGCCGCACGCCGTCCGTCAGCGAGCTGCCCACGACCCAGCCGGCGTCGTTGATCGCGACGGCTGTGGTCGCCCGCCCGTCGCCGGTCAGGTGCGGCAGGATCCGGAACCCCGAGCCGTCGGTCCACACCCAGGCGTCGGTGACCTGACGGCTCACGCCGTCCACCTGCTCGGTGCGGACGGACATCCCCGCCACCTGCACCCCGTGCTCCTGCGTGGCGTCGTTCAGCCCGTACGCGTAGGAGCCCCGGTAGTCCGCGCCGTCCGGCGCGCCGAGCTCGACGAGGGTGCCGTCGGGACGCCAGAGCACCGCGGCCATCGTCCCGCCGGCGGACATCACCTGTCCGGCGGCGGCCCCGCCCTCGTTCACGCCGTACGCCGAACCCCTCGTCCGACCCGCGCCCATGTCGAGCGCGCGGGTACCGTCCTCGGCGGTCCACGTGACCGGCGTGGTGCGGGACGAGATCTGGTCGTCGCCGACCACGAGCCCCGACGAGTTCATGTCGGTGCCGACGAACGGCTGGTCCTCGTCGAGGACCGTCGCCTGCGGTGTGGTCACCGTCGACACGATGACGTCGGCGCTGCCGACGTAGGCACCCTCCGGGTTGACCAGCGGGACGGCGCCGACGAGCGGGCGTGCTCCGAACGGGTGGGCGAACGCCGAGACGCCGACGTCGAGCCCCCACGAGGCTCCGGGCCGCAGCTCGCGGGAACCGGTGTCCGTGGCGGTCACGGCGCCGATCGACGGGGAGTAGATCTTCTCGACGTAGTCGAAGGCCGCCGTCTCGCCCGGCAACGAGGTCCCCTGGACCACGAGGTAGTACGAGCCGGGCATCGGGTCGCGGACGACGACCCGCTCGGCCACCGACCCGACCTCCTGCCCGCGGGCGACGAGTCGCCCGGTGGCGGCGTGCACGAACAGCACGTCGAGGTCGGTGTCGTCCTCGCGCGGTGTGATGGTCAGGTCCACGAGGGTGCCGTCGCGGGGCACGTCGACCCGGTTCTGCACCACCCCGCCGTCGGCCACGGTGGACCACAGCGCGACGGTACGTCCGAGCGCTCCCTCGGCCGGCCGCACGTCCAGCGTTCCCCAGTCGTTGGTCGCCATGAGCGTGACCTGCTCCGGGGTGTGCACGGACAGCCCGTCGAGCGTGACCGCCGCGGGTTCGAGGGTGACACCCTGGAGCACCGCCTCGACCCGGTACCCCGGCTCGGCCCTCCCGGACCGGCGGGACGCCTCGACCACGAGCTCCCAGACGCCCGCCCGAGGTCGCTCGTACGAGTGCTCGGCGGGGTCGCAGGTCGCGGTGGCCACGTAGCACGCGTCGGGGCCGTCGACCGGCAGGCCCACGGGGTCGAACGCGCGGACCCGTACGTCGCCGGAGGTCGGCTTCCCACCGGAACCGGTGAGCGACACCTGCAGGTTCTGCACACCCTCGGGCACCGCGACGAACATCGACGTCGCGCTGCCGCGCGGCACGGTGCCCTGCGAGACCACCGTGCGCCGCGGCGCCGCCGCGACCTCGGAGGCCACGACCGTCAGCGGGACCACGTGGTCCACGCCCGGGGTCAGCGGGTCGTCGACGCGCAGCAGCGCCGAGTGCAGGCCCGCGGTGCGGGGCCGCGCCTGCACGGCCACGGTCCGAGTGTCGCCCCGCCGCAGGGCCACCACCGGCGGCACGTCGAACGTGCGGTCGTCGCCGACGAGGGTCAGCCGGTGGAGCCGCGTGCCGGCCGCGCCGGTCGTGCGGGTCACGTCGACGTCGTAGGTGGTGCGTTCACCCGGCGCGAGACCGCCGTCGGCGGGCAGGCAGCGGTCGTAGACCCCGACGCCGTGGTCGGGGGTCGTCAGCGCACCCGAGAGCTCGCTGCACACCGGCGCGGAGACCGTGTACTCGGCGTGCCCAGGTCGCAGGACGCCGTCGACGACGATCCGCCGCCAGGCGCCGGCGACGTCGACGACACCGGCACCCTGCTCGGCCACCTGGACGTCGTCGATCAGGTCGGCGCTGTCCATGAGCGCGGTGCGCATGCCTTCCGCCGAGACCTCGAGCCCGCGGGCCTGCGCGGCCGAACGCAGCACCGCGACCGCACCCGCGACCTGCGGCGCGGCCATCGACGTGCCGTTGAGCATGCTGTAGCCGGCGGGCAGGTCGTAGCCCGTCTCGGGGACGGACGCGCCGGGCAGCCACGTCGGGGTGGTCGAGACGGCCGCACCCGGAGCGGCGAGCGTCGGCTTGAGCGAGCCGTCCTCCGAGGGCCCGCGCGCCGAGAACGGGAACAGGGCGAGGTCGGTGGGGACGCGCGCGCCGTAGTTGGCGAACCACGTGTCGTCGCTGACGGACGCGGCCACGCTGATGACCGAGTCACCGGTCGACGGCGGGGCGACGGTGTTGAGACCGGGACCGTCGTTGCCGGCGGACGCGACGATGTCGACGTCGTAGGTGTCGACCAGCTCGTCGTAGAGCCGCGCGACGGCGCTCGACCCGTCGTTGAGGGGCACGAGGCCGCCGATCGAGACGTTGACGACGTCGACGTCATGCTCCACCACGAGGTCGATCATGCCCTCGGTGAGCGCGACGGACGTGCAGCCGCCGTTCCATGTGCACGCACGGGCGGACACGATCTGGGCACCCGGTGCGGCACCCTGCACGGCCCCGCCGAACAGACCGTTGCCTGCCGCGATGCCGGCGACGTGCGTGCCGTGCTGGCCGGAGACGACGCCGAGGTTGACGTAGTCGGCGGTCCGGCCGACGTTGATGCCGCCGAGCGGGGAGAGGTCGACGTCCTCGCGGACCTCGACGACGAACGGCATGCTCTCGACGACGTCGGTGTCCGGGTCGTCCGTGCCGAGCTGCCCGACCTGGCCGTCGACGTCTAACGGCAGCATCGGCGTCTCCTCGACGAAGTCGCCGTCCGCATCGGTGTCCACGCGGACCTCGTGCGTCGTCTCGTCGTAGAGCATCGCGACGCGGTCGGTCGTGTCACCGTCGCGGTTGAGGTCGCCGAGCGCCTCGGCCCGCGCGGACGAGCTCTCGAGCGGTCCCGCGATGCGGTACGTGCCCGCGGGGGCCGTGTACTGGGTGCCGGTGTAGCGGAACGACGGACCGGTGACCGTCGTCGTCATGCGCTGCCACGTCGCGTCGTTGTCGACCACGGGGTCGGTCGCCGTGAACCAGCCGACCACCTTGGGCCTGCCGTCGGTGGTGGTCCGCAGGGCGGGATGGGCGAGGTCGACGCCCGTGTCGAGGATCCCGATGACGGTGCCACGGCCGTCGGACGTGCGGTGGGTCCTCGTGAAGTCCGCCGCGCCGGTCTCGCCGGTGGGCAGGTACGGGTTCTTCGTCGGGGTCTTGGCGGACGGCGCGCCCGGCCCGCCGGTGACCGCGGCGCGGGCGGCGGCACCGCCGGCCGGGGTGTCGACGGGAGCAGGGTCCGGCACCTCCACCTCGCGGTCGAGGTCGACCGCGAGGACGTCGTCCTGCGCGACCAGCGCGGGGAGGTCGTCCACGGGGACGGTCGCGCGGACGTAGCCGAGGTCGTCCTCGGCGCGTCCCACGGAGCCGCCGTGGCGGGCGACCGCCTCCTGCACCTCGTCGACGGTTCCCGGCTCGACGGCGAGCAGGACGGTGACGATGTCCTCCTCGGCGGCCTGCGCCTCGGTGAGGGCGAGCTGGTCGGCGTCGCCGAGCTTGGCGTCGAGCGCCGCGGCGTCGTCGCCCTCCACGACGGGGTCGAAGCCGCTGGGGGCTTCGGTGTCGAGGTAGGGGTCGTCGTGGCCGGTGATGTCGGCGACGACGTCGGGGTCGAGAGCGGTGAGCGGGGCGTGGGACGCGGGGGCTGGACGGTCGGGATCGGCGGTGGCCGCGGCCGGCACGGCTGCGGTGGCGCCGAGCGCGGCCGCCAGCACGACGGCGGTCAGCCGTCCGGCGCTGCGGGTCCGGTGGGTCCCCGCGCGGACGCGGTGGTGCGTGGGTGTCATCGAGGCTCCTCGTGAGAAGGGACCCTCGCACCGTCGTGGAACGCGTTTGCCGTGGTCAACGGTCCGCGCTGGCGGGTTCCCGCCATGGCAGGACCTCGCCAGGGAGCTCTCAGGCGGCGGTGGCCTCCCGGCCGACGGCGGCCCGCACCTGGTCGAGGAACGCGGCGGCGAGGAGCTCGCCCGTCGCGGCGAGGACGGCGTCGTGCGCCACGACCTGCGCGTGCACGGCGGCGGTGTCGACGTCGGTGTGCCCGAGCGCCCACCGCACGGCGAGCGACGGGCTCGCCTCGGGGTGGAACTGGACACCGAGCGCCGAACCCCAGCGGAAGGCCTGGTAGGGGTAGGTGTCGGACCAGCCGAGCCACTGCGCGCCCCGGGGCGGCTCGATGACGGCGTCGGCGTGCATCGACACCACCGCGGTGGTGCGGGCGGGGTGCTCGAGGTCGTCGGGACGCTGCGCGCCGGTGGCCTGGACGACGGGGGCGAGCACCGGGTCGTCCCAGGCCTCGCGACGCCACCGGACCGGCACGACGCCGGCCTCGCGCCCGGGCGGTGCGGCGATGGCCACGCTCCCACCCCCGGCGACGGCGAGGAGCTGCGCGCCGAGGCAGATCCCCAGCGTCGGCAGGCCGGCGGCCACCGCCTCGGCGAGCAGCGCACGCACGGCCGGGAGCCACGGCGCGACGTCGTCGGCGTAGGCGTTCATCTGGCCGCCCAGCACGACGAGCCCGTCACCGCACTCGTCGAGGGCGGGCACGGCGTCGCCGGCGTAGAGGCGGACGAGGCGGACCTCGCCGAGCGACCGTGCGAACCGGTCGAGCGGGACGTCGGAGGAGTGCTGCAGCACCGTGACCCGGGGCGCCGCGGTCGGGATGATCTCGTGCACGGTCGCCCACGGTACTCCCGGCACCCCGTGCCCATCCAGCCCCTCGCGACGGTCCCGCCCGCGTACCCTGGGGGCATGGCCTCCCTCTTCACCGAGGCGTCCGCCGCCCCGGCGCAGCGCCCCGCCCGTGTCACCTACCTGCTGGTGGACGGCGAGAACATCGACGCGACGCTGGGGATGAACGTCCTCAACCGGCGCCCGAACCCGGAGGAGCGCCCCCGCTGGGACCGCATCACCGGTTTCGCGCAGAAGGTGTGGGGCCAGGACGTCGTCCCCCTGTTCTTCCTCAACGCGACCAGCGGCCAGATGCCGATGCCGTTCGTGCAGGCCCTCATGGCGATGGGGTACCGGCCGATCCCCCTGGCGGCGAACGGTGACGAGAAGGTCGTCGACCTCGGTATCCAGATGACGCTCGACGCGATCGTCGACCGGGACGCGGACGTCCTGCTGGCAAGCCACGACGGCGACTTCCTGCCGCAGGTGGAGCGCCTGGTCGGTCAGGACCGCCGGGTCGGGCTGCTCGCCTTCCGCGAGTTCGTCAACCTGCAGCTCGCCGGCCTGGTGCCGGACGGCCTGGAGATCTTCGACCTGGAGGGCGACGTGGACGCGTTCACGAGCCCGCTGCCGCGCGTGCGGATCATCCCGATCGACGAGTTCGACCCGCTGCGCTACCTCTGAGGCGTCTCGGACCCGGCACCGACCGTCGGCCCGGTGCCGGGTCCGGGCGGCGTCCCGGGTCCGGGCGGCGTCCCGGGTCCGGGCGGGACGTCGGGCGCGGGGTCGACCCCGTGCTCGCC
Organism: Isoptericola dokdonensis DS-3; assembly: GCF_001636295.1. Classification (NCBI taxonomy): domain Bacteria; kingdom Bacillati; phylum Actinomycetota; class Actinomycetes; order Micrococcales; family Promicromonosporaceae; genus Isoptericola; species Isoptericola dokdonensis. The sequence continues at coordinate 3,315,316 of NZ_CP014209.1, read as the reverse complement.
GGGCACACCGGCGGTGCGCCCGATGCTGGAGATCACCCACAGCGCGAGTCCGCCGAGCAGCAGCACGAGCAGCAGGGCCGCCCAGGAGAAGCCGGTGAGGACGACGACGAGCACGGCCACGACGAGCACGGCGAGGCGCAGCAGGTCGGCGTGGGCGGCGACCCAGCGGCCCATCCGGCCGTCCTGCCCGGTCACGGTGCGCGCCCACGGCCACCGGTCCTCGGCCGCCCGCATCCACGCGGGCCGGCCGACCAGCAGCCCGGCGACCACGGCGACGGCGGCGATGATCCCGACGAGCCAGAAGATGGCGTGCACCTCGCCGGAGACGGTGTCGTAGAGGGTGGCCGCGACCCGTTCGCCGTCCGGTGTGCGGGCGACGTCGACGACCATCTCCTTGAGCCTCGACACGAGCGCGACGACGATCACGAGGGCGGCGACGATCCCGATGCCGAGCTGGATGGTGCCACGACGGCGGTCGGGCGCGACCCAGACGGTGCCGATGATCGCGAGGACGGTCACCGCCAGGAGCGCCCAGATCGTGCGGTCGACGATGCGCACCGTGTCCTGGACGAGCTCGAAGGTCGGCCGGTCCATGAGGCGGACCTGCCCGAAGTCGTCGGGCAGCCGCTCGCCCAGCGCCTCGCCCAGCTGCGCCCGTGCCTCCGGGGCACGTTCGGTGATCGCGTCGGGGAGCTGGACGTCGCCGAGGACGCCCTGGAGCCCGGACAGCGACTCGCGCAGCGCCTCGGCGACGAGCGGCACCGTGTTGAGCATGACGTCGTCGTCGGTGAGGTAGACGTTCGGGTAGTCCTCGAGGTCGGCGCGGGCGATGCCGATGGCGGCGGTGTGGGCGCGCTCGACGAGCTGCGGCACGCGCTCCCGCAGGGCGCCGGAGGTGACGAGGCGGTGGATGGTCTGGTCGACGCGGTCCTCCAGGGGCCCCACGACGGCGGGGGTGAGCGCGGCCAGCGACGGGCGGTCCACGCGGTCGAGGAGCGCGTCGAGCAGGGGCCGCGACTCGACGTCGAGGCGCGTCAGCAGGGCGGCGCTGGCGAGCTCGTCGAGCTGTTCGAGCCGCGCGGAGACGCGCGTGTCGAGGTCGAGGGCGACGAGGGTCTGCTCGGAGACGAGGTCGGCGACCGCCTCGTACAGGGCGGGGTCGTCGAGCGCGGGCTGGACGGTCTCCATGAACTGGTCCGTGTCGAACACCGTCCGGTGCGCCCACACGGCGACGCAGGACGCCACCACGAGCAGCGTGGTGATGACGACCATGAAGCCCGCGACCACCCGCCGCACCGCGTACGCGCGGGGACGGGCTGTCTGCTGCTCGCTCATCGGGTGTCCTCCCTGGTGACGGCGGTCGCCGTGAGCGTATCCACGGCCCGCGCGGCCCGCCCGTCGAGCGGATCTCACCCGGGTGACGCGCGGAGCTCCCGGTAGAGCGGTGTGACCGAGGCGACCACGGTCCCGCTGCTGCCCGCCAGGTGCGTGCCGAGCCGGGCCGCCTCGGCGCCGACGGCGGCCGCGCCGTCGGCGCCGACGTCCTCCAGCAGTCGGTGGGCGACGTCGCCGCCCTCGCGGACCGTCCACGCGCCGACGACCCTTCCCTGCCACCAGACGGTCGCCCCCGCGTTCCCGGCGCTGTCGAAGAGCGCCGGCCGGTGGTCGCCGAGGTACCAGTCGCGGTGGGTCCAGCCCATCGTCGTGGGGTCGAGCGGGGGCAGCAGCGCGACGTGGTCGTCGACGGCGGGGGCGTCGAGGTCGGCACCGCGCAGCACGACACCGGCGACGAGCGCCGGGTCGGCGCCGGGCGGTGCGACGTCGACCTCGACCTCCCGGAGGTCCAGGTCGGCGAGCGCCGCCCGGGTCCGGCCGAGGTTCCACCCGGTCCACCAGCGCAGGTCGGCCTCGGTGGCGGGCCCGAACGCCTCCAGCCAGCGTCGTGCGAGCTCGCGTCGCGCGACGGACGGGTCGACGTCGGGGACGCCGTCGGGGAACAGGTCGGTCATGGGCGACCATACGTGCCGGCTGGAGGTCCAGGCGCCCTTCGGCGCGCCGCGGACGATCCGCGCCTGGGCGGACAGCAGCGGCAGGAGCTGGGCGGTGAGGTGCCGGCGCACGTCCCAGGCCCGGGTGGTGGCGGGCAGGAACGCGGTGCGCAGGAGAGGTGCGCGACGGGTCAGCTCGGTGCCGTCGGCGGGGCCGTGCTCGCGCAGCACGTCGAGCACCTGCGACTCCGCGGCGGCGAGCAGGGCGTCAGGGTCCTCGACGGGCGGTTCGGTGGGCAGGGTCGCGAGCTCCTTGAGCAGCCGGGCACGGAGCCGCGGGGCGACGTCGGCGGACGCGGCGGCGTGCACGACGGGAACGAGATGGCGCGGGACGGCGAACACGGTGCGGCGCATGGCGAGCAGCTTGACGAGCCCGGCGCGGACGTGGAGCGCGGCCTGCACGTCGTCGAGCGTGAGGTCGGGGACCCGCGCGAGGACGGCGAGATGGACGCTCGACGGGTCGGTGGCGTGCAGGGCGACGAGCCGGTCCGCGACCTCCTCCGGCGTGGTGGCGGCGGGCCGTCCGGGCGCGTCGAGCCCCAGGGCGAGCTGCCGCGACACGAGCAGCCGGCGTCGATGGTCACCGTCGATGCGCACGGTCTCATCGTGCCGGACGACCCGCCCGGGCGGGCACCGAGAGGTCTCCCAGGCATCTCCCAGCGCCGGGTTGCAGACTGGACGTCATGAGCGAACCCGAGGCCCGGCTGGTCGTCGTCGACGACGAGCCCAACATCCGCGAGCTGCTGTCCACGTCCCTGCGCTTCGCAGGCTTCGAGGTGCACGCCGCCGGCGACGGGAACACCGCTCTGCAGCTGGTGCGCGACACCGAGCCCGACCTGGTCGTGCTGGACGTCATGCTGCCCGACATGGACGGGTTCACCGTGACCCGTCGGATGCGTTCGACCGGACGGCACACGCCGGTGCTCTTCCTCACCGCGCGCGACGACACCCAGGACAAGGTCCAGGGCCTCACCGTCGGCGGCGACGACTACGTGACCAAGCCGTTCAGCCTGGAGGAGGTCGTGGCCCGCATCCGCGCGGTGCTGCGCCGCACCGCGGGTGCCGCGCCGGACGACGACGCGGTGGTGCGCGTCGGCGACCTGGAGCTCGACGAGGACTCGCACGAGGTGCGCCGCGCGGGGGTCGAGATCGACCTCTCCCCCACCGAGTTCAAGCTGCTGCGCTACCTCATGCTCAACGCGGGCCGGGTGCTGTCGAAGGCGCAGATCCTCGACCACGTGTGGCAGTACGACTGGGGCGGTGACGCGAACATCGTCGAGTCCTACATCTCCTACCTGCGGCGCAAGATCGACCACCTGACCGTGCCCGGCCCGGACGGCGCGGACGTCGAGCTGCCGCCGCTGATCCACACCAAGCGCGGCGTCGGCTACCTCCTGCGGGCACCGCAGCGATGACGTCCCGCCCGCCCGCCGACGACCCGGTGTTCGCCGCCCCCGGTGCGACGCCGGGCCCGTCGCGCCCGACGACGGGTGCGACGTCGGCGACGGCGGACCCGACACCCGACGCAACGCCCGACGCGACGCCGTCCGACGCGCTGCGCCCGCCCGCGGACGACGACGCGGACGGGACGGCCGGTGACGGGCGGACGCGCTGGGGCTGGTTCGCCCGGGTCCCGCTGCGCGCCCGGCTGGTGGCGATCATCGTGCTCCTGCTCGGCGCCGGCCTGGTGTTCGCGGGCTTCGCCACCCGCGCGGTGGTGTCGGAGTACCTGGTCAAACAGCTCGACAGCCAGCTCACGCAGGCGGTGCGCGACAAGTCGGCGTTCGGCGACCTGAGCGGGACCGGGCAGGGACTGGGCCCCAGCGAGTACGTGCTGGTGCTCCGCGACACGGAGGGCACCACCTACCCGGCGCACGCCTGGCCGCAGACCGAGGAGCAGTACGGCACGCCCGTGCTGCCGGACGAGACGGTCGACGAGGCGGTGGAGCGCGGCGAGGAGCCGTTCACGACGACGGGCAGCGGCGGCGCCGAGCCGACCGACTGGCGGGTGGTGACCGTGCCGGTGCGGATCAGCACGGTGGACGGGCCGCAGGCGGGGGTGGCGTACGTCGGGCTGCCGATGGCGGCGGTCGACAAGACGGTCTCGTTCCTCACCCGGTCGCTGCTGTGGTCGGGCATCGGGATCGTGCTGCTCGGCGGCCTGGGCGCGTTCTGGCTGGTGCAGCACTCGCTGCGGCCGCTGCGCCGCATCGAGTCCACGGCGGCCGCGATCGCCGACGGCGACCTGTCGCAGCGCGTCCCGGAGCAGCCCCGCTCGACGGAGGTCGGGTCGCTGTCCCACTCCCTCAACACGATGCTCGCGCAGATCGAGGTGGCGTTCGCCGCCCAGGAGGCGTCGGAGCAGCGGATGCGCCGGTTCGTCTCGGACGCGAGCCACGAGCTGCGCACCCCGCTGGCGACCATCAAGGGCTACGGCGAGCTGTACCGGATGGGCGCGCTGGACACGGGCGACAAGGTCGAGGACACGATGGTGCGGATCGAGGACTCGGCCCGCCGCATGGGCACGCTGGTCAACGACCTGCTCGTGCTCGCCCGCCTCGACGAGGGTCGCCCGATGCGCCAGGAGGCGGTGGACCTCGTGCCGATGGTGCGGGACACCGCGCAGGACCTGCACGCCCTCGACCCGACCCGCACCGTCACGGTCGCCGGCCTCGCGCCGGGGTCCGCGGCGCCGCCGTCGCTGGTGGTCACCGGCGACGCCGACCGGCTGCGTCAGGTCCTGACGAACCTCGTCGGCAACGTCGCGCGGCACACCCCGGCGGGCTCCCCCGCGGAGATCCTGCTCGGCAGGGGGCCCGACGGGGCCGCCGTCGTCGAGGTCCGGGACCACGGCCCAGGCATCAGCGAGGAGCAGGCCGCGAAGATCTTCGAGCGCTTCTACCGGGCGGACTCCTCCCGGAACCGGAGCTCCGGCGGTTCCGGGCTGGGGCTCGCGATCGTCGCGGCGATCCTCGCCTCGCACGGCGGCCGCACCGAGGTCGGCACGACGCCGGGCGGCGGTCTGACGGTGCGGGTCATGCTCCCCCGCCGGGACGACTACGATGCGTCACGGTCCTGAACCACCCTGCAACGGCCCGACGAGCGTCGGTACCCGGTCGTAGGCTGGAGGTGGGCCGGTCATTCCTCCCGACTCGTCCGTCCTGGCAGCCGTCCTGGCAACCGTCCGACACAGAAGGTCTTGATAGCGATGGGCGTCCTCAGCGCCGACGCACCGCAGTGGTTCGCCTCCGCGTTCGTGCGTACCTGCCGGGGTGCCGGCGCCACCGCCTCCGAGGACGCCGTCCGCGACGTCGGTGACGAGCTCATCGAGCGCTGGTCGGAGCCCGACCGGCACTTCCACAACCTGCGGCACCTCGCGGCCGTCCTGCACCGGGTGGAGGAGCTGGCGCACGAGACGCACGAGCCCGACCTGGTGCGGCTCGCCGCCTGGTACCACGGTGCGGTCTTCGACGCCGCCCGCAAGGTCGCGTACGCGACGCGGGGCGGTGAGCAGACCACCCTGAGCGCCGATCTCGCGCGCACCCAGCTGGTCGAGATGGGCGTGCCCGTCGACGCCGCCGACCGGGTCGCCGAGCTCGTCGACACCCTGGCCCGGCACAAGCCGCGCGCCGGCGACTTCGACTCGGCCGTCCTCAACGACGCGGACCTCGGGATGCTCGCCGCCGAGCCGCAGCGCTACAAGGAGTACATCGCCGAGATCCGCGCGGAGTACGCCCACATCCCGCTGTCGGACTACCTGGACGCCCGCATCAAGGTCATCACCAAGCTGCTGGGTCGCCCGCGCCTGTACTCCAGCCCGCTCGGCATCACGTGGGAGGAGCCGGCCCGCCAGAACCTCGAGGCCGAGCTGCACCGCCTCGCCAAGGAGCGCAAGCGCCTGGAGGCCGAGTCCCCCGCGGGTCCCGCCCCGCGCTGACGCCTTCCACCGAGGGCCCGTCGCGGCGTGAGTCAGCGCACACCCTCGCGAGTCAGCGCTCGTCGGCGCGAGTCAGCAGTTCGTCCACAGGCTGTGGACGACGGCGGCGCCTCGGGACGCGCCTCCGTAGCGTCGTCGTCAGCCCGGCCCGACCGGGGACGACGAAGGAGACGACGTGCGGTATCAGGTCGACAGCGAGCGGGTCGCGCAGGCGAGCGCGGCGGTGAACGGGTCCGTCGGGGCCATCCGGACGGAGGTCGGGGCGATGATGCGCCACCTGCAGGACCTCCAGGCGAGCTGGCAGGGCGGGGCGGCGACGTCGTTCGCCGGGGTGATGACGCAGTGGCAGACCGCCCAGACGCAGGTGGAGTCCGCGCTCGACGCGGTGACGACGGCGCTGCAGTCGGCGTCGACGACCTACGCGGACGCCGAGTCCGCGGCGACGCGCCTGTTCACGCCGCGCTGACCGGGCTTCGGCCGGGGCGCACGTCCTGGCCACGGCCACCCCTGGCACGACGACGGCCGGTCGCCCCGGGATGTCCCGGGACGACCGGCCGTCGTCCGTGCTCAGCGCGCGGGTGCGCGCCGTGCGGCGTGGATCAGAAGTCCATGCCGCCCATGCCACCGGTCGGGTCGCCACCGGCAGCGGCGGGCTCCGGCTTGTCGGCGACGACGGCCTCGGTGGTGAGGAACAGCGCGGCGATCGACGCAGCGTTCTGCAGCGCGGAGCGCGTGACCTTCACCGGGTCGTTGACGCCCGCGGCGAGCAGGTCCTCGTACACGCCGGTCGCGGCGTTGAGGCCGTGACCCGAGGCGAGACCGCGGACCTTCTCCGCCACGACGCCGCCCTCGAGGCCGGCGTTGATGGCGATCTGCTTGAGCGGGGCCGAGATCGCCGCGTTGACGATCTGCGCACCGGTCGCCTCGTCGCCCTCGAGCTCGAGCTTGGCGAAGGCGGCGGCACCGGCCTGGATGAGGGCGACGCCACCACCGGCGACGATGCCCTCCTCGACGGCGGCCTTGGCGTTGCGCACCGCGTCCTCGATGCGGTGCTTGCGCTCCTTGAGCTCCACCTCGGTGGCGGCGCCGGCCTTGATGACGGCCACGCCGCCGGCCAGCTTCGCGAGACGCTCCTGGAGCTTCTCGCGGTCGTAGTCGGAGTCCGACTTCTCGATCTCGCTACGGATCTGGTTCACGCGACCCGCGATGAGGTCGGCGTCGCCGGAGCCCTCGACGATGGTGGTCTCGTCCTTGGTGACGACGACCTTGCGCGCCTGGCCGAGCTCCTCGAGCGTCGCGTTCTCCAGCTTGAGGCCGACGGTCTCGGTAATGACCTGGCCGCCGGTGAGGATCGCGATGTCCTGCAGCATGGCCTTGCGACGGTCGCCGAAGCCCGGGGCCTTGACGGCGACGGACTTGAAGGTGCCGCGGATCTTGTTCAGCACCAGGGTCGCGAGGGCCTCGCCCTCGATGTCCTCGGCGATGATGAGGAGCGAGCGGCCCGACTTCATGACCTGGTCGAGGACGGGGAGCAGGTCCTTGACGTTCGAGATCTTCGACTCGACGATGAGGACGTACGGGTCCTCCAGGACGGCCTCCTGGCGCTCCGGGTCCGTCTCGAAGTAGCGGGCGAGGAAGCCCTTGTCGAAGCGCATGCCCTCGGTGAGCTCGAGCTCCAGGCCGAAGGAGTTGGACTCCTCGACCGTGATGACGCCCTCCTTGCCGACCTTGTCGAGCGCCTCGGCGATGAGCTCGCCGATCGCGGTGTCACCGGCGGAGATCGCGGCGGTGGCGGCGATCTGCTCCTTGGTCTCGACGTCGACGGCCGCGTTGAGCAGCTGCTCGGTCACGGCCTCGACGGCCTTCTCGATGCCGCGCTTGACGGCGATCGGGTTGGCACCGGCGGCGACGACGCGCAGGCCCTCCTTGACGAGCGCCTGGGCGAGCACGGTGGCGGTGGTGGTGCCGTCACCCGCGACGTCGTCGGTCTTCTTGGCGACCTCCTTGACGAGCTCGGCGCCGATCTTCTCGAACGGGTCCTCGAGCTCGATCTCCTTGGCGATGGAGACACCGTCGTTGGTGATCGTGGGGGCGCCCCACTTCTTGTCGAGGACGACGTTGCGGCCCTTGGGGCCGAGCGTGACCTTGACGGTGTCGGCGAGCTGGTTGAGCCCGCGCTCCATGCTCCGACGAGCTTCCTCGTCGAACGCGATGATCTTGGCCATGGGGACTGGTCCTCCGCTGTGGCGTGTCGGTGGTCGGACGGTGCCCGCGACGGACGACCCGTCGCGTGCGTTCCTGTCACGCGCGCGGACGGGCCTCACCGTTCGACCGAGGTTCTCCACCCTGCGACTGTCACTCGACAGTCGAGAGTGCTAACCCATTATTGGCACTCTCCCCTCGAGAGTGCAAGACGTTCGCCGAGGGCATGACGAAGGCCGGCACCCGCCCAGGGACGGGCGTGCTGGGTGCCGGCCTTCGCGGAGGCTGCTTCAGCTCAGAGGGGGCGGACCTGCTCGGCCTGCGGACCCTTCTGCCCCTGACCGACCTCGAACTCGACCTGCTGACCCTCGTCGAGCGAGCGGTACCCGTCGGTCTCGATCGAGCTGTAGTGCACGAACAGGTCCTGCCCGCCCGAGGCCGGGGTGATGAAGCCGTACCCCTTTTCCGCGTTGAACCACTTGACGGTTCCCTGGGCCATGTCCTTCTCCTCGTCGTCCTGTGCCACCGGGCAGGCGCCCTGCGGTGAGAAGGAGACTAGTGGCGCAGGTCACGGCTGGGAAGCACCCGTGCCGGGAATGTCGCAAGTGTGCGGCAGGGCTCTCCGACCTGCATCAACGCGTCGCCCGGGCGACGGGTCGTCAGTCGACGGGCTCGGTGAGGATCACCCAGACGGCGTCGGTCGGGTGGTTCGTGACGTCGTCGGACTCCTGCACGTTCGCCGGGTCGACGCCGAGCGCCTCCGCGACGGCGGTCGCCGTGTCGGCGCGGTCCGCGCCGTACAGGACGGTGCTGTCGGCGTAGACGCCGGCCAGCTCGACGGACGCGTTCACCGCGTCCTGGGCGTCGACGTCGGAGAACCCGGCGCCCGCGAGGACGCCCTGCCCCGCACCGGCCTGGCCCGTGCCGGCGTCGTCGTTCCAGACCACCACGCGCGCGGCGAGGTTCGCGGCGGACGCGTCACCGGGCATGGAGGCGGCCTCCTCCTCGGTCTCCTCGGCGGTCGGCTCCTCGGAGCTCTCGTCGGTGGCGCCGTCACCGCCGTCACCCTCGCCCTCGGCGGCGCTCTCGCCGTCGGTCGGCTCCTCGCTCGCGTCCCCCTCAGGGGCGGCGGACTGCTCGGACGCCGCGGGCGGGTTGGCGGTGTCACCGCTGTCGTTGGACAGGTACGACACGATCCCGACGGCCAGACCGGCGAACACGACCGCGACCAGCAGGAACGGCCAGACCGAGGACCACCCGCTGCGCGGTTCCCGGTGCACGCCGACCGGCGCACCTTCCGGGCCGCGGACGTCGAACTCGTCGGGCGGGTACGGGTACTGGCTCTTGGTCACGCCGCACAGGGTAGCGGCTCCACCCCGGGGACCCGTCAAGGATCCCGGCGAAACCGCGTCAGGGGCTGGTCAGCCGGGCGTGTCGGTCCGGCGTGCCGTGCGGGAGCGCTGCCGGGTGGCGCGCATGCGCCGCAGGCGCTTGACGAGGATCGGGTCGTGCTCGAGCGCGCCGGGGGTGTCGATGAGCGCGTTGAGCACCTGGTAGTAGCGGGTGGCGGACATGTCGAAGAGCTCGCGCACGGCCTGCTCCTTGGAGCCGGCGTACTTCCACCACTGCTTCTCGAACGCGAGGATCTCCCGGTCGCGGTCGGTCAGGCCGGCGACCTCGGTCGTCGGGTCCGCCGCGACAGAGGCCTCGACCTCCTGGACCAGCATCTCGCTCATAGCGCCCCAGTATGGGGCATCGTGGACGCTTCCCGACGGCGCCGCGCCCCGCGATTCGCGACCTCGCGCCCCGCTGCGGGCCGACCGCGCCCGGCCGCCCGCCGGGGCTGTGCCGTGCCGGGCGGTCCGGGTAGGTTCGTCGCCGTGGAGACGACGACGCCCGCCGCAGCGGCGGACCCCGCCCCGGCCGCGCCCGGCGGGGCACGCCCGCCGCTGGACACGGTCATGGCCCCCGACTGGGCCCGCGCCCTCGCCGACGTGGAGCCGCAGATCCACGCGATGGGGGACTTCCTGCGCGCCGAGGTCGCGGCCGGGCGCCGGTACCTGCCCGCGCCGGGCGACGTCTTCGCGGCGTTCCGCCGGCCGCTGGCCGAGGTGCGCGTGCTCGTCGTCGGGCAGGACCCGTACCCCACGCCGGGGCACCCGATGGGCCTGTCGTTCTCCGTGCAGCCGGACGTCCGCCCGGTGCCGAAGTCGCTCGTCAACATCTACACGGAGCTGGCGGACGACGTCGGCGCACCCACGCCGTCGTCGGGCGACCTGCGCCCCTGGGCCGACCAGGGCGTGATGCTGCTCAACAGGGTGCTCACCGTCACGCCGGGCGCGTCGGCGTCGCACCGCGGCAAGGGCTGGGAGGCCGTCACCGAGGCGGCGATCAAGGCGCTGGTGGCACGGGGCGGCCCGCTCGTGGCGATCCTGTGGGGCCGCGACGCGGCGTCCCTCAAGCCCTGGCTGGGCGACGTGCCGTGGGTCGAGTCGGCACACCCGAGCCCGCTGTCCGCGTACCGCGGTTTCTTCGGGTCGAAGCCCTTCTCGCGCGTCAACACGCTCCTCGTGGAGCAGGGGGCGGACCCCGTCGACTGGTCGCTGCCCTGAGCAATCGGTGCAGAATGGCGGGGTGACCGCCGCACCCGCCACCCCGCGCTGGACCCGCTACGTCGCGATCGGCGACTCGTTCTCCGAGGGCCTGTGGGACCCGTACCCGCACGCCGACGGCTCCCCCGCGCCCGTCGGCACCGAGTCGGACGCCGTGCAGCGCGGCTGGACCGACCGGCTCGCCGACGCCCTCGCCGAACGCTCCCCCGGGCTCGAGTACGCCAACCTCGCCATCCGAGGCCGCAAGATGCGGCAGATCATCGCCGAGCAGGCCCCCGTCGCCCTCGCGATGAAGCCCGACCTCGTCTCCCTCGTCGGCGGCGGGAACGACATCCTGCGCCCCCAGGCCGACATCGACGCCATCTCGGCGACCCTCGAGGACGCCGTCGTGCACATCCGGGCGACCGGCGCCGACGTGCTGCTGGGCACCGGCTTCAAGGCCGGCGGCGCGCTGCGGGGCACGAACGGGCGCGTGGGACGCTACAACTCCAACATCTGGTCGATCGCCCGCCGCCACGGGGCGTACGTCGTGGACACGTGGGGCCTGCGCTCCCTGTTCGACCTGCGCCTGTGGTCCGACGACCGCATCCACCTCACCGACGAGGGCCACCGTCGCATCGCGCAGGCCGCGCTCGTCGGGCTCGGCCTGGAGCCGGACGACCCGGACTTCGACGAGCCGCTGCCCGCCGCGTCCGCCGTCGCCCTGCGCGAGCGTGCCCGCGCCGAGGCGCAGTGGGCCCGTGTGCACGTCGTGCCGTGGGTGCAGCGGCGCCTGCGCGGCACGTCGTCGGGCGACGGCCGCACGCCCAAGTGGCCGACCACCGAGCCCTGGCCGCCGTCGCAGCGCTGAGCCACGGGCGCCCGGGAACGACGACGGGCGGGCCGCAGGAATCCCTGCGACCCGCCCGTCGTGCGTGCTGGAGCCGCCTGTCGGGTTCGAACCGACGACCTTCCGTTTACAAGACGGGAGCTCTACCAGCTGAGCTAAGGCGGCGCGGCGGGGTTCATCCTACCGAGGACGGCCCTCGGTCCGGGACGCCGTGAGCCCTGCGGTCCCGACGGGTCGGGACCGCAGGGCTCACGCCCGCACGGGGTGCGTCACTCGTCCGCGGGCTCCTCGGAGGCCTCGCCGGACGGCTCGGCCGGCGCGCCGCCCTGGACGGCCGCGAGCAGGGCGCCCGGGGTGCCCCACTGCTCGAAGCGGGTGTCGTCGACGAGCACGGTCGGCGTACCGAAGCCGCCCCCGGAGTTGACGAGGTCCGGGTTGGCGGTCGCGTCGTTGGTCAGCGAGTACGTGTACTGGCCGAAGGTGGCGCGCGCGGTGCCGTCGGAGATGCCGGCGGCGACGTCGGCGGGGACGCCCGCGCCCTCCGCGATCGCGGCGAGCTCCTCGTTGTCCGGCCCGGAGGAGTTCTCCTTCGGCTGGTTCGCGAACAGCGCGTTGTGGAAGGCGTAGAACTGCTCCGGCGCGCGGTCGGCGACCCAGTAGGCGGCCGACGCGGCACGCGTCGAGTAGTCGGTCCCGCGGGACAGCCGGTCGAGGATCGCGACCGGCGTGACGACGACGGTCGCGTCACCGCCGGTGAGCATCGTCTCGATGTCGGCGGCGTTGACGTCCTCGAACTGGCCGCAGACGGGGCACATGTAGTCGAGGTAGACGTCCACGACGGGCGCGTCGGCGTTCTCGGTGCCGGCCACGAGGTCGGAGCCGAGCGTGACGCCGCCCCCCTCGACGACCGTCGCCGGCACGGACGTGACCTCGGCCAGCGGGATGTCGTCGACGGTCGACTTGCTCGCCTCGTTCCACAGGATGAACCCGGCGACGACGACCAGCGCGAGGATCGCGGCGCCCAGCGCGCTGAAGACGATGACCCGGCTGCGCTTGTCGCGCTTGGCCTGGGCCTGCTGACGGGCGAGGGCCTCGGCCCGCGCGGACTCGCGGCGCTCGGCCTTGCTCTGGTTGGACATCTGCGTGACGGCCCTTCGGGTCGGTGGAACGAAGCGGATCCGGCGGTCAGCCTACCGCCGGGGCGGCCGTCGCCCGGGGCCCGGGGGACCCGCAGCGGACCGGCACCGGTGGTCGCGCGTGACGCGCGCCAGGGTAGGGACGTCGCCTGTGAGGAACCTGGGAGTCAGAAGAAGGAGGGCGGTCCGTCCATGGGCCACCAGTTGATCTCGTACGGGTCGCTCGTGATCGCACCGAGCAGGATCCACGACCCGACCAGGCACACCACGACGACGATCGCCGCCCCGACCAGGCCGGGCGCCAGGTTGTCGAGGATGCGGCGCGCGCCGTCCCGGGCCGTGCGGCCCGCCGGGCCGAACCAGGTGCACAGGACCGCGAGCACCATCGAGGCGGCGAGCACCCAGGCGAACACGGTCGGCTCGTTGCGACCTCCGACGGAGCGCGACTCGACGTCCGTCATCGGGTCGACGATCCAGTTGCCGTCGCCGAACAGCCAGTACCCGCCCATCATGGCGAGCAGGCCCACGCAGCCCCCGACCAGCGCCGCGGGGATGATGCCGAGCGCGCCGACGACCGCGTGGTACGGGAAGGCCAGCACCGCCATCCAGCCGTCCGACCTGCGCACCCCGTGCACCTCGCGCCGCTCGTGGAACCGCTGCCCCGACGTCCCGACGATCCGGCACAGCACCGTCACACCGACGAAGACCCCGAAGGCGACCAGCGGGTACACGGCCGCGAGGACGACGAACGGCACCCCGAGCGCCAGCACGGTGCCCCAGCGGCGCTTGTGCACCGGTGCGACGTACGGCCCCGCCGGGGCCTGCGGGGCGGGGTCGGCGGGCGGGGGCGAGTCCTCGGTGATCTCGTCGTACGTGCGGTACCGCGCGGCACCCACGGGGACCGCCTGCGTGCCGCCGTCCTGCGCCTGGGCGCGGTCCCGCTCCAGCGCGGTCATCACGGCCGTCTCCTCGGCGGCCGGGACGGGCGGCGGAGGCGGGGGCGCGTCCTGCCGCGGCACGACGGCGGTCCGCTCCGACTGCGGTGCGGGGTCGGCGACGACCGCCTGGGTCGCGCCGTCCCCGTCGACCGGGCTCGCGACGTCCGCCGTCGCGTCGCCGGGCGCGGTGTCCGGACCGCTCGACGTCGCGGTCGCGCCCGCCACCGCCGCCGTCGCCGCACCGGCCGCCACGACGATGCGCTGCGTCGCCTGCGGGTCGACGGAGGCACCCGCGTCGTCGACGTCGGCGTCCGCGAGGTCGCGGCTCATGGCGCGCACCACCTCGGTGGGGCCCCACCGGCGCGCCGGGTCCGCCTGGAGCGCCCCCGCGAGCGCCTGCGCGGTGCGGGCGGGCACGCCGACGAGGTCGGCACGGCCCTCGCGGGAGCGGCGCAGCACCAGGTCGGTGGGGCGCACGCCGAAGGGCGAACGCCCCGTCGCGGCGAAGGCGAGCAGCGCGGCCCAGCTCCACCAGTCGGTCTCGGGGACGGGGTCGCCGCCGTCGAGCAGCTCGGGCGCGATGTAGCCCGGTGTGCCCATGACGAACCCCGTCATCGTGGCGCGGGCGTCGCCGGGGCTCTGCGCGATGCCGAAGTCGATGAGGCTCGGGCCCTCCGGCGTCACCATGACGTTCGACGGCTTGAGGTCGCGGTGCACGACGCCGGACGCGTGCACGGACTCGAGGGCGTCGGCGAGCTGGTCGGCCAGGGAGTACAGGTCGGCAAGGTCGAGCGGCCCGCGCGAGTCGACCTCCTCCTCCAGGGTGAGGCCGTCGACGAGCTCGGTGACGACGAACGCGTGCGGTCCCTCGAACTCGGCGTCCAGCACCTGCGCGACGGCGGGGTGGCGCAGCCGCTGGAGGGCCGCGACCTCCCGGCGCAGCCGCTGGCGCCCGGCCGGGTTGGCGTCGACGTGCGCGTGCAGCACCTTCAGCGCCACCCGGTGCCCGCCGCCGTCGACCGCCTCGTAGACGGCGCCCATCGCCCCGCGTCCCAGCACGGACACGACCGCGTAGCCGCCGACGTCGGTCCCGGGTTCCAGGGCTCCGTCGGCGCCGCCCGCGGGCGCTCCCGCCATCACCTGCGCGTCGTCGCCCGTCCTCATGGCCCACACCGTAGCGCCGCGCCCCGGCCGTCGCGTCCCGGCACGCCCCTGGCGGACGCCCCGGAGCCGCCACGACGCCGGGATCCCACCGGTGTGATCCTCGTCGCCGGTCGCGCGGGGCCCCGGGCACCTCGGTAGGGTTCGCGAAGGATGCCCCGCCCGGCGCGGAGGGCACCGCGCCACAACCTGAGGAGAGTGCACCCTTGGCAGGTCAGGACTCGGCAAGCACCGGAGCCGACGGGTCGGAGGGGTACGACCTCGTCGTCGTCGCCAACCGGCTCCCCGTCGACTTCTCCGTCGGTGACGACGGCGAGGTGGACTGGCAGCGGTCCCCCGGCGGGCTCGTGACGGCCCTGGAGCCCGTCATGCGCGAGGCCGACGGCGCGTGGGTCGGCTGGTCGGGCGCACCGGACCTCGCGCACGAGCCGTTCGAGGCGGACGGCATGCTGCTCGTCCCGGTGACGCTGTCGGCCGGCGAGATCGAGCGCTACTACGAGGGCTTCTCCAACGACACGCTGTGGCCGCTCTACCACGACGTCATCGCCCCGCCCACCTACCACCGGCAGTGGTTCGACGCGTACCGGAAGGTCAACCAGCGGTTCGCCGAGGCGGCGGCCGCGCAGGCCGCGCACGGCGGCGTCGTGTGGGTGCACGACTACCAGCTCCAGCTCGTGCCGAAGATGCTGCGCGAGCTCCGCCCCGACCTGCGGATCGGGTTCTTCGACCACATCCCGTTCCCCGCGGTCGAGCTGTTCCAGCAGCTCCCGTGGCGCAAGCAGATCATCGAGGGTCTGCTGGGCGCCGACCTCGTCGGCTTCCAGCGCGGCGGCGACGCGTCGAACTTCCTGCGCTCGGTGCGCCGGCTGACGGGCCACACGACGCGCGGGTCGATCGTGACCACCCTCGACGAGCACGGCCGCCCCGGTCGGCGCGTGCGCGCCGCCGCGTTCCCCATCTCGATCGACACGAACTACTTCGACCAGCTGGCGCGCAGCCCCGAGGTGCAGGCGCGGGCGAAGGAGATCCGCACCGATCTCGGCGACCCCGACGTCATGATGCTCGGCGTCGACCGGCTCGACTACACCAAGGGCATCCGGCACCGCATCAAGGCGTACGGCGAGATCCTCCAGGACGGCCGCATCGACGTCGAGCACACCACGCTCGTCCAGGTCGCGAGCCCGAGCCGGGAGAACGTGGGCGCCTACCAGGAGCTGCGCGACGACGTCGAGGTGCTCGTCGGTCGCATCAACGGCGAGTTCGGCGAGCTCGGGCACTCAGCCATCCACTACCTGCACCACTCCTACCCGCCCGAGGAGATGGCCGCCCTGTACCTGGCGGCGGACGTCATGCTCGTGACGTCGCTGCGCGACGGCATGAACCTGGTGGCCAAGGAGTACATCGCGGCCCGCCACGACCTCGGCGGCGTGCTCGTGCTCAGCGAGTTCACGGGCGCTGCGGACGAGCTCGCGCCGGGCCCGCTGCTCGTCAACCCGCACGACATCGACGGGATGAAGGACATCATCGTGGCGGCCGCCCACATGGAGGAGCGCGAGAAGCGGCGCCGGATGCGCAACCTGCGCCGCAAGGTGATGGCCGACGACGTCGCGAAGTGGTCGAAGGCCTTCCTCGGCGTGCTCACCGCGGTGCCGTCCCGGAGCTCCCATGTCTGAGCGCACCACCGGCCTGCGGGACGCCCTCGCGTCGTTCGCCGCCGCCGACGGCGCCGCGCTGCTCGTCGCGCTCGACTTCGACGGCGTCCTCGCGCCGCTCGTCGACGACCCGACGACGTCGCGGATGACGCCGCAGGTGCGCGCCGCCGTCGACCGGCTCGCCGCGCTGGCCGGCTCGTCCGACGCGCCGCACCTGCGCCTCGCGTTCGTCTCCGGGCGTGACCTGGACGACCTCGTCCGGCACGCCGACCCGCCCGCCGGGGCCTACCTCGTGGGCAGCCACGGCGCCCAGACGGGGCACGCGACGTCCTCCGGCATCGAGGGCGTGCCGCTGGAGCTGACCTCCGAGCAGGCCCGCACGCTGGACGCGCTGAACGCCGGGCTGGCCGCCGCCGTGGCCGGGCGCGACGGCGCCTGGGTGCAGCACAAGCCCAGCGCCGCCGTGCTGCACACCCGCCAGGCCGGACCCGTGGACACCGCGGCCGCCACCGACGCCGCCCTCGCCGTCGCCGCCCGTCTCGGCCTCGAGGCGATGCAGGGCAAGGACGTCGTCGAGATCGCCGTGCTGCACACCTCCAAGGGCATCGCCGTGGAGCGGCTGCGGGACGTCGTCGCGCAGGACGTCGCCGGCCCGGACGGCAGCGCACCGCCGTCGCGCGTGCTGTACGCCGGGGACGACACCACCGACGAGAAGGCGTTCGCGGTGCTCGGCCCGGACGACGTCTCCCTGAAGGTCGGCCCCGGCGAGACGGTCGCGGCGTACCGCGTCGACGGTCCCGCCGAGGTCGCCGCGACGATCCAGCACCTCGCCGACCTGGTCGTCGCGGGCGGCTGACCTGCCCGGTGACGTGATCGACGTCACCAGCATGTACGATCGAGCGCGAGCCGCCCCGGGACGATCCGGGACCGGCCCGACAACAGCATTGTGTCGCCGCTGACACGCCAGTCGTGAACGCAGCACACCCGACCACTACGGATCGTCCGGCACGTACCTGCCGGTGGAGGGAATCATCATGGCTTCGGTCACCTATGACCACGCGACCCGCGTCTACCCGGGCACCGAGCGTCCCGCCGTGGACCAGCTCAACCTGCAGATCGAGGACGGCGAGTTCCTCGTCCTCGTCGGCCCCTCGGGCTGCGGCAAGTCGACCTCGCTCCGCATGCTCGCGGGCCTCGAGGACGTCAACGGCGGACACATCTACATCGGCGACCGCGACGTCACGGACGTCCAGCCGAAGGACCGCGACATCGCGATGGTCTTCCAGAACTACGCGCTGTACCCCCACATGTCCGTCGCGGACAACATGGGCTTCGCGCTGAAGATCTCCGGCACCCCCAAGGCCGAGATCCGTCAGCGCGTCGAGGAGGCGGCGAAGATCCTCGACCTCACCGAGTACCTCGACCGCAAGCCGAAGGCCCTCTCCGGTGGTCAGCGCCAGCGCGTCGCCATGGGCCGCGCCATCGTGCGCCAGCCGCAGGTGTTCCTCATGGACGAGCCGCTGTCGAACCTCGACGCCAAGCTCCGCGTCCAGACGCGCACGCAGATCGCGTCCCTCCAGCGTCGTCTCGGCGTCACCACGGTGTACGTCACCCACGACCAGACCGAGGCCCTCACCATGGGCGACCGCATCGCGGTCCTCAAGGACGGTCTGCTCCAGCAGGTCGGCACCCCCCGCGAGATGTACGACACCCCGTCGAACGTCTTCGTCGCGGGCTTCATCGGCTCCCCCGCCATGAACGTCGGCACGTTCGACGTCCGTGACGGCCGCGCCATGGTCGGCCACGCCGCCGTGCCGCTGGAGCGCGAGGTCGTCTCGCAGCTCACCGACGCCGACGGCGGCAAGGTCACGGTCGGCTTCCGCCCCGAGGCCCTCGACGTCGTCTCCGCCAGCACCGAGGGCGCGCTCCAGGTCGAGGTCAACCTCGTCGAGGAGCTCGGCTCGGACGCGTTCGTCTACGGCGACCTGAAGTCCGAGGGCGTCGCCGGCGAGCTGCACTCCGGTTCGTCCGACCAGGTCATCGTGCGCATCGATCCGCGCGACGTCCCGATGAAGGGCGACACCATCCACGTCACCATCAAGCCCGGCCAGGCGCACGTCTTCTCCGCCGCCACCGGCAACCGCCTCTGACACGAGGCGGCGGGGCGTGACGCCCGGCACGACACGGGGCGGGTCCGGCATCGGCCGGGCCCGCCCCGTCGCCGTCTAGGCTGGCACTCGCCCCACTTCGTTCGCCCGGGTCGTCCCGGCCGCCCCGCACCGAACCAGGAGATGCCGTGGACCAGCTGCAGATCACGTCGGCGACGCCGAACTCGGCCCTCCTCGACCTGCCGTGGCGCCTGCCGCTCGCCCAGTGGCCCGCCGACGTCCTCGCCGCCCTCCCCCGCGGCATCTCCCGGCACGTCGTGCGGTTCGTCCGTCTCGACGGCAAGGTCCTCGCCATCAAGGAGATCAGCGAGGAGATCGCGTTCCGCGAGTACGCGATGCTGCGCCAGCTCCGCAAGCTAGAGATCCCGTCCGTCCGCCCCATCGGGGTCGTCACCGGCCGCCTCTCCGACACCGGGGAGCACCTCGAGGCCGCGCTCGTCACCGAGCACCTCGCGTTCTCCCTGCCCTACCGGTCGGTGTTCAGCCAGTGGCTGCAGACCTCCACCGCCGACCGCCTCATCGACGCCCTCGCCGTGCTCATGGTCCGCCTGCACCTCGTCGGCTTCTACTGGGGCGACGTCTCCCTGTCGAACACCCTGTTCCGTCGCGACGCCGACCAGTTCGCCGCCTACCTCGTCGACGCGGAGACCGGCCAGCTCCACCGCGAGCTCTCCCGCGGGCAGCGCGAGTACGACCTCGACCTTGCCCGCACCAACATCATCGGCGAGCTCATGGACCTCGCCGCCGGCGAGCTGCTCGACGACGAGATCGACGAGGTCGCCGTCGGCGACGCCCTCGTCGCCCGCTACGGCGAGCTGTGGCGAGCCCTCACCGGCGTCGAGGCGTTCGGCTCCGACGAACGCTGGCGGGTCGCCGCCCGCATCGAGCGCCTCAACGACCTCGGCTTCGACGTCGGCGAGCTGTCCATCACCACCGACATCGACGGCACCACCGTCCAGATCCAGCCCAAGGTCGTCGACGCCGGTCACCACGCACGCCGCCTGCTCAAGATCACGGGCCTCGACGTGCAGGACAACCAGGCCCGCCGACTCCTCAACGACCTCGACTCCTACCAGGCCGCCACCGACCGCCAGGAGGACGACGAGCAGATCGTCGCGCAGGACTGGCTGCAGAACGTCTTCCAGCCCACCATCCGGGCCGTGCCCCGCGAGCTGCGCCGCAAGCTCGAGCCCGCGCAGCTCTACCACGAGATCCTCGACCACCGGTGGTTCATCTCGGAGCAGGCGAAGCGGGACGTCCCCATGCCGGAGACCGTCGCCTCCTACGTCGAGAACGTCCTGCGGTACCGCCCCGACGAGAAGGCCATCCTGGGGCTCGCCCCCGGCGAGGAGCCGGACGAGGGCCCCGAGGCCGACTACTTCCACTACGCCGCCGCCGACCCCGCCGACGACACCCCCTGACGCGAGTCAGCGCAGGTCGCGCCGAGTCAGCGCACACCGGCGCGAGTCAGCGCTCGTCGGCGCGAGTCAGCACAGGTCGGCGTGCGTCCGTCCGGGGTCGGGACGGGGCGCGCACGATCGCGTTCACGCGCCCCAGGGGGCGCTCCACTTCGGGCCTGACGACCGTGCGCGCCCCGTCCCGACCCCGGACTCGCTGCGATCCTCGCCTCGCGCATCCTCGCGAGTCAGCGTGAACGTCGTTCAGTCAGCGCACGACGGCGCGACTCAGCACTCGCCGGTGCGACTCAGCACGGCCTGCGCCCGCCGAGCGCACACGGACCGTGGCCCCTGGCATCATTCCGACGTCGTCGACGTCCGGGACCACACGCGACCCCCGACACGCACACCGTGCGCTGACTCACGCCATCGTGCGCTGACTCGGCGACGTGAGCGCTGACTCACGCCAGCGTGCGCTGACTGAACGAAGTTCACGCTGACTCGGCGCGACCTGCGCTGACTCGCGTCAGGCGGTGGCGGCTGCAGCCCGGGCCTGGGAGACCTCGTAGAGGGTGATGCCCGCGGCGACGCCGGCGTTGAGCGACTCGACGGACGACGACATCGGGATGGACGCGACGGCGTCGCACGCCTCGCGGACGAGCCGCGACAGGCCCTTGCCCTCGGACCCGACGACGACGACGAGCGGGTCGGTGGAGAAGGCGAGCTCGCGGACGGTGGTGTCCCCGCCGGCGTCGAGGCCGACGACGAACAGCCCGGCCTTCTTGAGGTCGGTGAGGGTGCGCGCGAGGTTGGTCTCCTTGGCGACGGGCACGCGCGCGGCGGCACCGGCGGAGACCTTCCACGCGGAGGCCGTCAGGGACGCCGTGCGTCGGGACGGGACGAGGACGCCGTGGGCGCCGAAAGCGCCGGCGGAGCGGAGCACGGCGCCGAGGTTGCGCGGGTCGGTGACGGAGTCGAGGGCGACGATGAGGGGCGGTTCGCCCGACTCGGCGGCGGCGTCGAGGAGGTCGTCGATGCTGGCGTACTCGTACGGCGGCACCTCCATGGCGACGCCCTGGTGCACGGAGCCCTCGGTGAGCTGGTCGAGCGCACCGCGGGACGACTCGAGGAGCCGGACGCCCTTGATGCTGGCGAGCTCGAGGATCTCGCGGGTGCGGTCGTCGTGCTCGATCCGCTCGGCCATGTGGACGGCGGTGGCGGGGACGTCGGAGCGGAGGGCTTCGACGACGGCGTTGCGACCGGCGACGACCTCGGCGCCACCGGTGGCCTTGCGGGTGCCGCGGGCGACGCCCTTGCGGGCTCCGGCGCCGGTCTCGGCGGCGCGCCGCTTGTCCGCGGCGACCTTGCGCTTGTACGCGGGGTGGTAGGTGCGCTCCTCCGCCTTGGGCGTCGGGCCCCTGCCCTCGAGCGACTTGCGCGAGTGGCCTCCGGTGCCGACCTTGGCGCCCTTCTTGGCGCCACCCTTGCGTGTGGCTCCCTGGCGCTGCGAGTTGCCGGCCATGTCATTCCCCCTTCGAGTCGGCCAGCGCCCAGCGGGCGCCGTCCGGTGAGTCCTGCACGACGACGCCGGCCGCGACGAGGCGGTCTCGGATGGCGTCGCTCGTGGCCCAGTCCTTGGCCGCGCGGGCCGCTGCCCGCGCGTCGAGCTCGGCGCGCACGAGCGAGTCCAGCGCCTCGGCGGCGCGGTCGTCGGTCGTGGCGGTCCAGTGCGGGTCGGCGGGGTCGAGCCCCAGCACGTCGAGCATCCCGCGGAGTGCGACGAGCGCGGCACGGGCCGCGTCGTCGTCGGCTGCGGCGAGCGCGGTGTTGCCGGCTCGCAGCGTCTCGTGCACGACCGCGAGCGCGGCGGGCACGTTGAGGTCGTCGTCCATGGCGGCGGTGAACGCCGCCGGGAGGGTGACGGTGCGGATCTCGTCGGTCGGTACGGCGCCGACGCGCTCCGTGGCGCGGCCGACGAAGCCGGTGAGGCGGTCCCAGGTGGCCTGCGCCTCGTCGAGGGTGTCGGCGCTCCACTCGAGCATGGAGCGGTACTGCACGGCGGCGAGCGCGTAGCGGACGACGGGGGCGGGCGCCTGGGCGAACAGCTCGCTGACGAGGAGCCCGTTGCCGAGCGACTTGCTCATCTTGACGCCCTGCTGGGTGACCCACGCGGAGTGCATCCAGCGGTCCGCGAACCCGTACCCGGCGGCGCGGGCCTGCGCCTGCTCGTTCTCGTGGTGCGGGAAGCGGAGGTCGAGGCCGCCGCCGTGGATGTCGAACGCGTCGCCGAGGTAGCGCTGCGCCATGGCGGAGCACTCGAGGTGCCAGCCGGGGCGACCGCGGCCGTAGGGGCTGTCCCAGGACGCGGTGGCGGGCTCGCCGGGGCGCGGGGCCTTCCACAGGGCGAAGTCGTGCGGGTCATTCTTCTCGCCGGCGGCGGCGTCGTCGGTGGCCTCGGGGTTGAGGTCGTCGAGGCGCTGCCGGGTGAGGGTGCCGTAGTCGGGCCAGGAGCGGACGTCGAACCAGACGTTGCCGGGGCCGGTGGCGTAGGCGTGACCCCGTTCGACGAGCCGGTCCATGAGCTCGATCATCTGCGGCATGTGCTGCGTGGCGCGGGGCTCGTACGTCGGCGGCAGGACGCCGAGCGCGTCGTAGGCGGCGGAGAACTCACGTTCGAAGACGGCGGCGTGCGCCCACCACTCGCGGCCGGCGTCGGCGGCCTTCGCGATGATCTTGTCCTCGATGTCGGTGATGTTGCGGATGAGGGTGACGTCGAGGCCGGAGCGCTCGAGCCAGCGCCGCAGGACGTCGAACGCGACGACGGGGCGGAGGTGGCCGACGTGGGGTGCGGACTGCACGGTGGCACCGCAGACGTAGATGCCGACCTTGCCCGGGGTGCGCGGAACGAGCTCGCGCACGGCGCGCGTCGCGGTGTCATAGAGGTGCAAGGTCACCGGTCAAGCGTACCGGCCGGGCCCCGTTCGACCTCCCGGGACGGTTCAGCCGAAGGTGTGGCCCTCGCCGCGGTACGTGGGGACGACGTCGACGACGTCGTCGCCGCGCACGAGGTGGACGACGGCGAAGCGTTCCATGAGCTCGCCGGCCTTGGCGTGCCGGAACCAGACGCGGTCCCCGACGGCGAGGGGGCGGCCCCCGCGGCGGCGGTGCATCGGCGTCTGCACCTCCCCGGCGGCCTCCCGCCGGGTGAGCTCCCAGCCGGGGGTGACGAGGCGGGGCAGGCGGCTGGTGCCGGCAGGCCCGGAGGCGGCGTACCCGCCGCCGAACGCGGTGGCCCAGTCGGGGGCGGGGGTGCGCACGACGTCGAGCCCGAAGTAGGCGGCGGGCCGCGGGACGAAGGACCGGAAGCCGTCGAACGTGCCGGGCACGAACAGGCCGGAGCCGGCGGTGACCTCGGTGACGCCGGGACCGGCGGCGGACGTCTCGAGGGAGCCGGTACCGCCGGCGTTGACGAGCTCGACGTCGCGGCCGAGCACGGTGCGCAGGGCGTCGAGGACGGCGTGACGGCGGCGGTCGACGTCGGGGACGGAGAAGGCCTTGACGACCCGGTTGACGGCCGTGTCGGGGATGCCCGCGACCTGCGCCTCGTAGGTCATGATCCCGCGGACGTGCAGGCCGGCGCGCTCGGCGTGGGCGGCGAGGTGCGCGACCTGCTCGGGGGTGCGCAGGGGCGAGCGGCGGGTGCCGAGGTGGATCCGGCCGAGGCGGAGCGACGCGTCGACGTCCAGGCACACGGTGACGTCGGGGCCGTCGGCGGCGTCGGCGGCGTCGGCGAGGACGGCGCGCAGCAGCGCCACGTGGGCGGCGTCGTCGATCATCAGGGTGATCTCGCGGCGGGCCCTCGGGTCGGCCGCGAGCCGGGCGAGCGCGTCCCGGTCGACCGTGGGGTAGCCGACGAGGACGTCCCGGAGACCCTGCTCGACGAGCCACAGGGCCTCGGCGAGAGTGAAAGCCATGATGCCTCGGAAGCCCGCGTCGAGGCCGCGGGCGACGAGGGAGCGCACCCGGACGGACTTCGCGGCGAGACGGACGGGTGTCCCGGCGGCGCGGCGCAGGAGGTCGGCGGCGTTGGCGTCGAACGCGTCGAGGTCGACGACGGCGACCGGTCCGGGCACCCCGGCCGTCGCCCGGGTGAGCCGGTTCGTCGTCATGGCGGCACGCTACACCGGGACGGGGAGGTGGCAGAGTGTGCGCTGTGACTTTCAGCACCTGGGGCGGGACGTACACCGCCACCCCCGCGCGCCGCGCGCAGCCGCGCGACGAGGCCGAGCTCGGCGAGCTGGTCGCGAAGGCCGCGGCGGAGGGCCTGCGGGTCCGTGCCGTCGGCGCGGGGCACTCCTTCACGGACGCCGCCGTGACGGACGGTCTGCTGCTGAGCCTCGACCACCTCTCCGGGCTGGAGTCGGTGGAGCGGACCCCCGGCGGCGCGCTCGTCACGGTGGGGGCGGGCACCCGGCTGCACGAGCTCAACGCGCTGCTGGGCTCGTGGGGGCTGGCGATGCGCAACCTCGGCGACATCGACCGGCAGTCGGTCGCGGGCGCGATCTCGACGGGCACGCACGGCACGGGTGCCCGGCTGGGCGGGCTGGCGACGCAGGTCCGCGGCGTGCGGGTCGTGGTGGCCGACGGGACGGTGCGGTCCGTGTCGGACGCCGACGCCCCCGGCTCCCCGGAGCGGGCGCTCTTCGAGGTGGCGCGGCTGGGCCTGGGCTCGGTGGGGATCCTGTCCGCGGTGACCCTCGACGTCGTGCCCGCCTACCTGCTGCGCTCGGTGGAGCGGGTGCGGCCGTGGGACGAGGTGGTCGGCGGCATCGACGCGCTGTTCGACGACCACCACCGCACGGACGCCTACTGGTTCCCCGGCACCGACCGGATGCTGACGTGGACGCACGACCTGGTGGACGACGCCGGGACGGCGGTCTACGAGGCGTCCCGGCGCGGCCCGTCGGGCCTGCTGCGCCGGGGCGGGCACGCCGCCCGCAGCCTGCTCGACGAGGAGGTCCTGGCGAACGGTGCGCTGGGGGCGATCATGCAAGTCGCCACCGCGGCGCCCCGCACGGTGCCCCGGCTCAACGCGTTGAGCGCGGCCGTGCTCGGCGACCGCACGCACGTCGCGCCGTCGGACCGGGTGATGGTGACCCGGCGGCGCGTGCGGTTCGTGGAGATGGAGTACGCGCTGCCGCGCGAGGCCCTGCCCGGGGTCCTGCGGGAGCTCGCCGCGTGGTTCGCGGCGTCGGGCGAGCCCGTGCCGTTCCCGGTGGAGGTGCGCTGCACCGCGCCCGACGACGTGTGGCTCTCGACGGCGCGCGGCCGGGCGTCGGCGTACGTGGCCGTGCACCAGTACCACCGCATGCCCTACCGGGCGTACTTCGACGCCGCCGAGGAGATCTTCGTCGCCGCGGGCGGGCGCCCGCACTGGGGCAAGCTGCACACCCGCACGGCCGCCGACCTCGCCGCGCACTACCCGCTCGACGACGTCGCCCGCGTGCGCGCCGCGGTCGACCCGCACGGGGTGTTCCGCAACGACTACACCGACCGGGTGCTCGGCACGCCCTGAGGAGGGTTCACCGGGGCACGACGAGAGCGGTCGCGATCGCGGCGACACCCTCGCCACGACCGGTGAGGCCGAGCCCGTCGGTCGTGGTGGCGCTGAGCGACACCGGGGCGTCCAGCGCCGCGGAGAGCACCGCCTGCGCCTCGTCGCGCCGCGGCTCCAGACGGGGCCGGTTGCCGATCACCTGCACCGCGACGTTGCCGACCTCGAACCCCGCGGCACGGACGCGGCGACCGGCCTCGGCCAGCAGCTCGGTGCCGCGGGCACCGGCCCAGCGCGGCTCGGCGGTGCCGAAGTGGGTGCCGAGGCCCCCGATCCCCGCCGCGGAGAACAGGGCGTCGGCGGCGGCGTGGGCGGCCACGTCGGCGTCGGAGTGCCCGACGAGACCGCGCTCCCCCGGCCAGTGCAGGCCCGCGAGCCACAGCGGGCGGTCCTCGCCGTCGGGAGCGAGGGCGTGGACGTCGACGCCGACGCCGGTGCGTGGCAGGTTCCGGCCCGGCAGGTGCGACGCGGACGGCATGCCGGTCACGCTAGCGTCCCGCCGGCCGGGTGGCGTCCCGCACCCGCCAGCGGGCGACGAGGAGGTCCTCGGTGGTCGTGATCTTCGCGGCGGCAGGGTCACCGGGCACCACGTGGACGGCGACGCCCAGCGCCTCGACCAGGCCCGCGTCGTCGGTCGCCTCGACGCCGTCCCGCTCGGCTGCGTCGTGGGCGCGGAGCAGGAGGTCGCGGTCGAAGCCCTGCGGCGTCTGCACGGCGCGCAGCGGCGTGCGGTCGACCGTCGCGACGACCCGCTCCCCCGTGACCTGCGTGCCGCCGGGGCGGACCTCCTTGATCGTGTCCGTCACGGGCAGCCCCGGCACCACGGCCGGGCTCCCTGCCCGCACCGCGGCCACGACCCGTCGGACGAGGTCCGGGGGCGCGAGCGGCCGGGCGGCGTCGTGGACGAGGACGATGTCGGGGGTGTCCGTCGCGGCGTGGGTCCCCGCCCGCAGGCCCTCCCGGACGGACTCCTGGCGGGTCGCGCCACCGGCCACCACGACGACGGGCCGGTCGACGCGCTCGTCGGCGGCCAGCAGAGCGGTGAACTCGGCGACGGCACGGGCCGGGCAGGTCACGACGACGACGTCCACCGCTCCCGACGCGCAGACGTTGCGGGCGGCGTGGACGAGCAGGGGCGCCCCGTCGAGGTCGACGAGCGCCTTCGGCACGTCGAGCCCGAGCCGGGTGCCCTCCCCGGCGGCGGTGATGACCGCGAGCGTAGCCACGCGCACACCCTAACCGCGGGCGCGGGGCTCGCAGCGCCGTGGGGACGGCGAAGGGTGGCCGCCCCGTGCGGGGCGGCCACCCTTCGTGGCTCGTCGGACCGGGCGGTCCGTCAGGAGGCCAGCACCTCGTCGATGATGGCGCCGGCCCTCTCCTCGTCGACGCCCTCGGCGAGGGCGACCTCGGACTCGAGGATCTGCCGGGCCTTGGCCAGCATGCGCTTCTCCCCGGCGCTCAGGCCGCGGTCCGCGTCGCGGCGCGACAGGTCGCGGACGACCTCGCCGACCTTGATGACGTCGCCCGACGCCAGCTTCTCCAGGTTGGCCTTGTACCGTCGCGACCAGTTGGTCGGCTCCTCGGTGTACGGCGCCCGCAGGACGTCGAACACGCGGTCGAGGCCCTCCTGGTCGACGACGTCGCGCACACCCACGAGGTCGACGTTCTCCGCCGGGACCTCGATGGTCAGGTCACCCTGGGCGACCTTGAGCTTGAGGTACATCTTCTCTTCGCCGCGGATCTTGCGCGTCTTGACCTCTTCGATCAGGGCTGCGCCGTGATGCGGGTAGACAACCGTCTCGCCTACTGTGAACGTCATCTGCAGATGTCCCCTTTCCCAATGCACGAGTCTATCACGATAGGGTTCGCCCCCCGAGGGGTCGCTGCGGTCGACGAACCGTCGGAAATCATCGTCTTCGCAGGTCAGAGGCCCGTTCTCGACCCCGCGCGAGATGACCGTCAAGACCCCACTAGGATGGGTGCGGGCGCTCTGCGCCCACCTCCACCCGAGACGAACGGTGCGCACCACCCCAGGTCGGCGCGCACAGCACAGCCGAAGGAGAGCTCGTGGCTCGCTCCGCCCGTCCTGCCCGCCCCGCCGTCGTCGCCGCCGGCGCAGCCGCCGCGAGCGTCCTGCTCCTCGGGGCCTGCGCACCCGTGACGACCGAGCTGGGCTACGCGCCCTCCGACGGCACGCGCGTCGACTTCGCGGACGTCGACGCCCGCGGTCTCAACCTCATGGTCCTGGCGGCGGCCGAGGGCACCGAGGGCGCCCTGTTCGGCGCGCTGGACAACAGCTCGGCGGAGGACATGACGTTCACCCTCACCGCCACCGGCTCGGCGCCCGTGACCGTGACCGTCCCGGCGCAGGAGACCGTCTACCTGGGCACCGAGGACGGCGAGCAGGTCGCCCTCGACGCCGTCGCCGCGGGCCCCGGCAGCAACCTCCAGGCCACCCTCACCGCCGGCGACGCCACCGAGGAGTTCTACCTCCCGGTGTTCGACTCCACCCTGCCGGAGTACGCCCCGTACGTGCCCTGACCGGCACCCCGACGCACGACGAGGGCCCCTTCCCGCCGCGAGCGGGAAGGGGCCCTCGTCGTGCGTGACGGCTCAGCCGAAGCGGCCGGAGACGTAGTCCTCCGTCGACTTCTCGGCCGGCGAGGAGAAGATCGTCGCCGTGTCGTCCATCTCGATGAGCTTGCCCGGCTTGCCGGTGCCCGCGATGTTGAAGAACGCCGTCCGGTCGCTCACGCGGGCGGCCTGCTGCATGTTGTGGGTCACGATGACGATCGTGTACTCCTGCTTCAGGTCGCCGATGAGGTCCTCGATGGCGATCGTCGAGATCGGGTCGAGCGCCGAGCACGGCTCGTCCATGAGGAGCACCTGCGGCTTCACGGCGATGGCGCGCGCGATGCACAGACGCTGCTGCTGACCGCCCGAGAGGCCCGAGCCCGGCTTCTCCAGCCGGTCCTTGACCTCGTTCCACAGGTTCGCACCGCGCAGCGACGACTCGACCAGGTCCTCGGCGTCCGCCTTCGAGATGCGGCGGTTGTTGAGCTTCACGCCCGCCAGCACGTTGTCCCGGATCGACATCGTCGGGAACGGGTTCGGGCGCTGGAAGACCATGCCGACCGTGCGGCGCACGGCCACCGGGTCGACGTCGGCGCCGTACAGGTCGACGCCCTCCAGCTCGACCTTGCCCTCGACGCGCGCACCGGGGATGACCTCGTGCATGCGGTTGAGGGTGCGCAGGAACGTCGACTTCCCGCAGCCGGACGGGCCGATGAAGGCCGTCACCGACTTCGGCTCGACCGTCATGCTGACGTCCTGGACGGCGAGGAAGTCGCCGTAGTAGATGTTCAGGTCCTTCACGTCGATACGCTGTGCCATCGTCTGTTCCTTCTTTCGTGCTGCGGGTCGGCGGGCGTGCGCGTCAGCGCAGCTTCGGGGCGAACCAGCGGTTCACCAGACGGCCGACGAGGTTGAGGGCGAGGACGATCACGATCAGCGTCAGGGCGGCACCCCACGCGTTCTGGATCGCGATGTCCGGCACGCAGGTCGCGGACTCACCACCCGGGCAGGGGGCCTGACCCTGGCTGTACTGCCGGTAGGCGAACACCGGCAGAGTCATCATGCGCCCCTCGAACGGGTTCATGTTGATCGAGTCGGTGACACCGACCGCCACCAGCAGCGGCGCGGTCTCGCCGATGACGCGGGCGACGGCGAGCAGGACGCCCGTCGTCAGGCCCGCGACCGACGTGCGCAGCACGACCTTGACGACCGTCAGCCACTTCGGGACGCCGAGCGCGTACGCCGCCTCCCGGAGCTCGTTCGGGACGAGCTTGAGCATCTCCTCGCAGGAGCGCACCACGACCGGGATCATCAGCACCGAGAGCGCGACGGCGCCGATGAAGCCGAACCGGGCTTCCGGCCCGACGATGAGGGTGAAGAGCGCGACCGCGAACAGACCCGCCACGATCGACGGGATGCCGGTCATGACGTCCACGAAGAACGTCACCGAGCGGGCGAGCCAGCCCCTGCCGTACTCGACCAGGTAGATCGCCGTGAGGATGCCGATCGGCACGGAGATCAGGGCGGCGAGGCCGGTGATGATCAGCGTGCCCACGATGGCGTGGTAGATGCCGCCGTTCGGGTCGCCGCCGAACACGTTGCGCATGGACAGCGTGAGGAAGTCCATGCTGATCCGGCCGAGGCCGTTGGTCGTGACCGTCCACAGCAGCGAGACCAGCGGCGCCATCGCGACGAGGAACGCGCCCCAGATCAGGACCGTCATCGTGACGTCCTTGCGCTTGCGGCCGGTGTCGACCACGCTCAGCCGGGCGCGCACCAGGGCGGTGCTCTCCGCGGTCGGCACGTGGGGAGTCGTCGCGGTCATCAGTTGGCCCCCGAGAAGTCCTTGCGGCGCGCCACGATCGCACGCGCCCCCATGTTGACGGCCAGCGTGATGACGAACAGCACGAGGCCGGTGGCGATCAGCGTGTTCACCGCGAGCCCGCTCGACTCCGGGAAGTCGAGGGCGATGTACGCGGCGATGGTCTGCTGCTGAGCGCTCTCCAGGATGTGGAACGAGTACAGGTACCCGGGCGACAGGATCATCAGGACCGCCATCGTCTCGCCGAGCGCCCGCCCGAGGCCGAGCATCGCCGCGGAGATGACGCCGGACCGGCCGAACGGCAGGACCGCCGTCCTGACGAGCTCCCAGCGCGTCGCACCGAGGGCCAGCGCGGCCTCCTCGTGCAGCTTCGGTGTCTGGAGGAACACCTCACGGGACACGGCCGTGATGATCGGCAGGATCATCACCGCGAGCACGATGCCCACCGTGGCCAGCACGCGGCCCGTCGGCGACGGCGTCCCCGCGAACAGGGGGAACCACCCGAGGTACTGGTTCAGCCACTCCCACACCGGCACGACGGCCGGCGCGAGGACGAAGAAGCCCCACAGGCCGTAGATCACGGACGGGACGGCGGCCAGCAGATCCACGAGGTAGCCGAGGAACTGGGCGATGCGGCGCGGCGCGTAGTGCGAGATGAACAGGGCGACGCCCATCGCGAGGGGGGTCGCGACACCGAGCGCCAGCACCGCCGCCAGCAGCGTGCCGAAGACCAGCGGGCCGACGTACGCGATCAGCGACGTGTCCTCCGGGTAGCGGGGCACCGCGGCCGACAGCTCGTCGGGGCTCGCCGTGATCGCCGGCCACGCCTGCCACAGCAGGAACAGCGCGACGGCCGCCAGCACCGCCAGGATCAGGACGCCGGACCCGACGGCGATCCATCGGAAGACGCGGTTGAACCCGCGGTCGGAGGACCGTCGTCGGACGGCGCGGGAGCCCACCGTGGGTGGGCTGTCGGTGATGCTCACGGAGCTACCTCGTTCGTGCTTGGGCACTGGTGTCGCCTCTGTTCGTCAGGCCCGACGTCGGGCGGTCGGGCCGGGCGTCCCCCTCGGTCGCCCCGCCCGACCGCCCGACGACGGGCCGGTCAGGTCGTCTCGGTCAGCCGGCCGCGATCGCGTCGATACCCGGCTGGACGGCCTGGCGGATCGTGTCGGACAGCGGCGCCGAACCCGCGGCGGCCGCCGCGGCCTCCTGGCCCTCCTCGCTCGCGATGTACGAGACGAAGCCCTTCACGAGCTCGGCCTGGGCCTCGTCCGCGTAGGTGCCGCAGGCGAGGGTGTAGGAGACGAGCACGACCGGGTAGGTGCCCTCGATGTCGCGCTGCAGCTCGATCGTGTAGACGTACTCGCCGGTGCCCTCGACACGCGGCGACTGCGCCACGACCTCGGCCGCGGCCTCGGCCGAGTAGGACACGAAGTCGCTGCCGACGCCCACGGCCACCGTGCCCAGGTCGGCGACCTGCGAGGCGTCCGCGTACGTGATGGTGCCCTGGCCGGCCTGCGCGGCACCGATGACGCCGGAGGTGCCCTGCGCGGACTCCTGGCCGTCGACCGGCCAGACGCCCGACGGCTCCTCGGTCCACGTGTCGGGGGCGACCGTGTAGAGGTACTCCTCGAAGTTCTCCGTGGTGCCCGACTCGTCCGAGCGGTGCACGACCGTGATCGCCGTGTCCGGCAGCTCGGCGTCCGGGTTGTCCGCGGCGATCGCCTCGTCGTTCCACGTGGTGATCTCACCGAGGAAGACGTTCGCGATGGTCTCCGGGGACATGTTGAGCGAGTCGACGCCGTCGAGGTTGAAGGCGATCGCGATCGGGCTGACGTAGCCCGGGAACTGGATGACGCCGCCCTCGCCGCACTGGGCCTCGGCCGCCGCCATCTCCTCCTCGTCCAGCGCCGCGTCCGAACCGGCGAAGGCGTACGAACCGTCACCGAAACCGGTGCGGCCACCGCCCGAGCCGACCGGGTCGTAGTTGATGGTGGCGTCGGGGTTGGCCTGCTGGAAGCCGGCGCGCCAGGCGTTCATCGCGGCCTCCTGCGAGGACGCACCGCCGCCCGAGAGCTCGCCCGACAGACCGCCCTCGGCGGCCATGGACTCCCCGGTGTCCGACCCGGCGGTCTCGCCGCCGGCGGGCTCGGGGTCCGAGCCGCACGCGGCCAGGCTCAGTGCCAGCACGCCGACGGCGACGGCAGATCCGGCACGGGTGAATCGGCTGAGGTTCACGAGTCGTTCCATCCTGTTCACACGGTGACTTCACCGGCGGGCGCCGGCGTTCGTCCGTGACGCTAGGGACCGCAGGTGGACCGGTGAGAAGGAGAAGGTGAACGACTCATGAACACCCGTGGGCAGGTTGGCGAGAACGGTTGCCCGGAGGCGCTTCGCGGGCTCGCTCCGGCTCAGCCCAGGCACCCCCGGTCGGGCTGTGCCTGCACTCGCGAGCTCGCTCCGGCTCAGCCCTCGGACTTTCGGTCGGGCTGTGCCTGCACTCGCGAGCTCGCTCCGGCTCAGCCCAGGCACCCCCGGTCGGGCTGTGCCTGCACTCGCGAGCTCGCTCCGGCTCAGCCCTCGTCGTCGGCGAACTTGTAGCCCAGCCCACGCACCGTCAGCAGCAACGACGGCGCACCCGGGTCCGACTCGATCTTCGAGCGGATCCGCTTGACGTGGACGTCGAGGGTCTTGGTGTCGCCGACGTAGTCCGCGCCCCAGACGCGGTCGATGAGCTGACCACGCGTGAGGACACGACCGGCGTTGCGCAGCAGCAGCTCCAGCAGGTCGAACTCCTTGAGCGGCAGCGACACCGTGGAACCGCCCACGGCGACGGTGTGCCGCTCGACGTCCATGCGGACCGGACCGACCTCGAGCACCGCGTCGCCGTCGTCGTGCGAGACGCCGTTCTCGGCCGCCGCGGCGCCACGCCGGCGCATGACGGCCCGCATGCGCGCGAGGAGCTCGCGGAACGAGTACGGCTTGGTGACGTAGTCGTCGGCACCCAGCTCCAGGCCCACGACCTTGTCGATCTCCGAGTCCTTGGCGGTGAGCATGATGATGGGCACGTCCCCCCGCTGGCGGAGCTCGCGGCACACCTCCGTGCCGCTGAGACCGGGGAGCATGAGGTCGAGCAGCACCAGGTCCGCCCCGCCGTCGTCGTACCGCTCGAGGGCTGCGTTGCCGTCCGACACCGCGACGACCTCGTACCCCTCCCGCGTGAGCTGGTACGTCAGCGGGTCGCGGTACGACTCCTCGTCCTCAACCACCAGGATGCGCGTCACGCGCCTACCTCCTCGTTCGACGGGCCCTCGGCGGGCCCGTGGTCGTCGGTCGTCCGCCGCCGCTCGCGCAGGGGTCGGACGACTCGGTCGGTGTGTTCGTCGGGCGTGTCGGCGGAGGACTCCGACGACGACGCGGACCTGTCGTGCACGGGCAGATCGGCCGCAGGTATACGGAGGGTGAACGTGGATCCCTTGCCGGGCTCCGACCACACCCGGACGTCACCACCGTGGTCCGCCGCGACGTGCTTGACGATGCTCAGGCCCAGGCCTGTGCCGCCGGTGTCGCGGGAGCGCGCCGGGTCGACGCGGTAGAACCGCTCGAACACGCGCTGCTGCTCCTCGGTGGAGATGCCGATGCCCTGGTCGACCACGTCGATCTCGACGAGCCCGCCGCGCTCGTGCACGCCGACCCCGACACGGGTGTTCGGCCCGGAGTAGCTGACCGCGTTGTCGAGCAGGTTCCGCACGGCGGTGACGAGCAGGTTGTGGTCGCCGAACACGACGCTGTCCACGGACCCGCCGATGGTGATGGTGATGTTCTTCCCGGCGGCGGTGGTGCGGGCGCGGTCGACGGCCTCGTCGACGACGTCGCGCACCGGCACGGGACGCACGGCCTGCAGCGCGCCGGCGACCTGGAGCCGGGACAGCTCGATGATCTCGTGCACGAGCGCGGAGAGCCGCTGGGACTCGGCGAGCATCCGCTCGGTGAACCGGCGCACCGCGACGGGGTCGTCGGCGGCGTCCTGCACGGTCTCGGCGAGCAGCGCGATCGCGCCGACCGGGGTCTTCAGCTCGTGCGACACGTTGACGACGAAGTCGCGCCGGATCGCCTCGACCCGGCGGGCCTCGGTCCGGTCCTCGGCCAGGACGAGCAGCTTGTCCAGCCCCAGGGGTGCGACACGCACCTGCAGCAGGACGGTGCCCGACCCGATGGGGCCGCGCGGCAGCTCCAGCTCCTTCTCCCGGATGACGCCGTCGCGGCGCACCTCGCGCACCAGGTCGACGATCGACTGGTGGACGAGGGCGTCGTTGCGCACGACGCCGAGGGCGTAGGCGGGTGGCGACGCGCGCACCACCTCGTCATCGTCGTCCACCACGACCGCGGCGGACCGCAGCACCGACAGGACGCGCACCAGCCCGGCGTCGAGCTGGGCCGAGGACTCCTCGGGGTCGCGCCGCTGCGCGCGGTCGGAGAAGCGGAAGGCGAGGGCGGCGACGACGCCCACGACGACGCCGAGCACGCCGGCGACGACGGCCGTCACCCCCTGGATGATTCCTTCCACGAGCCTCAGCCTAGGTTGCGCCGGAGACCACACCACGCCAGGGCGGCAAACGCTCGTCGGCGCGTCGCCCACTGTTCACCTGGGCACCGACCGGCGTTCACCTGACGGTCCGGGCATCCTGGGAGAGTGGCCGGGCACCTTTTTTCGAGAGGACACCCATGCGAGAGATCTTCGACGCCGAGCTGAAGCAGATCGGTGACGGCCTGATCGAGATGAGCCGACTCGTCGAGTCCGCGATCACGCGGGCCGGGACGGCGCTGCTCGACGGCGAGCACGAGCTCGCGCAGGACGTCATCGCCTCCGACCGCACCATCGACCAGCTCGAGCGCGAGCTGGACGAGCGCTGCGTGCACCTGCTGGCCCAGCAGGCGCCGGTCGCGACCGACCTTCGCGTCGTCATCACGGCGCTGCGCATCAGCGCGACCCTGGAGCGGATGGGCGACCTCGCCCGGCACGTCGCCGAGGTCGCGCGCGGACGCTACCCGGCGCTGGCCGTGCCGCCGTCGGCCCGCGGCACGTTCGTCGCGATGAACGAGGCCGCCGGCCTGGTCGCGCGCCGGACCACCGAGCTCCTGTCGACCCGTGACGTCACCCTCGCCGAGGAGATCGAGGTGGGCGACGACGCGATCGACATGCTGCACCAGGACACCTTCGGTGCCACGCTCGACCCGGCATGGACGGGCACCGCGCAGGAGACGGTCGACGTCACCCTGCTGGGCCGCTACTACGAGCGGTTCGGCGACCACGGCGTCTCCGTCGCACGCCGCATCACGTACCTCGTGACCGGCGAGTTCGACACGGCGGCCACCGCGTCCCCGGCGTCGTCCCCCGCGGAGGTCTGACACCCGCCACGCACCACCCGCGACCGGCGTCGCGGTTCCTCACGCATCGCACGCTCATCCGTGAGGAACCGCGGCGTCGGTCGTCGTCGTCCCTGCGGAACCTCACGCATCGCAGGCTGATCCGTGAGGAACGCGCCCGCGCAACGCCGTCGGGCAGCAGGAAGGCCCGGCCCCTGGTCGTCATCCGCGACCTGGGGCCGGGCCTTCCGGCTGCCCGACGTCCCCGAGAGGACTACTTGCCCTGGTTGGCGACCGCCGCGATGGCTTCCTTCGCCGCCTCGGGGTCGAGGTAGGTGCCGCCCGGGTTGGTCGGCTGCAGCGTCTCCTCGTCGAGCTCGTAGACGAGGGGGATGCCGGTGGGGATGTTCAGCCCGGCGATCGTCGCGTCGTCGACGCCGTCGAGGTGCTTGACGATGGCGCGCAGCGAGTTGCCGTGCGCGGCCACCATGACCGTCTTGCCGGCCTGGAGGTCGGGGACGATCTCGCCGTCCCAGTAGGGCAGCGCCCGGTCGAGGACCTGCTTGAGGGCCTCGGCGCGCGGGATCGGCTCACCGGCGTAGCGCGGGTCGGCATCCTGGGAGAACTCCGAACCGAGCTCGATGTCCGGCGGCGGCACGTCGTAGGAGCGGCGCCAGAGCATGAACTGCTCGTCGCCGTACTGGTCGCGGACCTGCTTCTTGTCCTTGCCCTGGAGGTCGCCGTAGTGGCGCTCGTTGAGGCGCCACGACCGCTTGACCGGGATCCAGTGGCGGTCCGCGGCGTCGAGGGCGAGGTTCGCCGTCATGATGGCGCGGCGCAGCAGCGAGGTGTGCAGCACGTCAGGGGTGACGCCGGCCTCCTGGAGGAGCACGCCGCCGCGCTTGGCCTCGGCGGTGCCCTTCTCGGACAGCGGCACGTCGACCCAGCCGGTGAAGAGGTTCTTCGCGTTCCACTCGCTCTCGCCGTGGCGGAGCAGCACGAGGGTGTACGTCATGGGTCCATCCTGCCCTGCCCCGCGCGCACCGCGCACCCACGGTCGGATGACGGGACGGTGACGTCCGCGACGCCCTGTCGGGCCGACGGACGCCACCGTCCGGGACGTGCGGCGGTTCCCGAGGTCAGGCGCCGGTGCGCTCCAGCACGAACACCGGGATCTCCCGGTCGGTCTTCTTCTGGTACTCGGCGTAGTCCGGCCAGGCGGCGACGGACCGCTCCCACCACAGGGCCTTCTCGTCGCCGGTGACCTCACGGGCGGTGTACTCGTGCTTCTCGCCGCCGTCCTGCAGCTCGACCTGCGGGTGCGCGACGACGTTGTAGTACCAGACGGGGTGCTGCGGCGCACCACCGAGCGACGCGACGACGGCGTACACGCCGTCGTGCTCGACCCGCATGAGCGGCGTCTTGCGCACCTTGCCGCTCTTCGCGCCGAGCGTGGTGAGGATGACGACGGGCTTGCCGCGCATCGTGTTGTTCTCGGTGCCACCCGAGGCCTCGTACTCGGCGACCTGCGTGGCGGCGTGCGACGTGGGGCTGGGGACGTACTCTCCGGTGATCGGCATGCCCGGGCCAACGACGCCGGGTGGCCTGCGCATTCCCGGCGGTGCTCCTAGGAGCGGCGGGCGTCGGCGCGGCGGGTCTTGGCGGCCTGCGCGTAGACGTCGAGCATGGCGGCGGCGGCGCGGTCCCAGGAGAACCGCTCGCTCGCCCGGCGGGCGCCGGCCGCGAGGCGGGCGCGGCGCTCGTCGTCGGCGAGCAGGTCGCCGAGGACGCGAGCCCAGGTCCACGGGCTGTGGTCGGCCACGAGGACGCCGGAGACGTCGTCGACGACGACGGTGCGCAGGCCGCCGACGGCGGCGGCCACGACCGGCGTGCCGCAGGCCTGCGCCTCGGCGGCGACCAGCCCGAACGACTCGTTGTGGGAGGGGACGGCGACGACGTCGGCGGCTCGGTACCAGTCGGCGAGCTCGTGCCGCGGCACGGGCGGGCGCACCAGCAGGTGGTCGGTGACGCCGGTCTGGTGGGCGAGGGCCTCGAGCTCGCGGACGGCCGTCGGGCGCCCGCTGGCCCCGCCGAGCACGACGAGCGTCGGCACGGCCGCTCCCCCGCCGTCGCGCCACGCACCGACGTCGGTGCCGTCGGTGCCGTCGGTGGAGCGCTCGCCGGCGTGGTCGGCGAGCACGCCGAGCGCCCGGACGAGCACGTCGGGACCCTTGAGGGGCTGCACCCGGCCGGCGAACAGCACGATCGGGCCGGCGGGCAGGCCGAGCCGCTCACGGAGCTCCCGACGGCCCTGCGGCGAGGTGTCGCCCGGCGAGAAGACGTCGAGGTCGACGCCGGGCGCGACGACGTGCACCGTGTCGGGGTCGGCGCCGCAGTACCGGACCAGGTCGTCGGCCTCCTCCCGCGTGGAGGCGACCAGGGCGTCGGCCTCGGCGACGACCTGCTCCTCGCCGATGACGCGCCCGCGCGGCTCGGGCGTGTCCCCGGGCGCGAGGGCGGCGTTCTTCACCTGCGCGATCGTGTGCATGGTGTGGACGAGCGGGACGTCCCAGCGGTCGGCGGCGAGCCAGCCGACCTCGCCGGACAGCCAGTAGTGGGAGTGCACGACGTCGTACCAGCCGGCGGGCCGGTGCGCCTCCGCGCGCAGCACCCCGGCGGTGAACGCGCAGAGCTGGCCCGGCAGGTCGTGCTTGTCGAGGCCCTCGAACGGCCCGGCGGCCACGTGCACGACCCGCACGCCGGGCTCGGCGTCGACCACCTTCGGCTGCGCCGACGACGTCGCGCGCGTGTAGATCTCCACCTCGGCGCCGCGCCGGGCCAGCGCCCGGGACAGCTCGAGGACGTACACGTTCATGCCGCCGGCGTCCCCCGTGCCGGGCTGGTCCAGCGGCGACGTGTGCACGGACAGCATCGCGACCCGGGGGCCGCCGGCGGTCGTCACCGGGCCACCAGCACGCAGGCGGGTGGGGTCGGCCACGACGTGCGCGCCAGGACCTCGGACCCGCCGCCGGACCCGACCCGGACGGTGACGAGCTCCTGGCTGTTCTGCAGGGCCACCACGACGAGCTCGTCGTCACCCAGGCGGGCCACGACCTCGTGGTGCCGGGGCCACGACCCGGCACCGAGGTGGACGTCGGCCCGGTGCACGAGCCGGACGTCGGGGCCGCCGGTGACGTCGTGCACCGCCAGGACGTCCGGGCCGCGCAGGCCGACGTGCAGGCGGCCGCCGTCCTCGCTGAGGGTCACGTGACCGGGGAACGCCTCCCCCGGGACGCCGAGCGGGGAGACGGGCGTGCTGCCCGCGTGCTCCCACCCGTCGCCGGCGGGGCGCAGGAGGTGCAGGCGGGCGTCGAGCTCGCCCGCCACGACGAGCCAGCCGTCGGGCAGCACCACGAGGTGCCGGGGGCCGGTGCCCGCCGGCAGCCGCGCCGCGACCTCACCGGCGTCGTCCGGCGTCGGGTCCACCGGGTAGCGCCGCACGACGTCGGCGCCGAGGTCCGTCACCAGGACGTGGTCCCCGACGACCGTCGCCTGGTGCGCGTGCGGGCCTTCCTGGCGGTCGGCGACGGGGCCGGTGCCGTCGCCGGAGTGCAGGGAGTGGTGGGTCGCCAGCGGCAGGCCGTCGGGGCCGGTCGCCCAGGCCGCGGCCACGCCGTCGCCGTAGTTCGTGACCCACACGGACGTGCCGGACGCGGCGACGTGGCACGGGTGGTCGCCGCCCGAGCCGAACACCGCGACCTGCTCGAGGGCGGCGCCGGGGCCGACCCGCAGCGCCGTCAGGGAACCAGGAGCGGTCTCGGAGACCGCGAGCAGCACGGGCGCGACGGGGTGCAGCGCGAGGAACGAGGGGGCGGCGAGCGCCGCGGCGAGCACCGGGGCGTGCAGCTCGCCGGACGTGACGTCGACGTCGACGTGCCACAGCCCTTCGCCGCTGCCCGCGGCCTCCCCCGTGGCCGGGTAGGTGCCGATCCACAGGGCCATCGGGGTCGAGAGCGTCATGCGACCAGGGTAGGCGTCCGGCGCCGCCCGTGACGCCGCCGGGCAGCACCGCGCCCCGGCCGGGGATGGTCCGACCGGGGCGCAGGCTCGTTCAGGAGGTCAGTGCGCCGCCTCGTACGCGTCGAGGATCTTGCTGGGGATGCGACCACGCTCGTTGACCGTGTGCCCGTTCTCGCGGGCCCACTCGCGGATCTTCTGCAGCTGCTCCCGGTCGGTCCGGCCCCGACGGGCCGCCGACGGGCGTGCCGAGGCACGGGGACCCGCCTTGCGGGCGTGGCCGATCCACGTCGCGAACGACTCCCGGAGCTCGGCCGCGTGCTTCGAGGTGAGGTCGATCTCGTAGGTCACGCCGTCCAGCGCGAACGTGACCGTCTCGTCGCCCTCGGTGCCGTCGATGTCGTCGATCAGCACGACCTTCGTCTTCTGTACCACGCGCTTGCCGCCTCTCCGCCATTCAATCCATTGTCAGAAAGCAGCATGCACCCCGCGAGAAACGAAAGTCAACTCACCGTGCCGAAGAATTCGCGTCCGCATTTCCTTCGACAGCGACGGGTGCCGCGTGCATCTCGCGCTCCAGCGCCGCCCTCTCGTTCCGGTCGGCGCGAATGATCTTGCGCATCGCGAGCCAGAAGAGAAGTCCGACGCCGATCGAAGGGATGAGTCCGGCGATCACGGCCCAGAACGTGTCCACGACAATTCCCCTCAGTGGGTCGGCTTGACGAGCGGGAAGAGGATGGTCTCGCGGATGCCCGCGCCGGTGAGCGCCATGAGCAGCCGGTCGACGCCCATGCCCATGCCGCCGGCGGGCGGCATGGCGAACTCCATCGCGGTGAGGAAGTCCTCGTCGAGCGCCATCGCCTCGTCGTCGCCCGCGGCGGCGAGCCGCGCCTGCGCCTCGAAGCGCTGCCGCTGGATCACCGGGTCGACGAGCTCGGAGTAGGCCGTCGCGAGCTCGAAGCCGCGCACGTACAGGTCCCACTTCTCGACCTGCCCCGGCACCGACCGGTGGTCGCGCGTCAGCGGGGACGTCTCCACCGGGAAGTCGCGCACGAACGTCGGGGCGTGCAGGTGGTCGCCCACGTGGTGCTCCCACAGCTCTTCGACGAGCTTTCCGTGGCTGACCTTCTTCGGGTCGACGGAGATCTCCGCCTTCTCCGCGTGCCGGGAGAGCTCTTCGACGGAGGTGTCCGGCGTGATCTCCTCGCCGATCGCCTCGGACAACGAGTCGTACATCTTGAGATCGGCCCACTCGCCGCCGAGGTCGTACTCCTCGCCGTCGACGAGCGTGACCAGCGTCGAACCGAAGACGTCGGTCGCGGCCGTCTGCACGAGATCGCGCGTCAGCTCCGCCATCGTGTCGTAGTCCCCGTAGGACTCGTACGCCTCGACCATCGCGAACTCCGGCGAGTGCGAGGAGTCGGCACCCTCGTTGCGGAAGTTCCGGTTGATCTCGAACACCCTCTCCACTCCGCCCACGACGGCCTTCTTGAGGAAGATCTCCGGGGCGATGCGCAGGAAGAGGTCCATGTCGTAGGCGTTCATGTGCGTCGAGAACGGACGCGCCGACGCGCCCGACGCGACGGCCTGCAGCATCGGCGTCTCGACCTCGAGGAAGTCGCGCCGGTGGAAGTTGTCCCGCAGGGAGCGCACGACGCCGGCGCGCACACGCACCATGTCCCGCGCCGCCGGACGGGCGATGAGGTCGACGTACCGCTGGCGCACGCGCGCCTCCTCGGACAGCTCCTTGTGCAGCACCGGCAGCGGGCGCAGCGCCTTCGCCGCGAGCTGCCACGAGTCCGCGAAGATGCTCAGCTCGCCCCGGCGGGACGCACCCACGCGCCCGTGCACGAACAGGTGGTCGCCGAGGTCGACGTCGGCCTTGAACGCGGCGAGGGCCTCCTCGCCGACAGCGTTCAGCGACAGCATCGCCTGGAGGCGGTTGCCCTCGCCGTCCTGCAGCGTGACGAAGCAGAGCTTGCCCGTGTTGCGCTGGAAGACGACGCGGCCCGCGACGCCCGCGACGTCGTCCGTCTCGACACCGGCCTCCAGGTGCCCGTACGCGGCGCGGACCTGCGCGATCGTGTGCGTGACAGGCAGGCTCACCGGGTAGGCCTCGCCCCCCTCGGCGATGATGCGGTCACGCTTCTCGCGGCGGACGCGCAGCTGCTCGGGCAGGTCGTCGGACACGGCGGCATCAAGGTTCTCGGGGGTGGTCACCCGTCGATTCTACGGTCGTCGTGGCTCGCGCCGGTCCGGACGGCGGGCCGGTCCGGCGGCGCCGGTAGCGTTGTCGCGTGACCTCCTCCGCCGCACCCCAGCCCGTGCACGCCTCCCCCAGCGCCGTCGAGCCCGGCCTCGACGCCGGCTGGATCGCCCGGACCGTGGCCGTCGCGCTGGACGAGGACCTCGGGACCGCCCCCGGCCGCGACGTCACCACCCAGGCCACGATCCCGGCGTCGGCCACCGGCACCGCCGACCTCGTCGCCCGCGAGGCGGGCACGGTCGCCGGGCTCGTCGTCGTGGCGGAGACCCTGGCGCAGTCGGCAGCCCGGCTCGGCCTGCCCGTGCCCGACGTCACGTTCCACGCCCAGGACGGCGACGCCGTCGGACCGGGCACGCTGCTCGCCCGGCTGAGCGGACCCACCCAGGTGCTGCTCGTCGCCGAGCGCACGATGCTCAACCTCGCCTCCCGCGCGTCCGGGGTCGCCACCGCCACGGCCGCGTTCGCGCGCGAGCTCGCCGGGACCGGCGCGCAGGTCCTCGACACCCGCAAGACCACGCCGGGGCTGCGCGCCCTCGACAAGTACGCCGTGCGCGCCGGCGGCGGCACCAACAAGCGGATGGGCCTCTACGACGTCGCGATGGTCAAGGACAACCACGTCGTCGCCGCCGGGTCGTTGCGCGCCGCCGTCGAGGCCGTGCGCGCCACCTTCCCCGATGTCCTCGTGCAGGTCGAGGCCGACACCACCGCGCAGGCGATGGAGGCCCTCGACGCCGGGGCCGACTTCCTCCTGCTCGACAACATGCCGACGCCGGTGCTCGCCGCGACCGTCGCCGCGGTCCGGGAGCGGCAGGGTCGCGACGGCGTGCCGGAGCACGTCGAGCTCGAAGCCACCGGCAACCTCACGCTCGCCCGGGCCCGCGAGGTCGCCGGGACCGGCGTCGACCACCTGTCCGTCGGCGCGCTCACGCACTCCGCCCCGATCCTCGACCTCGCGCTCGACCTGCACCCCGCCGCCCTGCGCTGACTCGGCGGGATGTGCGCTGACTCGGCGGGATGTGCGCTGACTCGCGAGTCAGCGCACGCGGGCGCGAGTCAGCGCAGGATTCGGCGAGTCAGCGCAGACGGGCGCGAGTCAGCGCACGCGGGCGCGAGTCAGCGCACGCGGGCGCGAGTCAGCGCACGCGGGCGCGAGTCAGCGCAGGATTCGGCGAGTCAGCGCGAGTCAACGCAGGTCAGGCGGTGACCAGCGTGCCGTCGTCGTCGAGGCGCAGCGTGACGCGCCGCTCCCACGCGGGGTCCGACGCCGGGAAGTCGGTGCGGAAGTGCCCGCCGCGGCTCTCGGTGCGCACGGACGCGGCGCGCACGAGGGCGCGGGCGACCTGGTGGACGTTGGTGGTCTCCCACTCGGCGGTCTGCGGGGCGGCGACGACGCCCGCGGCCTCGTGGGCGGTGGTCGTCACCTGCGCGAGCCGCGCGTCCGCGGCGGCGAGGGAGTCCGCCGAGCGGATCGGCCCCGCGCCGTCGGACGTGATGCGCTGCACGCGGGAGCGGGCGGCCGCCGCGACCAGCGCGGACCCGCCGGGCCGCTCGACGGGCGCGGGCGCCGCGGCGAGGTCACCGGCGTCGAACCGGGCCGCGACGTCGTGCGCCGCCCGGTGGGCGAACACCAGGCCCTCCAGCAGCGAGTTGGAGGCGAGCCGGTTGGCGCCGTGCACGCCCGTGCAGGCGACCTCGCCGACGGCGTACAGGCCGGGCACGGAGGTACGCCCGCGCAGGTCGGTGACCACGCCGCCCGAGTGGTAGTGCTGGGCCGGCGCCACGGGAACGGGCTCCTCCGACCAGTCGATCCCGGCCTGCGCGAGGCGCGCGGTGATGCCGGGGAACCGACGGGCGAGGAAGTCCCGGCCGAGCCCACGGGCGTCGAGCAGCACGTGGTCGGCGGCCGTGGCGTCCATCTGCCGCACGATGGCGTGCGCGACGACGTCGCGCGGCGCCAGCTCGGCCAGCTCGTGCACGCCCGGCATGAACCGGTGCCCCTCGACGTCGAGCAGCAGCGCGCCCTCGCCGCGCACCGCCTCCGAGATGAGCGGGAGCTGGCCGCGCGCGCCCGCGCCCAGCCACAGCACGGTCGGGTGGAACTGCACGAACTCCAGGTCGCCGACGACGGCGCCCGCGCGCAGGGCGGCGGCGATGCCGTCGGCGGTCGCGCCCGGCGGGTTCGTCGACGAGCGGAACACCTGGCCGACGCCGCCCGTCGCCAGCACGACGACCGGCGCGAGCACCGCGCCCACCCCGTCGCGGGAGCCCTCGCCGCGCACGTGCAGGGTCACGCCCGCCACGGGCCGCTCCCCCGCCGCGTCCGGGGCACCCGTGAGGACGTCCAGCACGAGCGCGTTCTCGACGACCTCGATGCCGGGGTCGTCCTGCACCGCCTCGATCTGCGCGACGAGCGCACGGCTGATCTCCGCGCCCGTCGCGTCGCCGCCGGCGTGCGCGATGCGGTCCGCCCGGTGCCCGCCCTCGCGGGTGAGCGCGATCCCGCCGTCGGCGGCCCGGTCGAACGTCGCCCCGCGCGCCACGAGCTCGTGCACGCGCTCCGGCCCCTCGGTGACCAGCACCTCGACCGCCACGGGGTCGCTCAGCCCGACACCGGCGACGAGCGTGTCGTGCAGGTGCGCCGCCGGGGTGTCCTCGGGGTCGAGGACGGCCGCGATCCCGCCCTGCGCCCACACGGTCGACCCCGACCGCAGCTCGGCCTTGGTGACGAGCAGGACGCGCCGCACGCGGGTGCGGAGC
The DNA here is from genome assembly GCF_001636295.1 of Isoptericola dokdonensis DS-3. Classification (NCBI taxonomy): domain Bacteria; kingdom Bacillati; phylum Actinomycetota; class Actinomycetes; order Micrococcales; family Promicromonosporaceae; genus Isoptericola; species Isoptericola dokdonensis. The sequence goes on along the minus strand of NZ_CP014209.1, from coordinate 3,270,816 downwards.
TCGAGCGCGGCCGTGAGACCGGCGATGCCGGAGCCCACGACGACGGCGTCGGCGTGCGTCGTCCAGCCCGGTCCGGGGGCTGCGAGGGAGCGCGCGAGGCGGGCCGGCGTCACCGAGCCGTCGAACCGGCGTCGGCGAGCTCGGCGACCGCCGAGGCGTCGAGGCCGGCCGCGGCACGGCCGGCGGCGGTGCGCACCAGCCCGGCGGCCTGGTACGGCTCGGCGGGGACGCCGGACTCGAGCAGGCCGTAGCCGTCGGGGGCGTGACCCGGGTCGTCGTGCAGCTCGACGATGCGGTTGTCCCCGTCGACGAACACGACGTTCGGCAGGAAGGTGCGGGCGTCGCGGTCGGACAGCATGCCGTACGCGATGATGATGACGACGTCGCCCGGGCTCACCAGGTGGGCGGCCGCGCCGTTGATGCTGATCTGCCCGGAACCCGGCTCGCCGGGGATGACGTACGTCGTCAGGCGCGCGCCGTTCGTCACGTCCACGACGTCGACCTGCTGGCCGGGGACGAGGTCCGCGGCGTCCAGCAGGTCGGTGTCGACCGTGATGGATCCCACGTAGTGCAGGTCGGCCTGGGTCACCGTCGCACGGTGGATCTTGCCGATCATCATGGGTCGCTGGAGCGACGCCGGCCGGCGCACGGGCGCGCGGTGAGCACCGAGGTCGCCGTGCTCGGCGCCGGACGAAGCGTTCACGTCAGTCACGATGTGCCTCCTGGCCTGCGGCGTCGCCCTCCTGCGGGGGCGCGACGTCCACGGCCTGGTTGTCGATCAGTCGGGTGGAGCCCACGCGCGCCGCGACCAGCAGCAGCGCGTCGCCGGTGTGCTCGGCGGGCACCTCTTCCACGGTAGCCGGGTCGACGAGCGCCAGGTAGTCCACCACAACGTCCGGGGCGGCGTTGAGGATTCCCGAGGCCGTCGCCAGGACGGCCCCCACGCCGCGTCCGGCCGCCGCCTCCCGGGACCCGCCCGCGAGCGCCTGCGACAGCGCGAGCGCCGAGGTCCGCTCGGAGGCCGACAAGTACGCGTTCCGGGACGACATGGCCAGGCCGTCGTCCTCTCGGCGGGTCGGGACGCCCACGACCTCGACGGGCAGGTCGAGGTCGCGGGCCATGCGGCGCACCGCCAGCAGCTGCTGGGCGTCCTTCTGGCCGAACAGCGCCACGTCGGGACGGGTGAGCTGGAGCAGCTTGAGCACGACGGTGAGGACGCCGTCGAGGTGGCCGGGACGGAAGGCGCCCTCCAGCACCTCGCCGATGCGGCCGGCGCTGACGCGCACCACGGGGTCGCCGTCCGGGTAGACGACGTCCGGCGTCGGCGCGAACACCAGGTCCGCTCCCACCCCGGCGAGCAGGGCGACGTCGCCGTCCAGGTCGCGCGGGTACTTCTCGAGGTCCTCCCCGGCACCGAACTGCAGCGGGTTGACGAAGATCGTCACGACGACCTGACCGGTCGGCCCGGCCTCCTCGCGGGCGCGACGCACCAGCTCGAGGTGCCCGTCGTGCAGCGCCCCCATCGTCATCACGACGGCGCGGCGGTCCGTGGGCTCCGGGCCGCTGAGCGTCCACGCGGAGAGCGCGTCGCGCAGGTCCGCCCGCGTGCTCACCACGGCGGGGCCGGGAGTGGCGGCCCCGAGGGCCGGTTCGTGGGACGGGGTGTCGTCGGTCATGGCTGCTCCTGCGGCAGGTCGAGGACGTCGAGCAGACGTCGCGCGGCGTCGGCGTCGAGGCGATGGCTCGCGAGCGCGCGCCGGGTGGCGCCGCGGGCGAGCATGGCGTAGGTCTCGGGGACGTCGGTCGCCCCGGTGCGGGCGGCGAGGTCGCCGAGCACACCGAGGTGGGTCGTGACGGTCCCGGTGTCCCCGCGCGAGACGGGGCCGGTGAGGGCGGAGATCGCTCCCGGCCCGACGCCGTCGCGCAGGTCGGCGGCGCGGGTCGCACCGTCGAGCGCGGCGCCGAGCAGCGGTGCGAGGACCCGTCCGGGGTGCTCGACGCCCGCGGCCTCCAGGGCCTGGGCGGCCTGCGCGACGAGGACGACGAGGTGGTTCGCGCCGTGCGCGAGGGCGGCGTGGTAGAGCCCGCGCGCCTCCTCGGCGACGACGACGGGCTCCCCGCCGAGCTCGACCACGAGCGCCTGCGCGATGGGCAGCACGGCGGCGGGCGCGGTGACGGCGAACGTGCAGCCCTCCAGGCGGGCGAGGTCGAGGGACATCCCGGAGAACGTCATGGCGGGGTGCACGGCGAGCGGGATGGCCCCCGCGCGCCGGGCGGGCTCCAGGACGTCGACGCCGTACCGGCCGGAGGTGTGGACGACCAGCTGGCCGCCCTGCCAGGCACCCACCTCCGCCAGGCCCGCCACGAGGTCGCCGAGGGCGTCGTCGGGCACGGCGAGCAGCACGAGCTCGGCCCGCTCCACGACCTCGGTGACCTCCAGGTGCGGGACGCCGGGCAGCAGGGTCGCGATGCGCTCGCGGGACTCCGCGGAGACCCCGGAGGCGCCGACGACGACGTGCCCGGCGGAGCGCAGCGCGCTGCCCAGCACGGCGCCGACCCGGCCCGCACCGATGATCCCGACGCCGAGGCGGCCGGGCCGGGCCGCCGGGTCCCCCGCGGGGGTCGCCGACGGCGGCACCCCGGTCACGGTGCCGCCGTCCCGGCAGGTGCGAGCTCCGCGACCGCCTCCATCCAGCGCTCGGGGGCCTGGTGGGCGCGGGCGGTGCGGGCCCGCACCGACTGCGCGGCGATGAGCGCGGCGGCGTCGGCGTCGTCGAGGTGCGGCACGCGGGGCGCGACCGGGCCGGGCGTGGAGTGCACGGCGAACGTCGCGACGCCGCGCCGGCGCTGCCACGGACCCTGCTCCAGGCCGAGGGACTGGGTGCGCTCGTGCGGCACGACGACGAGGCTGCGGCTGAGGCGTCCGGTGCGCAGCAGCAGCACCCGGTCCGTGACGGCGTACCCGTTGCGCCGCCAGCTCAGCGGGTCGAACAGGCGGGCGCGACGGGGGCTCGTGGTGAACGTCCGGTCGGAGCGGGCGTCACCGGTCAGTCCCTCGTCGAGCAGGGGTGCGACCTCGTCCGTGCGCAGGTCGGGCAGCACGAGCCACAGCGCGGTGAGCGCCTCGTCGCGCGGGCCCACGGGCAGCAGCACGTGCTGGGTGTCGGTGCCCTCGACGCCGTACCCGGCGACGTTCACCTTGACGCGCCACCAGCCCTTGCCGCGCCACCAGAAGCCCTGCGTGAGGGACAGCGCCTGCACGCGACCCGGCGGGATCGTCTGGGCACGCGTCTCCAGCAGCCCGTGGCGCAGCCGGATGCCGTCCGGCGAGATCGCCGCCCGGAACCCGAACTCCCCCGCGAACCGGCTGAACAGGTAGGCGCCACCACCGAGCAGACCGGGCAGCACCGAGCCGAGCAGCCCGAAGTTGCGGGTCACGCCCACCGCGACGCCCAGACCGACGAACGCCAGCAGGATGAGCCACACCACCGGCAGCCGCAGCAGCGAGACGACGAGCCGGCCGGGGGGCACCTCGTAGACCTGGTTCTCCGGCGCCTCCACGGCGGGCAGGTCGAGGTCCGCGGGCCCGGCGCCGTCCGGACCGGGGACGTGCCCGACGGCGGCGTCCACCGTGACGGGGGACGCGTCGTCGGTGTGCGCCGCGGCGACCGTCGCGCCGGTCCGGTCGTCGCCGGTCGTGCCGACGGGGGCGTCCGCGCTCTCCTCGGAGCCCGCGGCCGGCACGGCGGTGCCCGCGGCCTCCGGGTCCGGCGCGACGTCGGTCCGTCCCCGGGCCCGGCGCGCCTTGACGCCCGCCGCACGGGCCAGGATCTCGGCGCGCAGCTGGTTCGCGTCGTCCAGGCGCAGGAACCCGATCCTCACGGCCGAGTCGGAGCCGCCCGCCACCTCCAGGGACAGCTCCGCCAGGCCGAACAGCCGGGCCACGAGCGGCTGGCGGACGTCGACCGCCTGGAGCCGGTCGAGCCGGGCGTGCCGCTGCTGACGGAAGAGGATGCCCTGACGCAGGTGCGCGGCGTCGTCGTCCACCGCGTACGTGGTCATGCGCCAGGCGAGCACCGTGAACCCGACCACGACCCCGAGGAACAGCACGAACGCGAGCAGCCCCACCCACCAGTAGCGGGCGACCTGCCCGGCGACCTCCCCCGCGACCCCGATGCTGTCGATCGCCTGGTTCCCGAGGATGAAGAGCAGGGCCACCACGGCCGCCCACGCCCGCACCAGCGGGGTGACGGGGTGCACCCGCCGCCACCGGCGGTCGTCGACGGGAGGCTCCGGCGTCGTGCCGGTGGTCTCGCCGCTCACAGGCCCGCCAGCTTCGCCTCGCCCCGCGCCGTGAGACGGTCGCGCAGCCGCTCCGCCTCCTGCGGCGCGAGTCCGGGGATCTCGGCGTCGGAGCTCGCGGCCGCGGTGTGGAGCTGGACGGTCGCGATGCCGAACCGGCGCGCCAGCGGGCCCGCGTTGACGTCGACGAACTGCATCCGGCCGTACGGCACCACGACGAGCTGACGGAACAGGATGCCCTTGACGATGAGCAGGTCGTCGTCGCGCTCGGCGTACCCGAGGGCGCGCACCTGGCGCGGGATCACCAGCAGCGCCCACACCAGCGGCACCACGAGCACCGCCACGGGGATCCACAGCCACGGCGTCAGGAGCACCGCCAGCACCGCGCACACCAGTGCGGGCAGGCCCAGCCACAGCGCGGTGAGGAGGAGGCGGACCGGCACCAGCCGGTCCGAGACGCGCGTCCACTCCACCCCGGCGGGCTCGAAGGGCCCTCGGGGTGTGACGTCGGTGTCGTCGGCCACGGGATCGGTGCTGCTCATGGGCCCATCTTGTCATTCCTGGCTCTGGCCGAGACCTGCAGGGCGCACGACGACACAGTCAGCGGTCCTTGAAATACCGGAAGAGGTGCACCTCCTTGACCGCCAGCGCCCCGACCGCCGTGCCGAGGAGCACGGCCGCCGCGCCGACGACGACCGTCGAGACCGCGGCCAGCCACGTCCCGACGAAGGGCTCAGGGTTGCCCATCAGCGACGCCACCCCCGTCGCGGCCGCCCCGACGAGCACCGCAGCCAGCAGCCACGCACCCGTCTCCAGCACGATCTGCCAGGCCAGGAACGGCTTCGCCACCCCGGCGTGCAGCGCCGAGGCGAGCTCCAGCCGACGCGTACGCACCAGCAGGAACCCCAGGACCAGCCCGACCGCCACCGCCACGAGCGGCGCCGGCGCCGTCGGCCGCGTGGCGATCTCGGCCGCCACGTCGAGCTCCGACCCGAGCGTCGCGTTGAGCCGGCCCACCTGGACGTCCTCGGCTCCCGGCGCGGCGACGGAGTACAACAGGCCTGCGGCCTCGGAGTCGGCCGGCCAGGCTTCTGCCCAGCAGCGTTCGAAGGATCCGGCGGCAGCCACCGGGACGACGACGGCGTAGGACAGCACGCGGTCCCGCCCGTCGTCTGGCCAGGAATAGACGCCGGCGACCTGCATCGTCCGGCCGTCGGCGAGGAGGATCCCGTCGCCCGCTCGGGCTCCGAGCGTCGCGGCGAGATCGTCGGCGACCCAGACACCGGACTCGTCGTCCGACGACAGCCTGCTGACGGGATGCGCCACCCGGGCGAGGACGGCCACGAGGCCTGGGGTCGCCTCCCAGACCGTCAGGTCGGAGTCCGGCAGGTTCGCCGCACGCACCGGTTCCCCCGGACGTAGTGCAGCCGATCCGGTGAGGCCTCCGGCGCCGACCAGCGCGGCGCAGCGGGACCCGTCGACGACCGGGCCGGACTCCGAGACGAGCGTCGTGACGGCGGCACCCGCCGACCGAAAGGCGTCGGCCTTCTGCCACACCGCGACGAGCACACGGGCGTCGGCGACGGCCAGGCCGCCCACCAGGACGACGAAGACCAGCGCTGCGCTCAAGGCCCGCGTGGTCCCGCCGGTCACGTTGCGGACGGCCTCACCGATGACAGAACGGCCGCGCATCACGCCTCCGGTCCCGTCACGCCCATGGCGGGCATGTGGTCCGCGAGGTCGATCACGCGGGTGCACGCCTCCCGGGTGGCGGGGTCGTGCGTCGCCACGACGACCGCGGTCGCGTTGCGACCCACCTGCGCCAGGACCCGGTTCACCGTGGCCGACGTCGCGAGGTCGAGCTGCGCCGTCGGCTCGTCGACCAGCAGCAGGTCCGGGGCGGTGGCCACGGCGCGAGCCAGCATCAGGCGTTGCGCCTCGCCACCGGACAGCGCCCGGAACGGTCGGTCGGCGACACCCTCGACGTCGAACCGCGCCATGATCTCGTGGGCCTCCGGCTCCGCGGCGCGGCGCGTCCGTCCGTGCGCCAGCAGCGGCAGCACGACGTGGTCCAACGCGCTGCGGCGCGGGGAGCCGTGGGGGTTCTGGAACACCCATCCTGTCCGCGCGATGCCGTGGTGGACCACCTGCCCGCGGGTCGGCGTGACCCAGCCGGCCAGGATCGACAACAGCGTCGACTTGCCCGAACCGGACGGCCCGACCAGGGCCACGACCTCCCCCGCCCGCACCTCCAGGTCGAGACCGTCGAAAAGGTACGCCGACGAGCCGAACCGGTGGGCGAGTCCGGTGGCACTCACCGAGACCATCAGCAGGTCGTGCGGTCGTCAGGCCGCACGAGGACCGACGGCGGAGGCGGCCCCCCGACGAAGGTCACCATCGTCTGCCCCAGCGACGACGCGACCACCTCGACCGTGCGGGAATCCCCGTCGGCGGAGCGGACGCACCCCCTCCCGTCGCCGGTCGCGACGACCGCCGACGGTGGCAGCACCGCGACGTCGACCTCCTGGGCGAGGGCGAGCTCGACCGTGAACCGGTTCGTGCCGTCCTCCTGGCTCAGGAGGTACGGCTCGCTCTGGGCTGCGACGGCGAGCAGCTCCGCGTCGCGCACGATGCCGTCGGCGTCGACCGCACCCGTCGTCCCGTCGAGCCGGACGACCCAGCCCTCCCCTGGTGGCTCGACGACGGTCAGGGCGGTCAAGCCACCGGCGACCGTCGCGACCTGCCCGTCACCGGTGGGATCACCCACGCCGAGCAGACACTCCGAGACCGTGACGGCGGGATGAGGCAGCCACACCACAGCGGCGGCAGCGAGGTAGCCGTCCGGCCGCACGACGCCCACGGCCTCCTGGATCTCGCGGACGACGGCGCGCGTCGCCGGCCCGTAGTCGCCGTCCGGCACGAGGTCGTGGCCCAGTCGCACGAGCTCGGTCTGCACCGCCCGGACGTCCTCACCCTGCGCGCCGGATCCGAGGTCTCGCCAGAGCGGGACGTCCGTGGCGAGAGCAAGCAGAGGGCGGTCGTCGACGGTGAGGAGCACGTCCCCGGACCGAACTTCTCGTCCTGCCGAACAGGCCGACGCCGTCACCCGGCCGGTCTCGGTGGTCGTCAGGGTCTTGGACGGCACCACCGTGGCCGTGACCGACACCTGTCGTGCGCCGTCGAACGGCTCCGTCGTCACGCGGACGGCGCTACCGCCGACCTGCACCTCCGGCGTGCCCGCGGCCGGGCCGGGCAGCAGCAGGAGTGCGGCCACGGCGCCGGCGGCGACGAGCGCCACGGCGGCGAGCAGCGCCGCCGCGACGCTCACCCGAACCCGGGATCTCTTCGTCACTCGTCGACGACCTCGCGCTGCTCCTGGTCCAGGACCTGACGCGCGACGTCGAGCGAGACTCCTTGCGAGCCGAACGGGTCCATGGTGCAGAGCTGGGCCTCCGCCGTCGTCGGCTTCAGCTCCGCCGTCGTGATCAACCGCTCCAGCTCGTCCTCCGAGACACCCGCGTACTCCGTGGCGTCCGCGTCGTCCAGGCAGCGTCGCAGGGCCTCACCCTGGCCGAGCCCTTCGGGGTTCTCCCGCATACCGAGGTAGATCGACTCCACCGGGCCTGTCGTGCCGTCCATGCAGGCGGTCGACAGCTCCATCGTCTGGGACCCCTCGGCGTCACCGGGGAGGTCTGCGGTCTCCAGGCCCCCGCCGGCCGGGTCCATGGTGTGCTCGATCCCGTGATCCGTGAGGCAGTCGGAGAGCTCCTGGCGAAGTCCTTGGTACTCGGCATCGCTGACCGCGTAGTCCTCGAGGATCGCGCGGTGCTCGACGGTCACGTCAGGGTCGTCCGTGGCCAGCACCTGGTCGATCTGAGCGCGCCACAGCTCCGGCACCTCGGCGCCTGCCCGCTCGGTCTGTGCCGTGCAGCCGGATGGCAGAACCACCATCGCCAGGACCGCCACGGCTGCGGCCGACCGCCGACCCATCAGTACGTCTTCCAGGCGGACCAGCTGCCGCCGAGCTTGGCGCGCACCGCGCGGGACACGATCGTCGACGTCCCCGCCTTCGCGTACGAGTACGTATCTTGTTCGCCGTAGTTGGTGTAGTTCGTCCCGAGTCGGTTGTACCGGATGTTGACCTGGACCAGCGGGCACGCATACGCCGAGGCCGAAGCGGCAAGCGACGGCTTCGTGGCGTTGGCCGTGCACACGGCGGTCCCGCTCTGAAGAGTGACCTCGACCGCCTGCGACGATGTCGCGCCGGCGGTGATCACGAGTCCGGCGGCCATCAGGGTCGCCAGCGTCAGGCGAGAGGAATTGCGCATCATTGCACCTTCTGTTGCGGAGCGCCCCTGGTCTTGCGGAGCGCCCCTGGTCTTGCGGAGCGCCCCGTCGTTGCGGCCACAAACTAGCGACACATGTGGGACCGGGTCAACCATCGATGCTGGTCAGGGCGTCAGATACCCCTGATGCCACTGGTTCGAGGTCGCGACAGCCACCCAAGGCTCCGCCGTCCTCAGGAGGCCAGCGGCTCGGCGTCCTCGGCGCCGTCCTCGGGCGGCGGCAGCTGGCAGAACTTCTCCACGACGAGCCCGACGACGGCGAGGCCGACCGCGGCGACCACGGCGACGCCGGACACGACCGCCTGGGCGCGGCGCGCCTCGACCTCGAGCTGGGGCAGGACGACGATCACCGCGGCGGCGTACCGGCCGGCGAGGAGCGCGCCCGTGTACGCGGCGGCCTTGGCCATCGCGAAGGTCCGTGCGGCGCGCAGGCCGTCGAGCTCGGGCCGGTCGCCCTTGAGGTAGGCCCGCACGCCCCACCCGGCCCACAGGACCAGGCCTGCCAGCAGGACGAGCGCGACGACCTCGACCCAGGCGGCACCGGGCAGGTAGGTGCCACGACCCTCCAGCAGGCGCAGGATCGCCGCGCCGCCGACGGCGACGAGGATCGTCAGCCCGGCGAGCGTGCGGACCCGGGTGCGGCGCACGTCAGGCGCGCCCCGCGGGGTCGGCGCCCCCGACGCCCCCGAAGCCCTGCGGCGGCACCGACGGCGGCGCCTGGACGGTCGAGACCGGGACGACGTGCTGCGGGCCGCTGAAGGCCTCCGGCACGTAGGCCGGCGGCTCCTGACGTTCGGGGAAGGCCGGAGCGGCCTGCGGCGCGTACGCCTCGGGGCGGTACGGCGCGGCCGGCTGCTCCTGCTGGTACTGCTGGTACTGCTGCGGCTGGTACGGCTCTGGCTGGTACTGCTCCGGCGGGAACGCCGGGGCGGTCGGCTCGGGACGGTACGGCTCGGCGGCGCGCGGTTCCTGCGTGCGGGCCTGCTCGGGCTGCCGGACGGAGGCCGGGAACACGTCCGCGGCCGTCGGGGCGTCGGCCCGTCCGGGCTCGGCGGGCCGCTCGACCGCCTGGGGGCCCGGGGGCGACGGCACGACGAGGGCCGGCGGGGCCGGCACCGCCGCCGGGGCGGGAGCGTGGTTCGACGGCGGGTCGGCCGGTGCCGGCGCTGCGGGTGCCCACGGCGTCGCCTCGACGACGGCCGCGGCCGCCGTCGGCTGCCACGCCTGCGGCTGCTCCGGCTCCCAGGCCTGCGGCTGCTCGGGATGCCAGGCCTGCGGCTGCTCGGGCTGCCAGGTCTGCGGCGTCTCCGGCGCGGGCGCGGCGGCGGGGGCAGGCTCCCAGACGGGCTGCGCGACGGGCTGCGGCGCCCACGCGGCGGGCTCCTCCACGGGCTCGGGCGTCCACCCGGTGGCGGCGGCCTGCGGTGCCGACGGCTGCTGCGGCTCGGCGAACCCCTGCTGGGGCGTCCACGGCGGCGTCGCACCGTGCACGGGCTCTGCCGGGGCGGCCGGGGGCTCCGGCACCCACGCCGGAGGCTGCTCCGGCTCCTGACCGGAGGACCACCCCTGCGGCGCCTGCGGCTGCTCGGGCGCCCAGGCCTGCGGCTGCTGCGGCTCGGCCGGGCCCTGCTCGGGCTGCCACGCCGGGGGCTGCTCCGGCTCCCAGGCCGCGGGCTGCGGGGCACCCCACGCGGGGGTGGGCTCGCCGTGCGGCTGACCGGCTGCGTCGTGGGGTGCCGGCGCCGGGGGCTCCTCCCCCGCGTCGGGCAGGCCGGGCTGCGGCTCGTCCTGGGCCGGAGCCTGATCCTCGACGGCAAGCTCCTCGGCCACCGGCTCGGGCTGCACCGGGACGGGGCCGGTGAGAGCGGGCTCGGTCAGCCAGTCGAGGGCGAGCCAGCGGATGCCCCCGCGGTCGGGTGCGGTCGCGGCGAGCTGCGCCACGGGGCCGCCGCCGAGGCCGCCCAGCACGGCCTCCGGATCGAGCTCGGCCCACGGCACCAGCACGAACGCGCGCTCGTGGGCGCGCGGGTGCGGCAGCTCGAGGTCGTCGGACGACACCGTGAGGGTGTCGTACTGCACGACGTCGACGTCGAGGGTGCGCGGTCCCCAGCGCTCCTCGCGGACTCGGCCGTGCAGCAGCTCGACCTCCTGGCACACGCTCAGCAGGTCGCGCGGCGACAGCGTGGTCCGCACGAGCAGCACGGCGTTGAGGTAGTCGGGCTGCTCCGGCCCGACGGCGGCGGTGCGGGCCAGCGGCGAGACCTCCATGACCTGCACGCCGGGCACGCGGTCGACGTCGGTGACGGCGGCACGGAGCGTGGCCTGCGGGTCGCCCAGGTTCGCGCCGAGCGCGATGACGGCGTCGACGGGGTGCTCCGGCGAGCGGTCCAGCGGGTGGACCTCCGGCTCCGGCTCCACGGCGGTCTCGGGCTCCGGCGCGGGCGGCGGGGGGACGGCGACGGCCGCGGCCACGTCCGGCGCGGCGGGCACCTCGTCCTCGACGACGTCGGGCACGAGCGTCAGGGCGGGCGCGACGGCGGCCGGTTCCGCGGCAGACCCCGCGGGCTCGGCATCGAGCACCGGGAGGGGCACCGACGGCAGCCGCACGCGGTCCCGGCGCACCACGATCTCGACGTCCTCGAACGGGACGGCGATCGGGGCCTCCGGCTTGTGGACGCGCACGTCGACGGCGTGCACCGCCGGGCGGGCGAGCACCACCGCCGCGACGCGCTCGGCGACCGTCTCCACGAGGTCCACGGGGTCGCCCGCGAGGATCGCGTGCACGTCCTCGGCGACCTCCGCATAGCTCACGGTGGCGTCCAGGTCGTCGGACACGGCCGCCGCGGAGGTGTCGAGGTGCAGCACCACGTCCGCGCGGAACGTCTGCCCCTCCACCCGCTCCGCGGGCAGCACGCCGTGGTACCCGACCGCGGTCACACCCGTCAACCGGATCTGGTCGAGCGGATGGCCGTCAGGGCCCGTCACGGTGTCGCCGTACGTCACTCGGGTGCCTCCGTCTGCTGCGGGTGCGCCGGACGGCGCACCGGGTCGTCGTCGATGGTGCGGGCGGCATCCTCCCACGCCGCGGCCACGTGCACCGCGTCCACGCTCGCACGCGCGGCGTGCACGCGCACGCACCAGGCGCCCGCCCGGGCGGCCAGCGCGGAGACCGCGGCGGTCGCGTGGTCGCGTGCGGCGGGCGGGACGGGGTCGGCCCGGCCGTCGGCCGCGGGGCGGGCGAGGAGGTGCCCGAGGAACCGCTTGCGGGACGCCCCCACCAGGACCGGGCGGCCCAGCGCGTGCAGGGCGTCGAGGTGCGCCAGGAGCGGCCAGTTCAGGGCGCCCGCCTTGGAGAAGCCGAGGCCCGGGTCGAGGATCACCTGCTCGGGCGCCACACCCGCCGCGTGCAGCGCGTCCAGCCGCTGCGCGAGCTCGGCGCGCACGTCCGCCACGACGTCGTCGTACACCTCGAGGTCGTCCATGACGTCGCTGTGCCCGCGCCAGTGCATCGCCACGTAGGCGACACCGGTGCGTGCCACGACGTCCGCCATCGCCGGGTCGGCGAGCCCGCCGGACACGTCGTTGACGATGCGGGCGCCCGCCGCGACGGACTCGGCGGCCACGCGGGCGCGGGTCGTGTCGACCGACACCACCGCGCCGGCCGCCGCGAGACGCCCGATGACCGGGATGACGCGCGCCAGCTCCTCGTCCTCCGAGACCCGCTCCGCACCCGGGCGGGTCGACTCGCCGCCGACGTCGAGCACGTCCGCGCCCTCGGCCAGCAGGTCCAGCCCGTGCCGGACGCCCGCCTCGGGCTCGAACCACTCCCCGCCGTCGGAGAACGAGTCCGGGGTGATGTTGACCACGCCCATGACCAGGCAGCGGCCGGTGCCCGAGAGCTCCGGCAGCCCGGCGACCGCGACGTCGCGAGAGGACATCGGCTACCGCCCGAGGATCAGGCTCATCGCCTCGGCCCGGGTGGCGGCGTTCTGCATGCCGCCGCGGACGGCGGACGTGACCGTCCGCGCCCCCGGCTTGCGGACCCCGCGCATCGACATGCACAGGTGCTCGCACTCCACCACGACGATGACGCCGCGCGGGTCGAGGATGCGCACGAGCGAGTCAGCGATCTGGGTCGTCAGGCGCTCCTGGACCTGCGGGCGGCGGGCGAAGACCTCGACCAGCCGCGCCAGCTTCGACAGGCCGGTGATGCGCCCGTCGGTGTTGGGGATGTAGCCGATGTGCGCCACCCCGTGGAAGGGCACCAGGTGGTGCTCGCACGTGGAGTACACCTCGATGTCCTTGACCAGCACCATCTCCTCGTGGCCGAGGTCGAACGTGGTGGTCAGCACCTCTTCCGGCTCCTGGCGGAGCCCGGCGAAGATCTCCCGGTAGGCGCGCGCCACGCGGGCGGGCGTGTCCTTGAGGCCCTCCCGCTCCGGGTCCTCGCCGACGGCGAGCAGCAGCTCACGCACCGCGGCCTCGGCGCGGGGCTCGTCGTAGGCGGGTACGTCGGCGGCCGCGCGCACGCCCAGGGAGACCGGGCTCAGCGGCAGGTCGGACCCGCTCACGCGCGGCTCCCGTCGTCGGTCCCGTCCGTGCCGCGGCCGTCGGTGCCGTCCGGCGTGGGCTCGCCGTCCGCCGGGGCGGGCGCGGTCACCGTGCCGACGGCCGACGCCTCGGCTTCGGTGTTCCCGACCACGGCGGCCTCGTCCTGCGGCAGGCCGCCACGGACGCCGTTGGAGGAGAACGCGGCCTTCTCGCCGTCGGTCATCACCGGGCCGCGGGTGTGCACGGTGCGCTGCTCGCTGGACAGCCACACGTCGCGGGCGTCGCGCTTGACGACCGGCGTGAAGATCTCCGCGAGCTCCGCCTGGTTGAGCGTCTCCTTCTCCAGCAGGCGCAGCACCAGGTCGTCCAGGACGTCGCGGTACTGGGTCAGGACCTCCCAGGCCTCGTCGTGCGCGGCGTCGACGAGCTTGCGGACCTCGTGGTCCACCGTGCCGGCGACGGCCTCGGAGTAGTCGCGCTGGTGGCCCATGTCGCGGCCCATGAAAGGCTCCGACGAGCCCGTGCCGAGCTTGATCGCGCCGACCTTCTCGCTCATGCCGTACTCGGTGACCATCTTGCGGGCGATGGCCGACGCCTTCTCGATGTCGTTGCTCGCCCCCGTCGTCGGGTCGTGGAACACGATCTCCTCGGCGACGCGACCACCCATCGCGTATGCGAGCTGGTCGAGCAGCTCGTTGCGCGTCGTGGAGTACTTGTCCTCCGTGGGCATGACCATCGTGTACCCGAGCGCCCGGCCGCGCGGCAGGATCGTCACCTTGGTGACCGGGTCGGTGTAGCGCATCGCCGCCGCCACCAGGGCGTGGCCGCCCTCGTGGTACGCGGTGATCTTCTGCTCCTTGATCTTCATGACCCGCGTGCGCTTCTGCGGGCCCGCGATGACGCGGTCGATCGCCTCGTCCAGCGCACGGTCGTCGATCAGCTGCGCACCCGAGCGGGCGGTGAGCAGCGCGGCCTCGTTGAGCACGTTCGCCAGGTCGGCACCGGTGAAGCCGGGCGTGCGGCGCGCGATGGCCTCCAGGTCGATCGACTCGACCATCGGCTTGCCCTGCGAGTGCACCTTGAGGATGTGCTCACGGCCCTTGAGGTCCGGCGCCTCGACGGCGACCTGCCGGTCGAAGCGGCCGGGACGCAGCAGCGCCGGGTCGAGGATGTCGGGGCGGTTGGTCGCCGCGATGAGGATGACGTTGGCCTTGACGTCGAACCCGTCCATCTCGACGAGCATCTGGTTGAGCGTCTGCTCGCGCTCGTCGTGACCGCCGCCCATGCCGGCGCCCCGGTGCCGGCCGACGGCGTCGATCTCGTCGATGAAGATGATCGCGGGGGCGTTGTTCTTCGCCTGCTCGAACAGGTCGCGCACGCGGGACGCGCCGACGCCGACGAACATCTCGACGAAGTCGGAGCCGGAGATCGAGTAGAACGGGACCCCGGCCTCGCCGGCCACCGCACGCGCCAGCAGCGTCTTGCCCGTGCCGGGCGGGCCGTACAGCAGCACGCCCTTGGGGATCTTCGCCCCCACCGCCTGGAACTTCTCCGGCTCGGCGAGGAACTCCTTGATCTCCTGCAGCTCCTCGACGGCCTCGTCCACGCCCGCGACGTCCGCGAACGTCACCTGCGGCATGTCCTTGCTGACGAGCTTCGCCTTCGACTTGCCGAAGCCCATCACCCGGTTGCCGCCGCCCTGCATGCGGGACATGACGAACCAGAAGATCGCCAGGATGATGATGAACGGCACGAGGAACGACAGCATCGATCCCCAGAACGAGGGCTGCGGCACCTCGGTGTCGTAGCCGTCGGCGAGGTCCGCGCCGGAGACCGCCGCGACGACGTCCTCGCCCTGCGGCTGCACCCAGAAGAAGTCGACCTTCGTGCCGTGGTCGACCTCGTCGTCGGTGTCGGCGTCCGAGACGTACGCCTCGCTCAGCTCCAGCTCGACGCGCTGCTCGCCGTCGACGATGAGCGCGTGCTCGACCGTGTCACCGGAGAGCAGCTCCAGGCCCTGGGACGTCTCGACGCGGCTGATGCGCTCGCCCGAGAAGGCGGAGAACGCGAGCGCGACGACGACGAGGCCGATCGCGATCCAGACGAGCGGTCCGCTGAAGATCTTCTTGAGGTTCATCCGTGGCGGGGTGCTGCCCCGCATCCCTTCGTTCGGGCGGTGGTTCGTCCAACGAAACTACACGCGCGCGCCGCGAGTTCCCCCGGGTGTTCGCCCAGGGCGTCGAGGTCAGGAGTAGACGTGCGGGGCGAGGGTCCCGATGAAGGGCAGGTTGCGGTACTTCTCGGCGTAGTCGAGACCGTAGCCGACGACGAACTCGTTGGGGATGTCGAACCCGACGTACTTGACGTCGACGTCGGCCTTCGCGGCGTCCGGCTTGCGGAGCATGGTCGCGATCTCCACCGACGCCGGCCCGCGCGAGCGCAGGTTCTGCACGAGCCACGACAGGGTCAGGCCCGAGTCGATGATGTCCTCGGCGATGAGCACGTTGCGGCCCGCCAGGTCGGAGTCGAGGTCCTTGAGGATGCGCACGACGCCCGACGACTTGGTGCCCGAGCCGTAGGACGAGACCGCCATCCAGTCCATCTCGACCGGGTGGTGCAGGCGGCGCGACAGGTCGGCCATCACCATGACGGCGCCCTTGAGCACCCCGACGAGCAGCAGGTCCTTGCCCGCGTAGTCGGCGTCGATCTGGGCGGCCATCTCGTCGAGGCGCGTGCCGAGCTGGTCCTCGGTGAGCAGGATGTCGGCGAGGTCGCCGGAGACGTCCGACTGGTCCACGGGGGTACTCCTAGGGTGTGGGGCGGGGGTGCGCGGGCGTGCGGGACGACCGCAGGATTAGCCTGCCACACGCGCGCAGCGCCCGTGCGTCCCCCGGGAGGTGCACGGGGCCCTGCCCCCGCCAGCGGACGACCAGGGCGTCGAGGGCGTCGACGTGCGCGGCCGTCGTCGTCCCGGCCGGGCAGCCGACCACGAGCGCTGCCGCGCGCAGGGCCCGACGGCGCAGCGCGGGCGGGGCGGCGGCCAGCACGTCGGGGTCCAGGACGACGTCTCGCGGCAGGGAGGTGTCGCCGACGACGCGGCTGCGCGCCAGGAGGTCGGCCGCGAGGGCGTCCAGGAGGTCGGCGTCGTCGCGCAGCTGCGCCGCGCTGCGGCCGAGCGCCTCGACCGCGCCCGGCCCGAGCACGTCCGTCAGCACGGGCAGCAGGTGACCGCGCACCCGGGAGCGCAACGGGCCGCCGTCGGGCGCGTTGGTGGGGTCGTGCCACGGCGTGACGCCGACGGCGGCGCACACCGCCTCGGTGGCGGAGCGACGCAGGCCGAGGAACGGGCGCCGGTAGCGGCCGCGCCGCGGCGGGATGCCCGCGAGCGACCGGGCGCCGCTGCCGCGGGCCAGGCCGAGCAGCACCTGTTCCGCCTGGTCGTCGAGGGTGTGGCCGAGCAGCACCACGTCGGCACCGAGCTCGTCGGCGGCGGTGTCCAGCGCCGCGTACCGGGCGGCACGGGCGGCCGCCTCGAGCCCGGCGGGCGACCCCTCGACCCGCACCCGGCGCACCACCACGGGATCGAGGCCGAGGTCGCGACACTGCTCGCCGGCGCGGTCGGCGACCTCGGCCGAACCGTCGACGAGGCCGTGGTCCACGACGACCGCGCCCGCCCGCACCGCGTGGCCCCGGGACCGGACCGACCGGCCGACCCTGCGAGCCTCCGTCGCGACGACCGCCGCCAGCGCGAGGGAGTCGGCGCCGCCCGAGCAGGCGACGAGCACGGTGGCGCCGGCCGGCAGGTCGGCGAGGTCCGCCCGGACCGCGGTGCGGGCCGCCGCGAGCGCCGGGTCGACGCGAGCCATCGGGGTCGTCGCCTCAGCCGTGCACGCGGCGGACCCAGGCGCGGGCGTCCGCGATCTCCCGCTCGCCGGGCAGGTTCTCGGGCGCCGCCCAGACGGCGTTGAGGCCGTCGACGCCCACGGTCCGGCGGACCTCACGGACGAACGCGGCGCCGTCGCGGTACTGCGCGAGCTTGGCGTCCATGCCGAGCAGCCGCCGCAGCACGACGTCGGCGCGGGGCGCGCCCTCGCCGTCGCGCCGCCGCTCGAAGCGGGCGCGGATGGTGCGCACGCTGGGGACGACGCGCCGCCCGACGGCGTCCATCATGACGTCGGCGTGCCCCTCGAGCAGGGCCATGACGGCGGTGATCTCGGCGAGGCGGCGCTTCTGCTCGGCGCCGACCACCAGGTCGAGCGGGGTGGTGAGCTCACCGCGCACCGCGTCGACGACGGCCCGCCCGACGGTGGCGACCTTCTCCCGCAGCGGGGCGCGCGCGAGCCCGAGGGAGGTGGAGGTGAGGTCGCCGAGAAGGTCGGTGAGACGGCCGGCGAGGTGGTCGGCGAGCCACGGGGCGGTGGCGAACTGCAGGGCGTGCGTCTGCTCGTGCAGGCACACCCAGAGCCGGAAGTCGCGGCCGTCGAGCCCCATCGCCCGTTCGGCGACGAGCACGTTCGGCGCGACGAGCAGCAGCACGGGACGACCGGGGCCGTAGGGGTCGAACTGGCCGAGGACCTTGCTGGACAGCAGGGCGAGGAGTCCCCCGACCTCGGCGGCGCCGGCGAGCCGGGCCGCGGACGACTCCGGCAGGGGGGCGTCGCCTCCGAGGCCGGCGAGGACGGGGTCGGTGAGGCGGGCCATGGAGCGCGTGTTCGCCAACGCCCACGTGGCCCGGTCGACGACGCGGACGTCGCCGAGGTCGACGTCCGCGGGCTGCATGCGCGTCACGCGCAGGACGTGCTCCACGGCGTCGTCGGCGGCCGTGCGCAGCCCGCCGACGAGGTCGTCGAGCTCGGCCCGCGACGCGACGGGACCCGGGCGGGCGACACGACGGGCGATCTGGGCGGCGGTGGGCCAGTCGACGGTGGGGCTGCTGGACGTCACGGGTCCACCGTAACGACGGGACCCGGGCGCACGGGTCAGGGACCTTCGGCGGTGCAGCCGCAGGACGCGAGGTCGCCGACGAGGTCGTCGAAGATCATGTTGGCGCCGAACGACCCGCCCTCGGGGATCCGGTCCGCGACGACGGCGAAGATCAGCAGCCGGTCGTCGGCGGTGACGACCGTCCCGGCCAGGGAGCGGACGTCGGGCAGGCTGCCGGTCTTGGCGCTGGCGAACGCGCGGCCGGGGTTGCCGTCGGGGAACCGGTCGGCGAGGGTGCCCTCCATGCCGGCGACGGGCAGCCCGGTGACGGTCTCGCGCAGCGCCGGGTCGGCGGCAGCGATCTCCAGGGTGTCGACGAGCTGGCGGGCCGAGAGCCGTGACCCGGTGCCGAGCCCGGACAGGTCGGTGAGCACGGCACCGTCGAGGTCGACTCCGAGCCCCTCCACGACGGCCAGGACCTCGCTGATCGCGGCGTCCTGCGAGCCGGGCAGACCGGCGTCGATCGCCACGAGGCGGCCCACGACCTCCGTGAGCGTGTTGTCGGACTCCTCGAGCAGGTAGCTGACGATCTGCCCGAGCGGCGCGGACTCGACGCGCCCGACCTCGCGGGCCGACGACGCGACGGCGTCCCGGGTGATCTGCCCGCGCACGGTGAGACCGTGGTCGGCGAGGGCGTCCGCGAACGCCTCGGCGGCGGCCATCGCAGGGTCGGCCTCGCGCGGCGCGTATTTGTCGTCGGTGAGGCGGGCGACGTCGACGGCGAGCGCGGCGACGGGCGCGACGTAGCCGTCGGTGACGTCGTTGGCGCGCACCGTGGGTGCGACGGCCGGCCCGGTGAAGAGGGTGTCGTCGACGGCGAGCGTGACGGTGTCCGTGCCGCTGAGGGTGATCTGCGCGGCGACCTGCGCGGCGAGGTCCCCGAGCCCGGCGCGGCCGTTGACGGCGTCGGGGTCCCCCGCGCCCGCGGCGAGCATCATGTCGCCGCCGCCCACGAGGACGACGCGGGTGTCGCCCTCGAGCATGGCGCGGGTGGGGAGGGTGACCTCCCCGCCGGGACGCACGTGGGCGGCGACCGCGGTGAGGATCTTCTGCGTCGACGCGGGGATCATGAGGGTCTCCGGCGCGGCGGAGGCGAGGGTGTCGCCGGTCGCGGCGTCGGCCACCACGATGCCGACCCGCTTCCCCAGCCGCGAGTCGCCCGCGACGTCGGACACCAGGTCACCGACCTCGTCGGCACCGGGGACGGGAGCGTCCTCGGGCAGCGCGGGGACGGCCACGGCAGGGCTCGGACCCGTCGTGGCGCCGGGCGCCGAGGGGAACGGGGCGGGGTCCTCGTAGGGCGGGTCGAGGGTGACCATGCCGGGGACGACGTCGTAGGCGTCGGCCACGAGGTAGCCGCCGAAGACGGCGAGCACGGTGACCACGGTGGCGCCGACCCTGAGCCGCCACGCCATCCGCTCGACCTCCCCCGTCCGTGAACCTGGTCACAAGCAGGTTCGTCAGGGCGTATTCTCGCACGTTCCGACCCCTCGTCGGGCCTCCGCCGCGGCTGTCGGACAGGCCCCGCATGGCACACTGAGGGGGCGCGCAAGCACCCACGACTGGAGGAACAGTGGAGTTCGACGTCACCATCGAGATCCCGAAGGGACAGCGGAACAAGTACGAGGTGGACCACGAGACCGGTCGCATCCGTCTGGACCGCATGCTCTTCACCTCCACCCGCTACCCGGACGACTACGGGTTCATCGAGGGCACCCTCGGCGAGGACGGCGACCCGCTGGACGCTCTCGTCCTGCTGGAGGAGCCCACGTTCCCCGGTTGCCTGATCCGTTGCCGCGCGCTGGGCATGTTCCGCATGCGCGACGAGGCCGGCGGCGACGACAAGGTGCTGTGCGTGCCGCTCGGCGACCAGCGCGCCGCGTGGCGCCAGGACATCGACGACGTCTCGGACTTCCACCGCCTGGAGATCCAGCACTTCTTCGAGGTCTACAAGGACCTCGAGCCGGGCAAGTCCGTCGAGGGCGCCCACTGGGTCGGCCGCGAGGAGGCCCAGGCGGAGATCGAGCGCTCGTTCCAGCGCGCGAAGGACGCCGGGTACAACACCCACTGAGAGCACCGTCGGCACCGCCGACCGTCGGCCGAGGCCGGCAGCACGTCGACCCGGGCAGGGACTCCTGCCGGTGGTGCGCGGCTGCCGGCCTGCTTCGTCCCCGGCGAGGCTCACGGCGCGCACGCGGGCCGCGCCCGCCTACGGTGGTGCCCATGCTCGCCACCGTGATCCACGCCGCCCGCGACGTCCGCGTCGAGAACCGCCCCGTCCCAGTGCTCCGAACCGGGCACGACGCCGTGCTGCGGGTGCTGGCCGCCTGCGTGTGCGGCTCCGACCTGTGGTCGTACCGCGGGGTCGCGCCGACGAGGTCCCCGCACCCCATCGGGCACGAGCTGGTCGGGGTCGTCGAGGAGCTGGGCTCCGAGGTGACGTCGGCGACCGTGGGCGACGTGGTCGTCGTGCCGTTCTCGCTGAGCTGCGGGCGGTGCCAGTCCTGCCGGGCGGGGTTCCCGTCGGCGTGCGACGTCGTGACGTTCTTCGGCTCGACCGACCGGGACGGCCACCCCGTCGACGGCGCACAGGGCGAGCGGGTACGGATCCCGCTGGCCCAGCACTCGCTGTTCCCCGTGGGGCGCACGGAGGCGGAGGTCGAGGCGGCGGGCCTGCTGCCGCACCTGCTCGCCCTGTCCGACGTCATGTCCACCGGGCACCACGCGGCGGTGTCGGCGGGGGTCGGCCCCGGGGACACCGTGGTCGTGGTGGGTGACGGCGCGGTCGGTCTCTGCGCGGTGGCGGCGGCGCGGCGCCTCGGCGCGGAGCGGGTGGTGGCGATGTCCCGCCACGACGACCGTGCGGCCCTCGCCCGCGAGCTGGGCGCCACGGACGTCCTCGCCGAGCGTGGTGACGAGGGCGTGGCGGCACTCCGCGCCCTCCTGGCCGGCGACCTCGCCGACGCGGCGCTGGAGTGCGTGGGCACCGAGGAGTCGATGGCGCAGGCCCTGGCGTCCGTGCGCGGCGGCGGCCGGGTCGGGTTCGTCGGGGTGCCGCACGGCGGCCCCACCCTGCCGGTGCGCCAGCTGTTCGGCCGCAACATCACGGTGGGCGGTGGCATGGCCCCGGCCCGCACCCACATGGCCACCCTGCTCGACGACGTGCTGTCGGGGGCGCTCCGGCCGGGTCTCGTGTTCGACGCCGAGATGCCGCTGGCGGACGCCGCCGAGGCGTACGCGGCGATGGACGAGCGGCGGGCGACGAAGGTGCTGCTGCGCCCCTGAGCCGCCGCGGCGGCGACGCCGGCCCAGGGACTACAGTTCCGCCGTGCTGAACACGCCCGTCGGGGCACCGTCCACCTCGCTGTCCCCGGTCCGCCTCCAGGACGTGCCTCGCGTCGCGGCGACCCTCGGCCGGGCGTTCGCCCCGGCGCGCACCGGCGTGCTCGCGGTCGTGACCTGGCCCGTCTGGGTCGTCCTCCTGGTGCTGCAGGGCGGCTGGGTCCACGACGGCGCGGACGTCGTCGCACGGGTCGTGCGCCAGGGCCTGCGGGCGCAGGTCGCGAGCGTGGCCCGCGCGCTGCTGCTCGCCGTCCTCGGGGGCGCCACGGTCGGGCTGTTCGTCGGCGCGCTGAGCGTCCTGGTCGAGCTGGGTGACGCGTTCTCCGCCGTGGTGGTGGCGGTGCTGTCCTGGCCGGTGGCGGCGATCCTCGTGGTGCTGGCCGAGACGGCGCGGGTCCACGTCCGGATCCTGCGGGTGCACGCGTCGGCGGCACGCGGGGCGTCCGCCGCCCAGCGCCGGGAGGACGTCCGCGCCTTCCGGGCGGCCGACTGGCTGGTGTCCACCGCGGCAGCACCTGACGTGCGCGGCGGCCTCGGGCAGGTGGCCGCCCATGTCCTGGACCTCGCGTCACCGGGCGAGACGGTGGCCGCCGTCGCGGCGTCGACCGACCGTGTGCGGCTGTACACCCGGTTCGGGCTGCACCCGCTGCCGACGCGTCCCCTGCTGCTGGTGGGCGAGGTCCCGACGGACGACGCCGTCGACAGCCCCGGAGGCCGCTCGTCTCAGAATGTGGTCCCGCATCGTGAGATCAGGTAGGCAGGTGCTCGACGGGGGCCTACCGTCGAGTGCATGACCGCACCGACCCGCGCCACCCAGGCCGCACCCGCCCTCCGGGCGCCGCGCGGTCCGCGCCGCCCTCCCGCCGGTCCCGTGCCGGCGTCGGGCGCCTGGCGCGAGGGCGACCCCGTCGCCGACCGGCGGTTCGCCGACGTCGGCACGTTCGACCTGGAGAGCGGAGCCCGGCTGCCCGACGTACGGGTCGCCTACGAGACCTACGGCGAGCTCGCCCCCGACGGCTCCAACGCCGTCCTCGTGCTGCACGCCCTCACCGGCGACGCGCACGTCCACGGTGCTGCGGGACCAGGCCAGTCGACCGCCGGATGGTGGGAGTCGATGATCGGGCCGGGCGCTCCCGTCGACACCGACCGCTACTTCGTCGTCGCACCGAACGTGCTCGGCGGCTGCCAGGGCACGACCGGGCCGTCGTCCACCGCACCGGACGGACACCCGTGGGGCGGCCGGTTCCCGCGGGTCACCACCCGCGACCAGGTCATGGTGGA
The DNA here is from genome assembly GCF_001636295.1 of Isoptericola dokdonensis DS-3. Lineage (NCBI taxonomy): Bacteria > Bacillati > Actinomycetota > Actinomycetes > Micrococcales > Promicromonosporaceae > Isoptericola > Isoptericola dokdonensis. The sequence continues at coordinate 3,248,011 of NZ_CP014209.1, read as the reverse complement.
GATCGAGCTCGCCCGCCTCCTCGGCATCGAGAGCTGGGCGGCCGTCGTCGGCGCGTCCATGGGTGGCATGCGGGTGCTCGAGTGGGCGATCCTCGGCCCGGAGGCCGGGATCGAGGTGCGGTCCTTCGCCGCCGTCGCCACGTGCGCGCAGTCCTCGGGCGACCAGATCGCCTGGGCCCACCCGCAGCTCGGCGCCATCCGCGCCGACCCCCGCTGGAACGGCGGCGACTACTACGACGCCCCCGACGGCGAGGGCCCGCACGCCGGGCTCGCCGTGGCCCGGCAGATCGCCCACACGACGTACCGCACCGCGCACGAGCTCGACGAGCGGTTCGGCCGCCTCCCGCAGGGCGGCGAGGACCCCCTGGTCGACGGTCGCTACGCCGTGCAGTCCTACCTCGACCACCACGGCGACAAGCTCGCCCGCCGGTTCGACGCGAACTCCTACCTGCGTCTCACCGAGTCGATGATGACCCACGACATCGGCCGCGACCGCGGGGGCGTCGAGGCGGCGCTCGCCCAGGTGACCGCCCGCCCGCTCGTCGTGGCCGTCGACAGCGACCGGCTGTTCCCGCCGGCGCAGTCGGCCCGCGTCGCCGCCGCGCTCGGCGACGACGTCCCCGTGCACACCATCACCTCGGACTTCGGGCACGACGGCTTCCTCATCGAGCACGACCAGCTCGGGCCCCTGGTGCGCGACCTCCTCGGCGAGGTCGCCCGCGCGGACGTTGTCTAGCCCCACCGGCCGCGCGCCACGTCCCGGGCCCGAGGTGCCGGGCGGGTGTCGGCGGCTGCGCCTAGCGTGGTGGACGTCGCCGACGACGGCGGCACCCGTCCCCCGGAGGTCACCATGGTCCGTCTCAACCCGTACCTCAACTTCAAGGGCGAGGCCCGCGAGGCGCTGGAGTTCTACCGGTCCGCGCTCGGCGGCGAGGTCGAGATCATGACGTACGGGTCCATGCCCGGCATGAGCGACGACCCGGCCGAGCAGGACCTCGTCATGCACGGCCAGCTCGAGACCGAGCACGGCCTCGTCCTCATGGCGGCCGACACCCCGTCGTCCATGCCCGATGCCACCCCCACGACCGGCGTGACCGTGGCACTGACCGGGTCCGAGGCCGACCTCGACTACGTCCGGACCGCCGTCACCGCGCTCTCCGCCGGCGCGACGGACGTCCTGCCGTTCGAGAAGGCGCCGTGGGGCGACCACTTCGGGCAGCTCACCGACCGGTACGGCGTCCCCTGGATGTTCGACGTCGGCCCCGCCTGAGAGGTCACGCCAGCAGCAGCTCCTCGCGACGGCGGGCGAGCGCGGTCAGGTCGAGGGCGACCGCCTCCCGGCGCTCCGCCAACCGGCGGCGCACGTGGTCGACGGCGGACAGCGCCTCGGCCACGCGGTCCTGCGCGTCCTTGATGTGGCTCGCCACCGCCCAGTCGCTGAACACGTTGTCGAACCAGATGTCGAAGGTGCGGGCGAGGCCCTCGACGCCGATCGGCCCCACCCCGCGCTCGCCGACGTCGCCGAGCTCGACGGCGAGGTGCGCGAGGGCGGCGTCGGCCGCCCGCACCAGGTCGGACGCCTGGTCGAGGCGCTGGTGCTTGGCCATGCTCGCGATCCAGTCGCCGCCGAGGAACGTGTCGTACGTCGACCAGCCGCTCGCGCTGCGCAGCTCGTCGGCCGCCGCACCGAGCGCCGAGCCGGCCTGGTGGGCCGCGGCGTCCGCCTCGGCGATCTCCACGACCTCGGCCCGGCGTCGGCCCACGGTCGCGGCGACCTCGGCCAGCTCGGCGGCCACCGGTCCGCCGCGCGCCGACAGCCACGCCTCGCGCACCACGAACGCCTCCTGACGGCGGCCCGCCACGTCACCGAGCGCCGCGATCGCCTGCTCCGCCACCGCGAGCTCCGCCTCCGCCGCCCGCCGGCGCGCCTCCGCCGTGGCCACCGCGTACTCGGCCGACTGCTGCTCCGCCCGTTCGGCGTCCAGCCGCTCGGCCCGGTCGCCCCGCAGCGCCGCCCACACCCGGGTCGCGCTGAACGACTCGAGCCGTGCCACGTCCGCCGACTCGTCCGCGAGCCGCTGTCGCATCGCCGTCACGTCGGCGGAGGCCCGGTCCAGCGCGCTCGCCGCCCGGCCCCGCCGGGCCAGGCGGTCGGCCAGCAGCGTGGCGTCCCGCTGCGCGGCCTCCAGCAGCGCGGACGTCTCGGCGTCCGACCGGGGAACGGCCGTCTCGGAGGTTCCGGGGTGCACGTCGTCAGGCATGGGGTCCAACCTAGCCGGGTCGCCGGACACGTCCAGCAGGTGGTCTACCGTGGCTCCATGCTCGCCGCCACCGTCGCCCGCTTCGCCCCGGACTCCCCCCTCGACGCCCTCGAGGTGACCGACCGGCCCGAGCCGGAGGCACGAGAGCACTGGACGACAGTCGACGTGCGGGCCGCCGGCCTCAACCACCACGACCTGTGGTCCCTGCGCGGCGTCGGCCTCACCGCCGAGCAGCTCCCGATGATCCTGGGCACGGACGCCGCCGGGGTCACGCCGGACGGCAGCGAGGTCGTGGTGCACGGGGTGATCGGTGCGGACGGCCACGGCGTCGGGCCGCGCGAGCGCCGCTCGCTGCTGTCGGAGCGGTACCCCGGCACTCTCGCCGAGCGGGTCGCGGTCCCCACCGCCAACCTCCTGCCCAAGCCCGAGGGGCTGTCGTTCGCGGAGGCCGCGTGCCTGCCCACGGCCTGGCTGACCGCCTACCGGATGCTCTTCCGCGCCGCCGACCTGCGCCCCGGCGACCGGGTGCTCGTCCAGGGCGTGGGCGGCGGGGTCGCCACCGCCGCGATCGTGCTGGGGGCCGCCGCCGGGCTGGAGGTCGTCGCGACGTCCCGCGACGAGGCGAAGCGCGCCCGCGCCCTGGAGCTCGGGGCGGCGCACGCCGTCGCGCCCGGCGACCGGCTGCCGGCCCGCGTCGACGCCGTCGTGGAGTCCGTCGGCCAGGCCACCTGGGCGCACTCGGTGCGCTCCGTGCGACCCGGCGGCACGATCGTCGTCTGCGGTGCGACCAGCGGTGACGCGCCGCCCGCCGAGCTCACGCGGGTGTTCTTCACCGAGATCCGCGTCCAGGGGGTCACGATGGGCTCGCGGGAGGACCTCGCCGCGCTGCTCCGGTTCTGCGCCCGCACCGGGGTGCGGCCCGTCGTCGACTCCGAGGTCCGGCTCGCCGACGTCCGCACCGGGCTGGCCCGGCTCGCGGCGGGCGAGCAGACCGGCAAGATCGTCGTGCTGCCCTGACCGGTCCCGCCGGCACGCACGCCGGGACGGGGTCCGGGGCGACCGGTCAGGCGAACCGCGCCCGGTAGGCCTCCAGCAGCGAGAGCCCCTCCGGCTCGAGGCGCCACACGTTCCAGCCGTCGTCCGTCGGCGCGCCGCACGCGGCCGTCGCCGCGCGGTCGGGGTGCCGGAACACGGTGCCGTCGGGCAGCTCGATGACGCCGTCGGGGTGCAGCACCGCGTCGAACCGCTGGCGGCGGCGGGGCCGCTCCCAGACGAGCCGGGTCGGCTGACCCAGCACGCTCGCCAGGGCGACGAGGTCGCCGTCCACCTCGTCGACCTCGGTCACGGCCGTCGCGCCCGTGTCGTAGAGGTCGCGCTCCGGCGGCGGCGTGTAGGAGGGCGCCTCCAGCGGCGGCACCTCGAGGCGGGGCAGGTCGTCCGACGCGCTCGTCCAGCGCTCGGGGGTCGACGGCGACCAGGGCCGCTCCTCCTCCATCGCCGACAGCGGCACGGACGTGTCCAGCGGGTCGGCGGCGCGCGACGCCGACCGGTCCCACGGGGCGGGCTCGGCCGCTCGCGGCGCGGGCGGGTCCCAGGGCCGCGGCTCGTGCGCGCGGGGCGCGGGCGCGTCCCAGGGGGCGGGCTCCGCCCGCGGCACCGACCGGCGGAAGCTCGGGGCCGCGGCCCGCGCGAAGTCCTCGCCCAGGGTCGCCGTGTCGGCGCTCGCCGGGGACGTGGTGCGGCGGGCCAGCTCGGCCAGGTCGAGGTCCTCCGCGGAACCTGCCGACGCGGCGGTGAACGCCGCGAGCTCGGGGGTCACCTCGGGAGCGGGGGCACCTGGCCGGAACCTGTCCGCGCGCGAACGACGCCGCGGCGGCTCGGGGGCGGCGGGCGGGGGCGGCGGGACCGGGGCGTGGGAGGCGGCCGGCGCGGGGGCCGGCGGCACGGCCGGCAGGGCGAGGCTGCGCGGACCGGTCTGCTCGCGGCGGGCGGCGCGGCTGCGGGGTGCGGGCGGACGCTCGGGGGCGCGCTCCGCGGGGTGCGCCGCAGGGGCGGCCTCCGCCGCGGGGGCCGCCGCGGCCGCGGCGGCACGCGCCGCCGACCGGCTCGTCGGCGCGGCCGTGCGCTCGGACCGGCGGGCAGCGGCGGGGCGCGCGACGACGGGCTGCGCGGCCGTGCCCGCCCCCGTCGGGGCCGTGACGCTCGGGACGGGCTGCCGGTCCGTCAGCGCGAGGCCGACCTGGACGCCCTCGGCGAAGGTGCCGTCACCGTCCGCGACCGCCGTACGGGCCGCGGGGGCGGCACCGGAGAGCTGCGGGGACGTCGCGCCGGACGCCGGGTGGATGACCAGCGGGGAGACGTCCACGAACCGGCGCCCGTCCTGCGTGTGCATGACGCCCATCTTGAGCACCTCGACCGGCATGGTCGGCTGGCGCAGGAAGTCGACCGCGTTGAGGATCTCCTCCCCGGCCTCCTGGCAGATGACGATGAGGCGGGCGCTCGACCGTCCCGGCTGGGACCGCGTGATCGGGACGGAGTCGTAGAAGGCGGCGATGTCGCGCTGGAACGCGTTGGGGCCGCCGTGGTACCGGGACGCGAGCTCGCCGCGCGTCAGCCGGCCCGCCCAGCCGGCGTGGTCCAGGGCCCGCGTCAGGGCGGAGCGGTCGAGCTCGGCGACGAGCTCCACGACCACCGGCGACCCGGTCGCGTCGAGGGCCAGGAGGTGCGGCTCGTCGGGCCCGACCCCCTGCGCGACGGGGAAGATCTGCTCGCCGAGGAGCCCGTCGATGTGGGAGTCGACGACGCGGTGCGCGGTGGTCGCCAGGCCCGGCTCGGCGGTACCGGCGGCCTGCCCGGACTGGACGAGGAGGGGCCGGGTGGCATCGACCTCGAACAGTGGCATGACGGCGGATCTCCCGGGATAGCACACGACCCGCATGGCCGCGATTCGACATAGCCTACGGCCGGGTTCCCGGTGATCTGCAACACCCCAGGTCGGTGGCCTGGGTCACGGACATGGCGGGTGTGACGCCCAGGACGGACAGATCGGACCCGCCCGGCACGTCACGCGTGTCCGGACTCCTGCTCGTCGGCCGCCAGCGCCTGCTCGACACGCTGGACCTTGGCGTCCAGCTGGCCCGTCCGGCCCGGACGGATGTCGGCCTTGAGCACGAGGGAGACCCGGTGCCCGCCCGCGCCGACGGCCTCGGTGGCCCGCTGGACGACGGGCATCACCTCGTCCCACTCGCCCTCGATCTCGGTGAACATCGACGTCGTGCGGTTCGGGAGCCCCGACTCGCGGACGATGCGCACCGCCTCGGCGACCTGCTGGGTGACGGACTCGCCCGCACCGAGCGGGGCGACGGAGAACGCGAAGACGGCCATGGGCCCATCCTCCCCCCGGGCGGCGCCCGTCGTACAGGCGGGAGCCGGTGCCGCGCCGGGGCGCTTAGGCTCGTCGCGTGAGCATCTCGGTGACGGTCCTGGCCGGTGGCGTCGGCGGCGCCCGCCTCGCGCACGGCTTCGCGCTGGCGCAGCCCGACGACGCCCCGACCTGCGTCGTGAACGTCGGCGACGACACGGTGCGGCACGGCCTGCACGTCTCCCCCGACCTCGACACGGTCATGTACACCCTCGCGGGCCTGGACGACGAGGACCGCGGCTGGGGCCTGACCGGGGAGTCGTACGCGGTGCTCGACCAGCTCGCGCGGCTCGGCGAGGACACGTGGTTCACGCTCGGCGACCGCGACCTCGCCACCCACGTCGTGCGCACCGCCCGGCTGCGCGAGGGCGTGCCGCTGAGCGCGGTCACGGCGTCGCTGGCGACGTCGCTCGGGGTGGACGCCCGGCTGCTGCCCGTCACCGACGACCCGGTGCGCACCCTCGTCGGGACGCCGTCGGGCACGCTCGCGTTCCAGGAGTACTTCGTGCGCCGGCAGCACGCCGACGCCGTCCTCGGGCTCACGTTCGACGGCATCGAGGCCGCGCGTCCCGCGCCCGGCGTGCTGGACGCGGTGACGGGTGCCGACCTGCTCGTCGTGGCGCCGTCGAATCCCTTCCTGTCGGTCGAGCCGGTGCTCGCGGTGCCGGGCGTCCGGGAGGCCGTGCGCGCCACCGCGGCGCGACGCGTCGCCGTGAGCCCCATCGTGGGGGGCCGGGCGGTCAAGGGCCCGGCCGCGCAGATCCTCGAGACCCTCGGCCACGACGTCTCCGCCCTCGGCGTCGCCCGCCTCTACGCCGACCTGGCGGACGTCATGGTGATCGACGACGCCGACGCCGCGCTGGCCGCACCGATCGCGGAGCTCGGGTTCGACGTCGTCGTCACGGACACGATCATGGGCGGGCCGGCGGGCCGCGAACGCCTGGCCGGCGAGCTGCTCGGGCTCGTGCGAACCCCGGCGTGACACGCTCGGGCGGCCCGGTGACCGCCGTCGTGCCGCTGCGCGACGGGGTGAGCGGGAAGTCGCGGCTGGCGGCCGCGCTGGACCCGGCGGCCCGGCGGCGGCTGGTGGTGGCGCTGGCGCGGCACGTCCTGGACGTGCTGGCCGGGTGCGCGGCGGTGGACCGGGTGGTGGTCGTGACCGCCGACCCGGCGTTCGTGGGACGGGTGCTGGCGGCGGACGAGGATCCGGTCGGCAGGACGACGCCGGATCGGCAGCCCGGGCTGCCGAACCGCGCGCGACGTGCCGACCTCGTCGCGGAGCCGGCCGGACGACCGGGGCTGAACGCCGCCCTGGAGCACGCCCGGGCCGTCGTCCGGGACGGCGCGGAGCCCGGGCGGCTGCTGGTGGTGCACGCCGACCTGCCGCTGCTCACCGCCGCCGACGTCGCCGCCGTGCTGGCCGAGCCCGTCGACGTCGTGATAGCCACCGACCGGCACGGCACGGGCACCAACCTGCTGGTCGTGCCGTCGTCGGCCGGGCGCGGTGGCTTCGCGTTCCGGTTCGGCGCGGGGTCCCGGGCCGCCCACGAGCGGGAGGCGTCTGCCGCCGGACTGACCTGCGCCGTCGTGGACCGCCCCGGGACGGCGCTGGACCTCGACACCCTGGCGGACTGGGACGACCTGCCGCCCCTGGTGCGGCGCCGGTTGCGGGTCGACGTCGGGGCGACGCCGGGCTGACCTCCGGCGGCGGCACCCGACGGCTCAGGCGGCGTCGAGGCGCTCGCGCACGTCGGCGGACAGGTCGAGCTCCGCGGCGTCGAGCAGCTCGTCGAGCTGGGCCACCGAGCTCGGGCCGATGAGCGGGACGACGGGCCAGTCGCCGCCCAGCAGCCAGGCGAGGGCGACCTGCGACGGCGTGGCACCGAGCTCGTGGGCGACCTGGCGCAGCTCCGCGATCCGGGCCCGGTTGCCCGGCCGGTCGGTGCCGCCGTAGAGCGGCTTGTCGTCCCGGGCGAACGCACCCTGGTGGACGGGCGAGTAGGCGACGACCGACAGTCGCGGCCGGCCGTCCACGCCGGTGGAGGCGGCGTAGTCGAGCAGGTCGGCGTTGGCCCAGTCCTGGCGGGACGGGACGGGCGGCGGGTAGATGTAGGAGAAGTTCTCCTGGACGACGGAGTAGCCGGGCACGCCCTGCCGCTCGGCCTCGGCCCTGGCCTCGACGACCCGCCACGTCGCGACGTTGGAGATGCCGGTGAGCCCGACGACGCCCTCCGCCTGGAGCTTGCCGAACGCGCCGACCGTCTCGGCGAGCGGGGTGTCGAGGTCGTCGACGTGGCCGTAGAGCAGGTCGATCTTCTCGACGCCGAGGTGGCGCAGGCTCTCCTGCGCCTCCCGCCGGATCACGTCGGCCCCGAGCCCCTGGTAGTTGGTGGGCGGGGTGGAGGACAACGGCTTGCTGCGGTCCTTCTGCGCGGCGCCGAGCTTGGTGGCGAGACGGACCTCGTCGCGGGCGTCGCGGGAGGCGAGCCACCGGCCGAGGACGTCCTCGCTGTCGCGGCCGTGGCCGCCCGCCCAGAGGCTGTAGTTGTTGGCCGTGTCGAGGAACGTGCCGCCGGCCGCGACGTAGCGGTCGAGGATCGCGAACGACGTCTCCTCGTCGACGGCGGTGCCGTGGAGCATCGTGCCGAGGGCGAGGGTGGAGACGTCGAACGCGCGGTCGCCGTCGCCGAGGGTGGTGTAGCGCATGGTTCGCTCCTGGGGTGGGTGGGTCGCTTCGTCCACGACGCTACGGAGCGATCGGTCCGGGTGTACGGTCCATTGGCATGGCATCCGACCAGACCGATCTGCCGGTCGACCTCGCCTGGGAGACCCTGCTCGACCTGGGCGCCGACGACGGTCCGCGGGTCGCCCGGCTCGAGCGCGCGGTGCGGGACGCCGTCGCCGCCGGGCGGCTGCCCGCCGGGGCGACGCTGCCCGCCAGCCGCCTGCTCGCCGAGTCGCTCGGGGTCTCGCGCTGGGTCGTCACCGAGACGTACGGGCGGCTCGTCGCCGAGGGCGTGCTGGAGGCCCGCGTCGGTTCCGGGACCCGGGTGCCGCTCTCGACGCCGCCCGTGCCGCGCCCGCGCCGCGCCGCCCCCGCCGGCCCGGCGGCGTCGGCCGCCCCGACGTCGGGCACGGTGCCCCCGCTCCCCCCGCGTCCCCGCCACGACCTGCGCCCCGGCGTCCCCGACCTGCGGCACGTCCCCCGCGCCGCGTGGCTGCGGGCGGCCCGGGAGTCCCTGGCCACGGCGAGCAACGACGACCTCGCCGCCGCGCCGCCGGCGGGCCACCCCGCGGCCCGGGCGGCCGTGGCCGCGCACCTGCGCCGGTCCCGCCTCGTGGAGGCCCCGGACACCGCGGTCGTCCTGACCCGCGGCGCCACCGACGCGATGGGCCGGCTGGCCGTCGCCCTGCACGCCGCCGGGCACCGGCACCTGCTGGTCGAGGACCCGTCGTGGCCGGTCCTGCGCGACGTCGCCCGCCGCGCCGGGCTCGAACCCGTCCCGGTGCCGGTGGACGCGGACGGCGTCGACGTCGAGGCGCTGGTCGCGGCCTCGGCACGGACCGGGGCCCGGGTCGCGCTGCTGACCCCGGCGCACCAGTTCCCCACCGGCGTGCCCCTGAGCGGCGAGCGCCGCGAGCAGGTCCTCGCGTGGGCGCGGGCGGCGGACGGCCTGGTCGTGGAGGACGACTACGACGCGGAGTTCCGCTACGACCGCCGCCCCGTCGCGGCGCTGCAACGCCTCGACCCGGAGCGGGTGGTGCTGCTGGGGTCGGTGAGCAAGACGCTCGCCCCGGCGGTCGGGGTGGGGTGGACGGTGCTGCCGACGGCGTGGCGGGCCGCGTTCGCCGACGCCCCGGGCGGCGGTCCGTCGGTCCTCGACCAGCTCACGTTCACGCGGCTGCTGGCCGGGGGCGGCTACGACCGGCACCTGCGCGCGGCGCGCGGCCGGTACCGGCGGCGGCACGACGCCCTGTCGGCGGCGCTCGCCGCCGCGCTCCCGGAGGTGCGGCTCACCGGCCTGGCGGCGGGCCTGCACCTCCTGGCGCACCTGCCGGCCACCGCTCCGGACGCGGCGGAGGTGGTGCGCGCCGCGGCCCGGCTCGACGTGGGGCTGGTGGACCTGCGGCGCTACCAGTTCCACCCGGGGGCACGGTCGCGCTCGCTGGTGCTCGGCTACGGCAACCTGGCGGACGCCCGCCTGGACGAGGCGGTGGCACGGCTGGCGGCCTGCGTCGCGGAGGCGACGGGCTCCGGCTGAGAGGCCGGCCGACCGGGGGCCTCGACGGCCGCGCGCCGTGCGCCCCGCCGCCGCGCGGGGCGCTGCCCCAGCAGCACGCCGGCGAGCACGAGCGCGGCGCCGACCGCCTGGCGCGGGCCGAAGGCCTCGCCGGCGAGCAGGGTGCCGAGGACGACGCCGGTGACGGGGTTGAGCAGGCCGACGAGGCCGACGGTGCCGGCAGGGAGCCGGCGCAGGCCGCTGAACCAGGCGAGGAACGCCAGCGCGGTGGCGATCACGGCGACGTAGGCGAACCCGCCGAGGGCGGCGGCGTCGACCGGCGGCGGGCCGCCCTCGACGACCAGGGCGACCGGGAGCAGGAGCAGTCCCCCGGCGGTGAGCTGCCAGGCGGTGACGGCGCCCATCGGCTCGTCGGGCGCCCACCGCTTGGTGAGGACGAAGCCGACGGAGGACATGAGCATGGCGGCGACGGAGGCGAGGACGCCGACGAGCGGGACGTCGGCGCCGCCGTCGGCGACGAGGACGACGACGCCTGCCATGCCGATGACGGCCCCGGCGGCTCCCCACCGGGTGGGGCGTTCGCCGAGCAGCGGCCAGGCGAGGAGCAGCAGGACGAGGGCCGCGGCAGCCATGACGGTCGAGGCGACGGACGAGGGCAGGAGGGTCGCGGCGACGTAGACCAGGACGAAGAAAGCCCCGACGTTGAGGGTGCCGAGGACGAGGGACCGCCACCACCAGTCGCGCCGAGGCAGGCGTCGGGCGACGGCCAGCAGGAGCAGCCCGGCGGGCAGGGCGCGCAGCGCGGCTCCCCACAACGGCTGGTCGGGCGGGAGGAGCTGTCGCGTGACGACGTACGTCGATCCCCAGGCGATCGGGGCGACCGCGGTGAGGGCGACCCACTTCCAGTTGGCTTCCACGGAAGCAATAATCGCTTCCGTGGAAGTTATATTCCGGGGATGAACGCACCGACGGACCGTGTGGCACGGATCCAGGAGGCCTGGCGACGCGAGCGACCCGACGTCGACGTCGCACCCCAGGGGATCATCGGCCGCCTGCACCGGCTCGCCACGCACCTCGACGACGAGCTCGACACCGTCTACGCGCGGCACGGCCTCGGATTCGGCGAGTTCGACGTCCTGGCCACCCTCCGGCGCGCCGGCGCCCCCTACGAACGGGCGCCCGGCGAGATCGCGCAGCACACCATGGTCACCACCGGCGCCGTCACCAAACGCCTCGACCGGCTCGTCGCCGCCGGACTCGTCGAGCGGCGCCCGGCCGAGGGCGACGGCCGACGGCGCGTCGTCGCCCTCACCCCCGCCGGGCTGCGCGTCATCGACACGGCGTTCACCGAGCACATGGCCAACGAGCGCCGCCTCGTCGACCAGCTCTCGCCCACCGACCAGGCCGCGCTCGAGGGGATCCTGCGCCGCTGGCTCGCCGCCTACGAGTGACCGGATCGCCCGGTCGTCGGACGCGTCACCACGACCCGCGGTGCACGACGTCGTCCAGCGCCCTGCGCCGACGCCGCGACGGCGACCCCGCCGCACCGCCCGCCGCCGGGTGCCCGACGGCGACCACACCCGTCGGCTCCCACTGCGGCGGCACGCCGAACTCCGCCGCGAACGCCGGGCGCTCACCGGCGCCGATGCCGAAGAAGCAGGCCCCCAGGCCCTCGTCCACGGCGGTCTGGAGCATCAGCAGCGACGCCATCCCCGCGTCGACGTGCCAGTACGGCACCGGCCAGCGCGCCTCCTCCTGGTCCGTCCAGCCCTTGTCGGGCTCGGCGTACCGGCCCAGGTAGGCGGCCTTCGACGCGAGCACCACGACCAGCACCGGCGCGGTGCGCATCCCGTCCAGCCACGCCGACATGTCGCGTGCCGACGCCGACGGGGTGGTCGCGGCCCAGAACCGCTCGCGGTCCACGGCGGTGTCCAGCACGAGGAACGACCAGCCCTGCGTGAACCCCGCGCTCGGGGCACGCACGGCGTGCTCCAGCAGCCGGTCCACGACCTCGGCCGCCACCGGCTCCGGACCGAACCGACGCACCATCCGCCGCCGGCGGACCACCTCACGGAACTCCATGGGCACCAGCATGCCGAACCCCGGGGCCCACACGCGCAGGCCCCGCCGGGCGGCTCACAGGACGAGCTCGGGCTGCAGCCGAGTCACCGACCAGACCCGCTGTCGCCGTGCGGCCAGCGCCGTCAGCCCGAGGGCCACGACGAGCACGCCCGCCAGCACGCCCGCCGCCCCCGCGGCCGTCGCCACGCTCCCGCCGTACAGGAGCTGTCGCAGCCCCTCGACGGCGTACGTCATCGGCAGGAACTGGTGCAGCGCGCGCAGCGGCTCCGGGATGGTCTGCCACGGGAACGTGCCGCCCGCGGTGACGAGCTGGACCAGCATGAGCACGAGGCCGAGGAACTGCCCGGCCGCACCCAGCCACACGTTGAGCGCCTGGAGGACGGCGACGAAGGTCCCGGACACCAGCACCAGGAACAGTGCCGTCGCGAGGCCGTGCGCGGGGGTGATGTCGAGCGCGAACGTCGTCACCCCGAGCATCACCGCCACCTGCACGACGCCGATCGCGGCCGGGACGAACCAGCCGCCCAGCGCCGCCGCCAGGCCGGACCGGCCCGCCGCCAGGGCGCGCGTCGACAGCGGCCGCACCAGCAGGAACAGCACGTACGCGCCGATCCACGTGGCCAGCGACAGGAAGAACGGCGCCAGCCCGCCCCCGTAGGTCCCCGCGGAGCTCAGCGCCTGGTCGCGCACCTCGACCGGGTCGCCGAGCGTGTCCGCCGTGGCCGAGCGGGTGTCGTCGTCGACGTCGGGCACCTGGCCGAGGCCCTCGGCCAGCCCGTCACGCAGCGCCGACGTGCCGTCGCCCAGGTCACCGGCCCCGTCGACGAGCCGTGACGTGCCGTCCGCGAGGTCGCCCGCCCCCGACGCCACCTGCGTCGTGCCGTCGGCGAGGCGGGACACACCGTCGAGGAGCGTGGGCGTGGACGCGGCGAGCTCGGACGTGCCGTCCGCGAGCCGCCCCGCCCCGTCCGCGGCGGACGCGATGCCGTCGGTGAGCTGCGGCGTCGACGCCGCCAGGGTCGCGGCGCCGTCCGCCACCTGCTGCGCGCCGTCCGCCAGGGTGTCGAGCTTCCCGGACGCGTCCTCGACCTGCCCGACGGCGTCCTGCACCTGGGCTCGCTCGTCGTCGAGGGCGGGCGTGACGCGGTCCGCGACGTCGGCGGCCAGCGCGTCCGCCTGGTCGCGGGTGAGGGTCCCGTCCGCCACCAGGTCGTCCAGCCCGTCGGCGACGGCCGCGACCACGTCGTCGCGGGCCGCGTCCAGCGCGGGCAGCACCTGCCCGGCCGCGTCGGCGGCCTGCCGCCCCAGGTCCGCCACCTGGTCGTTGCCGTCCGCGACCTCCTGCGCCCCGGCCGCCAGCTGCCGGGTGGACGCCGGCAGCGAGGCCGTGGCGTCCTCGAGGTCGCCCAGCCCGTCGTCGAGCTGCCGGGCTCCGTCGTCGAGCCGGGAGGTGGCGTCCGCCAGCGGCGCGACCTGCGCGTCCAGCGCCGCGGCGCCGTCCGCCGCCTGCGTCGCGCCGTCGGCGAGGGTGTGCGCGCCGTCGTCCGCCGACCGCACGCCGTCGGTGAGGTCCTGCGTCCCGTCCAGCAGCCGGTCCGCGCCGTCCACCGCGTCCGCCAGATTCGTGTGGATGGACGCGAAGCCCCGCAGGAACTCGTCGGCGGCCTCCGTGCCCACCTCCTGCGCCACGGCGTCGCGCACCTGACCGACGATCGTGTCCGCGATCGTCCCGGCCAGGTAGTTGTTCGCGTCGTTCGTGACGAGCGTCAGCGACGCCTGCCGCGGCTCGAACTCCCCCGACGAGACCAGGTCCGCGGAGAACGACTCGCCGATGACCAGCGCGGCGTCGAAACGCCCCGACCGCACGCCTGCCTCCGCGTCGCGCTGGGACGTCTCGACCCAGCCGAACCCGCCGTCGTCCAGCAGGTCCTCCGCGACGTCCTCGCCGAACGTGCGTTCCGACGTCTCCCCCGAGACGGAGTCCGTCGTGGTCGTGCCCTCGTCCAGCACCACCAGCGCCGCGGGCACCTCGTCGAGGTGGCCGTACGGGTCGTGGTTCGCGAACAGGTACAGCCCCGCGTACAGCGTCGGGATGAGCGCCATCGCCAGGATCGCCAGCTTCGGCAGCGTGCCGGCCGACAGCCGGCGGGCCTCCGAGGCGCCCAGGCGCACCGGGACGAGCAGGCGGGCGAGCAGCGCGGTCATCGGACCTCCTCCGCGACGTCGGGGGCGTCCGAGAAGGTCTCGCGCCGCACGGCGCGCGGTGGTGCGTGGCGGGAGTCGCCGACGGCGGGCGGCAGGTCGACGCCGAGGTCGCGCGCCGACGAGCGGGTGCAGCCGACGAGGACGCCGAGCCCGGTGGCCGCGAGGCCGCGCGCGAGGTCCCACCAGCCGGCGGGGTCGCCGCCGTGGCGGTCGGGCAGCGTGAGCACGACGAACCGCACGGCGGGGTCGGAGACGGCGAGCCCGGCAAGGACGGAGGTGCGCACGGCGCCGGACACCTGGTCGACGCGGCGGTCCCGGTCGCCGGACAGCGCGCGCTCGTCGAGGAAGGCGCGCACGTCGCGGGGCCGGGACGGCCGGCCGGCGAGGGCGAGCCCCTCGGCGACGACGTCGGCGAGCGTGAGTGCGTCGTCCGGCTCGTTGACGCCGGGGACGTCGACGACGGCGCTCACCGTGCGCAGCGCGGCGGGTTCGGCCTCGCCGCCGTCGACGAGCACGCGCCCGGCGCTCGGGGCGAGGCGCCCGGTGGCGGCGAGCGCCAGCGCGGTGTGCCCGTGGCCGGGCTCGGCGGCGACGAGCACGGCCTCCCCGGTCGACCATGCGAGATCCATCGTGGCGAGCAGTGGCTCGCGGCGTCCGTCGACCGCCACGCCGTCCAGCACGACCTGCATCGACCCTCCTTCGTTGACCATCGGTCAACAACGCTACGCCTGCTGTTGACCAACGGTCAACAAGCGCGGTAGAACGGCACCATGACCTCGCACACCCGGCAGGACCCGGCCGACCGGCACCGCCAGCTCCTCGCCGTCGCCTGCGAGCAGGCCGAGGCCCACGGCCTCGACACCCTCACCCCCGCCCGGGTCGCCGAGGCCGCCGGCGCGTCCAAGGCCCTCGTCTTCCACTACTTCGGCTCCACCGCGAAGCTCCGCCGCGCCGTCGCCCTCGACGCCGTCGCCCACCTCGACGCCGCCCTCGAGCCCGACGACCGCCCCCTGGCCGAACGCCCCGCCTACGTCATGTCCCGGTTCGTCGACTCGGTGACCGCCCACCGGCACGTCTGGCAGGGCATCTGGCGCGGCACCCTCGCCGACGACCCCGCCACCGGCGAGGCGCTCCAAAAGGTCCGCGGGCGGATGCTGGCCCGGCTCGTCGCCACCGCAGACACGCTCGGGTTCACGCCGGGCGAGCGTCTGCGCCTGCTCGCCGACGGCTGGGTCGCCCTCGTGGAGAACCTCACCGCCGCCTGGCTCGGCGGCAGCGACATCGAGCGCGACGAGCTCGAACGCCTGCTCCTGTCGAGCCTCGTCGTGCTCGTCCCCGAGCTCCCCGAACCCGCACGCTCCGCGGTCGTCGAGCTCACCCGCCGCAAAACGGCGACCCGCTGAGCGGACGGGCTCACAGCCGTTCGGCCAGGACTTCCACCAGCGCCTTGCCCTCGACACCCTCCAGCTGGAGCGCCTGCGTGCGGCACGAGAACCCGTCGGCGATGTACTCGTCGTCGTCGCCCCGCGCCCGCAGCGCCGGGAGCAGCGCGTTCTCCGCCACCGCCACCGACACGTCGTAGTGGCCCTTCTGCATGCCGAAGTTCCCGGCCAGGCCGCAGCAGCCCGCCAGCTCGGTGACCGTCGCGCCCGCCCCCGCGAGCAGCGCCCGGTCCGCGGCGAAGCCCATCACGGAGTGCTGGTGGCAGTGCGGCTGGACGACCGCCGTGACGTCGCTGAGGTCCGGCACCGACCAGCCGGAGTCCTCCGCCGGCGCCGTGGCCGGGTCGGTGAGGAGCTCGGCGAGCGTCCGCGTCGCGCGGCCCACGGCGGCGGCCCGCGGGTCGTCGGGGAACAGGTCCTGCAGGTCCGAGCGCAGCACCGCCGTGCACGACGGCTCCAGCCCGAGGATCGGGATGCCGTTCACCGCGTACGGGCCGAGCACCGACAGCAGGTCGGCGAGCCGGCGCCGCGCCCCGTCGAGCTGGCCCGTCGAGATCCACGTCAGGCCGCAGCAGGCCTGCTGGTCGGGGACGATCACGTCGTAGCCGGCGGCGTCGAGCACCGTGAGGGCGGCCTGCGGCACCGACGGGGCGAGGGCGTCGCTGAACGAGTCCGTCCACAGCACGACCTTCGGCCGGCCCCGGCCCGGGACCGTGCCCGGCTCCTGGCGGTACGCCATCCCGGGCACGCCCTGCGTGGCGTACCCGAGGCTCCACCAGCGCCGGAACGGCATCTCCGCGAACTGCGGCATCTTCCGGCGGGTGTCCATGCCGCCCGCCCACAGCACCGCACGCCGTACCCAGTCCACCGACAGCACGCGGTTCAGGGTGCGCGGCGCGACCCCCGCCAGCCGCGCCCAGCGGGGCAGCCAGCCGAGGGCGTAGTGGTCCATCGGGCGCAGCTTCCCGCGATACGTACGGTGCAGCACCTCCGACTTGTACTGCGCCATGTCGACGCCTGCCGGGCAGTCCGACGAGCACGCCTTGCAGCTCAGGCACAGGTCGAGCGACTCCCGCACCTCCGGCGCCGCCAGGCCGCCGACGAGCGTGCCGTTGACCGCCTCCTGGAGCACGCGCGCCCGCCCGCGGGTCACGTCCTTCTCGTCCTTCGTCGCCTGGTACGACGGGCACATGAAGCCGCCCGACGCGTGGTTGTCCGCGCGGCACTTGCCCACGCCGACGCACCGGTGCACCGCGGTGGTCAGGTCGTGGTGGTCGTGCGCGAAGCTGAAGCCCGCGTACCCCGCCTTCTTCGAGATCCCCCGCAGCGTGCCCGAACCGACCAGGCCGCGCTCCCCCACCGGCAGCGTCGACGGCACCGCGTGCGCCGCCGGGCGCCGCAGGTCCGCGTCCACGGCCGCGGGACGCACCAGCACGCCCGGGTTGAGGACGTCGTCCGGGTCGAACAGCGCCTTGACCTGCTCCATCAGGGCGATCGCCTCCGGCGAGTACATCACCGGCAGCAGCTCCGACCGGGCGCGGCCGTCGCCGTGCTCGCCCGACAGGGAGCCGCCGTACCGGCCCACCAGCTCCGCGGCGTCCGTCATGAACGTGCGCAGCACCGAGCCCGACGTCTCCAGCGGGATGTCGATGCGCAGGTGCACGCACCCGTCGCCGAAGTGCCCGTACGGCAGTCCGTCGACACCGTAGCGCGCCATCAGCGCATCCAGGTCGCGCAGGTAGTCGCCCAGCTTCTCCGGCGGGACCGCGGAATCCTCCCAGCCCGGCCACGCCTGCTCGCCCGACGGCGTCCGCCCGGCCAGCCCCGCGCCGTCGGCCCGGATCTGCCACATCTTCGTGGCCTCCGGCCCCGCCGGGTAGATCGCCGCGCCCAGCGCCGACGACGCGCCCACGATCATCTCGGCGACCTCGCGCGCCTCCCCCGGCGACGTGCCGCCCACCTCGATCATCAGCCAGCCCGCACCCTCCGGCAGCGCCGGCACCGCGTCCGCACCCTTCGCCCGCCGCACCACGTCGACCAGCCGCGCGTCCAGACCCTCGATCGCCAGCGGGTCGTGGCGCAGCAGCACCGGCACGTCGTCGGCGGCCGACGGCATGTCCGCGTACCCGAGGACCACCAGGGTCGGCGCCTTCGGCACCGGCACCAGCTCCAGCGTCGCGCCCAGCAGCGTGACCAGCGTGCCCTCCGTGCCCACCAGCATCCGAGCCAGGTTCGACCCGTTCTCGGGCAGCAGATGCTCCAGCGAGTACCCCGACACCTGCCGGCCGAACCGGCCGAACTCCGTGCGGATCAGCGCCAGGTTCGCGCGCACCAGGTCCGCCAGACCCGGGACCTGCGCGAACGTCGCGTCCCCCTTGCCCGCCGTGAAGCGGCGGCCCCGGCCGTCCACCACGTCCAGGGCGACCACGTTGTCCGCCGTCCGCCCGTACGCCACGGCGTGCGGGCCGCACGCGTTGTTGCCGATCATCCCGCCGAGCGTCGCCCGGTTCTGCGTCGACGGGTCCGGGCCGAACCGCAGCCCGTGCGGCGCCGCCTCCCGCTGCAACGACGACATCACCACGCCCGGGTCCACGACCGCCGTCCGCGCCTCGGGATCCACCTCGTGCACGGTGTGCAGGTGCTGGGAGAAGTCCAGCACCGCGCCCGGGCCGATCGAGTTCCCCGCCACCGACGTCCCCGCGCCGCGCGCCGTCACCGGCACCTTCAGCTCGCGCAGCACCTCCAGTGCCGCCAGCACGTCGTCCGTCGACGTCGGGTACGCCACGACCTCAGGCACCACCCGGTAGTTCGAGGCGTCCGTCGAGTACTCGGCCCGACGGCGCGTCGTCGTGTCGACCGTGCCCGTCATCACCGTGCGCAACGCCGCCGCCACCGCCTCGCGGGCGTCGGCAGCGGCCTGCTGCGCCTCCCGTTCGGCCTCCTGCTGGGCCGCGAGCGCCGCAGCCCTCGCGTCCTCGACGCTCGGCACGTCAGCGTTCGCGGCGGGTCCGTCCGGGGTGGTCGTCGACTGGGCAGGCACGGGGCGATTCTGCCACCGCCCGTCGCTCGGGCCGCCGCACCGTCCGCGAGCAGGGCGTGTTCCCAGGCCAGGCCACCGGTCGCAGGTGCACAGGGTGCACCGCTGGACCGTCGTCGTGCGCCACCCCGGACGCGCCGATAGCGTCACCCCATGCGCGTCGTCGTCGTAGGTGCCACCGGGAACGTCGGGACGTCCATCCTGCGGGCGCTCGTCGACGAACCCGCCGTGACCTCGATCGTGGGGGTCGCCCGGCGCGTGCCCCGCGCAGACGGGTCCAGCACCGTGGGGCCGCCGTTCGACACCGCCGAGTGGGTGCGCGCCGACCTCGCCGACACCAGCACCCGCGACGCGAGCCTCGACGAGGCGCTCGCCGGGGCCGACGCCGTCGTCCACCTCGTGTGGGCCATCCAGCCCGCCCGCAAGCCCGACGTGCTGCACTCCCTCAACGTCGGCGGCGCCCGCGCCGTCACCGACGCCGTCGTGCGCCACCGCGTACCCCACCTGATCTTCATGTCGGCGTCGGGCGTCTACTCCCCCGGCCCCACCGACGGGCACGCCATCGACGAGACGTGGCCCACCGACGGCGTCCCCGGCTCCCCCTACGCCCGCGACAAGGCCGAGGTCGAGGCGATGCTCGACGCCGTCGAGGAGCGCGAGCCCTGGCTCACCGTCACGCGGATGCGTCCCGCCATCATGCTGCAGCGCGAGGCCGGCGCCGAGATCGGCCGGTACTTCCTCGGACCGGTGGGGCGGATCGGCCTCAAGGTCGCCGCCGGCCCCGTCGGGCGTGCCGTCGGCGGGCTCGTGCGCGGCTGGCAGGGCGAGCCCGAGCCCGCCGAGCAGCCGCGGTTCCCCCTCGTGCCGTTCCCCGACGGCGTCCGCCTCCAGGTGCTGCACCCCGACGACACCGCAGCCGCCGTCCGCACCGCGATCGTCGGCCGGCACGGTGGCGCCTTCAACCTCGCCCCCGACGGCGCCCTCACCGGACAGGACCTCGCCGACCTCCTCGCCGCAGGCCACCGCGTCCCCGTGCCGCTGTCCCTCGCCCGCACCGGTCTGAAGATCGGCTCGGCGGCGCGCGTGGTCCCCATCGACCCCGGCTGGCTCGAGATGGCCGCCGCCGACGTCGTCATGGACTCCACCCGCGCCCGCACCGTCCTGCGCTGGTCGCCGACCCGGTCCCAGGCCGACGTCCTCGACGAGGTCCTCGACGGCGTCCTCGCCGGTACCACGGGCACCACCCCGCCGCTGACGAAGAAGGGCACATAGCGATTCAGCGCGGGGTCCGGCCGTGGTCGGGACGAGGTGCGCTGACTGAACGAAGCTCACGCTGACTCGCG
This sequence comes from Isoptericola dokdonensis DS-3, assembly GCF_001636295.1. Lineage (NCBI taxonomy): Bacteria > Bacillati > Actinomycetota > Actinomycetes > Micrococcales > Promicromonosporaceae > Isoptericola > Isoptericola dokdonensis. Next base: position 3,227,979 of record NZ_CP014209.1, on the reverse strand, counting down.
CCGATGTGCGCTGACTCGCGACCGACACGACGAAGCCGGGGGTCGGGGTTGCCGGGCACGGTCGTCCAACCCGAAGTGGAGCGCCCCCTGGGGCGCGTGAACGCGACCGTGCCCGGCAACCCCGACCCCCGGCGAACCGACCAGCGCTGGCTCGGCGGAGGTGCGGGGGGTCAGCCTTCCCAGGTGACGTCGAGCGTGATCTCCCCGACGCCGGCGAGGGCCTTGGAGACCGGGCAGCCGGCCTTGGCGGCGGTGGCCGCGGCCTTGAAAGCGGCCTCGTCGACGCCGGAGGCGTAGCCGCGGACGGTCAGCGCGATCGTGGTGATCTCGGGGTTGCCGTCGGCGTCGGCCCCGAGGGTGACGTCGGCCGAGACCTCGACCTGCTCGGGGGTCCCGCCGACCTTGCCGAGCTCGGACGAGAACGCCATCGCGTAGCACGACGAGTGCGCGGCGGCGATGAGCTCCTCGGGGCTGGTCACGCCCTCGGCCTTGTCGGCGGCGCGGCGCGGGAACGACACGTCGAAGGTGCCGGCGCCGGAGCTGGTGAGCTCGAGCTGACCGGTGCCCTCCTGCAGGGTGCCGTTCCAGGCGGTGCGGGCGGTACGGACGGGCATGACGACTCCTTCGCGGGGTACGGCAGGGACCGTCCGACCGTACCCCGCTACGTCCGTCAGGAGTCGGTCATGTCGAGCGCGTCGTCCGCGACGGCGACGACGGTCCACACGTTGCCGTCGGCGTCGCTGAGCTCGTAGGCGGGCAGCAGCAGGGTCGCGGCGTCGGTGCGGTGCTCCTGCGCGAGCCCCAGCCTCGCCTCGGTGATGGTGACGTCGGTGACGGGCCAGGGCACGGCATCCCCGGCGGTAGGCGGCGCGGGCGGCGCGGTGGGGCCGGAGTCCGTGGGCTCCTCCATCATCCGGGTCTCCAGGGCGGGGCTGTAGGTGACGGGCCACAGGTTCTGCCCGAACCGGGGGTCGCCGAGGCGTTCGACGGCGTCGGCGGGGCTGATGACGGGGTAGGTGCCGAGCTCGGTGCGGGTGGCGAGGAACCCGTCGAGCCAGGCGACGCCCTCCTTCGACACGGTGGCGCTCCAGGTGGCGCCGGTGCGCCGCCCGTCGACGACCTCGTAGGCGCTGACCCAGCGGGAGCCGGGCTCGGAGTCGGTGGACGGCTCGAACTCGTAGCCGTCGGGGTCGACGCCGAGGCGTTCCATGAGGGTGCGGAGCTCGCCGACGGCCTTCTTCACGGACACGGTGCCCGTGGGTTCGGCGCACTGCTGGTCACCGGTGACGGCGGGGTCGGCCTCCTGCTCGGCGAGCTCCTCGGCGCTGATCTCCTCGCACCGCCAGGGGTCGGCGGCCGGGTCGTTGTAGCTGAGGTACGCGGTGGAGTCCGCCGAGAGCCACAGGTTGGGACCGGTGCCGTTCTGCGGACCGACGGACCAGGAGCCCCACTCCCAGCGGGGTTCGCCCTCGACGCCGAGCGCCTCGGCGGCGCGGGCGGCGCCCTCCTCGGTCGCGACCTGGGTGGCGTCGTACGCGTAGGCGGTGGCCTCGCCCCGGCTGGTGGACAGACCGTCGGAGGAGAAGGTGGCGCGGCCGTCGAACCAGCTCGGCATCGACGTGTCGTACGACGTGGCCGCGTCTCCCCCGACGGCCATGTCGCCCGCGGAGGCCATCTCCTCGGTGGCGGCACGGAGGCCTGCCCCGGAGGCGGCCTCGTTCCCGCCCTGACCGCCACCGAGGGTGATGGGCGGCAGGGAGTCGGACGCGGGCAGCTCCTCGCCCGCGGTGGCGGTGCCGACGGCGTAGCCACCGCCACCGACGACGACGGCGCCTGCCACGGCCGCGGCGACGAGCAGGGTGGAGCGTCGCCGCCGGCGGGGGGCGAGCTCGTCGACGGTGCCGTCGGGCTCAGCGACCGGCGCGCCGGCCCCGTCGTGCGCGCCGGGCTCCCCCGTGTCGACGTCCCCGGCGAGGGCGTCCACCTTGGCACGCAGCACCCCTTCGCGGGTGGTGGTGCCGTCGGCGGGGTCGGCCCCGGTCAGCCGGTCGTAGGCCTCGTCCCGTGCATCCATGTCCACAGCCCTCCTCACGCCTCGTCGTTCGCGGCTCGTGCCGCGCCGTCCGCCGTCCGGTCGCCACCAGGTGGCGCGCCCGTCTGGTCGTCGTCCTGCTCGGCCTCCGACCACGCGGTGCGCAGCCGGGCGCGGGCGCGGGACAGCGCGGCGTCGGCGCCCCCGCGGGAGACCCCGAGGACGGCGGCGAGGTCGTCCCCGCCGAGCCCGTCCCACGCGACGAGCAGCAGGACGCGGCGGTCGCGGGCGGAGAGCCGGGCGAGGACGGCGCGCACCCGGTCGTCGTCGAGGGCGAGCTCGGCGGGATCGACGTCGTCGGGTTCCTCGGGGACGGCCGCGACGGGCAGGGCGCGGGCCTTGCGCCGATGGTTGGCGAGGACGTACCCGGCGGTGCGGTACAGCCAGGGCAGCTCGCCGCCGACGGGGACGTCGTCACGACGCCGCCACGCGGTCGCGAGCACCTCGGCGGCCAGGTCCTCGGCGTCGTCGCGGGACGTCGCGAGCCGCCGCACGAAGTAGCGGTGCACGGCTGCGGCGTGCGCGGCGAACAGCGCGTCGAACCAGGCGCCGTCGTGCGGTGGTGCCTCCGTCGTGGTGGTCAACGCTCCTCCTGGCGGTCGCCCTCGATCGCGGACGCGGGTGCGCCCTCACCCCTCATGTGTCGTGAGGGCGCCCACTCTTGCACCTCGCGCCCAGCCCGTCCCCAGGGACGACGACGACCCCCGACGCGGGACGTCGGGGGTCGTCGCCCGGCCCGGGCGGGGAGTCGTCCGCTCGGCCGGGGCCCGGCGGGTCGCCGGGGGCAGGTCGGGTCAGCAGGCTCCGCGGTCCTCCCAGACGCCCCACTGACCGGTGGTGCCGGGCTCCTCGCCCGTCGTCCACCACTTCGCGCGCCACGTGCGGCCGTTCCACACGACGGTGCTCCCGCCGGTGTAGACCGCGGTGCTGTTCCACGTCGCGCCCGCGCACGCCGGGGGTGTCGTCGGCGTCGGCGTCGGGGTCGGCGTCGGCGTCGGCGTCGGCGTCGGCGTCGGGGTCGGCGTCGGCGTCGGCGTCGGCGTCACGGTGCCGGGGTCCACCGGGCCCTCGGCACCGGTGAACAGGCCGGCCGCCACGGCGTCGAGGAGGTCGCCCTGCTCGTCCCCGGAGAGGTCCCACCACATCGCGCCGCCGAGGCCCGTCGAGCGGATGTACTGCGACTTCTGCGCGACCGTCTGCGGCGTGTCCAGCGACCACCACTGGTCACCGTTCCAGCGCCACGCGGAACCCGTCGCGGCGTCGTAGTACCCGGTGCCCAGGTTCTTCAGGATGTCGTAGTCCTCGTTGCCCGCCTCCCAGGTGCCGGGACCGGCGTCGGTCGCGGTGCCCCACGGCTGCGACGACGTCGCGCCCTTCCAGCCGCGGCCGTACATCGCCATGCCCAGGCCGAGCTGCGCCGGGTCGACACCCGCCGACACGTACTCCTGCACGGCCTTGTCGACGGAGAACTGCTGCGCCGCCGGGCGCGGGTCCGCCGGGTCGTCGTACAGGTTGATCTGGTGGCCGGTGAGGGTCTTGTTCCAGGCGCCGTGCAGGTCGTAGCCCTGGACGTTGCCGTAGTCGAGGGACTGGAAGATGCGCGGGTCGTTCCAGCCGCCGGCGGCGATGTCGTCCGGGTTGGCGGGCAGGAACGCGCTGAGCAGGTAGTCCTTGCCGGTGGTGGCGCCGTAGGCGTCGAGCTGCTCGCGGAACTCGGCGAGCAGGAGCCGGAAGTTCTCCTTGTCGTTGACGGTGTCGACGTGGTTGCCGACCTCACCGTTGTTCGAGCCGGGCCACTCCCAGTCGATGTCGATGCCGTCGAACACGCCCGCCGCGGCACCGGCGCCGCCGCGGCCGTCGATCACGGGCAGGTTGCCCTTGATGTAGAGGTCGACGCAGGACGACACGAAGTTCTCGCGGGACGCCTGCGTGGCGGCGGCCTTGGAGAAGTTCTTCGACCAGGTCCAGCCGCCGATCGACAGCATGACCTTCATGTGCGGGTACTGCGCCTTGAGCTGCTTGAGCTGGTTGAACGACCCGGCGAGCGGCTGGTCCCACCTGTCCGCGACGCCCGCGACCGAGTTCGCGGCCGTGTAGCCCATGCCGAAGTCGGCCCACGCGTCGCCCGCGCCGTCGGACCCGTTGGGTCCGGTGCCCTGCGCCTTGTTGGCGATGAAGCACTCGAGGGTCTGGTGGTGGATGTTGCCGAACGAGTAGTTGATGTGGGTGAGCTGGTCCGCGGCGCCCGAGGTGACGAGGTCCTTGACCCGGAAGTCGCGGCCGTAGACGCCCCACTGGGTGAAGTAGCCGACGTTGCGGTAGCCGTTGATGGCGCTGTCGCCGGACGACGTCTCGGCCGCCGACGCCGTGGTCGCGGCGACGGCGCCGATCGCGCCGGCGAGCACGACCGCCGCGCTGGTGAGGGCCGCGACGATCCGCCTCGGCCTGCGTGCACTGGACATGGTGGTTCCTTCCTGTGGTGCCCGACGACGTCGGGCGGTGCGGGGAGGCCCGGCCGCGCCGCCCGGAGGGGGCGGGCGACGCGGCCGGAGGAGAGGGGTCGGTCAGCAGGCGCCCTGGTCGGTCCAGGGGCCGGCGGCGGCCGAGGGCGTGTCGCCCTGCGTCCACCACCTCGCCGTCCAGGTGCGGCCGGCGTGGGACACGACGGCCGCGCCGGTGTAGACGGCGGTGGCGTCCCAGGCGGCCGCGGTGCAGTCACCACCGGTACCACCCGTGCCACCGGTACCACCCGTGCCGCCCGACGGCAGGTCGACGACGGTGACGCCGCGCGGGTGGTCGTAGGTGGTCGCGTACTCGGTGCCGTCGACGGTGATCGTGACGTTGGAGAACTGCGCCACCGGCAGGGCCCACTTGAGCTGGTTCGTGATCGATCCGCCCGCGGGGATGCCGCCGGTCGGGACCGTGAACGTCGCGGTGTGGAAGTTCGCGCCCAGGCCGCCGACGTTGGGGCCGCTGCGCCCCGCCGTCGACGTCGTCGAGTACCCCGACCAGTCGCTCATCTTCCCGGTGTCGGTGGTGCCGTACTGGAACGTGACCGTCGCGCCGGCCGGGATGTCGGTCGCGCCGTCGTTGTGGAGCACGACCTTCGGGGAGATCGGGTAGTTGTTGTCCCCGAGCGCGAACTCCGTGTACTCCAGGTCGACGTCGAGCGCCTGGGTCGGCATCGTCCGCTCGGCCTTGGAGGCCCCGTACGCGCCGCCGTCGGAGAACTTGGCGTGCATGAGGTCGACGAGCGTGCTGCCCATCCCGTACTGGCCCGCGGCCTGGTCGTAGTCGAAGTCGCCCGCGAGCTCCCAGATCATCAGGCCGCCGAGACCGGTGTCGTTGACGTAGTCGGCCTTGGCGGAGATCGCCTCGGTCGAGTCGCCGGACAGGAACGTCCTGGTCTGCTCGTTCCACCACCACTCGTTCTTCGTCACCGGGTCGAAGTGGCGGGTGTAGGCCCCCTCGAGGGTGGTGGGGACCCCGTAGGACGCCGCGTAGTCGCCGACGACGCCGTCCTCGAGGTTGAGGACGTGCCACATCGGGTTCACGCCGGCGGGGATGGCGACGCCCTGCGGGTCGGAGTCGTACCAGAGGTTGTCGATGCCGTCCGCACCGTTGCCGCACTTTCCGTTCGTGCCGGGCGGGCAGACGGCGGACGACGGCGCGGCGGCACGCCCGCCCATGCCGTGGGTCCCGCCCGTGACGCCCTGGAAGCCGCGCGTGTAGAACGGCACACCCATGTTGATGCGGCCCGCCTGCATGGCGCCGCGGAAGTAGTGCGCCGCCCAGTCGCCGTTGAGGTAGCCGTTGCCCTCGTAGGCGGTGTAGACGCCGCCCGCCGTGAGCTCGGCGTCCTTGCCGTCGTCGAACAGGGCGCCGTTGCCGCCCACGTACTCGTTCCAGGCGCCGTGCAGGTCGTACGTCATCATGTTGACGTAGTCGGCGTACTCGGTGACCTGGTAGACCTCCATGCCGCGCAGCAGCCAGCCGGACGACGGCGTGGCGGTGGTGAGCAGGTAGTACTCGCCATCCTGGGCGCCCGCGACGTCGAGGTGCTCGCGCAGCGTCCTCATCAGGGCGACGTAGCCGGCGAAGAGCTCGCCGCGCTTGGCGTTGGAGATCGCGAAGTCGTCGGGGTTGCCGGCGTCCTTGTTCGACGTCGGGTACTCGTAGTCGATGTCGATGCCGTCGAACCCGTAGTCGCGGATCATGTCGACCACCGACTCCGCGAACGTGTCCATGCGGGCCTGCGACTCGGTGAGCGTGTAGAACCCGCCCGACGCGACCCGGTTCCCGTCGCCGTCGAAATAGCCGCCCGTCTCGGCCCAGCCGCCGACGGCGGGGAGCACCTTGACGCCCGGGTTGGCCTCCTTGTACTTCGCCAGCAGGTTGAAGTGGCCGGTGTAGTCGAGCGCCGGGTCCATCTCGGCACCCGCGACGCCGGGCCACGTCATGTCGGTGGCGGCGTTGCCCGCCACGTCGGCGTTGACGGACACCCGGTCGTCGGCGCCGACGTGCGCGAAGGCGTAGTTGATGTGGGAGATCTTGTCCCACGGGATGTCGCTCGCGAGGTAGGCGGGCTGGCCGTTCTTGCCCGTGCGCCAGCTCGTGAAGTAGCCGATGACGCGGCGGTCGAGACCGTTGGGCAGGATCTCGCGGCCGTCGGTGTCGTAGACGTCGCAGTAGGGGGTGTCGACACCCGCGGTCGGGGCCATGCCGTCGGGGCGGCACTGCTCGTCGGGGTTGGTGGACGCGGGCGGCGTCGTCGCGGTGGGCGACGGCGTGGGGGTGGGCGACGGGGTGGACGTCGCCGTGGGCGACGGGGTCGGCGTCGGGGAGGTGCTGGCGGTGGGGGTGGGCGTGGGCGTCGTGTCACCGCAGGCGCCCTGGGAGGTCCAGGCTCCCCAGGCGGTCGCGCCCGGCGCGTCGCCCTGGGTGTACCAGCCCGCGCGGAAGTTCTGGCCGTCGTAGGAGACCACCTCGCCGCCGCGGTACACGGTCGTGGAGCTCCACTGTGCGGCGCAGGGGGTGGCGGCCGTCGCCGTGGTCGTCGCGGCGATCGCGGTGAGGCCGGTGACGGCGAGGGCCGCGGCGGCGGCCGCCGCGGCGATCCGGTGCCTTACCGAGGGTGTTGCTCTCATGGGAACTCCTGCTCACTGGTCGGTCGGTGGAGGCCGAGCACCACGACGGGCCGGGACCCGCTGCGCTCCTCGTCGAGCACCGTTCAGGGCAAAAGTAAGGACTCTTACCTTTCAAAAGGATCAGGGGAAGCCACACGAACCGGACGGGAAGCGCATCCACCCGTACGTGTTTTCCCGTACCCGACAGGAGGCGGGCACGTGCCGCCGCCCGGACCGGCGGCGCGCAGGGGACGGCGAGCAGCGGGCGCGGGCTACCGCGCGGGACGCAGCGCGAGGACGACGAGCTCGGAGCGCGAGCGCACCCCGAGCTTGCGGAACGCGCGCCCCAGATGGACCTCCACCGTCCGCACCGACACGCACAGCCGCTGGGCCACCTCGCGGTTCGCCAGACCGTCCACCACGAGCCGCGTCACCTCCACCTCGCGCACGGTGAGCAGCTCCGCCCACCCGGCGGGTAGCTCGAGCTCGTCGCCGCACGGCGCGGGGCGGGCGGCGCCCGGTCCCCGCGCCGGTTCCCCCGCCAGCGACGTCGTCGCGCGCGCCACCGCGGCGGCCCCGTCCGGGGCGGCCGCACCGCCCCGGCGCAGCGCGGCGACCGCCCCGGCCGCGACCTGCCTCCGCGGGGCGATCCGCGACAGCTCGTGCGTCGCACGGGAACGCGCCCCCTCGCGGTCGTGGTCGAGCCGGCGACCCACCTCGACGGCGAGGCCACCGACCACGTGGGCGACCGGCAGCCGGGCCGCGGCGTCGTCGAGCACGGCCGCGGCCGCCACGGAGTCCTCGCCGCAGAACAGCAGGAGGCTCTGCACCACGCGCAGGTGCGCCTCCGCGAGCGGGGTGAGGTGCCCGGTGCCGTCCGCCCAGGTGCCGGGCCGGGACCAGGCGGGCACGGCCCGGACGGCCGCCAGCGCGACGAGGGAGGCGGCGGCGGCCGGGTCGCGGTCGAGCAGGCGCAGCGCCGTGACGACGTCCGCGAGCACGGCCCGGTCCACGGGGCCGGGGGCGTCGACGGCGACCAGCCCGACCAGGGTCGCCAACGACTCCCCCGGTCCCGACGCCGGCACCGGCCCGGGCGCACGGCCGTCGAGCAGCAGGTCGACGGCGGCGAGCACCGCGCCGGCCGCGGCCTCCACGGCCTCGGTCCCGCTGCGGCGCGCCCGGTGCAGCCACCGGCGGGCGTCGACGAGGTGACCGCTCCACAGGGCGGACCGCCCGGCGAGCAGGAACGCCCGCGCCCGCCGCTCCCCCGTGCCGTGACTGACGGCCTCGCAGGCGACGTCGTAGGCGGCGCCCGGGTCACCGCGACGCAGGAGCACCCCGGCGAGCTCGACCAGTCCGTCGGCGAGCAGCTCGTCGCCGGTGACGGTGCCGCGGGCCGTGTGCCACAGCGCCACCCCGGGTTCGCCCACGGCCCGGGCCGCCCGGGACAGGTCGCGGTGGGCGGCGGTGACGGCGTCGAGGTCGGCGCCCGCGCGGACGCCCTCGAGGCGGCCCGGGTCGGCGGGCCGGAACCGGCCGTGCCGCATCTCGAGGAGGCCGTCGAGGGCGTCGAGGAGCTCGTCGTCGGCGCACCCGGCGGCCCGGACCAGCAGGTCGACGCGGTCCGTGACGGCGAGGGCGGCGAGCAGGGCGACGTGCCGCACGGTCGGGTCGGTGGGCGGCGCAGGGCGCGCGGGGACGGGCAGCAGCTCCGGCAGGTGCACGGTCCCGGAGAGCTGGTCGCGGTCGAGCGCGGCCGCCAGGAGGTCGACGGCGTCGTCGTCGTCGCCCCCGAACCGGCCGAGGGTCGTCGCGACGTGCGGCGCGACGGGGGCACCCGACGCCCGCGGGGCCACGACGAGGGACGGCCCTCCCGTGTGCGACGTCATCGTCCACCACCCAGCCTTCCGTACGATGTCATCGCAGGTCACAGGTTTGTCAGGAGTCCAGCATAAAGCCACCTGGGCTTCACCACGAGTTCTCCCGGACGACGGGTTCACCCGGTCGTCGGCCCGTCCGCCCCGCCGGGAGCCTCTACTGTGCCGTCATGGCCCTCTCGCCGGACGGCACGGCGGCGCCCTCGCCGGCACGCCGCCCTCCCCGCCGTCGCGCCCGCCGCTGGGTGCTCGGCATCCTCGGGACGATCCTCCTGCTGGCAGTCGTCGTCGGCGTCTGCGCCGTCCTCATCGTCCGCGACGCCTTCGTGGCACGGGACGCGCTCGACGAGGCCGCCACCACCGTCCCCGCCGTCTCCCAGGCGATCCGGGACAGGCTCCGCGACCCCGCACCGGACGCCCCGTCCCTCGCCGACGACCCGGCGCTGCTCGCCCTGCAGGAGTCGACCGAGACGGCCCGCGACGCCACCGACGGCCCCGTGTGGTGGCTCGCCGCACACCTGCCCGGCATCGGGCCGTCGGTCGGCGCCGCCACGACCGTCTCCGCGGTGATCGACGACGTCGCCGACGTCGCCCTGCCCGCGCTGGCCATGACGGCGGACGCCGCCGCCCGCACGACGCGCACCGACGACGGGGGCATCGACCTCGCCCCCCTCGCGGCGGTAGCGGCCGACACGGCGCACGCGCACGACGTGGTGACGGCCGCGCACGCCGACCTCGACGCCGTCGACCTCGAGCGTGTCCAGGCCGAGTTCGTGGGGCCCGTCGTCGACCTCGCGGACCAGCTCGGCGCCCTCGACCGGCTCCTCGCCACGGCCGAGCGCACGACCACCCTCCTGCCCGCCATGCTCGGGGCGGACGGACCGCGGCGGTACCTGCTGCTCGGCATGTCCAACGCGGAGCTGCGCGCGGCCGGCGGCATCCCCGGCGCACTCATGGAGGTGGAGATCGACGGTGGCCGCGTGGCGGTGGGCGCCCAGGCCGCGACCGGTGACGTCGGTCCGTTCCGCCGCCCGGTGCTGCCGCTCGACCCGGCGGACGAGGCGGCCTACACGACCCGGCTCGGGCGCTTCGTCCAGGACGTGACGCTCACCCCCGACTTCGCGACCACCGGCCCTCTGGCCGCCGAGATGTGGCGGCGGTCGCAGGACGTCGAGGTGGACGGCGTGCTCGCCACCGATCCCGTGGCGCTGTCGTACCTGCTGGAGGCCACCGGACCGGTACGGGTCGACCTCCCGCGGGGCATCGCTGCGGCGATCGGCACGGACCGGGTGACCGCCGAGCCGGAGACCGTCGTCGACCTCCTCCTGCGGCGCACCTACGAGGTGCTCGACGACGAGCAGGCCGACCGGTTCTACGCGGTGGTGGCGGCAGCCGTCCTCGACGAGCTCTCGAACGGCGACGTCGCACCGGCCGACCTGCTGGCCGCGTTCGAGCGGGCCGCCCGGGAGCACCGGCTGCTCGTCTGGTCGGCGCGACCGGACGAGCAGGCCGACCTCGCCGGGACCCTCGTGGCGGGGACGTTCGCCGACGACCGGGCGCGCGACGCGGTCGGGGTCTTCCTCGACGACCTGGTCGTGGGCAAGCTCAGCGCCTACCTCGAGGTGCAGGTGGGCGTCGCGGAGTCGGTCTGCACCGGCGAGGGACGCGCCGACACGGTCCGGGTCACGTTGACGAACCGGCTGGACGCCGACGCCGCGGCCTCCCTGCCGGACTACGTCGCGGGGCCGCCGGACGACCCCGACCGGGGTCGCATGCAGCTCACGCTGTCCGCGTACGGCACCCGGGGCGGCGACGTCCCCCGGCTGACGCGGGACGACGGGCCCGTGGCGGGCGAGACGCTCGACGTCCACGGCCGGGACCGCGTCGCGGTCACGGTCGACCTCGACCCGGGCGACTCGACCGCCGTCGACGTCACGGTCGGCCAGTCGGCCACGGCGGCGCGCGGCGAGGGGTCCGCCCGGCCGGGCGACCTCGAGGTGTGGGCCACCCCGACCGTGTCGTCGTCGGGGCTGCATGTCCTCGACGTCCCCGTCTGCGGGTGAAACATCGTTTTCCGGCCGGTTTCACCCGCACCGCCTGATCCGTACGACTTCCCTCCTCACTAGCGTGGGCAGCACTCTGCACTCGCAGGGACCGACCAGGAGGGCAGCCGGATGAGTCGACGAGGAGCGGTGCGCGCACGCGCCGCAGCGGGGACGGTGCTCGCCGCGACGCTCGTGCTCGGCGGGGCCGGGACAGCGGTGGCGGACGTCGAGCCCTCGCCCGAGGAGAGCCCTTCCGCAGAGGTCGACGGCTACGCCCCGCCGCCCGTCCTCACCGTCGACGTGCTGGAGCCGATCTGCGACGGCGACGTCCCGTACCTGCGGTACGCCGTGGACGTCGAGAACCTCGAGGACCCGCCGGACACCGTCGACATCACCTGGGTCAACCCGGAGGGCGACGACGTCGTGCAGGCGGGCCTCCCGCTCACGGGCCGGGTCCTGTGGCCCGGCGCCGAGGTCGGTCCCGAGGGCGAGGCCCTCGACTGGCCCGGCTGGAGCTTCGTCGACGGCGAGTGGGTCGTCGGTGACGAGTTCGACTGGGTGCGCCCCTCGGTGTCCCTCGAGTTCGAGGTGAACCCGACGGCGACGGCGACGGTCGGCTACCCCGAGGCGTCGCCCGCCTGCGCCACCCCGCCGGGCACCCCCGAGCCCACCATCGACGTGGACACCCTCACCCCGCTCTGCGTGGCCGGGGTGACCTACCTCGACTACGCCGTCGAGGTGACCGGCACACCGAACGACACGGTGACGCTCACCTGGGACAACCCCGACGGCGAGGACTACGTGCACGCCGACCAGCCGCTGTCGGGCCGCGTGCTCTGGCCCGGCGCCTACCCGGAACGGTTCGTCGACCTGCCGGCCGACGAGGGGTGGGAGCTGGTCAACAACATGTGGCAGAACACCCGCGACTTCGGCTGGGCCGTGGGTGACGTCGACGTCACGTTCGCCGTGAACCCCGAGGTGACGGTCACGGTCACCTACCCTGACGACACGGAGAACTGCGTCGAGGAGGAGGTGCCCCCGGGCGAGCCGGGCGACACCCCTGACCCGGGCGAGAACCCGAACGACCCCGGAGCGAACCCCAACGACCCGGGCGAGAGCGAGCTGCCTCGCACGGGCGGCGAGGTCGCCGGCCTGATCGCGCTGGCCGCGGGCCTGCTGGCGGTCGGCACCGCCACGGTCCTGCTGGTGCGACGCCGCCGGCACGCCGAGGACTGAGCTCCCTCGGACGCACCACGGGCCCCCGACGCGCACCCGTCGGGGGCCCGCGGTGCGTCCGCTTCCGGGTCGTCGGGCGGGGACGCCGGCCTCAGGTCTCCAGCAGGAGCGTGATCGGCCCGTCGTTGACGAGCTCGACCGCCATGTCGGCGCCGAACACGCCGGTGGCGACCTCCAGCCCGCGCCCGCGCAGGTCGGCGACGACCGCGTCCACGAGCGGCTCGGCCACCGGACCGGGCGCTGCCGCCTGCCAGGTGGGGCGCCGCCCCTTGCGCGCGTCGCCGTAGAGCGTGAACTGGCTGACGACGAGCACAGGTGCGCCCTCGTCGGAGGCCGACCGCTCGCCGCGCAGGATGCGCAGCTCCGCGACCTTGCGCGCGATCGTCGCGGCGTCGTCGGGGCCGTCGTCGTGGGTGACCCCGACGAGGACGACGAGACCCGGCCGGTCGATCTTCCCGACGACCTCGCCGTCGACGGTCACGCTCGCGCGCGTCGCACGCTGCACCACGGCCCTCATGCCTGCTCCTGCCCGACGACGGCCCGGACCTCGCCGACCGGCTGCCCGCCGCCCAGCACCGGGGTCCGGGCGAGCGCGTCCAGGGCGTCGACGTCGGCGCCGGGCACGGCGGCCGCCCCGGCGAGCAGCAGGGCACGGACGAGCACGGCCGGCCGGGGACGCCCGGCGCCGTCGAGCACCTTGAAGGCGATCGCCGCACCGCCGGGCAGCGCGGCGGCGTACACGCCGTCGGCACCGTCCTTCGCGACCGCCCCGGGCACGGCCCGCATCGCGGCGGTCGCGTCCCGGTGCTCCCCGCCGACGAGCGCGGGGTGGCCGGACATCGCGGCCGCGACCCGCGCCTCAGGGCTCCCGGCGGGGGCGGTCACGAGGCGGGAGAAGCCGCGGGCCAGGCCGACGAGCGTCGTGGAGAACAGCGGTGCCCCGCAGCCGTCGACCGTGGCGTGCACGGCGCCGTCGGGGCCGCAGAGCTCGGCGACGGCGGCGCGGACGGCCTGCTGCAGCGGGTGGTCGAGGGCCAGGTAGCCGTCGGTGGGCCACCCTGCGGCGACGCACGTGGCGAGCATCGCGGCGTGCTTGCCGGAGCAGTTCTGGGTGAGCCGGTCGGGCCCGTGCCCGGCGACCTGCCAGCCGGCCGCGGTGGCCGGGTCGAGCGGCAGGTCAGGGGTGTTGGCGAGGTCGTCGGGCGTCAGGCCCGCGCCCGCGAGGATCGCGCGCGCCACCTCGACGTGCCGGGCCGTGCCGTCGTGGCTCGCGGCGGCGAGCGCCAGGTGCTCGGACGGCAGGTCCAGCCCCGCACGGAGCATGGCGACGGCCTGCACGGGCTTGAGGGACGATCGCGGCCAGATGGTGGTGGCCGGGTCGCCGACGGACACGACGACGTCACCGGCGGCGTCGAGCACGACCAGGTGGCCCAGGTGCACGGACTCCACGAGGTCGCCGCGGACGACCTCGGCGAGCGGTGCCGCGCCCCGGGCGACGGCGGCGGTCACCAGCCGCTGGGACGCTGCGGGCGTCCCTTGCCGGTGCCGTACGGCTGCAGGCGCGGGCGCACGTCCACGAGGTAGACGATCGCGGCGACGCAGGCGATGAGGTTGAGGAAGCTGCGCGAGGTCACCATGAGGGGCGGGAGCCCGAGGAACCCGATGGCCGTCGCCACGCCGAGGATGAGCAGCCAGATCGGCTTGGTGAGCTTGCCCTCGGACGTGTAGCCACGGGCCGGACGACGCAGCGCGTCGACGAGCGCGTAGACCTGCACGACGAAGACCACGACCGCCAGGGCGATGAGGACGTACAGCTGGAGGTTGCCGATCACGCGCCCAGGCTACGGCAGGACGCGCAGCCCGTGGGAGCGCGCCGCGGACGCGACACCCTCGTCCCACGCCGCGACGAGCGTGTCGGGCCCCGCGACGGCGAGCGCGCTGGCGAGATGCACGGCGTCGGCGCCGCGCAGCGGGTGCGGACCGCCGGCGAGCGCGGACGCCGACCCCGCCAGGGACTCGGTCAGCTCGACCCGGTGCAGCGCGGGCCACAGCGCGTCCCACCGCTCGGCGGCGCGCCGCCGAGCGGCGTCGTCGAGGACGCCGGCGCGGCCGCCCGCGGCGAGCGTGGCCCGCAGCTCGACATCGGACAGGCACGACGTCACGACGACGTCCGCACGGTTCCACAGGGCGCTGGCCAGCTCGGAGCCGGGCTCGCGGACGCAGAGCTTCACCAGGGCGCTGGCGTCGAAGTAGACGAGGGCCATCGGGTCAGCGGCGGATGCGCCGGACGAGACCCGACAGCGCCGACGTGCCGCGGGCGGCCGCGACCGGGGCCGACGTGGCGGGTTCCGGCGCGGGGACGGCGTGCAGCGGGCGCTCGGCACGCGCGGGGGTCACGAGACCCTCGCGCACCAGGTCGGACAGGAGGTCGGCGCTGGCCACGCCGGTCAGGCGCGCGACAGGCACACCCCGGTCGGTGATGACGACCTCCTCGCCTCCTCGGGCCTTCTCGATCCACGACTTCAGCTCGGCACGCAAGGCACTGACGGCGACCTCCATGACCGGTGACGCTACCGCAGGTCGACCCCGGCGAACAGGCCGGGCGGTCGGCGTCGCCGGGCGCTCACCGGGCAGTCGTGGCAGGCTCCCAGGGAGCGACGGACGAGGAGGGCACCCTGGTGAGCGCTCAGACGGCAGACCCGCAGGCACTTCCACAGTCCAAGGTCTGGGCGATCTTCGCCGGCCTGATGCTCGCGATGCTGCTCGCGGCGCTCGACCAGACGATCGTCTCCACCGCGCTCCCCACGATCGTCAGCGACCTGGGCGGCGCCGACCACCTGTCGTGGGTCGTGACCGCGTACATGCTGGCCTCCACGGCCACGACGGTGCTGTGGGGCAAGCTCGGCGACCTGCTGGGCCGCAAGGAGCTCTTCATCGTCTGCATCGTCATCTTCCTCGTCGGGTCGATGCTGTGCGGCACGTCGACGACGATGGGCCAGCTCATCGCCTGGCGCGCGCTGCAGGGCATCGGCGGCGGCGGGCTGATGGTGCTCAGCCAGGCGATCATCGGCGACGTCGTCTCGCCGCGGGAACGGGGCCGGTACCAGGGCCTGTTCGGGGCCGTCTTCGGCGTGTCGTCGGTGGCGGGCCCGCTGCTGGGCGGCTTCTTCGTGGACAACCTGTCCTGGCAGTGGGTGTTCTACATCAACGTGCCGATCGGGATCGTCGCGCTGGTCGTGGTGGCCTCCGTGCTGCCCCGCATCAAGCCGGGATCGCGGCCGCGGATCGACTACGCCGGCATCGTCCTGCTCGCGTTCGTCTCCACGGCGATCGTGCTGGTGACGAGCCTGGGCGGCACCGTGTGGGGCTGGAGCTCGCTGACCACCTACACGTGGGCCGCGCTCGGCGTTGCGGGACTCGTCGCGTTCGTCGTGGTCGAGCGCCGGGCCACGGAGCCGGTGCTCCCGCTGCGCCTGTTCTCGAACAAGGTGTTCAGCGTCGCCGCGGTCGTCGGGTTCGTGTCGGGCTTCGCGATGTTCGGCGCCATCACCTACCTGCCGCTCTACCTCCAGACCGTCAAGGGCTCCTCCCCCACCGCGTCCGGCCTCGAGATGACCCCGATGATGCTGGGGCTGCTGCTCACGTCCATCGTGTCCGGCCAGCTCATCACCCGGACGGGGAGGTACAAGCCGTACCCGATCATCGGGACGGCGACCACCGCCGTCGGCCTGTACCTGCTGTCCCTGATGGACCGCGACACGTCGACCCTGCAGGCCGCGGGCAGCATGTTCGTGCTCGGCCTCGGGCTCGGCCTGATCAACCAGGTGCTCGTCATCGCCGTCCAGAACGCCGTCGCGTACCGCGACCTCGGCACCGCCACGTCGGGCGCGACGTACTTCCGCACGATCGGCTCGTCCGTGGGCGTCGCCGTCTTCGGCACGATCTTCGCAGGCGGGCTCACGACGAACCTCACCACCGCGCCGCCCGCGGGCGCCACGGGCGCGTGCGGACCCGAGTCGCTCGAGGCGAGCGTGGCAGGGCTGGCCCAGTGCCCGCCGGAGGTGCAGGGCTGGTTCCTCGACGGCTACACCGCCACCATCCAGACGGTGTTCCTGTTCGCGGTACCGGTGGCGCTGGTCGCGTTCGCGTTCGCCTGGCTGCTCCCCCAGGTCGAGCTCCGCACGGCCACCCGGGACACCGAGCCGACCGAGGCCGCGGGCCTCGCGGCGGGCGAGGCGTTCGCGCTGCCGTCGAGCCGCACGTCGCTCGAAGAGCTCCGGATGATCCTGTGGCGCCGCGTCGGGCGCGCCGACCCGCTGCGGGTCTACGAGATCACCGCCCCCGACGCCGACCTGTCCCCCGAGGAGGCGTGGATGGTCACGCGCGTCGCGCTCAAGCGCACCCGCGAGGTGGACGTCATGGCGGCGCGCGCCCACGCCGCGCCCTCCACGGTGCGCGCGGTCGCGACCGGCCTCGCGGCCCGCGGCATGGTGGTGCTCGACGGCGACACCGTGCTCGCCAACGACCAGACCGACCTGGCCGCGGAGGTGCTGCGCGAGGCCGAGCGGCGCCGCATCCAGCAGCTCGTGCGGGAGTGGCCCGGCGACGAGCCGGAGATCGACGCGCTGGCCGACGAGATCGCCGCGATCCTCGACCGCGACCCGGAGGACGCGCGGGGCTGAGCGCCGCCCCGGGTGCCTCAGAGCTCGGGGAGCATCGCCCGCGCGTCCCGCGCGTCCGTTCCGGCGGCCTCCAGGACGTCCACGAGCGGAGACCTGACCAGCAGCGCGAGCGACGCGACCCGCAAGTGGTCGCCGCCCAGCGCGTGCGGGTCGGCCCGCCGCGCCGCGTCTGACAGCACCTCGCGCGCGCCCTCCGTCGAGGTGCCGTCGGCCAGCGCACCCGCCAGCAGGCGCACGCCCGCGGCGCAGCGCTCCACGACCTCCGCGGTGGGACCCACCTCGGGCCACGTGCCGTCCGCCGCGACCACCGTCGGGGCGCGCCGGGCCAGCAGCCGCACGCTGCGCATGGCCCGGTCCACCAGGACGGCCTGGTCGACGAGCCGCAGGATGTCGTCGCGTCGCGCCCGGTTGACGCTCACCCGCGCGACCTCGGCGGACCGCCGGGCGCTCTGGATCCAGTCGGCGAGGACCGGCTCCGACGCCCGCCCGCGCACCAGCGCCGACGCCAGCTCGTCGACGTCCTGGTCGTGCAGCCCGCGCGCCACCGACTCGAGGGTCTCGGCGAGCTCGGTGGTCGCCTCCCCGGCGAGCACGCGCAGCCGGCGTCGTGGGTCGTCGGGTGTCAGCAGGGTCACCGCGAGCGCGACGAGACCGCCGACGAGGGCGTCCGTCCAGCGGCTGAGCGGCCCGGCGGAGGCTGTCGCGGCCGGCAGCCCCACGACGACGATCGCCTGGACCCCGGCCTGCGTGACGAGCAGCGGCCCGCGGTCGATGAAGCGCGCGAGCAGCGCGGAGACGAGCAGGACGACGGTGAGCTGCCACCAGCCGGACCCGATGAGGTGGACGACGACGTCGCCGATCCCGACGCCCACCGCGACGCCGACGGCGACCTCGGCCACACGCCGCGGGTCCCGGTCGAACGTGTAGCCGAGGCAGACCCACGCGGCGACGGCCGCGAAGAAGGGCTGGTCGTGGCCGAGCCCGTAGTGGGCGATCGCGTACGCGGCACCGGCGGCGAGGGACGCCTGCACGACGGGCCAGAACCCGCTGCGCACCCGCCCGAACCCCTGGCGGAGCCGGACCTGCCGGACGAGCGTCCGGAGCGCGGCGCCCGCGACCTCGCCCGCCGGGCGGGCCTCGGGGCCGTCGCTCACGGGCGGGTCACAGCAGGCTCTGCGCGCCGCTGCCGCGAGGGGTGAGGCCGCGCATCGTCTCGCCGCGCGACTCGGGCCGGTCCGCGGAGACGCCGTCGCCGGGGACGACGACCTCCTGGGTGGCGGCCACGACGATCTCCTCGGCGCCGGGGCCCGGACCGACCGGTCCGACGACGGCGAGCAGCGCGTCCTGCGGGACGTTGCGCTTGACCACGGCGAGCGCGACGGGGCCGAGCTCGTGGTGCCGCGCGAGGGTCGTCACCACGCCGACGACCTTGCCGTCCGGGCCGTCGAGGCGGACCTCGGCGCCGGCGTCGGGCACGACGTGCTGGGAGCCGTCCAGGTGGAGCAACACGAGGCGCCGCGGCGGGCGGCCGAGGTTGTGCACGCGCGCGATCGTCTCCTGACCGCGGTAGCAGCCCTTGTGCAGGTGGACGGCGGTGCGCAGCCAGTCGAGCTCGTGCGGGACGGTGCGGTCGTCGACCTCGCGGGCCAGGCGGGGCCGCCACGCCTCGACGCGCAGCGCCTCGGACGCCCACGTGCCGGCGAGCCGCCAGCCCGCGGCCTCGCGCGCGGCGACGGCGGCGTCCAGGTCGGCGCGCGGGACGAGCACGAGGCGCCACGGACGGTCGGCGCCGGGGTGCTCGTCGGCCGGTGCGCCGTACCGGGTCCCGCCGGGCGCGACGTGGGGCCAGGCGTCCCGCCAGGTGACGGGTTCGTCGGCGGTGCCCTCGGCGTCGACGGGCTCGCCGAGCGCGGCGTACTCGCCGGTGACGTCGTCGATCTCGACACGCATCATGAACCGCATCCGGGTCAGCCAGGCGACCAGCGGCTCGACGTGGTCGGCCTCGGTGACGAGCCAGGTGGAGGTGCCGTCGTCGACCACGGCGAGCGCGTGCTCGACGCGGCCCTGCGGGGACAGCACGAACAGCTCGGTGGAGGTGCGCGGCGGCAGCGCCTGCACGTCCTGCGAGGTGATGGAGTGCAGCCAGGTGAGGCGGTCCGGCCCGGTGAGCCGGACGACGCCCAGGTGCGACTGGTCGACGACGGCGCCGCCGCGGACCAGGGCGCGCTGCTCGGCGACCGGGTCGCCGTAGTGCCAGGCGACGCCGGCGTCGGGTCCGGTGGCGGCGACCGCCCCGGACCTGCTGAGCAACGGGCTGCGGTACGTCACTGGCGGTCGAGCTCCCCGGACGCGTACGACGCCATCGGGTGACCGAAGGCGGCGAGCTCCTCGACCCAGAGGAGACGGCCCTCGACGTTGCCGTAGAGCCGCTTCGCGGCGGTCACCTCGGCCGCGGTGGAGGTCCGGGCGACGAAGTCGGTGGCCAGGTCGACCCGGCCGTCACCGACGGCGCCGAGGAACAGGGAGAGCCGCCCGGACGCGTCCGTGACGAGCGCCTCGACGACGTGCTTGTCCTCGGGCAGCCCGTCGGGGCGGTCCGTCGAGATGCGCCAGTACCCGGTCTCGGTCGACCAGACGGTGTCGAACCCGGCGTCGTCGCCGGTCTCGCCGTCGGGCACCTCGCCGTCGGCGGCCGCACCGGAACGGACACGGATCGTCGACTCGAAACGCAGGTAGGGGCCGCCGTCGTGGTCGAACACCAGCTCCTGCACGAAGGGCGTCTCGTCGATGCCCTCGTACTTGACGACTCCCGTGCCCGCCCACCGGCCGACCAGCCAGGCCAGGGGGTACACCTCGGGCGCGAGGCCGTCGGGAAAGGCGAAAGGCATCAGCGCTGACCCTGGAACAGCTTGTAGACGACGTACCCGGCGAACCAGGTGATGACGCCGACGGTGACGACCAGGAGGCTGGTGAAGAAGATCTCGAGCGCGTGGACCGACATGCTCAGATCGTACCCACCGACGTGCGGTTAGGGTCGCGCTATGACCGACACCACACCGGCGCGCACGCTCGTCCTGAAGTCGACCTCGGGGACCGACCGGCCGGAGGCCGCGAACCAGGTGCTCACGGTGGCGGCAGCGGCGGTGGCCGCGGGCGTCGAGGTGTCGTTGTGGCTGACGGGCGAGGCCGCCTGGTTCGGGGTGCCCGGGCGGGCGGCTGAGCTCGAGCTCGACCACGCCGCCCCGGCGGCGGACCTGCTGGACGCCGTCCTGGCCGCGGGGACCGTCACCGTCTGCACGCAGTGCGCGGCCCGCCGCGGCATCACCGAGGACGACGTGCTGCCGGGGGTGCGGATCGCGGGTGCGGCGGTGTTCGTCGAGGAGTCGTTGCGGCCGGGGGCCCAGGCGCTCGTCTACTGACCCCGGGCGGCGCCGACGCGCGCTGCGTCAGGTGGCGCGACCTGCGCGCCGGCGCAGCCGGCTCAGCAGCAGGTAGGCCTCGCACCCGAGGCACAGCCCCAGCGTGGCGTTGAGCGCGGCCGCGAGGAACGCGACGCCCGCCGCCCACGGCACGACCGCCGTCGCGCCCGCGAGGCCCGCCACGACGCCGACGCCCGTCACCACGAGACCCACGAGCTGGGCGAAGCGGGGCGGTGCGACGTCCTCCAGCTCGGTCGGCGGCGCCAGCCGCGGCCGCACGAGGACGCGGAACAGCCACCCCTGCCAGGTGGCCTGCGGGCCCTTGACGGCGCCGGGGACGAACGACAGCGCGACGAACGCCAGCAGCAGCAGCGCGGGCGTGGTCGCGCCGAGCAGGACGACGACGGCGAGCAGCGCGGCGGTGATGCCCGCGCCGACGCGCGGGCCGCGCGGGTCGATGCCGGTGCGGGTGGTGGCGGTCGTCACGGGGTCCTCCTCGGGGATCGACCGGAGCGGTCGACGGCGGCGAGGGCCTCGCGCGCCTGGTCGGAGGACATCGTGCCCGACGCACGGGCCACCTCGGAACCCGTGGGGTCCAGGACGAGCACGGTCGGGGTGCGGAGCACACCGGCGCGCCGCACGAGGTCGGGCCGGTCGTCGACGTCGACCTCGACGTGCTCGACCCCCGGTTCGGCGTCCCGCACGGCGCGCAGCGTCCGCGCCGTGGAACGGCAGGCGGAGCAGACCTCGGCCGACAGCTGGAGGAACGTCGCCCGCTCACCGAGCGTCGCCCCGGCCGTCTCCACCTCGGCGCCCCACCCGTCGTCGACCCCCGACCCGGCAGCCGGTACCGTCGTCCGGACACGACCCTGGGCCCGGCGCCACACCAGGCCGACGAGCGTGGTGACGGCGACGAGCAGAGCGAGCATCGTCCACTGTTCGGACATTCGCGTGACCTCCTCCGTGCCAGGGTGGGAACATATCGGTTTGCATGGATGTTCCCGGGTCGTTGCCCGGGGCCTCACCCCCGACGCACCCTTGTGCCCGTCCCGTGCTCCCCGCGCCGCCCCTCAGGAGGCCCACGATGCCCGCAGCGCCCACCCGGACCTGGAACGACCTGGTCATCCCCGCACCGGGGAGGTACGACCTCGACGAGGCGCACAAGCGCATCGGGTTCCTCGCCATGCACATGATGGTCAGCCCCGTCCGGGGCGAGTTCGGCACCGGGTCCGCGACGATCCACGTGGCCGAGGACCCCCTCGACTCCTGGGTCACCGCCACCATCGAGTCCGCCTCCATCTCGACGCACCTCGACGACCGCGACACCCACCTCAAGAGCCCCGACTTCCTCGACGTCGAGAACCACCCGACCATCGAGTTCCGCTCGACGGGCATCGAGTGGCAGCCGGCACCCGACCCGATCTTCTCGTGGGCGATGCTCAAGCGCAGCAGCCCCGGTCGGCTCGGCCTCCAGCGGGACCCCGGGAGCAGCACCAGCTTCGTGCTGCACGGCGAGCTGACGATCCGCGGCATCACGCGGCCCATCGCGCTCGACGCCGAGTTCGGCGGCGCCGGGACCGACCCCTACGGCCGCAACCTCTTCGGGTTCAGCGCCACCGCCGACTTCGAGCGGGAGCAGTTCGGCCTGCTGTGGAACGTGGCCCTCGAGGCCGGCGGCGTCCTCGTCGCCAAGAAGGTCCGCATCGAGCTCGCCGGCGAGGCGATCCGCGCCGAGTGACGCGCGGCCCGGCCGTCAGACGAGCAGGCGACCGACCACCAGGACCAGCATCCCCGTCACCGTGACGGGGACCGCGACGGCGGCCAGGGCCGCCCGTCGTCGCGCCAGCGTGGGCTGCCGGTCGAACAGGAACCGCAGGGCGGCCGCCACCAGACCCGCCACCAGACCCACGACCAGCCCCAGCAGCGGCTCCACCTCCGGCAGGGCGGACGCCGCGCCCACGCCGGCCGCCGCGCCCAGCGCCGCCGCGAGCAGCGACCCGGTCCAGCCCGCCGCGATCGGCAGCGCAGAAACCGCCGACCCCACGGCCAGGGCCACCGCGCTCGTCGTCACCAGGTCCGCGCCCGCGTCGGTGCGCACCGCCGCCACCCAGCCCGCCGCGCACACGGCCGCCACGACGCCCGCCGTCATGCCGCTCACCGACTCCACGAGCCGTGGCCGGCCGCCGCGCCGCAGCATCTGGGCGACGAAGGCCAGCACGAGCGACATCGCAATCACCAGCGGCAGGTTCCGCAGCACCGGCTCGCCCTGCGTGAACCACGTGACCGCCAGACCGCCCAGCCCCGCGACCAGGACGACGAGCGTCGTCGCACCCTCCGCAGGGAGCCGCAGCAGCGGGGCCCAGCCCACGGCCAGCAGCACGACGAGCAGCGCGGCCGCGACCGCCGTCCACAGCGGCCCGACGAACGACGCGACCGCCAGGAGGGTGGCGAGCACGGCGGTCGTCACGGCGCGGGAGGTCACGGTCACGGGGTCGAGTCTCCCATGGTGGTCGGTTGTGACCTGTCGCTCACGGCACGGTACCTTTGCCACCAGCGGCAACGGGAGGAGCACGCGTGGCCGAGCTGTTGATCCTGACCCCGGCGACCGGCGGTTCGGTCGAGGTGCTGCCCGCACTCGGCCTGCTCACGCACAAGGTGCGTGTGCTGCCGATGGAGCCGTCCGCCCTGGTGGACGCCCCGGACGCCGACGTCGTCCTGCTCGACGCGCGCCGCGACCTGGTCGCCGCCCGCACGACCTGTCGACTGCTGCACGCCACCGGTCTCACGGTGCCGCTCGTGCTCGTCCTCACCGAGGGCGGGCTCACGGTCGTCAACCACGAGTGGGGCGCCGACGACCTCCTGCTGGAGAACGCCTCCCCCGCCGAGGTCGAGGCCCGGCTGCGGCTCGTCGTCGAGCGGTCCGCCCGCGGACCGGCCGACGACTCCCCGCAGGAGATCTCCGCCGGCGAGCTCGCCATCGACGCCGGCGGTTACACCGCCCGGCTGCGCGGCCGCCCCATCGACCTCACCTACAAGGAGTTCGAGCTCCTCAAGTACCTCGTGCAGCACCCGGGCCGCGTGTTCACCCGCGCCCAGCTGCTCCAGGAGGTCTGGGGCTACGACTACTACGGCGGCACCCGCACCGTCGACGTGCACGTCCGGCGCCTGCGGGCCAAGCTCGGCCCCGAGCACGAGCAGCTCATCGGCACCGTCCGCAACGTCGGCTACCGGTTCGACCCGCCCAAGGACCGCGTCGCCGAGAGCGGCAGCGAGTCCGGCAGCCAGGGTTCCGCCGCGCCGGTGACCTCCGGCGGCTGAGCCGGTCGGCCTCCGAGCCGGTAGGTTGCGGGCGTGACCGCCATGTCCGACGCCACCGACTACAGCCGTGCCCTGGTCGAGGGTCCCTGGCGCCACGAGCTCGTGCCCGCCAACGGGTCCCGCTTCCACGTCGCCACCGCCGGGCCCGCACGGACCCACGGCGACCGCCGACCCCTCGTGGTGCTGCTGCACGGGTTCCCCCAGTTCTGGTGGACCTGGCGCCACCAGCTCACCGGCCTCGCCGACGCCGGGATCCGCGTCGCCGCGATGGACCTGCGCGGCACCGGCGCCTCCGACAAGCCACCGTCCGGCTACGACGTCCCCACCCGCACGCGAGACGTCGCCGGCGTCGTCCGGTCGCTCGGGCACGAGCAGGCGGTCGTCGTGGGCTGCGGCACCGGCGGGATCCTCGCCTGGGCGATGGCCGCCCTGCAGCCCGGGATCACCGCGGGCGTCGCCGCGCTGTCCGCCCCGCACCCGCTGCGGCTGCACGTCCCGCCCCGGCGCCTCCTCACCCCCGCCGCGAAGCGGCTCCTGACGCTCGCCCAGATCCCGTCCCTGCCCGAGCGACGGCTCGTCGACGGGCGCGGCGTCGACGCCGTCCTGAGCGCCGGGGGCGGCACGCCGCTGCCGGAGGAGGACCTCGCCCGCTACCGCGACGTGCTGCGCATCCCGTTCGCCGCGCACAGCGCCGTCGAGGCGGTCCGGTGGCTCACCCGCACCTCCGTGCGGCCCGACGGCCGGCACTACCTGGCCGCGCTGCGCCGGCCCATCGAGGTGCCCGTCCTGCAGGTCCACGGCTCCGTCGACGCGTTCTGGCGACCAGGGAACGCCGACGTCGACGGCGCTGCCCTCGCCCGCCGCTTCCGGTTCGAGACCGTCGACGGCGCCGGGCACCTCCTGCCCGAGCAGGCGCCCGAGCAGGTCAACGCACTCCTCACGGAGTGGCTGGCGCCGATGATGAGCCTCCCCGCTGCCTAGACTCGGGCGATGAGTCTTCTCGAGGCCGAGCGCGCGCTCCAGGCCGCCCAGCGTGGCGGCGACGTCAGCGCCCTGGAGGAGCTGCTGCATCCCCGTTGCGTCGGCGTCGGCCCGGACGGGTCCGTCTTCTCCAAGGACGACGACCTGGAGGGCTACCGCTCGGGTCTGCTGCAGATCACCCGCCTGGAGGAGGAGTCGCTGGACGTCCAGGAGGACGCCCTGAGCGGAGTGACCCGGCTGGTCGCCGCGGTGGACGCGATCCAGGGCGGCACCGCGGTCTCCGCGCGGTTGACCTACACGCGGCTCTGGGTGCGCGCGGGCGAGAGCTGGCGGGTGCTGGCCGCCACCCTCGCACCGGCGTCCGAACCTGCCTGACCGGCAGCCGTGCCCTAGCCGCGCGGCCCTGGCTTCAGCAGCTTCGCAGCCGCCACCGGGTCCTGCTCCCCGGTGCCCGACGACGGGCACCAGCGCGCCACCGGGCACGCCCCGCACGCCGGACGCCGCGCGTGGCACACGCGCCGCCCGTGCCACACCAGGTGATGGCTGAGCATCGTCCAGTCGCGCTTCTCGAACAGCGCGCCCACCGCGTGCTCCACCTTGACCGGGTCCTCCTCCGTGGTGAAGCCCAGCCGGCGCGACAGCCGGCCGAAGTGGGTGTCCACCGTGATCCCGGGGATGCCGAACGCATTGCCCAGCACCACGTTCGCCGTCTTGCGACCCACGCCCGGCAGCGTCACCAGGTCTGCCAGCCGGGGCGGCACCTCGCCGTCGAACCGCTCCACCAGCGCCTGCGCCAGCCCGATCGTCGCCCGCGACTTCGCCCGGAAGAACCCCAGGGGCCGCAGGATCTCCTCCATCTCCGCCGGGTCCGCCGCCGCCAGCGCCACCGCGTCCGGGTACCGCGCGAACAGCGTCGGCGTGGTCGCGTTCACCCGCACGTCCGTCGTCTGCGCCGACAGCACCGTCGCCACCAACAGCTCCAGCGGCGTCGTGAAGTCCAGCTCCGCCCGCGCGTCCGGGTACGTCTCGGCCAGCACCCGGTCCACCTTCCGCGCACGACGCACCAACGACAGGTGCGACTCACCGGACGGGGTAGGCTGCTGGCGGTTCACCGTGGGCACCACCGCAGCGTATCCACCGCCTCCGACACCGGCCGGTCCCGCTCCTGACGGAACTTCCGGCGCGCGCCGGTCGTTCATCCCCCGGCCGTCGACGCGACGAGCCTCCGGGCGCGGAGCCCCCTGGTGAGGCAGACTGAGACCTGGAACACACTTGTGCGCAGACCGGGCCGGCGCCAGGTCGGCCCTGAGAGATCGTGAGGAATGCTGTGGACGACACCGTCGTGCTCTCTGCCCCCCTCTTCTCGGACATGGAGAGCGAGGAGTCCAAGGCGCTCTTCGCCTCCATGGTGCCCGTGGAGCTGAGCCGCGGGGACGTCCTGTTCCGCGAGGGCGAGCCGGGCGACCGTCTCTACGTGATCGCGCAGGGCAAGATCAAGCTCGGACGCCGGTCGAGCGACGGCCGCGAGAACCTCCTGTCGATCCTCGGCCCCGGGGAGATGTTCGGCGAGCTCTCCCTGTTCGACCCCGGCCCCCGCACCGCCACCGCGTCGTCGGTGTCCGAGGCGCTCATCTACGAGCTGCGGCACCAGGCCCTCGTGCAGTGGATCGCCCAGCACCCCAGCGTCGCCACGACGCTCCTCGGTGCGCTCGCCCGCCGTCTGCGCCGCACCAACGAGACCCTCGCGGACCTCGTCTTCTCCGACGTCCCCGGCCGGGTCGCCAAGGCGCTGCTCGACCTGTCCAACCGGTTCGGCGAGACCAACGACGAGGGCGTCCGCGTCGCGCACGACCTCACGCAGGAAGAGCTCGCCCAGCTCGTCGGCGCGTCCCGCGAGACCGTCAACAAGGCGCTGGCCGACTTCGCCACCCGCGGCTGGGTGCGCCGCGAGGGCCGCGCCGTCGTGCTCCTCGACCTCGACCGGCTGGAACGTCGCGCCCGCTGAGGTTCCGCTCGGCCTTCGTCCTCGACTCCTTGCGGGAGGGCGAGGGTGCTCCGCGTCGTCGCGTTCACGGTCGCTGCGCGACCTCCACTTCGGGTGGGACGACGACGCGGAGCACCCTCGCCCTCCCGCTTCGTCGTCTGGGTCGCGCCTCGCTCGACGACACCTGTGGTCACGATGCGTCGTCGTCGTGCGCCGGACGTGAGCCGACGACGGAGCGGGGTGGCGGTGTGGTGCGCGCGGCCGTCTCCTGCCCGAGGTGGAGCGCCCCCTGGGGCGCGTGAACGCGGCCGCGCGCACCTCACCGTCACCCCGCGAGCGCGAGCGCGACGATCACCGCAACCCCGTCGGGATCAGGCGGGGAGCTCCGCGATGATCTCGACCTCGACCGGGGAGTCCAGCGGCAGGACCGCGACGCCGACGGCGGAGCGGGCATGGGTGCCCGCGTCGCCGAAGATCTCGCCGAGGACGGTGCTGGCCCCGTTGAGGACGGCCGGCTGACCGGTGAACGACGGGTCGCTCGCGACGAAGCCCGTGACCTTGACGATGCGGACGCCGTCGAGGGTGCCGGCGACGCTGCGGACGGCCGCGAGGGCGTTGAGCGCGCAGGTACGGGCTAGGTCCGCGGCGGTCGCCGGGTCGACGAGGCCTTCGCCGTCGCCGACCTTGCCGGTGACGGGCAGGGCGCCGTCGACGAACGGGAGCTGCCCGGCCGTGTAGACGTGCGCACCGGAGCGGACGGCGGGCTGGTAGGCCGCGACGGGTGCGGCGACGCCCGGGAGGGTGATGCCGAGCTCGGCGAGGCGTGCCTCGACGCTCACGACGGTCACGCCCCGGGACGCTTGAGGTAGGCCACGAGGCCGGTGCCGTCAGGTCCGGGCACGACCTGGACCAGCTCCCAGCCGTCCGCACCCCACTGGTCGAGGATCGCCTTGGTGTTGTGGATCAGGAGGGGGATGGTCGCGTACTCCCACGTGGTAGCCATGGCGCGATGGTAGCCCGGCGGCCCTCTGCTCGATGCCCGGCACGACCATTCCACAGGACCTGCACACGCGCCCCGTCGGGTTCGGGTCGTGGCCCGGAGGTCAACCTCTAGGCTGTTCACCATGGCGTCACCCGAGTCCCGCCGCATCACCCGAACGATCCCGGCCGGCCAGCTGGTCGCCCTGCTGCTCGCCTTCGTGCTGGCCGCGGGGGCCGGTGGCGTGCTCGCCGCCGGGTTCGTGATCCCTGCCGTGGCGGGCGCGAACGCCGCCGCCGACAGCACGATCGAGATCTACGACGAGGTCCCGGCGGAGCTGGAGCCGCGACCGCTGTCCCAGCAGTCGCGGATCTACGCGTCGAACGGCCGGCTCCTGGCGACGTTCTACTACCAGAACCGCATCGTGGTGCCGCTGGACCAGATCTCGGAGCACATGCAGCACGCGGTGATCGCGATCGAGGACGAGCGCTTCTACGAGCACAACGGGATCGACGCGCGCGGCATCACGCGTGCCGCGGTGAACAACTTCAGCAGCGACTCGACCCAGGGCGCGTCGACGATCACGCAGCAGTACGTGAAGAACATGCTGATCGAGTCGGCGCTGCAGGACGACGACCCGTTCGCCGTGATCGACGCGCACGAGGACTCCCTCAACCGCAAGCTGCGCGAGGCGAAGATGGCGGTCGCGCTCGAGAAGCAGATCTCGAAGGAGGAGATCCTCCAGGGCTACCTGAACGTCGCCCAGTTCGGCTCGGCGAGCGTGTACGGCGTGGAGTCGGCGTCGCGCTACTACTTCGACAAGTCCGCGGCGGACCTCACGCCCGTCGAGGCGGCGACGATCGCGGGCGTGACGAAGGCTCCCGGCCTCTTCGACCCGACGCGCAACCCGGACAAGGCGGAGGAGCGGCGCAACGCCGTCCTGCAGAACATGTGGAAGCTCGGCTACATCACGAACGAGCAGCGCGACGAGGCGCAGGCGACGCCGATCGAGGACACCCTGGACGTCACCCCGACGTCGGCGGGCTGCCAGGCCGCGAACCAGGCGGCGTTCTTCTGCGACTACGTCATCAAGGAGGTCCTGCTGGACCCCGCGTTCGGGGAGACCCGCGCGGACCGTCAGGAGCTGCTGTACCGGGGCGGCCTGGAGATCCACACGACGCTGGACTGGAAGAAGCAGAAGGCGGCGTACAAGACGATCAACCAGGCCGTGCCGGAGGACGACGACTCCAACCTGGAGGCGGCGATCGTCACGGTGGAGCCGGGCACGGGCGAGATCCTCGCCATGGCGCAGAACGTGCCGTACTCGGGGACCGCGGAGGGCGACAAGGCCAGCCGTGACACCACCGTCAACTTCAACGCGGACTACCTGCACGGCGCGTCGGGCGGCCTGCAGCCGGGGTCCAACTTCAAGCCGGTGGTGCTGGCGGAGTGGCTGCGGTCCGGGCACACGCTGAACGAGCGCGTCAGCGCGAACCACACGACCTACACGGTCGGGAACTTCCAGGCGTCGCCGTGCACGAACGGTCTGGGTACGTCGCCCTGGGACCCGCGGAACGCGGAGGGGAACACGGGCGGCACGATGCCGGTGCTCCAGGCCACCTACGAGTCGGTGAACACGGCCTACGTGTCCATGGGCTACCAGCTCAACCTGTGCGACCTGCGGCACACCGCCTACGAGATGGGCTTCCGACCGACGAGCAAGAGCACGGGCGACGTCGAGGACCGGGGCCCGCTGCGCACGACGGACGTCAAGGAGAAGGACATCGACGTCGTCGCGCCGATGATCGTCGGCACGCAGGAGACGTCTCCCCTGGCCGTCGCGTCGATGTACGCGACGATCGCCTCGGGCGGCACCTACTGCTCGCCGGTCGCGATCAACGAGGTGACCGGCCCGGGCGGCGAGAGCTACGAGGTGCCGCAGGCCGACTGCGACAAGAACGCCCTCGCGAGCAACATCGCCAACACCATGGTGTACGCCATGGAGCGCGTGTTCACCGACGGCACCGCGCGTCGCCTCGGCGGCCTCGAGGACGGCCGTCCGGTGGCCGGCAAGACGGGCACCTCGCAGCTGGCCGCGCAGACCTGGTTCAGCGGCTTCACGCCGCAGCTCGCGACCTCGGTGTGGGTCGGGTCGATCGAGAGCCAGACGGAGGACCACACGAACGGCCTGTGGGTCGACGGCGAGTACTTCGAGCCGCTGTACGGCTCGTCCGTGGCCGCCCCCGCCTGGAAGACGTACATGGACCAGGCGGTCAAGGGCATGCCGGTCCAGGACTTCGGCGAGCCCGACCCGGACCTCATCGGCCAGGTGGCCGCGCCGCCCGCCCCTCCGACGACCGACGACGGAGACTCCGACGAGGACTCCGGCGACGACGGCGGCGACTCGGGCTCGGACGACGGCGACTCCGGTGACTCCGGCGGCCCCGGGAACGGCAACGGCCCCGGCAACGGGAACGGGAACGGCGGCGGTCGTGGCGGCGACGGCGGGAGCGACGACTGAACCCGCTGAAGCTGCTCGGCGGCGCTGTCGGCGTCGCGGCGGCCGGACTCGCCTACGCGCACCTGGAGACGAAGCTCTTCACGCTGCGTCGCGTGACCGTGCCCGTGCTGACTCCCGGCGAGCGTGACGTGCGCGTGCTGCACGTGTCCGACCTGCACCTCACCCCGGGCCAGGGCCGCAAGATCGAGTGGGTGCGGTCGTTGGCGGCCCTGGAGCCCGACCTCGTGGTGAACACCGGCGACAACTTCGCCCACCCGGACTCCCTGGCCCCTCTCCTGCACGCGCTGGAACCGCTCCTGGCCTTCCCGGGCGCGTTCGTCATGGGGTCGAACGACTACTACTCCCCCTCGTTCAAGAACCCGGCCCGCTACCTGCTGCCGGACGCCCGGCTCCCGTTCCGCCGGCAGCCCGACCTGCCGGCCGACGAGCTCGCGAAGGCGATGTCCGCCGCCGGCTGGGCGGACCTCGACAACCGCCGGGACGTCGTCGAGGTCCACGGCCGCCCCGTGACCCTCGTGGGCGTGGACGACCCGCACATCGACCGTGACGTCTACCCGGAGGCCGCCGAGGCGCCGTCGGGCACCGTGCTGCGCCTCGGCGTCACCCACGCCCCGTACGTGCGGGTCCTCGACCAGATGCACGCCGACGACGTCGACGCGATCATCGCCGGGCACACCCACGGCGGGCAGCTCTGCCTGCCGTTCTACGGCGCGCTGGTGACCAACTGCGACATCGACCGCCACCGCGTCAAGGGCCTGCACGGCTGGCCCGACGCGCGCCCCGACGAGCACGGCGGCGAGGGCTCGACGTGGCTGCACGTGTCGGCCGGTGCCGGCACCTCCCCGTACGCGCCGGTGCGGTTCGCGTGCCGCCCGGAGGCGACCTTGATCACGTTCACCGCACGGCGCTGATCTGATTTTCGTTCCGGGCCGATCGTCGGCTATTCTGAGCAGGCTTCCGCACGCGGGGCCCGGGCTCGGCCCAGGTTCGTCGAGCGGACGTGATCCCTCGGGGTGTGGCGCAGCTTGGTAGCGCGCTTCGTTCGGGACGAAGAGGTCGCAGGTTCAAATCCTGTCACCCCGACCACCAGGAAGGCCCTCCGGCCAGCGGAAACGCTTGGCGCGGAGGGCCTTTCGTCTTACCCCGAGCGCCACGAAACCGGGGTGCTTCATTAACTGGCTCAGCGCAGATGAGGGGGTGCTCGGGTGACACGCCGGGCGCCGGTGGTGGCGGCTGGGTAGGGGTCGAGGCCAGGGCTCCGGCAGAGTGGCTCATCCGATCTGAGGGTGTAGCAGCGGTCTGAAGCCTCCGGCCTCGAGCAGGGACCGGGCGATGTAGTGGGTCAGGTTGCGGAAGCCGAGGGCGGAGCCGCGCAGGTGCTCGAGACGACCGTTGATGGCCTCGGTGGGGCCGTTGCTCGTGCCGGGCAGGTCGAAGAATGCCAGCACGTCGGCGGCGCGTTTCTTCAGGGTCCGGCCGAGGGTGACGAGCTCGCTCAGCGCGGCGGGGACGCCGCGTGTCAGGGAGTCGATCACGGCGGTCATGAGAGCCTGGCCCTGGGCGCGGTCGGGGTGGCGGTAGGCGGTGATCATGCGCTGGTAGATGCCCCAGGTCGCCTCGACCTCTACATGTTCCTCGATGGCGAACACCGCCTCGAGACGTGCCTGCTGCTTGTCGGTCAGCAGGTCGGCGCCGGTGTGCAGAGTCCGGCGCGCACGATACAAGGGGTCCTTGGCTCCTCAGCGTGATCAATTGACTGATTGTTTCGCTTAGGCGAAACTGTCTGTCATGTCGTTGGTTGCCGTGCGGGATGCAGCCGAGCGCCTGGGGGTCTCGACTCGGCAGGTGCAGCATCTCGTCGCCCAGGGTGAGCTGACGGCACTCGCACGTGGGGTCATCGACTCGGACTCGATCGAGGCGTTTCTTGCCGAGCGCGGTCAACGACGCACCAGGGCGTGGTTGCCGGAGACGGCGTGGGGCTCGGTCGCAATCCTGTCAGGGCTCGAGGCGTCATGGATGGGCGCCAGCCAACGGTCCCGGCTCAAGGCGCGGCTTCGAACCATGAGTTCCGCGGACCTGGTCGACAGGGCGAGGGATCGCGCCGATACCTTCCGGTACGCCGGGCACTCGACCGTCGCCGGGCGCCTGAGGGGTGCGATCGTCGGCACGAGCGCCGTGCGGCCCCAGCTCGGGCTGGCGGAGGCCAACGCGATCGACGGTTACGTCGCCGTGGACGAACTCGGCAACCTGGAACGCCGGTTCGGGCTGACCCGAGACACCGATGGCAGGATCACACTCCGCGCGACCGCATTCCCGATCGCCACGATCACGCGCCTCGCCGATGCAGGCACCGCGCTCGCCGCACTGGACCTTGCCGGGTCGCTCGATGTCCGCGAGCGCGTCGCCGGCCTGGACGCCCTCACCGATGCCCTGGAGAAGCTGCGTGGCTGACCGCACCACCATCGCCGTCGCGACCCCACCGGGCGGATGGCTCGCGCCCTGGCCTAATGTTGCCGAGATCGCCGGCGCACTACCGCACACCGCGTGGACCCTCGTCGGCGGGCTCATGACCCAGTTCCACACGATCCACCACGGCCTGGACGTCGTCCGGCCGACCAACGATGTCGACATCGTGCTGCACGTTGAGACCACGCGCGGCCTACCGGCCAAGGCCGCGCGCGCCCTGGAGTCCCTCGGATACCGGATGCTCACCTCGATCGACCCGCGCGAGCGCACCGCGCACCGGTTCGTCCGCGGAACCGACCGCATCGACCTGGTCACGAGTGACGTCGTCGACGTCCTGGTCGCAGACCACGCTGCACCGAGTGTGGTCGAGCTGATCCGCGGCCACGACCTCGTCGCGATCGAAGGCGGCACCCAGGCGCTGCGCCGCACCGTCAACGCAGATCTCGTCATCGACGAGTGCCGGACGACCATCAGTGTGCCCAACGTGTTCGGGGCGCTCATCCTCAAGGCCGCGGCCTACCGCACCGACTCCCGCAACCCCGAGCGTCATCTTCAAGACGCGGCCGCGCTGCTGTGTTGCCTCGATGACCCATTCGCCATCCGTGAGACGTTTGCCGGTTCGGACCGTCAGCGCATCGCCACACTGACGCGGAAACTGCCCGACGACTCCCGCTACTGGAATGCGATCCCGGGTGAGGCCCGTCGCGAAGGCCAGGCAGCACTGCGGATCCTCACGAACTAGTGGTTTACCCCGGGCACTAAGTGAGCATCTACGGCCTCCCTGCCGGTCCGACGGCGACCGACAGCCAAGGACGACAAAGCGCGGAAACACGTGCGCTTCCCCAGGTCGCGAGCAGTGCTACTGCCCTTCGGGACGAAGAGGTCGCAGGTTCAGATCCTGTCACCCCGACCAGCCGAGAAGGGCCGCTGACCTAGGCGTTTGTTCAGGGCAGCGGTCCTGCTCGCTTCCTCCGAGAGACCTCTTCGTGGTCGCTGGGGGCTTTCTGGGGCTTGCGAAGCGGCGCAGACCTTTTCGTGCACCGGCACCAGTGTCGCGTCCGCCCAGGTCTGCAGCGTGCGTAGACCTCGTCGATCTCGCGCACCTTGTCGGCGAGCCAGGCGCGGGCCTCGTCGAGCGTCGCGAGGATCGGAGTGGTCCCGTCGACGAGAGTCTCGTCGCGCGCGTCGGCATACGCCAGGGACCAGTCATCCATCGGCCGCAGCGGCAGCGGGGGCCAGGACTGCTGATTGCGGAAGGCGAAGGTGCGCACGCACATCTGCCGCAGCACGCTCAGGTCGGGGCGCGCAACCACAGCAGCTGCAGGTCCACCAGGTCGTGGGCCCGCACGTCGTCGGGGTCGGTGACGGCGTGGACCTTCTGAGATCTGGTACTCCAGATCGACGAGCTCGACCGGCTGCAGGTCGCCGAACCCGAAGTGGTCGCCGAACTCCATTAGGTGCCCGTCGATCTGCCTGCGGGTGTGGGCGAACGGACCGATCTCGGGGTCGGAGACCTCGACGTCCAGGCCTGCCCACGCCTTGCCGAGGAACGGGATCGAGACCCGGTAGGGGTGCATCACGTACTGCGGCTCGGCAAGCCCGGGGTCGTGGAGTCGCACCGCACGCACCGAGGCCGTGCAGGCGACCCGGGCCGGGGCATCGGGGTCACGGCGCAGCGCACCCTTGGATGCCGGAACCCTCAACCCCACCGCGTGCGAGCCGGTCACCGAACGCCTGCTCGAAATCTTCTCCACGCGCACGCGTGGAGACATCGAGATCTGCGGTCGCGCGAGTGCCCTGCTCGCCCATGCGCAGCTTGACGCCCATGCCGCCCTGGATCGCGACGGCGTCCGGTCAGCTGTCACGGCTCCGCGATGACCTGGAACGTCTCGTGGGCGACCACACGTTCGAAAAGATCGTGCGCACGCCGTCCGGCACCTCCTAGCGTGGCGTGATGGCAAGTTCCGAGGCGTTCCCCCACCCGTTCGATCACCACGTCACCCAGGACGGCCGGGTCCGGGTCGCGCGCGAAGGACGCGTCGTCGTGACGGTCGCCGGCGCGGCGGCCGCACGGCTCGTTGCGGCGCTGGAGCGGGCCGCGGACCGCGCTGACGAGGACGAGGTCCAGCTCCTGCTCGCCCGGGCCACGGGAAACTACCGGCGCGGCAACGAGAAGCGGCCTCACCGCCCGTGAGGGCGCGGGCGCACGGGACCGGCGCCGCACCAGGTCAGGAGCGAGGTGGAGCAGAGGTTCCGGCGCGCCCGGACGCGACGCACGTCACCGGGACGACCGACCGCCGGACCGTGCGGATCGTGGATGATGGACGGGTGAGCCCGTACCGCGTGATGACCGTCTGCACCGGAAACATCTGCCGCTCCCCCATGGCCGAGATCGTGCTGCGGGACCGGCTGGAGGCCGCCGGCCTGGCCGACCGTGTCGTGGTCGACTCGACCGGCGTCAGCGACGAGGAGCGGGGCAACCCCGTCGACCCGCGCGCCCGCCGCACCCTGGCCTCGCACGGCTACCCGGCGGGTGACGGGCACCGCGCGCGGCAGGTGACGTCGGCCGATCTCGGGGAGCGCGACCTCGTCCTGGCGATGACGTCGCAGCACGCTCGCCGGCTGCGGTCCCTCGCGCCGAACGCGCCGGTCCGCATGTTCCGGTCGTTCGACCCGGCGGCCCCGACCGTCGGCCTGCTGGACGAGCACCTGATCGACGTGGAGGACCCCTGGTACGGCGACCAGGCCGGGTTCGAGACGACGATCGCGGAGATCGAAGCGGCGGCCGACGGCATCGTCGAGCACGTCCGCGCCGGTCTCGCGGCCCACACCTCCGCCTGAGGATTCCGGGTCCGGGCCGGGCTGCCGCGTCCGTGACGACGCCCGACCGACACGCCTCCGGTCAGTCGCGGATCCCGCGGGCACGGCGGCGTTCGCGCCACCTCTGCACCTCGGCGTCGACGTCGCGCGTGGGCGTGACGACGGGCGGGCCGCCCAGGAGTTGCCGTCGCGCGTCGACGACGCGGGCGTTGAAGTCCTCGACGACCCGTCGCACGCCGCGCTCGTCGCTCTCGCGATCGACGGTGTCGTCGAGCTCGGCGGCGTCGCGGCGCAGCTGGGCGGCGGGCAGGACGCCGGTGATCTGCTCGCGCTCGACGAGGTTCTTGAGCCACCAGTCGGGGTCGTGGGTGCCCTTGATCCCTCGCAGCGGCTTGCCCTGACCGGGCAGGTCGTCGAACTCACCGCGGCGCATCGCCTGGTCGATGACGGTGTCGACCCACAGGGCACGGTCGTCCATGCGGCGCGGCGGCCGGTCCTGCGGCTCGGCGGTGCCCTCGTCGGCCGGGCCGGTCCGGTCGGCGCGGGCCGGCTCCTGCGCGGCCCGGTCGCGGGCCGCGTCCCGGTCCACGCGGTACTGCGCCGCCCGGCGGACGGGGTCGTCGTCGCTCATGGACCCACCCTACGAACCGACGCCGAACCCCTCCGTCCGACGCCGTCCCTCCTCACCCGTCGACAACCGACGCATGAGGTTCCGCGCGGCCGCCGGCAAATTCGCTGCGCGAGCAGGCCTCCGTCGACGCACAATCGGGAGATGCGGATCGACGAGGAGGCGCTCGCGCGGGCGGTGCAGGAGGACGCGTTCACGGGTGTCGTCACGATCGACGTCGGCGACGAACGGGTCCTGGAGCAGGCGCACGGGTTCGCCCACCGCGCGCTCGGGGTGCCGTGCACGCCGTCGACGCGGTTCGCGATGGCGAGCGGCTCCAAGATGTTCACGGCGCTGGCGGTGCTGCGTCTCGTGGAGCAGGGCGCGCTGGCGCTGACGACGCCGGTGCGCACGATCCTGCGCGACGACCTGCCGGAGATCGACGACGCCGTCACGGTGGAGCACCTGCTCACCCACACCTCGGGCATCGGCGACTACCTCGACGAGGAGGCCGACTGGGACCCCCACGACCACGTCCTGCGGCAGCCGGTGCACGTCTTCGACTCGGCGGCGGCGTTCCTGCCGGAGCTCACCGGGTTCCCGCAGGCGTCGCCGCCCGGGACCCGTTTCATGTACAACAACGGCGGGTACATGGTCCTTGCGGTGGTCGCGGAGCGGGTCGCGGGCCGCACGTTCCACGACCTGGTCCGGGGCGAGGTGCTCGACCGGGCCGGTCTCACCGCCACCGACTACCTCCGCTCCGACGACCTGCCGGGCCACACCGCCCACGGCTACCTCGAGGAGTCGGGGAACGTGACGAACGTGCTGCACCTGCCGGTGCTGGGGAACGGTGACGGTGGCGCGTGGACCACCGCCACAGACCTGCACGACTTCTGGCGCGCGTTCCTCGCCGGCCGGATCGTCGGTCCCGCGACGGTCGCGGAGATGGTCCGGCCCCGCCACGAGGTGCCCGGTGAGGACATGCGCAGCGGCATGGGCGTGTTCGTGCACAGCACGGGCGACGCGCTCATCATCGAGGGCTACGACCCGGGGGTGTCGTTCCGGTCGACGCACGACCCGGCGACGGCGACCACGGTGAGCGTGCTCGGCAACAGCTCGGAGGGTGCGTGGCCGGTGATCGGCGCGCTCGCGACCCTCTTCGACGGTGACCCGGGCGACGGTGAGCAGGGCGACGCGGAGGACACCGGGCCCGCGTAGAGTGCGGGCAACCACCGGAGGTCCGACAATGCCTGTCACCAGCGCCGACGTCGCGCGCGCCGCCGGGGTGTCCCGCACAACGGTGAGCTACGTGCTCAACGACACCCCGGGCGCCAACATCTCGACCGCGACCCGCGAGCTCGTCCGAACCACCGCCGTCCGGCTCGGGTACGCGCCGTCGGCGGCGGCCCGCGCCCTGCGGCGCGGGCGGAGCGACCTGGTCGTGTGCGTCCTGCCCGACTGGCCGACGGGCCCCGTGGTGGACACCGTGCTGGACCTGCTCACCGACGCGCTCGCCGACCGCGGCCTCTTCCTCCTGGTGCACCACCATCGTCCGTCGCGCCCGTTGAGCGACCTGTGGCGGGCGGTGACGCCGCGCGTCGTCGTCGGGCTGACGCACTTCCCCGACGAGGACCTGCGGGCCCTGCGGCAGGCGGGCATCGAGGTGGTCGGGGCGGGGGACGCCGGCGACGGCGGCCACCCGGGCATCGACGCCGGGAACCAGCGCGGGCTGGGCGCCCTCCAGGTGCAGCACCTGGTCGAGCGGGGACGGCGGCAGGTCGCCGTCGCCACGACGCCGGACCGGCGGCTGCGGGAGTTCGCGGACCTGCGCACGGACGGTATCCGCACCGAGTGCGCCCGGCTCGGCCTGCCGGAGCCGCCGTGCGTCACCCTCGACCTCCGCCTGCCCGCGACGCAGACCGTCCGGTCCTGGGTCGAGACGGGCGTCGACGCCGTCGCCTGCTACAACGACGACGTCGCCCTGGCGGTCCTCGCAGGTGCCCGCGCGGCGGGGCTCGCCGTCCCCGGCGACCTCGCGGTGATCGGCCTCGACGACGTGCCCGCCGCCGCGCTGGCCGCACCGCCGCTGACCAGCATCAGCCAGCCGTCCGCCGCCCAGGCCGCGCACCTCGCGGCGTGCGTCGAGGCGGTGCTCGACGGCGCCCCGCTGCCGCCTTCGCCGACGGAGCCGAGCGTCGTCGTCCGGCGTTCCTCGTCCTGAGCCGGCGGATCGCACCGGTCTCCGCGCACGTCAGCGCGGCTCGACGACGGGCGTGTCCACAGCACTTCCGGCGCACCCCGCTCGTACCATCGACCCAGGACCGGCGACGGGGAGGCCCTCGATGACCGACAGCGGCACACCGCTCTCCCAGCGGACGATGGGCACTGCCCGCAGGCTGTGGGGGCTCGTCTACCTCCGCGCCGTCGCCTACCTCGTCGTGGGGGTGCTGCTCTTCGTCAACCCGGACGGCGGGCTGGAGGCGCTGCGGTGGCTCATCGGCATCGCGATCGCCGCGCAGGGCATCCTCCTCGCCCTCGAGGGGTACGCCGCCCGGTCCGCGCAGGACGACGGTCAGCAGTGGCGGCTGATCGCCGGGATCATCAGCATCGTCGCCGCCGCGCTCATCGTGCTGTGGCCGTCGATGACCTCGTCCGTCGTGTTCCTCGCCGTCGGGATCTGGGCGTGCATCGCCGGCGTGCTCGGCGTCATCGCCGGGCTCCGTGGCCGCGTCACCCGCAACCTCGCGTGGGACTGGCAGCTCGTCAACGCGGTCCTGTGGATCATCCTGGGCGTCGCCGTCCTCGCCCGCCCCACCGACGACGTCACCACCGTCGCGATGCTCCTCGGCCTCTACCTCGTGCTCTCCGGGGCCGTCCTCGCCGTCGGCGGGCTCTCCACCACCACGCGCCAGAAGGACCTCGACAAGCGCGCCGGCGCCCGCGGCCGGGCCCCCCGACCCCGCGAGGACGCCACCGACCGGACGACGACCGGCGGCCCGACCGGCGACGAGTGGGACGAGGGCGACGGTTCCGCCGTCGACCGACCCCGCTGATCCCCTCGCCGCCGCCCCACGGCGCGCGCGCGAGCCCCGTGACAAGGTGTGAGACGAGCACCCACCCAGGTCATGGAGGATCAGCATGGATCCGATCGTCGTCGTCGGAGGCGGGCTCGCCGCGGCCCGCGCGACCGAGACGTTGCGCGAGCAGGGCTACGACGGCGACCTCGTCGTCGTCGCCGCCGAGGCGGAGGTGCCCTACGAGCGGCCGCCGCTGTCCAAGGACTACCTGCGCGGCGAGGCCGGCCGGGACACCCTGACCCCGCTCGACGCCGGCTGGTACGCCGACCACGGCGTCGACCTGCGCACCGCCACCACCGCCCTCGCCCTCGACGTCGCGGGCCGCACCGTCGACACGGCGCCCGGCGGCACCCTGCGGTACTCCCGGCTGCTGCTCGCCACCGGCTCCCGCGTGCGACGCCTCGACGTGCCCGGCGCGGACCACGACGGCGTGCACCACCTGCGCAGCGTCGCCGACGCCGACCGGCTCGCCGCAGCGCTCGCCGAGGACGGCCCGGTCGTGGTCGTCGGGGACGGCTGGATCGGCATGGAGGTCGCGGCGTCGGCGCGGCAGCTCGGGCGGGACGTCACCGTCGTCGGGCGCGAGGCGCACCCGTTGGGCGTGCTCGGCGCCGAGGCGGCGGCGATCTTCACCGGCGTGCACACCGAGCACGGGGTGCGGCTGCTGCACGGCCGCAGCGTCGTGGAGGTGCTCGGCGACGGACACGCCACCGGCGTACGCCTCGACGACGGCACCACGCTCGACGCGGTGACCGTCGTCGTCGGGATCGGCGTGACGCCGGAGACCGAGCTCGCGTCGCAGGCCGGGATCGAGCTGGTGCCGGGCTCCGCGGGCGGCGGCCTCGCCGTCGAGGGGACCCTGCGCACCAGCGCGCCCGACGTCTGGGCGGCGGGCGACATCGCCGCCGTCCCGTCGCTGCGCTACGGGCGCCTGCTGCGGTTCGAGCACTGGGCCACGGCCGACGAGACGAGCAGGCACGCCGCCCGCGCGATCCTCGGGGAGAGCGCGCCCTACGACGTGCTCCCCTACTTCTACTCCGACCAGCTCGACCTCGGCATGGAGGCGAAGGGGCTCACCGAGGGCGAGGTCGTCGTCAGCGGGTCCGTGGCGGACCGCGAGTGCGTGCTGTTCTGGGTGGACGGCGGTCGCGTGCAGGGCGCGATGGGGATCAACGTGTGGGACCGCATGGACGACGCCGAGGAGCTGATCCGCGCCACCGGACCCGTCGACCGCGCCGCGCTGGAGGCGTTCGCCGCCTGACCTGCCCGTCGAGCGTCTCTGGACGTGATCGGGGGGAGCGCCGACACACGTCCTGCACCGCCCCCTCACCCGGACCGGCACGCGAGGTGCCAGGATCGTCGACGTGCCTCGCCGCCTCGCCGCCCTGACCGTCGTCGTGGTGGCGGTCGCGCTCCTCGGCCTGCTCTGGTGGAGCCCGTGGGACGCGGGGCTGCCGTCCGGGGTCCGCGACGACGTCGGGCAGGCCGCCGAGGTACCCGGCGTCGTCGACGTCGAGGCGCAGGCCTGGGACGAGGCCGACGGCGGGGCCGTGAGCGTCACCGTGCACCTCGACCCCGACCTCGCGCCCGACGCCGCGCAGCAGGCCGCCGACGACGCCGCGTCCGCGCTCGCCCCGACCGGCTGGGGCACGCCGTCGGCCGTCCACGTCACGGTCGTCTCCGGTGAGCCGGACGACGCCGGCGAGCGCCCCGTCGAGCTCTACTCGCCCGACGACGGCACCGTCGCGCTCGCCTACCGGCTGCTGGCCGCCGGTGCGGTGTCCGTCGACGACACCACCGTCACCGTGCCGGACCCGGCCGACCTCGCCGTCGCCGCGGACCTCGTGGCCCGGGCCGACCTGTTCACCCCACCGGCCACCCTGCGGACCGCGGACGGCACCGCCACGTACGCGGCCGGGCTCGTGCCGCGGGAGGCCACCGCCCGGCTCGTCGCCGACGTCGCCGCCCGCCCCGACGTCACCTCCGCCGTCTTCACGTGGAACCAGGCGTCGCCGAGCCTGCTCACCGTGACCGCCACGTCGGCGGCCGCCGCGCAGGAGCTCGCCGCGTGGCTCGCCACGCAGGACGAGGCGTCCGTCGTGACCCCCTCCGAGGCCGAGATCACCGTGCCGGACGGCGAGCCGGTGCAGGTCTGGGTCGCAGGGCTCGAACCACCCGCCGTCGTGCCGCACACGGTGCCCCTGCCCGACGGCGTGGAGGCCTGGCCCGCGGATCACGACGCGCCCGACTGCACCGGCGACGACCTCGAACCGACCCTCTCCGCCCCGGACGCCGCAGCCGGGCAGCGCTACCTCTCCGTCCTGGCGCGCAACACGTCCGGCCGGTCGTGCGCCGTCGACGGCGTGCCCCGGCTCGTGTTCCTCGACGCCGCCGACGCACCCCAGGACGACGTCCGGGTCGTCGCCGCGGCGGACGGCGTCGTCCCGGGGCGGGTGGTGGTGCCCGCCGGGGAGTCCGTGATGTCGACCCTCCAGTGGGGTGCCATGTCCACCGCGAACGACCCGGACGTCACCGTCGCGGTGGAGGTCACGACCGTCACCGACGCCGACCCCGTGCGCCTCGTCCCCGAGATCGCGCCGGGTCTCGGCACGGAGGCCGGGCCGGCCACCCTCGACGTCCTCGACGGCGCCGAGGTGCGCGTCAGCCCGTGGGTCCAGGCGTCGTCGGGGTGGTCCGTCCCCTGAGACCGGGCGCGAGCGACCCCACCCGTCCCGCTCCGCGGGGGCCGGCGCGAGACGGGTGGGGACGCCCGCGCCCGGGCTCGTCACCCGAAGGTGAAGGTGTACACCGTCACGCCCGGCGGGACGTCCAGCTCGACCGTGCCCGACGTCGGGGAGTCCCCGCGCAGCACGTCGTGGAGCGTCGGGCTCCCCGTGACGTCGATCTCCCGCTCGGCCCGCACCGTCCCGTCGTCGGCGAGAACCCGCGCGGTCACGGTGCCCTCGCCGCCGAGGACGGCGTACACGTCCGTGGACCGGTAGCCGAGCCGCAGCCGGGCGTCGTCGGACACCGACGTCGCCCCCTGGAAGTCGACCTCCCAGGTCCCGGCGAGCGAGAACGTGTCCGCGGGCTGCTCCTCCGGCGCCTCGAACTCCCGCTCCCCGCTCCCGTACGCCGTCGGCCCCGAGTAGTTGAAGACCTTGTTGAGCGCGAGGTACGTCTCCGGCGTCGTGGAGCCGTCCGGGGTGGAGTCCTCGATGTCGGTCGGCTCCGGGAGCTCCACGGTCGGGTCGGCCGCGCGCAGCAGGTCCCGGACGTGCTGCTCGGTCGTGGCGTAGTCCCCCTCGCCGAACTTCAGGTAGCGCACCGTGCCGTCGGCGTCGATGAGGTACTCCGCCGGCCAGTACCGGTTCCGGTAGCCCGTCCACGTGGAGTAGGAGTTGTCCTGCGCGATCGGGTGGTCGACGCCGAGGTCCTCGGCGCCCGCGATCACGTTGCGCGTCTCGCGCTCGAAAGCGAACTCCGGCGTGTGCACCCCGATCACCTCCAGCCCGGCGTCGGCGTACGCGTCGTACCAGGCGTTGACGTGCGGCAGCGCCCGCTGGCAGTTGATGCAGGAGTACGTCCAGAAGTCGATCAGCACCACCTTGCCGCGCAGGTCCGCCAGGTCCACGGGAGCGTTGCCCGGCGTGTTCAGCCACTGCGTGATCCCGGTCAGCGGCGGCGCGGTGCCGCAGTCCGCGAGCTCGGTCGACCCGCTCGTGCAGTTCGACAGCTCGCGGTTCGTGTCCGTGACGATGCCGCCCAGGCCCAGCGCCTCGTCGACGGCGTCGCTGGAGTCGAGCCGCTCCTGCAGCGTGCCGGTGTAGTCCGGCAGGGCCCGCTGGAGCTGGGCCGGCAGGTTCAGCGCGAGCGCCCCGGCCAGGGCGATCATGACGGCGCCCCCGGCGACCCGGATGCCGCGCTGGTGCCGCTGGAAGCCGCGCACCCGTTCGGCCACCCGACGTCCGGCCAGGGCGAAGACGAGCAGCGGGATCGCCGCGCCGACGGCGAAGCTCACCGTGAGCGCCACGGTGCCGGGACCGATGTCGCCCGTCGCGCCCGCCACCGTGATCGCGGCCAGCACCGGCCCCGCGCACGGCACGTACAGCACGCCCAGGCCCAGCCCCAGCAGGAACGCGCCACGATCCTGGCTCGGCCCGCGACGCGAGCCCCACGCGGCGACCCGCAGGAACGGCCGCTCCAGGACCTCCTCGAAGCGAGGCACGATCATCCCCACGCCGATCGCGACGAGCAGCCCGATGCCCAGCCAGCGCAGCAGGTCCTGCGGCAGCCCCAGCGCACCCAGGATGAGCGAACCCAGCAGCGTGAAGACGCTGAAGCTCACCACCAGACCCGCGATCACCAGGTAGGGCCGCCACGACCGCGCGGCCCGACGTCGTGACACGTCCGCGTCGCCCGGGATGCCCGCCGGCGCGACGGACCCGGCACCGGTGTCGCCGGCATCGGCAGCGTCCGGCAAGGTGTCACCGGAGATCGGCACCGACACCGGCCCGCGACCGGCCGCCGCGCCGGTCACCACGCGACCCCCGCGACCCACCCGCACCGGCGGCGCCCCGGCGAACAGCGCCGGGTCGACGCCCCCGCCCGACGTCGCCGCCGCGACGGGCTGCGCGGCGCCGTCCCGGGCGTGCTCGCCGTCCGGCGTGTCCGGGTCCGCGTCGTCCGAGGCGTCGGCGGACCGCTCCCGAGCCCCCTCGACCCCGCCCGCGAAGAAGATGACCGGCAGCATCGGCAGGATGCACGGCGAGATCCCGGTGATCAGACCGCCGAGCAGACCGATGAGGATGAGCGTCTCCATGACCCCGGTTCGGAGCCGGCGGCCCCGCGGATGGCCCGCTACCCCCGCACCGTGGTGGTCACCGTCGTCAACGACGGACGCCGCGGCGTCGAGCCGAACCCGAACCGCACCGGCGGGTCGACGTCCGCCAACGACCCGAGGTCCGCCCCGTCCCACGTCGCCTCGACCGCCACGACGGCGTGCACGTCCGTCGCGCCGTACGTCTCCAGCCGGCCCCCGCCCGCCGACCCGCGGGTGCGGACGCCACCCACCAGGAGCCGCGCCACCGGGTCCGTGACCAGGGTGAACGACGACGAGGTCGCGAGCGGGCGTGGCACCGTGCGCAGCAGCCGCCCGAGCGCGGTACGCGGCCCGACGACCGCGCGCAGCCGCAGCGGACCCGCCACGACCGTGATCGCCCGCGAGGCCGCCGCCGCGCCCTCGGCGGGCGCCGCCTCCCGCCGCGCGACCACCGGCCCCTC
Source organism: Isoptericola dokdonensis DS-3 (assembly GCF_001636295.1). Taxonomy (NCBI): domain Bacteria; kingdom Bacillati; phylum Actinomycetota; class Actinomycetes; order Micrococcales; family Promicromonosporaceae; genus Isoptericola; species Isoptericola dokdonensis. The sequence continues at coordinate 3,183,466 of NZ_CP014209.1, read as the reverse complement.
CCAGACGTCGTCGAACCCGTAGGTCGTCGCGACGAAGCCCGCCACGTGCGCCGGAGCCATCAGCAGGCGCCGCCCCGCCACGTCCTCGACCATCACGTCCGCGAACGCGCCGAACGGCGACCTCGCCCAGCGACCCACCACCAGCCGGGTGCCCGACGTCGTCCCCACGCCGAGGATCGCCCCGTCGAACCGCCGCACCGCCGCCCTCGCGCTCATGACCCGAGTCTGCCGAGAAAAAGTTCGATCCGGAGCCATCCACCCGCCGCACCGCTCCGAACCACCCGTGAAGCCCCGGAGAGGTCGGGGCGACGAGGCAAGGAGAGAACGATGAAGGCATCCACTCGCACCCGCACCGCCGCCGCCGGTTTCGCCACCCTGGCCCTGCTGACGCTCGGCGCCTGCTCCTCCGACGACAGCGGTGACATGTCGGGCTCCGAGGACACCATGACCGAGGAGACCCCGATGGAGGACGACATGGCCTCCGAGTCCCCCATGGAGGAGGACATGGAGTCCGACATGGCCATGGACCCCGCCGCCAACCTCGTCGGCCCCGGCTGCGAGGCGTACGCCGAGCAGGTGCCCGACGGCGCCGGCTCCATCGAGGGCATGTCCACCGAGCCCGTCGCGGTCGCCGCGTCCAACAACCCGATGCTCACCACGCTCGTGTCCGCCGTCAGCGGCGAGCTCAACCCCGACGTCAACCTCGTCGACACCCTCAACGGCGGCGAGTTCACCGTCTTCGCCCCCGTCGACGAAGCCTTCGAGGCCGTCGACGCCGCCACCCTCGACACCCTGTCGACCGACGCCGACCTCCTGACGTCCGTCCTCACCTACCACGTCGTCGAGGGCCAGACCCTCCCCGAGGACCTGCCCGGCGAGCACACCACCGTCCAGGGCGACACCCTCGAGGTCACCGGCTCCGGCGACGAGCTCATGGTCAACGACGCGAACGTCGTCTGCGGCGGCGTCATGACGCAGAACGCCACCGTGTACCTCATCGACTCCGTCCTCATGCCGACCATGTGATCCCACGCCCCGGGCGCGCAGGGGGCGCCCGGAGCGGAACCACCGGCCCGTCTCGTCACCCGACGAGGCGGGCCGGTTCGCGTCTGGGCCGGTCCGGCACCGGTGCACGTGGCCGGGTCGGGCTCGCCGGCTCGCTCCGGGTCATCCGCGGTACCCATGGTCGCGCTGCCCCTGCACTCGCCAGCTCGCTCCGGGTCATCCCTGTGCGAGCACGACGATCGGGTCCGACGTCGGCTGCTCCGAACCGCCCTCGGGCTCCATCGTCACCGCGACGCCCACACCCGGGACGTCCTGCACCAGCTGCTCCGTCGCGCCGTCGTCGGTCGGCAGCACGCCCGCCGGGGAGACCGCGCCGTCCGCCCCCACGACCCACAGCTGATAGTCCTGCCCGTCGCCCGGGCCGGGCAGCCCGGTCGCGCTGAACAGGTAGTCGTCACCCGCCACCAGCACCGTCGCCTCACCGCCGCCGGTGACCTCACCCCGCATGAGCTGAGCGGACGGGTCGGCCATCATCCGGGCGACGGCGTCCGCACGCTCCTGCATGACGGCCTGCTCCTGGCGGGCCTGCACCGCGACCGTCGTCGGCACGGCGACCGCGACCACCGCGGCGGCCGCGGCCGCCACGAACGTCCAGCGGCGGCGACGGGGCCGGTCGATCGGCACCACGCCGTCGGACGTCGACCCGGCGGGCGACACCGGCGTCCCGTCCTGGCCGACGTCGTCGCCGGGCGACGTGCCGGGCCGCACCAGCGGGACGGGAGGGGCGGTCGCGTCGGGTTCGGCAGCGCCCGCAGGCGCATCGGCGATGCGCGCCAGCACGGCGTCGCGCACGTGCGCCGGAGGCTCTGCCTCCACGGTGAACGCGGCCACGACGTCGCGGTACTCGTCCAGCGCCCGGCGCGCGGCCGGGTCGTCGGCGAGCAGCCGCTCCACGGCACGCCGCTCCAGGTCGTCGACGGCGTCGAGCGCGTACGCGGGCAACAGGTCCCAGGCGTCGCGGTAGTCGTCAGCCACGGTTCACCCCCAGGCAGTCGCGCAGGCGGCCGAGGCCGTCGCGGATGCGGGACTTCACGGTCGGGAGCGCGGCGCCGAGCCGGTCGGCGACCTCCCGGTAGGTCCGCCCGCCGTAGTAGGCGTCGACGACGGCCTCCCGCTGGGTCGGCGTGAGCGAGTCGAGGCAGCGGCGCACCGCGGCACCCTCCAGCCGACGCTCGACGTCCTCGGCGACGACGTCCCGGTCCGCACCGGCCCGGGAGGAGTCCACGTCACGCTGGTCGCGGTCGCGTCGCGACTGCTCGGACCGCACCCTGTCGACGGCCCGCCGTCGGGCGAGCGTCGCGACCCAGGTGCGCGCGGAGGCGCGGGCGGGGTCGAACCGTGCTGCTGTCTGCCACACCTCGACCATCACCTCCTGCGTCACCTCGGCGGCGTGGTCCGGGTCGCGCAGGACCGCGAGCGCTGTGCCGTGCGCGACGGGCGCGAGCGCGTCGTACACGGCGCCGAAGGTCGCGGCGTCGCCGTCGGCGCACGCGACGAGCGCGTCGTCGATCGGTGTCGTCCCCGGTGGTGGCACCCGAACAGTGTGCCGCACGGTGCGTGCCGGGTCGATCTGCGTGCCTCCCGCCGTCGTCCCGGACCGTCCGGGACACCAGTGGTTCGGTGCCGACGGCCGCGCGGATGGGTCCATCCCCACCGCAGCCACGGCCGCCACCGCCGAGCGCCCGTCCGCCGAGCGTCTCTGAATGTCGCGAACCAACGCCGGACTCCCGACATTCAGAGACGCTCGACGGACGAGACCTGTGGATGACGACGGCGGCGCGCCCGCCGACCTGGTTCGCTCCCCCAGGTGTCCGGTCGTCCCTCTCCCCTCCCCGTCCACCTGGTCGCCCTGGCCGCCCGCCAGGAAGGGCTGCTCGCCGTCCGGCAGTGCGCGGCGGCGGGCCTGACGAACGCCCAGGTCGCCGCCAGGGTTCGCGCCAAGGAGTGGGAGCGGCCCGTCCGAGGCGTCGTCGACCTCGGGCCCCCGCCCGGTGCGGCCGACGGCCCCGACCGTCGTCGCCGGCGGTCCGCGGTCCTCGGGCTCCTCGCCCATCCGGGTTCCGTCGCGACCGGGCTGTGCGCACTCGTCCTCCACGGCGCGCAGGGTGCGCCCCTCTCCATCACGCCCGAGGTCTCGGTGCCCACCGGCGCGCCGCGGGCCACGCGATCCGGCGTCCGGCTACGACGCTCGCCGGTCGCGGACCCGGTGCTCGTCGACGGTCTTCTCCCCTGCGTGCCGGTGGACCGGGCCCTGACGCAGGCCGTGCCCGAGGTCGGCCGGCGCCACGCGGTCGCACTGATGGACTCCGCGCTCCACCAGGGTCTCGTCACCCGTGCGGGTCTCGCTGCCGCGCACCGCGCCGCGGCCGGACGACGGGGCGTGGCGCGCACCCACGAGTGGTGGTCGCAGGCCGACGGACGCGCCGAGTCGCCGGCCGAGACCTGGGCGCGGCTGTCGTGCCTCGACGAGGGCGTCCCGCCCGACGTCGTCCAGCTCCCGTTCCTGGCCGGTGGCCGGGTCGGCCGGGTCGATCTCGCGTGGCTGCTCCCGGACGGCACGTGGCTGCTCGTCGAGGTCGACGGTCAGGAGGTCCACTCGCTCCCCCGCGCCGTGTTCCGCGACCGGGAGCGGCAGAACCTCCTCGTGACAAGACGGACCGTCGTGCGCCGCTGCACGGGGGCCGACGCCTGGCACGGCCGCGTCGGCGTGGAGGTCTCCGCGCTGCTGCGGGAGTCGGGGTGGCGACCACGCCCGGTGCGGCCCGACGTCGTCCTGCGTCTCCCCTGACGGGCCGAGCGTCTCTGGACGTCGCGCATCAGCGCTCGCATCGCGACATCCAGAGACGCTCGACGGCCTCGAGGGTCAGCGGCGCGCGCGGACGGCGCCGGCGAGCACGCCGAGCAGCTCGGCGGTCGTGGACCAGTCCATGCACTTGTCGGTGACGGACCGGCCGTACACCAGCTCGTCGAGCGGCCCCGGAGCCTGGGCGCCCGCCTCGATGAAGCTCTCCATCATGAGACCCGAGATGCCGCGCTCGCCGTCGGCGAGGCGCGCGGCGATCTCGCGGACGACCTCCGCCTGACGCACGTGGTCCTTGCCGGAGTTGCCGTGCGAGGCGTCCACCACGACGCCCGCCTCGACGGCGCCGCCGAGCCCGGAGGTGCGGGCGGTGGCCAGGGCCGCCGCGACGTCGTCCGCACCGTAGTTCGGGCCACCCCGCCCGCCACGGAGGATGACGTGGCAGTCGGGGTTCCCGGCCGTCTCGACGGCGGCGGCCCGGCCCTCGGCGTCCGCCCCGAAGAACGTGTGCTCGCTGGCGGCGGTGATGCAGCCGTCCACGGCGATCTGCACGTCGCCGTCGGTGGCGTTCTTGAACCCGACCGGCATCGACAGCCCCGACGCGAGCTGGCGGTGCACCTGCGACTCGGCGTTGCGCGCCCCGATGGCGCCCCAGGTCACGGCGTCCGCGATGTACTGCGGGCTGGTCGGCTCGAGGAACTCGCACGCGGCGGGCACGCCGGCGTCGAGCACGCCGAGCAGCACCTCGCGGGCGAGCCGCAGGCCGTGGTGGACGTCGTGGGAGCCGTCCAGGTGCGGGTCGTTGATGAGCCCCTTCCACCCGACGGTGGTGCGCGGCTTCTCGAAGTAGACGCGCATGACGACGACGAGGTCCTCGGAGAGCTCGCGGGCGACGGGTGCGAGGCGGTTCGCGTAGTCGAGGGCCGCGGCCGGGTCGTGCACGGAGCAGGGGCCGACGATGACGACGAGCCGGTCGTCCTCGCCGCGCAGGACGTCGCGCACCTCACGGCGGGACGTCGTGACGAGGTCGCTGCGCGTCGTGCCGAGCGGCAGCTCGGTGCGCAGGGACCGCGGTGCGGGCAGGGGGTCCAGCGCGCGGACGCGCAGGTCGGAGGTCTCGGCCATCAGCTCAGTATGGTCCGGGCGGGCGTCGCGCGCCGGGGTGGCGGTGCTGCTCATCGGGGCTCCAGGTCGTCGGTGCGTCGGGTTCGGGGCTGGGGTGGACCGGCGTGGTCGCCGCACAGCACCCGATCCCGACCGGAGGCCCGTCCGACGACGAAGGGCCCGGACGCAGACGCGTCCCAGGCCCTGTGCTGGCTCCGGTGGAAGGTGTCGGTCAGGCGCGAGCCCGCCGAGCTCCCAGCGGAGCCGGCGTAAAGCGCCAATACCAACGGATGTTCACGGCGACGACAGTACGCCGCCCCCGAGCGCGTCGTCCAGGCGTGTCCACGATGCGGGCCCGGTTCGTGAGGGACCGCACAGCGGCCCGACGGCGGCCCGCACGGACACGGTGTCGGCTAGCGTCGGCGCATGCCGGTCCCCGACTTCGTCCTCGCCCTGCGTGCCCACGTCGGCACCGCTCCCCTGTGGCTTCCCGGCGTGACCGCCGTCGTGCGCGACGACGCGGGCCGCCTCCTGCTCGGCCGGCGCGCCGACAACGGCCTGTGGGCGCTGGTCAGCGGCATCCTCGAGCCGGGCGAGGAGCCGGCGCGCGGGATCACGCGGGAGGTGCTGGAGGAGACCGGCGTCGAGGTCGAGGTGGAGGCGCTGGCCGCGGTGTCCACCACGCCGGAGGTCACCTACCCGAACGGCGACCGCACCGCGTACCTCGACCTGTGCTTCGTGGCGCGACCCGTCTCGGCGGAGGCGGCGTCGGCCGCGCACGTCGCGGACGACGAGTCGACCGAGGTCGGCTGGTTCCCGCCCGACGACCTGCCCGCGGACCTCGCGGCCTCGACCCGCGAGCGGCTGGCGCTCGTCGAGCGCTACCTCGCCGCCCCGCACGACGGCACCGTGCTCGTCCGCTGAACGCAGCCGGCCTGGCCGACGTCAGCCCCCGTACCGCTCGACGAAGTTCCGCAGGATCTTCGGCGGCTGCGTGACCCGGCGCGACGACGCCCGGGCGATGACGGCGTCAGCGTCCTGGGGGGCGAAGTACCCGTGGTCGCGGTAGACGCGCACCCGCTGGACCAGCCCGGCGAGGTCGAGCTCGGGGTGGAACTGGGTGGCGTACAGGTTGTCCTGGAGCCGGAACATCTGCACGGGCGACCGCGGTGACAGCGCGAGCCGCACCGCCCCGGACGGGAGGGTGCGCACGGCCTCCTTGTGCCCGACGAACGCGGAGAACGCCGGCGGCAGCCCGGCGAGCAGCGGGTCGGCGGCACCCTCCTGGGTGAGCTCGATCGTGGCGAGCCCGACGTCCTCGCCGAAGGTGCGGTCGATCGCTCCCCCGGCGTACGCGCCGAGCGTCCCGACGCCGTAGCACGCGCCGAGGAACGGCAGGTCCCGGGCGACGACGACGTCGAGCAGGGCGTTCATCTCCCGCTCGACGCGGCGCTGGTCGTCCGACTTCTCGACCTCGGGGTCCGAGGAGTTGTACGGGCCGCCGCCGACGACGATCCCGGCGTAGTCGTCGAGGTCGAGGTCCGGCATCGGCCCGGCCTCCAGCCGCACCCGGTGCAGCCGGGCGGGCTCCAGGCCGCCGAACCGGCAGAACGCCGCGTACTCGCCGTCGGCGGCGACGTCCTCGGCGCGCGTCGCCAGCAGCAGGAACGGCTTCATGACCACCACGCTAGGCCGCCCCCCGCGCGAGCGCGCGAGGGGCGGCGCGGACCGGTCAGGTCCAGCGGAACAGGCGGATCGACAGCGGCAGGAGCACGGCGGTCCACACCGCCATGACGACGTACTGCTGCAGCGGGAGGTCCCCGCCGAACCAGCCGGCGTCCATGGCCTGCGCGGCAGCCCCCATCGGGGTGTACACGCCGACCTCACGGATGAAGTCCGGCATGATCGGTCCCGGCGTCCACAGCCCCGCCAGGAACAGCAGCGGGAAGTAGATCAGCGACCCGACGGCGTTCGCCGTCGACGGCTTGTTGACGAGCGCGGCGATGAGCATGCCCAGCGAGAACATCGACAGGATGCCCAGCACGAGGCCGACGACGACGACGCCCACGCTGTCGGGAGCCACGAGGTCGAACGCCACCTGGGTGACGACCAGGGCGAGGGCGACCCCGGCCAGGCTGGTGACGATGTTGATGACGAGGTGCGCGACGATGATCCCCTGCGGACGCATCGGGGTGGTGGACAACCGCCGCAGGACGCCCTTGTCGCGGAAGGTCGCGAAGGTGACCGGCAGGGACAGCACGGCGAGCGTGCCGACCGCCATGGCGAGGACCGTGGGCAGGTACGCCATGATCGCCGGGATGCCGTACCAGGCGGAGTCCGGGGGGATGTCCTGGGTCATCGGCTCCCGCATCCCGGGGATCGCGTAGCCGACCCCGATCAGCAGCACCGACGGGAACAGGACGCCGAAGAACACCGACGTGAAGTCGCGCAGCCACACGCGGGTCTCGGTACGCAGCAGGAGGCCGAGGCCGCGCCAGCCGGAGCTGCGGCGGGCCGCCTGCGCCCGCGTGGTGGGGACGGTGGTCGTGGTCATGACCGGCCTCCTTCGGCCAGGGCGGGCTGAGGACTGGCCGCCGAGTCCTCGCGGTGGGTGCCGGGGTCGTAGGTGCGGCCGGTGACGGCGAGGAACACGTCCTCGAGGGTCCGCGTGACGGTGCGGACGTCGTCCGGCACCAGGTCGGCCGCCGCGAGGGCGGGGACGACGGCGAAGAGCACGCGCGCGGTCCCCGTGACCGCGATCTCGCCGGGGGCGTCGAGGGCCTCGACCTGCCGCACGTCGTGGTCCGGCCCGACGAGACGGTCGAGCACCTCGACGGCGCGGGACGCCTGCGCGACCCCGAACCGCAGGACGACGGTGCTGCCGTCGTCGAGGCCGTCGATCAGGCCACGCGGGGTGCCCTCGGCGACGACCCGTCCGGCGTCGATGACGACGAGGCGGTCGCAGAGCCGCTCCGCCTCCTCCATGAAGTGGGTGACCAGCAGGATCGTCACGCCGCGGTCCCGCACCCGCTCCACGAGGTCCCAGGTGGCGCGCCGCGCCTGCGGGTCGAGACCGGTGGTGAGCTCGTCGAGGACGGCGATGCGCGGGTTGCCGACGAGGGCGAGCGCGATGGACAGGCGCTGCTTCTGCCCGCCGGACAGCTTGGCGAACTGGCGCCCGGCGTGCGGGGCCAGGTCGAGCATGTCCATCAGCTCGGCGGGATCGGCGGGGTCGGCGTAGAACCCGGCGAACAGGTGCAGGGCCTCCGCGACGGTGATCTTGTCGTGCAGCGTCGCCTCCTGGAGCTGCACGCCGAGGATGTCGCGGACGGCGGCGGGGTCGCGCTGGGTGTCGATCCCGGCGACGCGCACCGTCCCGGCGTCGGCGTGCCGCAGCCCGGCGAGCGTCTCGACGGTGGTGGTCTTGCCGGCGCCGTTGGGGCCCAGGATCCCGAAGATCTCGCCGGGCCGGACCGTGAACGACACGTCGTCGACGGCCACCTTGGGGCCGTAGGTCTTGCGGAGGTTCGTCACCTCCACGACGGGTGCTTCCATGATGCTCTCCTCGTTGGGTGGTGCGTTGGGTGGTGCGGTCGGTGGGCGGGTCAGGGGCGGAGCGGGACGGTGCGCAGCAGCCGGTGCGCGAGGACCGCCGCCGCGGCGGCGGCCAGGAGGGCCCCGGCGACGGCGAGGGGTGCGCCGAGCGCGGTGTCGGCGTAGGCGCCGCGCACAGGCAGGCCGAAGACGCCGGAGCGGGTGGTGAGGTCGACGACGACGCAGGGCACCAGCAGGGGCAGGGCCAGGAGCGTGCCGCGCAGGGCGCCGAACCGGCGGTAGACGGCCGTGACCGCCACGCCGACGAGGACGTAGGCGACGGCGCCGATCGCCTCGGTGACGACGACGACCGCGGCACCGGTCCAGGTCGCGGGGTCGAGCGCCGCCGCGGCGCCCTGCCAGGGCAGGCCGGCCCGGGCGTAGGTGGCCCGCTCGAGGAGGACGAGGGCGACGGTGAGGACGCCGAAGACCGCCCCGACGGGCAGCGCGGCGCCTGCCGCGCCCCGGACGAACGCCGCCCGGCTGCCGCCGGCGGCGACGTGGATGCGCAGCAGCCCGGCGGTGGTGGCCACGCCGGTGCCGAAGACGACCCAGCGCGCGGGGCTGCCGGCCGCGTCGTAGGTGAGGCCGTCCAGCTCGCCGCCCCAGCGGGCGACGACGAGCGGCGCCCCGAGGACGAGCAAGGTCCACGCCGTCCAGAAGAGCAGCCCGGCGAGCGTCAGGCCGCGGGCGAACCGGCGGCGCGCGATCGACGCGGCACGCCGCTGGGCGGTGTGGGCGCGGAGCTCGCCGGGGCGCGTCGCTCGGCCGGGGGCGGTCGGCAGGGCGGCGCTCATCGCGTGGGTCGCAGTCGCAGCCGGGACAGGTGGACGTGCATCCAGCCCGCGGCGGCCGCCACGACCACCAGGCCGAAGGCGTACCACAGCGGGCCGGAGCCCGTGCGGAGGTGGCCGAGCAGGTCGTCGGCGGTGCCGGTCCCGGCGGCCACCTCGACGGCGGCGAGCAGGACGAGCGCGGGCACGATCAGCAGGGTGCCGGTCCACACGCCGTGGTTCTGGTAGCCCACCGCGACGGCGATGCCGACCATGACGTAGACGGTGACGACGAGCAGCTCGGACAGCGCGACGCCCGCCCACCAGCCGATCCCGTCGGGCAGGACGTCGCCCGGGGCGTGCCAGGTCCAGCCGAAGCCGGTGAACACGGCCCGTTCCACGAGGAACGCGGCGACGTTGAGCACGCCGTAGACCGCCCCGGTGAGGACGGCGGCGACGACGGAACCGGTGAAGAGCGACCGGCGGGTGCCACCGGCGGCGACGTGGTTCGTCATGATCATCGACACGAGGATGATCCCGAGCGTGAAGGCGAACCAGCGGGCGCTGTACTCCGCGCCGATGAGGACGCCGCCCCCCATCTCGTTGCCGTAGTGGTCGACGATGACGGGCACGATCACGGCCAACAGCGTGAACACCGCCCAGAACCCGGCGCCGAAGATCACGCCGCCGCCGGTCACGCAGTCGACGACCCGGCGGAACCCGCGCCGGCGCATCTCGGCCTCGAACGCCGCGCGCTCGTCCAGGGAGATCGTCATCGGGCGGCCCTCGCATCGTCGGCGGCGCGGTCGCGCCGCGGGTCGGTGAGCCGGACGAACAGGTCCTGCAGCGGCAGGGACCCGATCTCGACGCCGGCGTCGCGCGCGGCGGCGGCCTCGCCGTCGACCGGCGTGCCCTCGAGTGTGACCTGGACGGTGGCGCCGAGCTGCTGGCGGTGCAGCACCCGGCGCCCGCCGACGAGCCGGTCGACGGCCGACGAGGGACCGGTGAGGCTGAACCCGCGGGCCTGCATCTCCTCCGCCGTCTCTGCGAGGAGCACCCGGCCGCGGTCGAGCACGACGACGTCCTCGAACAGCCGCTCGACCTCCTCGACCAGGTGGCTGGACAGCAGGATCGTGCGCGGGTGCTCGGCGTAGTCGGCGAGGATCTCGTCGTAGAACGCGTACCGGGTGGGCGCGTCCATGCCGAGGTAGACCTCGTCGAACACGGTCATCGGCGCCCGGGCGGCGAGGCCGATGGTCGCGCCGACGGCGGACCGCTTGCCGCGGGACAGCGCCGCCGGCTTCTTGCGGACGTCGACCTCGAACAGGTCGAGGAGCCGGCCCGCGAGCTCGGCGTCCCAGGCGGGCCGCATCGCCTCGTAGTACTTGAGCGTCTCGACGACCTTCTCGTCGTCCTGGAGGTCCCCGCTCTCGCGGACCACCTGCACGTTGGCGGTGACCCAGGGGTTCTCCCACGGGTCCTCCCACTGCTCGGGGGCGACGTCCCCGGCGCCGAGCCGGACGGTGCCCGACGTCGGCCGGGTGAACGCGCCCAGCAGGGACAGCATCGTGGACTTGCCGGCCCCGTTGCGGCCGAGCACGCCGGTGATGACGCCGGGGCGCAGCGTCAGGCCGACGCCGGCGAGAGCGGTCGTCGCGTCGCTGGTGACGGTGCTGCCGTCGGTGGTCAGCCGGCGCTGCCTGCCGAACTCGACGACGACGTCGTCGAGGCGGGCGCCGAAGGGTGCGGGCGTCATGACTTCTCCGTGGTGGTCGGTCGGGCGTGGCCGTCGGTGCCCCGGACGTAGGCGACGACGTCGTCGGCGCTGATCCCGAGGACCGCCGCCTGGGCGAGGGCGGGGGCGAGGACGTCGTCGAAGTAGGCCTTGCGGTGCTGGTCGAGCAGGCGTTCCCGCGCGCCGGGCGCGACGAACATGCCGAGACCGCGGCGCTTGTAGAGCACGCCCTCGTCCACCAGACCGGCGAACGCCTTGGCGGCGGTGGCCGGGTTGATGCGGAACGTCGTCGCGAACTGGGTGGTGGACATGACCTGCTCCTCCTCCGCGAGATCACCGGCGAGCACCTGCGCCCGGATCATCCGTGCGATCTGGACGTAGATCGGCTCGGGTCCGTCGAACACGCGGGCCTCCTCACGATGGTTCTGTAGTACTGGGGTTCATTACTCCACTAATGAACCATGGATGCACGACGGCGTCAACCCGTCGGCGCGAGTCAGCGCGGTCGGGCGCGAGTCAGCGCAGCCGGGCGCGAGTCAGCGCACAGCGGCGCCAGTCAGCGCACGACGGCGCGAGTCAGCGCAGCCGGGCGCGAGTCAGCGCAGATCGGCGCGACACGGCACGGCACGCCGTCCGACCTCTTCGAACCCTGCATAGAGCGCCGACCGGTGGCGCAGAGCGCCTCGCGCGCGGCCGGGGTCGCGCCGACATCCGTCACGGATGTGATGAACGGCTCGTCCGTCCCACCTGTCAAAGTTCGCACGCCTCTTTGACAGGTCTGGTGGACGTGGCAACACATCTGCCACGTCCTGCCACGCCGTCAGGTCACCCAGGCACGACGAAGCCCGACGGCGATCTCTCGCCGTCGGGCCCTTGCGCGTTGACTCGCGCCGTCGTGCGCTGACTCACGCCGACCTGCGCTGACTCGCGCCGTCGTGCGCTGACTCGCGCCGTCGTGCGCTGACTCACGCCGACGTGCGCCGACTCGCGCGACGCGTCAGATGTCGGCGGCGGCCGCCGCCTCGGCGAGGTCGATGGTCGACAGCTCGGCCAGGTCGGCAGCGACGAGCTCGGCGATCTGGACTGCGTTGAGCGCCGCGCCCTTGCGCAGGTTGTCGTTGGACACGAAGAGCACGAGGCCCCGGCCGCCCGGCACGGACTGGTCGGTGCGGATGCGGCCCACGTACGACGGGTCGGCCCCGGCCGCCAGCAGCGGCGTGGGGACGTCGACGAGCTCGACGCCCGGTGCCGCGGCGAGCAGCTCGCGCGCCCGCTCGGGGGTGATGGGCGACGAGAACTCGGCGTGGATGGCGAGCGAGTGCCCGGAGAAGACGGGCACCCGCACGCACGTCCCGGCCACAGCGAGGTCGGGCAGGCCGAGGATCTTGCGGGACTCGTTCCGGAGCTTCTGCTCCTCGTCGGTCTCGCCCGACCCGTCGTCCACGAGGTTCCCGGCGAGCGCGATGACGTCGAACGCGATGGGTGCGACGTACTTCTCCGGCTCGGGGAACGCCACGGCCGACCCGGAGTGCGCGAGGCCCTCCAGGTCACCGGCGACGGCGGCCCGCGCCTGGTCGGCGAGCTCGCGCACGCCGCCGAGCCCGGACCCGGACACCGCCTGGTACGTCGCGACCCGCAGCCGCTCCAGCCCGGCCTCGTCGGCCAGCGGCTTGAGCACCGGCATCGCGGCCATCGTGGTGCAGTTCGGGTTCGCGACGATGCCCTTGGCGGCCTCGGCGATCGCCTCGGGGTTCACCTCGGACACGACCAGCGGCACCTCGGGGTCGAGGCGCCACGCGGAGGAGTTGTCGATGACGACGGCGCCCGCCTCGGCGAACCGGGGCGCGTGCTCGCGCGACGTGCCGCCGCCGGCGGAGAAGATGGCGACGTCGATGTCGGCGAGGTCGTCGGTCGCGGTCGCCGCGACGTCCTCCACGACGACCTCGACGCCCTCGTAGGTCAGCGTCGTGCCGGCCGAGCGCGCGGACGCGAAGAAGCGCAGGTCGCGCACGGGGAACGCCCGCTCGGCGAGGAGCCGCTGCAGGACCCCGCCCACCTGGCCGGTCGCGCCGACGACGGCGACGTTCACCCCGGAGTCGTTGATGAGAGCCATGTCAGATCACCGCCCCGTCCCGGCGTAGACGACGGCCTCGCCGTCGGAGGAGTCCAGCTGGAAGGCGGTGTGCACGGCGCGGACCGCGTCGTCGAGGGAGTCCTCGCGGGTCACGACGGAGATGCGGATCTCCGAGGTGGAGATCATCTCGATGTTGACGCCCGCGTCCCGCAGCGCGCCGAACAGGCGCGCGGACACGCCCGGGTGGGACTTCATGCCGGCGCCGACGAGCGACAGCTTGCCGATCTGGTCGTCGACCTCGAGCTCGGCGAACTTCAGCTCGTCCTTGACGGCGTTGAGGGCGGCCATCGTGGGACGGGCGTCGCCGTGCGGCAGGGTGAACGAGATGTCGGTGAGGCCGGTGGCCGCGGCCGACACGTTCTGCACGATCATGTCGATGTTCGCGCCGGCGCCGGCGACGACCTCGAAGATGCGCGCGGCCTGGCCGGGCACGTCGGGCACGCCGACGATGGTGATCTTGGACTCGCTGCGGTCGTGCGCGACGCCGGAGATGATCGGGTCTTCCATGGCTTCCTCCTGGTCGTGCGAGGCGTTCGGGTCGATGAGGTCGCCGTGCGTGCCGACGACCATCGTGCCGGTCGCGCCGGAGAACGAGCTGCGGACGTGGACGGGGACGCCGTAGCGGCGGGCGTACTCGACGCTGCGCAGCGCGAGCACCTTGGCGCCGGACGCCGCGAGCTCGAGCATCTCCTCGTAGGTGGTGCGCTCGATCTTGCGGGCGCTGGGGACGATGCGCGGGTCGGCGGTGAACACGCCGTCGACGTCGGTGTAGATCTCGCAGACGTCGGCGTCGAGGCCGGCGGCGAGCGCGACGGCGGTGGTGTCGGACCCGCCGCGACCGAGCGTCGTGACGTCGTTGTTGCTGCTGACGCCCTGGAACCCTGCGACGATCGCGACCTGGCCGCGTTCGATCGTCTCGCGGATGCGGTGCGGGACGACGTCGACGATGCGGGCCCGCCCGTGGACGGCGTCGGTGATGAGGCCGGCCTGCTGGCCCGTGAAGGACTTCGCCTTGACGCCGAGGTTGGTGATCGCCATCGCGAGGAGCGACATGGAGATCCGCTCGCCTGCCGTGAGCAGGATGTCGAGCTCTCGTTGCGGGGGTCTCGGGCTGATCTGCCCGGCGAGGTCGAGGAGCTCGTCCGTGGTGTCGCCCATGGCGCTCACCACGACGACCACGTCGTTCCCTGCGCGTCGGGCCTCGGCGATGCGCTTCGCCACCCGCTTGATGGACTGGGCGTCCGAGACGGACGACCCACCGTACTTCTGCACGATCAGTGCCATGTGTGCTGCTTCCTCCTCGCCGGCCTCCGTCTCTCTCAACGGTCCGCCGGTGCTGATGCTTGCGCCGACCATGGTAGCGGCCCGTCCCGTCGACGCCAGGGCGCGACCGTCACACGAGGTCGGTGAGGACGTCGTACCCGAGCCGCAGGATCAGCGCCCCGACGACGACGACGAACACCACGCGCACGAACCCGCTGCCCTTCGCGACCGCCATCCGCGCGCCGACGTACCCGCCGACCAGGTTGGCCGCGCCCATCGCGAGGCCGAGCCCCCAGATCACGGCGCCGTGCGGCACGAAGAACAGCAGCGCACCGAGGTTGGTGGCGAAGTTGACGATCTTCGCCAGCGCCGACGCCGGGAGGAACGCGTACCCGAGGATGCTCACCAGGGAGATGACGAGGAACGTGCCGGTGCCGGGTCCGAGGAGGCCGTCGTACGCGCCGATGACGGCACCGATCCCGGCGGCGGTCCACCGGTGCCGGTTGCCCTCCCAGCGCAGGTCGTCGTGGGCGCCGAGCTGCGGCTTGAGGATCGTGAAGACAGCCACGGCGATGAGCACGACGAGGATGATGGGGGTGAACAGCTCGGCGGGGATGTAGCTCGCGAGGGCGGCGCCGCCGTACGCACCGACCAGCGCGGTGAGCGCCATCGGCGCCGCGGTGGTGAGGTCGGGCCCGACGCGCCGGTAGTACGTGAGCGCGCTGACCGAGGTCCCCATGATGGAGCCCAGCTTGTTCGTCGCGAGCGCCTGCACCGGTGAGATGCCGGGTACGAGCAGCAGCGCGGGGAGCTGGATCAGCCCGCCGCCACCGACGACGGCGTCCACCCACCCGGCGGCGAGGCCCGCGAGGACGAGCAGGAGGATCGTGGTGACGTCGAGATCGAGCACCCGCCGATCCTAGGTGGCGCTCGCGTGCGGCGGCCCCGGGAGTCCGGTCAGGAGTGCAGGGCGTCGTACTCGGCCTCGGCGGCGACGTCGTCCTCGACGTCGAGGCGCAGGTGGGCGAGCACGGCCTGCAGGACCCGCAGCACGGAGGACGCGCGGTCCCCCCAGATCGACAGGTAGCTGAACTGCCACCACCACAGGCCCTCGAGCTCGTGGCCGTCGTCGAAGTGCTGGAGGCCCTTGGCGACCTCCTCGGTGACGCACGCGAGGTCGCCGGAGATGGTGGCGGGCACGACCTCGGGGCCGAGCAGCGGGTCCGCGACCTCGGCGTAGTCGTCGAAGCCGTCGAACATCTGCGCCAGGGCGTCGCGCAGCGGGTCGACGTCGGTCTGGCGCCCGGTGTCGGGCTCGAACCGTTCGGCGGGGACGACGTCGACGATCGCGGCGAGGCGGGCGCCCGCGGCCAGCAGGTCGGACGTCGCGAGGATGAGCAGGGAAATCTCCGCGCCGGGGAACCCGCCGGACGCGACCTGGGTGGTGGTCGACAGGAACGTGCGGGCCTGCGCGGACATCAGCTCCGCGACCTCGCGGAGCTCGGAGTCTGCTGCGATCTCTGGCACGGTGCTCACCTGTCCTGTCGTGGACCGCGCGGGCCGGTCAGGCCCCGACGACCCGTCGTCCTTCGAACGCACGGCCGAGGGTCACCTCGTCCGCGTACTCCAAGTCTCCCCCGACGGGCAGTCCGGACGCCAGGCGGGACACGGTGACGCCCATGGGGGCGATGAGCCGGGACAGGTACGTGGCGGTGGCCTCGCCCTCGACGTTCGGGTCGGTGGCGAGGATCACCTCGGTGACCGTGCCGTCCGCGAGCCGGGTGAGGAGCTGGCTGATGCGCAGGTCGTCGGGGCCGACGTTCTCCAGCGGGTTGATGGCCCCGCCGAGCACGTGGTACCGGCCGCGGTACTCGCGGGTGCGTTCCACGACGACGACGTCCTTCGGCTCCTCGACGACGCAGATGACGTCGTCGGCGCGGCGCGGGTCGGCACACACGCGGCACGTCGGGGACTCCGCCACGTTGCCGCACGTCTCGCAGAACTGGACGCGCGCCTTGACCTCCGTCAGCGCGTCGACCAGGCGGCGGACGTCCGACGCGTCCGTGGCGAGCAGGTGGAACGCGATCCGCTGCGCGCTCTTGGGCCCGACGCCGGGCAGCCGGCCGAGCTCGTCGATCAGGTCCTGGACCGCGCCTTCGTACACGCCCTCAGCCTACGGCCCGCCGGTGACGCTCCCGCGCACCTCGCGGGGCGCCGCACCGGCGGGCTCAGACTCAGACCCAGCCCTTCGCGCGGGCGAGCCGCACGGCCTCGTGCCGGTTCGTGACTCCGAGCTTCGCGACCGCCGACGACAGGTAGTTGCGCACCGTGCCCGGGGCGAGCGCGGCGCGGGCCGCGATCTCCTCGACGGGGGCGCCGTCGGCCGCGAGCTCCAGGACGTCGGCCTCGCGGGCCGTCAACGGCGAGTCCCCCGCGGCGATGGCTTCCGCCGCGAGCTCCTGGTCGACGTACCGGCCCCCGGCGGCGACCTGCCGGATCGTGTCCGCCAGCACCGTCGCCGGCACCGACTTCGGCAGGAACCCGCGCACCCCGGACCCGAGCGCCTTCTTCAGGTGCCCCGGCCGGCCGTGCCCGGTGACGATGACGATCCCGCACGCCGGCTGCTCGGCGAGCAGCGCCTCGGCGACCTCGATGCCGTCCGCGCCCGGCATCTGCAGGTCGAGCACCGCGACGTCGGGGCGCTCCCGGCGGATCGCGGCGAGCGCCTCGGGGCCGCTGCCCGCCACCGCGACGACCTCGAGGTCGTCCTCCAGGTCGAGCAGCCGCGCCACGGCGTCCCGGATGAGGGTCTCGTCGTCGGCGAGGACGATGCGGATCATGCGGTCGCTCCAGGGCTCGGGACGCGGGCGGTGACGGTGAACTCGTGGCCGTGCGCGGCGACGTCGAGGCTGCCGCCGACGGCGGCGAGGCGTTCGCGCAGCCCGGCCAGGCCGGTGCCGCCGGGCGGGCGGGGCACGTCGCCGGGAGCGTCGGCCGCGCCCACCGCGTCGGCGGTGCGCGCCACGCCGTCGTTGGTGACCCGCAGCACGACGTCGCCGGCGGCGGCGTCGCGGTCCAGGTCGAGGCGGCAGCGGGTGGCGTGCGAGTGCCGCACCACGTTCGTCACGGCCTCCCGCACCACCCAGGCCAGCGCCTCCTGGCGCGACGGGTCGAGGGCGGGGACGTCCCCGACGACGCGCACCGCGATCCCGGCGGCGCGCAGCACGGACCGCGCCCCGGCGAGCTCGGTCGCGAGGTCCGCCGACCGGTAGCCCGCGACGACGCCGCGCACCTCGCGCAGCGAGTCGTGGGCCAGCGTGCGGACCTCGTCCATCTCGTCCGCGGCCCGCGGGTCGCCGCGACGGGCCAGCGCCGCCGCCAGCTCGCTCTTGACCGCCACCGCGGACAGCGCCCGCCCGACGACGTCGTGCATGTCCCGCGAGATGCGCAGCCGCTCCTCGGCGACCGCGAGCCGGGCCGCGACCTCGCGGGTCGCCTCCAGCTCGCGCACCACCTCCAGCACCCACACGGACAGCCGGACCGTGCCCGTCCAGAACAGGGTCGCGGCGTAGAGGAAGACCGCCAGGGACACGGTGCCCGCCCCGAGCCCGCCGTCCAGCGCGGCCAGCGCGACGACCAGCACCGGCAGCCCGACCGCCGCCACCGCCAGCCGGCGGAACGGGAACCCGACGGCCAGCGCCCCGAAGGTCGCCGCGCCGCACACGCCGATCGTCAGCGACCGGGCGTCGGCCCAGCCCTCCCCGCCCGGCAGGACCACCAGCGCGAGCGCCGCCAGCACCGCCGTCGCCGTGAGCATCGCGACCATCGCCGGGTGCGGGCGCCCGCCGTCGACCAGCGGCTCGTCGAACCCGACGTGGATCGTCCAGAAGCACAGCCCCATGTGCACGACCGCCGTCACCAGCAGCGCGCCGAGGGCGCCGGCGGACGGCAGCGGCTCCGCGCTGTCCGCGACGGCGACCACCGCGTAGACGTAGAACAACGCCTCCAGCGGCACGAACAGGTAGAGGGTGACCCGCGTGTAGAGCTCGACGCCGCGGGCACCGCCCGCGAGGGACGCGGCAGGCCGGTGGGAGGTCACCCCGCCAGCCTGCCACGCCCCTCGGTGCGCGCCGGTCACCGACGCGGGGCCCAGCGCATCCACCGTCGTGCGGCCCAGGCGGCCAGCGCCGTCCACAGGATCACGACGCCGAGCGGCTGCGCGGCCGCCACGAACGTCTCGGCGAAGGTCAGGGTGGCGCCGTCCGCGTCCCGGCCCGTCAGGCCGAGCCACAGCAGGTCCGTGACGCCGCGCAGCGGCGTGAACCGCGCGACGGTGTCGATGACGCTGCCCTGCGGCAGCGGGAACATCCCCGCGAACGGCAGCACCAGCACGATGACGGGCAGCGTGGTGAGCTGCACCGACTCGACCGTCCTCGACATGCCGGCCGTGGCCGCCGCGAGCGCCACCATGACCGCCGTGCCGCCGACCGCGGCGAGCAGCACCAGCACCGGGTTCACCAGGCCGGGCGGGTCGAGCAGCAGCGTGACCGCCACGTACCCGAGCACCACCTGGGCCAGCACGATCACGGCGGGCGGGACGGCGGGTGCGAGCAGCACGTCGAGCCGCGACGCCGAGCCGGTGAGGAGTCGTTGCAGCACCCGGTCCTCACGGCGGGCCACGTACGCGGTGGTGATGTTGTAGTAGACGACGAAGATCAACGAGATCGTCAGCAGCGTGACCAGGACGCCCGCCGAGACCTCCTGGCCGACGGCGTCCTCGCGACCGATGCCACCGACGACGGAGAACAGCAGGACGAACGCCACCGGCAGCGCCAGCGCGTACATCAGTGCCGTGCGGTTGCGCAGCAGCAGCAGCGTCTCCGCGCGGGTCAGGGACATCAGCCTCCGCAACCGCGGCGCGGTCGCGCGGGCGGCAGGGGCAGGAACGGTCGTGGTGCTCATGCGGCAACCTCCTCGTCGGTGTCGGCGCCCTGCGCCAGGGACAGGAACGCCTGCTCGAGCGACGCGGCGCGCGCATCGAGCTCTTCCAGGACCACTCCGCGCTCACGGGCCCACACCAGCAGGCCCTCCAGGTCGCGCTGGAGCGCGGTGGTCTGCAGCAGCACGCGGTCGCGGTCGACCTCGACGCCCACCGTCCCGGCGAGCACGGGCAGGTCGGACGGGGTGAGCGTGAGCCGCTCGCCGCCGTCGGAGTGCGGGACGAACTCGATGCGGGCGGGCTCCGCGGCGACGGTCTCGGCGACCGTGCCCTCCCGGACCACCCGCCCCGCCCGCATGATCGCGATGCGGTCGGCGAGCGCCTCCGCCTCCTCCAGGTAGTGCGTGGTGAGCAGCACCGTCATGCCGTCGTCGAGCAGGCCACGCACCAGCCGCCACACGGCGCGACGGCTCTCCGGGTCGAGGCCCGTGGTGGGCTCGTCCATGATGAGCAGCTCGGGACGCCCGAGGATCGCCAGCGCCAGGTCGAGGCGGCGGCGCTCGCCGCCGGACAGGCTGCCGACGCGGACGTCCGCCCGCCCGTCGAGGGAGAGCGAGGCGAGCACCTCGTCGACGTCGCGCGGGGCGCCGAGGGTGCCGGCCCACATGCGGGCCGTCTCGGCGGTGGTGAGGTCGGCGGAGAAGCCGGCCTCCTGGAGCATGATCCCGAGGCCGCCGACGACGCGGTGCCGCTCGCGGTACGGGTCGTGCCCGAGGACGCTGATCGTGCCGCCGTCGGCGGGCGCGAGGCCCTCGACGAGCTCGACCAGCGAGGTCTTGCCGGCGCCGTTGACCCCGAGGAGGGCCAGCAGCTCGCCGCGGCGGACGTCGAGGTCGACGCCGCGCACCGCTTCGAACCGGCCGTAGCGGCGTCGGACGCCGCGCAGGGAGATGATGTTCTCGGTCATGACCCCAGCCTGCCGCGGGGGCGTCGTCGCAGGTAGTGCCACCTCTCACCGGTTCGTGTGCGGAGCGCACGGGTGCGGCGTGACATCTGTCATCCCGGTCCGGTGCGGTCCGGCGCGGTCCGGTGCCGGCCGGCGGGCCGGTCAGGCCCCCAGGCCGGTCGCGCGCAGCAGGGCGGTGGGCCCGAACGCGACGTTCTGGTCGACGGCCACCTCGACGTGCCGCCCCTCGCCGTCGCCGCCGAACCGCAGCGTGACGTCCAGCGCGAACGGCGTCCCCTGCCAGAGCAGGCGGAGCAGCAGGGTGTCGGGCGCGGTCCAGGCCGCGGCGCCCGCGACCCGGATCGGCTCGTCGACCAGCACCACCTCACCGGTGGTCCAGCGTCCGACGCCGCAGCGCACGGTGTGCCAGGGCCCGTCCGGTTCCGTCGTCCAGCGCAGCTCGATCCCGTCGGGGGCGTGGTGGACGGCGACGGCGTGCCAGCGCAGGAACGCACCGGCCCGCTCGTCGTCCGGGCTGCCCGGTGCGGCGTC
Source organism: Isoptericola dokdonensis DS-3 (assembly GCF_001636295.1). Lineage (NCBI taxonomy): Bacteria > Bacillati > Actinomycetota > Actinomycetes > Micrococcales > Promicromonosporaceae > Isoptericola > Isoptericola dokdonensis. The sequence goes on along the minus strand of NZ_CP014209.1, from coordinate 3,162,561 downwards.
CGGGTCGGCCTCGTCGCCGGTGTCCGGGTCGGCGTCCGGGGACCCGCCGGGGAGGTGGTCCCCCGCGTGCGGCGCCAGGACGAACGGCGCGCCCTCGACCATCGCCCCCAGCGGCGTGCCCGCCGCACCTCGCGGCCACGACACGGCGAGACCGGGCGGCGCGAACGGGACGCCGTCCGACGCCGGTACGGCAACCTCGGCAGGCGCCGGCGAGCACGCCGGGCCGAGCTCGGCGAGCACCGCCGTGAGCTCGGCCGCGGTGCGCGCCGTCCCGCTCGTGAGGACGGCGACGAGGTCGTGCTCGGGCCACACGACGCAGAACTGCCCGAAGGCGCCGTCGGCGCGGTAGGCGCCGAACCGGCACCGCCAGAACTGGAAGCCGTACCCCTGGGACCAGTCGCCAGGCTCCCCCGGCTCGTCCCGCGGGCCGTTCGGCACCTGCGCGGACGTCATCTCGTCCACCCAGGCCGCCGGGACCAGCTGGCGTCCCTCCCACCGGCCCCGCTGCAGCCAGAGCTGCCCGAGGGCAGCGAGCTGCTCGGTGGTGAGCCGCAGCCCGTACCCGCCGACGTCGATCCCGGCCGGGCACTGCTCCCACGTGGCGCCCACGATGCCGAGCGGCGCGAACAGCCGCGGCGTCAGCCAGTCGAGCATCCGCTCGCCCGTGAGCCGGTGCAGGATCGCGCTGACCAGGTACGTCGCCCCCGTGTTGTAGACGAACCGGGTGCCCGGCTCGTGCGGGACGGGCGCCGCGAGGATGTCCCGCGCCCAGGACCCGCCCGGCCGGTGCAGGTCGTGCAGCGTGAACAGCATCGTGTCGGCGTCGTGACCTGACGTCATCGTCAGCAGGTCGCGCACCCGCATCCGGGCGAGGTTCTCCCCCGGGTCGGACGGCGCGTCGTCGGGCAGCAGGTCGAGCACGCGGTCGTCGACGTCCAGCAGGCCCTCGGCGACGGCGAGCCCGACGGCCGTGGCGGTCACCGACTTCGACACCGAGAACATCTTGTGGGGCTCCGCGGCGGTGAACGGGTCCCACCACGCCTCGGCCACCACGTGCCCGTGCCGCAGCACCAGGAGGCTGTGGACGTCGTCGATCCCGTCGAGACGTTCGACCAGCCTGGTCAGGGCGGCGGGGTCGACCCCCTGGGACTCGGGGTTCGCGCGGGGCAGCAGGTGCGTCGTCGTCACGCGGGCCAGTCTGCCCGACCTCCGGCACGGGCGAGCAGGTCCACGGACAGCGGCGCGACGGGATGCGTGGTCGCCGGTGCGGCCGGGTCGACCCACACCACCTCGGCGAGCTCCGCCCGGGGTGCCGGTTCGAAGCCGTCGGGCAGGTCGACGGCGAACACGTGCGCGTCCACCACGTGGTCGGGCTCGTTCGCGGCCACCGCGTGGTGGCGGCCCAGCGGGCGCACCAGCGCGGCGTCCACGACGAGCCCGATCTCCTCCGCGCACTCCCGCACGAGCGCCGCGATCGGGTCCTCCCCCGGCTCGATCTTGCCGCCCACCTGCATGAACGCGGTCGTGCCGCGCTTGCGGACCAGCAGGGCGCGGCCGTCGCGCTCGATGACGGCCGCCACGATGTGCAGGGTGGTCGGCGTCGTCACGGCTGGTCGACGACCTCGTCGATGACCGCGCCGTCGAGCATCTTGACCACCAGCGGCACGCCGACGAGACCGGTGGACGCGATGTCCGGGTCGTCGTCGGAGGCGTCGTCGCCGTCGGCGTAGCCGGGGTCCGGCGGCGGCTCCGGGGCGGCCGGACGGTCCGGCACGGCCGACGCCGTGGGACGGGCCGCCGCCCGCGCCGCCGCGGCGCGCGCGCCGGACGACGGCGTGCCGCCTGCGCCGCTCGGGCCGTTCGTGCCGCTGGAGGGACGGTCGCCGGCGGGTGCGGCCGACGACGCGCTGCCCCCCGACCGACCGGCAGGCGGCTGCGCCGGCGCGGGCTCAGCCGCGGGCGCGACCGCGCGCGTCGGGGTGCCCGCGAGCCAGGCGGCGTCGGCAGCCTCGGCCGCTCCCCTGCCCGGCGCCGGACCGGTGGCACCGGTCGGCCCCGCACCGGTCCCGCGGCCGGAGTCGGCCACGTCGGGAGCGTCGGGCGCGTCCGGGGGTGGCGGGACGTCCGGCCAGGGGTCGCCCGGGTCGCCCGGGTCCTCGTCGGCCAGGGCGTCGCCCGCGGCGTGGTGCCCGGACCGTCCCCCCCGATCGGGGCCCGCACCGCCGGAGCGCCCGGACCGGGCGTTCCCGGTACCGCCGACGGGTCCCCCGGGCGGACGGCCGGTCGAGGCCTGCGGGGAGCCGGCGTCCTGCCGGCCGGCGGCAGGGCCGTCGCCGGGACCGGGGGCCCCGACGGTCACGTCGACCTGCGCGCGCAGCCCGAGCGTCTGGTAGAGCGCGTCGCCGAACGCCTCGAGGTGGCGGGGCTGCGAGAAGTTGCGGGCCAGCGGCTCGGTCTGGAACGCGAGCAGCAGCCGGTCCCCCGTCAGCGAGGCGACCTGCGCGTTCTGGTCCACCAGAGCGCGCGTCACCGGGCTCGTGAGGTTCGCGACCACCTCGTCCCAGCGGCGCCGCACATCCTCCGCGGTCGTGCCGGCGGGCGCGGAGACGCTGCCGACCGGCGTGCTCGGCGTGGTCGGCGTGCCGGCGGCCGTGGCTGCCTGGCCGTCGGCCGAGCCGTCCGACGCGGCCGCGGGCCGCGACGGTGAGGCGTCGGCCGCGGCGTCGGCCGCGCCCGCCGTGCGGGGTTCCGGCTCGGAGGGCTCGGGCTCGACGGCGGCGGGCGCCACGGACGGCGCGGGCTCGGAGGGCTCAGGCTCGCCCTGGGCCGAGGTCGCGGCGGCGGCCTCGGTGCTCGGCGCACCGGTCACGGCCTGCTCGGGGACCGTGCTCGCCGGAGCATGCGGGGACGGCGCGGCCACGACGGCGGTGCGGGCACCGACCTCCGGGCTCCCGTCGGCCGCCTGCGGCGCCACGTCGGGATCCTGCCCCGCGTCGTCCGCCGGGTTCGACGGCGTCGCCGCACTCGCCGTCACCTCGACGTCGCGGTCGGGGTGCGCGCCGTCGCCGGGCCCGGAGGGTCCTCCGGCAGAGGGAGGGGCAGGGGCCGGCACCTCCACGGCGGAGGCCGCGGACCCCGCGGAACCGGTGGATCGGCGGCTCGCCAGGAGCGCGGCCCGCGCGGCGGCGACACCGGACAGCCCGCCGTCCGCCCCGGCGACGCCCGGGGCAGGTGTCGCCGGCACGGCTGCGGCGGCTCCGGTTCCGCCGACACCGGCCGTCGCTCCTGCGGGGGCGGCGGACACGGGCGCCTGCCCGGCGGGCGCGACCGGCCCGGCGGCCACGGCGCCCCGCTCGAGCCGGTCGAGCCGGGCGGCGAGGCCCTGCGTGCCGTCGTCGGCGCCGGGCAGCAGGAGCCGCGCGCACAGCAGCTCCAGGTGGAGGCGCGGTGACGTGGCCCCGGCCATCTCGGTGAGGGCGTCGTTGACGAGGTCGGCGGCACGGGACAGCTCCGCGACCCCGAGGTTCGCCGCCTGGTGCCGCATCCGGTCGAGCTGGTCGGCGGGCAGGTCGCGCAGCACGGCGCCCGCGGCGTCCCCGGACACGGCGATGACGATGAGGTCGCGCAGCCGCTCGAGGACGTCCTCGACGAACCGGCGCGGCTCGTGCCCCGTCGCGACGACGTGGTCCACGACGCGGAAGATCGAGCCGCCGTCGCGCGCGGCGATCGCGTCGACGACGTCGTCGAGCAGCGTGGCGTGCGTGAAGCCGAGCAGGCCGACGGCGGTGTCGTACTCGACGGTCTTTCCCGTGGCGCCGGCGATGAGCTGGTCCAGCACGGACAGGGTGTCCCGGGCGGAGCCGCCGCCGGCACGCGTGACCAGCGGGGTCACGCCCGCACCGAGCTCGACGCCCTCGGCGGTGCAGAGCTGCTCCAGGTACGGGCCGAGCACGTCGGGCGGCAGCAGCCGGAACGGGTAGTGGTGCGTCCGCGACCGGATGGTGCCGATGACCTTGTCGGGCTCCGTCGTCGCGAAGACGAACTTGATGTGGGGCGGGGGCTCCTCGACGATCTTCAGCAGGGCGTTGAAGCCCGCGGGCGACACCATGTGCGCCTCGTCGATGACGAAGATCTTGTACCGGTCGCGCGTGGGCGCGAAGGTCGCGCGCTCGCGCAGGTCGCGGGCGTCGTCGACCCCGCCGTGCGACGCGGCGTCGATCTCCACCACGTCGAGCGAGCCGGAGCCGCCACGCGCGAGCTCGACGCACGACGGGCACTCGCCGCAGGGGGTGTCGATCGGCTGCTCGGGGGTGTTGCGGTGGCAGTTGAGCGTGCGCGCGAGGATGCGCGCCGACGTCGTCTTGCCGCAGCCGCGCGGGCCGGAGAACAGGTAGGCGTGGTTGACGCGCCCGCTGCGCAGCGCCTGCATCAGCGGGGCGGTGACGTGCTCCTGGCCGATCACCTCGGCGAACGTCTCGGGCCGGTAGCGGCGGTACAGAGCGGTGGTCACCGGGCCAACGATAGACGCCGACGCCGACAGGCACGAGGCCGGGCCCGACCTGAAATGTTAGTTACTCACATCTGTGGGACGATCGACGGGTGAGCATCCCGGCGACCCCCCGCGCACGACGGACCCGCGACCGCATCCAGGCCGTCGCCCTCGACCTGTTCGAGCAGCACGGCTACGCCGCGACCACCGTCGACCGGATCGCGGACGCCGCCGGCATCACCCCCATGACGTTCTTCCGCCACTACCCCACGAAGGATGCCGTCGTCGTCACCGACCCGTTCGACCCCCTCGTCGCCGCCGCCGTCGGCGCGCAACCGGCCGACCTGCCGCCCCTCGAACGGGTCCGCCGCGGGCTCCTCGCCGCGCTCGACGCTGTGGACCCCGACGACGACGAGGTCGCACGCCGCCGCGTCGCCGTCGTCGCCGCCGAACCCACGCTGCGCCCCGCCGTCGTCGCCGCCACCGCCGCCACCGAGACCGCGATCGTCGACCGGCTCGTCGCCGACGGCACGCCCCGTCTCGACGCCTCCGTCGCGGCCGCGGCCTGCCTCGCCGCCTGCACGGCCGCGCTGCTCGCCGCCGACCCCGCCGCACCCCTGCACGCCACCGTGGGCCGCGCGCTCGACGTCCTGGCCGGCACGCCATGAGCGCGCTCGAGCTCACGGGGGTGCGCCACACGTTCGCCGGCCGCACCGCCCTCGACGGCCTCGACCTCGCCGTCGCGCCGGGTGAGGTCGTGGCCCTCGTCGGGCTCAACGGCGCCGGGAAGACCACCGCCCTGCGCGTGCTCACCGGTCGCCTGCGGCCCGACGGCGGGCGCGCCCGCGTCCACGGCCAGGACCCGGCCCGGCTCACCCCCGCCGCCGCCCGCCGCTTCGGGCACTGCGTCGGCGCCGGGCTCGTCGACCCCGACCTCACGGTCCGGGAGAACCTGCGCACCGCGGCGCTGCTGCACGGGCTCGACCGCGGCTCCGTGCCCTCCGCCTGCGCCGCCGCTCTCGACCGGCTCGACCTCGGCGCCTGGGCCGACGCCCGCGCCCGCACCCTGTCGGCCGGGAACGCGCAACGGCTCGGCATCGCGTGCGCTGCCGTGCACACCCCCGCCGCGCTCGTGCTCGACGAACCCACGGCGACCCTCGACCCCCGCGGGGTCGTCGTCGTGCGCACCCTCGTGCGGTCCCTCGCGGACGCCGGCGCGGCCGTGCTCGTGTCGAGCCACCACCTCGACGAGGTGGCGCGCGTCGCGGACCGCGTGCTGGTCGTGCACGCGGGGCGGGTCGTGGGCGGGCTCGCGCCGGGTGCGGAGATGGAGCAGCGGTTCTTCGGGGCGGTGCTCGCCGCGGACGGGGGGACACGGTGACCGGGCTCGCCACGGCGCTGCGGGTCGAGGCCGTCGCCTGGCGACGGTCGACCGTCGTCAGGCTCGCGACGCCGCTGCTCGTGCTGCTCGTCCCGGCGGCCTGCGTCGGGCTGGTGGCGCTCGCCCGGTCCGGAGCCCTGGTCGGCACGGGCGGCGCCAAGCTGGCGGGGTTCGGCGGTGCCGACGCCGCGGCCGACCAGCTGACGGCCGCCGGCCAGGTCCTCTCCGTGGCCGTGCTGCTGGCCGGCGGGTTCGCGCTGGCGGCCGCGTTCGGCGTGCCGCTGGCCGACGGGCGCGCGGGAGGCTGGTTCGCGCTGGCCGTGCCCCGCGACGTCGTCGCGCTCGCCCGCGCCGTCGTCGTCCTCGCCTGGGCGGCCGGCTGCGCGGTGGTGGCGACGGCGGTCGTGGTCGCCTGCGCGGCGGTGACGTCGGCGCTCGACCCGGGTGCGGGGTGGGACGCTGCCGACGCGGCAGCCGCCGGGCGGGCCGTCGTCGCGGGAGTGCTCGCGGCGGGGCTCGCGGTGCCGTTCGCCGCGGTCGCGACCTGGACGCGCAGCCCGCTGGCGACCGTGGGGGCTCTGATCGGGACGGTCGCGGTCACGCAGGTCGTGGTGATGCTCGGCGGCGGGGCGTGGTTCCCGTGGGCGGTGCCGTCGCTGTGGACGGGCACCGGCGGGGAGGCCGCCGCGGCGAGCGTGCCAGGTGCTGCCCTGGCGCTCACCGCCGCGGTGGTCCCCGCCGCCCTCGGCGCACTCGTCGTGCAGTGGCGGCGCCTCACCGACGTCTGACCGTGGCGTCGCCGTCAGTGCGTGACGACGGGACGCAGGTAGAGGCCCGGGGCGCAGCCGAGCTCCCCCGGTTCGAGCAGGATCCGGTCGAAGTCGCTGAACCGCCACGCCGCCTCGCCGTCGGGCCGCACCCCGACGACGCAGTCCCGGGACCGCAGGACGCCGACCGTCGCGACCAGCTCGGCGCCCTCCCGTTCGGCGCGCACGTCGACGAACTCGTCGAACGCCGCCGCGAGCGCCGTCTCGGCGTCGTCGGCCGTCGCGCCGTCGGGCAGCGCGTCCAGGACGCCGAGGACGACCTGCTCGGCGTCGGGGCCGAGCGACGGCAGCGGCGTCGGGGACGGTCGCGCGGTCGCGCCGGCCGCGAGGGCGCCCGGCGGGCAGTCGATCTGCTCGTGGTCCGCGACGTCGTCGTGCTCGTGGGCCCGCACCACGAGCCGCCAGCACTGCGTCGCGGAGCTCGCGTCGCGCCGCTCGCCGAACATCGCGCCGTCCGACCAGGAGGCGACGTCGACGTGGATCGCGACGTCGACGATCGCGCCGTCCTCCCCCGAGTCGCCCTCCCAGGCGAGCGCGACGACGTCGTAGTCGACGGCCGGGTCGGATGGCAGCCGCGGGTCGGCGACCGCCTGCTGGGCGAGACGTTCCGCGTCGAGCGGTTCGGCGTACGACCCCTCGACGTCGTCCGCGATGCCGATCGCGACCCGCTCGGCCAGCTCGTCGGCCAGGCCACCGCCCGACCGGCCGGTCACCGTGACGACAGCCCACACCACGACGGCGGCGAGCGCCAGGACCACCACGAGGGCGAGGCCGCCGAGCACCTTCAGCACAGGTCGGACGCCGTGCGCCCCGGGTCGGTCGCTGGTCATCCGCCGATGATGCCGGTTCGCCCGGGCAACCACACGGTTCCTGAGCGACCCCTGAGGTTCGAGGCACCGCGGCTCAGCGGCGCAGCGCCCGCCTCGCCAGGCCGTTGCCCAACCACTGCACGAGCTGCACGATGACGATGATGACGACCACCACGATCGCCGTGACCGCCCAGTCGAACTGGCGGTAGCCGTAGTCGATCGCGAAGGCGCCCAGACCGCCGGCACCCAGGTACCCGGCGATGGCGGACATGTCGAGCACCCCGACGAACAGGAACGTGTACCCCAGGATCAGCGGGGACAGCGCCTCGGGCACCACCACCGTGCGCACGATCCGCAGCGGTGACGCCCCCATCGCGCGCGCCGCCTCGATGACACCCGGGTCGATGGACACCAGGTTCTGCTCCACGAGACGCGCGAACACGAACGACGCCATGACGCACATCGCGAACGTGAACGCCTCGATACCGATCGTGGTGCCCACCAGCGCGCGCGTCACCGGGCCCAGCGCCACGAGGAAGATGAGGAACGGCACCGGCCGGACGATGTTCACCGCCACGTTCAGCACCGCGAACACGCCCCGGTTCGCCAGCAGGTTGCCGGGCCGCGTCAGGTACAGGCCGAGCCCGATCACCAGGCCGAAGAACCCGCCCACCACCAGCGTGATGAGCACCATGTACATCGTCTGGCCGAACGCGTCGACCAGCAGGGGGACAAGATCCGGTCTCATCGGGCGTTCCCTTCCACGGTGCCGGTGGTGCCGCCGAACAGCCCGCCACCGAGAGGCGGGCGAGCGGGCGGCGCGGGCCGGTCGCCGGCCGGACGGTCGGTCCCCTCGGCGCCCGGTGCCCGGCCGCTGGGGATGTCGTCGGTGTCGAGCGGGTGGGCCGCCGTGCCGTGGTCGACGACGGCGGTCACGGACCGCAGCGCGTCGAGCGCGGCGTGCACGGCGTCGTCGGACCCGACGAGCTCGAGCGTGAGCGAGCCGTACGGACGCTCGGCCACCTCGGAGATCCCGCCGTAGACGATGGTGCCGGTGACGCCGTGGTCGGCCAGCGCACCCATGACCTGCGCCGACGACCCCGCGACCTCGTCCACCCGGACGGACACGATGCGCCCCGCGTGCCGGGTGCGCAGGCGCGTCAGGACGGCGTCGGAAGGCCGGTCCCGCAGCGCGGAGGCGACGAACCGGCGGGTCACGGCGTGCGCCGGGGAGCTGAAGATGCCGTACGCGTCGCCGAGCTCGACGACGCGCCCGTGCTCCATCACCGCCACCCGGTGGCAGATCGACCGGACGACCTCCATCTCGTGGGTGATGACCACCACGGTGATGCCGAGCTCCCGGTTCACGCGCTGCAGCAGCGCGAGGACGTCGGCCGTGGTCTCGGGGTCGAGGGCGCTCGTGGCCTCGTCGGCGAGCAGGATCCTCGGGTTCGCGGCGAGCGCGCGGGCGATGCCGACGCGCTGCTTCTGCCCGCCGGACAGCTTCGACGGGTAGACGCTCGCCTTGTCCGCGATGCCGACGAAGTCGAGCAGCTCGGCCACCCGGGCGTCGCGGTCGGCGCGGGACCAGCCCGCGACCTCCAGCGGGTATGCGACGTTGCCCGCGACGGTCCGCGACGACAGCAGGTTGAACTGCTGGAAGATCATCCCGATCCCGGCCCGCACGGGGCGCAGCCGCGCCTCGCTCAGCCCGGTCAGGTCGGTGCCGTCGACGACGACGGACCCCGCCGTCGTCGTCTCCAGCGCGTTGACGAGCCGCACGAGCGTCGACTTGCCGGCGCCCGAGTAGCCGATGACCCCGAAGATCTCGCCTGCCTCGACGTCCAGCGTGACGCCGTCGACGGCGCGCACCGCGGCGTCGCGACGTCGGCCACGTCCGAGCCCTCGATGGGCGGGGAACTCCTTGACGACGTCGCGGAAGCTGATGATGGGCTCGCTCACGACTCTCCTTTCAGAACGGCTGGGCGAGTCAGCGCAGATCGGCGCCAGTCAGCGCAGATGGGCGCGAGTCAGCGCAGGAACACCCGGGTTCGCACGCTGACTCGCGGGCACCTGCGCTGACTCGCGCCCGGCAGTGCTGACTCGCGGCGACGGGTCAGCCCTGGTCGGCGAGGTTCGACTCGATGCCGTCGAGGATGGTCTGGAGGTCGGCGGCGTCGTTGTCCTTGATGACGCCGGTGCCGCCCGAGGCGGCGATGACGCCCTCCTCGACCTCGGTGGTGTGGAAGATGTCGACGAGCTGGTTCAGCGTCTCGTCGTCGGCGTCCTCGGCACGCGACACCCAGATGTTGATGTACGGCTCGGCCGCGGACGCGTCCGGGTCGTCGGAGAAGATCGCGTCGTCCACGGTGAGGCCCGCATCGCCGACGAAGTCGTTGTTGATGATCGAGGCGTCGACGTCCTGCAGGGCGAGCGCGGTCTGCGCGGCGTCCACGGGGGTGACGGTGACCTTCGACTCCTCGGCGATCACGTCGGCCGGCGTGGAGAACGAGTTGCCGCCGCCCTGGAGGGCGATGAGGCCGGCCTCCTGGAGGACGAGGAGGGCGCGCGCCTGGTTGGTCTCGTCGTTGGGGATGGCGACCTGGCCGCCGGCGGGGATCTCGTCGAGGCTCGCGTGCTTCGCCGAGTAGAGGCCGAGCGGGTAGACGGCGGTGGCGCCGATGGGGGTGAGGTCCTCGCCGCGGGCCACGTTGTAGCCGGCGAGGAACTGCAGGTGCTGGAACTGGTTGAGGTCGAGGTCACCGTCGCTCAGCCCCTGGTTGGGGAGCTGGTAGTCGGAGAAGTTCTCGATCTGGACGGTGATGCCCTCGGCCGCGGCGGCCTCGGTGAAGGTGGTCCAGTAGTCCTCGCCGGAGGAGACGACGCCGATGCGGATCGGGTCCTCGGGGGTGCCGGCCGCGGGGGCGGCGGCCTCGCTGTCGCCGCCGCAGGCGGTCAGGGCGAGGACGGAGGCGACGGCGCCGGCGGTGAGCAGGGTGGTGCGCAGGTTCACGGTGGTGTCCTTCGGGGCAGGGCTGCACGACGGCGGGTCTCGCCGGTGCGGAGAGAGGGGGGTGCGAGCCGCGGCCATCAGCGCGCGGCGGGCGGCGCCGTCGGTGGACGACGGCGGGTGCGAGGGCTGGTCAGCCCTGGCGCATTCGCCCGCTGGCCGCAGGACAGCACATGCCGGCGCGCCGGGTGCGGCGCGCGGGGCTGGGTGCTGGGCTGACGGTGCGGTGCATGACCCCAGAGGAACACCACGACGGACGGATCTCCAACTCGAACGGCGGAAAATCCCATCCAGCGGATGGTCGTGCGTCCACATCGCGAGACCGCCGCCCAAATGGGGCAGATTGCCGCGCCGGAGAACGCAAAGGACCCCTCGCGCACCCACCAGAGCTCACTTACCCTTGCTGCCTTCCGGCCCTGGGGGAGTTCGGCGAGATGGTGCCGCACGAGGGGTCTGCCCCCACCCTAGCCGAGACCGGCCCTCGTTCCGAAACCCGGCGTCTGCTCCCGCCGGCCGCCCCCGACGGGTCGCGCACCTCACAACCCGCCGATTCGGAGTCGAGCCCCTGCGTCCGCTATTCTGCTGGAGTTGCCTGCACAGACGTGTCGCGGGTGGCACCAAGGAGGATTCGCCTAGCGGCCTATGGCGCACGCTTGGAAAGCGTGTTGGGTTCACGCCCTCGGGGGTTCGAATCCCCCATCCTCCGCCGGCCGAAGGCCCGCACCGCACGGTGCGGGCCTTCGTCGTCCCCGGACCTGCACGCCACCGCCACAGGTACCGGAGGGCCCGCGAGCACCGCCCCCTACGATGGCAGCCATGATCTTCAAGGCCGTGGGAGCAGGACGCCCGTACCCGGACCACGGACGCGACGGCGTCGGGGACTGGTCGGACGTCCCGCCGCGCCAGGTCCGCCTCGACGAGCTCGTCACCACCAAGCGCACCCTCGACCTCGACGCGCTCCTCGCGGACGACTCCACGTTCTTCGGCGACCTGTTCGCCCACGTCGTCGAGTACCGCGGCGTGCTCTACCTCGAGGACGGGCTGCACCGCGCCGTCCGCGCCGCGCTCCAGCAGCGCCCCATCCTGCACGCTCGCGTCCTCACGGTGGCGTGAGACCGGCGATCGCCGGAATCTCGGGTAGTTTCGTCGCGTGACCTCGACTGCCCCGGACCCTGCACGCGTCGCTCGACGCCGACGCAAGCACGAACGCCAGGCCGTCGTCTTCGGGCTGCTCCTGACCTTCCTCGTCCTCGCCGGGCTCGGGGCGCTGGCCATCTACACGGACACCATCGAGGCGCCGTTCGCCGAGCCGATCCACACCCCCGTCACGGCGGTCACCGCCATGCGTCCCGCCTGCCTGCCGGAGTCCGAGGACGGCACGCTGCCGCTGCCGTACGACGAGGTGCGGGTGCGGATCTACAACGCCGCCGACGACCGGTTCGCCCTCGCCGGCGCGAACGAGGAGGTCCTCAGCGAGCGCGGGTTCGACGTCCGCGACTCGGGTGACTTCTCCCGGTCCGTCGACGGGCTGTCCGAGATCCGCTACGGCGCCAACGGCATCGCCGCGGCCTACACGCTCGCCGCCCAGTTCTCCGACATCGAGCTCATCCTCGACGACCGCAACGGCGGGGTCGTCGACCTCGTCGTCGGCAGCGAGTGGGTGGAGCCGCTGCCGGTCGAGGAGGTCCCCCTGGCCGCCGACCAGCCGCTGCAGAACCGCCCCGGCTGCGTGCCGCTCGACCAGCTCACCCCGGTCGCGCGCGAGTACGGCCTCGGGCGGGACCCCCAGGAAGAGGCCCCGCCCGAGGGGTGACCTCAGTCGGAGCTGACGCCGGACGCGTCGTCCGCCGCGCGGACCGGGTCCGTGCCGTCGGGTGCGTCGGTCATCGACGCCGACGCCGGGGAGGCGATCTCCGTCGTCGTCCCGCGCCAGCGGCCGATCGTCCGCATGAGGTGGTAGACCACGAGCGCCGCGGCGGTGCCCAGGGCGATGCCCTCGAACACCAGGTCGCCGACCGTCCACCGGAAGTTCGCGATCCCGATGACGAGCGGCACGGCGGCGGTGGTGAGGTTCACCGGGTCGGCGAAGTCCACCCGGTTCTGCACCCAGATGCGGAAGCCGAGCACGCCGATCATGCCGTACAGGACGGTCGTGACGCCGCCCAGGACGCCGACCGGGACGCTGTTGACGATCTCCCCGAAGACCGGCGAGAACGACAGCAGCAGCGCACCGATCCCCGCCACCCAGTAGGCGGCCGTCGAGTAGACGCGGGTGGCCGCCATGACGCCGATGTTCTCCGCGTACGTGGTGGTGCCGGACCCTCCGCCGGTGCCAGCCAGCGTCGTCGCGACGCCGTCGGCGAGCAGCGCACGACCCATCTTGTCGTCGAGGTTCTGACCGGTCATCGCCGCCACGGACTTCACGTGGCCGACGTTCTCGGCGACGAGGACGAACACGACGGGCAGGAACAGCCCGAGCACCGACGGGTCGAACGTGGGGGCGGTGAACTCGGGCAGCCCGAACAGGCTCGCCTGGTCGACCTGGGTGAAGTCCACCTCGCCGCGCACCACCGCGACGACGTACCCGACGAGGACGCCGAGCAGGATGGACAGGCGACCGAGGATGCCGCGGAACAGCACGGAGATGAGGATCACCGACGCGAGCGTCACCGTGGCCGTCACGGGAGCCTGCGAGTAGTTGTTCCACGCCGCCGGCGCGAGGTTGAGGCCGATGAGCGCGACGATGACGCCGGTGACGATCGGCGGCATGACGACGTCGATCCAGCGCGGGCCGGCGAAGTGCACGACCACCCCGACGACGACCAGGAGCAGGCCGGTGACGAGGATGCCGCCGACCGCCGCCGAGTGGCCGCCCGACGCCGTGGCGGCACCGATCGGCGCGATGAACGCGAAGCTGGACCCCAGGTAGCTCGGCAGGCGGTTGCCCGTGATGAGCAGGAACCCGATGGTGCCGATCGCCGAGAAGAACAGCGTCGTCGACGGCGGGAAGCCGGTGAGGATCGGCACCAGGAACGTCGCGCCGAACATGGCCACGACGTGCTGGAGTCCGATGCCGATCGTCCGCGGCCACGACAGCCGCTCGCCGGGGGCGACGACCTCCCCCGGTGCGACCCGGCGCCCGTCGCCGTGCCTGGTCCATCCGCGCTGCATGATGCTCCGTCCGTGAAGAAGGTGTGAAGGGCTGCCTCACTGTACCGGCGCGGGTCGGTGCGGTCAGGCCTGCGAGCCGAGCCAGGCGAGCAGCCAGGACCGGGTGGAGCCGTCGTCGATGCGCTCGTCGGGCAGGTCGCGGGCGACCTCGAGCGCGGAGGCGGCGTCGTCGGGCCCGAGCAGGGCGGCGTACGACAGCAGCTGGTCGCCGAACATGACGTCCCAGGCGGCCGGGTCCGCCCACAGGTCGTCGGTGCCGAGGGCCTCGACGAGGTTGGCGCGGACCCGGTCCTGGTCCCCGCCCAGGTACGTCGACACGCCCGTGACGGGCAGCACGAGGATGCCCAGCGCGGCGCTCGGCTCCGCCGAGAACCACGTCGCCCGCTCCCGCTTGCCGTCCCAGACGAGGGACGTCACGGAGGCCTCCAGACCCTCGACCACCGGGTCCGTGGTGTCGAAGTCCGTCCAGTAGGCGCGGGCGGCGGCGGCCTCCGCGGACAGCAGCCAGCGGGCCTGGCCTGCCAGGGCCTCGTCGCCACGGGCGTCCGCCCACAGCGCCAGCCCGTTCCAGGCGTTCACGGCCTCCGACGACGACTCCTGGTTGTTCCCGTCCGCGAACGGCGACGGCCCCGACGCCCACGAGTGGCTCATGACGACGTCGAACACCCGCAGGGCGGGCAGGGGGGCACCCCCTTCGACGGGCACGGCCGCGGCCGCGGCGACGTCCGCGGCGAGCAGGTCCACGACGGGTGCGACCTCGTCCCCCAGCGCGGGGTCCTCGGCGGCCAGCACCCCGGCCGCGTAGAGGAAGTAGCCGTAGTGGAAGTGGTGGTCGTTGCCCTCGTCGCTGCCGAAGGACGGCGCCTGGCCGACGACGCTGCGCAGCGACTCGTCGAACGTGAAGCAGCGCTCCGGCCGGGTCGTGCAGCCGTCCGGCTCGGTCCAGGTGCGCAGGTCCGTCACGAGGGACTCGTGCAGCTCCGCCGCGGCGTCGTCGAGCCCGAGCTCCCGCGCGAGCAGCCACAGGTTGGCGTCGCGCGCCAGGGCCTTGCCCCCGAAGTAGGTGTCCGCGGGGCGGACCTCCGCGAGCGACGCCTCGACGTCGGCCCCGACCTGGTCGGCGATCTCGTCGCGCAGGCCGCCGTCGAGGCCGGACAGGTCCGGCGCCGCGGCGGGCTCGCGGGCGGGGGCCGTCCAGCCGAGGGTGGACGCGACGCACACGGACGCGGTGCCGAGCACCGTCGCGTACGTGCCCAGGTCGCAGGTCGCGTCGTCGGCGGCGCCCGCCTGGTGCGGGAACCGCACGACCACGGCGTCCCCACCCCCGGCGGTCACGTACGTCACCGACGTCGTGACCTCGTCCGCCGCGGTCGTGTACCCGACCTCGGCGGAGACCACGGGGTCGCGCACCGCCTCGACGAGGTCGCCGAGCACGTCCTCGCCGCCGTCCGGCGCGACGAGCCACGACACCGTGTCCCCGGCCGCGAGCGCCAGCGACGTGCCGCCGTCGGCGAGGACCTCGCCCACGTCCAGCCCGTCCGCGCCGACGAGCACGTGGGTGCGGCCCGCGACCTGGGCCGCCGCGACGTCGTCCGGGAGCCCGTCGGCGGCGGCGAACGGCTGGTTGAGGTCGAGGTCGTGGTCGCGCCCCGCGGTGTACGCGACGACCGGGGAGCCGCGGGTGAGGTGCAGGGTGCCGAACACCGCGTCGTCGCCCGCGACGAGGTCGACGGCGACGGTGGCGGCGTCGTAGCCCGACACGACGCCCGTGACCGGCTCGCGCAGGTCGGCCTGGACCTGCGGTGCGTGCCCGCCCATGACGAGCGTCCCGTCGGCGGACACCTCGGGCAGCCCGTAGGCGAACCCGGACGCGGTGAGCCCCATCGAGACCGGCAGCGGGAACACCGGCTGCGGGGTGTCACCGAACACCAGGCCGGAGAACCAGCGGTTCGTCGGCGGCGCGAGGCCCTCGGCGAGACGCAGGGGCACGGCGGGGGTGTCGGCGGCGGGCAGCGACGCCGGGTCGACGTCCGGCGCCTGCGCGTCGGCCACCGCGACGCCCGAGGCGGCCGGCACCGGTGCGGTCACGGCGTCCGTCGTCGTGCACGCCGTCAGCAGGGTGAGGACGACCGCGGCGCCCGCGGCGAGCGGCCGCCTCACAGGCCCAGCCTCTGCAGGAACCGCTGGAAGGCGAGGTCCGGGCCCGCCATCGGTCCCTCGTCGCGGAGCTCGACGCGCGCGACGACGGGGGTGCCCGGCAGGACGAGAGCCTCGGCGGCCTGCTGGGTGAGCGTGGGACTGACGACGCTCACCGTCGCCTCGGCGCGGTTGCGGGTGTTCTGCACGCCGATCGTGTCCACCTCCCCCGGCAGCTCCGACTGGTCGGGCAGGACGATGCGGACGTAGGTGCCCTTCTCGATGCGGGCGAAGTCGGCGGGGTCGAGCAGCAGGCGCGCGTCGACCCGGGTGGTCCCCTCCTCGTACAGCGTCGCGATGACGGTGCCCGACTGGACGAACCCACCGGGGGTGGCGTCGATCTCCGCCACCACGCCGTCGACCGGCGCGACCACGGTCATCTCGCCGTCGTCCGTCACCTCGTACGAGGCGGCCTTCTTCGACACCAGCCCGATGGACAGGTCGTGGGCGAGGACGAGGCTGCGCAGGCGGAACATCGGTTCGCCGGCCTCGATCGCGTCACCCTCGTCGACGAACGACTCCACGATCGTGCCCGCGTAGTCGGTGCCGACGGCGACCTCCTCGGAGACGATCGTGGCCTGCGACGACAGCGCCTGCGTCAGCCGGCGGTTGAGCACCAGGGTGAGGGTGGCGCAGAGCGCCAGGATGACGACGACGCCGACGGCGAGCTTCATGCGCGTGGCCCAGGTCATGCGGCACCTCCGGTGGTCACGGTCTGGCGGTCGGTCCGGGCGACCTTCCGGGTGGTGCGGGTCGTGCGGACCGGGCGGGTGGCCCGGGCCGGACGGCGGGCGGCGCGCTGCTCGCGCACGGCGGCCCGGTGCTCGCGCAGCGCCGTCACGAGGAAGCCGCCGAGGATGACGGTGTTGGTGATGTTCCACGCGACGGCGAGGCCGGGCAGGCCGTCGTCGCCGCCGTGCTTCCACACCCCCACCACGGAGGTGATGAGCAGGAAGACGAAGCACAGCACCTGCGGCACGATCACCTCGAACGGGGACGTGGCGCCGCCCGTGCGCCCGGTGACCGACCAGGCCTGCTGCTTGCCGGTCAGGGCGTTCCAGAACGCCTTGACGTAGATGGGCCAGGACACCGCCGACAGCAGCAGCACCTCCCAGCGGAACGACCCCAGCGTGAAGAACGCGAGCGCGATCTGCAGCCCGTAGAAGCCGAGGTAGTACAGCAGCCAGGTGCCGACGGACACGTCGAGCCGCATGGGGGCGAGGTCCAGGTAGATCTGCAGCGGCGGCACCAGCAGGAGCAGCAGCGGCGCGATCCCCGACAGGTAGTGCGTCGAGGTGACGAAGTACTGCAGCCGCTGGTCGACGGTCAGCCGCCGGCGGGGTGACAGCGGGTTGTGCTGCAGGAGGATCTCGAACCCGCCCGTCGCCCAGCGCAGCTGCTGCTTCGCGTACGCGACGATGGTCTCGGGCGTGTCGCCGACGGCGAGGGTCTGCGGGATGTAGACGGACCGCCAGCCTCGCTCGTGCAGCTGCAGGGACGTCCACACGTCCTCCGACTTCGAGTCCGTGTACATGCCGCCGATGTCGTCGATGGCCTCGCGCCGGAACACCACGTTCGTCCCGACGCAGAACGCCGCGTTGAACCGGTTCCGGCCGGGCTGCACGAAACGGTAGAACACCGCCTGCATGTACCCCGCACCCCGCGAGATGAGGGTGTGCATGTTGCCGTACGTCTGCGGCGACTGGACGAACGCGACGTCGTCGCGCACGAAGAACGGGACGGTCTCGACGAGCAGGTCCGGCTTCGGCACGAAGTCCGCGTCCAGCACCACGAACAGCTCGCCCTTGGCGATGCTCAGCGCGTGGTTGATGTTGCCGGCCTTCTGGCCGCCGCTGGACAGCCGCCGCACGTACCGGGCGCCGAGGGTCGCGGCGAGGTCGCGCACCTCGTCGTCGCGGCCGTCGTCCAGCACCCAGGTGCGGTGCTCGCCGTGCACCGCCATCGCGGCCCGCACGGTGCGGGCGATCGTGTCGACGTCCTCCCCGCAGGTCGTGATGAAGATGTCGACGGCCACGGGTCGGTCGTGCAGGTACAGGCGCCACCGGGTCGGGTCGTCCGTGGCGCCCGTGCGGAGGATCTCCGGGGCGTCGAACATGCGGTCCCGCGCGTGGTGGTAGGCGAAGTCGCGCGGGTTGTAGCCCGACGACAGCACCGTCCACATGGCCAGCAGCGCGAGCCCCAGCAGCAGGCACTCCGCGACGATCACGAGCACGTACGGCAGCCAGTCGCCCCGGTGGTCCGGGTCGAGGAGGAACACCCCGTACGCCACCGCACCCAGCGTGGCGAGCATCATGATGAGCATCAGCGACGGCGAGTGCGCGGCGGCGTTCGCGTCCCGACGGCGGGCGGCGGCCTGGGGGTCGCCCTGGATGGTCGTGGTCTGCGCCGGTGGAGGCCCTGCGGGGAACGGCAGCTCCGAGCTGCGCGTGTCGAGCGTGGTCATCGGCGTGTCCCTTCGAGAGGTACAGCACAGCGGGAAAGGCCCCGGGAACGCAGAAAGTGGGTCCCCCGCGTTGGGGAACCCACTTCCTCGTCTGCTGCTCAACGTAGGCC
This sequence comes from Isoptericola dokdonensis DS-3, assembly GCF_001636295.1. Lineage (NCBI taxonomy): Bacteria > Bacillati > Actinomycetota > Actinomycetes > Micrococcales > Promicromonosporaceae > Isoptericola > Isoptericola dokdonensis. Next base: position 3,144,104 of record NZ_CP014209.1, on the reverse strand, counting down.
GCGGTGTGGCGCGTGTCACGGGTGAAGCGGGACGCGTCCCGAATCTCCACGAGCCCGCAACGGGACCGTTCGCCCCGCGCAACCGCCCGTTCACACGCCCGCTCCTCCGGGGAGCGGGCCGGCCGCGCCCCGGGCTCAGAGCTGCGTGGCGACCTCGCGCGCGACCAGGTCCAGGTGCTCGAGGTCCTGCAGGTCCAGGACCTGCAGGTACACCCGCTCGACGCCCGCCTCGCGCAGCGCACCGAGGCGGTCCACGGCCTCCGCGACCGTGCCCGCGATCCCGTGCTCCCGCAGCTCCGCCGGCTCCCGGCCGATCGCCGTCGCACGGCGCGCGAACTCCGCCTCGTCCGCACCGACCGCCGTCACCAGCGCCACCGACTGCGTCAGCGACCCCGGCGCACGGCCCGCCGCCGCGAGCGCCTCCTCGATCACCGCGATGCGCGGGCCGATCGAGTCGATCTCCGGGAACGACTGGTTGTACTCGTCGGCGAACCGGGCCGCCAGCGCCGGGGTGCGGCGGGGGCCGCCACCACCGACGACGATCGGGATCCGCGCCTGCGCGGGCTTCGGCAGCGCCGGGCTGTCCGTCAGCGTGTAGTGCTCGCCGGAGAAGCTGTACGTCTCCCCCACCGGCGTGCCCCACAGCCCGGTGATCACCTCGAGCTGCTCCTCCAGCATCCCGAACCTCTTGTCCGGGAACGGGATGCCGTACGCCGCGTGCTCCGCCGCGAACCAGCCCGTGCCCAGCCCCAGCTCCACGCGGCCGCCCGACATCTCGTCGACCTGCGCCACCTGGATCGCCAGCACGCCCGGGTGCCGGAACGTCGCCGACGACACCAGGGTCCCCAGCCGGATCGTCGACGTCTCCCGGGCCAGCCCGGCGAGGGTGGTCCACGAGTCGGTGGGGCCGGGCAGGCCGTCGCCGCCCATCGCCACGTAGTGGTCGCTGCGGAAGAACGCGCTGAAGCCGAGGGTCTCCGCCGCGCGCGCGACGGCGAGCTGGGTGTCGTAGGACGCCCCCTGCTGGGGCTCGGTGAAGATGCGCAGGTCGAGGGTCATGGTGGCTCCTGGTTCGTGCTGGTGGCGTGTCAGGCGTGGACGGGGGACTCGGTGCGCGTCCGCTTCAGCTCGAAGAAGTGCGGGTAGGCCGCCAGCGTCACCGCCGCGTCGAAGATCCCCACCGCCTCCTGGCCGCGCGGGACGCGCGTGAGCACCGGCCCGAAGAACGCGACCCCGTCCACGTGGAAGGTCGGCGTGCCGACCTCGTCGCCCACCGGGTCCATGCCCGCGTGGTGGCTCTGCTCCAGCGCGGCGTCGTACTTGTCGGACGTCGCGGCCTGGGCGAGCTCGGCGGGCAGGCCGGCCTCGGCGAGCGACTCCGCGACGACGACGTCGACGTCCTTCACGCCGGCGTCGTGCCAGCGCGTGCCCCACGCCGTGTAGTAGCGGCTGAACGCCTCCGGCCCGTGCTCCGTCTGCACGGCCGCCGCGACCCGTCCCGGTCCGCGGCTCGAGTCCAGCATCGTGCGGTAGCCGTCCGGGATGTCCTTGTCCTGGTTCAGCAGGTACAGGCTCATCAGCTTGAACGTGAGGGCCACGTCGCGGTGCTCCGCGACCTCGAGCGCCCAGCGGGACGTCACCCAGGCGAACGGGCAGAAGGGGTCGACGTACACGTCGACGACAGGTGTGGTGGTCTCGGTGGAAGTCACCTGGGCACGGTACCCCCGCCGACGACGTCGAGGGCTACGCTCGCAACGTGCTGCAGAACGTGGTCGCCGCCGTCCGGTCGGTGCGCTGGGCGAGCGTCGCGACCGTCGTCGGCGCGGGGCTGATCGCCGTGGTCGCCCTGGTCGCCGCTCTTCGGGGCCGTCCCTGGGCCTGGCTGCCGTTCGCCCTCGCCGCGGGCATCGCCGTCCGCGAGGTCCGCTACCTCCAGCGCGCGCTGCGCCGCCCCGTCGGCTTCGACGAGCCCGACCGCCGCGCCTGAACGCCGCGAGTCAGCGCAGGACGGCGCCAGTCAGCGCAGGTTCCCGCCAGTCAGCGCACGACGGCGCCAGTCAGCGCAGGTCCCGCCAGTCAGCGCAGGTCCCCGCCAGTCAGCGCAGGTCCCCGCGAGTCAGCGCGGGTTTCCGCGAGTCAGCGCACGACGGCGTGAGTCAGCGCTCGGACGACGTGACTCTCGCGGAACGCGAGGGCAAAGGACGTCGGAGGGTGCCGCGCGTCGTCGTCCAACCCGAAGTGGAGGGCCCCCCGGGGCCCGTGAACGCGACGACGCGCGGCACCCTCCGACGTCCGAACCCGACGCACGCTGACTCGCGGCAACCTGCGCTGACTGAACGAAGTCCACGCTGACTCGCGCCCATCCGCGCTGACTCGCGCCACCGTGCGCTGATTGAACGAAGTTCACGCTGACTCGCCGAAACCTGCGCTGACTCGCGCCGTGGGGGCGAGACCGCGTGCGACGCCGGCCTGAGCGAGGCGCCGGGCGAGGAACAGGCCGATGGCGGTGCAGACGACGAAGCTGCCGATCATCAGCGCGACGAAGACGGCGAGCACGCCCGGCGCCATGGCGGACATGTTGAACGCCGCCCAGCCGGAGGCGACGTAGAGGGCGCCGAAGACGACGGCGTCGAGGTAGAACAGCCACGACTTCCACACGCGGTAGCGGGTGACGAGGAAGGCGATCTCGACGGCGGCGCCCGCCATGAGGCAGGTGACGATCGACCAGGCGCCCACGGGGGACGCGGAGGACACGACGCCCGCGACGAACGTGGTGAGCACCGCGGCACCGGGTCGCCGCACGAGGGCGAGCGCGAGCACGGGCCCGATGATCCACAGGCCGACCATCGGCGCGTACGCCATCGGGGCGGCGGCGGCCAGCGGCGCGCTGACGAAGTTCGCGGGGATCAGCAGGACGCCCAGGGCGGCGCCGATGGCGGCGCACGTCATGAGGTAGCGGGTGGTGAGGGACGTCATCGGGCTCTCCAGGGTCAGGTGAGGGCGGCGGCCAGGACGGCGCAGGCGGCGCCGACGGCCCAGATCGAGACGAGCAGGACGGCGTCGCGCGGGCCGCAGGGCACGACGACGCGTTCGGTGCGGCGGGGGTGGGCGCCGAACCCGCGGGCGTCCATCGCGAGGGAGACGCGTTCGGCGTGCCGGATGCCTCCCGCGAGCAGCGGGACGACGGTGGCGAGCCGGCGGCGGGCGGCGGCGACGGGTCCGCGACCGTCGGCGACGCCGCGCACCCGGTGGGCACCCTGGATGACCTGCAGCTCGTGGGCGAAGCGCGGGACGAACCGCAGGGCGGCCAGCGCCGCGTACCCGATGCGGTAGGGCAGCCGGAGCTGCTGGGTGAGGGACCGGACGAGGTCGGTGCCGGACGTCGTGAGCCCGCCGAGCAGCACGAGCAGGAGCAGCGCGACGGTGCGCAGGGCAGTCGCGAGCCCGACGGCGAGCGCGCCGGACCACAGCTCGAACGGTCCGACGACGGCGAGCAGCCGGGTGTCGTCGACCTGCGCCGGGTCGGTGAGCACGCCGAACGAGACGGTCATGACGAGGGCGAGCGCGGGCAGGCCGAGCAGCAGGCCGGCGAGCACGCGGCCGCGCGGGCGCGCCATGACGAGGATCGCGGTCAGCGTCGCGGCGGCGACCAGGGCGGGGGTGAGCAGGTCGCGGGTGGTCACGACGAGCACCATGACGGGCAGCGGCCCGAGGATCTTGACCAGCGGGTTGTAGGTGCGCAGGTCGGCCGGGCTGCCCCGGCGAGGACGGGCCGCTGCGATCGGGCCCGGCACGGCGACGGCGGGGCTCATGCGCCCGCCCCGACGAGCGGCGCCGACGGGAGGTCGGCGAGGCGGGTGACACCGCGCCAGGCAGGGTCGCGCAGTCCCCGGGTCGCCCGCGCGAGGGCGGGTGCGCGCAGCCCGGCGGCGTGCAGCAGGTCGTCGTCGCCCAGCACGACGTCGGGGGTGCCGTCGGCCACGACGCGCCCGTCGGCGAGCGCGACGACCCGGGTGGCGTGCTCGGCGACGAGCTGCATGTCGTGCGACACGACGACGACGGTGGTGCCGTCGTCGTGCAGGGCGGTGAGGAGGTCGAGGAGCTCGACGGCGCGCTCGCGGTCCTGCCCGTAGGTGGGCTCGTCGAGGACGAGCACGTCGGGTCGGGTCACGACGGCGGTGCCGACGGACAGGCGGCGCTTCTGCCCACCGGACAGCCAGAAGGGGTGCCGGTCGCGCAGGTGGGTGAGGCCGAAGCGGCGCAGGACGTCCTCGACCCGGGCCGCGACCTCGTCCTCGGGCAGCCCGCGGCGGCGCAGGCCGAGGGCGAGCTCGTCGTCGACGCGGGTGGTGACGAGCTGGTGCTCGGGGTTCTGGAAGACGAACCCGACAGCGGTGGTGAGGTCGCGGACGGCGGCACGGCGGGGGTCGAGCCCGGCGACCCGGACCGAACCGGTGAGGTCCCGGCGGCGGGGTCGCAGGACGCCCGCGACGACCTGCGCGAGCGTCGTCTTGCCGGCGCCGTTGGCACCGACGAGGGCGACGAGCTCGCCGCGGGCGACGTCGAGGTCGATGCCGTCGAGGACGGTGCGGCCACCGCGCCGCACGGTGAGGTCACGGACGCGGACGACGGCGTCGGCGTCGGGTCCGGGGGCGTCTGCCGCGGACGTCGCGGGCGCCGTCGGGCGGCACGTCGTCCGCGCGGTCGACGGAGGCGAGGGCGGCGGGAGGGCGGGCAGGGCGTCGAGAGCCGCGGTGAGCTCGGCGGGGAGCAGCGGCAGCGGGTCGACGACGATCCCCGCGTCGCGCAGGCGCAGCGCGGCCAGGGTCGCGGTGGGCAGCCACACGCCGAGCGCGGCCAGCCGGTCGGCCTGCCCGACGAGGACGTCCCGGACGGCGCCCTCGGTGGCGACCCGTCCCGCGCCGTCGAGCACGACGACCCGGTCGGCGAGGGACGCGGCGGCGTCGAGGTCGTGCTCGACGAGCAGCACGCCCCGCTCCCCCGAGGTGGTGAGGCGGCGCAGGACGGCGTAGACCTCCTCGACGCCGGCCGGGTCGAGGTTGGCGGTGGGTTCGTCGAGGACGAGCAGCCGGGCGCCGGAGGCCAGCGCGCACGCGAGGGCGAGGCGCTGGCGGCCGCCGCCGGACAGGACGGCGGGGTCGTCGGCGCGACGGTCCCACAGCCCGACCTGTCGCAGCGCGGCCTCGGCGCGGCGCAGTACCTCGTCGGCGGGCACGCAGAGGTTCTCGGGGGCGAAGCACACCTCGTCGAGCACGGTGGCGGTGACGACCTGCGCGTCGGGGTCCTGGAACACCATCGCGACGTCGGCGGCGAGCTCGGGGGTGCGGTGGCCCGCGACGTCGTGTCCTGCGGTGATGACGGTGCCGTCGACGTCGGCGCCGACGACGTGCGGGACGAGCCCGTTGGTGGCCAGGGCGAGCGTGGACTTGCCGCAGCCGGACGGTCCGAGCAGCAGGACGGTCTCGCCGGTGTGCACGACGAGGTCGACGCCGTCGGGCGCGGGCTCGCCGAGCCGGTACCCGCCGTCGTCGTCCGGCAGGTGGTGCCGCACGCGCAGGCCGCGCAGGTCGAGCAGGGCTGGGGTCACCGGCACAGGATAGGCAAACCTCACCTTCTGGCGACAGGGGCGTCCCGCAGGTCGAACGCCGCGCGACGCAGTCTCACGCCGGAGTAGCCTCCTGCCTATGACCGCCGTCCGGACGCACACCCACGCCCAGGCCGTCGACGCCGCCATCGAGCTGTTCTCCCGGCAGGGGTACGAGAGCACGACCGTCGAGGAGATCGCCGACGCCGCCCAGGTGAGCCGGGCGACGTTCTTCCGCCGCTACCGCTCCAAGGAGGACGTGGTCTTCGCCGACCACGAGCTGCTGCTGGAGGAGGTCGTCGTCCTGCTGGCGGCGACCCGCCCGGAGGCGCGGGCCAGCGAGGAGGCCAACCGCAGCCGCGAGACGGCGTGGGACCCGGCGGTCGACCCGTACCTGGAGGTGTGCCGGGCCGCGCGCCTGGTGTTCGACCACCACGTGGGCCAGCGCGAGACGTCGCTCGCCCGGCACCAGCTGCTCCAGCAGGTCCCCGCGCTGCGCGACCGCGAGCTCGTCACCACGCACCGCTACGAGCGGGCGTTCACCGCCTACCTGCGCGACACGCTGCCCCCGGACCGCTCCCTGAGCACCATGTCCATCTCGTTCGCAGCCTCCGTCGTGGCCGTGCACAACGCGGTGCTGCGCCGCTGGCTGCGCAACCCGCACCTCGACCTGCGCCCCGACCTGGAGGAGGCGTTCGCCGACCTGCGGCGTGCGGCCGCCGCGCCGAGCGCCGCGTCGAACGAGCCCGTGCCGAGCGGCAAGCGGGTCGTCGTCACCGTCCTCGAGGCGGGCGCCCGCCCCGAGGACGTGGCCCGCGCCGTCCGCGACGTCCTGTCCTGACCCGCACGTCGACCACCAGACCCGGGGGCATCCGATGATCGACTGGCTCTTCACCGCGACGTTCACGGTCGGCGGCTCCGAGCCGATCCTGTGGCGCGAGGTCATCGGCAACGGGTTCGGCCTGGCGTCCGCGCTCGGCGGCATGCGGCGCAAGGTGTGGGCGTGGCCGGTGGGGATCGTCGGCAACGTCCTGCTGTTCACCGTGTTCCTCGGCTCCTGGTTCGGCGACGCGGGCCGCCCCGACATGCTCGGCCAGGCGGGCCGCCAGGTCATGTTCATCGCCGTGTCCGTGTACGGGTGGATGCGCTGGCGCGAGACCCGCCGCCAGGACCTGGAGGTGCGCGCCGACGGCAAGGTGCCGTCGTCGGGCGGGCAGGGCGTGCACCCGCAGTGGGCCACCTGGTGGCAGCGGATCCTCCTCGTCGCAGCGATGGCCGTGGGCACGCTGGCGCTCACCCCGCTCTTCCGCGCCCTCGGCTCCTACGAGCCGGTCTGGGCCGACGCCTGGATCTTCATGGGCTCCCTGCTCGCCACGTACGGCATGGCGCGCGGCTGGGTGGAGTTCTGGCTGATCTGGGTCGCCGTCGACGTCGTCGGCGTGCCCCTGCTGTGGAGCGCCGGCTACTACGCCACCGCGCTGATGTACGTGTTCTACGGCGCGTTCACGCTCGTCGGGTTCTTCGTGTGGTGGCGGGTGCACCGCCGCGAGCAGGCCGCCCTCGCCTGACGGTACGGATCCCCGTCGCCGCCCGAGGTGATGCGTTCCACGAGCCTCGGTGTGAGGGTGGAACGATGCGCATCGTCATCGTGGGCGGGACGGGGAACGTCGGGACCGCACTCCTGAGGGCCCTGACCGCAGAACCCGCCGTCACCTCCGTGCTGGGCGTCGCACGACGCCTGCCGGACCGCACCGCGGACCCCTACCGTCACGCCCGGTGGGCGGCGCTCGACCTCGCCGCCCCGGACGACGCACCCGTCGTCGACGAGCTCACGCGGCTCTTCGCGGGTGCGGACGCCGTGGTCCACCTGGCGTGGCTGATCCAGCCCAACCGCGACCGCGACCTGCTGCGCCGCACCAACGTCGACGGGACCCGCCGCGTCGGCGAGGCCGCGGCACGCGCCGGGGTCCCGCACCTCGTCGTCGCGTCGTCGGTGGGCGCCTACTCCCGCGCCCACGACGACGTCCCGCACGCGGAGGACTGGCCGACGCGCGGCATCGCCTCGTCCCACTACAGCGTCGACAAGGCCGCGCAGGAGCGCGTGCTCGACGACCTGGAACGGCGGCACCCGGGGCTCCGCGTGGCCCGGGTGCGGCCGGCGCTGATCTTCCAGGGGGACGCCGGGCACGAGATCGTGCGCTACTTCGTCGGCCCGCTCGTACCCGTGGGCGTCCTGCGCGGGCACCTGCCGGTGCTGCCGCTGCCGAGTGGTCTGCGGCTGCAGGCCGTCCACGCCGACGACGTCGCGGACGCCTACCTGCGGGTCGTGCTGGGGCGGCACGGGGGCGCCTTCAACGTTGCCGCGCCCGAGCTGCTCCGCGGGCCCGACCTGGCACGCGTGGTCGGTCACGGCCGGGTGCTCGAGCTCCCCCGGGGCGTCGTGCGGGCCGCCCTCGCCACCGCCTACGACCTGCGCGCCGTCCCGACCGACCCCGGCTGGCTCGACATGGGGATGGGCGTGCCCGTGATGGACACGACCCGCGCCGTGACGGAGCTCGGGTGGCGGCCCCGGCACAGCGCGGCGGCAGCGCTCGCCGACGTCGTCGACGGCATGGCCGACGGCCGAGGGCTCGCCTCCGGCCCGCTCCGGCCGGCGACGCACCCCGACGGCTCGTCGCCCGTCGACGACGGCGCGGGAGTGCCGGCCGAGATCGACACCGAGCTGCTGGGCCTCTACCTGTCCGACCATCTCACCGGTGCCACGGCGGGCCTCGGACGGATCGATCGCATGGTCGGGTCGTACCCGGACTCGCCGTTCCACCCGGAGCTCGCCGAGCTCGCCGTGCAGATCCGCGCCGAACGGGCGCTGTACGTCTCGCTGCTGCCCGCCCTCGGCCTGCCCCGCCGTCCGTGGCGTCAGGCGGCCGCCGGTCTGGCGGAGCGGCTGGGCCGCCTCAAGCTCAACGGGCGGGTCGTGAGCAGGTCTCCGCTGTCGCTGGTGCTCGAGGTGGAGCTCATGCGCTCGGCCGTGGTCGGCAAGCTCGGCGGGTGGCAGACGTTGCACGACCTCGCCCCGGAGCTCGGGCTGGACCCCGAGCGGTTCGCGGTGCTCGCCGCTCGCGCGCACCGCCAGCTCGCCCTGCTCGACCGGCTCCACGCGCACGCCCGCGCGGGTGCCTTCCACCTCACCTGACGACGCAGGGCGCCGCCCCCTCCGGGTGGGAGGGGACGACGCCCTGCGGGTGCGGCCCGCCGGGGCTGGTGGACCCGGCGGTGCGCACGGTCTGCGGCGTCGACCCACGCCGTCAGTCTGGGGTGGTCAGGCGAACCGGAACCTGCGCCGCGTTCGCCCTCGGCTCCGCTGCGGGCGAGTGCCTTGCTGCGCTGCGGCCCTCACCCTCCGCTCACCTCAGGCGAACGCGGAGAAGCCGGTGATGTCGCGGCCCACGATGAGCGCGTTCATCGACTCGGTGCCCTCGTAGGTGTGGATGGCCTCGATGTCGGCGAAGTGCCGGGCGACGCGGTTGCCGAGCAGGATGCCGTTGCCGCCGAGCATGTCGCGGGCGATCTGGGCGACCTCGCGGGCACCGCGGGTGCAGGTGTACTTCGCGAGGGACGCCTGCTCACCGGTGAGGGTGCCGGCGTCGGCGAGCTCGGTGAGGCGCGCGACGAGGAGCTGCATCTGCGTGACGGTGGAGAGCATGCGGGTGAGGCGCTCCTGGACCATCTGCTGCGCGGCGAGCGGCTTGCCGAACTGGATGCGCTGCTGGGCGTACGCCACGGCGGACTCGTAGCAGGCGATCGCGTGCCCGACGGCGGACCACGCGACGGTGAGGCGGGTCGCGAAGAGCACGGCGGCGGTCGCCTTGAAGGAGGTGGCGCCGGGCAGGGCGGCGTCGGCGGGGACGAACACGTCGTCGAGCACGATGTGCGCCTGCCAGATGGCGCGCAGGGACGCCTTGCCCTCGATGGTGGTGCCCGTGTAGCCGGGGGCGTCCTGCGGGACGATGAAGCCGTGGACCTGGTTGTCGCCGTCGTCCCCGACCAGGCGGGCCCAGACGACGGTGATGTCGCCGCAGGAGCCGAACCCGATCCACTTCTTCTCGCCGTCCAGGACGTAGCCCTCGACGCCGTCGCGGGTCTCGCGGCGGGCGGTGGTCTCCAGGGAGACGGAGTCGGAGCCGTGGGTGGGCTCGGTGAGCGCGAACGCGCCGAGGATCTCCCCGCGCGCCATCGGCTCGGCGTACCGCTCGACCTGCTCGGGCGAGCCGTGCATGACGATGGAGCGCAGGGCGAGGCCGCCCTGGACGCCGCAGATGGTGGCCACGGAGCCGTCGCCGCGGGACATCTCCATGCTGGCGAGGCCCTCGGCCATGAACGACACCGTGGGGCGCCCGGCGACGTCGACGCCGTCGCGCAGGAGGTCGAGCTCACCCATCTTCTTCACGAGGTCGAACGGCACCTCGGCGCGCTCCCAGTAGCCGTCGATGACCGGCAGGACCTCGTCCTGGACGAACGCGCGGACGGCGAGCTGGTGCTCGCGCGCCTCGGGGGCGACGCCGGCGAACGCGCCGGCGTAGTCGACGTCCGACGGCGTGGTGAGGTCGTAGTCGGGCGCGGTGACGCCGGGCATGACGGGGGCGGGGCGGGGCATGGGGCACCTCTCTCGAGCGGGAGCGACGGCGCCGCCGACGAGGCTGGTGGCGGCGGCGCCGTTCTGCTCCCATCATGCGCCTGCGACGCAGTCTCAGTCAACTGATACGACGTCCCATTCACCGGCGCGCGCCGTTCTGCCACCATGTCCCCGTGCCCGACGACGCGGACCTCCGCCCCTCCGACCGCCCCACCGGCGGCACCCCCGCGCGCACGACCGGGGACGACACCGCCGCCGGCGACCGGGGCGGCCGCTACCTCACGTCCCCGTGGCTGCTCGCGCTGGCGTTCGCCGTCGTGCACGCCAAGCTCGTCCACGAGGCGATCATCTGGCAGAACACGATCTTCGGGGACGTCACCCTCTACGAGTGGTGGGCCCGCTACGGGCTCGACCACGGCCAGTGGCCCGTCCTCGACTACGACTGGGTGTACCCCGTCGGCGCGCTCCTGCCCGTCGGGCTGCCCGCCCTGCTCTCCGACGACGTCCTCGGCTACGAGATCGTGTGGGTGGCCCTCGTCGTCGCCCTGAACGCGCTGGCCACCGTGCTGCTCGTCCGCTCCACGCCGCGCGGTGCGCTCGGCGCCTGGTGGTGGCTGCTGTTCCTGCTGGCCCTCGGCCCGATCTTCCTCGGCCGGCTCGACGGCGTGATCGCCCCGCTCATCCTCGTCGCCCTCGTCGTCGCGCGCCGCCACCCGCGCGTCGCCGTCGCCGTCGCGACCCTCGGTGCGTGGATCAAGATCGCGCCCGGCGCGGTCGTCGTCGCCGTCGCCGCGACCCGGCGGGACCTGCGTGACCTGCTGCGCGCCGTCGTCGTGCCCGGCGCCGTCGTCAGCCTCGTCGTCGTGGGCCTCGCCCTGTTCGGCGGTGCGGGCTCCCGCGCGCTCAGCGTGTTCGGCGAGCAGGGGGACCGCACCCTCCAGGCGGAGTCCGTGTTCGGCACCTGGTTCTCCGTCGCGCGGCTGTGGGACCCGACCGTCGTCATCGACTACAACGACGAGATCTTCACCTACGAGTTCACCGGTGACGCCGCCCGCGCGGTCGCGGACCTGCTCGACTGGCTGCTGATCGTCGCCGTCGTCGCCGTCGCCGCGGTCACCTGGTGGGCGGCGCGCCGCCACCCCGCCCGCACGTACGAGCTCGTGCTGCTCAGCGCGGCCGCCCTGCTCGTCGCCCTCATCGTGTTCAACAAGGTCGGCTCGCCGCAGTTCATCGCGTGGATCGGCCCGCCCGTCGCCGTCGCGCTCGCCGCCGTGCCCGCCGGGCGTCCGCTGCGCTGGTGGTGGCCCCCCGCCCTCGGCATGGTGCTCGCCGCGTACGCCACCTACCTCGTCTACCCCGTGGCCTACGGGCCTTTCCTCGAGGGGCAGCCGTGGATGGTCGCCGTCGAGGCCCTGCGCAACCTCGCCCTCGTCGTGCTCATGCTCGGCGCCCTGTGGCGGATCGTCCGTGTCGGTGCGTCGAAGGCTCCCGAGCCCGTACGGTCCGCGTAGTTCTCGGCGTCCGTTTCCCGGGCGTTCCGCCACCCGACCACGACACGTCGCCGCGCGCACCCCCGGACGTCACCCGCCGCCGGGACAGTGCGAGCGTGAGGGTAGCGATCGTCGCAGAGTCCTTCCTCCCGCAGGTCAACGGGGTCACGAACTCCGTGCTGCGGGTCCTCGAGCACCTCGGCACCACCGGCCACGAGGCCCTCGTCCTCGCGCCCGACGCCGACGACGACGTGCCGCCGTTCGTGCACGGCGCGCCCGTCGTCGAGGTCCCCGCCGTCGGCCTGCCGGGCTACCCGGACGTGCGGGTCGTCGTCGGGCAGCGTGCCCGGATCGAACGGACGCTGGCGGCGTTCGCGCCGGACGTCGTGCACCTCGCCTCGCCGTTCATGCTCGGGTACCGGGGGCTCCAGGCCGCCGAGACCCTCGGGGTGCCGACGGTGGCCGTCTACCAGACCGAGGTGCCGGGGTACGCCGCCCGGTACGGGATGCGGCACCTGGAGCCGCTGCTGTGGCGGCGCGTGCGCAACCTGCACGACCGCGCGACCGTCAACCTGGCGCCGTCCTCCTCGACCATCGACCACCTGCGCGCCCGGGGCGTCCCGCGGCTGCACCACTGGGGCCGCGGCGTCGACACGGTCCAGTTCCACCCCGGCGCCCGCGTGGAGGCGTGGCGGGCCCGGGTCGGGGCGGGACGGCCGCTGCTCGTCGGATACGTCGGGCGGCTCGCCGCGGAGAAGCAGGTGGAGGCGCTGCGCGTGCTCGACGACCTGCCCGGCGTACGGCTCGTCGTCGTCGGGGACGGCCCCGAGCGGCCCCTGCTGGAGAGCCTGCTGCCCGACGCGCACTTCACCGGGCTGCTGCGCGGCGCCGAGCTCGCCCGCGCGACGGCCAGCCTCGACGTGTTCGTCCACCCCGGCGAGCTGGAGACGTTCGGCCAGACCCTCCAGGAGGCGCTGGCCAGCGGCGTGCCCGTCGTGGCGCCCGCGACCGGCGGGCCGCTCGACGTCGTCGCGCACTCCCACACCGGTTGGCTCTACCCGCCCGGGGACCACGCGGCGTTGCGCGCGCACGTCGTGGACCTGCTGGGCGACGCCCGCAAGCGGGCCGCGTTCGGGCAGGCCGCCCGCGAGCGCGCGCTGGGCCGCACGTGGGCGAAGGTGTGCCACGAGCTGGTGCAGCACTACGAGGCCGCGCGCCAGACCGCGGGGGTGTGAGCGTGCGGATCGTCCACGTCGCCAACGCGTACGCTCCGCGCTCGGGCGGCATCCGCACGGCCATGCACGCGCTCGCCGGCGAGTACCGGGCCCGCGGCCACGAACCGGTGCTCGTCGTGCCCGGCCCGACGGCGCGGGTGCGGGACGCCGACGGCGTCCGGGTGGTCGAGGTGGCCGCGCCACCCGTGCCCGGCGCCCCCGGCTACCGGATGGTGGTGCGGCCGGGCGCCGTGCGCGACCTGCTGGACACCCTGGAGCCGGACCGACTGGAGGTGTCGGACCGCGCCTCGCTCACCGGGCTCGGCCTGTGGGCGCGCGACGCCGGGGTGCCGTCGCTGGCGTTCCTGCACGAGCGGCTCGACGGCGTCCTCGCCGCGTTCTGGCCGGGTGCGGGTAGCGGGGCCCGGCCCGGGCCCGTCGGGCGGCGGCTCGCGCCCGCCGTCGCCGACGCGTGGAACGCCGCCACCCTCACCCGGTTCGACCGGCTGGTCGCCACCACCCAGTTCGCCGCGGGTGAGGTCGAACGGCTCGCGGGGCGCCGCATCCTGCCGCCGCTGCACCGGGTGCCGCTCGGTGTCGATCTGGACCGGTTCACGCCCGACCGGTTCGACGCCGGGCTGCGTCGCCGGCTCGCGCCGCACGGCGAGGCCGTGGTGCTGGTCGTGAGCAGGCTGTCCCGGGAGAAGCGCGTCGACCTCGCCGTCGAGGCCGTCGGGCGGCTCGTCGCGGACGGTGTCGCGGTGCGGCTCGTGGTCGCCGGCAGCGGGCCGCAGCTGCGCCGGCTGCGTGCCCGCGCGTCGGCCCGGGGCGTCGACGCCCGGTTCCTCGGGTTCGTGCCCGACCGCGACGACGTCGCCGCGCTGCTCGCCACCGCCGACGTGGTGGTCGCCCCCGGGCCCGTCGAGACGTTCGGGCTCGCCGCACTGGAGGCGCTGGCCTGCGGCACGCCCGTCGTGTGCAGCACGACCAGCGCGCTGCCCGAGGTCGTCGGCGCCGCCGGGGCCGCGGCCGCCCCCGAGCCCGCCGCGCTGGAGCTGGCCGTGCGCGTCGTGCTGGACCGTGACGCCCGCGAGCGCCGCCGCACGGCCCGGGAACGGGCCGAGCTGTTCGGCTGGGCGGCGTCCGCGAAGGCGATGCTGCGCCTGCACGGCGCGGACGTCCGCGCACCGGCGCCCGCGCGGGGTGCGGTGGTCGTGCGAGGCGCCCGGTGACGGGCGGGCCCGTCGTCGTCGCGCTCGGCGACTCCATCACCGCGGGCGTGGGGGACGTCGTCGCCCCGGACGCGCCGCACGGACCCGGCTGGGCGGCGCACCTCGCGACCCTCTGCGGCGCGGCGACGTTCACGAACCTGGCGAGCAACGGGGCGCGGGCGCGATCGGTCGTCGCGGAGCAGCTCGACGCGGCCCTGGCGCTCGACCCGGACGTCGTGACGCTCGTCGCGGGCGGCAACGACGCGCTGCGCAGCGACTTCTCCCCCGTCGAGGTCGCCGGGCACCTGGCGGTCTGTGTCGACGTGCTGCGCGGGCGCGGCGCGACGATCGTGCTGGCGACCCTGCCGCCCATCGGCCTGTTCGAGCTGTTGCCGCCGCGGGTGCGGCGGGTGATGCGGGCGCGGGTCGAGGCCGTGAACGCGACGGTCCGCGTGGTCGCCCGGGGCCTCCCGGTGTTCGCCGTCGGGGATGCCCTGCGCGCCGCGGGGATCGGGGCGTGGCACGTCGACCGGGTGCACCCGTCGCCGCTCGGGCACCGGCACGTCGCTGCGGCCGCGTACCGGCGGCTCGCCCGCGGCGGGGGCGGCCTCGACGCGGCGACGCTCGTCGGCCGCCTGCCCGCCGCGCCGGCGCCACCGTCGGCCGTCGCACGGGCCGCCTGGCTCGCCGTCGCGGGCGTCCCCTGGGCCTGGCGGCGGGGACGCGACTTCCTGCCGGGCCTGGTGCGGGCCGTCGTCGACGACGCCCGGGGCGTGCCGCTCGACCTGCCCGCCCTCAGCCCGGCGCTGCCCGCCCAGGCCACGGCGGAGGCGTTCATCCCCAGGTCATGAACGGTTCACCGGCCGGGGGCCGGGCCGCCACCGGCCGCCCCTAGCGTTCCGGCGACGGGCGTCGCGGCCTGCGCGCGCCCCGGGAACCACGGAGGACCACTTGTCTCGCAGAACCCGTCCCCTGTTCGCGCTCGGCGCCGCCGCCGCGCTGACGCTGCCGCTGGCGCTGTCCGCCTCGGCGGCCTCTCCCGCGCCGTTCGACCCGGTCGAGCACCTCGCCGACGACGCCCGGATCACCATCGACCCGATCGGCACCTACTCGACCGGTGTGTTCGACGAGTCCGCGCAGGAGATCGTCGCCTACCACGCGCTCACGCGCCGCATGTTCACCGTCGACGCGGCCGCCGCGCAGGTCCGCGCCCTCGACGTGCGCCGCCCCGAGTCCCCCACCGAGCTGTTCGCCGTGCAGACCACGGGCGTGCAGGCCGCCGACGGGTCGGTCGTCCCCGAGGGCGCCGTCGCGAACTCCGTGGCGGTGCGGCCCGACGGTCTGGGCGTGATCGCCGTCGAGTCCGACGTCAAGACCGACCTGGGCTGGCTGGTGTTCTTCGACGCCGCCGGTCGCGGGG
The DNA here is from genome assembly GCF_001636295.1 of Isoptericola dokdonensis DS-3. Classification (NCBI taxonomy): domain Bacteria; kingdom Bacillati; phylum Actinomycetota; class Actinomycetes; order Micrococcales; family Promicromonosporaceae; genus Isoptericola; species Isoptericola dokdonensis. Next base: position 3,128,531 of record NZ_CP014209.1, on the reverse strand, counting down.
CCGCGCTCGGCGCCGTGCGCGTCGGCTCCCTGCCCGACATGGTGACGATCACGCCCGACGGCCGCACCGCCGTCGTCGCGAACGAGGGCGAGCCCGCCGACGACTTCAGCGTCGACCCCGAGGGCTCGGTGTCGGTCGTCGACCTGCCCGTCCTCAAGCGCAAGGCGTCGTCGCTGCGCCAGAAGGACGTCGCCACCGCCGACTTCCACGCGTTCGAGGGTGCGAACCTGCCCGACGGCGTGCGCGTCTTCGGGCCGGACGTCGCCGACGCCTCCGGGTCGCTGGAGCACCGCGTGTCGCGCAACCTCGAGCCGGAGTACGTGACCGTCGACTCCCGCTCCCGCACCGCCTACGTGACGCTGCAGGAGGCGAACGCGATCGCCGTCGTCGACCTCAAGCGGGCGAAGGTGACCGACGTCTGGTCGCTCGGCGCCAAGGACCACTCCGTCGTCGGGCAGGGCATCGACCCGTCGGACCGCGACGACGTCGCCGACGTCCGCACCGTACCCGTGAAGGGCCTGTACATGCCCGACACGATCTCGTCGTACCAGGTGGGTCGCGAGACGTACCTCGTCACCGCGAACGAGGGCGACGCCCGCGAGTGGGGCGACTACGTCGAGCCCGCCCGCGTCAAGGACCTCGGCGACGACGGCCTCGCGCCCGTCTGCGCGGACTCCCCCGCCGCCGCGCTGCTCGACGACGCCGACCTCGGCCGCCTCAACGTCACCACCGCGTCCGGGCTGCGTGCCGACGGCTCCTGCTACGAGGAGCTGTACGCGATGGGCGGCCGGTCGTTCTCCATCTGGAGCACGGACGGCGAGCTCGTCTTCGACTCCGGCGAGCAGCTCGAGGAGGTCACGGCCGCGGCGCTCGGCGACGCGTTCAACACCAACCACTCCGAGACCGGTTTCGAGGGGCGCAGCGACGACAAGGGCCCCGAGCCCGAGGCGCTCACCCTCGGCGAGGTGTCCGGGCGCACCTACGCGTTCGTCGGTCTGGAGCGTGCCAGCGGCGTCATGATCTTCGACGTCACGTCGCCGCGGCGCACCGAGTTCGTCTCGTACGTCTCGAACCGCGACTACTCGGTGTCCGTCGAGGACGCCCTCGACGACGGCGCCGACGTCGGCGAGACGCTGGCCGCCGCCGGTGACCTCGGCCCCGAGGGCATCACCTTCGTCCCCTGGTACGCCTCCCCGACCTGGCAGCCCATGCTCGCCGTCGCCAACGAGGTGTCCGGCACGACGACGCTGTACGACGTCGAGCGGGTCACCCGCCGCTGAGCCCTCCCCCGGTACGCCGTGGGCGCACTCCCTTCGGGGGGGTGCGCCCACGGTCGTGTCCGGAGCCTGCTCAGCGCAGGCCGGCGAGGCGCAGCAGCGCGAGCACCAGGTACGGCAGCGAGCCGACGACGAGACCCACGCGGTGATCGCCGTCATGGCCTCATCATGAACCGGCCACCCTGGCAAGTTACCGTAAATCGCATTACCGTAATGGCTACTACGGTTCTTGAGAGGAGCTGTTCGTGCCGACGCTCGCCCGCCCCACCGACCTCTTCGACCGCACCGACGAGTGGGAGGACCTCTCCGACCTCGTCTCGGCCGACCGACCGGGCCTGCGCGTCGCCGTCGTCACCGGCCGTCGACGCCACGGCAAGAGCTACCTGTTACGGCGGCTCGCGCGAGCCGCCGGCGGGCTCTATCACCAGGCCCGCGAGCTCGACCGGACGACCGCCCTGCGAGAGTTCGCCGCCGATGTCGCCGATCACCTCGACCTCGATCCTGATGCGCTCCGCTTCGACGACTGGGAGACGGCGTTCCGCACGGCGCTCGGCCTGCGCCGTGGCCGCTCACGAGGTGCTGCAGTCGGCACGCCCCTGCTCGTCGTCGACGAGCTCCCCTATCTCCTGACGCACTCCCCCGAGATCCCCTCCGTCCTGCAGCTCCTCTACGACGAGGCTCAGGACGCCCTCGACCGACCGGGCACCACCCTGGTGCTGTGCGGGTCGGCCCTGTCGGTCATGCGCGAGCTGCTGACCGGCGCCCGGCCGCTCCGCGGCCGCGCGCAGCTGGAGCTGACTCTCCGCCCCTTCGATTACCGGACATCCCGCGACTACTGGGGCATCACCGATCCCCTGGTCGCCTTCCACGTCGACGCGATCCTCGGCGGCACCCCCGGCTACCGCCAGCTCGTCACCGCTCCGCCCCCCACGACGATCGACGGGCTCGAGGACTGGCTGGCCCGTCAGGTGCTGAGCCCCGCGAGCGCACTCTTCAACGAGAAGTCCTTCCTCCTCCGTGAAGACCCCCGCAACCTCGACAAGACCGTCTACCACTCCGTCCTCCAGGCCGTCGCCGACGGGAACCACTCGCCCGCGTCGATCGGCACCGCCGTCGGGCGCGACTACAACACCCTGAAGCATCCGCTCGGCGTCCTGGAGACCACCGGCTTCCTGAACCGGGTCGACGACGTCCTCACCCGGCGGCGGCCGCTCTACTACCTCGCGGACCCCGTCGTGCGCTTCGCCCAGGTGGTCGTCGACCCGCACCGCACGATGCTCGAGGAGCGCGACACGCACGGCGCGTGGCGAGCCGCAACGAACGCCTACTCCTCTCAGGTGCTCGGCCCGCACCTCGAGCACCTCGCCCGGGTGTGGACGGCACGCTTCTCCGGTGACCGGTGGGGCGCTCCGCTCGGCCAGGTCGGCCCCGCCGTCGTCAACGACGCGCGCGCACGCCGCCAGCACGAGATCGACGTGGTCGCCCTCGAACGTGGGCGCCGGCCCTACGACGTCAAAGCACGCGTCGTCGTTCTCGGGGAGGCGAAGTCCACGAACCGACGACGTACGGCGGCGGACCTGCGGCGGCTCGAGCACCTTCGGGACGCCCTCGACGCCTCGGGGCGGGACTCCGTCGGAGCCCACTTCGCGCTGTTCAGCAGGTCCGGGTTCGACGACAAGCTCGTCGACGAGGCCTCTCGCCGGGACGACGTCCACCTCGTCAGCCTCGACGACCTCTACACGAGTAGCCGATAGCCGCCCACGCTCCTGGCGCGTCGCTCCGCAGAACGGTGCCCGAGCAGAGCGGCCGCGCTAGGTTCACGCACGTGACGGACGACATGGTCGAGGTGAGGTGGCGGTTCCGACGCCGGACGGCGCGGATCGTGGGCGTGGGCGCCGGCGTGGTGGTGCTCGTCGGGGTCTGGTGGGCGGTCTCCGCGCAGGGCGTCGTGGAGACGGGGTCGTCGAGCTGGTCGCCCGGCTACCGCGACGAGTGCTCGTTCTCCGACGAGGACTTCTGGGCCCTGTACGCGGCCGACGAGGACGTCGTCGCCGTGCAGACCGTCCTCAACTGGTCACCGTGGCCCGTCGAGGTCGTCAGTTCCCGGCCCGACGTGTTCCGGTTCGGTGCCGTCCTCAACGAGCTCACGACGTTCCCCTCCGTCGACAGTGCGGTCCCCCCGCCCGACGAGACGACCGAGCGTGCAGTCATCCCGGCCGGGGAGGAGGTCCTGATGTGGATCTCGGAACCGTTCCCCGAGGACGGGTCGATGCCCGACGGGTCCGAAGGGATCGACAACCGCATCGGCATCGACGGCGCCGACGTCCAGGTGTGGTCCCTCGGCCTCCCCCACGATGCCCGGGTCGAGTTCCGCGGCTCCCTCTGGCAGAGCGAGCTCCCCGCGGACTCCGCCGCCTTCCAGCGTGAGCTCGCCGAGATGTGCCTCGACGATGAGTGACCCGCGACGCACCGTGCGGCGGCTCATCGGCCTCGGTGCCGGCATCTGCGTGGCGGCGGGCGTCGTCGCGTTCGTCTTCTTGCTCCAGCCGTGGCGCTCCTGCCCCGACGACGATGTGCCGGCGGGCTGCCCGGCTCTGCCCGAGGACGCCGCTGTCGTCACGGTCGCGCTGGTCGTCATGCTGGTGAGTGCCGTCGTCACCGTCGTCGGCTACGGCATCTGGACGACGGTCCGCCGCTGACGGCGCTCCCGCGCGACGTCAGCGGCGGCGCGCCTCGATCAGGTGCCGGGTGGAGTGCCCGACGAACGGGCCGTCGGCCGCGATGAGGTCGTGCAGGTCCCGCAGCCGGTCGCGGTAGGCCTCCACCGTGAAGCCGGGCACCCACCAGATCACCTTGCGCAGCAGGTAGACGACGGCGGCGACGTCGTGGATCTCGATGCGCAGGTGTGCGGTGCGCAGGTCGACGATCTCCAGCCCGGCTGCCCGCGCTGCCGCGGCCTCGTCGTCGGGGTGGCGGCCACGCCGTGCCTCCGGCTGGGGGCCGAGGAAGAACTCGATGAGCTCGAACACGCTGGCCGGGCCGACGTGCTGCGCGAGGTACGTGCCGCCGGGCCGCAGGACGCGGGCGATCTCGTCCCACCAGATCGTCGCGGGGTGCCGGCTCGTCACCAGGTCGAACGCGCCGTCCGCGAACGGCAGGGGCGGCTCGTCCGGGTCCGCGACCACCACCACGCCTCGGGGGTGCAGCCGCCGCGTCGCCCGGGCGACGTTGGGCGGCCACGACTCCGTCGCCACGGCAGTGGCCGGGAACCGTTCCGCCTCGGCGAGCACCTCCCCGCCGCCGGTCTGCACGTCGAGCGACGCCGACGCCGTCGCGAGCCGCTCCGCGAGGAGGCGCGCGTATCCCCACGGCGGGCGTTCCTCCGTCGCCCGGCCCTCCAGCCACGAGAAGTCCCAGCCGGTGACGTCCGCGGACGCCCCGGCCGCGATCAGCGCATCGAACGGGTCGGTCACGCACCGACCTTCTCAGACCCGGTGGGCGACGCCCAGCGGATTCCGCGCACGATCGCCGCGGACTCGTCGATGCCGCGGCACACTCCTCGTTCGGTGGGCGCCGAGGCGACGATCTGGTTAGCGTCGAAGTCCCCCACGAGAGGAGTCGACATGACGCTGAAAGGCAAGGTCGCCCTGGTCACAGGCACGGGATCCGGCATCGGACGCGCCACCGCCGTCCGCCTCGCCCGCGAGGGCGCCACCGTCGTCGCGCTCGGCCACCGGCAGGAGAGCGCGGACGACGTCGCGGCCGAGATCCGCGCCGACGGCGGCAGCGTGCTGCCCGTGGCGGGCGACGTCGGAGACGCCGCCACCGTGCGCGGCGTCATCGAGCGGGTCGAGCGGGAGCTCGGTCGGCTCGACGTCGTCGTCGCGAACGCCGGCGTCAACGGCGTCTGGGCGCCCCTCGACGAGCTGGAGCCCGAGGAGTGGGAGAGCACGATCGGCACCAACCTCACCGGCACGTTCCTCACCGTCCGGTACGCGGTGCCGCTGCTCGTGCGGCAGGGCGGCGCCGTCGTCGTCGTGTCGTCGATCAACGGCACCCGCACCTTCAGCAACTCCGGGGCGTCCGCCTACGCCACGAGCAAGGCCGGGCAGGTCGCGTTCGCCCGCATGGCCGCCGTCGAGCTCGGTCCGCGCGGCGTCCGCGTGAACGCCGTCTGCCCGGGCGCCATCGACACCGAGATCGGCGACAACACCGAGCACCGCCACACCGACAGCCTCGGCGTGCGGGCCGAGTTCCCCGACGGCGCGATCCCGCTCACCGGCACCGAGCCCGGCCAGTCCGCGCAGGTCGCCGACGCCATCGCGTTCCTCGTGTCCGACGCCGCGAGTCACGTCACCGGTACGGAGGTGTTCGTCGACGGCGGGCAGTCGCTCGTCGTCTGACCCGAGGCCTCCGCGCAGCTCGTCCGTCGTCCACGGCACCGACGACCGCCGGGCGAGAAGTACCCTCTGACCGTGGACCGACCGAGCCCGCAGGACGCCCTCCGCAGCACCGTCCGCATCGCCTCGTGGTTCTCCGTGATCAGCGCCTCGGCGGCTGTCCTCCACCTCGCCGCGACCTGGTGGGCCGAGCACACCGCACACCCGAACCTGCTGGTCATCGAGGTCGTCCTCCCCGTGGCCCGCGTCTGCTCCCTGTTCGTGCCGTCGCTCCTGGCCATCGCCGTCGGCTGCTGGGTCGCCGCCCTGTTCACCTGGCGCCGGGTCTGGCCCGAGGCTCGGCGGGTCGGGGGCTCGCGGCCGCTGTCGTGACGGCGACGGGTCGGCCGGCGCGGTGCGCGCGACTACCGCACGAGCCGGAGCGCCGCGATGCCGCCGAACGAGTCGCCCGGGTCGGTCGCTCCGTCGGCGGCGAACCCGTTGCGCTCGTAGAAGCGGAGGGCCCGCGGGTTGTGCTCGGCGACCCACAGCTGGGCGGGCGTTCCCGGCGGCAGCACGTGGTCGAGAAGCACCTGCCCGATCCCGCTGCCGTGGTGCGAGGCGAGCACATAGAGCTGGTAGAGCTCCTGGTCGCGCACCGGCGGGTGACCGTCGCTCTCGCGTCCCTCCCGGGCCAGCGCGATGCCCACGACCTGCCCGTCCACCTCGCCGACGACGGCGGGCAGACCATCGTCGAGCCAGCGCTGCCAGGTGGTCGTGCTGCGCTCCAGCGAAGCGCGCTCCCAGAACGCCGCGCTGGCCAGGCCCGTGTAGGTCTCGCCCCACGACGTGTAGTGGACGAACGCGCACGCTGCGGCGTCATCGGGCGTCGCCGCACGGACAGTGATCTCGGGCGTCGGCACGGTCATGACGGGAAGGCTAGCGAGGCGGGTCTGCGCCACCAAGGGTCCGGCGAGTCGACCCCCGCAGGTTTAGGTGTCCGCGGCGTCCCTCGACCGTTGCCGAACGCCGCCGCGGTAGTGGACGACGGCGAGTCCGTGGACGACGTCAGTCGACGACTCCCGGCTCAGAGGGCCGTAGCGCCATGCCCATCACCGTCCGACTTCCCCGCGATCCGGTGGTGTCGTCGTCGACATGCTCCATGCCGATCTTCTCCGCGATGCGGCGCGACGCCGTGTTGTCCGGGTGGATGATCGCGACGAGCTCCGACGCTCCGAGAACGTCTCGCGCGAAGTCACGGCACGCCTCGGCCGCTTCGGTGGCGTAGCCCTGTCCCTGTCGGTCGCGGCGGACGTGATAACCGACCTCGAGCCGGGCTGACCCGTTGACCTGCTGCCAGGTCAGTCCGCAATCACCGACGAACTCACCGTCGTGGGTCTCGATCACCCAGAGGCCATGCCCGTGTTGCGCGTAGTTCCGCCGGCTCCAGTCGATCCAGTCCAGTACCTCGTGCCTGGTCTTCGGCGCGGGGTAATAGGCCATGACCTCAGCATCACCGAGCAGCGCGGCCATCGCATCGAGGTCATCGCGGGTCATCTCCCGAAAGCGAAGGCGGGGCGTCGAGGCTGGAACCACCTCGAAACGCTACTCCACCGACGACGAAGGACCCCCCAGAGCCGCGGAATCTTGAGGGTGGGAGTCCTTCGGGTGGCGGTAGCGGTGGCTTCACAGCGGCGCGTTGGCCCGCCCTGCTCACTCGGGCACTTCTGGCGTCTGACCTGGTCTTTCGCGGTGCTGGCCGTTGGACTGCCTTGCACCCGCCGGCACCGATCCGGCGGCCAAAACGGAGGCAATCCGGCGACCTCCCTGCGCCCATCCAGGCGGGGACACTCGGAGGCGCCAAACCGATAGCGGAGCACAAGAGGTCGGCGGAGGTCCGGGTCCAGGGTGGCCGCAGGGCATCGCGCAGCGACGCCGCAGGCGCCGTTGACGCGGGCCGGAGCCGGCCGGATGCTCGGCTGCCGGTGCGGGGCCGGGACGTTCGCAACGAGCGTCAGCCCCAGGACCTCGCAGATGCCCCCCGAACGGCGGAACGACCTGCAAGAATACCGGCCATGACCGCGACGGTAGTGGGCGCCATTCTTCTTGCGATCGGCCTGATCTGGAGCGTCGGCGAACCCGGCGTCGACACGGCCGTGCTCTTCATCGTTCCCGGGACAGTCATCTTCGTGGTCGGCCTGATCCTGAACTCGAGCGCAGGGACCCGGCAGGAACTCGCCCGGATTCGAGTAGAGCTCGAGGCCTTGAACCGTGCTGGCACCCAGCCGGGCGAGTAGCTACAGCCTGAAGCAAGTGACCATGAAGGCGGTCCTGGGGAGACTCCGGGCCGCCTTCGCCGTGCCGGGGAGGCCGAACGGGTGGGGTGCGCGAAGCGCGCTTGCGAGCGGAGCGCGGGGCCCTGCCCGGCAGGCCTACCGCGCGGCAGAGCCGCGCCTTGCCTCGCAGAACACCAGGTCAGCGCAGTATCGTTCTTCGATGAGAAGGCCCATGGTGCCCCTGGTGGTCGTAGTCCTGCTGCTGGGCCTGTCGGCCTGCTCGGGCGGAACATCAGACGCTGAGGACGAGGCGTGCAACTCCATCCACGCATGGGAAACCGGAGGAGGCCAGGCCGACCGCTTCGATCAGGCGGTGGCCTCAGCTCAGGAGGAGTTGGCGGACTCAGATCACGATTCGCTGATCGCTGCCGCCGATGAGCTGGACGACGGCGCTGAGGAGGACCGTTCGGCCAGCGTCGAGAGCTTCCTGGCGCAGTGCACGGACCTGGGCTGGGAACCAGCCGAAGGGTGACGAGGGGTGCGCCCTGTCACGGATGCGCCAGGGAAGGACGAGCATCGACAGCGAAATCGCGGGCGACGACAAGAGGGTTGGGCGGATCCCGGGGGCTCGGGTCCGCCCTCCGTCGCGCAGGCAGCCGGACGAGTGGGCGAGCGACGGGCTCTGCCACTAAGTCTGACGCGCGACACCCAGGAACCCACGTCCTACTACTCGTCCACGACCAGGACGTGCGCGTCATCAACGCCGCCACCGGCGAGATCCTGCGCGAGCTCACCATCGACCTCACCCGCGACTACCAGCCACGCGGCACCACCACCACCGACACATGACAAAGGCCCGAACCCACATTCGTGGGTCCGGGCCTTGCCGATGTCCTGAGACATCACATGGCGGTAGCGGTGGGCTTCAAAACGGTGCGTTGGCCCGCTCTGTTCGCTCAGGTCGTTCTGGCACCTGACCTGGACATTCGCGAGTCCGCCCGTTGGACCGCGTCGCACCTGCGGGCACTGATCCGGTGTGCAAAACGGAGGGAATCTGGCGGCCTGTGGAGCGCTTGCCCCGACGATCTCTCAGCTTCGATTCTCGACCTCGTGTCGGAGCGCGGGCAGCCCGTGAGTTTCGATCATTGCCAAGAAGTCGCTGCAGGTCGAGGCCTCGTCGCGCCCGTCCGCCGAGAGCCGCCACCAGTAATCCCCGCCGCCGGCAACTCGGCCGATCCGCTCCTGGAAGCGCCCACGGGACAGAGAGTAGGTGTTCGGTGTGGGCTTCGCACCAAGGTGAGGACGCTCCTCAACCGCGCTCACCCACGCTGCTCGACTGATGACACTCAGGTTGGCCGTGAATTCGACGGTGTCACGGTCGCTCCACGTGCTGCGCTGGATACCGAGCTGCGCCCAGCAAGTGTCACTGGGCAGCGTGTAGGTCTGCCCGGACCCACGCAACCCCATCGAGCGCAGTCCAGGAGCGAGCCGATCACGAACGACGACGCGGAAGCGCTCCTGTGCGGTGGTCACGCCGGGATCCTACAAAGTGCAGAACCGGACGAGCAGGATGACGGAGGCGGCGCAGCCCCGCCACCAAGGTCGGTCGTCGTCAGTAGACCCCTGTCCCGCCGACAAGAACGGAGGCAATCTGGCGGCCTGTCGATACCTCGGCCGGTGGGGACACTCGGAGGCGCCGTACCGATAGCGGAGCACAAGAGGTCGGCGGAGGTCCGGGTCAAGGGTGGCCGCAGGCCATCGCGTAGCGACGCCGCAGGCGCCCTTGACGCGGTCCGGAGTCGGCCGGATGCTCGGCTGTCGGTGCGGGGCCGGGACGTCAGGGCGAAGGAGACCCCAGCTGACGCCGGCCCCCGGCACGAACGGCCCCGGGGCGACCTGCGTAGACTCCGCGCCGTGCCTCCGCCACCACGTCGTCGTCGACTCGTGTCGTTCTGGTTAGTCACTCTTCCGGTCTGGGTGGTCTCGATCGCCCTCGGCGGTGCGTGGGTCGCGATCGGGGTCTTCTGGTCCGTCGACAGCTGGCAGGCGACGCACCGAGGCATCGAGGGACGCTTCATCCCTCTGGTGGAGGACTGCGGCCCTAAGGACTGCCACTGGTACGGGGCCTTCGAGTCGGCCGACGGCGCGCACGACGTCGACGGCGTCAAGTTCTCCAGCGGCTTCGGGGAACCTCAACCCGAGGCGACCGAAGCAGCGATCGACCCGGTCGTGATCGCTCCGGGCGGGTCTGACGTCTACAACCCGCACGACAAGACTTGGACCTTCGCCTGGATCATGGCGGCGCTCGGCCCGTTCTTCACGTGGGCACTGATCGCGGGGACGAGCCAGGCTCGGGAGGATTGGTTGCGCAAGGGTCTGGAGCCGGACGAGCAGAACAATCAGGTCGTAGAGACCCGACGACGGCCGAACGCAACGGAGTGACGTTGGGGCTGCCCCAGCGGGCCGGGTGAAGTCGAGCGCCGGGGAGCACAGTGGGGTGCGCGAGCGAGCTTGCGAGCGAAGCGCGGGGCCCCGCGGTGCTCCCCGGCGCTCGCACGCGCGGCGGAGCCGCGCCTTGAGTCAGTAGGGAAACTCCTCACGTCGAACCTGACGACGGTCAGTCCTACAAATCAGAGCGCGGCCCTTCACTCCACTCCCCATCGAGAGGAGGCGCCGATGCTGGTTACGGCGGGTGCGTGCTGGCAGACTGGGGCCGTGGCTCAGCATCTGTACGGTCGAAGTGAAGACGACGCTGCCGTACGGTCCTACGACCGAGGCCTCGTGATCGTGGCAGGCGACTCGGGAATCGGCAAGACTAGCTTCCTTTCAAGCCTTGCCGGCGAGCGGACCGAGGACGATCTAGTGGCGTCACCGATCACACTCCGCGCCATACTAGGGTCCTTGCAGGGATCACTCGCCGAAGCGCTCGGAGACTGCCTCCATCAATACACCGTTCAAAATCCGGAAACCGCTCAAGCGGTCTGGGCCACGATCAAAACCGCAGCCGCTCGGCTGGTCGACGCAACCGGTCGCCAAGCAGGAAGTTTGCTCATATCCAGAGCATACGAATTCCTAGAGTCAAAACTTGGCAAGGAAGCATCGGGGGCAATACGTGCGGTACTGAAAGAGGTACTCAGGCCCGCCAGTGCCACCTATGAGGATCGGCTTGAATCGCTCGTCCTGCCGGACACAGCCGCAGACATTGCCGCCATCACCCGTGAAGTCGCACACCACACGAAGCGCCGTCTCGTACTTCTGCTGGACGGCGGCGAAAGGCTTGCCCCCGATGATCGCAGTCTCCTAGCCGAGCTTGCAACGTCTTTACAGGGCATCGACACACTCGTTATCGTCTGCGTCAACTCCAGCACGAACGAGGGAGCGGACGTAGTAAGAATGTCGGAAGGTCGCGACGCTCCCTGTCACCGCCTCGTCGCCCTCCAACGCACCGAAATCTACGAGTGGCTTGCGGCGCGAGGAGTCCCAGAAACATCATGGGATGCGATCGTCCACGCGTCAAGCGGATACCCGCTATTCATCGAAGATGCGATCCGGCTCGTTCACGGCGGGACTTCGCTCACGAAGATCAAAGCACCAATCCGATTCGAATCTCTCCTGCGCGCATCTTGGGATGCACTTGAGCCCGGAATGCAGCTAATTGTGACGCGGCTAGCCGGCTTTGCGGACCCTCCGACCGACGAGTTTCTGCGCGAATATCTCAATTATAGCTACTTGGAACTATCGACCCTAAGAAAGCGACTAGTATCTACGGGGGTATTCATCTCCCGCGCAGACGACGACGTTTGGTTCCATGAACGCCGCCGAAAGCACATTTGGGAAATGTTGCTCACCGACGGTGACCGACGCGCCGTCTCAGGAGAAATTCTCGCAGCCATTAGATCGCACACAATTTCCTCAGGTGTGATCTCCGCCTGGATATCTAGCGCTATTCCGTCGGTAGTGCGCCAAGCGCTACCCTCGGAGCGCGATGAATACGTCGACAATCTGATCTCACTAACAGACCATGAGCTCGGACTACTTTGGGCATTACTTGAAGTCCGGGAACCCAACGGCCAACGGGGAGTGTTCTGTGAGACAAGCGACGTCGTTCGCTATGCGACCGTCCGAGCTGGCTTCCGGGGCGATGCTGTGGGGGCGATCGAGCGTCTGGCCAACATGCAGATGGTCCATATGGCAACAAATGAGCATCTCTCCATCATCTGCCTCATAACTCCCGACGCCTTTGCCCAGGCCGCGCTCATCGGCGAAATCGAGCAGAGGTTCCAGGTCCGTCCGGTACCACGATTCGCTACTTCGGCTTTCGAGGCCTTCATACGACCGCTGCTGGGGCACTTCAAGGCGGCTACGATATCGCTCGGCGCTGGATCGCTTGCAAATCATCGTGACGCAATGAGGCAGCTTCCAGACGAAACCCATGGCACATCCTCGCCGACTTCGGCTCTGGGAGTCGACATCTCTGCCGACGGACACCCGGTCACGATTACCGCGCTATTCGACACCCAAGATGACCAAAGGGCCGCGAGGGACCGAATATCGGAGCGATACTCTTCCTCGCTCGCGAGCCGCTCTTCCCTGCGGGGCCTTACTGACTTGCCGCCGGTGCGCGTTCGATTCGGGAGATACCAGGAGCTTCTCGCGTCGTTTGAGTTGACTCGCAGCACGAACTCGGCAGCCGACGCTGAGGAACTGCTTAACTTGTACCGGAAGGCCGCAGAATGTTTCTCCCTCTTTCAAAGGCACATCTCGAACGAAGAGGCATCGGCCCTCGGGATAAGTCGGCGACTGCGTTACGTGCTGGATAGCTCCCAGTGGCCCACCTCTTGGACTGAGTACCTCGTGGGAGGAAATGGAGAGCGAGAGCCTGACCTCATAGATTGGGCTGGCCCCCGACCATCATTCTTCGATCCACTACTTGAGTTGCGCATGCGCGCGCAGGAAATGCTTGATCCCTCGGAGTCGATTCTTCATGCGACCATCCACGGCGGCGCGGAGCCTAGTATTGTTCATCCGCTACGCATGGCGGTTGAACGCCTTGCAAAGCATGGGCGGGAGTTCAACCGCGGATTGCCCCTGGTCGAGATTCCCCTAGATGAATCTGTACTGGCATCTCGCATTACAGATGAGCGCGCACTTTTGGCGGCAATTTCTGCTGAACTTGCCGAGGCATCGATCGTAACCGAACCTCTCAGCGATACCGATTCCGTGGTCGTTGTCATATCTGAGGTCGACCCTGGCCTCGAGTTGTCTCGTTGGCACGCTAGGACGTATCGCATTTGTGACCTAAAGCATCAGGTAGCCGTTCGAGTTCTGCCCGCGGGCACACACATTCCAACTTTTCGGGACCCGGTGTCGCACCTACGTACGCTTGGGTTTGACTATGACGAATCAGCGATTGCCTGGGTCTCTGGGGGTTCGGCCACATCGATCGTAGGTAGGCCACTCGGGTTTGACGACAGCGACGTGCGTCTTACTGGTCGCTAAGGTTCCACGGCCCAGCAAAATCGACTGGTTGAACGTATGCGACGGCCGCGCGACTCAAGTATCTCGAGGGCAAACAGAGGAGCCAGGCATGTATTGGCGCAGTCCAGGAGTGAACGAATTCTGGACGTGCAACCTTCCAACTTTGCATCCTGTCACTCGTGAGCACCTCTCGACTGTTAAGTTACTGGTGTAGCTGTCCGAAGGCTCTCGACGAACACCTGACCGGCGGCTGACAATTCCCAGTTCCACGGTCCATAGAACATCGTTGGATCGGCGTCCTCCGAGTTAGGGTCGTGGCCGTCGGTGGCGAAGTAGATTGCGCCACGGGCCTCGCCAGCTTTGACCAAGAGGCCATCGGCGATGAGGTACTTCAGAAGCAACTCTTGACTAAGGTCAATCGTTATGGTGCGTTCACCAGGATTCTGGACGAAGTACTCTAGAACCCTTCGCTCAAGGTCGCCGTAACGATTATTGGTGAGCGCAAGGTTCGTCTTGTACGCGCGGACTGCCTTTGTATCTATTTCTTTGCTGGTTACCCGTGAATGACAGTTCGAGCAGAGCAGAATGAGATTTTCAAACTCGTGCGATTTGACATGTGACCACGGCACGATGTGATGGATCTGGAGCCCGACGGGTTGCCGGCAAGTCGGTATTGCACATCGATGTCCCGCTTCGACGAATACCTGACGCTTGATTCTTGCCGGTATTTGCGGTCGTCCTGCAGCCACTATGGCCCTTCCGTTTGCTTGTTGTTCTCAGTACTATCATCGCTGATGGCGATTCAGCGCTAGAGTCGCTCGCTTACCGCATCAGCGCCTCGATTGATTTCGTCATCGCGTCCGCGCCGGCTGCGGAAAGCTCCTGGCCCCGGAGCATGTTCTTTGCGTAGCCAAGTGATTGCAGTCCTGCCGCATGCGCGACCTCTATGTCCGAAACGGAATCTCCAATCAGCAGGGTTTCTCCGCGAGTGGCACCTGTGGTCCGTAAAGCTTCCTCGACCATATGCTTGTTTGGCTTCATTAGGTCGGGCCTGCGCTCTGGGCGGCCGACAATGTCTAGGACTCGCTCCGCTAGGTCGAATCGGTTGAGGTAGGTGCGTGCCGAACTAGCGGCGTTATTTGTGACGATGACAACGGGCACGCCGGCGTGGTTGAGAGCCGCGATCAGCTCGTGCGCGCCAGCGGTCGGCTCCGACGTTCGGGCTGCCTCGACCTCGGCTTCGATGCACGCCGCTTCGACGTCCGGCAGCGCGTTTGGCGCGTAGGCGCCGGCCCAGCGGATGATCGCGAGGTGGTCGGAGGTATTGCGAATCTCGGCAGGCGGGAGGCAGTGACAGGCCAAAGCTGCGCGCGCTGCGTCGGCAGCCTGCATGTTGAGCGGGGCGGGCATGAGTGGTGTGACGGGTCCGTCGAAGTCGAGGAGGACGGCGCGGGCGGACCACAGCAGCGTGCGGGCGTCGGTCACTGGGCATCCTCGACGGCGATGGTGTTCCAGACGCTGTCGAACCAGTTGCGGGTCTCGATGACGAACTGCGTGTCGACGGCCTCGATGTCGCCGTCGTCGGTCCAGTGGAACAGGACGGTGTCCTTGCCCATGGGGTCGTAGATGGAGACCTGACGGCCCGAGGTCCGGACGTCGTGCTTGACGACCGGGTAGTAGCCAAAGAAGGCATCGGCACCGTTGATGACATACGCCTTGAACATTGGGGCCGCAGTGAACCGGCGCGTTTCAACAGTGGCGTCCGGGACCAGACCGAGGTCTGCGAGCTCCTGAACGGCGTCCGTGACACCGCCGATGTAGCGGGTACTGAGGTCGTTCATGCGAGCACGCGCAGCGGCCGAGTCGCGCTCGAGGCCGTCGACCGCCACGGGCAGGGCGAGGGGCTGGGTCATGTCGGAGACGAGGATGCGGATCCGGATCGACTTCGGCGTGAGCCGGCCCGCGCGGATCTTGTCGAGCGGTTCGGCGATCGCGCCGTGCAAAGTCTCGGCGGTGTAGCCGAGGAAGTCGATGCTGACCTCGTCGGCCTCGAACGCCTTCTCGATGTGCGGTCGGAGGCCCACGGGCTTCTCCGTGCGTTCGCGCGCGAAGACGCCGCTTCCCTGGCGGGAGACGACAAGCGACTCGTCCTTGAGGACACGCAACGCCTGCTGGATCGTCATCCGCGAGACGCCATAGCGCTCGGCCAGCTCGTTCTGGCTGGGCAGCTTGTCCCCCGGCTCGATCTTGCGCGTGAGGATCGCAGCGCGGAGCGCCGTCGCCACCTGGAGGTAGGGCGGTCGCGGGTCGTCGGGATCGAGACTCATGCCGTCCACCCTAGAGCGCGTTGTCCATCCAAGTCAGCCAACCTTGCCCAGTCCGTTGACATGACTAGTCAAGCCGTGCATCCTGAGTGAGTCCAACCACATGGCTAGTCAACCTAGTCACGAGATGCAGGGAGTCAGACCATGGCACTCGCCAAGCGTTTCCCCATCGCTCACGCGATGGTCTTCCCCAACGGGGCGTTCCTGCGCGGCTACGTGGAGCCGGTCGCGGACTTCAACGGCGAGAAGCGGGCCGACGGCTCGCGTCCGCAGCAGCGTGACAAGGAGACCGGGCTGCCGTTGTGGCAGTGCACGGTCATCGACGCTGACGACGACGCGAACCGCAAGGACATCGGCGTGAGCGTGAAGTTCGCGGCCGAGGTCCAGCCGGTGCCGCCGAAGAACACCTCTCCCCTGCCGTGGACGCCCGTGGAGTTCACCGGCCTGACGGCGCTGCCCTGGATCGACGACTCTGGTCCGCGCCCGCGCCTGTCATGGTCGTTCCGGGCCAGCGGCATGGTCGCTCCTGGGCAGGACCGCACCGACGCGAAGCCGCCCACGGCGAAGGCGGCGGCCTGATGTCCGCGGCCACGGGCGGGCTCGCGCCTGCGGAGCTGCTGCAGGTCGCCGGGGACCTGGTCGAGTGGGTCGGCGGCCGGGTCGGCTACCTCGCGCTGGGACGCACGTGCGTGAGCGTGCACGTCGACAACCAGGCGGATGCGGAGCACCTGGCCCGGCTGCTGTCCCTGGGCGAGGTGACCGAGTACCCGCCCGAGGACCATTCCCGAGGGTTCACGGTGTGGTCCTCGATGTCCGGGGTCGAGCCGCGGTTCGCGGTGCACTACGCGGGCGAGCTGGTCCGACCGGTGCGCGCGTTCCCTCCGACCGAGCCGTGGTGGGACGACCTCGACGACCGTCCGTCTGATGGGGTGGAGGCGGCGTGATGGACGCGCTCGGCACGGCGTGGGCCGTCACCCGGACTGTCGCGGGGGCGGCGTGGCATCTGGTCTGGTGGACGCTGCGGTCCTGGCGGCTGCTGCTGGCCTGCGTCGTGCTGGGCAACGTCCTGCTCATCCTCGACCAGCGCCTCGCCGGCTACGCGGTCATCTGGTGCGTCCCGGCGTTCTGCCTGCTGCGCGCGGTCTGGTCCGTCGTGCACCCGCTGACCTACGAGGCGGTGCTCGGTGGGCCGATCCGGCGCCGCGGATGGCGACGTCACCTGCGCAAGCGGTGGTCGACGATTGCCGACCGCTGCGGCCTGGCGACCTCGGACTCCGACGACGGGGCACGGGTGATCCCCCGCCTGCGGCGTGTGCGCACCTCGGGGAACACGCTCACCTTCCGGGTCCGGGCCCGCGTCGGGCACACCGTCGACGACGTCGCCGCCGCGGCCGAAGCCATTGCGACGTCGGTCGGTGCCGAGGCGGTCGAGACTCGCCGGATCGGCGGCGGGTGGCTCGAGCTGGTCTTGACGATGCGCGAGCTGCTGCACGTGCCGACCCTGCCGGTCATCCCGTCCGCGATCGAGACTGGCGCGGTCACCCTCGGGCGCACCTCGGACGGATCACCCTGGCGCCTCGATCTCACAGCCCGGCACACCCTCGTCGTCGGCCGCTCCGGATCAGGGAAGGGGTCGATCTTCTGGGGCATCGCCGGGAACCTCGCTCCGGCCTCGCACGCCGGGATGGTGCAGCTGTGGGGCGTCGACCTCAAGGGCGGCGTCGAGGTCGCGGTCGGCGCGCCGATGTTCTCCCACGTCGCCATGAACGAGCCCGACGCCGTCCGGCTCCTCGCGGACCTGCACCGCGTCATCGTCGACCGGCAGAGCCTCATGCGTGGCCTGTCGCGCTCGTTCACCCCGACACCGGGCGATCCCGTCCACGTGCTGATGATCGACGAACTCGCCGTGCTGACCGCCTACGCCTCCAAGGACGTCGTCAACGAGGCCGCAACGCTGCTGAAGCTGATCCTGACGCAGGGGCGCGCGTTCGGGGTCATGGTCGTCGCGTTCGTGCAGGACCCGCGCAAGGAGACCGTGGGCATGCGGGAACTGTTCACCCAGACGATCGCGCTACGACTCGCGTCGGCGTCCGAGACGCGCATGGTCCTCGGAGAAGGCATGGCCGCTGCCGCGCCCGCACACCACGTCGCGGCCACCATGCCCGGCGCCGGGTACCTCGTCGGGGACGACGGCCACGTCGAACGGGTGCGCGCGGACTACTGGGCCGACGACTTCATCCGCATGGTCGCCGCCACCTACCCGGCACCGCCCGTTCCCCCGCTGCCCACCGAAGCCGAGGCGGGCTCCCCCGTGGGCAACGATGTCCCGGCGGGTGCTCCGGGCGAGCCCGTCGAGACGGCGCCGCGTCCGCGAACGCCGCGCAAGCGATCCCCCCGCAGGTCGACCGTCGAGCGGGACGCCGAGGTCGCCTGATGAACGCGGCCACGGCGACGGCTGAGGGCTTCTGGGGGCATTCCCCCGAGGTCCCTCTCGACCTGGTCGACCTCACGGACGCGCAGGCTGCTGGAATCGTGGCCCGCCTGCGCGACCGCACGACGGGCGCCTTCGCCGAAGCGGCTGCCCTCACCGGCTACTGCTCCCACCCCATCCGGCTGCAGGGCACCTCGACGACGATCGACGCGGCGACGGGCGAGGTGCTGTCGCAGTTCAGCTCCGCCGACGCCCCGCTCGCCACCCTGTACCGGGCATGCGGCAACCGACGCGAGTCCGTCTGCCCCGCCTGCTCCCGCGTGTACGCCCGCGACACGTTCGAGATGATCCGCGCAGGCCTGCTCGGCGGCAAGACCGTCCCCGACACCGTCGCGGACAACCCGCTCGTCTTCGCGACCCTCACCGCGCCGTCGTTCGGGCACGTCCACGGCACCGGAGGCAAGCGCGGCGGCGGACGCTGCCGCCCCCACGGCACCGGCGTCTGCCCGCACGGCCGCCCCCGCTCGTGCACCGCCCAGCACTCCGACACCGACCCCCTCGTGGGCGGGCCACTGTGCGAGGCCTGTTACGACTGGCACTCCGCCGTCGTGTGGCAGTGGCACGCCCCCGAGCTGTGGCGCCGCTTCACCATCGCCCTACGCCGCCAGGTCGCCGACCGCCTCGGCGTCCCCGAGTCCGCCCTGCGCGACGTCGCCTCGGTGCAGTTCGCCAAGGTCGCCGAATACCAGGTGCGCGGCCTCGTGCACTTCCACGCCCTCATCCGCCTCGACGGACCCGACGGCCCCGGCTCCCCCGCACCCCTCGACGGCAAGACCCTGGCCCAGGCCGCCAAGGACGCCGCCCGGTCCGTCGTGGTCACCGCTCCCCCGGTCGACGGCGGCGACGTCCCGCGCCTGCTCCGCTTTGGCAAGCAGCTCGACGTGCGGTGCGTGCGCTCCGGCGTGCCGGACAACGACGACGGCACCGACGACCTGCGCCCCGAACAGGTAGCCGGTTACCTCGCCAAGTACTCCACCAAGGGCACCGGCACCGACCCGTCCGCGCCGCGACCGCACCACCAGCGCCTCATCCGCACCTGCCGGTGGCTTGCCGAACGCGCCCGTACCGCGTGCCGTGGGCTCGCCGGCCCGGACCCCGAGGACGACGACGGCTGCCTGTGCGGGCAGTGCGCTGACAGCCCCTACCGGCTTTTGACCAAGTGGGCGCACATGCTCGGCTTCCGCGGCCACTTCTCCAGCAAGTCGCGCCGCTACTCCATCCCCCTCGGACGACTCCGCCGGGCCCGTGCCAGGTTCCAGAAGCTCAAGGCCGACGCCGATCGCGACGGCACACCGATGGACACCGCCGACCTCGAGAACCGCCTGCTCGCCGACGACGAGGACACGACGCTCGTCATCGGGCATTGGACCTACGCCGGCACCGGCTGGACCAACCCGGGCGACAAGGCTCTCGCCGACGCCGCAGCCGCGCGTGCTCGCGAGTACGCCCAGTGGAAGGCGCGCACCCGCGGCGGTGAAGTCCCGATCACGCCCGCAGCATGAGGGACTCCTGGACCCGGCCCGGCTCGAACGGGCAACCACCCTCTCCAACTGCGGGCAGGACGCGCCTTTACCTCTTGGGTGCGCCTTGGGCGGGCTGGCATGACGCTAGCTCACCGGTCCAGACCCGAGCTAAGACATTCGAAGAAGTGATCTGCAGGTCCACCACGACGACGTAGGAGGAAGAGCCATGAGCACCACGAGCGTGAGCCAGATCGACCGGACGTCCACCCGTCGGCGCCTGATGACGCCGGACGAGCTGGCCGACTACCTGGGCGTGAGCCTGCATTGCGTGTACGCGTGGTCGAGCCGCGGTGGTGGGCCGAACGTGGTCCGTGTCGGCGCTCGGCTGCGCTACCGGCCCGACGACGTCGAGGCGTGGTTGGATCGCGTCACCGACGACCGCGCGGTGGGCTGAGCCGTGCCGCGCAAGCCCATCGAGCCGGGACGCTGGGGGCAGATTCGCCGCCGTGAGATCTCCCCCGGCGTCTGGCGGGCTCAGGCGCTGTACCGCGACTTCACCGGGGTGCTGCACAAGTACGAGGCCCGCGGGCCGTCCGGTGCCGCTGCGCAGCGTCGCTTGGAGGACAAGCTGCACCGTGCGAGCACGGACGGCACGACCAGCGGTGGCGCCGCGATCACGCCGGAGTCCCGGATGACGGTCGTCTTCGACCAGTGGGTGTCAGAGAAGCGGGTCGAGGGGCAGATCACGCCGCAGTCGCTCGCGACGTATCTCGGCGTGTTGGAGCGGGACCTCCGTCCGGCGTTCGGAGCGCTGCGGGTGCGGGAGGTGACGCCTGTCGCGGTGAACCGGGTGCTCATGGCGTTGAGTTCGGCGCAAAAGTTCGACACCGCCCGCCAGGCTCGCAACGTGCTGTCGCAGGTCATGATGATGTGCGTCCGGTACGGGGCCGCGCCGTTCAACCCGGTGCGGGACGCCGTGACGGTGCGCAAGCCGCGGCGGGCCGAGGTCCGTGCGCTCGGGCTGGAGGACATCGCGCTGCTGCGCAAGGCCGTGCGGGAGTGGGAGGACCGTCCCGCGCTCCCCCGCGGTCGGCGGAACGTCACGCTGCTGCCGCAGATCGTGGACACGATGCTCGGCACCGGCCTGCGGATCGGTGAGTGCCTGGCGCTGCGGGAGGCGGACCTCGACCTCGAGGCTCTGATCCCGACGCTCACCGTGACGGGCACCGTGGTCCGGGTCGAGGGGCGGTTGCTGCGGCAGTCGAAGCCCAAGTCGGACTCGTCACGCCGGACCATCACCCTGCCAGACTTCGTCGTCGCGGCCATCACCGAGGCATTGGACCTCGGGCTCGACGGCGGGCCGGACGCTCTGGTGTTCCCGTCCACCAGCGCTACGCCGCGTTCGCCGAGCCGGATCCGCGACCAGCTCCGCGACGCGCAGGCCGCCATCGGCACCAAGGTCACACCGCACGACTTCCGCCGCACCGTCGCCACCCAGGTCGCCAACTCGACCACGATCGCCAACGCGACCGCGCTGCTCGGGCACGCTGACGAGGGCACCACGGTGCGGCACTACGTGAAGCGGACCCACGTCGCCCCGGACCTGCGGACGGTGATCGACCAGCTCGTCACCCAGGCGTCGTCGTCGGGCGTCCCGGAAGGGAAAACGGAGTGAAAAAGGAGTACGGGAAACGACGAAGGACCCCACAGCCGCATGATTCTGCGGGTGGGGCCCTTCGGGTGGCGGTAGCGGTGGGATTTGAACCCACGGTGGACTTGCACCCACACACGCTTTCGAGGCGTGCTCCTTAGGCCGCTCGGACACGCTACCTTCGCCGGACGGACCGGCCTGACGATGCTACCGGACCGGATGCCTCCGGCGAAATCCGCCGTCCTGCGACGTCGGTCACGGCCTGCGAGGTAGTACCGGCGGTCGTGAGGTCGCACCCCTGGGGTACGACCTCACGACCGGCGGTACTACCTCGTGGCGCGAGGGTCAGGCGCAGGGCGTCCCGGCGTCCCACGCGTTCCAGGTGTTGGCGGCGGGCGACTGGCCGCGGGTCCACCACATGGCGGTGTGGTTGACGCCGGCTTGGGAGACGACGTCACCGTTGGAGTACGTGGCGGCGGGGTCGTACGCGGGGGCGCAGTCCTCGGCGCTGACGGGGAAGGTTCCGCGGGGACCGACCTTCACCCAGGGGCCGTTCTTGGCGCCGGGCTCCTGGGCGCGGGTCCACCAGCGCGCCTGGTACTCGGTGCCGTTGTGGGCCACGACGTCCCCGGCGGTGTACACGCCGGAGGCGTACCAGGGGGCGGCGCCGGGGCCTTCGACGAGCGGGCCGGGGGTGGCGGCGCGGAACGTGTCGGCGAGGGTGCCGCCGAGCTCGTTCTTGTAGTCACCGGCGATGTCCCAGAAGTAGGCGCCGCCGTAGCCGTTCTCGGCGACCCAGGAGGCCTTGGCGGCCACGGAGCGCGGGGTGTCGAGGCTCCACCACTGGTCGCCGTCGTAGCGGTAGGCGGCGACGGCCTCCTCGTCGTAGTACTCGGTGCCGAGGTCGTGCAGCTCGGAGTAGTTCTTCACGCCGACGGCGGCCTCGGCGGGTGCGCCGGGGGTGGGGTCGTCGACGCCGCGCCAGCCCTGGCCGTAGGCGGCGAGGCCGAGGACGATCTGGTCGTCGTCGTACCCGGCGGCACGGTAGGCGCCGAGCAGCCCGTCGGCGGCGAGGCCCCAGTTGGCGCTGGGGTTGTCGGGCCAGGCGTAGGGGTGCAGGTTGCCCTGGTGGCCGGTGCGGTTGGCGACCCAGGTGCCGTGGTAGTCGTAGCCCTGGATGTTGAGGAAGTCGACGACGTCCGCGAGGCGCGGGTCGACCCAGCCGCCGTTGGTGCGCGGGCCCCAGCCGGCGGGTGCGAACCCGGTGAGCAGGTAGTCCTCGCCGGTGACGGCGGAGCGCTCGTCGAGCTCGGCGCGGAACAGCTCCATGAGCGCGAGGAAGTTCTCCTTGTCGACGGCCGGGTTCGGCGAGGGGTGCTCGCCGGTGTCCGCGGGCCACTCCCAGTCGACGTCGAAGCCGTCGAAGATGCCCGCGGCGACGCCGTCGCCACCCTGCTCCCCGTAGACGGGCAGGTCGCCGTCGAGGTACGTGGAGATGCAGGAGTCGACGAGCCGCTGGCGGGACTCCGCGGTGAGCGCGGCCTCGGAGAAGTTGTCGGACCAGGTCCAGCCGCCGAGCGAGATGGTGATCTGCAGGTCGGGGTACAGCTCCTTGAGCTTGCGGAGCTGGTTGAAGTTGCCGGCAAGGGCCTGGTCGGGGGTGTCGGCGACGCCGTCGACGGAGTCGCTCGCGCCGACGAGGCGCAGGTAGTCGTTCTCCGGGTCGCCCTCGGGCTGCCCGGCGTCGATCCCGCCGTCGGGCACGACGTCGTCGCTGATGTCGCACACGAGGTCGGTGGTGACGTTGCCGAAGGCGTAGGTGAGGTGCGTGAGGTCCGCCACGGCGCCGGTCTTGACGAGGTCGGCGACCTCGTAGTCGTGGGAGTCGGCGACACCCCAGCCGGGGAAGTAGCCGAGGGTGCGGAACCCGTTGACGCCGTCGGCGTCGTGGGTGGAGCCGGCGTCGGGGGCGGACGGCTTGGCCGCGTGGGCGGCCGCGCCGGTGCCGACGACGAGCGCGCCGGCGGTGACCAGGGCGAGAGCCGCGCGGCGGCTCGGGGTCGAACGGTGTCTCATCGATGAGCCTCACTGGGAGCACAGGAGTTTGTTCGGACTCCTGCAAGTTAGCGCCTGAGCGTCCGCTGTGACCAGGGACACACCGCGATCTCCACCGATTCGTTATCTCGCCTGACAAGTCTCGCCGGGCCGAATCACCAGGCTTCCCAGCAAAACCGCAGGCCGGGCACAGTCCCCCACCGGCCGGGCCGTGTTCACTCGCTGCTCATGACCGAGTCCCCGTCGCGGCCCGCGCCGCACCCGACACCCGGAGCCGAACCATGTCGCCCTACCTCCTCTACGCGATCGACGCCGTCGCCATCGCGGTCCTCACCTTCGCCCTCTACTTCCCGCGCCACCGCCGCCGCGACCTCGTCGTCGCGTTCCTCGGGATGAACGTCGGAGTGATCGCCGTCGCGTCCGTCCTCGCCCAGAGCAGCGTCGGCGCCGGCCTCGGCCTCGGCCTGTTCGGTGTGCTGTCGATCATCCGGCTGCGCTCCAACGAGCTCTCCCAGTACGAGGTCGCCTACTACTTCGCGTCCCTCGCCCTCGGCCTCCTCGGCGGCCTCGGGTCGTCCGTCGGCTGGCTCGCCGTCGCCGGGATGGCGCTCATCCTTCTCGTCATGTCGCTCGCCGACAGCCCGCGCCTGTTCGCCGCCCACCGCACCGCGCACGTCGTCGTCGACCGGGCCGTCACCGACCACGGCGAGCTGGTCGCCCACCTCGAGCACCTGCTCGGCGGCCGCGTGCACAGCGCCTCGGTGGAACGGCTCGACCTCGCCAACGACACGACCTGGGTCGAGGTGCGGTACCGCACCGACGTCGCGCCGTCCCGGCCCCTCCCGGACGCTCTGCCGACCACCCCGCTGGAGGGACCGCGGCACGCCGACCTGGCGGTGACCCGATGACGGCCATCACCGCCGCCGACGTCGTCGCCCGCGGCCTCGCCCCGCACGCCGCGGTCTCGCTCGCCGAGCTCGACGCCACGGCCGCGCTCCAGACCCGCGTCGACCGCAAGTACGTGCTCACGGCCGACGAGGTCGCCGACCTGCTCGCCGCCCTCTCCCCCACCACCCGCGTCCTGGAGATCGACGACCGCCGCACCTTCACCTACGCCTCCACCTACTACGACACCCCCGACCTCGTGACCTTCCACCAGGCCGCCCACCGCCGTCGGCGCCGCTACAAGGTGCGCACGCGCACGTACGTCGACACCGGCGGCACGTTCCTCGAGGTGAAGACCCGCGCCGCCCGCGGCGTCACCGTCAAGGAGCGCGTCCCCGCCGAGGACGCCGGACCGCGCCTCACGCCCGACGCCGCCGGGTTCGTCGACGACCGGCTCGCCGCCGCCCGCGTCACCGCACCACCGTCGTCCGACCTGCGGCCCGTGCTGTCCTCCCACTACCGCCGCACCACCGTGCTCGCGCCCGACGCCCGCGTCACCCTCGACACCGACCTCACCTGGCGCCTCGCGCCCGGCCCCGACGGCGACGCCCGCTGGGCCGACGTCGGTGGCCTCGTCGTCGTCGAGACCAAGGCGGGCACCGCACCGTCGTCCGTCGACCGCCTGCTCTGGCGCGCCGGGCACCGACCCGACCGCATCTCCAAGTACGCGACAGGGCTCGCCGTCCTGCGCCCCGACCTGCCCGACCACCCCTGGCGACGCCTGCGCCGCGAGCGCCTGGCCGCCTGACCGCCTGACCGAAGGGAACCACCATGAACCCGCAGCACCTGCCCCGCTGGGCCCGCACCCCCTGGACCAAGGCCGTCGCCGTCGCCGCGACGGGCGTCCTCACCCTGGGCGCCGTCGCCGCCTGCACCGCCGAGGACGCGACCTCCGCGAGCGCCGCCGGCTCCTCGACGAGCACGAGCGAGGTGTCCGCCACGTCGTCGGTCGGGATGACCGCCACCGAGGTGCTCGCCGAGAACCTCGACGCGTCCGGGACCGTCGAGCTCGCCGCGTCGACCTGGGACACCGCGGACGAGGTCGCGGTCGACCTCGGCAACCCCGCCGCGGCCGACGGCGTCGAGGTCGACGGCGACACCGTCACCATCACCGCACCCGGCACGTACGTGCTGTCCGGCACGCTCGCCGGACAGGTCGTCGTCGACTCCGCCTCCGACGGCGTCGTGCGGCTCGTGCTCGACGGCGCCGACATCACGTCGTCCACGGGTGCGGCGATCGACGTCCGCGACGCCGACCAGGTGTCGGTGGTGCTCGCCGACGGGTCGACGAACCGCCTGGAGGACGCCGCGACCTACGAGGACACCACCAGCGACAACGCCGCCAACGCCGCCCTCTACTCGACCGCCGACCTGGCGATCTCCGGCAGCGGCGCGCTCGAGGTCGTCGGCAACGCGAACGACGGGATCACCGGCAAGGACGGTCTGATCGTCGCGGGCGGGAACATCACCGTCACCGCGGCCGACGACGCAGTGCGCGGCAAGGACTACCTCGTCGTCTCGGGCGGCACGCTCGACCTCACCGCCGGTGGCGACGGGCTGAAGTCCGACGCCGACGACGACGCGACCGCCGGGTACGTCGCCCTCCTGGGCGGCGAGGTGACGGTCGCGGCCGGGTCGGACGGCGTGCAGGGCTTCACCGACGTCGCCGTCGTCGACGGCGCGCTGACCGTGACGGAGTCCGAGGAGGGCGTCGAGGCGGCCGTCATCGCGATCTCCGGCGGTGACGTCGACCTGACCGCCACCGACGACGCGCTCAACGCCACCGTCAAGGAGGCGGAGGTCGAGACGACCGAGGAGTCGAGCAGCTCGACGGACGACGCGGCCGACGCCACTGCCGAGGACGACGCGACCGACGACCAGGCGATGCCGGCCGGACCCGGCGGAGGAGGCGGAGGCGACATGGCCGTCCAGGAGGGCGCGTCGCTGACCATCACCGGCGGCACGGTGCACGCCGTCGCCGGGACCGACGGGCTGGACTCCAACGGCGTCATCGCGATCAGCGGCGGCACCACGGTGGTCGAGGCCGCCGGGTCGGGCTCCGCCGACGCCGGTCAGGCGATGGGCGGCGGCGGCGAGGGCGCGATCGACGCCAACGGCAGCGTCACCGTCTCGGGCGGCACCGTCGTCACGTCGGGCAACGCCGCCACCGGCGCCGTCGACGTCAGCAACGGCTGGGCGAGCCTGGACGCGTCCGTCGCGGCGGGCGCCACGGTCGAGGTCGCGTCGTCGGACGGCGAGACACTGGCGTCCGTCGAGCTGACGCGGGAGACGTCGTCGCTCGGGTTCACCGCCGACGGCATGACCGCGGGCGACGAGGTGACGGTGCTCGTCGACGGCGAGCAGGTCGGCACCGCCACCGCCGAGGAGTCGGTGACCGGCACCATGGGTGGCGGCCCCGGCGGCGGGCAGCGGCCCGGCGGCGGCACCCCGCCCGAGGGCGAGCTGCCGGAGGGTGTGACCCCGCCCGAGGGCGGCCAGCTGCCCGGCGGCACCACCGACGGCACGACGTCGGGCACGACGTCGGGCACGACGTCGGGCACGACGGACGGGACGACGACCGACGCCTGACGCGAGTCAGCGCAAACCAGCGCGAGTCAGCGCACGACGGCGCGATTCAGCGCAAGCGAGCGCGAGTCAGCGCAAGCGAGCGCGAGTCAGCGCAAGCGAGCGCGAGTCAGCGCAGGCGAGCGCGAGTCAGCGCAGGCGAGCGCGAGTCAGCGCAAGGTCTTCTCGAAGTCCGCGCTGACTCGCCGTTCCTTGCGCTGACTCGCGCCCATCTGCGCTGACTGACGAACACGAGCGCTGACTGGTCCCTACTTACGCTGACTCGGCAGCTCTTGCGCTGACTGACCACCCGCTTGCGATGACTGGCCGTTTCGTACGCTGACTCGCGCCGACCTGCGCTGACTGGCCGTTTCTTGCGCTGACTCGGCTGGACCTGCGCTGACTCGCGCCAAGGGTGCAGGCCCGGACGCCGAAGGCCGGTGGAGGGGTGCCGCGCGTCGTCGTCAGACCGGGAGTGGAGGGCCCCCTGGGGCCCGTGAACGCGACGACGCGCGGCACCCCTCCACCGGCCGGACCGACACCCACACCGGACCTGACACCGAGCGGAAAGCTGACCGACGCCAGCTCGAAGCCGGCGTCGGTCAGCACACGCTCGTCAGGCGCAGGCCTCGACCGCCGACCAGGCACCCCAGACGGAGGCACCCGGCTCCTGGCGGAGCGTCCACCACAGGGCGCGGTGGTTGAGGCCGTCGAAGGAGACGATCTCTCCGCCGGTGTAGACGGTCCGCGGGTCCCAGGCGGGGGCGCACTCGGCGACGGCGGGGGCGGCGTCGGCGGGGCCGACCTCCGCCCACGGCCCGTAGCCGGGGGCACCGGGCTCCTGGTTGCGGGTCCACCAGCGGGCCTCGTAGACGACGCCGTCGTGCTGGACGACGTCGCCACGCACGTACACGGCGGTGTCGTACCAGGCGGCGGGGCCGGGCTCGCCGGCGGAGACCTCGGGCAGGACGTCGATGACGGTCGGGTCCTCGACGGGCACGAAGCGTGCGCCCGTGTCGGCCGGTGCGGCGTCGGTCAGCTCGTAGAGCCCGTGCATCTCGACGGATCCGTCGGCGGCGATCTCGGGGCGCAGGGTCTCGTCGGTGGAGACGAACCAGGAGGCGTCGACGTCGGTCCCGGCGCCGAGGTGCCAGTGGTTCGACGGGTCGGTCAGCAGGGAGGTGTCGGCCTGCTGGAGGTCGAGCAGGTCGACGGTGGGGTTCTGCCAGGAGATGACGCCGGTCGCCTCGTACGCCGTGGTGGCGGCGTTGGTCTCGAGGCGGACGCCGCGGTCGTTGCTGACGGTGGTGACGTCGCGCAGCCGGACGTCGGGCCCGGAGTTCGACGTGACGCCGGTGCCGAGGTTGCCATAGCTGAGCGAGTTGCGCAGCAGGTGGTCGCCCGGCATGGACTCGCCGCCGAGCTTGAACCCGTTGCCCTCGCCCGTCTTGCTCGGGTCGGCCTCGAGGAACCCGTTGGCGTACGCGACGGAGTCCTCGACGATCACGGTGCCGATGGGTCCGGTGGTCGACTTGGCGTAGAGGTCCCAGCCGTCGTCGATGTTGTGGTGGGCGATGTTGTGCCGCAGCACGTTGCCCTCGCCGACGGTGAGCTTGACGCCGAACCCGTCCGCGTCGTTGCCGCCCGGGTCGGCGTTGTTGTGCGACTCGGAGGACACGACGAGGTTGTGCGACGGCCACATCGACGGCGGCTCGGCGCTGCGGCCGGAGATCTGGATGCCGGTGTCGGCGTTGTGGTGCGACTCGACGCGTTCGACGACGTTGTGGTTGCCCTCGATGAGCATCGGCTTGGCCTTGTCGCGCGACCCGGTGATCTCCAGGTCGTAGACGTGCCACCAGTCGCCGCGGAGCACGAGTCCGCCGTCGGGCGAACCGGCGAGGTCGAGGGTCGCGCGGGCCCCCGGCTCGGACATGAGCGTGATGGGCGCGTCGGGCGTGCCGTCGCGGCCGCGCTCGACGACGACCTTGCGGTCGAGGGCGTAGTCGCCGCCGGCGAGCACGATCTGCTGGCCGGGCTGGGCGAAGCCCACGGCGGTGTGCAGGTCGAGCGGGTCGGCGGTGGTGCCGGCGCCGTCGGGGGTGCCGTCGGGCGCGACCCGGAGGGACTGGCCGGGCTCGCCGTACGCCTTCACCGTGATGGTGAGCGGCACGTCGACCGGGTCGGTGGACTCGATCTCCTCCCGCTCGCCGAGGTGCGGCTGCTCGGCGTCCGGGAGGAGCCGCGCGGTGAGCTCGTTGACGCCGTCGGCCAGCTCCACGGTGGCGAGCGCCCGCTCGCCGGGAGCGAGCGCGACGCCGTCGACGACGACGTCACCGGCGGCGTCGAGGATCTGCCCGGTGCCGTACATGTTCGCGACGAGGGGGATGTCGAGGCTGTCGTGCGGCGTCGTCGAGGTGATGTCGACGCCGAGGGTCGCCGGGACGTACTCGGTCGGCGGCTCCTGGGCGGCCTCGTCGTCGGCCGGCAGGATCGTGGTGAGCTCCCAGTCGGAGACCGTCACCATGATCTTGCGGGCGACGGCCATGCCGACGTAGAGGCGCTCGCCGTCCTGCTGGAGCAGCATGTCGGGGTCGTACTGGATGACCTCGACGTCCCCGCCGTCGGCGGCGTCACGCAGCCAGGTCGCGTGGTAGCCGGTGTTCGACTTGCGCAGGCTGAGCGTGAACACGTCGCCGGTGGCGAACTTGGGGCCGGTCGCGACGTCGGAGCGCCACGTCTCGTCGAAGACGACCGAGTCGGAGGAGTCGCGCGCCCCGGCGGTGTTGTCGGTCGGTGCGCCGGTGTACCCGTGCACGAACCGCGCGCCGGGGGTGCCGTCGCTCACGGTGCCGGTGCCCTCGCCGTAGCGGGTGATGAGGGCGCCCGCGGAGTTCATGTAGCGGGCGGCGGAGACGCCGGGGGTGAGGGTGTCGACGGCGAGCACGCCGAAGCCGGACTGGTTGTCCTTCGCGGCGGCGTCGTCCACGGTGAACGTCGCGGTGAGCGTGAAGTTCTCCGTCTCGGGGTCGATCTCCGTGTAGTGGTATTGGAACCCGTCCTCGGAGGAGGCGAGCTTGGTCGAGCTGGCGCGCGCGTCGAACGTGATGGTGCCGTCGGCGTTCTCGACGATCGACCCGCCGGAGTTCGCGTTGGAGCCGATGTCGGCGGACTGCCAGCGCTCGACGGCGGCGGCCACGGTGACCTCGGTCGGCTCGCCCGCGGTGGAGTCGGTGCCGCGGTGGGCGACGACGCGCACCTGGTAGACGCCGCCCGGCGTGAGGCCGGCGACGTCCGCGGTGGTGCCGGTGACGCCGGTGACGGCGTCCGTGAAGTCGCCACCCTGGGCGGTCTGCACCGAGTAGGTCTCGGCCTCGGCGACGGCGCCCCAGTCGACGGTGACGGTGGCCTGGCCGCCGCTCACGCCGGAGGTCAGCGCCCCGGTCACGGCGGGCGCACCGAGGGGCAGCCGGAACGCGGGGGCGGCCACGGGCTCGGAGACGAGGCCGTCGGCTTCCCCGGAGCGGGTGAGCTCGACCTGCACGGTGTAGGTGCCGGACGACGGCGGGGACAGCGCGATCGTGCCGGAGGTGCCGTCGGTCGCGGTGAACGCGCGGTCCACCTCGGCGCCCGCGGCGTCCGTGAGGACGGCGTGCGCGACGTCGGCGCCGTCCTCGCCGAGCAGACCCGTGTAGTGCACGAGCAGGCTCGACGGGTCGGCCGGGTCGACCTCGACGGCGTCCACGACGGGTGCGGCGACGTCGGTCCACGGGGCGCGCTGCGGCGCGGAGCCGTCGCTGATCTCGGCGTAGTAGAGGTTGACGCCCGAGCTCGGGGACGCGATCCAGTACGTCCCGGCGGCCGGGATGTCGAGGGTCTCGGTGGTGATGGTGCGGCTGCCGTCGTCGGCGAGCGCCGGCGCGGTGTCCAGCGGCGTCCACGCGGCGTCGTAGAGCGCGAGCGCGCGGTCGGCGGTGCCGCTGCCGCTGCGGGCGTGGACGATCACCTCGCCGGGGCCCTCGGCGGTGAGCTGCAGGGAGCGCTGGGCGGCGTCGCCGGAGCCGTTGAGCTTGACGCGCTGGGTGTAGACGTCGCCGCGGTCGGAGGTGCGGTCCGACGCGTCGACGGTCACGCCCTTGGCGGCGGTGGCCTTGACGGTGAAGTCCCCCACCACGAGGTCCGCGGTGATGTTGCCGGGGGTGAGGTCGTTCGCGTCGAAGGCGCCCGCCGGTCCGACGGCGGACGCGGTGACCGCGGGGGTGAGGGTGAGCGCCGCGGCGGCCAGGGCTGCCAGCGACGTGCGGAGGGTCCGCCCGATCGGTGTCATGGATCTCCTCGTCGAGATGCGCGTCGTTCTGCGGTGATCGACGCGAGAAACCGGTTTCTCGTAAGGTAACCGCTTGCCCAACGGTTCGTCAAGGGTGCAATCTCCGCCGAGCGTCTCTGAATGTCGGCCATACGGCGGCGGATCCCGACTTTCAGAGACGCTCGGCGGAGACCATCACGATGATCAGCGCACCACCACGGACACCTTCGCCGACGACGGCCGCAGGTGCGCCACCGACGACCCCGCGTACCTCACGACCCACGTCCCCGACTTGCGCACGGCGAACGTCTGCCGGAACCGCCCGTCGGCACCCACCGTGTCGGAACCCTTGAGCACCGGGCCACGGGAGCCCTTCGGGTCGAAGTAGATCTTGACCTTCTCCCCGGCGGCACCGCGCCAGCCCCCGTAGTTCCACCGGTCCAGCTGCGACGGCATGCGCAGCCTGCCGGACACGACGACCCGCTCACCCTGGCGGACCGACGTGTCGCTCACCCGCACGTTCGTCCGCGTCGCCTTGCTGACACGGAAGCTCCCGGCCCGCGCGGTCGGGAAGTAGGTGAACGACGTCCCGGACGTCGTGCGGACCTCCGGGTCCGCCCAGACCTCGACGTCGTAGACCCCGGCAGGTTCGTCCGGCCCCAGGTACAGGTGTGCGTACACCTTGTTCGGGCCGTCCTTGCGCACCGTGGAGCAGCCCCCCTCGTAGCGGCCGATCCGGCTCGACGCACAGACGTACGTCGTCCCGTGCTCCAGCCGACCGGGACCGGAGGCGGACCACTCGACGTCGACACGGGTCTTCGTCGACGCGCCCTTGACGACCACGTCCCGCGTGCGGACCTTCATCGTGACCCTCGTGCCGTCCGTGGTCCGGCTGCGCGAGAACCAGTGGTCGACGGCCGGTTCCTTCGCTCCCGTCGGCCGTGCCCACGACGGCGCCTGCTGTGCGCTCCCCCGGTAGGAGGCGACCCACCGTCCCTTGCCCCGATCCCGGAGGACCTTGCGGAATCGGCCGTCGCCGTCGGTGCGGACGGTCGTCACATACCGTGCCCCGGCCTTGCCCTTCGGGTCGAACGACAGTCGCACCGCGGCCCCCGCGACGGGTCGTCGAGCGATCGCCGTCCGATGCTCGACGTCCTGCCATCGCGTCAGGCGCCCGGTGACGACGGCCTTCCCGCCCGATCGCTTCGCCGACGCCGACGCCTGGGTGGCTCGTCGCACCTGGAACGAGACGGCGTTCTCGCGGAAGAAGACGTAGTCCTGGCCGTCCACCGTCGTCCGCAGCTCCACGGTGGCGGCGTAGGTCCCGGGCCGGTCCCCGGCGGACAGCACGAAGTCGGCGTAGGCGCGACGCTCCGACGTCTTGACGAGGTAGGCGATCCCGAGCGAGCTGATGCCTGGACCGTCGACGGAAACCACGCTCTTGCCGCTGCCGTCGAGCGACAGGCGTTCGCGCGGGTGGTCGAACGTGAACCACATCCGGGCCACCTTCGGCGACGGCCCCACGACGACGTCGGCCATCGACACGGTGACGTCGAGGTCGACCTGCTTGAGCGTGAACGTCCCGGTCCCCCTGGGAGGGGCCGCCTCTGCCGGCACGAGACCGACGAGGACGAGCGAGAGGGCTGCGAGGAGGACGGTGACCAGGCGAGATGTTCGGCGCACGTCTCGGATGCTCCCAGCCGGTGCCCGAGATGTCGACGAACGTCCGATGAACATCTCGGTGCCCTCCGTCCGCGCGGCGCCGGTGAACGACGTCGTCGGACGGCCGACCGACGTACGCTCGAACGGTGCAGCCCGCCGCCCGACCGCTCGCCCCGACCTACCAGGACCGCCGCTGGGAGCTGCCGCCGGACGCGGTGGTGCACCACGGCACGGTGGACGACGCCGCCCGCGTGCTGGAGGGCCGCACCCTGACCGTGCTGACCGGGGCGGGGGTCTCCACGGACTCGGGCATCCCCGACTACCGCTCCCCCGACTCGCCGCCGCGCAACCCGATGACGTACCAGCAGTTCGTCGGCGACGACGCGTTCCGCCGCCATTACTGGGCGCGCAACCACGTGGGCTGGCAGCACGTGCGCCGCACGCACCCGAACGCCGGGCACCGGGTGCTCGCGGAGCTGGA
This sequence comes from Isoptericola dokdonensis DS-3, assembly GCF_001636295.1. Lineage (NCBI taxonomy): Bacteria > Bacillati > Actinomycetota > Actinomycetes > Micrococcales > Promicromonosporaceae > Isoptericola > Isoptericola dokdonensis. The sequence continues at coordinate 3,095,181 of NZ_CP014209.1, read as the reverse complement.
GGAGCGGGGCGTCGTGCGGGGCGTCATCACGCAGAACGTGGACCTGCTGCACGAGGACGCCGGCTCGCGCACCGTCATCGACCTGCACGGACGCTACGACCGCGTCATCTGCCTCCAGTGCTCGCGCGTCATCTCGCGCGCGCACCTCGCGGAGCGGCTGGACGCGCTCAACCCGGGCTTCGTGGAGTCGGTGCTCCACGGCGGCACGACGGTCGCGGACATCGAGGTGGCGCCCGACGCCGACGCCGTCATCGAGCGGACGTCGCACTTCCGGCCCGCGGACTGTGAGTTCTGCGGCGGGGTGCTCAAGCCGGAGATCGTCTACTTCGGGGAGAACGTGCCGCGCGAGCGGGTGCGGCGGGCCTTCGACCTGGTCGACTCGGCCGACGCACTGCTCGTGGCGGGTACGAGCCTCACCGTGATGAGCGGGCTGCGGTTCGTGCGGCACGCGGCGAAGGCCGGGATGCCGGTCGTCATCGTCAACCGGGGCGAGACCCGTGGCGACCCGCTCGCGACCGTCAAGGTCGACGCCGGGGTGACCCCGACCCTCACCGCGCTGGCCGCACGGCTCTGACCCGGCGGCGACGCACCTCCTCACGCATCACGCGCCGATGGCAGAGGATTCACGGCGCCGCTCCTCACGCCACCGCGGAACCTCACCCATCGGTCGCCGACGGCGGAGAAGGTGCAGCACCCGTCGGGACCGGTCGCCCTAGGGTGGCCACCATGAACGACGTCGTCGTGGTGGGCTCCGGCCCGAACGGGCTGTCAGCAGCGGTGACGCTCGCCCGGGTCGGGCTGTCGGTCACCGTCCTGGAGGCGCAGCCCACGCCGGGCGGGGGTGCGCGCACGCTGGACCTCGGCCTGGCGGACGGCGTGGTGCACGACGTCTGCTCCGCCGTCCACCCGATGGCGTGGGCGTCGCCGTTCTTCCGCGCGTTCGACCTGCCCGCGCACGGCGTGGAGCTGCTGACGCCGGAGGTGTCGTACGCGCAGCCGCTGCCCGGTGGTCGTGCCGGGATCGCCTACCGGGACCTGGACCGCACGCTGGGCCGGCTCGGCGTCGACGGCCCGGCCTGGCGACGCCTGCTGGGCCCCCTCGCCGCCCGGTGGGACGCGGTCGTCGGCGTCGCGATGGGCGACAAGCGCTCGCTCCCGCCCGGGGCGGACGACGTCGGCGGCCTGGTCACGGCCGCCCGGTTCGGGGCCGGGCTGCTGGAGCAGGGCACCCGCGCGTGGGGCTCCCGGTTCCGGACGGCGGAGGCCGCCGCCCTGCTGACCGGCGTCGGCGCGCACGCCATCACCCCGCTGCCCTCCCTCGCCGCCGCGGGGACCGCGCTGCTGCTCGCCACGCTCGGGCACGCCGGGGCGGGCTGGCCGATCCCCCGCGGCGGCTCCGGCGCGATCACGGCGGCGCTGCTCGCGGACCTGGCGGCGCACGGCGGCACGGTCGTCACGGACCACCCGGTGCGCACGCGCGCCGACCTGCCCCCGGCGCGCGCGTACCTGTTCGACACGGACCCGGCCACGCTGGTGCGCGTCCTCGGGGCGGTCCTGCGCCCCGCACGACGCCGGGCGCTGACGGCGTTCCCCCGCGGCAACGCCGCCGCGAAGGTCGACCTCGTGCTGTCGGGCCCGGTGCCGTGGACGGACCCGGAGGTCGGCCTCGCCGGGACGGTGCACGTGGGCGGCACCCGCACCGAGATGGTGGGCGCCGAGGGGGCCGTCGCGGCGGGCCGGCACGCCGAGACGCCGATGTGCCTGGTGAGCGACCCCGCCGTCGTCGACACCACCCGGGAGGTGCGCGGCCTGCGCCCGCTGTGGGCGTACGCGCACGTCCCGGCGGGCTCCACCCGGGACGTCACGCAGGACGTGCTGGGCCGGCTCGAACGGTTCGCGCCCGGGGTGCGGGACGTCGTCGTGGCGAGCCGCTGCACGCCCGCCGCCGAGATGGCCCACCACAACCCGAGCCTCGTCGGCGGGGACATCGCCGGCGGCTCGCCGGACCTGTGGCGGATGATCGCCCGGCCGACGCCGACCGCGAACCCCTACCGCCAGGCCGGGGGCGTCTTCCTGTGCTCGGCCTCCACGCCGCCCGGCCCGGGCGTGCACGGCATGGCCGGCCACCACGCGGCCCGGCGCGCGGCCCGCGATGTGTTCGGCCTGCGCCTGCCCACCCTGTGAGCAGCACGGCGCCGACGAGCGGGTGGTCGTCGGCGCCGCGGGACGGCCGGTCAGGGGGCCAGGTAGGCGACGTCCCCGTTGGCGCTGCGGATCTCCACCGTGCGGGTCGCGGCCGGGTCGGTCGGACCCTCGATGATCTCGTCGCCGTTGGACGTGTCGAGGGTGAGCCGCACGGGCTCCCCGTCGCCGACGACGGTCACGTCACCGTTCGAGGTCCGGGCGAGCACGTCCCCCGCGACCCCGGCGACGTCGACGCGGCCGTTGCTGGAACGCACGTCCGCCGACCCGCCGACGTCGGACGCCTCGGCCCGGCCGTTCGACGTCTGCGCGGTGAGGTCGCCGGTCACGCCGGAGACGTCGATGCTGCCGTTGGAGGTCCGCACGTCGGCGTCGCCGGTGACGGAGCGCACCTCGACGTCCCCGTTGGACGACCGGGCGACCAGGTCACCGCCGACGCCGTCGGCCTGCACCTCGCCGTTGGAGGTCTGCACGTCCACGGACCCGACGGGACCCGCGGCGATCACGTCGCCGTTCGACGTCCGCACCACGACCTCGGTCCCGGCGGGCACGACGGCGTTCAGCCCGCCGGAGCACGACCACGACACCAGCCCGGCCCAGGCGGGGCACTCGTTCGTGACGACGAGGCCGTCGGAGCCGATCTCCTGCGCCGAGTACTCCGGGGTGACGAGGCCGCCCCGGGAGACCGCCTCCACCTCGACACCGGTGGCGTCGTCGGCGGCGCGGACGGTCACCTCGCCGTCGGCCACGAGCTCGACCCGCGCGACGGCGTCGTACGACTCCTGGGCACGGGTGGTGTCGTTCAGGGCGAGGTCCACGAGGTGCACGCCGCCCCAGACGGCCGCGAGCGCCCCGAACGTCACGCCGACGACGAGCAGCACCCGGCCGACGGCGCTGCGGGGACGGGCGGGTTCGCCTCCGGCCGGGCCGGGAGGGTCGGCAGGGGGCACAGCACCCGCCGGGCTGAGGTCTCGGGTCTCGGTCATCGCAGGTCTCCGTTCAGGTCGAGCCAGCGGAGCACCGCGAGCACGCGCCGGTGGGTGTCGGCGTCGGGCGGCAGCCCCAGCTTGGTGAGGATGTTGGTCACGTGCTTCTCGACGGCGGGCAGGCCGACGACGAGCCGCTCCGCGATCGCGGCGTTGGACAGTCCTTCGGCGATGAGCGCGAGGACCTCGCGCTCGCGCCGGGTGAGGTCCCCGAGGTCGCTGCGCGACCGGGCGAGGACCTGGGAGACGACCTCCGGGTCGAGGACGGTGCCGCCGGAGGCGACCCGCTCGACCGCGCCGAGGAACTCGTCGACGTCGGCCACGCGGTCCTTGAGCACGTAGCCCAGGCCGCGGGTGCCGGCGGCGAACAGCTCGGCGGCGTACCGCTGCTCGACGTACTGGGACAGCACGAGGACGGGCAGGTCGGGGTGCAGCGAGCGCAGGTGGACGGCGGCGCGCAGGCCCTCGTCGGTGTGCGACGGCGGCATCCGCACGTCGGTGACGAGCAGGTCCGGCAGCATGTCGGCGGAGCGGGTCAGCGCGGCCACCATCTCCTCGGCGGTGCGGAACGTGGCCACGCCGTGGCCCTCCGCACGCAGCAGCCGGGCGAGCCCGTCGAGCAGGAGGACGGAGTCCTCCGCGATCACGATGCGCACGGCACCTCCACGGTCAGTCGGGTGCCAGCGCCGGTCGGGCTGGTCAGGTCGAAGGTGCCGTCGAGGGCGGCGACGCGTCCGCGCAGGCCGGCCAGGCCGCTGCCGGGGGCCGGCTCGGCGCCGCCGTGGCCGTCGTCGGCGACCTCGACGCGCAGCCGCCCGCCCCGGTCGTCCTCGACGACGGCGGCGCGCACGACGGCGCTGCCCGCGTCGGCGTGGCGGGCGACGTTCGTCAGCGCTTCGGCGACGACGAAGTAGGCGGCGGCCTGCGCCGTCGTGCCGGCGCGTTCCAGGCCGGTGCCCGCCTCGACCCGGACGGGGACGGGGCTGCGGGCGGCGAGCGCCGACAGGGCGGCGTCGAGGCCGCGGTCGGCGAGCACGGCGGGGTGGATGCCGCGCACGAGGTCGCGCAGCTCGGCGAGGGACTCCTTGACCTCGCCGTGCGCGTGCTCCAGGGCGGCGACGGCGGTGGACGGGTCGCGCTCCGCCTCGCGGCGGGCCGTGCCGAGGGTGACGCCGAGGGCGACGAGCCGCTGCTGGACGCCGTCGTGCAGGTCCCGCTCGATGCGGCGGCGCTCGGCGTCGGCGGCCTCGAGGGCGGCGGCCCGGGTCTCGGTGAGGACGTCGGCGCGCGCGGTGGCGGTGGCGGCGGCGGACTCGGCGGCGCGAGCCTGGTGCTCGGCGGCCTGCTGGGCGGCTCGGGCCTCGGCGTCGAGGGGCGGCCCGAGCAGGGCGCGAGCGAGCAGGAGGGTGACGAGGCTGCCGAGCTGGGCGACGACGGCCGCCAGCCAGACGAGCAGCACGGCGGCGGGGATCGCGAGCAGACCGAGGAGGTCGCCGTCGGCGAGCGCCCCTACGCCGAGCACGACGGCGGCCACCGACGCGGCGGACGCGGCGACGACGAGCGTGAACAGCACCTCGTAGAGCAGGAGAGCGACGAGGAGGTAGGCGGCGGCGAGCCAGCTGCGACCGTCGGCCACCTGCGCCCACAGCCACGACCACCAGCCGGGCCGGGCGGGCACGCGACGCGGCGGCGTCCCGACGACGACGCCGGTCTGTGCGGCCAGCCGGGCCCGCTCGACCGCGCCGAACCCGCGGGCCAGCCCCAGCGTGAGCGGGAGCAGGAGCAGGCCGATCCCGAGCGCCGGCACGAGACCCACGGAGGTGACCACGAGGATCCACAGCGGCAGCCCGACGACGAGCAGCCAGAACCAGCCCACCACGATCTGGGCGACGCCGTCGAAGGTCGCCCGTGCCCAGGGGGCGCGCAGCAGACCACGCAGGTCCGTGAGTGCCGGGGCGACGCGGCTCGTCGGAGCAGGGATCGTCATGCCCACGACACTACGGAGCGGCGACGTGCCGCGACATGCGGCACGCCCCCGTCTCCGGGGTAGGGCTCGCCCTACCCCGCCGTGCCGCGGCGGGCGGCGAAGAACTCCTGGAGCACGGCGGCGCACTCGTCCTCGCGGACGCCGCCGACCACCTCGACGGCGTGCAGGGACCGCTGGTCGCGCACCAGGTCCCACACGGAGCCCGTGGCGCCGGCCTTCGGGTCCCAGGCGCCGACGACGAGCCGGTCGACGCGCGCGGCGACGAGCGCGCCCGCGCACATCACGCACGGCTCGAGGGTGACGACGAGGGTGCAGCCCTCCAACCGCCACCGCCCCCAGGATGCCGCGGCCTGGCGCAGTGCCAGGACCTCGGCGTGCGCGGTGGGGTCGCCGGTCTCCTCGCGACGGTTGCGCCCCACACCGAGCAGGCGGCCGTCCGGGGAGACGACGAGGGCGCCCACGGGGACGTCGTCGGACGCCAGCGCGTGCGTCGCCTCGTGCAGGGCCAGGCCCATGAGGTCGTGCCAGACGGCGCGCCGCGCGCTCAACGTGCCGGGCGGGAACGTGCCGTCCGCCCACGGCAGCGCCAGCCCCCGCTCGCCGTCCTGCTGTTCGTCCACGGGCTCAGCGTAGGGAACCGGCACCGGTGCCGCGGAGTCGATGGGGAGAACTCCCCTGTGGAGGACTTGTCCGTCATCTGTACTTTTTCACCCGATGGTGCTGGGATGTCGTAGTTCCCCCTGAGACCCACTGTCGGGTGCTGTGCCGGTGCTCGACCCACCACCGAAGGGAAAGACCCCCACGTGAAGAGGATTCTGGCGACCGTCGCGACCGCGACGCTCGCTCTCGGCGGGCTCGTCGCCACCGCGACGACCGCCGCCGCCCACACCCCGGACGTCGATGCTGTCTGCGGCTCCTTGTCGATCAACCTGACGCAGTACGCCGGCTCGAGCGGCGGGAACACGAACACGGTCACCGTCGTCGTCGACGACGAGACCCGCGTCGAGGAGTCCTTCGGCCGGGAGTTCCGCACCGAGCTCGAGCTGTCCGAGGACGAGGCCCACACGTGGACCGTGTCCGTCGACGCGTGGGACGACGACGACTGGGACTGGAACATGTCGGGCGACCTGGCCGCCTGCGTCGAGCCGGAGCCCACGCCCGAGCCCACGCCGGAGGTCGAGCCGGAGCTGGAGACCGCCTTCTACGTCTACCCGAAGCTGGACTCGACCAAGCCGGCCGCCTGGGAGAACTCGGGCGAGCAGACCCTGATCACCACCCGCGAGGGCGAGGAGTTCTGGGACGAGCTGCCGCAGGAGTACCCCGGTGAGCTGTTCGACGGCACCACCCTGCCGGCGGACGTCTGCGAGGGCTCCTGGGGCGTCCAGCAGGACGTCGTGCGCGTCGATGGTGACTTCTCCTGGGACGAGTTCCAGCACATCACCTACCCCGACGGCCCGCTGTTCGGCGACCGCCTCCAGAAGGCCCGCCACGACGACCTGAGCAACTACCTGGCCGAGTGCGGCGAGGACGCCCCCGAGCCCGTCGCCGTGCCCTCCCCGTCCTTCGTGGAGAGCTGCGACGCCGGGATCACCGTGACGATGCCCGACACGGACCTCGCGACCTACTCCGAGGAGTGGAACGGGGACCGCACCGAGGTGATGGTCACCGCGGCCCTCGCCGAGGGCGTCGAGGTGGCTCCCGAGACCGCCCTGTCGTGGACCTACACGCTCACCGGTGAGGCCTGCGCGAGCGAGCCCGTCGTGGTAACGCCGGACGCCCCGCAGGTGATCGACGAGTGCGGCACCGAGGCCGACGAGCTGGTCCTGCCGGCCGCCGCCGAGGGCCTGACGTACTCCTCGTCCGCCGAGGGCATCGTGGCCACCGCCGCCGCGGGCTACACGCTGGGCGAGCTGCCCGCCGGGTACGCCGCGGTCGACGCGTCCACCGCCGTCTACGCCGTCGACGAGTCCGTCTTCACGGACGAGCCGTGCGCGACCACGCCGGCCGAGGAGCCCACCGAGGAGCCCACCGAGGCCGTCGAGGAGCCCACCGAGGACCGCGCGGGCGCCCAGGAGGTCGCCGTGGACACCGAGGTGGACGACACCGAGGTCGAGGACGCCACGGGTGAGCAGGTCGCCGCGCAGACGACCGAGCTCCCCCGCACGGGTGCGACCGTCGGCATCACCGCCGCCGTGGCCGCCCTGCTCGTCGCCGCCGGCGCCACCCTGTTCGTGGTGCGCCGCCGCGTGTCGCAGCGCTGACCCCTCGACGACGGGCCCGGCGCGGGGACTCCCCCGCACCGGGCCCGTCGTCGTCCCTGCCGGTACGGGCTGTCGTGCGCGACCGGGTGCGGCGGGCGAACCGGAGCCGGACGCGTGTCACACCGCCGGCCCGGGCCTGGCGGCCGGGGGCCCGGTACCGTGGCAGCATGCGCCTGCACGTCGCCGACCACCCGCTGGTCGCCCACAAGCTGTCCGTCCTGCGCGACGAGGCCACGCCGTCGCCGATCTTCCGGCTCCTGGTCGACGAGCTGGTCACCCTCCTGGCGTACGAGGCGACGCGGCACGTCCGCGTCGAGCCGCAGGAGGTCCGCACACCGGTCACCACGACGACGGGCGTGAAGCTGAGCGACCCCAGCCCGATCGTCATCCCCATCCTGCGCGCCGGCCTGGGGATGCTGGACGGCATGACCCGGCTGCTGCCGACCGCCGAGGTCGGGTTCCTCGGCCTGCAGCGCGACGAGAGCACCTTCGAGGCGGTGACGTACGCCAACCGCCTGCCCGACGACCTCACCGGCCGCCAGGTGTTCCTCCTCGACCCGATGCTCGCGACCGGCGCCACGCTCGTCGCCTCGATCGACTACGTGCTCCAGCGTGGTGCCCGCGACGTCACCGCCGTCTGCCTGCTGGCCGCCCCCGAGGGTGTCCAGGTCGTCCAGGACGCCGTGGGTGACCGCGCCGACGTGCAGATCGTCGTCGCCGCCGTCGACGAGCGGCTCAACGAGAAGAAGTACATCGTGCCGGGGCTCGGCGACGCCGGGGACCGCCTCTACGGCGTCGTCTGACCCCGTCCCGGTCTGCGGGCCCGCGGAGCTCCCCGGGCCGCAGCGCCGGTCAGCGGTACTCGCAGAGCCCGATCTTCTCCCACTGGCGCCACTGGCCGTTCCAGCGGCTGCCGTCCTTCCACCACGCCGCGCCCGGACCGTCGGTGGGCGCACCCTCCGGAGCGGAGCCGTCCCAGCCCGCGTACCGGTAGGCGACGCCCTTCCAGGACCGCACGTCACCGGCGGTGTACTGCATGCCCCACGCGATGCCCTCGGCGCACCAGCCGGCCTCGGCGGCCGTGAAGGTCCCCGTGTCCAGGGTGGTGCTCCACCTCCGGGTCGTCACGGTGTACGTGGCGCCGTGCCGGCCGTCGACCCGGGGCGCGGCCACCGTCTCGCTGCCGCCGGCGGCGACCTTCACCGCGCGCTCGAACCCTGCCGGCCCGGTCACCGTGAACGTCACGGGGATGTTGGAACCGGAGTTGTCGAGCACGACCTGGGGCTCGCGCCACGACGTCGCCCAGTCCCCGTAGCGGTCCAGACGCGTCTCGACGTCCGCCAGGCGGGCGGCCGGGGCCACGACCGGGCAGCGTGCGCCGCGGTGGGTCGCCGTGCGGGACACCACCTGCTCGGAACCCTCGACGGTGCGGGCCAGCCGCACCGTCACCTCGCCGCCGCGGGCGTACCAGCGGTCGGTGTCGATGACGAACCGCTGCGCGCCGGACGCGGCGAGCTTCCCCGAGGCGGCGGTCGCCCCGCGCCGCTCCACCGACGCGTCCCACGCCCGGACGCCGCCGTTGGCCACGTCGACGACCACCAGCACCGAGCCGGCCTCGCACTGCGCGGCCGCGGTCACCGTGACGTCGTCGGGCCAGGTGAGCGGGGTCGCGCACGACGCGAACGACACGTCGAGGGTGCGGATCTCGCGACCGTCGGCGAGGACCCGGCCGGACGCCGTGCCCCACGGCACCGACAGCCGGACGGTCTTCGTCACGCCGTCGGCGAGACGAACCCGCTCGGTGCGGTCGCCGACCCGGACCTCGAAGTCCACCGGGAGCGTCGAGGCCGAGTTGTCGAGCAGCACGGTGAAGGTGCGGGTCGACGTCTCCGACGCCGGGTCGTAGGCGCACTCGTCGGCCCCCTGGGCGTCGCCGGCCGCCGGGGCGATCGTCGCGGCCCGGTAGGCGGCGGTCGGCGTGCTCGCCGGTCGCACGCCGCGGGTGGGCTGGTCGCCGTCCCGGTCGGTGCGCCAGCGCACGACGTCGAACGTCACGGAGCCGGCGTCCACCGACCGCTTGTCGGTGGCGACCGAGAGCGTCAGGGTCTCCCCGGCACCGAGCTGCGTGGCGCCCGAGGACGTGCCCGCGGCGTTCATCGTCACCTGCATGGGGTCGTCGTCGCGGTTGACGAGGGTGCCCTCGATCCGCACTGTGCCGCCGTCGTTGACGACCCGGGCGGTGGGGTCCACGTTCCACGGCGGGTCGTAGCACTCCGCGTCCCCGAACCCGGACGTGTCGACCGTGCGGGAGTAGGTGCCGCCGGCGACCGTCGTCGAGAGCCGCCAGGTCCCCGTCCCCGCCGGGACGCGCAGACCGTCGGGGACGACGAGGTTCGCCGACTCCCCCGGCGCCAGAGTCCGCGACGACGCGGAGCTGGACCCGGCGGCGTCGAGGGCGACCGTCAGCGTCCGGGACGTGAGGTTGGTGTACTTGCCCGTCACGACGGCGTCGGCCACACCGATCCCCCCGCCGGCCCGGCACGAGGCCTCCATCGCGCCCGCGCCCGCGACCGCGCCGGCCCAGGCGCGCGCCACGGGGAACGTGGCCGCGTCACGCACGACCGGGCCGTCGCCGGGCAGCTCCGGCACCACCTGGAGGGTGTAGTACCCGGCGCTGGTCGCGCCGTCGGCGACGACCGTCGCCACCCCGGCGAGGCTGGCTCCGGCGTCGAGCTCGGGGCCGGTGCAGCGCCACGACCGGTAGCCGTCGGCGGCGTCGCCCGCGCCCTCGCAGGTGAGCCCCCCGGCGACGGAGTGGGGGGCGAGGCTCGCCGGGACCTTGACGCGCGTGACCCAGCCGGCCGCGGCCGTGAGGTCGCCCGAGTTCCGTACGGTGAAGGTCACGTCGGCGCGGCCCGGGTTGTCGACCGCCGCGACCTGGCCCGCGTCGGCCGTCAGCTCCGGCCCGAAGTACGCCACCTGCGTCTCGGGCAGGGCGGTCGTGCGCTCCTCGAGCCCGTCGGCCCACACACTGGCGCCGAGACCGTAGGTGCCGCCGGAGCTCGCGACCACGGGCACCGTCACGGTCCGCGTCTCGCCCGGGTCGAGCGTGCCGACGCGGCACTGCACGACCTGCGGCTCGACCGTGGCCGTGCACGGCAGGGACGTCGTGTCGATCGGCACCTGCGGTCCCGTCGACGCGCCCGCCGGGGACGACGAGACACCCAGCGCCATCCCGGCCGGGAGCGTCACCCGCAGCTGGGCGTCCGTCGCGGTGCTGCCGCCTGCGTTGCCGACCTGGAGGGCGACGTGGTCGGTGACCCGCGGCTCGATCACGTCGCCCGGGTCGACCAGGGCGACCGTGACGTCCGCCGGCGGGGGCACGACGACGTGGTCGACCGCGTCCGCATCGACGAGCGGAGGCACGTTGACGGGGTTCGTCGGGTCGGCGCTCGGCTCGGGTGCCGGCGAGGCGACCACCTCGGGGAGCTCCTCGGCCTCGGGGCTCGGCCAGGGCGACGCGACGGCGACGGGCGGCAGCTCCGGGAGCGGCGCGGGCTCGCCTCCGCTCATCGCCCCCAGCACGGACACCACGCCGACGGTGGCGGCCGCGACCGCCCCGGTGGACGCGGCGACCGTCACCGCGGACATCCCCGCCGTGCCCGTCGCGACCACCGCCGTGGTCGCGACCGACGTCGCGGTCGAGGCGGTGGCGGCGGTCGCCGCCGTGGTCGCCGCCGTCGCCGCGGCGGTGCCGCTCGCGGCGGCGGAGCCGGCCGCACCGGCGACTCCGGCGCCGGCCGCACCTGCTCCGGCACCTGCGCCCGCACCTGCAGCACCCGCGGCGCCTGCGGCACCCGTTCCTGCGGCACCCGCCCCCGCTCCGGCCGTCGCGGCCGACCCGGTCGCGAGCCCGGCGCCGCCCGACGCCACGCCCGAGCCGACGGACGCACCCGCGCCCGCGACGCCGGCTCCCGTGCCACCGGCACCGGCCGCCGCGACGCCGGCCAGCCCGGCACCCGTCACCGCACCGAGTGGGAGCGCACCCATCAGGGCGAGCCCGGCAACGCCCAGCACGAGGGGTGCGATGACCACCCGCATGCCGTGGGCGACGTCGCCCAGCTCGAGGACGAGCATCCGGCAGTCGTCGCAGCCGCCCAGGTGGCCGTCGACCTTGGCGACCTCCCGCTGCGACAGGCTGCCGCGCACGTACCCGCCGAGCATCGGGTTGACCACCCGGCACGAGTCCGCGGGCACCGCCGTGAGGTGCTCCTGCAGGTAGCCGACGCGCAGCCCCTCCCGGGCGCGGTACGCCAGCGCGGACACGCCGTTGGGCGTCAGGCCGAGGATCGGCGCGACGTCGGCCGGCGACAGGCGCTCGACCTCCGTGTACCAGAGGACGGCCTGCCAGCGCTCCGGCAACCGTTCGTAGGCGCGCGCCACGACCGAGCTCTCGAAGCCGGCGAGCGCCGGGTCCTCCGACGATCCGGACGGTCCGAGCGCCAGCTCGAACGTGCCGTCGTCGGCGGTGGGTCGGGTGCGGTGCGCACCGGCGGCGAGGTCCGCGGCGAGACGGCGGACGACGGTGAACAGGTAGGCGCGGAAGTGCGTGTCCGGGCCGCTGCCCTGACGCAGGACGCCGAGCACGCGCTGGAAGGCGTCGGCCACGACGTCGTCCGCGTCGGCCTGGCTGCGCACGTACTGGCGGGCGAGGATCCGGGCCGCGGAGGCGTGGCGCTCGTACAGCGCGCCGTAGGCGTCGAGGCTGCCTCCGCGCACCTCAAGGATCAGCTCGCCGTCACTGGGAGCTGTACCGTCCGATCCCACGAACACGTCGGTCACGTCGGCCCCGCTTCGTCCCACTCTCGGAAAAGCCCGGGCCGCGTCGGGCACGGGTCAGCGTTACTCTACGGGGAGCGCCCCAAGCCGGAACAGGGCGCGGGCGGGTGAAACACCCTTGGCACGTTTTCACCCGCCGAAACCGCGTCATGAACGTGGCAGAGGGAGGTCTCTCCAGCATGACCATGCCGACCGGCGGCGCATGGGCCGTCGACACGCGCGAGCGCTGGCGCACCGCGAGCCTCACCGACGTCTGGCTCCGCCCGGGTGACTGGTACCACCCGGCGGTGGACGCCGTCGTCGAGGCTGTCGCGGACGGCCGCTCCCCCGAGGCGCCCGCGCACCGGCTCGGCGTCGCGCGCTCGTCGGCCGGCATCGGTCTGGACGAGACCCTCGAGGACGTCGCCTGCCTCTACCGCGCCGTCGGAGCGCCCGTCGACGTCGACGTCGTGCGCGGCGCGGCGCTCGGCTGGGTCCAGGGCCGCGAGCGGGAACCCACGCTGTCCGGCGTCCGCGACCCCGCCACCGGGCTGCCGACGGTCGACTACCTCGGCGAGCGTCTGCGGGAGACCTACGGGCGCGCCACCGGTGCTGCGCTGCCCGTGTCCGAGACCCACTGCCTCGTCGTCGTCGACGTCGCCGTCGACGACCTCGACGCCTGGCAGCGCATGGCCCGCGCCGCCTCCGTCGGCCGCACCCTCGACCAGGTGTTCGGCAGCGGGCACCCCATGGCCTCGCTGAGCGACGGCGTCTTCGCCGTCCTGTGCGAGCGTTCGCCCGACGTCGCCCGGCTGTCCCAGTCCGTCCGGCGCATCATCGAGCGCAACGCGCAGATCCTCGGCGTCGCCGGCACCCTGCGCCGCCCGGTGCGGGTCTGGTTGGAGCGGCTACCGTCGTCGCACGCGGCGGCCGTGGACCTGCTCCAGCACCTGCGCCGCTGACTCCACCCGCCGCGCTGCACCACCTCACGCATCCACCTGTCACGCGGGAGGTGCGACGGCGCGGCCACGCCCCGCGCTGCACCACCTCACGCATCAGACCGTGACGCCGGAGGAACGACGGCGCCGGGCGAGCTCCCCGGGACGACGACGGGCCCGGACGGAGGGATCCGTCCGGGCCCGTCGGGGGGTTCCGTCGGCCGCTGTGGGCCGGCGGGGCTCAGGTGCTCTGGAACGTGAGGCAGTCGGCGTGGCCCTCGTCCTGCGGGCCGGCACCGACGCGGATCGCGGACGCCCCGCACTCCAGGTGCTCGTTGTGGACGCAGTCGACGCGCTGGCAGGCGCCGACGTGGGCGACGACCTTGTCGAGCCCACCCTTGGTGCCGAGCGGGATGAAGGTCGCGCAGGCGGCGTCACCGGGGACGCCACCGATGGTGACGGCGCCCGCGTGACAGTCGTGGTCGTGGTTGTAACCGCACCCGTCCATCGAGCACTCGGTGACCTCGGGCATCTCCATCAGGGTCGTCATGTCAGCTCCTCGTCGGCCGTCGCGCCTCGCTCTGATCTCTCGATCATAGGAGCGAATTCGCATTCTGGCCACCAAAGAATTCGACCCGAGTAAAAATAAGGAGAGCCTTGCCGAATGGTGGAAGGAATAGGAAACAGCCGTGTTTCCTAAAGCTCAGCCTCGCGGATGCGGACGCCACAGCACGAGCGCACCGCTCTCCTGGTGCGTCTGCACGTCCACCCGCAGGTCCGTGCGGCGCACACGGCGACCCAGCGGCATCGCGACGACGTCGCCGCCGGAGCCCGCCGTGAACACCCGACCGCTCGCGTGCTCACGCTCCGCGAGCATCCGGGCGAGGTCGTGCAACCGTTGCTCGAGCACGGTCACGTGCTGCTCCAGCTCGAGGATCCGCTTGATGCCCGCCAGGTTGACGCCGTCCTCCTGCGCGAGGCGCTGCACCTCCAGCAGGCGTGCGACGTCGCGGCGCGAGTAGCGGCGGCCGCGCCCGCGGGTGCGCCGCGGCACCACGAGCCCCAGCCGGTCGTACTGCCGCAGCGTCTGCGGGTGCATGCCCGCGAGCTGCGCGGCCTGCGAGACCGTCAGCACGGGTGCGTCGTCGGTGACCATCACGACCTCCTCCCGGCCCGAAGGCTACCGTCGGCGGCACCCACCACCAGGGCGGACGCCGCCGACGCCGGCTACTGCGCGGCGCGGGCAGCCAGTCCGGCGCGCACGTCCTCGCCGTCCGACACGGCGGCGAACTCCTCCAGCGCCTTCTTCGCGACGCGGCTCAGCTTCTGCGGGACCACGACCTGCACCGTGACCAGCAGGTCGCCGGTGTGCTTCGCCGTGGCCAGGCCGCGGCCCTTGAGCCGCAGCACCCGGCCCGACGGCGTCCCACCGGGCACCTTGAGGCGCACCGTCTCGCCCGCGAGGGTGGGCACCTCGACGGTGGTGCCGAGCGCCGCCTCGGCGAACGTCACCGGGAGCGTCATGCGGAGGTTGTCGCCGTCCATCGAGAACACGGGGTGCGGCTCCACCTGGATGCGGATCATCAGGTCGCCCGCCGGGCCCCCGTTCACACCGGGGCGGCCCTTGCCTCGCAGGCGGATCCGCTGCCCGTCGTGCACCCCCGCGGGGATGCGGGCCGTCATGTCCCGGCCGTCGACCGTCAGATCGACCGTCGTGCCCTGCACGGCGGCCCGGAACGACAGCGAGGCCTTGTGCTCGATGTCGGCACCGCGCTGCTGCTGCGGCCCGCCGAACCCGGCCGGGCGCCGTCCGGCACCGCCGCCGAACATCTGCCCGAGGATGTCCTCGAAGCCGCCCGTCTGCTGGTACTGCACGCGCGGTCCCCCGGGTCCGCCGGCACGCCCCGGAGGTGCCCCGCCGCCGAACATGGAGCCGAAGACGTCCTCGAACCCCGCCGGGCCGCCGCCCGGACCACCGGCGAAGCGGGCACCGCCACCCGCCATCGAGCGGATCGCGTCGTACTGCTGCTTCTGCTCGGCGTCCGACAGCACCGAGTACGCCTCGCCGATCTCCTTGAAGCGCGCCTCGGCCTTCGGGTCGCCCTGGTTCTGGTCAGGGTGGAACTGGCGCGCCAGCTTGCGGTACGCCTTCTTGATCTCCGCCTGGTCGGCGTCCTTGGAGACGCCCAGCGCAGCGTAGAAGTCCTTCTCCATCCAGTCCTGACCGGTCACGACGCCTCTTTTCGTCTCCTACTGCGCCCGGCGCGGGCGGCGCCGGGCTCGTGGTCGGTGGTGCGGGGCCCTGTTCGCGAGAGCCGAGCGAGGAACGAGCGAATCATTCGAGCGCACAGGGCCCCGCAGCACCGACATCCTCACTCGGGTCCGACGACCCCGACCCGGGCCGCCCGGACGATCTTGTCGCCGATCCGGTAGCCCGGCTCGACGACGAGGTTCACCGTGGTGGCCTCGGCGTCCGCGTCGGTCGAGTGCATGAGCGCCTCGTGCACCGTCGGGTCGAACTCCTCGCCGACCGTGCCGAACCGCTCCACGCCGAACTTGGCGAGGGACGCGTCCAGCTTCTCCGCGATCGCCGCCATCGGGCCCGACAGCTCGGCGTGGGCCTTGGCCCGCTCGATGTCGTCGAGCACCGGCAGCAGGGCGGCGAGCACGTCCTGGGTGCCCCGCGTCCGCGCGGCCTCCTGGTCGCGCAGCGCCCGGTTGCGGTAGTTCGTGAAGCTCGCCCGCTCCCGCTGGAGGGCGTCGAGGTGCTCCGCGGCCTCGGCCTTGGCGGCCAGCAGCTCGGAGTCCTCGACGGCCTCGACCGACGGCTCGAAGTCGAGCGCGTCCAGCGGGTCGGCGGGCTCGCCCGACGGGCCGTCCGACCCGGTGCCACCCTCGCGGGGGGCACCGGTGGTCGGGTCGACCTTGCGCTTGTCCGTGAAGTGGAAGGGGGAGTCCCCCGAGCCGCCCTCGGGCTGCTCGGGGGTGCCCTGCGACTCGCCGGCCGTCACTTGCGGTCCTTGTCGTCCTCGTCGTCCACGATCTCGGCGTCGACCACGTCCTCGTCCGCGTTCTCCGCGGACGGGGCGTCACCGGTCGCGCCGGCGTCGCCGGCCGCGGCCTGCTGCTCGGCGGAGTAGAGCGCCTCGCCGATCTTCTGCGAGGACTGCCCCAGCTTCTCGTAGGCCGACTTCACGGCGTCCGCGTCGTCGCCCTCGAGGGCCGACTTCACGGCGGCGACGTCCGCCTCGACCTCGGTCACGACGTCGGCGGGGAGCTTGTCACGGTTGTCCGCGACCTGCTTCTCCATCGCGTACGCGAACGACTCGGCCTGGTTGCGGGTCTCGGCCTCCTCGCGGCGCTTCTTGTCCTCCTCCGCGTGCTCCTCGGCCTCCTTCACCATGCGGTCGATGTCCTCCTTGGGGAGGGCGGAACCGCCGGTGATCTTCATCGACTGCTCGGTGCCGGTGCCACGGTCCTTGGCGGACACGTGCACGATGCCGTTCGCGTCGATGTCGAAGGTGACCTCGATCTGCGGGACGCCGCGGGGGGCCGGGGCGATGCCGGTGAGCTCGAACGTGCCCAGCGGCTTGTTGTCCCGGGTGAACTCGCGCTCGCCCTGGAACACCTGGATCGCCACCGACGGCTGGTTGTCCTCCGCCGTCGAGAAGATCTCGCTGCGCTTGGTCGGGATGGCCGTGTTGCGCTCGATGAGCTTGGTCATCACGCCGCCCTTGGTCTCGATGCCGAGGGACAGCGGGGTGACGTCGATGAGCAGCACGTCCTTGCGCTCACCGCCGATGACGCCGGCCTGCAGGGCGGCGCCGACGGCGACGACCTCGTCCGGGTTGACGCCCTTGTTGGGCTCCTTGCCACCGGTGAGCTCGCGCACGACCTCGGAGACGGCCGGCATGCGGGTCGAACCACCGACGAGCACGACGTGGTCGATCTCGGAGACCGACACGCCCGCGTCACGGATGACGGCGTGGAACGGCGCCTTGGTGCGGTCGAGCAGGTCCTGCGTGAGCTGCTGGAACTGCGCGCGGGTCAGCTTCTCGTCCAGGTGGACGGGGCCGTTCTCGCTCATCGAGAGGTACTGCATCGAGATGTTGGTGCTCGTCGCGGACGAGAGCTCCTTCTTCGCCTGCTCGGCGGCCTCACGCAGACGCTGCAGCGCGATCTTGTCCTTCGACAGGTCGACGCCCGCGGAGTTCTTCACCTGCTTGATGAGGTGCTCGACGATCCGGTTGTCCCAGTCGTCGCCGCCGAGGCGGTTGTCGCCGGAGGTGGCACGCACCTGGATCGTGGAGAAGTCGTCCTCGTCCTTGCCGACCTCGAGCAGGGAGACGTCGAACGTGCCGCCACCCAGGTCGAAGACGAGGATGAGCTCGTCCTCCTTGCCCTTGTCGAGGCCGTAGGCGAGCGCGGCCGCGGTCGGCTCGTTGACGATGCGGGTCACGTTGAGGCCGGCGATCTGGCCGGCGTCCTTCGTGGCCTGGCGCTCGGCGTCGTTGAAGTACGCCGGGACGGTGATGACCGCGTCGGTGACGGGCTCGCCCAGGTACTCCTCGGCGTCACGCTTCAGCTTGCCGAGGATGCGGGCGCTGATCTCCTGCGCGGAGTACTTCTTGTCGTCGATCTGGGTCGACCAGTCGGTGCCCATGTGGCGCTTGACCGACGAGATGGTGCGGTCGACGTTGGTGACGGCCTGACGCTTGGCCACCTCACCGACGAGGACCTCACCGGTCTTGGAGAACGCGACCACCGACGGGGTGGTGCGGGCGCCCTCGGCGTTCGCGATGACGGTGGGCTCGCCACCCTCCAGGACGGTGACCACCGAGTTGGTGGTGCCGAGGTCGATGCCGACTGCTCGAGCCATGTTGGCGCTCCTTCGTGATCGGGGTTGAGTCGTCTGCACTCAACCTAGGACGCCGATCCGGAGGTGTCCAGCCGGACGGGCCCAAAGTTGAGTCTGCATGGCTCAACCTCGGACCCGACGCGGCTATTCCCCCAGGCGGAGGCACCGGTTCGCCCTGAGCGATCGCCGGCTCACACGATCTCGACACCGTCGGCCTGCGGCCCCCGGTCGCTCTGGCGCACCTTGAAGCGGACGCGGTCGCCCTCCTCCAGGACCTCGGAACCCCGCACGACCGAGACGTGCACGAACAGGTCGTCACCCCCGGCGTCGGGGGTGATGAAGCCGAAGCCGCGGTCCTCGTCGTAGCGCGAGACGGTGCCCTCGCCGCCGCGCACCGGCCCGCCGGACGCCCCGGGACGGCCCGACCGGCCGCGGTCCGCGCCCCCGCGTGCGCCGCGGTGTCCGCCGACGACCTGCACGTTGCGGGCGTTCGGCCCCTTGTCGCCGGCGACGACGTCGAACGACACGCGGGCGCCCTCGGCGAGCTCGGTCGTGCCCCGGCCGAGCGCCTTGACGTGCACGAAGACGTCCTCGCTGCCCGCGTCGGGGGCGATGAACCCGAAGCCCTTGGCGTCGTCGTACCAGGTCACGGTGCCGTCGGCGCCGTCCGACGCCGGACGGGCGGCCTCCGCCGCGAGCGGCAGCAGGTTGTCCGCCTGCGGCCCCTTCTCGCCGTCGACGACGAGGAACGCCACCCGCTGGCCCTCCACGATCACGCCGCCGGTGACGATGGCGGAGCTGTGCACGAAGATCTCGCGACCGTCCTCGGTCGTGGCGAAGCCGTAGCCCTTGGCCGGCTCGTACCAGGCGACGGTGCCGAGCACGCCCACGGGTGCGCCGGCGGCCAGGTCACCCGTGACCCGGACGCGACGCGCCTGCGGGCCGCGGTCGCCCTCGCCCACCTCGAACTCGACGGACTGCCCCTCGCGGAGCTGCTTGGGACCGTCGTCGCCGACGATCTCGGACGCGTGGACGAACAGGTCGTCGGCCCCGTTCCCGAGGTCGATGAAACCGAACCCTCGGTCGGTGTCGAACCATCGGACTGTTCCCTGCGGCACGGTGAACTCCTTGTCTCGGCAGAGGTTGCTGTCTCCCAGTGTCCCCCGCCGGGGCCGCGCTCGGGCGCGTTCCGGCCGGTTCCGGGCCTGTTCTCGACGTGGCGTGCCGCACGTCGGCGCGGGCCCGGCCGTGGCGCCGTCAGCCGGGCGGCTCGACCGACGGGCGGTCCAGGCCGGAGAGGGCGGCGCTCGCCTCGCGCTGGGCCTGCCGGTCGGCGAGCCGCTCGGCGGACTCCGCGGCCCGCCCGTACAGGCGCGCCGCGTCGTCCGGGTCACCGGTCGCGGCCCGGACCCGGCCGAGGGCGATCAGCGCGTACGGCAGGATCCAGCCCGCCTCGCCCTCGGCCCCGGTCACGGCCTCCTCGGCGAGCGTGCGGGCGACGTCGACCTCGCCGAGGAGCAGGTGCAGCTCGGCGAGGTTGGCGCGCTCGAACGCCGCGGACACCGGGTCGCCCGATCCGGCCACCAGGTCGAGGGCCCGGCGCCCGATCCGCACGGCCTCGGTGAGCCGCCCGGCGCGGCGGGCGTTCTCCCGGCAGGTGGACAGCACGCTGCCGAGCAGCGTGGGGTCGCCGAACTCCTCGGCCCGCGGCAGCGCCTGCGCGGCCGCCGCCTGGGCCTCGTCGACCCGCCCGGACAGGCCGAGGTTGGTCGCCCGCTGCGCGTGGGCGCGGGCGACGAGCCCGACACCGGGTGCGCCCGGTACGCCCCGGGCGGCCGCGAGCGCCCGGTCCGCCGCCGCGAGCGCGGCGCCGTACCGACCCTGCTTGTTCTCCAGGGCCGAACGGGACAGGTGGTGCGCGGTGGCGGGCTCGGGCGCGGTCCCGGCCGCGGGCGCGTACCGGTCCAGCACCTGGCGGCCGTGGTCGAGGTCGCCCGTGCGGACGACCATCTCGGCGAGGCGGGCCGCGGCGAGGACCGCGCCGTCGTCGTCGCCCCGCCGGGAGAGCTCGGCGAGCGCGGGTCGCAGCACGTCGGCGGCCTGGTCGAACTGCCCCATGCGGCGCAGCACCTGCGCGTGGTCCAGCCGGGCCCGCGCGGCGTCGGCGTCGAGGCGGGCGACGAGGTCGCGGTAGTAGCGGTCGGCGGTGTCGTTGGCGTACAGCGCGGCGGCGCGTTCCGCGGCCCGGCGCAGGTACTCGGCGGCGCGGGGGTCGTCGGCGCGGGCGAGGTGCCCGGCGAGGGTGTCCACGTCGTCGGGCCGGCGGCGCAGCACGGTGCGGGCGTACGCCGCGTGGAGCAGCCGCCGCCGGACGCCGCTGAGGCGCTCGTAGCAGGTGAGGCGCACGAGCGGGTGCCGGAACGCGAGCCCGGTCTCGGTGCGCCCGCCGACGACGACGGCCCGTTCCTCGACGACCGCGGCGGCGAGCGCGCGCTCCACCGCGTCGGCGGCGGCCGCTCCGGTGAGCGGCGGGTGCAGCCCGGACGCGGCGACGTCGAGCACCTCGGTGAGCGCGGCGTCGGCGCCGGCGACCGCGAGGGCCTCGACGACGCGGCGGGCGTCGCCGTCGAGCCGTCCCAGCCGTTCCGCGACGACGCGCCGGACCCCGGCGGGGGTCGCGCCGGCGTCGCCGGGTTCCGTCTCGGTGCCGCTGCCCGGCGTGCCGGGCACGTCGTCCCGGCCGCCGGCCCTGGCGAGCTCGGCGGCGAACAGCGGGTTGCCGAGCGAGAGCTCCCACACCCGCGCGAGGTGGTCGGGGTCGCCGCCGGCAGGCCCGGTCACGTCGGCGGCGACGGCCAGGCAGGCGTCCCGGTCGAGGCGCGCGACCTCCTCCTCGACGGCGAGCCCGGCGCGGGCGAGGGACAGCATCCCCGTCCGGCGGGCGTCACCCTCGGGCAGCTCCTCCTCGCGCAGGGTGACGAGGAACCGCAGCCGGCCGGCGTTGCGGGAGGCGTGCCGTGCGAGGTGGCCGAGCAGCTGGAACGAGCCCGCGTCGGCGGCGTGCAGGTCGTCCAGCACGACGAGCACGGGGCGGACGGACGCGAGGTCGTCCAGCAGGGCCGCGGTGGCGCGGAAGAGCCGGTCGCGCTCCTCCTCCGGGCTGCGCCGGACGGCGTCGGTCCGGCCGAGCGACGGCAGGAGCGCGGCGAGCTCGGGGTGCTCCGCCCCGACCCGGGCGCGCGCGGTGGCGTCCTGCTCGGCCAGCCAGCCGTCGAGGGCTTCCGCGAACGCCCCGTAGGGCGTGTGCCCCTCGGCCTCGTGCCCCCCTCCCCACAGGACCGTCGCGCCGTCGGCGGCCGCACGCCGCGCCACCTCGGTGACGAGCCGGGTCTTGCCGACGCCGGGCTCGCCCGACAGCACCCGGACGGGCGGTCCGGCGGGTTCGCCGAGCCGGTCCACGGCGGTGTCCCGGCCGCGCAGCGGGGAGGGATCGGGTGCCCGCAGCGGTGCCGGCAGGGGCGTCGTGGCGGACGGTGCCCCGACCGGCGCGGCCGCCAGCGCGAGCCCGTGGAGCCGCTCCGTCTCGGGGCCCGGCCGGACGCCGAGCTCAGCGTCGAGCGCCTCCCGGCACGCGTGGTACTGGTACACGGCGCGGCGGCGCAGGCCCTGGCGGAGGTACGCCTCGATGAGCACCTGGTGGGCGGGCTCCTCCGCCGGGTGGTCGGCGAGCACCTGCTCGGCGCGGGCGACCGCGGACGCGAGGTCCCCGGCGCGCAGGTGGGCGGCCGCGAGCGCGAGCCGCACCTGGTCGCGCAACGCTCCGAGCCGGTCGCGGCGGGCCTGTGCCCAGGTGGCGTACCGGTCCTCGGGCAGCAGCTCACCGACGAACTCCTCGAGCGCCGCGGCGAGGTCGGCGGCGGACCCGCCGGCGAGCGCGGCCAGCGCGACCTCCTCGGCGTGGTCGGCGTCGATCCACACGCGCTGCGGGTCGAGGCGGAGCAGGGCGCCGTCCGCCACCAGGTACGACGACGCCGCCCGCGGGGCGAGCTCGGGCTCGATGGCATGCCGGGCCGCGTGCAGCGCGACGCGCAGGCTTCCCACGGCCGCCGAGGGGTCGGCGTCGGGCCAGCACACGTCGATGGCCTGCTCGCGGTGCAGGCGGTGGTCGGGCACCACGGCGAGCAGCTTGACCAGGGCTCGTGCGCCGGGCCGCGGCCACCGCTCCGGCAGCTCGGGGCCGCCGTCACGGGTGACGCGGAACCCGCCCAGGAGGTGCAGGCGCAGGAGCGGCGCCGGGGAGGGACCTCCGGGCGCCGCGCCGGTGGCGGGCCGTGCGGTCATGACGTCGAACAGTAGCCCAGAGCACAGGACCCCCGGCCTCGGGGGTGGGCCAGGGGTCCTGTGGTCAGGTGGGGCGGTCCGGCTCGCGGACCGCCGTCAGGAGAGCTTGAACGTCACCATCTTGTGGGTGGAGTCGTCCAGCGACAGCACGCGGCTGCCCAGGGACTGGGCCATGCGGTCGTACCCGTGGCTGTCGAAGTTGAGCGAGACCAGCTCGTCGCCGCCGTCCCCGTCGAGGTCCCCGGCGAGGTAGCTGCGCCCGCCGGACGCGCTGCCCGTGCCGACGCCGTTCTGGAACGACCACCCGGTGGTGAGGACCGACGGGTCCCACGCCCCGACGCCGCCCTCGGTCCCGCCGGCGAGCAGCTTGCGGCCGCCCGGCCCGGTGATGAACTCCACGCCGCGCAGCGGGGAGACCACCGAGCTGGACGTGTCGGCGCCGTCGGCGCCGAAGCCCCGCAGGGTGCCGAAGCTCAGCGCGTACAGCGGGTCGCCCGGGCCGTCGATGAAGAAGTTGTCGTGCGACCACGGGCTGCCGGTGGCCTCCTGGCGGAGCAGCTCGCCGGTGCGACCGTCGCGGATCTCGACGACGACCCTCGGGCTGGGGAGGGCGGACGTGTCGGCCGCGTTCGGCGCCATGCTCGCGATCCAGGTGTAGGCGACGGCGTGACCGTCGGCGTACGGGATGTTCGGCGACGCGAACACGGCGTTGCGCAGCAGCGCGCCGTGCAGCTTGCCGTCGGCCGCGCTCGCGGGGGCGACCGGGTCGGCCGTCCAGAGCTCCGCGCCCGTCCTCCCGTCCAGCGCGACGCCGTTCTCCACGGCGTCGGCCACGGCGAGCGCACCGACCTCGGAGTACTGGACGTACACGCGGCCGTCACCGGTGACCGCGTCGGAGAAGACGACGTCGCCGGCCTCGGCGGGGGCCTCGTAGACCCACAGCAGCTTGCCGCGGGCGTTGTGGACGCGCAGCGCGTCGGTCGGGACGACCACCTCGTCCTTGCCGTCGCCGTCCACGTCGGCCACGGTGACGGAGCGGACGTACTGCCCACCGCCGTCGATCGTGGTGAGGACGTTGCCGGTGGCGCCGTCGAGGACGACCGTCGCGGTGTCGGCGGCCACGACCACCTCGGGTCGTCCGTCACCGTTCACGTCGCCGGTCTCGACGTCGTGCACCTCGCCGGGAACCGTCGCCCGCCACAGCTCCTTCGGCGCGCCCTTGACGAGCGAGGTGCCCTTCCAGGCCCACACGCCGCGCGAGCTGCCACCGGCGACGACGTCGTCCTTCCCGTCACCGTCGAGGTCCACGGCCTGGCCGGAGCTCAGGTCGCCCTGCAGCGGGACGAGGCTCTTCTCCTTGCCCTGGGCCACCGTGTAGGTGCGGACGTTCTGGCCCTGGTCGACCACGCGGACGTGGTCGGTGCCGCCGGAGCGGTACACCTGCTGGAACACCGGGGAGGCCTCGGTGCCCTCGTGCTGCCAGCGGACCTTGCCGGCGTCCGTGTAGCCGGTGACGGTGCCGTAGCGCAGGCCGCCCGGGTTGTCGGCGGTGGACATGCCCGTGTCGTCCTGGGACGTGGCGACCAGCATGCCGCCCGCGGCGTCGAGGCTCCACGTGCTCGGGGCGTCCCCGTGGTTGTCCGCGCCGCGCTTCGTCGTCGAGGTCCACCGGACGGTGGCGCCGTCCTTGCCGTCCAGGACCCGGACCGTCGACGAGTTGAGGTAGAGGTTCGCGTCGAGCGTCGACTCGCTGACGACGTACTCGGTGCCCTTGCCCTGGGCGGCGTTCCCCACGGTCATGGCCGTGGCGAGCGCGTTCTCGCGGGTGCTGAGCACGGTGCGCTCGCCCGTCGCCACGTCGTAGGCGACGATCGCGTACCGCACGGCGTCGGAGGTGTCGGCCTGCTCGAGGGCGACGACCCGGCCGCGGGCGCCGTCCAGGTGGAGCTGGCGGCCGTACAGGCCGGCGTCGGTGCGCCAGACGACGGAGCCGTCGGCGGTGTCGAGCACGAGCGTGCGGCCCGCCGCCGGGGTCGTGTCCGTCCGGCGCTGGTTCCAGGAGACGGCGACGCGGCCGTCACCGAGGTCCTCGACGTCGCCCCAGGTCGCCGCGGAGGTCAGACCCGTGTCGTACGTCCACGTGGACACCGGGGTGAGCACGCCGTCGGCGGACGTGAAGCGGATGCCGGTGAGGGTCGCGGTCGCCGCGGCGGGCGCGTACTGGTTCTGCCGCGGGGCGTCGCCGACGAGCAGGGTGTCGCCGACGACCTGCGCCAGCGCGGCGAAGGGGTACACCTTCGACCAGGCCATCGTCCCGGTCGCACCGTCGAGGACGGTGACGATCGTGCCGGCCCGCATCGTTGAGCCCGGCAGCGTGACGCCGGTCGGCGGGTTCATGCCGAAGGCCGCCGAGAACACGACGTCCGGGGTGCCGTCGCCGGTGAGGTCGCCGGTGTCGTAGCCCGCGTCGGAGGTCGGCGTGAACGGGCTCACGGCGTTGTAGCCCATGAGGACCTGCGGCGGGTAGATCTCCCTCTCCCACACGCGGACCGGCTTGACGCCCCAGTCGGCGATGAGCGACGTGGCCGTGCGCTGCCAGACCGCGCTGCCGTCGGGCCTGCTCAGCTGGACCTGGCCGAGGCTGTGCAGCGTGAAGTACTTCTGGCCCGCCGCGGGCAGCGTGACGCCGAGGCCGCGCGCCCCCTCCAGGGACGACGTCGCCGTGAACGTCACGGGCGTGGTCGGGTCGACGTCAGCGGTCGCGCCCGCGCCCGCGTCCGCTGCGGCGGCGGACGGTGCGTCCGCCGCGTCGAGGGAGACACCGGTCTCGGCCTCGATCGTCTCGAGGGCGTCCTGGCCGCCGTAGACCACGGCGCCCAGTCGGTCGGCGAGCGCCTCGGCCTCGGTGGTGCTGAGGGTGAGCGTCTCGTCGTCGGCGGCCGTGGCCACCTGCGGTGCCGCGGCGAGCACGAGGCTCGCGGCGACGAGGGTGGAGGCGAGCTGCGCGGCCCGCCCGGTTCGAGGGTTTCTCATGATCAGGCTCCCGGGGTGATGCGGATCGCCGAGCCGTCGGTCAGGACGGGCTGGTCGAACGAGTACTGGAGGGCGTCGGCACCGGTCTGGTTCTCGATGCCGACGGTGGCCGACGCGCCGGATCCCGGCACGGACTGGTACTGGAACGTGACGTCGCCGGAGGCCTCGTGGAAGAGGACCTCGAACGTGACGCGCCCGCCGTCGTCGACCAGCACCGCCTTGTTCCACACGATCGCGAAGGTGCGGTTCCCCGCCTTGCCCTTCGTGGCCGTCTGCACGCTGGACCTCTTGTCGAGCATCAGGTCGTCCCAGAACGGGGCGACGACGCCGTTGGGGGCGGCGGCCTCCGGCAGGGCGGTGTTCTCGTAGTCGCCGAGCCGCGGGGACAGGAAGTTCACCAGACCGTTGGTCGTGACGGACGCGCTGGAGTAGTCGACGCCGTACAGGCTCACCCAGAACGGCAGCGAGATCGTCGCCGCGTCCTCGTCGCCGCTGAGCGCGACCGTGGAGGCGCCCTTGACCCAGGAGTACTCCACCGGCGTGCAGGAGTTGCCGAAGAAGTCGGCCTTGGCGGGGAGCTGCACCGTGCGGGCCTCCGCCCCGTCGACCGTGAGGTCGGTGCGGGAGGTGCCGTTGCACAGCACGGGCTCGGCGGGCGTCGCGACGAGCGCGTAGTCGCCCTCGGCCACGGCCGGCACCTGGAAGGAACCGTCGGCGCCGGTGGTGACCGCGGCCAGCGGCGCACCCTCGACCTGGACGGTCGCACCGGCCAGCGGCGCTCCCGTCACGTCGAGCACGGTGCCGGTCACGGCGTGCTGGGCCGTCGCGGCGAGCTGCGCGCCGCGCTTCGTCGTCGCACCGTCCGTGACCTCGATGCCGGTGAAGGTCCGGGTGGCGTAGCCGTAGCCGCGCATCGTGACGTCGTAGGTGCCCGGCACCAGGTTGAGGCGGTAGGTGCCGTCGGGCCCCGTGACGACGGAGCGCACGCCCGCCGCGTTCTCGGCCGTGACGGTGACGCCCTCCAGCGGCGTGCCCGTGCCCTTCTCCTTGACGGTGCCCGTCAGGGTGCCGGCCGTCCGCGGCGCGAGCTCGACCGACGCGAGCACGTCGAGCTTGCCCTCGCCCCAGACGTTGTTCATGGCGGCGGTGCCGCCGCAGTGCGTGTCGTCGACGTCGCGGGCACCGGCGTCCAGCAGCTCGCGGGTCCCGGCGATGTCACCGATGAGCGCCGGGGACGCCGCCCACAGCAGTGCCACGGCACCGGCGACGTGCGGCGTCGCCATGGAGGTCCCGTTGTTCGCCTGGTAGGCGGAGCCCGGGACGGTGGAGCGCACGTTCACGCCCGGTGCGGCGATGTTCGGCTTGGCGGAGCCGTCGACGGGCGACGGACCGAAGCCGGAGAAGTCCGCGATGGTTCCCGTGACGTCGTACGCGCCGACCCCGTAGGCGGGAGCCTGCGCACCCGGCGACTCCGTCGTCGAGCAGGTGGCGCCGTCGCCGGAGTTGCCCGCGGCGAACGCCTCGAAGATCCCGACGGCGTTCCAGGCCTCGACGATGTCCTGGTAGAACGTCGTCCGGCCGCCGCCCCACGAGTTGTTGACGATGTTCGGCGCCAGGTCCGGGCGCGGGTTCAGGCCCTCGGCGTCGGTCGGGGCAAGGATCCACTGGCCGGCCTTGAGCAGCGAGGCGTCCGAGCAGGACCGCGCCTCGCACCCCTTCGCGGCGATCCACGTGGCGCCGGGCGCGACGCCGATGCCGTTCGCGCCGACCATCGTGCCCATCGTGTGGGTGCCGTGGCCGTTGTTGTCGCACGGCCCGTCGGTGCAGGTGCCCGTCGGGTCGTAGAAGTTGTAGTCGTGGGTGAACGTGCCGTCACCGTCGTTGCCGCGGTAGGTCCCCACGAGGTCCGGGTGGTCGTACTGCACGCCGGAGTCGATGTTGGCGATGACGATGCCCTCGCCACGGTCCTCGTACTGCGCCCACACGTCGTCCGCGTTGATGTCCGCGACGCCCCACTCCGGGGCGGCGGCGGTGGTCGCCCGTTCGGACTCCACGTCGCCGGCGGGCGACGCCTCCGTGGCGTCCAGGTAGTAGGTCTGCTCCGGGACGACCGACGCGACGTCCGACCGCTTCGACAGCTCGGCGACCAGGTCGGCGTCGCCGGTCACCTGGACCGTGTTGGCGATCCAGAAGTCCTCGTGCCCGACCTTCTTGCGGTCCAGGAAGGCCGTCAGGGACTTCTGGCTGGACGCGGCGTGCTCGCGCAGCTCGTCGTAGGCGGCCTCCGCCTTCGCCGCGTGGGACCGCTTCGCGCGCGGCGCGGCCAGGTCGGCCTGGTCCTTCAGGACGACGAAGAAGGTCGCCTCGGCACCGTCGGAGACGGCGCTCGCGAGGGCGGGGTCGACCTTCGGGCTGTCGGCGAGGGGGCCGGCGGTGTCGGCGGCCGCGGTCAGCGGCCCGGTCAGCAGGGCGGCCGCGGTGAGCGTGGCCACCGTCCACGCGGCGCGGCGGCGCCCGGGGGGTCGGGACTGGTGCATCGGAGCATTCCTCCAGGAGCAGGTGCAGGGGTGGCTCGCACGCTAGGCAGCGGCCGTTACTGCGCCGTTACCGGTCCCCTCCCGGGCACACCGGCACGGGCCGTCGGCCGCATGGGGAGTGCTCCCCATCGACGGCGCCGGTGCGCCGGGCTACGGTTTCCCCGACCAGAGGGACGAGCGCAGGGAGCGGAGCAGTGGCCGGGTACGACCTGTCCATCGACATGGGCACGCTGAGCACGCTGGCCGACGACCTGTCCGCGATCGTGCGCGAGCTGGAGAACGCCGACGACCGGGCGGGCTCGGCCGCGGAGGCGACGGGCCACGACGAGCTCGCGGACCGCCTGCACGACTTCTCGGACAAGTGGCGGATCAAGCGCGAGGACATGCTGTCCGACGTGCAGAAGCTGAGCGGGATCATGACGCAGATCGTCGACACGTTCACGCAGGTCGACGCCGACCTGGCGCGGGCGCTCGAGGACGCGGCGGAGAAGTAGGAGCGGGCGATGGCGGACACGCAGTGGGAAGAGCTGGACGGGTCGGCGTACCTGGTCCGGACCAAGGGCGAGCGGTACACGAGGATCGCGGAGGCGATCGCCCGCTCGACGAAGGCGCTCGACAGCATCGTCGACGAGATCGGCACGAAGTCGCTGGCGATGGACGAGACGCGCAAGCTCGCCGCGACCGTGAGCGAGTCCATCGACAAGGCGCAGACCCGTTACCGGGAGGCCGGCGACGCGCTGACGACGTACGCCGACCAGCTGGAGGCCGCCAAGGAGCGGGCGAACCCGGCGGCCCGCGAGCTGCGGCGGCTGCGCTCCGACCTGGACACCGCCCGCGGCCAGGCGTGGGCCGCGCAGACGTCCACCGACGCGCTGCCCTCCACCGCCACCCCCGCCGAGCGCGCCGACGCGACCCGTGCGGAGACCCGCGCCGGTGACCGCGTCGACGACCTCGAGGCCGAGATCACCCGCCAGGAGGGCGAGTGGACGGCCGGCCACGAGGCCAAGGACTCCGCCGCCCGCACCGCGGCCTCCCAGATCCAGGAGGTCGTCACCGGGAAGAACGCCCACGGCCTGGAGGACGGGTTCTGGGACAAGGCCGGCGAAGTCTGGGACAGCGTGTACAAGGTCGTGAAGATCATCTGCGACGTCGCGGGCATCCTCGCGATCTTCCTGTCGTGGGTGCCGATCCTCGGTCAGGTCCTGCTGGTGCTGGCAGCCGTCGGCGCCGTGCTGGCCGTGGTCAACGCCGTGTTCGACGCGGCGCGCGGCAAGGGGTCGTGGTGGGGCGTCGTCGGGGCGGCGGGCCTCGCGGTGCTGTCGCTGTTCGGCGGCCGCGCGATCAGCGCGATCGCGAAGTACTCCAAGGCGCGGATCGTCGTGCAGTCCGCAGGACGCATGACGCCGCGGGTCGCCAAGGCGACGTTCGGGACGTCCACCCTCAAGAGCACGCGCAAGGTGTTCGCGATGACGACCGGCCAGCGCGTCACGGGCGTCCTGAAGTCCCCGTTCATCCGGTCGGCGGGCGACAAGGCCGTGGCCGGCATGATCAAGAACGGCGCCTACGGCCAGGCCGCCAAGAAGCTGTTCCCCAACCCGTTCACCGGGGCGGGGATGCGAGCCCTGTTCCGCAACGACGACGTGGCCGACATGCTCAGCACGATGGCGATCACGGGGACCCGCGTCGACAACGTGGCCTCCACGACGGCGTCGGTCGCCGCGGTGGGCGCGATCGGCATCACCACGTTCAACGGCGTGCGGAACACGGTCTCGGCCGCGAGCGAGCTCGGCTACGGCGACCCCGGTCAGGCGCTGGGTCCGGGCGTCTCGCTCGGGTCGAGCCCGCTCGGCGGCCCCTACGGCAACCTGGTCGGCGGCGTCATCAACGTCGCGGGCAGCGCGATCCCGCCGAACTGATGCTCGTACGATGGCGGGGCGCCCCTCGACGGGCGTCGCGACCCGAGAAGAGGACCCCGTGACACTCAGGCTGGTCGGCTACGAGCTGGCGCTCGGCGACGGCTGGACGGTCGTGCCCGAGGCCCCGTTCGACGTCACGACGTGGGCGCTGGAGGCGGCACGCCACCTCGTCGGCCCCGGCGCTCCCCCGGCGACCGGGGAGCCGCCGTCGCTGTCCCCCGAGGCGGGGGCGGCGTTCGCGGCGGAGCCCCCCGCCGACCCGGTCGCGGACCTGGCCGAGGCGATCACCGCGGTGGTGGCCTCGGCGTCGGGCACGGGCGTCGACGCGCTCACGACGGCGTTCCTCGTGCGCGACCCCTCGACGGGGAGCGTGGACGCCATGGTGACGCTCGTCGCGCAGACCGGCCTGACCCCGGAGGCCTTCCTCGCCGACCTGGAGCGCCTGGTCGCAGAGTCCGACGACCCGCCGTACCTGTACGCGCAGCAGGTCGAGGCCGACCTGCCGGGCGGCGCGGCGCACGGCGCGCACCTCATGATCGGGCACGTGGACCCCGAGCTCGGGCAGGAGGTCGCGCACCTCGAGGAACGGGTGGTGCTCGGGGTGTTCCCGCCCGACTGCCCCGACATGATCGAGCTGACCGCCGTGTCCGCCGGCGTCGACGTCTTCGACGACATGCCGCAGACCGTCATCGACCTCGCCGGGGGCCTCACCCCGGAGCTGGGGCGGGCATGACGCGCGCGGTCGGGTTCCACGAGGGTCGGATGCGGATCGTCCTGCCGGGCACCTGGGGCAACGTGCCCCTGGCCGACCCGGAGGCCGCCGCGGCGTACGTCCGCCGCCTGGTGCGCCGGCAGGTGGGCCCCGCGGACCGGCTCGCCCGGGCCCGCCGCGAGGCGACGCAGGAGATCCTCGACAACGTGACCGCCGCGCGCGCGGCGGGCGTCCACACCTATCTCACGTCGCTCGAGCTGCTGCCGGGCGTGCCGTTCCCCGCGGCGCTCCTCGCGATCGACGAGGAGTGGCCCACCGCGGCCGCCGACGCGCTCGCCGCGGGCGACGTCGAGGCCGCGCTGCGGGCCGCCTACCCCGACGGCGAGGTGGCCGAGCAGCGCACCGGACCGGTCGCGCGGGTGGTGGAGATGACCCGCGGGACGACGCCCGACGGCGACGAGGTGCTCACGATGCGCCTCGAGTACCACGTGCCCTACCCGGACCGTTCGCGGCTGCTCCTGGCCCGCGTCAACGTCCCGGGCATCCCGTCCGCGGAGCCGTTCGCGACGCTGTTCGACGAGATCATGGACTCCCTGACCTTCATGGAGCCCGCCCGCACCGCCGAGCCCGCCACGGCGGCGGACGGGTCATGACCCACCCGGTGCCCGGACCGGTCGACGCCGAGCCGCCCCTGCCGGTGTCCCGGCGCGTGCTGCGCCCCGTCGGCTACCTGCTCGTGGGCCTGGTCTGGACGGTGCTCGCGCTCGTGGTCCTGGCCCTGGGGCCGGGCGTCCTGGTGTGGATCGCCCTCGACGGCACGATGACGGTGGGCGGCATCGTGGACGGGCTCGCCGCGGAGCCTGGCGAGCTGGTCGCGTTCCTGCTCTGCGTCCCGCTGATCGTGCTGATCTGGGGTCCGGGCGTGCTGGGCGTGCTCACCGCCGCGACCTGGCCGCTGGCCGCCCTGTCGTTCCTCTACGTGGGCCGGTCGTTCGACCCGCGGTACGCCACCGGCCCGCTCTCGGGGACCCGATACGTGGGGGCCGGCCGGGCGACGGGCCTGCCCACGCTGTTCGGCGTCGCGCTCTCCCTGCAGCCTGTCCACGCCACCCGGGCGACGGACCTCCTCATGCGCTGGTACGTCACGGGCTGGCAGCCGCGGGCCGGCCAGCTCGTCGCGATGCTGCCTGCGGGCGCCGCCTGGCTGCTGGCCCTCGTGGGGCTCGCGCAGGACCTGCCCGCCCCGGCGCGGGTGCTGCTGCTCGCCGCCGCGGCATGCCTCGCGGCCTGGAGCACCGTCCTGGCCCGGCGCGCCTGGCGACGCCGGTTCGACGACGCCGCCACCGGTGCCGGTGACGTGCCCGTCACCGCCCTGGACGCCCGCGAGCGCCAGGCCCGCCTGGCCGCGGCCCGCGCACGCCGCGACGCGCGGGGCCGCACCGGACGCTGACGCGGGGACGCTCGGGTCAGGAGTCCTCGGGGGTGCGCAGCGCGGCGATGCGCCGCGCCGTCAGCACGGCGCCGACGACGAACACCACGACGATCACGACGACGAGCACCGGGATCCCGGCGACCTCGCCGAGCAGGTCGAAGCCGGCGAAGGCGCCGACGACGGCCAGCACGACCGCGACCGCCCCGCCCACCATCACCGGGTTCTCGAGCTTGCGGGCCCGCGCGTCGTCGGAGCGTCGGTCGGCGGCGGCCATGGGGCCCTCCAGAGGTCGGGTGCGGTCGGGCGCCTCGCACGCTAGCACCCGCCCCCGCGCCGCTTCGAGACGTGGCCGCACCGCTGCGTGCCGCCGGTGTGGCGACTGTCCGACATGGCGGGTTCTCGCCAGCTCCTGGGCCTCCCCGGACACCCGCTCGTCAGGGAGGGTGAGCGCACCGAAGGGAGCTCTTCATGATCCAGCACGCCCGCGTGCGGCGGACGGCGGCCACCATCGCCGCGTCCGCCCTGCTCGCGACCACAGCGGCCACGGCCGTCGCGGGGACCGCCACCGCCGACGACCTGCCGCCCGCCGACCCGACGTCCACCGTCGAGGCCGCGTCCTCCTGGGCGACGTTCACCCTCGTCACGGGTGACGTCGTCGAGGCCCGCATCGACGCCGCCGGTGACGTCGCCGAGGTGCGTCTCGTCTCCGAGGACGTCGACCCGGTCTACTCGACGTGGGTCCGGGACGGCCGCACCTACCTCGTGCCGTCGGTGGCCCAGCCGCTCGTCGACGACGGCTCGCTCGACCTCGCCCTGTTCGACATCACCGGGCTGTGGGAGGACGGCTACGACGACGCGTCCACCGACGCGCTGCCGATCATCGTCGAGTACGCGGACGGGGCGCGGGCCCGCTCCCAGGCCCGCGGGACGATGACGACGGTGGAGATCGACGCGATCGACGCCGCTGCGGTGTCGGTCGACAAGGACCGGGCGGCAGCCGCGTGGAGCGCCCTGGAGCCCGGCTCCGCCGCGCGGTCGAGCGCGGGCGTGGAGAAGATCTGGCTGGACGCCAAGGTGCGCGCCACCGCCGTCGACGACCTCGCCCCGACCGTCCCCCTCACCGGGGCGGGCGCCGCCCACGAGCTCGGGCTCGACGGCGAGGGCGTCACCGTGGCGGTGCTGGACTCCGGCTACGACGCCGCGCACGTCGACCTGACGGGTCAGGTCGCGGACTCCCGCTCGTTCGTCACGTACGGCGGCACGACCGTCCAGGACGCGAACGGGCACGGCACCCACGTGGCCGGGTCGGTCGCGGGCACGGGCGCGGCGTCGGACGGCACCTACGCGGGTGTCGCGCCGGGCGCGGACCTCCTGGTCGGCAAGGTCCTCGGCGACGACGGCTCCGGCCAGTCGTCGTGGATCCTCGCGGGCATGCAGTGGGCCGTGGACGCCGGCGCGGACGTCGTGTCGATGTCGCTGGGCAACTCGGCCGCGACGTCCTGCTCCGGCCCCGACGTCGACCTGGTCCAGGCGCTGTCCGACGAGGCGCTGTTCGTCGTCGCCGCCGGCAACGAGGGCCTGCACGGCCAGGTCTCGACGCCCGGCTGCGCGCCGGCCGCGCTGACCGTCAGCGCGGTGGACCGCGACGACGCCACGGCGTCGTTCTCCAGCCGTGGCCCCTCGGTGGGCGGCACCGCCGCGAAGCCCGACATCGCCTCCCAGGGTGTCGACGTCGTCTCCGCCCGCACGGGCGGCGGCACCGACATGCCGTACGTGGCGTTCTCCGGCACCTCGATGGCGACCCCGCACGTCGCCGGCGGCGCCGCGATCGTCCTCCAGGCGCACCCGGAGTACACCCCCGCCCAGGTCAAGGCGGCGCTCACCTCGGCCGTGAAGGCCTCCGACGCCCCGCCGCTCGACCAGGGCGCCGGGCCGATGGACGTCGGCCGCGCCGTCACACAGGACGTGACCGGGGCCCCGGGCACCGAGCTCGCGTCGTTCGGGTACCCGCAGGCCGACCTCGCGCCGCGCACCCGCGCCGTGCGGCTCAGCAACTCCTCCGACGAGGACGTCACGCTCGACCTCACCGTCGACGGGTTCGGCCAGGACGGCAGCAGCGTCCCGCGCCGCATGTTCACCGTCGGGCTGAAGAAGAACCGGGTCGTCGTCCCGGCCGGCGGCACCGCCGACGTGCCCGTCACGATCGACCCGACCGTCCCGCTCCAGGCCGACGACTACGGCACCGTCACGGCGCGCCTCGTGGGCACCGCCGGCGACACCCGCGTCACCGTGCCGTTCTCCGTCCTCATGGAGGGCCCGACGGCATCCGTCGTCGTGTCCCTCACGGACCGGTTCGGTCAGGCGCCGGACTCGAACTCGTCCTTCCAGGTGATCGACGTCGAGCGTGGCCGCGACTACCGCTACGGCGTCGGCTCCGGCGAGGTGGCGCTCACGCTGCCGCACGGCACCTACGAGATCGCGGGCACCCTCCTCACGCGGGACGCGCCCGGCAACCAGGGTCAGGTCGCCTCCGTGTCGCTCGTGCACGAGACCGTGACGGTCGACGGCGACACCACCGTGGCGCTCGACGCCCGGGACGCCCGCGAGCTCTCCTGGCGGACGGACCGGCCCACCGAGGCGCAGGGCTACTCGATCGGCTACACGTACGCCCTCGGTGACGAGGGCTCGCGCCGCACCGGTGTCCTCACCACCGTGCCGTCCTACGTCAAGGGCCTGTACACCTCGGGTGGACGGGTCGACGACCGCTACACGTTCGAGGCCACCGCGCGCCTCGTCGCACCGGGGGTCACGTTCACCTCCACGGGCGGCCGCACCCTCGACGACCTGCCGGTCGCCTTCGCCGCCGCGTTCGACGGCACCGGCTCCGCGCCGGTCGTCCACGTCGGCCCGGGCACGGCGGAGAACCTCGCCGCCGCGGACGTCGAGGGCAGGATCGTCGTCGTCGACGCGAGCAGCTCCGTGCAGGGCGGCAACACCCTCGCCTGGGACCGCGCCCTCGCGGGTCGCGGCGCGGTCGGCCTGCTCGCCTACTCGTCGACGAACGTGGGCCGGATCAACCTCGGCGGCTCCGGGGTCACCCTGCCGATGGCCTCGATCACGGCCGCCGACGCCGAGGCGCTCGTCGCCGAGGTCGCCGGCGGCGGGACCACCGTCTCGTGGGACGGCACCGCCGTCGCGTCCAGCCCGTACATGTACAACGTGGCCACCGTCGTCGACGGCAAGGTCCCCGGCGGCCGCCAGCGCGTCGAGGCGTCCGACCTCGCGACCGTGCCCACCGCGTTCTACACCCAGGGTGTCGACCAGCGCACCTGGTACCTCGACCTCGCCCTGACCATGCCGGGCGTGTCGTCGTCGGTGTACGCCGGCGGCACGATGCTGCCGGTGACCTCGCCGGCCGAGCGCACCGTCTACTACACGGCGTCGGACGACTTCGCGTGGACGACGATCTCCCGCATGACCTCGAACATCGCCAGCGCGGCGTCGTTCGACGGCCCGCGCACCTACGCACCGGGGAGCACCGAGCCGACGTCGTGGTTCAAGACGCCGCTCGGGGCGACCAGCAACACGTACGACCGACCGCTGGCCACCCGTTCCCTCAACGCGCTCAGCCTGGCGCTGTCGACGTGGGGCGACGCGGCCGGGCACGACTCGACCGGCCTGGCCTACCAGGACTCGACCCTGCGCCGCGTGTGGGTCGACGACGTCGCGGTGAACCCCGCGGTCGGCGGCGTCTACGCACTGCCGGCGGAGGACGCGGAGGTGCACGTCCAGACGGCGTTCACGCGTCGTCCGTCCACGGTCACGACGCTCGGCCTGGCCTTCACGACGGACTGGACGTTCCCGACCGGTCGGGCGGACCAGGGGGCGCAGCCGCTGCTGGTCCCGTCCGTGGACGTCGACATGGACCTCACCAACCGGGTCCTGGCCGGCACCGACGCGCACGTCACCCTCGCGGCGTCCTCGGACGCCACGAAGGAGCGGGTCGACCTCGACGCCGTCACCCTGCAGTACGCCGTCGGCGACCAGACCACCGTCGCGGCGGTCCCGACCTGGACCGACGTCGCCGTCACCCGCGGCGCCGACGGCACCTGGACGGCCGACGTGCCGACCGACGCCCCCGTGGGGAGCTTCGTGCACCTGCGCACGACGATGACCGCCGCGGACGGCTCCGCCGTCACCCAGGCGATGGTGCGGACCTATCAGGTGGGCGGCCGCCTCGACCTGGTCGTCAACGCCCGCTCGCAGTGCGTGGACGACCGCGCCATGGTCGCGGTCCACGCCCGCAACACCGGCGAGCACACCGCCGACGTCACCCTGACGTCGCCGTGGGGCACGGTCACGGTCGAGGACGTCGCCCCGGGCCAGGGCGCGTACCGGCTGTTCGACACGGGCGCCGCCCGCCTGCGCACCGGCGGCGTCGCGGACGTCGTCGCGACCGGCACCGTGGGCACCCTCGCGGTGACGACGCGGTACGAGGCGGGCTACGAGCCCGTCCGCTGCGGGAGGTGACCCGGCCTCCCCGGTGAGCCCCGCAGGAACGCCGGACCCGCGCCGCGGTTCCTCAGGCATCACGCACCGATGCCTGAGGAGCCGCGGCGCTGTCCGTGGGGACGCCGTCGTTCCTCACGCGGGAGGCGCCTGATGCGTGAGAATCCCCTGCCCCGCCGTACGATTCAGCCGTGTCCTCCCCCTTCCGCCGCACCGCCGCGGGCCTCTACTGGCGGCTGAGCCGCTGGCGGCTCCGCTCCGAGCCGGCCCCCGCCGAGGCGGGCCTCCTCATCGGCGCCCCGCACACGTCCAACTGGGACTTCGTGCTCATGCTCGCCATCGCGTGGAAGCTCGGCATCGACGCGCGCTGGCTGGGCAAGCACACGCTGTTCGCCGGGTGGAAGGGTCCGGTCATGCGGGCGCTCGGCGGCATCCCCGTCGACCGTCGCGACCCCAGCGGGGTCGTCACCGAGGTGCTCGGGCGTGTCCGCGGGGGCGAGGTCTTCCACCTCGTCGTCACCCCCGAGGGCACCCGGTCCGGCGACGGCTGGAAGTCGGGCTTCTACCGCATCGCCCGTGAGGCCGACCTGCCCGTCACGCTCGGCTACGTCGACCGCACCACCATGACGACCGGCCTCGGGCCCACCCTGCGGCTCACCGGCGACGTCCGCGCCGACATGGACCGGGTCCGCGCCTTCTACGCCGACAAGGCCGGGCTGCGCCCCGCCCTGCGCACCGAGCCGCGGCTGCGCTCCGAGGATGCCTGAGCAGCCCGCCGTCACCCCGGTCGAGCTGCCCGCCGGTGTGGTGCTGCGGCTCCTGCACCCTGGCGACGGGCCTGCGCTCGCCGCGGCCTACGACCGCGACCGCGACCACCTCGAGCCCTGGGAGCCGGCTCGCCCGGCGGCGTTCCACGAGGCGGGGTACCACACGGCGCGCATCCCGGTGCTGCTGCTCGAGCACGGTGCGGGCCGCGCGGTGCCGCTCGTGCTCGTCCGCGACGACGCGATCGTCGGTCGGCTGAACCTCACCGGCATCGAGCGGGGCGCCGCCCGGTCCGCCCACGTCGGCTACTGGCTGGCGTCGGACCTCACCGGCCACGGCGTCATGACCGCCGCCGTGCAGGCCGGCGCCGCGCACGCCCGCGACGTCCTCGGGCTGCACCGGCTCCAGGCAGCGACGCTGCTGCACAACCACGCCTCCCAGGCGGTCCTGGCCCGCACCGGGTTCGTGCGGATCGGCCTCGCCCCGCAGTACCTGCACATCGCGGGCCGCTGGCAGGACCACGTCCTGTTCCAGCGCGTGCTGTCGGACGACCCCGCCTGACCGCAGGCCCTCAGGGCTGGTGGTGCGCGATCACCACCGGGCAGCCCACGTCGCGGCCGATCCGGTCGGCCACGGAGCGCAGGATGCGTCCCGTGATCGGCGCGTGCGGCCGCCCGCCGACGACGAGCAGGTCGCGCCGCTGCACGGTGGCGGCCAGCAGGTCCACAGGCCGTCCGCGCTCGACCGTCGTCGTCCACGCGACCCGCGGGTACTTGTCCTGCCAGCGGACCAGCTCGTCGTGCAGGGCGGCGACGGCCTCGTCCCGGTAGCCGCGCACCCACTGGGCCTCGTAGGCGTGCTCGACGGGGCTGCGCTCGCGGTCCAGCGCGTGGACCACGAGCAGGGGCACCTGCGCGTGGCGCGCCTCCTCGAACGCCTGGCCGAGGACCCGGCCGAGGTGGTCGTCGAAGTCGACCGCGGCGACGACCCGCCACACGGGGCCGACCTCGTCCGCCGGGCAGCGGGACCGGGCCGCGACCGGGTCGTCCGGGACCACGGCGACCGGGCCGCGCGCCTGCGCGCTCACGGCCGCCGACACCGAGCCCAGCACGAGCCGGGCGAACCCGTTCAGGCCACGTCGGCCGACCACCACGAGGTCGCTCGTGGCCGACAGGTCGACGAGGCTCCCCGCAGGGTGGCCGTGCACGACCTCGCCGGTGACGTCGGCGGCGTCGGGGACGAGGCAGCCGCGCTCCCGTGCGCCGTCGAGCCGTGACATGGCGCGCCAGACGTTGGCCTGCGCAGCCCGGTGCAGGTCCTCGAGCCCGACCCCGAACTCCGCCGGTCCGGGGGCGTTCACCAGCTCATAGGCGCTCACGACGGTCAGCCACGCGGCGCGGCGGACGGTCTCCGCCGCGGCCCAGTCGAGAGCCTGGTCGCTCGCCGAGGAGCCGTCGACCCCGACGACCACGGCACGACGTGTGTTCATGACGTCCTCCTTCGTCCTCCTCCCAGTACCGCACCCGCGGCGCCGGGGCGGCAGTGCCGCTGGTCATCGACCCCGCGACCGATGGTCCCGGACCGGGCATCGGGGACACCGGATCGCTACCGTGGGAGCATGACCGACGGCGTGCTGCTCGGGGCGGTGCTGTCGATCGGTCGCGGGCTCGACCTGCCCACGACGCTGCGCCGGCTCGTGCGGGCGGCCGCGGACGTGACCGGCGCCCGCTACGCGGCCCTGGGGGTCCTCGGCGACGACGGCCGGATCGCCGAGTTCATCACCGAGGGCATGGACGCCGAGCAGGCGGCACGGATCGGCCCGCCGCCACGCGGTCGGGGACTGCTGGGCGAGCTGGTCGCCCACCCGGTGCCGCTGCGCCTCGACGACCTCACGGCGGACCCGCGGGCGACCGGCTTCCCGGCGCACCACCCGCCGATGCGGTCCTTCCTCGGGGTGCCGCTGCACGTCCACGGCGAGCCGTTCGGCAACCTCTACCTCACCCAGAAGCGGACGGGCGAGCCGTTCACCGCGAACGACGAACGGCTGGTCGAGGGCCTGGCCGCCGCGGCGAGCGTCGCGGTGGAGAACGCCCGCCTGTACGACGAGGCCCGTCTGCGCGAACGGTGGGCGGTCGGCGACGACGCGATCTCCCGCCGGGTGCTGGCCGGCCACGACCCGGGCACCGTGCTCGACGTCGTCGCGGAGCAGGCGCTGCGCGTCGCGGAGGCCGACGTCGCGGTGCTCGCCACGGCGACGGACGCGGCACCCGACCACCTGCGGGTGCGGTCCGCGCTGGGTCCGGGCACGGACGGCCTCGTCGGGACGGTGCTCCCCGCGCGGGGGACGTTCGCGGCCGAGGCCTGCTCGACCGGACGGCCGGTCGTCACCGCCGACGCCGCGACGGCGACCCTGGGCACGCTCACGGCACACCCCCCGGAGGTCGTGGGGCCGCTGGCCGCCCTCCCCCTCGGCGGCCCGGGGCGGACGGCGGGCGTGCTGCTGGTGGGCCGACGACGCGGCACCCCGGCGTTCCCGGCGGTGGTGGTGGACGCGCTGGTCGCGTTCGCGGGGCACGCCGCCGTCGCCCTGGAGCTCGCGGAGCGGCGCGACGACGCCGAG
Source organism: Isoptericola dokdonensis DS-3 (assembly GCF_001636295.1). Lineage (NCBI taxonomy): Bacteria > Bacillati > Actinomycetota > Actinomycetes > Micrococcales > Promicromonosporaceae > Isoptericola > Isoptericola dokdonensis. The sequence goes on along the minus strand of NZ_CP014209.1, from coordinate 3,055,266 downwards.
CGGCTCGCCGTCCTGCGGGACCGCGACCGCATCGCCCGCGACCTGCACGACCTCGCCGTCCAGCGGCTGTACGCGACCGGGCTGTCGCTCCAGGTGGTCGGCCGACGCCTGCAGGACCGCCCGGAGGACGCCGCACGGGTGTCGGCGGCCGTCGAGGAGATCGACGAGACGATCGCGCTCGTGCGCACCACGATCCGCGGGCTGTCCCCCGCTCTCGGCGGGTCCCGCACGGTGGGGGTGCGGGCCCGGCTCCTGGCGGAGGTCGAGGCCGCGGCCGGCCCGCTCGGGTTCGCTCCGTCCCTGCGGATGACGGGCACCGTCGACACGCTCGTGCCGCCGCCGGTCGCCGACCATCTCGTGGCGGTGCTGCGGGAGTCGCTGTCGAACGCGGCCCGGCACGCCGGGGCCGGCCACGTCGACGTCCACCTGGCCGTCGGGGACGCCGTGGTGCTCGTCGTCGACGACGACGGCGTCGGCCTCCCGCCGGACGCGCCGCGCAGCGGCCTGGCGAACCTGGAGCGGCGCGCCGTCGAGCTGGGCGGCACGTTCACCACGCGGTCGCGCACGCCCGGGACGCGGCTGCGCTGGGCGGTGCCGCTGCCGCGGTGAGGGGCGTCAGGACCGCTGCTCGAGGCGTGCCGCCAGCACCGCGGCCTGCACCCGCCGCTCCACGCCCAGCTTCGCCAGCACGTGCGACACGTAGTTCTTCACCGTCTTCTCCGCGAGGAACAGCCGCTCGCCGATCTGCCGGTTCGTCAGGCCCTGCCCCACCAGCGCCAGCACGCGGCGCTCCTGCTCGGTGAGGTCGGCCAGCGGGTCCGCGTCCGGGTGCTCCTGCGCCCGCAGCCGCTCCATGACGAGACCAGCCGCCCGCGGGTCCAGCGTGGAGCCGCCCGCGGCGACCGTGCGGATCGCCGCGACGAGGTCGGTGCCGCGCACCTGCTTGAGCACGTACCCGGCGGCCCCCGCGAGGATCGCGTCGAACAGCGCCTCGTCGTCGTCGAACGACGTCAGCACGAGGCAGGCGACGTCCGTGCGGGACCGCAGCTCCCGGCACAGCCCCACGCCGTCGCCGTCGGGCAGCCGGACGTCCAGCACCGCCACGTCGGGCCGCAGGGCCGGGACGCGGGCGAGGGCCTCCGCGACCGAGCCTGCCTCCCCCACGACCTCGATGTCGGGCTCGGCCTCCAGGAGGTCGGCCACCCCGCGCCGGACCACCTCGTGGTCGTCCACGAGGACGACGCGCACGACGTCGGGGCCCATGCGTCCACGCTACGCCTCGGCGCCGGTGCGCGCGGGGCGGTCCTCCTGCCCGGTCGGCTGCCCGGCCGGCGTGGCGTCGTCGCCCTCCGGCGCCCCGGGGGCGGGTGCGGTCCCGGCCGGCGCGCCGTCCGTGCCGTCCGTGGCGTCCGCCTCCGCCCGGCGCCGCCGACGTCGCCGCACGAGCAGCACGGGGACCAGCACGAGCAGCGCGAGGACCAGCAGGACCCCCGCGACGACCCCCGCCCCGACCAGCGTGGCCCGGTCCGCCCGGGTCTCGGCGTCGTCGGCGCGCGCCGCCGCCAGGTCGAGCTCGCCGTCGGCGAGCGCCGCCCGTGCCCCGGTGGCGGAGCCCTCGGCGTCGAGCAGCCGCTCCCCCAGCTCGGTGACGGGGTCGGACTCGGCCGCCACGTCGTCGGAGACCGCGCCCACGGCGGTCAGGACCGTCGCGGCCCGCGGCAGGAGGTCCGCGACCTCGGCGTAGTCGTCGGCGTCCCGGGCCCGCTCGTACGCGCCGCGCACCGTGTCCGGCACGGCCAGGCCCGACGCCGCGGACGCGGCCTGCACGGCCACGGCCTGCTCGGCGACCGGGCCGAGGACGGTCAGGTCCTCCGTCGCGTCCGCGAAGTCCCAGTCGGTCATGTGGGCGCGCAGCCCGGCGGGGACCTGCCAGTCGCCGTCGGACTCGTCGAACGCCGCGTACGCGTCGCGGGCGTCGGCGCGCGCGTCGAGCGTCCTCGCCTGCTTCGGGGTGAGGACCCACGTGCGGTACACCTGCGAGCCGTCCACGCCGCCGCGCTCGGCGGCGAGGTCGAGGAAGCCCTGCCAGCCGACCGTCCGCCGGGTGCCGACCCTGCTGCCCGGCTCCTCGTACGCGCTCTCGCCGGCGTGGGCGGCCCGGACGACGGCGGTGAACGTCTCGTCGTCGAGGTCGCCGAGGATCCGGTGCACCGCCGTGGAGGCCGCGGCGTACGCGTAGTCGTCGACGTCGTGGTCCCGGTCCTGCTCCGACCAGCCCGTCAGCGCCAGCGCGTGCTTCGCGTCCCGGGCCGGGGCCCGGCGCGGCGCGCCGTCACCGCCGGTCGCCGCCAGCACCCGGTGCGCGGTGACCTCCGTCAGCCCCTCGTACAGCCAGCGGCCCTCGAACCGTTCGTCGTCGAACCAGGCGTGGCCCAGCTCGTGGAAGATCGTCGCGGCGTCCAGCTCCTCCCCGACGACGATCTCGTTCCCCCGGTCGTCGAACCATGCGTAGCCGAGCACCTGCGGGGACACGTCCTCGCGGACGACGTCCACACGGGCGGGCCAGGGGCTGCCGACGAGCCGCTCCAGCTCGGGCAGCCCCGCCTCGACCTGCTTCGCCGCGAAGGCCAGCCACTTCTCGTCGCCGGGGAAGCCCTCGACGGTGAGGGTGGCGTCGCCCACCGTCACCTCACGCTCGTCGGCGCGGTCCGGGTCCCGCACGGAGACCGCCGCCCAGATGCCGCCGTCGGCGTTCTGGTCGTCCAGGGAGTAGACGGTGCGCTTGTTGCGGTCCCCCCGGGCCTGCGTGAACGCGGCGGTGGAGTCGAGCGTCATGTCCCGCGGGACGTCGATCTCCACGGTGGTGCGTCCGTCGTCGCCCCACGACTGCGCGGCGAACGTCGCGTACCCGGGCCCGACGCGCGTCCAGCGCTGCGAGCGCACCGGTGCGCCGTCGACCTCGTACGTCCACGTGATGGTGCGGCTGGCCCCGTAGCGCAGCGGCGAGAACGAGGCCTGCACCACCTCGGTGTCGGGGTCGTCGGTGCCGCGGGTCGACGTGGCCAGCCGCGCACCGCCGCTCGTCGCGGTGACGTCGTCGGCACCCGTCGGCACGGGGATGCTGTACGCGTCCCAGAAGTAGTAGGTGCTGCCCCGGTCCGGCGTCACGTTGGTGATGGTGGTGGTCACCTCGGCCGTGACCCGGCCCTTGGCCGAGACCGTGTACCGGGCGTGCGACTCCTCGGTGAGGCCGTTCGCCGCCGAGGCCGGGGCCGTCGGGGCGACGACCAGCCCCACGAGCGCCAGCGCCACGACGGCCGCCGTCGAGGCGACCCGTCGAGCGAGGAGGTGGATAGCCGGTCGATCCGTTCGTGCCACGTCTGCCCCGTCGTCGTCGGCAGCCGCCCTGGCTGCCGGAGCGTCATGGTAGCGCCACCCGGAGGCGAAACGGTTCGACTCGGGTCGCGGAGATCGTTCCGCTGCGGTACACCGGATGGTGACACGTCGTGACATCGGGGGGTGCGCATGGCCAGTGACGCCGGAGCGACGACGATCGCGCTCCTCACCGCATGCTCGGATCCCGACCTCGGGATCCGGTCCGCCGTCGTCCAGGAGATGCTGGACGAGGCGACCTCCGACCCCCGGCTGGCCCGGCAGGTCATCACGACGATGCTCACCGCGTCCGTGCTGTCCCTGCAGGCGTACGCCGACGCCGCCGACCGGGAGCCGTCCGACGTCCTCCAGGCGCTCGGCCTCACCTGGTCCGCCCGCTCCCTCGGCGTCTGAGCGCGGCGCGAGTCAGCGCAGGTCGGCACGAGTCAGCGCCGGTGGCCGCCAGTCAGCGCAGGTCGGCGCCAGTCAGCGCACGACGGCGCGAGTCAGCGCACCTCCGCGTGGGCGACGGCCGCGCACAGTCGGTCGACGAAGGCGGCCTGGGCCGGGACGAGCAGCCGTCGCGCATCGTCGGGCGCCAACCAGGCGAACCGGTCGATCTCGGGAACGTCGACGGTGCGCCCGGACCGCGGCGGCCACTCGATCGCGACGGTGTTGCTCCGCGCCGCCGTGAGGTCGGGACCGGGCGGCGGCCACTCCCGCGCCCAGGCGACGACGCGTTTGCCGGAGCGTTGCCGCACCTCGCCCAGGTCGACGTCGCCGGACGACGGCGGTAGGACGAGGCCGAGCTCCTCGACGGCTTCCCGCTCGGCGGCGGCGTGCAGGTCCTCGCCGTCCTCCGCCTCACCCTTGAGCACCGTCCAGGCGCCGGCGTCCTTGCGCGCCCAGAAGGGGCCGCCCATGTGGCCGACCAGCACCTCGAGGGCCTGCCCGGCGAGACGGTAGAGCAGCAGCCCCGCGCTGGTTCTCGCCATCCGACCAGTGTGCGCGGCGCGTCCGCGGCGCGCACCGCGGGTGCCGGGGCCGTCGACTACCGGCGCCCGCGCAACCTGTCGATGTCGCGGCGTTCCCGCTTCGTGGGTCGTCCGGCGCCACGGTCGCGCAGACCGACCTCGGCGCGTTCCTCGCGAGTCGGGACGGGCGGGCTCTGGTCGGTGTAGGCCTTGACGGCGAGGGGCGCACCGACCCGCTTCGGCAGGAGCTCTCGGACGACGACGACACGGTCCCGCAGCGGGTCACGCCACGTGACACGGTCACCGACCTGCACCGACGTCGCCGGCTTGGCGACCGTCCCGTTGACGCGGACCCTGCCGGACCGCAGCGTCGAGGCCGCCACCGAGCGACTCTTGAAGAGCCGCACCGCCCAGAGCCAGATGTCGATCCGCATCCGTCCACTCTCCCACGCCGGCCCGCCGCCGAGTCAGCGCAATCGGCCGCCGGTCAGCGCGGTTCGACGCGAGTCAGCGCAAGCGGGCGCGAGTCAGCGCAGGGCTCGCCCAGTCAGCGCAAGCGGGCGCGAGTCAGCGTGAATGTCGTTCAGTCAGCACACGACGGCGCGAGTCAGCGCAGTTCTCACCCAGTTAGCACAGGCGGGCGCGAGTCAGCGTGAACGTCGTTCAGTCAGCACACGACCGTGCACGACAGCCCGACGCGACTGCCTCGCTGTCGCCGCCACCGTCGTCGTCAACACCCCAAGCCCGACGTGACGACGACGAAGGACGGCGGAGGGTGCCGCGCGTCGTCGTCCAACCCGAAGTGGAGGGCCCCCTGGGGCCCGTGAACGCGACGACGCGCGGCACCCTCCGCCGTCCGGAACCCGAAGCACGCTGCCTCACGCCGCCGTGTGCTGACTGGCGCCCACCTGCGCTGATTGAACGAAGTTCACGCTGACTCGCGCCAATCAGCGCTGACTCGCGCCAACCTGCGCTGACTCGCCACGTGAAAGACCTGCCGGACCGCCCGGGGGGCGAACGGTCCGGCAGGTGGCTGGGGTTCAGCCGCCGGTGACGGTCACCCCGACGAGCCGGGGCTCGTCGCCGGTGAGCGGGTACACGGGGCCGGTGAGCCGGACGACGGCGCGCTCGGTGGCGGTGCCGGGCAGCTCCCGCTTGGCGGTGGCCTTGGCGTTGGAGATGGCGCCACCGGTGGCGTCGTCCGGCTCGGTGGTCTCGCCGGCGACGGCGGCGACGTGGGAGCCGACCCACACCTCGAGGTCGCCGGGCTCGACGACGCGGACGCCGCGCCGGTCGGTGAAGGCGAGGCGGGTGGCGGGGACGTCGAAGGTGACGACGGCGGACTCCCCGGCGGCGAGCGGCACGCGCCGGTAGGCGAGGAGCTGGACGAGGGGACGGGCGACGGAGCCGACGACGTCGCGGCCGTAGAGCTGGACGGTGTCGGCGCCGTCGACGTCCCCGGTGTTGGTGACGCGCACGGAGACGGTGAGCCCCGCGTCGGTGCCGGCGGTGGGGGCGACGACGAGGTCGGCGTACGCGAACTCGGTGTAGGACAGCCCGAACCCGAAGGGGCGCAGCGGGGTGGAGTCGGCGGAGGTGACGTCGCTGGGTCCGCCGAGGGCGGGGTGCAGGTAGGAGTAGGGCTGGGCGCCGGCGGAGCGCGGCAGGGAGACGGGCAGGCGGCCGGACGGGTTGACGGCTCCGGTGAGGACGCCGGCGATGGCGGTGCCGCCCTCCTCGCCGGGGAAGAACGCCTGGATCACGGCGGCGGGTCGGCGGTCGCCGTCGAGCGCCCAGTCGACGGCGTACGGACGCCCGGACACGACGACCATGACGACGGGGGTGCCGGTGGCGACGACCTCTTCGACGAGGCGCCGCTGCACGCCGGGCAGGTCGAGGGTCTCGGTGTCGTTGCCCTCACCGACGGAGCCGCGGCCGAACAGGCCGGCCTGGTCGCCGACGACGACGATCGCGACGTCGGAGGACGACGCGGTGGCCACGGCCTCGGCGAAGCCGGAGGTGTCCTCGCCCTCGACGTCGCAGCCGCGGGCGTGGGCGAGCGCGGGGCGGTTGGCCCCGGCGGCGGCGAAGGCGCCGCCGAGCGCTTCGAGGACGGTGGGGATCTCGAACCCGAGCTCGTGCTGCGGGTGGTGGGCGAGCACGTGGTTGGCGAACGAGTAGCAGCCCATGAGGGCGTCGGCGCGGTGGGCGTTGGGCCCGACGACGGCGACCCGCTGCGGGGCGGTGGGGCGACCGGCGAGCGGCAGGAGGCCGTCGTTGGAGAGCAGGACGACGGACTCCTCGGCGAGGCGGCGTGCGATGGCGCGGTGCCGGGGGGTGTCGAGGTCGATGTCGGTGGGGGCGTCGCCGGCGAACGCGTCGTCGTCGAGCAGGCCGAGCTCTTCCTTCTGCGCGAGGGCGCGCAGCACGGCCCGGTCGACGAGCGCCTCGTCGACGCGGCCGTCGCGGACGGCGGTGGCGAGCGGTTCGAGGAACGCGTCGCCGGTGGGGAGCTCGATGTCGAGCCCGGCGGCGAGCGCTTGCCCGGCGGCGTCGGCGCGGTCGGCGGCGACGTGGTGCATGACCTCCAGGAACGCGACGCCGAAGTAGTCGGCGACGACGGTCCCGTCGAAGCCCCACTGCTCGCGCAGCAGGTCGGTGAGGTACTCGGACGACGCGTGCAGGGGCACGCCGTCGACGTCGACGTACGACGCCATGACGGAGCGCGCGCCGCCGTCCTTGACGGCCATCTCGAAGGGCGGCAGGTAGACGTCGGCGATCTCCCGGGCGCCGGCCGCCACGGGTGCGTGGTTGCGCCCGGCCCGGGAGCCGGAGTAGCCGACGAAGTGCTTGAGGGTGGCGTGCACCCCGGCGGACTGCAGGCCGCGCACGTAGGAGGTGCCGACGGTGCCGACGAGGTAGGGGTCCTCGCCGATGCACTCGTCGACGCGGCCCCAGCGGGGGTCGCGGACGACGTCGAGCACGGGGGCGAGGCCCTGGTGGATGCCGAGCTCGCGCATGGATTCGCCGATGGCGGCGCCCATCTCCTCGACGAGCTCGGGGTCGAACGACGCACCCCAGGCGAGCGGGGTGGGGAACGTGGCGGCCTGCCACGCGGCGAGCCCGGTGAGGCACTCCTCGTGGACGAGCGCGGGGATCCCGAGCCGGGTCTCGGCCTTGAGCCGCTTCTGCTCGCCCCACAGCCACGCGGCACGCTCGGCGGGTGCGACGGGTCGGGTGCCGTACACGCGGGTGTAGTGGCCGAGGCCGTGCCGGGTGATCTCGCCGAGCTTGTCGGCGCCGGCCTGGTGGGCGGTCATCTCGCCCTGCAGGGGTGCGACGACCTCGCCGCCCTTGTCGAGCCAGTAGCCGACGATCTGCGCCAGCTTCTCCTCGAGGGTCATGCGGGCGTGGAGGGCGGCGACGCGGTCGGAGACCTGCGGCGTCGCCGGGAGGTGCGTGGAGGACATCGGGTTCTCTTTCTGCACGGTCATCCCTTCACCGCGCCCTGGAGGCCGTTGACGATGCGCTTCTGCATCGCGAGGAAGAAGACGAGCGCGGGGATCATCGCGAGGGAGGTGAAGGCGAACACGCCGGCGGTGTCGGCGGAGTGCTCGGAGGAGAAGTCGGCGACGCCCAGCGGCAGCGTCTTCATGTCGCCCTGCAGCAGCAGCAGCGGCAGCAGGTAGGCGTTCCAGGAGCCGACGAAGGCGAGGACGCCGACGGTGACCATGCCGGGGCCGGACAGCGGCAGCAGGATCCGCCAGAAGAACCCGATGCGGCTGGTCCCGTCGAGCTGGGCGGCCTCCTCGAGCTCCTTCGGCAGGGCCTGCAGGAACGGCCGCAGGATGACGACCGTCATCGGCAGCGCGAAGGCCGCCTGCGGCAGCGCGACGCCCCACCAGGTGTTCCCCAGGCCGAAGTTCTGGGTGAGGAGGATGAACAGCGGGATGACGGCGACGGTGGCGGGGAACAGCAGCCCGGCGACGAACACCATGAACAGCGCCTCGCGTCCGCGGAACGTGTACCGCGCCAGCGGATAGGCGGCCATGACCCCGAAGACCACGACGATCGCCGTGGTGACGACCGCGATGATCACCGAGTTGAGGGAGTACTGCCAGAAGGACGGGTTGGTGAGCACGCCCGTGTAGTTGGTGAAGACCCACGGGTCCGGCAGGGCGGCGGGCGCCTCGGTGAGCTGGCCGTTGCTGCGGAACCCGCTGAGCACGCCGTAGACGACGGGTCCGAGGGTCGCGCAGACGACGACGAACGCCACCGCGTAGACGAGCGGGCTGCCGCCCTGGAACCGGCGTGACGCGCTGTGCCGCCGTGCGGTCTGCTGCGGCGCGGTGGCCGGCGGGCCGGCCGGCGGTCGGGTCGTCGTGGCCATCACGCCACCCCCTTGTCGCGGTTCAGGATGAGTCGCTGGTAGAGCACGGCCATGACGAGCGCGATGCCGAACAGGATCACGGAGGCGGCGCCGGCGATGCCGAAGTTGTTGCTCCGGGTTCCCTCGTTGACGAGGAAGATCGCCATGGTGCTGGTGGCGTTCGCGGGGCCGCCCTTGGTGAGGATCCAGACCATGTCGAACAGCTGGAGCGACCCGATCATGGACAGGAAGCCCCAGGTGCGGATGGTGGGGCCGAGCAGCGGGATGGTGATGCGCCGCTGGACCTGCCACCAGGAGGCCCCGTCGAGCTGGGCGGCCTCGTACAGCTCCTCGGGCACGCTCTGCAGGCCGGCGAGGAAGAGGATGACGGCGAGGCCGAGGTACTTCCAGGTGAGGATGACCAGCACGGTCCATAGCGCGAGGTCCGGGTCACCGAGCCAGCCCTGGGCCGGCGGTTCGAGGCCGACGGCCTGCAGGAGCGTGTCGAGCACGCCGTAGTAGGGCTGCAGGAGCTGGAACCAGATGACGCCGGCGACGACCTCGGCGAGGACGTACGGCACGAAGATGATCGTGCGGAGCGCGCCCTGTCCCCGCATCTTGCGGTTGAGGAGCAGGGCGATCGCGAGACCCAGCGGGAGCTGGATCGCGATCGAGGCCACGACGATCACGAGGTTGTTGACGAGCGAGCCGACGAACACGTCGTCGGTGAGCACCGACACGTAGTTCGCGAGCCCGACGAAGTCCACGAGCGGGCCGCGCCCGTTCCAGCGGTAGACCGACATCTGGACGGCCGTGAGGACCGGCCAGACGACGAAGAGCACGAGCATCGCCAGGGCCGGGGTCACGAAGAACGCGATCTCCAGGCGCTTGCGGAGGTCCTTGCCGCTCGTCCGCCGACCTCCCGCCGGACGCCCGGCTGCCGGTCGACCCTCGCGGGTCGCACCGGCAGCCGGGCGGGAGGAGGTGGCAGGCGACACGGCGGCCGTCGTGGTGACGGCGGCGTCGTCTGCCATCTCGGTCACCCCTGCGCCGCAGCGGCTTCTTCGATGGCGTCGACGACGTCCTGCGGGCCGGCCTCGCCGGCGAACATCAGGGCGATCGCGTCGTTCATCGCTCCACCGACGGACTGGCCGAGGCGGGTGTCCAGGTAGAGCTGGGTCTCGCCGCCGCCGTCGCGCACCGGGATGAGCTGGGCGAGCGTCTCGTTGGACAGCGAGCCGGTCGCGGCGGGGTTGGTGGGCAGACCCATGTCGAGCTCGGCGAAGCCGGTCTGGACCTCGTCGCTCAGCAGGTACGCGGCGAAGTCGACGGCGGCGTCGGGGGCGTCCTGGGACACGGCCCAGGCGTCACCGCCACCCATCTGGTCGGCGGGGGCGCCGGCCTGACCCTCGAAGGTCGGGAACGCGAACCAGCCCAGCCAGTCCGGGACCTGCTGGTCCTCGCGCAGGCCGCCGACGACACCGGGCTCCCAGTGACCGGCGAGCTCCATGCCGACGCGCTCGCTGGCGAGCAGGCCGGAGGCCGACGTCGGGCCGGACTGCGCGGCGGTGGCGAGGAAGCCGGGGTTGAACGGCTCCTGGCCGATGATGTCCTGGACGTTCTCGCCGGCCTTGAGGAAGCACTCGTCGGAGTAGTCGCCCGAGTCGATCGCCGCCTCGACGGTGTCGAAGCCGCACTCGCGCACGACGCCGTAGTACCAGTAGTGCGCGGCCGGCCACTTGTCGCCCGCACCGACGGAGATCGGGTCGATCTCCGCGGCCTTGAGCTGGTCGAGGTAGCCGTCGAACTCCTCGATGGTCGGGCTGGGCGACACGTCGGTGATGCCGGCCTGCTCGAAGAGGTCCTTGTTGTACCAGAACCCGACGATGCCCATGGAGAACGGCAGGGCGTAGACCTTGTCGTCGACGCTGTACTGCCCGGCGAACGAGGAGATCTTCTCGATCGTGTCGGAGGCGTCGGTGGTGAGGTCGCGCAGGAGGCCGGCCTCGATGTCGGCCTGCAGCTCGCCGCCACCGCGGCTCATGAACACGTCGGGGACGTCGGTGCCGGCCTGCATGGCCGCCTGCAGCTTGGTGACCATGTCCTCGTGCTGCATGGCCTCGACCTGGACGGTGACGCCCGGGTTGGCCGCCTCGAAGTCGGCGGCGACCTGGTCGTAGTACTCCTTGCCCTCACCGGTGTTGGAGTTGTGCCACCACTCGACGGTGGTGTCGCCGCCGGCGCTGGCGGTCTCCTCCGTGTCGGTGTTGGCGGTGCCCTGGCCGGCGCAGGCCGTGGCCAGGAGGGCGATGGTGGCGCCCATCGCGACCGCTCCTGCGCGGCGCATTGTCCTCGTCATCGTGAACCCCTTGGTCGTCGTCGACTCGTCGTACGGAATGCCGGCGCGGTGCGTCGCTGAGGTCCGAGCTCCCGCGCAGGCCTACCGTCGCAAACCTGGAGGACCGCTGTCAATCGTTTTCGATAACGGTTTCACAACGCGGACGGACGCCCGCGTCCCGGGCCCGGGACGGCTACGCTCCAGGGGTGAGCACAGCCGCCGACCAGCCTGCCGCGCAGCCGTACACCGGCCGCGTGACGATCTCCGACGTCGCGCGCGTCGCCGGGGTCTCCGTCGCCACGGTCTCCAAGGTCGTCAACAACCGGTACGGCGTCGCGTCCGCCACCGCGGAGCGCGTCCTCGGCGTCGTCGCCGACCTCGGCTACGAGTCGTCGCTCGTCGCGCGCAGCCTGCGCCGCCAGTCCACCAACGTCGTCGGCGTCCTCGTCGCCGAGTTCGAGCCCTACTCCACCGAGCTGCTCAAGGGCATCTCGTCGGCCGTCGCCGGCACCGGCTATGAGCTCCTCGCCTACTCCGGCGGGTCCGACGGCGGCACGGTCACCGGCTGGGAGCGCCGCTCCCTGTCCCGGCTCGCCGGCACGCTCATCGACGCCGCGATCGTCGTCACCCCCACCATGGTGCTGTCCGAGGCCAACGGCATCCCCGTCGTCGCCGTCGACCCGCACACCGGCCCCGAGGGCACGCACACCGTCGACTCGGACAACACCACCGGCGCCCGCGAGGCCGTCGAGCACCTCGTCGCCCTCGGCCACCGCCGCATCGCGCACCTCGGCGGCCGCACCGACCTCGAGTCCGCCCGCCTGCGCGAGCTCGGCTACCGGCAGGCGCTCGACGGGGCCGGCATCGGCGTCGACCCCGCGCTGGTCCGGGTCGGCGGCTACCGCCCCGAGACCGCCGACACCCCCGCCCGCGAGCTCCTGCGGCCGACCCGCGGCGAGCGCCCCACCGCCGTCTTCGCGGCCAACGACCAGTCCGCGATCCACGTCCTCGAGGTCGCCGCCGAGCTCGGCCTGCGCGTCCCGGAGGACCTCTCCGTCGTCGGCTTCGACAACATCCCCGAGTCCGCGACCACGTCTCCCCCGCTGACCACCGTCGCCCAGCCGCTGCACCGCATGGGCGCCGAGGCGCTGCGGATGCTGCTCGACGTCCTCGAGGGCACCCCGCGCGAGCAGCACCTGCGGCTGCCGACGTCCCTGGTGGTCCGCGCCAGCACCGGCCCCGCCCCGGCCTGACCGCCCCGGCCGGCGCCGGGCGGAGCGCCGGGGCCACGGCTCAGACCAGCCGGTACCCCATCCCCCGGACCGTCTCGATGCGCTCCGCCCCGATCTTGCGGCGCAGGTAGCGCACGTACACGTCGACGACGTTCGAGCCCGGGTCGAAGTCGTAGCCCCACACCCGCGAGAGCAGCTGCTCGCGCGACAGCACCTGGCCGGGGTGGCGCAGGAACACCTCGGCCAGGGTGTACTCCCGCGCCGACAGGTCGACGGCGCGCCCGGCGACGCTCACCTGCCGGGTCGCGGGGTCGAGCCGCAGCCCGCCGTGCTCCAGCGCCGACTGCTCGGCACGAGCCGGCTCGCGCAGCCGCAGCCGGATGCGTGCCAGCAGCTCCTCGAACCCGAAGGGCTTGGCCATGTAGTCGTCGGCGCCACCCTCCAGGCCCGCCACGCGGTCGGTGATGGAGTCGCGCGCGGTGAGGATGATGACCGGCATGGTGCTGCCCGACCCGCGGAGCCGTTCGAGCACCTCGAACCCGTCCAGCTCGGGCAGCCCGATGTCGAGCACCATGAGGTCGAACTCCCCGCTCAGGGCGTGCTGCACCGCCGTCAGGCCGTCGCCCACCACCGTCGGCGCGAACCCGTGGGCGCGCAGGCCCTTGCGCACGAACTGCGCGATCCGTGCCTCGTCCTCGGCCACGAGGATGCTGCTCACCGTCGTCCCTCCTGCTCGTCGCCCGGTCGCCCGGGTCCTGGGGTCGTGTCGTCCGGCACGTCGTCGGGCACGTCCCGTTCGCCCGCCGCACCGGCGGGCCAGGACAGCTCCACCCGCAGACCCGGAGGCGCCGCGCCGGGCCGCCCGGCCCCGGCGGTCACGTCGCCGCCGTGGCCCTGCGCGACGGCCGCGACGATGGCGAGGCCGATGCCGGACCCGCGCACGTCGGGCGAGGCGTCCACCCGCACGAACCGCTCGAAGATGCGGTCGTGGTCGCCGTCCGGCACGCCGGGGCCCTCGTCGCGCAGCCACAGCCGCGCCCGGCCGTCCACCACGGCGCTGCCCACCGCCACCGTCGTGCCGGGCGCGGTGTACTTCACGGCGTTGTCCGCGAGCTGGAGGACGGCCTGCGTGAGGCGCTGCTCGTCGCCCCGCACCGTCCGCTCGGACCGGGCGTCCACCCGCCACCGACGGTCGCCGAGCGCGCGGGCCTTGTCCAGCAGGTCGTCGGTGAGGCGGCCCAGGTCGACCTCGCCCGGCCGGACGAAGTCGGGCCGGTCGGCCTTGGCCAGCAGCACCAGGTCCTCGACGATCCGGCTCATCCGCTCCGTCTCGTCGAGCAGCAGCGCGCGGGTCTCGGTGACGTCGTGCGCGTCGTGCGGGTCGAGCAGCTCCAGGTGGCCGCGCAGCACCGTCAGCGGGGTGCGCAGCTCGTGGCCGGTGTCGTCGAGGAACTGGCGCTGCGTCTCGAACGCCGCCGCCAGCCGGTCGAGCATCGTGTTGAACGCCCGGCCGAGGGTCGCGACGTCGTCGTCGCCCGTGACCGGTGCGCGCAGCGACAGGTCGTCGCCGCCGACCTGCTGCGCGGTCGCGGACAGCTGCATGAGCGGGCGCAGCAGCCGCCCGGTCGCGAGCCAGCCGACGACGCCGACCAGCACCAGGGTGCCCGCCGACACCAGCACGTACGTGCGCCGCAGCTCGTCCTGCTGCTCGCGGGCGAGGTGGGTGTCCACCCCGACGACGTACGTGCCGTGCTCGTCACCGTCGTCGACCCGCACGGGCACGGCCGCGACGCGCATCCGGCCGACGTCGGTGTCGATCGTCGTCTCCACGACCCGTGCGGCGTCGGGCGGGATCGCGGCGACGAGGTCCAGCAGCGCGGGGTCGTCGACGACGGGCCGCGCCCACTGCGGCGCGTACAGCTGCGGGACGTCCTGCACGAACGTCACCAGCATCTGGTCGGGCCCGGGCACGTTGCGCTCGATCGCGACGCGCAGGAGCTGGTCGACGCTGGCGAACGGGTCGCCGGTCTCCGGGTCGACGCCCTGCTCGGCCAGCACCCGGAACTCCTCGACCTCCTGGTCGAGCTCGTCGTGGATCCGCGCGGTGAGGCCCCGCGCCTGGATGGCGTCGGTGACGACCCACGCGATCAGCAGGCCCAGCGCCGTCATCGTCAGGACGGACGCGAGGACCTTCGTGCGGACGGGCAGGGACGACGGGCGCCAGCCGCGCCGTCGCCCGCTCACCCCGGGATCCCGGCGAACCACCGCTCGACGGCGTCCAGGCGCACGGACGTCTGCGCCGGCCAGTCGGCCTCCTGCACCCGGTGCGGACCGGTCGCGAGCGACAGCAGCACGCCCGCGATCCGGGCGGTGAGCTCGTCCGGGTCGACGACGCCGGCGAACCCGTGCGCGTACCGCACGGCGAGCCCGTGGAGCCGCTCGGTGTCCCAGCCGCGCAGCAGGGCCAGGGTCTCGACGTGCGCGACGAGGCACGCCAGGTCGTCGGCGCGGCGGCCCGGCCCGGCGGAGTCGACGTCGAGCAGGCCCGTGATGCGGCCGTCGGTGAGCATGACCTGCGCCTCGTAGAGGTCGCCGTGCGTCGGGTCGTCGGCGGGGAGCCCGGCGATGCGCTGCTCGACGGCGGTGGCGAGCTGGGCGGCACGCTGCGCCTCGCCCGGCAGGGCGGCACCGATGACCGACGCGTAGTGCGAGGCGTTCTCGCTCCACGAGGTGCGGCGCGGGAGGTCGGCGACGTCGCGAGGCAGCCGGTCGAGCAGCTCGACGACCTCCTCCGGGCCTGGCACGGCACCGCCGTCCCGGACGGCGTGCCGCATCGACTCCCCGGGCAGCGGCGCGATGACGAGCAGACCGTCGTTGTTGCGGCCCAGCGGCTTGGGCACGGGCAGGCCCGCCCCGGCGAGCAGGGCGTGCCGGGCGTGCAGGTCGTCGACCTTGTCCGGCCGCACCACCTTGAGGAACACCCGGGCCCCGGGAGTGCTGGCCTCGATGACGGCGCGGCGCGTCGGCCGGTAGGCCCGCACCTTGAGCGTCACGGGCCCGCGCGCGACCTCGGGCACACCGAGGTCGCCGAGCAGCGTGGCCACGGCGTGCGCGTCGAACGCGGTCGCCAGCGCGGGCAGCGCCGGGTCGCCGGGGAACCGCCACACCGCCACGGCGTGCTCGCCGTCGTCGAGGGTGAGGACCCCGGGGACCTGCTGGTCGGCGGGCCGGCCGAGCGAGGCGCCGAGGGTCTCGGTGCGGACCGTCCCCTCGCCCGGGCCCGCCCACCGGACGCGCGCCCGGTAGGCCACCGTCGTCGACCGGCCGGGCCGGTGGTCGACCTGCCGCACGGACCAGTCGACGAGCTCACCCCCCGCGGTCGCCACGGCGGTCGCGAGGAGCTCGGTCGCGTCCTCGCCCGTCAGGAGGTCCAGGTCGTTCTGCGCCACGGCCCCATCCTCACCAGAACCGGCGTGGTGCGCTCGTTCACCACGCCGGTCCAGGACGGCGCCCGTCGCGCGCACGTCAGTCCGCCGAGCCGGCCGAGCGCGCGGAGTCGGCGGACCGCGCGGACTGCACCGAGGGCGGGGTGTCGGTCGAGTCGGCCGACTGGGGCGACTGCCCGCTGCCGGCGGAGGCCGCGGTCTCGACGACCTCGTTCGCGCGCGGCTGCGCCGCCTGTGGGGAGTCGGCGGAGTCGACGGCGGACTCGGCGGGCGAGTCCGCGGACTCGGGCGAGGGGTCGACGTCGCCCGGGACGGCGTCCGTGGTGGACGCCGCCGGGGTGGTCTGCGCGGCCGGCAGCGTCACCGCGGCGACCGTCTCCGTCGGCGCGGCCCTGTCGTCGAGGCCGACGGCGGCGGCGCTCACGACGCCCACCCCCAGGGCGGCGGCGGTGCCGGCGACGATCCAGCGCTTCGTGACGGACGGCTTCATGGTGCTGCTCCTCGTGTGCTGCGGTGCCCGCTCGGTGCGGGGTACGACCATCGTGGGACCCGGGGATGAGACCTCCGGGAGACCCCGATGAGAGTGGTCTCATCGGGGTCGTGGCGGGTCAGTCCCCGGAGTCCGCGGACTCCGGGGAGTCGGGCGAGGCCGGCGACGCGGGCGAGGCCGCGGAGGCGGGCGAGTCGGGCGTCGCGGGTGACGCCGGCGAGGCGGCCGGGGCCTTCTTCGGGGCGGGTGCCGGGGACGCCGCGGACCGGGCCGACGCCGCGGAGGCGGCCTGCTGACGCGGGGCGGCGGCCGGGGACGCCGCGGACCGCGCGGACGCGGCCGAACGGGCCGACGCGGCCGACCGGGCCGACGCCGCGGAGGCGGCCTGCTGACGCGGGGCGGCGGCGGGCGACGCCGCGGACCGCGCGGACGCGGCCGACCGGGCGGAGGCCGCCGACCGGGCCGACGCTGCGGACGCCTGCTGGCCGGAGGCGCCGGTGGCCGAGGCGGCGGACCGCGCCGACGCGGCGGAGGCGCCGGTCTGCGTCCCGGCGGACTGCGCCGACCGGGCCGAGCTCGCGCTCGGGACGGCCGTGGAGCTCGGGGACGGCGTGGGGCTCACGTCGGCGGCGGCCCGTGCCGCGGCGAGATCCTCGGCCGAGAGCGTCACGGCCGCGGCGCTCTCGCCGAGCGGCACCTTGTCCAGCAGTCCCAGCGCCGCCGCACTGACGGTTCCCATGCCGAGCACCGCGACGGTCCCGACCGCCCAACGCTTCCTCACCGACGACCTCATGGCGTTCCCCTCCGAACGGACTTCGTTGACGTTCCTCAGCCTGGGTGCCGGGCATGAGACGCGGAGGAGGCCCGGATGAGAGAACTCTCATCCGGACGTGACGAGGTGCGGGGGACGACGACGCCCTCCGCCCCGACGGGGGGACGGAGGGCGTCGTGGCGGGCGCGGGTGCGCGGTTCAGGAGCCGAACCGTTCCTTGAGCTCCCGGGTCTCGGTGTCGGACAGGTTCGAGCTGACCAGGGTCGCCTTGAGCCCGTGCAGGCGCTCGGCGAAGCGGTCGGTGTCGGTCTGCTCGAGCACGAGGAAGAGCGCGGAGGTGCCGGGGACGACCTCCTCCTTGATCTTGACGAGGTCCTCCTTGCGGATGCCGACGTCGGAGAGCGCCCTCGACAGCCCGGCGATCGCCGCGCCGGCGACGGCGCCGATGACGGGGATGAAGAAGAGGGCACCGATGAGCAGGCCCCACAGGGCACCCCAGCCGCCGGACTTGGCGGCGTCGTCGTTGATGCCGTGGGTCTCGGGGTGCTCGGCGCCCTCGGGCCACGAGACGACGGCGTGGTCGACGAGCGTGACGAGCCCGTCACCGGCGGCGTCCTTGACGATCGACGCGGCCCGCCCTGCGCCCTCGGGGGTGTCGAACTTCCAGACCGTGAAGTTGGCCATGAGCTTTTCTCCTTCGGATGGTGCGACGTCCGGGATCGTCCGGCTTGTCCCGGACCGACCGTCCCGATCCTGGCACCGCCCTCCGGCCCCCGCCACAGCAACGAGGAAAGCGCTTGCCCTCTGGTGGGACGATCGCGCGGCACTCCCCGGCGGTCACTACCGTAGGCACCATGACGACCACCCCTGCCGACGCCACCGCCACGCCGTCCTGGGCCGACCTCCAGCGCCACCACCGCGACTTCCGCGGCGACCTGCGCGGCTGGTTCGCCACCGACCCGGGCCGCGCGGAGCGGCTCACCCGCACCGCCGGCGACCTCCTGGTCGACCTGTCCAAGAACCTCGTCACCGACGAGACCCTGGAGATCCTCGTCCGCCTCGCCCACGACGTGGACCTGCCCGCCCGCACCGAGGCGATGTTCACCGGCGAGCACATCAACGTCACCGAGGACCGCGCCGTCCTGCACACCGCCCTGCGCCGTGCGCCCGGCACGCAGCCGCCGCTCGTCGTCGACGGCCAGGACGTCGACGCGGACGTCGCGCGCGAGCTCGACAAGCTCAGCGCGTTCGCCGACCAGGTGCGCTCGGGCGCCTGGACGGGCGTCACCGGCAAGCCGGTGCGCACCGTCGTCAACATCGGCATCGGCGGCTCCGACCTCGGCCCGGTCATGGTCTACGAGGCGCTCGCGCCCTACGGCGAGGGCGGCCCCGCCGCCCGGTTCGTCTCCAACATCGACCCCACCGACGTCGCGCAGAAGACCGCCGGCCTCGACCCCGAGACCACGCTGTTCATCGTCGCGTCGAAGACGTTCGGCACCCTGGAGACGCTGACCAACGCCCGGCTGGCCCGCGCCTGGCTCTGGGAGGGCCTCGTCGCGGCCGGCGCCATCGAGGACACCGACGAGGCCCGCCAGGCCGCCGTCGGGAAGCACTTCGTCGCCGTCTCGACGGCGCTGGACAAGGTCGCCGCGTTCGGCATCGACCCCGCCAACGCCTTCGGCTTCTGGGACTGGGTGGGTGGGCGCTACTCCGTCGACTCCGCCATCGGCACCTCGCTGGCGATCGCGTTCGGCCCCGACGTCTTCCGCGAGCTCCTCGCGGGCTTCCGCACGATGGACGAGCACTTCCGCAGCACCCCGCTGGAGCGGAACGTGCCCGCGCTGATGGGCCTGCTCAACGTCTGGTACGTCAACTTCCTCGACGCCCACACCCACGCCGTGCTGCCCTACGCCCAGCAGCTCCACCGCTTCCCGGCCTACCTCCAGCAGCTCACGATGGAGTCCAACGGCAAGTCGGTGCGCGCGGACGGCTCCCCCGTCACGTCGCAGACCGGCGAGGTGTTCTGGGGCGAGCCCGGCACCAACGGCCAGCACGCCTTCTACCAGCTCATCCACCAGGGCACCCGCACGATCCCGGCGGACTTCATCGCGTTCGCGACGCCCGCCTACCCGCTCACCGACGCCGACGGTGACGGCGGGGCCGTCCGGCCCGGGGCCGACGTCCACGAGCTGTTCCTCGCGAACTTCTTCGCCCAGACGAAGGCCCTCGCGTTCGGCAAGACCGCCGACGAGGTCCGCGCCGAGGGCACCGCCGAGCACCTGGTGAGCGCCCGCACGTTCTCCGGCAACCGGCCGACGACGTCGATCATGGCGCCCGCCCTCACGCCGTCCGTGCTCGGCCAGCTCGTCGCGCTGTACGAGCACGTCACGTTCGTCCAGGGCGTCGTGTGGGGCATCGACTCGTTCGACCAGTGGGGCGTCGAGCTCGGCAAGAAGCTCGCCCTGGAGATCGCGCCCGCGGTGTCCGGCGACGACGAGGCGCTCGCCGCGCAGGACTCGTCGACGAAGGCGCTCGTGGAGTACTACCGCGCGCACCGCGCCTGACCAGCACAGCCACGAGGGGTCCGCCGGGTCGCCCCGGCGGGCCCCTCGCCACAGACCGACAACGTCACCACGCCTCACCTCACGCCGCGACGACTCCGGCCCCTAGAATCGGCTCCGCGACCGCTCACCCCCCGGCGGCGACATCGAAGGAGCACGAATGCCCGGCACCCCGCTGCACCAGATCCTCGCCGACCACGCCGACGCCGTCCGGACGGCCTGGCTGAGCGCCGTCGCCGACGAGCTGCGCGGCCGCACGTCCCGCGGCGAGCTGGAGCGCGAGCAGTCCGACATCTTCGACGCCCTCGTCGACGGGCTCGCCCAGGGCGCGACCTCGCTCGACCACCCGGCGTTCGACCAGCTGCGCGGCACCCTCTCCGACGTCTCCTCGGCGCGCGCCCGCCTCGGCTTCACGCCGCGAGAGACCGCCGTGGCCGTGTTCGCCCTCAAGGAGGGCCTGTACGTGCTGGACGCGCAGGTGCGCGACGACGTCAGCCCGCTGCTGCGGCTCGTCGACGCCCTCGGCCTGTTCACGTTCGAGTCGTTCGCCGCGGCCCGCGAGTCGATCATCGCGGAGCAGGCGGAACAGCTCCTCGAGCTGTCGACCCCGGTGGTGAAGCTGTGGGACGGCATCGTGGCGGTCCCGCTGGTCGGCACGCTCGACTCGGCCCGCACCCAGGTCGTCATGGAGAAGCTGCTCAACACCCTCGTCGAGACGGGCAGCGACCACGCCATCATCGACATCACCGGGGTGCCGGCGGTCGACACCCAGGTCGCGCAGCACCTGCTCAAGACGGTCGTCGCGGCCCGGCTCATGGGCGCGGAGTGCACGATCAGCGGCATCCGCCCGCAGATCGCCCAGACGATCGTGGCGCTCGGCATCGAGTTCGGGGACATCAGCACCCGTGCCTCGCTCGCCGACGCGCTGGTCGACGCGCTGCGGAGCCGGGCGTCCACCCGGAACGAGGTGCTCGCGTGAACGACGGCGTGCCGATCCTCAAGATCGGCTCCACCCTGCTCGTGTCCATCCAGGTCGACCTGCAGGACGACACCGCCCTGCGCCTCCAGGAGGACCTGGCCGAGCGCATCACCCGCACCGGCGCGCGCGGCGTGATCATCGACATCTCCGGCCTGGAGATCGTCGACAGCTTCATCGGCCGGATGCTCGCCTCGGTCGCGTCGATCTCCCGCGTGCTCGACGCGCAGACGGTCGTCGTCGGGATGCGGCCCGCCGTCGCGATCACGATGGTGGAGCTGGGGCTGTCCCTCGGCGGCGTCCGCACCGCGCTCGACGTGGACCGCGGGCTCGCACTGCTCGCCCCCACGCAGGACTCCGCCGCCGACGTGCTCCTCGCCGCCGCCGAACGCAGGTCCGGATGACCGCCCTGCCGTCCGTCACGCAGCTGCCGGTCCGCACGGACTCGGACGTCGTGCGTGTCCGCCAGCTGGTGCGCACCGTCGCCCAGCAGGCGCGGCTGTCCCTCGTGGACCAGACCAAGCTCGTCACGGCGGCCAGCGAGCTCGCCCGCAACACGCTGATCCACGGCGGCGGGGGCGTCGCGGAGATCGAGCACGTGTCCGACGGCCGTCGCGACGGCGTGCGCGCCGTCTTCGCCGACTCCGGTCCGGGCATCCCCGACCTCGACCTCGCCCTGACCGACGGCTGGACCAGCGGCAGCGGGCTCGGGCTGGGCCTGTCGGGCTCCCGGCGCCTCGTGGAGCACTTCGAGATCGACACGACGCCGGGCGTGGGCACGCGCGTCGTCATCACGGCCTGGTCCCGATGACGGGCGTGGTGGACCCCGAGTCCCCGCTGAGCGTCCTCGACAACGGTGCCTGGTACACCATCGACCACCCGTCGGCGGTGGGCGGGGTGCGCCGTGCGGCGTCCACGACGGCGCTGCACCTGGGCATGTCCCCCTCCCGCGCGGCCGAGGTCAGCCTCGTCGTCACCGAGCTGGCGACGAACCAGGTCCGGCACGCGGGCTCGGGCTCCGTGCTGCTGCGGGTGCGCCGCACCGGCCTGGAGGCGGCGCTCGAGGTCCTCGCGGTCGACGCCGGACCGGGCATGCGCGACGTCTCCGCGGCGATGCTCGACGGTGTCTCGTCCGGCGGCACCCTCGGCATCGGCCTCGGCACGCTCGTGCGGCTCACCACCGCGTGGGACGCGTGGTCGGCGCCCGGCCGGGGCACGGCCGTCGCCGCGGTGTTCGCCGTCTCGGGCCCGGCCCCGGAACCGGCCGTGCCGACGGGGATCACCCGCGCGATGACCGGGCAGACGGTCTGCGGCGACGGGTGGGCCTGGCGCGAGGACGACGGCACGACGACGCTGATGGTCTCGGACGGGCTCGGGCACGGCCCGCTCGCCGCAGCGGCGTCGCACGCGGCCGTCCGGGCGTTCCACGACGGACCCGGCGGCACGCCCCGCGCCCTGCTGGGGCGCGTGCACGACGCCCTGCGCGGCACCCGGGGCGCCGCGGTCGCGATCGTCCAGCGGTCCGGGGACACGCTCCGGCACGCCGGCGTCGGCAACGTCGCCGGGACGCTGCACGGCACCCGCTCCCGGTCGCTCCTCAGCAACCCGGGCATCGCGGGGTCGCACGCGTCGACGATCCAGGAGACGTCGTACCCGCTCGGTCCGGACGACGTCGTCACCCTGTCCAGCGACGGCCTGACGGACCGGGTCAGCATGGCCGACTACCCGGGGCTCGCCACTCGCACGCCGCTGGTGGTGGCGGGCGTCCTGCTGCGCGACTTCGGGGTGCGCCGCGACGACGCCTGCCTCGCCGTGCTCCCCGCCCGGGGGCAGCCGTGACGACGGTGCTGCTCGTGACCCGCCTGGCGGGCGACACCGACCTGCTGGCCCTGCGCCGGTCGGGCCGGGAGGCCGCGCGTGCGCTCGGTCTGGACCCCCACGCCCAGGTGCGGCTGGCGACGGCGCTGTCCGAGGTGGGCCGCGCGGCGCTGCCCGGCGGGCCGGTCGACGTGCAGCTCGCCGTGGTGCCGCGGGGGGCGGCGCCCCTGCTGCGCGCGGAGCTGGTCGCGTCGGCGCCGCTCGCCGTCCACGGCGCCGCAGCGGACGGGGGCGTGCCCGCCGCGGCCCGGCTGGTGGACGTCCTCGACGTGACGGACGACCGACGCACGGTCACGCTCGGCATGGCCCTCGCACCGGGGGCCCGCACGGACGACCTGGCGGACCTGCGCGGCACGCTCGGCCTGGGGCACGACGGGGGCGCCCTCGACGAGCTCCGCGCCCGGCACGCGGAGCTGCTGCGGGCCCACGACGAGCTGCGGGCGCAGCGGGACGAGCTGCGGCGGCTGAACTCCACCCTGGCGCGCGCACAGGCGGACGCGCAGGCGATGTACGCCCAGCTCTCCGCCGAGCTGGAGGAGACCAACTCGGGCGTGGTCGCGCTCTACGGCGAGCTGGACGAGCGAGGGCGCGAGCTCGCTGCGGCGAACGAGGCGAAGTCACGGTTCCTGCGCAACGTCAGCCACGAGCTGCGCACGCCCGTGAACTCGATCATCGGGCTCACCTCCCTGCTCGCGGAGTCGCGGCTCGACGCAGCGCAGGCCGACCAGGTCGGGTTCCTCGCGGACAGCGCGGGCACCCTGCTGACGCTGGTGGACGAGCTGCTGGAGCTCGCCCGCGCCGAGGCCGGGCACCTGGACGTGCAGCCCGCCCCCGTCGACCTCGCCGCGCTGTTCGACGAGCTCCGCGGCACCACCGCGCCGCTGGTGCGCGACGGCGTCGAGCTGGTCGTGGACGACCCCGCAGGCGTCGCGCTCGTCACCGACCGGCGGCTCGTCGCGCGGATCGCGCGCAACCTGCTGACCAACGCGGTGAAGTTCACCGAGCGGGGGGCGGTGCGGCTGCGGGCGGCCACCGTGGACGGCCAGGTCGTCCTCACCGTGCAGGACTCCGGGGTCGGCATCCCCGCCGAGCACCTGGAGGACGTCTTCGAGGAGTTCGTCCAGGTGCCCAACCACCTCCAGCCGGGTGCGCGCGGCACCGGCCTGGGCCTGCCGTACGCGCGGCGCGTGGCCGAGGCGCTCGGCGGCACCCTCGTCGCGGCGTCGACGCCGGGCCGGGGCAGCACGTTCACCCTCACCCTGCCCGCCGGACCCGCCGGACCCGCCGGGGCCGTCGAAGCAGTCGAGGCAGTCGAGGAGCCCGGCACGCTCGGCCACGTGCTCGTCGTCGACGACGACCGCGCGTTCGGTGCCGTCGTGGCGGGCCTGCTGCGCGACGACGCGTCCCGGGTCAGCCTGGCCCACGACGCCGAGCACGCGCTGGCGCTGCTGCGCGACGACCCGGCCGACGCGGTCGCGCTCGACGTCCGGATGCCCGGGACGGACGGCATCACCCTGCTGGCCCGGCTGCGCGCCGAGGTGCCGCGCCTGCCCGCGGTGCTCATGTCGAGCGGCCCCGCGCCCGACCTCCCCGACGATCTCGCCGGGACCCCGTTCCTGCCGAAGGCCCGGCTCGACCGGGCCACCCTCGCGGCGGCGTTCGCCGGACGGACGGCACCATGACGACGACCACGTCCGCAGGCACGCGCACCGTCGTCGTCGTCGACGACACCGCCGCCCACCGCTACGTCATGGCGACGTGGCTGCGCGGGGCCGGGTTCCACGTCGTGGAGGCCGGGACCGGCGCCGAGGCTCTCGCCCTGGTGACCGCCGACACCGACGCCGTCGTGCTGGACGTCAACCTGCCGGACCTCTCCGGCCGGGAGGTCTGCCGTCGCATCAAGGACGCCGAGGCCACCGCCCGCGTGCCCGTGCTGCACGTGTCGGCCACCGACATCGACGCGGCCGCCCGCACGGCAGGCCTCCAGGGCGGGGCCGACGCCTACCTGGCCGAGCCGCTGGACCGCGCCGAGTTCCTCGCGACGCTGGACACCCTGTGCCGCGGGCACGAGCAGGTGCGCGGGATCGGCCGCTCGGCCCGCCGGCTGGAGCTCCTCGGCGAGTCCCTCGTCCGCGTGCACCGGGCCAGCACGTACGAGGAGGCCGTCGACCGGCTCGCCACCGGTGCCGCGACCGTCCTCGAGCGCGGCGCCCTGGCGATGGTCGTCGTCGACCCCACGACCGTCCTGCGGGCGCTGCGCCCCGCCCCCGGCGCACCGCTCGTGCGGGGCACCGGCTCCAGCCCCGTCCTGCCCCCCGGCCCGGCGGGCCCCACCCACTTCCCCGCCGACGCCGTCCCCGAGCCGTGGCAGCGTCTCGCCGACCGGGCGGGGCTCGAGCCGGCGGGCTGGTGGACCGTCTGGCTGCACGACGACGAGGGCGTCCTCGTCGGAGGTCTCGCCCTGTGCGCCGACGACGCGCAGGACGTGTCCGCCGAGGACCGTGCCGCCGTCGAACGGTTCATCGGGGCGGCGTCGGTCGCCCTGGCGAACCTGCGGACGTACACCGAGGAGCACGGCATCGCGATGACGCTGCAGCGGACCATGCTTCCGGCGCGCCTCGGCGAGCACCCCGGCCTCGACGTCGCCGCCCGCTACGTGGCCTCCGACGCCCGTCTCGACGTCGGCGGCGACTTCTACGACGCGTTCGACCTGCCCGACGGCCGCGTCGCCGTCGTCATCGGCGACGTCCAGGGGCACTCCCTGCGCGCCGCGACCGTCATGGCGGAGGTGCGTCTCACCCTGCGCGCCTACCTGCGCGAGGGCCACACCGCCGAGCGCGCCCTGCACCTGCTCAACGAGACGCTCCGCGCCGACCACCGCGAGATGGCCACCCTGTGCCTGTGCCTGGTGGACCCGGGCACGGGCGCCGCCGAGGTCACCGACGCCGGCCACCTGCCCGCCCTCCTCGTGCGCGCCGACGGCACCGTCGAGACGGTCAAGCGGTCGTCGCGGCTCCTCGGCCTGCCCAGTCCCGACGAGCGCGCGCCCGCCGAGGTCGTGCTCGCGCCCGGCGACCAGCTGCTGCTCGTCACCGACGGGCTGATCGAGCGCCGGGAGAGCACCCTGCGGGACGGCCTCGACCGGCTCGCCACCGCCGCCGCCGCGACGGCGGGACAGGAGCCCGACGACGTCTGCCACGCCCTGCTCGCACGCTTCGACGACGTGCGGGACGACGACGTCGCCATCGTCGTGGCCCGCCGCACGCCCCGGGGTCAGGAGCCCGTCGGCACCTCGCCGGTGACGTCGTCGTAGGCCTTCGCACCGGGTCCGGCGACCGGCCGGTAGATCAGCCGCACCGCCCCCCGGGGCAGCGCCTCGGCCGACACGAGGTCGAACGCGCGCGAGACGTCGTCGTCGGCGAAAAGCCGCAGGCGCGACCCGCCGCCCGTGGCGGGGTGCAGCAGCAGGCGCAGCTCGTCGAGCAGCCCGGCCGCGAGGAGCTGGCGCACCACGCTCACCGAGCCCGGGATCAGCACCTTGCCGACCTCCCCGGTCTCCTTCAGCTCTCGGACGTGCCCCACGACGTCGTCCGTGGCCTCGACGTTCCGCCACCCGAGGTCACCCCCGGCGCGCGTCGCGACGACCTTGCGCAGGTCGCCGAGCACCGCGGCGAACGCGGCGTCCTCGCCGCCCGCGGCCTCCCGCTCCGGCCAGGCGCCCGCGAAGCTGTCGTACGTGACCCTCCCGAGCAGCAGGACGTCCGTCCCGGCGTAGTCGTCGCCGACGGCCGCGCCCATCTGCTCGTCGAAGTACGGGAAGTGCCACACCTCGTCCGGCTCGACGACACCGTCGAGCGCGACGAACAGGGTGGAGACGACGCTGGTCATGGTGGTTCCTTCCGTCGGTTCGTGCACTGCCGACCGGTCCGCGGACCGGAACTCATCGCACCCGCTCCGAGCGCTCGGTAGGGTCGTCGCCGTGCCGCCCCTCGATCCGCGGGCCGTCCTCGCCGGCCGTCCCACGGCGCGCCCGTCCGTCGGCGTCGTCGTGACCGTCGCGGCGTCGTCGGTGTGCCTCGCCGTCGCGCTCGCCCTCATGCTGCACGACGGCGCGTCCGGTGTCGCGACGTCCGTCGTGCTGGCCCTCGCGCCGCTGCCCCTGCTGCTCGCCGGCGTGCTCGCGCTGGACCGGCTGGAGCCGGAACCTCCCGACGCCCTCGTCGCGGCCTTCGCGTGGGGCGCCGGGGTCTCCGTGCTGCTCGCCCTGCTCGTCAACACCGCCGGCCTCGAGCTGTGGACGCCGCTGCTCGGCGTGGAGGGCGGCACGTACGCCACCGTCTCGCTGGTGGCGCCGGTCGTGGAGGAGCTCGTCAAGGGCACGGTGCTCGTGGGGCTGCTGTGGTTCCGCCGCCACGAGCTCAACGGCCCCACCGACGGGATCATCTACGGCTCGATGGTCGGCCTCGGGTTCGCCACCGTCGAGAACATCAGCTACTACGCGTTCGCCGCCCCCGGCACCCTGGCGTGGACGTTCGTGGTGCGCGGCGTCGTGTCGCCGCTGCTGCACCCCCTGTGCACGTCGCTCGTCGGCGTCGGGGTGGCGGCCGCCGCCCTGCGTCCTCGGGGTGCCGGCCGGGCCCGGCCGGTGGTCGCCGGGTTCGCGGGCGCCATCGGCCTGCACGCCCTGTGGAACGCGTCCACCGGGTTCGGTCTCGGCGGGCTGCTCGTGGCGTACGTGGCCGGCGCCGCGGTGCTCGTCGTGCTGGGCGTGGTGCTGCACCGGGACCGGCTGCGCATCGTCGGCCTCGTGCGCACCTACCTGCCGCCCTACGAGCCCACCGGCGTCGTCACGCCCGCCGACGTCCGCATGCTGTCGACGCTGCGCGCCCGCCGGCAGGCGCGCGAGCGGGTCCGGGCCCGCCTCGGCCGCGGTCCGGCGCGCGCCCTGGCCGACTACCAGCAGGCCGCCACCGAGCTCGCGATGCTGCACCGCCGCTACGACCTCGGCGTCGTCGAGCTGCCCGCATTCACCGCCCGTCGCGACCCCCTGCTGCTCCTCATGGCCCACGCCCGGGCCGTCTTCGCCCGCTGACCCGCCCGCCCGCACGGCCGCCGAGCGTCTCTGAAAGTCCCGCATCCGGCGCTGATGCGAGACGTTCAGAGACGCTCGGCGCGAGATCAGACGCCGAGGAATTCCGCGACGCGCTCCGACGACGGCGCGGAGGTCAGCTCGTCGCGCGTCCCCACCTGGAGCAGCCGCCCGGCGTCCATGACGGCGACGCGGTCGGCCACGGTGAACGCCTCGGCGTGGTCGTGGGTGACGAACAGCGCCGTCGTCCCGGTGTCCCGCAACGTGGCGCGGACGTCGAGGGCGAGCCGTTCCCGCAGCTGCCGGTCCAGCGCGGACAGCGGCTCGTCGAGCAGCAGCAGCCGCGGGCGCGGGGCGAGGGACCGAGCGAGGGCGACGCGCTGCCGCTGCCCGCCGGAGAGGGTCGTGACGGCGCGGCGCGCGAACCCGGCCAGGCCGACGGCGTCGAGCAGCTCGGCCACCCGCACGTCGCGCTCGGCCCGCGGCACCCCGAGCACCTCCAGGCCGTAGGCGACGTTGCGGCCCACGTCCCGGTGCGGGAACAGCTGGCCGTCCTGGAACAGCAGCCCGAACCCGCGCCGGTGCACGGGCACCCCGGCGAGGTCCTCGCCGTCGAACGCGACCGTTCCCCCGGCGGGCGGCTCCAGGCCCGCGACGGCGCGCAGCAGGGACGACTTCCCGCAACCGCTCGGCCCGAGGAGCGCGACCACCTCCCCGGCCGCGACGTCGAGGGAGACGCCGTCCACCGCCGTCGTGCCGGGACCCCGGCGGGCCGCGTACCGCACGACGAGGTCGCGCACGGACAGGCCCGCACCACCGGTCGTCCGCGTCATCAGAACTCCCCTCCGCCGGCGTCCCCGCGGAGACGCTCGGCCACCATCATGACGCTCGCGGTGAGCACGGCCAGCACCACGGACGCCGCGAGCGCCATCCCGTAGTTCTCGGCCCCGGGCAGGCCGATGAGCCGGTAGATCACGACGGGCAGGGTGGCGGTGTCGGGGCGGGCGAGGAACGACGTCGCGCCGAACTCCCCCAGCGACACCGCGAACGCGAACCCGACGGCGAGGCCCAGCGACCGGGCCGCGAGCGGCACGTCGACCGTGCGCAGCACCCGGCCGGGCGACCCGCCGAGGGTGGCGGCGGCCTCGCGCAGGCGCGGGTCGATCGCGCGCAGCACGGGCAGCACGGTCCGCACGACGAGCGGGATCGCGACGACGGCCTGGGCGATCGGGACGAGCAGGCCGGAGGTGCGCAGGTCGACGTCGAACCCGAGCGGCTCGTCGAGGGTGAGCAGGAACCCGAACCCGACGGTCACGGCGGACACCCCCAGCGGCAGCATGAACACGGCGTCGAGGCCTCCGACGGCGCGGCGCAGGCCGGGTGAGCGCGGGCGGCGGGACACGACGAGCGCCACCAGGCCGCCCACGAGGACGGCGATCGCCGCGGCGAGCAGGGCGGTGCGCAGCGAGTTGCCGAGCGCCTCCCACACGGTGACGGACAGGGCGTTGCGCCCGCCCGTGGTGCCGAGGGCGACGTAGTTGTCGATCCCCCACGACCCGTCGGGCGCCCGGAACGAGCGCGCGACCAGGCCCGCGAGCGGGAGCACGAGGAGGCCCGCGACGACGACACCGGTCACGACGGTCGGGACGACGTCCGCCGCGGTGGCGCGCCAGCGGTGCGCCGCCGAGCGGTCGCTCGTCAGGTGCAGCGCCGCCTCGCGGCGCGCCCGCAGCCGCGAGCTGACGACCAGGACCGCCGTCACGACGACGAGCTGCAGGACGCTGAGCACCGCCGCCGAGCGCAGGTCGAGGAACTGGGTGGTGCGGATCCAGATCTCCGTCTCGATCGTGCCGTAGCGCATCCCGCCGAGCACCAGCACCACCCCGAACGCGGTGGCGCAGAACAGGAACACGACGGCGGCGGCCGACGCGATCGCGGGTCCGAGCGCCGGCAGCGTCACGGTGCGGAACGCCCGCCACGGCGTCGCCCCCAGGGCGCGGGCGGCTTCCTCGGCCCGCGGGTCGAGGCGCTCCCACAGCCCGCCCACGGTGCGCACCACCACCGAGTAGTTGAAGAACACCAGGGCGGCGACGATCGCGACGAAGCTCTCCTCGAGCCCGAGGAACCCGAGCGGGCCGTCCGGGGCGAGCACGGAGCGGAACGCCACGCCGACGACGACGGTCGGCAGCACGAACGGGACCGTCACCAGCCCGCGCGCGAGCGCCCGCCCGGGGAACCGGCACCGGTACAGCACGTACGCGCCGGGCACCCCGAGCAGCACGCTGAGCGCGGTGCCCGCCGACGCCTGGGCGAGCGTCTGCCCGACCACCCGCCAGGTCCTCTCCTGCGAGAGCACCTCCACGAACCCCGACAGGTCCACCTCGCGCCCGCCGGCGCCGTCGTCCACCAGGAAGCCCTGGCCGACGAGCGTCAGCACCGGCCACGCGAAGAAGACCCCGAGGAACAGCAGCGGGACGCCCGCGGCGAGGCCCCAGCCCAGCCACGCGCCGGTCCCCGGGCGGGGCGTCCGTCCCACCCGGGGGCGGCGGCGCCGTGCGTCCGCACCGAGGGCGTCAGCCGATGACGGCGGTCGTCCACTGCTGGATCCACTCGTCGCGGTGCGCGGCGACGTCGGCCGGTGCGATCTCGAGCGGCTCGGCCGACTGCGGGGCGAACTGCTCCCACTCGGCGGGCAGCTCGACGGTGGCGTCGGCCGGGTACATGTACATGTTCGCCGGGACGTCCGACTGCACCTCGGCCGAGGCGAGGAAGTCGACGAGCGCCTTCGCGCCGTCCGGGTTGTCCGTGCCCGCGAGGACGCCCGCGTACTCGACCTGCCGGAAGCACGTGTCGAGCAGCGCGGCCGTCGTCGTCGCGTCGCCCTCCTCCGTCACCGTGAAGGCGGGCGACGTCGCGTACGACAGCACGATCGGACGTGCCCCGCCCTCCCCGGCGCCGGAGAAGTCGACGTAGTACGCGTCGGACCAGCCCTCGGTGACCTTGAGGCCGTTCGCGGCGAGGTCCTCCCAGTACGGCACCCAGCCGTCCTCGCCGAACTCCGCGACGGTGGCGAGCAGCATCGCGAAGCCGGGCGACGACGTCGCCGGGTTCGCCACGACCGTGAGGTCCCGGTAGGCGGGGTCGAGGAGGTCCTCGAACGTCGCGGGCGGCTCCACGCCCTCCGCCTCGAACCAGGCGGTGTCGACGTTCAGGCAGACGTCGCCCTCGTCGATCGGCGTCAGGCCTTCCAGCCCGTCACCGACCAGCGCCGTGACCGACGGGTCGATGTCCGCCGGCGTGTACGGCTCGAACACCCCGGCCTCCACCGCACGGGACGCGAACGTGTTGTCGACGCCGAACACGACGTCGCCCAGCGGCGAGTCCGCCGTGAGGACGAGCTGGTTGACGAGCGTTCCCGCGTCACCGGCGGCGACGTGCTCGACCGTCAGCCCGGTCTCCTGCTCGAACGACTCCAGCAGGCCGTCACTCAGGGCGAACGAGTCGTGCGTGACCAGCGTGACCGTCCCGGCGAGTTGCGCCTCGCCCGTCGGGCTGCCCGACGACGTCGCCTCCCCCGGGGCGTCGTCCCCCGAGCATGCCGCGAGCAGCGGCAGCAGCCCCACGACGGCGGCCGTGGCGACGGCGCGGCGGGTCCGGATGGTCATGTGTCCTCCTCAGACGTGCGGGAGGGGGTCCGTCGCCCGCCGGTACCGGCGGTCGACGGGATCGAGAAGCCCGACTTCCTCCACCGGTGCTAACCGGATCAGGTTCGAGGGTCTGCGGTGGTCCGCACTCTCAGCGCCGCACGGCGCTCCCCTGTCGTTCCCTGAGAGCCTACCCCTCGCGCACGCTACGGTGGACACGTCCGCCCGTCCGGCCCGCGGACGCACGCCGATCTTGAGGAGAACCGTGGATCTCGACCACAACGAACCGTCCCTCGCACTGAAGGTCGGGACGGTCGCGGCGACGTTCGCCGCCGGCTGGATCGCCCAGAAGCTGATCAAGATCGTGTGGGAGAAGGCCACGGGCAACGACGCGCCCATCGACCTCGACGCCGACGACATCCCCGTCGTCCAGGCGATCGTCTTCGCCGCCGTGACCGGCGGCGTGGCCGTCCTCGCCCGGCGGCTGGCCCGGCAGGGCGTCGCGAAGGCCGTCGACCGCCGCGCGCAGAAGGTGTCGGTGGTCTGACCGACGCCGCCCGGTCCGGCGGGTCAGGCGTCGTGCAGCCGTCGCCGGGCCAGCTGTGCCTCGTGCCCGCGCGGCCGGTCGACGGAGTGCACGGCCGCGAGGGCCTGGTCCAGCCGCTCCGACGCGTCCCCCGTGCCGCGGGTCAGCGCCGCGACCACCTGGGACGCCGCCACCTGGACGGGGACGCCCGCCCGGGCCGCGACCTCACCGAGCAGGTCCGCCGCGTCGGCCTCCGCCAGGCCGCGGGTCACGATGATGGCTCCCTTGGCCTGCTCGACGGCCGCCGCGGTCACCAGCGCCCGGCCCACGGCCCGCTGCGCCTCGCGGTCCAACGCCTCCCGGGTCACCGGACTGACGTCCAGCACGTACCCGACGACCTGGACGACCACGCCGGCGTCGTCGTGCCGGCCCTGGCCCGTCACGACGACGGACCGGGACCTGCCGTGCGGGTCCACGATCCGGTGCGCGCTGGCGAAGGGCCGGCCGGCATGCAGGGCGACGGCGGCCGTGCGGGACAGCCGCGACCGGTCGTCGGGGTGGGTCCGCGCCAGGACGAGGTCGATGCTCGGCTCGATGTCCCCCGGCTCGTAGCCGTGGAGGCGGAACGTCTCGTCCGACCACCAGGTGTGGCCGTTAGCGACGTCGATCCGGTAGCGCCCGACGACGAGCTGCGTTCCGGTCGCCAGCACGTCGGCGACGTCGGCGGTGCCGTTGCGAGACGTCCTGCGGGACGGCGGCACGGACATGCTCACCCCCTGGTTCCCGCGGCCGCCAGTGGCCGCAGCCGGTTGCGGCCCACCGTACTCCGGTGGGTCGCAACCGCCACCCGAGAGCGGGTGATCCGGGCGTCGTCCCTGGCAGACGCCGTCAGGCGCGGCCGGCGCCCGACCCTGCGGAGGCCGTAGGTCCGGTGCCGGTGACCTCCGGGACCTCGTCCGCGGTCGCCTCGCGACGCGCCGTGAGGTGGGCGTTCACCGACCAGGCCACCGCGGCGGCCCAGACGACGGCGACCACCCAGAGCGCGGTGGTGACCCAGACGTCCGCCACGTCGAACGAGGTGAGAAGGGTGCGCGTGTTCGTCAGCACGATCAGGCCGCCGACGGCGGAGCCGAGGACGCGCGGCGGGACGATGCGCACGAGGTACGCGGCGATCGGCGCGGCGACGAGGCCACCCAGGAGGAGCGCGATGGCCCACTGCGCGTCGACGCCCGCCGTCCCGAGGCCGAAGAGGAAGCCCAGGCTGGCGGCCACGGCGACGAGGAACTCGCTGGTGTCGATCGAGCCGATCACCTTGCGCGGCTCCATGCGGCCGCTCGCCAGGATGGCCGGCGTGCCCACGGGGCCCCAGCCGCCGCCACCGGTGGCGTCCACGAAGCCGGCCACGAGGCCGAGCGGCGTGAGGAACCGCTTGCGCAGAGGGGTGCCGATGCGGTCGGTGCGCAGGCCGCGGAACGTGAAGCGGAGCAGCACGTAGAGGCCGAGTGCCAGCAGGATGATCGAGATCAGCGGCTTGGCCAGGTCGACGGCCAGCCACGAGAGGAACGTGGCGCCCACGAACGCACCGATCGCGCCGGGCACACCGATGCGGAGGACGACCTTCCAGTCGACGTTGCCGAACCTCCAGTGGGACACCCCGGACGCCAGCGTGGTCCCGATCTCCGCGAGGTGCACGGTGGCCGAGGCGGCCGCCGGGTTGGTACCGATGGCGAGGAGCAACGTCGTCGACGTCACCCCGTAGGCCATTCCGAGGCTCCCGTCGACGAGCTGTGCTCCCAGGCCGACGAGGGCGATCAGGACGAGGGTCTTCATCGCTGCTCCAAGTGATTATTCCGATCGGGCGTATAGGAATAGTAGGAACACTTCTCGTCCGTGTCCAGCGCCAGGGCAAGGTGTCCGTCAGGTGGACGCGGCGGCGTCCGGTACCGCGGGGTGGCTCCCCCGCGCGTCAGCGCCTCAGGGGTTCTCCCACGCGTCCGAGTCGTCGAGCAGAACCCGGATCTCCGCGGGGATCGTCCCGTCCGCGACGTCGGCGATCGTCACCCGTTCGAGGACCGCCCGCACGTTCGCCCGCAGGGCGACCCACACGTGGAGCAGCGACAGCGCGGCCCCGGTGTACTCCAGGTCCGAGGGGCGCTCGTCCCGCACGTAGACCAGCGGGCCGTCGACCGCGCGCACCACGTCCGCGATCGTCACGTCCTCCGCAGGCCGCGCCAACGTGTAACCGCCACGCGACCCGCGCCGGCTCACGACGATCCCGTCCCGCCGCAGATCCCGAAGGATCGCCTCGAGGAACCGGTGAGGAATGTGCTGCGCCGCGGCCAACGCCTCCGCCGACACCGGATCGGAGCCGTCGTGACCCGCCAGCTCCACCGTCGCGCGCACCGCGTAGTCGGCCTTCGCCGAGACCCTCACCGCAGGTCGTCCTTCCCTCGTTCGTCGCCCGCCCGACCCCGGGGCGGATCCGCGTCACGCTCCGCTGCCGGCCGTGCCACCCCGCCATCCTAGAGCGGCGGCCGTCCCACCTGGTGTCACCCGCCCGGCGCGAGGCAGCGCTGGGCGGCGCGAGTCAGCGCTGGGTGGCGTGGGTCAGTGCTGGGCGGCGTGGGTCAGTGCTGGGTGGGGGGGAAGCAAGCAGGCCCCCCAACCTGGTGGTTGGGGGGCCTGTTTGTGAAGGGTGTCCGGCGGCGTCCTACTCTCCCACCCCGTCTCCAGGGCAGTACCATCGGCGCTGTAGGGCTGAGCTTCCGGGTTCGGGATGGGACCGGGCGTTTCCCCTACGCTGTGACCGCCGTAACGTTGTCGAGTTGTTCGGGTTCCACACCGGTCCCCTTGGTCTGAGGGGGTGGTGTGGGTGGTGCCCGTTTCTCGGGAACCGCACAGTGGACGCGTGCATGCAAGGAGTGTGTGTGAAGTTGTTGGCTGATTAGTACCGGTCAGCTGCGACAGTCTTTGGTCCTGTCTTCCACTTCCGGCCTATCTACCCAGTGGTCTAGCTGGGTGCCTTCACAGAATAGTTCTGTTGGAAACCTCATCTTGAAGCAGGCTTCCCGCTTAGATGCTTTCAGCGGTTATCCCTTCCGAACGTAGCGAACCAGCGGTGCTCCTGGCGGAACAACTGGCATACCAGAGGTTCGTCCGTCCCGGTCCTCTCGTACTAGGGACAGCCCTTCTCAAGTTTCCTGCGCGCGCAGCGGATAGGGACCGAACTGTCTCACGACGTTCTAAACCCAGCTCGCGTGCCGCTTTAATGGGCGAACAGCCCAACCCTTGGGACCTACTCCAGCCCCAGGATGCGACGAGCCGACATCGAGGTGCCAAACCATCCCGTCGATATGGACTCTTGGGGAAGATCAGCCTGTTATCCCCGGGGTACCTTTTATCCGTTGAGCGACGGCGCTTCCACAAGCCACCGCCGGATCACTAGTTCCGACTTTCGTCCCTGCTCGACCTGTCGGTCTCACAGTCAAGCTCCCTTGTGCACTTGCACTCGACACCTGATTGCCAACCAGGCTGAGGGAACCTTTGAGCGCCTCCGTTACATTTTGGGAGGCAACCGCCCCAGTTAAACTACCCACCAGGCACTGTCCCTGGTCCGGATCACGGACCGAGGTTAGATGGTCGATGCGGTCAGAGTGGTATTTCAACGGCGACTCCACTCGCGCTGGCGCGCGGGTTTCATAGTCTCCCACCTATCCTACACAAACCGCACCGAACACCAATACCAAGCTATAGTAAAGGTCCCGGGGTCTTTCCGTCCTGCTGCGCGTAACGAGCATCTTTACTCGTAGTGCAATTTCGCCGAGTTCGCGGTTGAGACAGCGGAGAAGTCGTTACGCCATTCGTGCAGGTCGGAACTTACCCGACAAGGAATTTCGCTACCTTAGGATGGTTATAGTTACCACCGCCGTTTACTGGGGCTTAAATTCTGGGCTTCGCCGAAGCTGACCCGTCCTCTTAACCTTCCAGCACCGGGCAGGCGTCAGTCCGTATACATCGTCTTGCGACTTAGCACGGACCTGTGTTTTTAGTAAACAGTCGCTTCTCCCTGGTCTCTGCGGCCCTCACCGCGTCCCACCGCTAGGGTGTTGACGGATCAGGCCCCCCTTCTCCCGAAGTTACGGGGGCATTTTGCCGAGTTCCTTAACCACGATTATCTCGATCGCCTTGGTATTCTCTACCTGACCACCTGAGTCGGTTTGGGGTACGGGCGGCTAGAACCTCGCGTCGAGGCTTTTCTTGGCAGCATAGGATCACCCGTTTCCCGCATACGCGGTCACTGTCAGCTCTCACCCTGGTGCTTCGCGGATTTGCCTACGAAGCGGGCTACGGCCTTGGACGTGGTCTACCATCGCCACGCCGGGCTACCTTCCTGCGTCACCCCTGTTAATACGCTTACCTACTACCGGTTCGGGTCACGCGCCGCCGGCAGCGGTGTGGTCCGAAGACCACTGTGCTGCCCTTGGGGCGTTTAGCATCACCGGGCTCGGTATGGGCGGTTCTTCGCCGGTAGGAGAATATCAACTCCTTGTCCATCGACTACGCCTGTCGGCCTCGCCTTAGGTCCCGACTTACCCAGGGCGGATTAACCTGGCCCTGGAACCCTTGGTCATTCGGCGGACGGGTTTCTCACCCGTCATTCGCTACTCATGCCTGCATTCTCACTCGTGTGGTCTCCACCGCTGGATCACTCCGCGGCTTCACTGCCCACACGACGCTCCCCTACCCACCCACACGCCTGAACACAGATCAAGTCTGTGCTGGGCAAAGTGTGAGTGCCACGGCTTCGGCGGTGTACTTGAGCCCCGCTACATTGTCGGCGCGGAATCACTTGACCAGTGAGCTATTACGCACTCTTTCAAGGGTGGCTGCTTCTAAGCCAACCTCCTGGTTGTCTGTGCAACTCCACATCCTTTCCCACTGAGCACACGCTTAGGGGCCTTAGCCGGTGGTCTGGGCTGTTTCCCTCTCGACTACGAAGCTTATCCCCCGCAGTCTCACTGCCACGCTCTGGCTTACCGGCATTCGGAGTTTGGTTGACGTCAGTAACCTGGTGGGGCCCATCGGCCATCCAGTAGCTCTACCTCCGGTAAGGAACACGTGACGCTGCACCTAAATGCATTTCGGGGAGAACCAGCTATCACGAAGTTTGATTGGCCTTTCACCCCTAACCACAGGTCATCCCCTCAGTTTTCAACCTAAGTGGGTTCGGTCCTCCACGCCGTCTTACCGGCGCTTCAACCTGCCCATGGCTAGATCACTTCGCTTCGGGTCTAGACCCGGCGACTGAATCGCCCTGTTCGGACTCGCTTTCGCTACGGCTTCCCCACACGGGTTAACCTCGCCACCGAGCACTAACTCGCAGGCTCATTCTTCAAAAGGCACGCCGTCACCCCTGCTAGGGAGGCTCCGACGGATTGTAGGCACACGGTTTCAGGTACTATTTCACTCCCCTCCCGGGGTACTTTTCACCTTTCCCTCACGGTACTTGTCCGCTATCGGTCACTAGGTAGTATTTAGGCTTAGCAAGTGGTCTTGCCAGATTCACACGAGATTTCTCGGGCCCCGTGCTACTTGGGATCCCCTCCACCAGGCCGCACCATTTCGTCTACGGGACTCACACCCTCTACGGTCCGCCTTTCAATGCGGTTCGACTATGACACGGCTTTCTTACTGGCTGAAGAACTGTCAGATTCCTCCAGAAGGTCCCACAACCCCGTACGCGCAACGCCTGACAGCTTGACACGCGCACGGTTTGGCCTCATCCGCTTTCGCTCGCCACTACTCACGGAATATCTCTTCCTGCCGGTACTGAGATGTTTCACTTCCCGGCGTTCCCTCCACTCGCCCTATATATTCAGGCGAGGGTGACCAGGCATGACCCTGGCCGGGTTCCCCCATTCGGACACCCTCGGATCACAGCTCGTTTGCCAACTCCCCGAGGCTTATCGCAGGCTACCACGTCCTTCTTCGGCTCCTAGTGCCAAGGCATCCACCGTGTGCCCTTAAAAACTTCGGCACACACTACAAATATGCTACAGAAATCCAAGAAAACGCCTCACCACCTCGCAAGAGGAAGTGATGCGTCTTTGAACATCTGGGATGCTCGCGTCCACTGTGCAGTTCTCAAGCAACGGACGAACCCGCCGGCGCGGACGCCACCAACCCCACCACCACCAGAGACCCCACACCTTCCGGTGCGAAGACCCTGCAGCAGCCAGGCGGTATGACACCCACCGACGACCCGCGTCGTGAAACCCCCGACCCATGGCCGGTTGCCTCAGGACCCAACAGTGTGCTCTCCCGACCCCACTCACGACACCGACCCGACTTTCCAACCACCCACCCACCCCGAAGGGCAGCGCAGCGGCGTACTCGCGAGCCGGCCCACGAACGGGACCGTACGGTCAATGTTCCACCCAGAGCAGCCACCAGACGCACGAACGGCGCCTCGAGCAGCCTGCATGGACCCCAGCTGAACGATCCCACCAGCACCCACCCGAACGGGCGAGCAACACCGGTGCGACCACCAGGGCCACGTGCTCCTTAGAAAGGAGGTGATCCAGCCGCACCTTCCGGTACGGCTACCTTGTTACGACTTAGTCCCAATCGCCGGTCCCACCTTCGACCACTCCCCCCCAAAGGGTTGGGCCATGGGCTTCGGGTGTTACCAACTTTCGTGACTTGACGGGCGGTGTGTACAAGGCCCGGGAACGTATTCACCGCAGCGTTGCTGATCTGCGATTACTAGCGACTCCGACTTCATGGGGTCGAGTTGCAGACCCCAATCCGAACTGAGACCGGCTTTTTGGGATTCGCTCCACCTTACGGTATCGCAGCCCTCTGTACCGGCCATTGTAGCATGCGTGAAGCCCAAGACATAAGGGGCATGATGATTTGACGTCATCCCCGCCTTCCTCCGAGTTGACCCCGGCAGTCTCCCATGAGTCCCCGGCATAACCCGCTGGCAACATGGGACGAGGGTTGCGCTCGTTGCGGGACTTAACCCAACATCTCACGACACGAGCTGACGACAACCATGCACCACCTGTGCACCGACCTTGCGGGGCACCCATCTCTGAGTGTTTCCGGTGCATGTCAAGCCTTGGTAAGGTTCTTCGCGTTGCATCGAATTAATCCGCATGCTCCGCCGCTTGTGCGGGCCCCCGTCAATTCCTTTGAGTTTTAGCCTTGCGGCCGTACTCCCCAGGCGGGGCACTTAATGCGTTAGCTGCGGCACGGAACTCGTGGAATGAGCCCCACACCTAGTGCCCAACGTTTACGGCATGGACTACCAGGGTATCTAATCCTGTTCGCTCCCCATGCTTTCGCTCCTCAGCGTCAGTTGCGGCCCAGAGACCTGCCTTCGCCATCGGTGTTCCTCCTGATATCTGCGCATTCCACCGCTACACCAGGAATTCCAGTCTCCCCTACCGCACTCTAGTCTGCCCGTACCCGATGCACGCCCCAGGTTGAGCCTGAGGTTTTCACACCAGACGCGACAAACCGCCTACGAGCTCTTTACGCCCAATAATTCCGGACAACGCTTGCGCCCTACGTATTACCGCGGCTGCTGGCACGTAGTTAGCCGGCGCTTCTTCTGCAGGTACCGTCACTTGCGCTTCTTCCCTGCTGAAAGAGGTTTACAACCCGAAGGCCGTCATCCCTCACGCGGCGTCGCTGCATCAGGCTTTCGCCCATTGTGCAATATTCCCCACTGCTGCCTCCCGTAGGAGTCTGGGCCGTGTCTCAGTCCCAGTGTGGCCGGTCGCCCTCTCAGGCCGGCTACCCGTCGACGCCTTGGTAGGCCATTACCCCACCAACAAGCTGATAGGCCGCGAGCCCATCCCCCACCGAAAAACTTTCCAGCACCCACCATGCAGCAGGCACTCATATCCGGTATTAGACCCCGTTTCCAAGGCTTATCCCGAAGTGGAGGGCAGGTTGCTCACGTGTTACTCACCCGTTCGCCACTGATCCACCCAGCAAGCTGGGCTTCACCGTTCGACTTGCATGTGTTAAGCACGCCGCCAGCGTTCGTCCTGAGCCAGGATCAAACTCTCCGTAAAAGAGAGAAAAACACCACGAACCCCGAAGAGCCCGCGATGCCAATCGATACTGGCCAGACAGCTAGCATAAAACCTAGATGTCCGATCCAAAGGAACCAATGAAGGTTCAATAAATTTGGCATTGACTATCAAGCACACTGTTGAGTTCTCAAACAACCGACACACACCATCCAGAACCGGAACTCACCGCTCCGGCCCCATCCGGGGCAACCCCTCTAACTTAGCGCCCCCGCCATTCCCATGCAAATCCGCCCCGCTCCGAAGAACGCCACGAAGAAACACCAGAAAACACAGACACCCCACCCCGATCAGAGCGCACAAAACACCCCGACCAGAAGGAAGATGGTTCCCAACCCCCGGCCCGGCCACCGGTACCCAGCCACGAAGGCCGTCTCTACGGTGTCCGACTCGCCGAGCGGGCTGAACTCCGAGAACATTACCCACCCACCCGCCCCACGTCAACGCACCCCCACGTGGCCTGCACCACTCCCCGCAGAGGACGCTCCCCGCAGGTAGGCCACGTGGGCCACGCCGGCACCGCTGCCGAGCGGCAGGACGGCACGGACGACGCGCCTGAACCCCGGTAGGCATGTTCGCGTCGTACGCAGACGCCGGCCGTCTCGCCACTTCGACGGCGGGACCGGTACGCGTTGCCCTGCTCCTCGCGGCACGGGTGTCCCTGGCGACCGTGCGTTTCAGCAGCGGACGCGGGCGCCTCGCGGTGCCGCCGCCGACCTTGGAGCCAGGATCGCGCGGCACCACAGCCGCTCCGGGTCGACGCCGCGGTCCGGCCCGGCCGGCGGGCCGGCTCGGACGGCTCACCTCTGTGGCGGGCTCGTCCCGGAGTCCGCCGGAGAACGGCCTCCGGACGATGTCGTCCGTTGGGCTCGGGTTGGCTCACGGGGCGCGCACTCGCGTCGTCGAGCGGCTGTAGCTCTGACGGCTGCTCACGGCGCTTCGACCGCCGCGCCGACCTCAGGCCCCCGGGTTGGTCGCGGCAGCTCTGCCTTCGATCGGTACCGGTGTCCGACCTGTTGGCCGGAGCGGCCTGTGGTCCAGGTCGATGTGGAGCGCGGTGGTCCCCCGCTCGAACATCCCACGCACCTGATGTCGGGTCGATCCGTTCCTCGGGCCTGGCGGGAGTGGGCGCCGACCGTGGGCGTCACGACGGAAGATGGCGGGCGAGGCGAGCAGGGCCCCGGCGCCAGCCCGTCTCGCACCCTGCGCGTCCCCGCCGGCAGCGCCGGCGGCGCGGGTTCCTCGCACCGGAGCCCTGCCCGCCGAGCAGGACGGCTCCGGTGACGAGCGCCTCGTCGAACCCCCGGGCGCAACACGCCCCGCAGCAGACGATCCCGTGAGCAGCGCGACGACAAAAAAGGCGGCGGCCCGATCCGTGTGGATCGGGCCGCCGCCTGGTGTGTGCGCCCGGAGGGATTCGAACCCCCAACCTTCTGATCCGTAGTCAGATGCTCTATCCGTTGAGCTACGGGCGCCTACCTGGCCGGTGCTTCCGTACCGGCCGTCGAGAACACTACCGCGACCGTGCCGGATCCCCAAACCGGATCCAGGGATCGTGACCGAGACCACGGTCCGCCATGCCCCGGCCCGACAGAAAAGGCCCCGGGCGACGAGCACCGGAGCCTTCCTGGCGGAGACGGCGGGATTTGAACCCGCGAACGGGTTGCCCCGTTACCACCTTAGCAGGGTGGCGCACTAGACCAGACTATGCGACGTCTCCTCGCGGCGAGCCGGTAGACCGTCTCGCCGCGGCGCCCAGAGTAACCGGCAAGGGCACTCCGGGGCAAAGCGCGACGTCGGCGGACGCCGCACCGAGCGGAGGGCGGGGGATTCGAACCCCCGGTGCGGGGTTGCCGCACAACGGTTTTCAAGACCGTCACATTCGGCCGCTCTGTCAGCCCTCCAGGCCCCGGAAGTCTAGCCGGGGCACGAGCGCGGCCGTCGACGACGGCTGCCGACCGGGGTCGGCGCCTCGTCGACGGCCGTGGGCTCAGCTGGCGGAGCCGCCGGAGCGCAGCTGACGCATCGCGAGCTGCACGAGCGAGATCAGCGTCTGCTTGGTCGCGGCCCGGGAGCGCGCGTCCGTGTAGAGCATGGGTACGTGGGCCGGGATCTGGAGC
Organism: Isoptericola dokdonensis DS-3; assembly: GCF_001636295.1. Taxonomy (NCBI): domain Bacteria; kingdom Bacillati; phylum Actinomycetota; class Actinomycetes; order Micrococcales; family Promicromonosporaceae; genus Isoptericola; species Isoptericola dokdonensis. The sequence continues at coordinate 3,013,374 of NZ_CP014209.1, read as the reverse complement.
GCCTCGCGGACGTCCTCGAGACGGTGCTTCGCGACGCCGTCGAAGCAGTTCACGCCGACGACGAACGGCACGCCCCGCGACTCGAAGTAGTCGATGGCGGGGAAGCACTGCTCGAGCCGGTCGGTGTCCACCAGGACGACCGCACCGATCGCACCGCGCACCAGGTCGTCCCACATGAACAGGAAGCGGTCCTGGCCAGGGGTGCCGAACAGGTAGAGCCAGAGGTTGCCCGGCAGGGAGACACGGCCGAAGTCCATGGCCACCGTCGTGGTGGTCTTGCGGTCGGTGACACCGCCGGCGTCGTCGACGCCCACGGAGTGCTCCGTCATCGCGGCCTCGGTGTTGAGCGGCTCGACGTCGGAGATCGAGCCGATGAACGTCGTCTTGCCGACGGCGAACCCGCCGGCCACCACGATCTTCGTGGTGGTCGGGGCGCTTCCCGGCGTCGGTGCCGTGGCGGCCGGTCGCGCGGCGGGCGGCGGCTCCGTGGCCGGGCCGGCCTGCGCGACGGGAGCCTGGACCGCGGTGGCCGGGCCTGCGTGCGGCGCGGACTCCTGCGCGGGCGCCGACGACCCCCCGAGGACGCTCTGGCGCACGGGCGCGGCAGCCGGGCCGTCCGCGGCAGCAGGGGCCTCGTTCACGGGAGCCGCCTGGGTGGCCCACATGCCCGAGGGCTGCGAGACCGGGGCCCAGCTCGGCGAGAACCCACCGGCCGACGCGGGCGACGCGCTGTCAGAGGGCGGAAATGCCATTGAGAACACTCTCCAAGACGCTCAGGGAAAGCCCCGAGTGGTTGCTGCCGTGACCCGTGTGGACGTTGACCGGGGCTGAGGTGTGCACGGTGATGTGGCCCTCCTCCTGCATGTCCGCGACGAGGATGCGGACCACCCCCAGGGGGAGCTTGAGCAGGGCGGAGAGCTCGGCCACCGAGACGTAGGTGTGCGCCGCGTGCTGCAGGATCGCGCGCTTCTCCGGGGTGAGGCCGAAGCTGCTCACGGCGCCCGGCATCACCTCGACCAGGGCCTCGAGGGGCAGGTCGGACATGGACGACCGGACGCGGCCACCGGTGACCGCGTAGGGACGCACCGTGGACGCCTCGTAGCTGTCCGCGGTGTGCGCGCCCAGGGAACCGAACGGTGCGTGCGTCATGACCTACCTCATCCCACCCGCGCGGAGCGGGTCGCGCCGTCGACCGGGAGGTTGCCGCGCATCTCGGAGATGAGCTGCGGGGTGAGCGTCGCCTCGGTGCGCGAGACGAGCAGGGCCATCTCGTAACCGATGAGGCCGATGTCGCAGTTCGCGTCCGCCACGACCGCCAGGACGGAGCCGTTGGAAACGTTCATCAGGAAGAGGTAGCCGTTGTCCATCTCGATGACGGCCTGGCGGACGTTGCCGCCGTTGAGCTGCCGCGAGGCGCCGCGGGTCAGGCTCGACATGCCCGACACGATCGCGGCGAGCTGGTCGCCGCTCGTGCGGTCGAGCTGGTCCGACATCGCCATGAGCAGACCGTCCGCCGAGACCACCAGGGTGTGGCGGCTGCCCGGCACGGTGCGGACGAAGTTGTCGAGAAGCCACCCGAAGTTGGTCGCTTCAGTACTGAGGGTCACGCTTCCTCCTCATCAGATGCGCCGAGTGTGCGCAGGTCACCGCTGTGCGGGGATGATTCATGGACATCATTCACGGTCGAGCCGCATCCGTCGAGACCCCACCGCCGGTCGTCGCCGAACGGCCACGCGCGGTGGCCGTCTGGAAGGCCGACAGCCGCGCGCGCAGCTGCTCCGGGTCACGCTCGATCTGAGCCGTGAACCGGTCCGTCCGGGGAGGCTGCTCGGCCCCGCGGCTGCGCCGCGCCAGACCGGCCCCGGGGGACGGCATCGACTGGGGCTGGTAGGTCGGCTCCTGGTCGGTGGTCGTCACGTTCCCTTCCTGGAAGACACCCCGCTGGAGCAGGGTCGACATCTCCTCGTAGAGGACGGCGGACGCCATCCACTCCGAGCGCGCCTCGACGGTGTCGGGCACGTAGTGGGGGTCGAGCGGGTCGTCGGCTCCACGGCTGGTGGACCGCAGCGGCAGGACGGACTCGCCGTACGCCGTCGGGGTCGGGCGGGTGTCCTCGGGGGACTCCTGCACGGGCTGCGGCGCCGGCTCGGCCGGCCCCGGCTGGTAGGGGACGTGGTCGATCTCGGGGGCGCGGTACGCCGTCGCCCGCTCCGGACGCACCGGCTCCGGGCGTGCGGGCTCGGGGCGTGCAGGCTCGGGGACGGACGGCCCGGCGGGCTCGCCCCAGAGGGACGGCGCCGCGGGGGCGACCGGAGCGCTGCGCGGCGGTGCCGGCTCGCTCGGGGACCCGACGGCCTCGTCGAAGCTCCGCGGGGAGCGCTCGGGCTCCGGCGCGAACCGGCCCGCGAGCGGGTCGGTGGTGGCGACGGGCCCGGGTGCGAACGGCTCCGCGGCGGTCGCCGCGTCCACGGCGGGCTCGTCGGCGGCCGGCTTGCGACCGAACAGACCGCGCTTGCGGTGGGCGGCCGCGTCCCCGCGCCGGGTCGGCAGGTCGGACATGAGGTCCTCGAACGCCGGCAGCGCGGCGTAGTCCTGCTCCGGCTCCGTGCTCTCGGCCGGGGACGCCGCCGGTGCGGCGGGCTCGTCCGCGGCCCAGGCCGAGCGGGCGACGGGTGCAGGAGCCTCGGGTGCGGGTGCAGCGGCCGGGGCCGGGGCCGGGGTGCCGGTCCCGAAGCCCAGCGGGATGTCCGCCGGGTCCTCCGAGACGGCGTCGAGCTGCAGCGTGCCCTCCTGGGGGCTCTCCGCCAGCCGGTCCATCGACCGGAAGTTGGAGAACAGCCCGGCGCGCTGCTCGACGTCGAGCGGACCGGTGAGGCGCTCGGGCTCGGGGAGCGGGAGCGCGCCGGAGAGGGTGACCGGCTCCGCCGCGACCGGCGTGGCGGCACGGTGGCGGCTCGGGAGCGAGCGCTCGGACGGCGCGACCTCCTGCGGCGGCGTCCAGGGGGCGTCGTCGGCCTCGGGCAGCGACTCGTCGAGGTGCGGCGTGACCAGCGGCGGGAGCACGATCGCCTCGGTCGGCGTCTCGCCGTCGGAGCGACGGCGGCGCGGCATGCCCGCGGACGTCGTGCCGTCGGTCAGGGCGTCGATGTCGACGGGCTCGGCGACGGGTGCCTCGGGCTCTGCCAGGCCGAAGCCGAGGCCGACCGGCTGCGCCACCGGGGCGGGCGCCGACGTGGGCACCTGCGGCGCGGTGGACGGAGCAGCCGGGGCGGAGGCCGCCGAGGCCGTGGCAGCCGGCGCGGGAGCAGACTCCTCGGCAGGGGCCGGGAGCGCGTACTCGTCCCGGACGGGGACGGAGAGCTGAGCGGCGGACCGCTGCGTCGCGGCCTCCAGCGGGTCCGTGGGCTGCGGCAGCGGCAGCGCCTCGTCCGCGAGGAAGAGCTCGTTCGGCAGGACGACGGTGACCAGCGTGCCGCGCCCCTCGAAACCGGTGCCGAAGACGACCTGCGCGTTGAGCCGGTTCGCGAGCCGGCCGACGACGAAGAGGCCGAGGCGCTGGGCGCCGACCGCGTCGGTCGCGGCTGCGGAAGCCACCTTGGCGTTGGCGTCGACGATCTCCTCCGCGGACATGCCGAGGCCGTGGTCGCGCACCGCGACGACGACGCCGCGGGCGTCGCGCGTGGTGGTGACCTCGACGGGCGTGTGCGGCTCGGAGAACATCGTGGCGTTCTCGAGGAGCTCGGCCAGCAGGTGGGCGCCCGTCAGGGCGTTGTGCCCGAGCATGTGCGGGTCGGACTGGAGGTTGAGGCGGACCCGGTCGTACAGCTCGATCTCGGACGACGCGGTGCGGATGACGTCGGAGACGGGCATGGGCTGCCGGACGCGTCGACCCGAGTCGATGCCCGCCAGGACGAGCAGGGACTCGGCGTTGCGGCGCATCCGCGTCGCGAGGTGGTCGAGGCGGAACAGGTTCGACAGGGTGTTCGGGTCCTCCTCGGACCGCTCGAGCTCGTCGAGGAACGCGAGCTGGCGGTTGAGGAGCACCTGGTCACGACGCGCGACGTTGACGAACATCTCCGCGATCGACCCACGGAGGGCGGCCTGCTGCCGGGCGACGACCATCGTCGTCTCGTTGACCTCGTTGAACGCGTTCGCGAGGCGACCGATCTCGTCGGAGGACTCGACGGGGACCTGTACGAGGTCGACGCCCGGGTTCTGTCCGGGCACCGCCATCTGCTCGACCATCTGCGGGAGGCGGTCGCGCACGTCGGCGGTGGCGGCGGTGAGGCGCCGGAGCGGGTTCACGATGCGTCGGGCGATGACGACGGCGATGACGACGGACAGCAGCACGATGCCGAAGGTCGCGAGCATGGTGCCGATGGCCTGGTTGCGGGCGTTGCCGGACAGGTCGCCCGCGTAGGTGACGGTCTCGTCGCGGACCTGGTCGCGGACGGGCTGCATGGCGTCGATCCACTGCTGCGACAGCTCGGCGGAGGCAGCGGCGACCTCGGGGTCGACGGCCGACGGGTTCAGGTACTCGACGTTGGTGCGCAGGATCGCGAAGTCCTCGTCGAGGGTGGGCAGCGAGAGCCCGAGCCCGAGACGGTCGACGGCCTCCTGCGCGGCGGCGGTGTGGTCGTCGGTGTCGCTGATCGCCGCGGACATCTGCTGGGAGATCTGGGCGAGCTCGGTGGTCTCGCGGGCGCTCAGGTCGTCCTCGCCGCGCGCCTGACCCTGCTGGTAGAGACCCACGGAGAGCAGCGCACGCTCGTAGGTGTTCGCCAGCATCGCCTCGTCCATGGCGGTGTAGGCGTTGAGGCGCCGCACGAGGCCCTCGTCGGTGGAGACGGCGGAGAGGGACCGCGGGACGTCGAGGGCGCGCTCGATCACCTCGCTGTAGCGCTGCAGCGCCTGCGCGGGGAGGATCTGCCGCGAGGTGACGTCGCTCTGGAGGTCGTCGAGCTCGATGCGGTCGTCGATGGTCTGCGCGACGGCGTCCTGCACGTTGACGCTCAGCGCGTCGAGGTCGAGCTCGCGCAGCGCGGCGTCGCGGCCGTCGAGCGCCTCGTCGGTCTGCTCCTGCGCCTCGACGAGCGCGTCCATGGCGCCCGGCACGTCGTTGAGGGCGGCGAACGCGAGTCCGCGCTCGGTGGCGACGGCGCTGCCGGCGGTGTCCTGCACCTCGAGGCTGTCGACCAGCGCGGAGGTCTGGCGCGCTTCGGCTGCCTCCTGCAGGGCGCCCCACGAGATGAAGCCCGCCGCGAGGACGAGGACGAAGATCGGCACGGCGAGTGTCGCAAGGATCTTCCCGCGAACGCCCAACCTGCGGAGCATGAGGACCTCTCTCCATCACTGGTGGTACGGCGACAAGGGCTAGTCCGACCCCTGCCACCGGTGATTCCGCCACCGCTGGGAACGTTCCCGCGCGCGTCGACACGCGCGGGTAGGGTGCATCGGTGTGCGAGCGGTCACGATAACGGTCCAGGGCGGGTCAGGGAAACTCACCACGAATGTGACGAACCTACCCGATCCCGACACGAGCGAGATCGTCGTTGATGTCGCCTCAAGTGGCATCAACCGCGCTGACCTGCTACAACGCGCCGGACTCTACCCTCCGCCGCCGGGCGCTCCCGAGTGGCCGGGGCTGGAGATCTCGGGTACGGTCCGCGCGCTGGGGCCGGGCGTGTCCTCCCGGCGTGTCGGTGAGCGCGTCGTCGCCCTGCTCGACGGCGGCGGCTGGGCGGACCGCGCGGTCGTCCGCGCCGCGCAGACGCTGCCCGTCCCCGACGGCGTCGACCTGGTGGACGCCGCGGCCCTGCCGGAGGCCGTGTGCACGGCCTGGACGAACCTCGTGGACGCCGGCCGCCTGACGGCCGGCGAGACGCTCCTGGTGCACGGCGGGTCGGGCGGCGTGGGCAGCATCGCCGTCCAGCTCGGTGTCGCCCTCGGTGCGCGCGTCGTCACCACCGCCGGCGGTCCCGAGCGGGTGGACCGGTGCCGGGCCCTCGGTGCGGACGTCGTCGTCGACCACCGGCGGGACGACGTCGTCGACGCGGTCCGGGCGGCCACCGACGGGCGCGGCGCCGACGTCGTGCTCGACGTCCTCGGCGGCGGCGCGCTGCGTGACAACGTGTGCGTCCTGGCCACCGGCGGCCGGCTCGTCGTCATCGGGCTGCAGCAGGGCAGACGGGGCGAGCTCGACCTCGCGGCCCTCATGGCGAAGCGCGCCACCGTCACGGGCACGACGCTGCGGTCGCGCAGCCCGCAGGAGAAGGCCGCGATCGTGGCCGCCGTGGGCGAGCACGTGTGGCCGATGGTCGCCGACGGCCGGGTGCGGCCCGTGGTCCACGACCGGCTCCCCTTGGGGGACGCCGAGCGGGCGCTGGCGATGCTGGAGAGCGGCGAGGTGTTCGGCAAGCTCCTGCTCGTGCCCTGACGCTGCGTCAGTCGCGTCCGGTGGCGGTCATCGCGATCGCCCCGGTGACGAGCGCGAGCCCGACGACCTCCGGCCAGGTGGGCACCTGGCGCAGCACCACGGCGCCGACGACGGTCGCGGTCGCGGGCAGCAGGGCGAGGAGCACCGAGAAGGTCGCGGTGCCGATGCGACGCAGCACCACCTGGTCGAGCACGTACGGGACGACGGACGAGCAGACCGCGACCACCAGCAGGAACCCGAGCAGCGCCGGGTCCAGCACGACGTCAGGCACCGAGCCGCCGTAGAGCGGCGCGAACAGCAGGGCGCCGGCGGCCATGCCGACGGCGAGCCCGTCGATGCCGGACCCACCGCCCGCGACGCGCTTGCCGAGCACGATGTAGCCGGCCCAGCACGCCGCGGCGGCGAGCACCGCGACCAGGCCGACGACGACGTCCTCGCGGGGCAGGTCGCCGTCGAGCGTGACCCCCGCGAGCAGCACCACACCGCACGCCGCGACCACGATCGCGCCACGTTCTCGCCAGCCGCGCCCCGTCACGGCGGCCACGGCGATGGGGCCCGTGAACTCGATGGCGACCGCGACGCCGAGGGGCAGATGGTCGATGCCGACGTAGAACACGATGTTCATCGCGGACAGGGCGGCGCCGAACGCGGCGGCGACCAGCAGGTCGTGGCGCGTCCAGCGGCGACGCCACGGCCGCCGCCAGGCGAGCAGGACGACGGCGGCGAGCACGATCCGCCACCAGCTCACGGTGGGCGCGCCGAGGGTGTCGAAGAGCCCGACGGCGACGGCCGCACCCAGATAGAGCGTCAGCCCGGAGACGACGAACAGCGCGGGCGCGGGCACCCGGTCGAGCGTCCCGCGGGGTGGGGACGGAGGCCCGGCGGGGCCGGGGGCGGTGTCGTCGGGCACCTGGGGAGCCTACGTCGCGACGCCGCCCCGGACGCCCCTGTCCGGTTGTGGAGGAGATGCGAAGAAACGGTGGACTTCGGACGGTAGGTCCCCTATGGTCACGGCGGTCGGCACACCGGTGCCGACACCTACCGGGAGGAAAACCATGGGTTTCGGCGACGCCGTCAAGTCCGTCTTCAGCAAGTACGCCACGTTCTCCGGCCGCGCCCGCCGGTCCGAGCTCTGGTTCTGGGCCCTGTTCGTGGCGCTCGTCGCCGTCGCGCTCAGCATCCTCGTCAACACCACCGACGGGCTCACCGTCGACATGACGACGATGGCCATCTCCTACGGGGCGACCTACTGGATCGCGTCGCTCGTGAATCTGGCACTGCTCCTGCCCGGCATCGCGGTCACGGTGCGGCGCCTGCACGACACGGACCGCTCCGGCTTCTGGTGGTTCATCGGCCTGGTCCCGCTGGCCGGCCCGATCGTCCTCCTCGTCTTCACGGTCCAGGACGGCACGCCGGGCGACAACCGCTTCGGCACCAGCCCGAAGGCCGTCGCCGCCCCGGTGCCCGCCGCCGTCTGATCTCCGGCAGTCGTGACGCGCGAAGGGTCCCGACGACGACGTCGGGACCCTTCGCGCGTCACGGCACCGCCTGCCGCCGTGCGGGGCTACCCCTTCACCGCGCCCGCCAGCATGCCGCGCACGAAGAACCGCTGGAGCGCGATGAACACGATGAGCGGCACGATCATGGCGACGAACGCACCGGCGGTGAGCAGGTGCCAGTCGCCGCCGCGGGAGCCGGCGAGCTCGGCGACCGCCACCGTCATCGGGCGGTAGGCGGGGGAGGTGAACGTCAGGCCGACGAGCAGGTCGTTCCACACCCACAGGAACTGGAAGATGCCGAACGACGCGATGGCCGGCACGAGGAGCGGGAACAGCACACGGAAGAAGATCTTCACGTGCCCGGCGCCGTCGACGCGGGCGGCCTCGACGAGCGACGCCGGGATGTCCTTCATGAAGTTGTGCAGCAGGAAGATCGCGAGCGGCAGCGCGAAGATCGAGTGCGACAGCCAGACGGTCCAGAAGGTGCCGTTGATCCCCCAGTCGACGTAGTCGGACAGCAGCGGGACGAGCGCGACCTGCAGCGGCACCACCTGGAGCGCGAACACGGCGACGAAGAGGAACTCCCGCCCCTTGAACGGGATCCAGGCGAAGGCGTAGGCGGCCAGCAGCGCGAGCGTGATCGGGATGATCACGGCCGGGATCGTGATGACGAACGAGTTGACGAACGTGTCCGCCAGGTTCGAGCTGTTGCCGTAGAGGACCTCGTTGTAGTTGTCGGCCGTGAACTCCGCCTCGCCGGTGAAGACGCCCGGGATGACCGTCCACCAGCCGCTGTTGCGGATGTCGAGCTCGGGGCGGAACGACGTCACGAGCAGGCCGACGGACGGGATCGTCCACAGGACCGCGATGATGATCGCGATACCGGAGGCCCAGGGTGAGCTGAGCCGCCCCTTGGTGGCGATGGCGCGCTTCTCCAGGCGGGACAGCTTGCGGGGCGTCGCGGGGCTGTCGTCCTCGACCAGGGGGCCGGCGGCCTGCCCGGGCGTCGGTGTCGTCGTCATCGGATGTCCTCCGCCTTCCGCATCTGGCCCACGTTGTAGACGATGATCGGGATGACCAGGATGAACAGCACCACGGCGAGCGCGGCGGCGAGGCCCTGGTTGTTCTGCCGGAACGCCTGCGTGTAGAACTCGTTCGCCACGACCTGGGTGCCGAACTGCCCGCCGGTCATGGTGCGGACGATGTCGAACGCCTTGAGCGTGGCCATGGCGATGGTCGTCAGCACGACGACGAGGGCGGGCCGGATGCTCGGCACGGTGATGAACCGGAACATCTGCATGCCGTGCAGGCCGTCGAGCCGGGCGGCCTCGACGATGTCGTCGGGGATCGCCTTGATCGCGGCCGACAGCACCGTCATCGCGAAACCGGTCTGGATCCAGATCATCACGACGATGAGGAACCCGGTGTTCCACGGCTGCCCGATGAGGAACTGCTGCGGTGGCATGCCGAGCCAGACGAGGACCTGGTTGAGCAGGCCGATCTGCTGGATGCCGGCCTGCTCGGGCCGGAACTCGTAGACGAAGCCCCAGATGATGGAGGCGCCGACCATCGAGATCGCCATGGGGATGAACACGAGCGCCTTGGCGGCCTTCTCGAACCGGGTGCGGTCCACCAGCACGGCGTACACCAGCCCGATGACCGTGCTGAGCAGCGGCGCCAGGATCACCCAGGCCGCGGTCACGAGAAGGACCTTCTGGAACTGGGGCTGCGTGAACGCGGTGACGTAGTTGTCGAGCCCGACGAACTCCGTGCTGGTGTCGTCGAAGAACGAGTTCCACACGGTGATGAGCGTCGGTCGGATCAGCCCGTACAGCAGGAAGGCCAGCGGTACGCCGACGAAGCCGATCGCGACGACCCAGTTCGGGATGCGCTTGGGCCGGTCGACGACGAACAGGACCAGGCTCATCACGGCGACGAACAGCAGGATCGCCACGAACATGACGAGGAACTTCTCGGTGGCTCCGGACGGCTCGAGCAACCAGGACACGGGTGACCTCCTTCAGGAGACGGCCATCAGGGGACGGTCGTGGCCGGTCCGGGGTGTGCGCCCCGGACCGGCCACCGGTGGATCACTGAGGCCAGCTGTCCTCGATCTGGTCGACGACCTCCTGGGTGTCGGAGCCCGTCAGCCAGTTGACGATGCCGGTCCAGAACGTGCCGGCACCGACCTCACCGGGCATGAGGTCCGAGCCGTCGAACGCGATGACCGCGTCCTCGTCGGCCAGGGTCTCCCAGGCGAGCTGGTCGAACTCCGTCTGGAGGTTCGCCGGGTCGAGACCCGTGTTGGCGCTGACCCAACCGCCCTCGGGCGTGGCCAGGGCCTTCTGGTTGGCCCAGTCCGCGCTCGCGAGGTAGGTCTGGAAGGCCTGGACCTCGGGCCGGTCGGCGAACGCCGCGACGAACTCGCCGCCACCGAGCACCGGCTTGATGTCCGTCTGGTCGGTCGGCAGGTAGAACGCGAAGACGTCACCCTCGGAGCCGACCTCCGTGCCGGACGGCCACTGCGTCTGGTAGAAGTTCGCCGCGCGGTGCAGCCAGCAGTTGCCGTCGAGGATCGGGAACCCGGCGTCGGTCCACGGGGAGGTGGCGATCGAGTCGACACCGCCGAGGCCGGCGTTCACGTACTCCGGGTTCTTGAGGATCTCGCCGGTGGCGTCCCACGCCTCGACGATCTGCGGGTCGTTGAACGGGATCTCGTGGGTGTACCACTGCTCGTAGACGTCAGGACCCGCGGTGCGCAGGACGACGTCCTCGATCCAGTCCGTGCCCGGCCAGCCGGTCGCGTCGCCGGACTCGACGCCGGCGCACCAGGGCAGGGTCTCCTGCTCCGCGGCGATGGTCTCCGTGAGCGTGAGGAGGTCGCTCCACGTCTCGGGGACCTCGTACCCGGCGTCGGCGAACATCGACGGCGAGTACCAGACGAACGACTTCGCGTTCGCGCCGAGCGGGGCGGCGTAGAACGTGTCGTTGACGGTGCCGTAGCCCTTCCACGTCTCGGAGAAGAACTCGTCGACGTTGGCGACGGTCGCGTCGGGCGCCGGGACGATGGCGTCCGGGTAGTCGTTGACGATGGTGTTGAGCAGGCCGGGCTGCGGCAGGTACGCGATGTCGGGGGCGTTGCCGGCCTGGATGCGGACGAGGAGCTGCGCCTCGAACTCGCGCGAGCCCTCGTAGGCCACCGTGACACCGGTGCACTCCTCGAACGGGTCGTAGGAGGCCTCCTGGGTGGCCTGCTCGGGCTCGACGATCGACGTGTAGATGTTCACGGTGGTGCCCTCGAGGTCGCCGAACTCCTCGTAGGCGGCACAGTCGATGGACGACGACGAGGTCGCGTCGCCGCTCTCCCCCTCGCTGGGGGCGTCGCCGTCCGGGTCGCTGCAGGCGGTGAGGAGGAGCGCCAGGCTCGCGCCCCCCGCGAGCACCGCCAGGCCGCGCCGGCGTGCGGTCGTCGTGGTTCTGGTCATGCCAACCCTCCACTGCATCGTGCGGTCACCGACGACGGACGCCGTCGACTCGGGCGAGACTCCCGGGTCCACTTTGTCCCGGACATGGCACTCTCGCACCCTTTGTAAAGCAGACCGCAACGTTGCAGGTCGCGCAACCGGTCGGTCCCTGCAACCACGTCACGATGTGATGACGATCTGACGCCGGTCGACCCGGCGATCCGTGACACCCTGTACCCAGCACCGTCACCGCACCCGGAAGGACCACCATGATCGAGCTGAGGAGCCCGCGCGAGATCGAGGAGATGCGCCCGGCCGGCCAGTTCGTCGCCGAGACGCTCACCGCCGTGCGCGAGGCCGCCAGGCCCGGCGTCAACCTGCTCGAGCTCGACGACCTGGCCCACCGGATGATCAAGCAGCGCGGCGCCGAGTCCTGCTACATCGACTACCACCCGTCGTTCGGCGCCAGCCCCTTCGGCAAGGTCATCTGCACCTCCGTCAACGACGCCGTCCTGCACGGCCTCCCCCACGACTACACCCTCGTCGACGGGGACCTCCTCAGCATCGACTTCGCCGTCGCCGTCGACGGCTGGGTCTCCGACTCCGCGCTGTCGTTCGTCGTCGGGCAGCCCACCACCCCCGAGCGTGGCGAGGCCGACGCGAAGCTCATCCGCGCCACGGAGGTCGCCCTCGACGCCGGGATCGCCGCCGCCCAGCCCGGCAAGAAGATCGGCGACATCTCCGCCGCCATCGCCGCCGTCGCCCGCGAGGCCGGCTACCGCATCAACACCGACTTCGGCGGCCACGGCGTCGGCCGCACCATGCACGGCGACCCGCACATCCCCAACGACGGCCGCGCCGGCCGGGGCTACCCGCTGCGCCCCGGCCTCGTGATCGCCATCGAGCCCTGGTTCCTCGAGACCACCGACGAGATCTACACCGACGACGACGGCTGGACCCTCCGCTCGGCCGACGGCTCCCGCGGCGCCCACAGCGAGCACACCGTCGCCATCACCGCCGACGGCCCGCTGGTCCTCACCGCCCGCGACTGACCGCGGCGCGAGTCAGCGCAGGCCCACGCGAGTCAGCGCGACCGTCGTCGAGTCAGCGCAGGTCCGGCGGCAACGGCGCAAGACGTGACGCCGGAGGACACAGGACGAGGACGCGCGTCGTCGTCAGACCCGGAGTGGAGGGCCCCCTGGGCCCGTGAACGCGACGGCGCGCGTCCTCGTCCTGCGTCCGGCCCCCGGCGCGAGCGCTGACTCGCGGCGGTGCTCAGTGGAGCGGGCGCAGGGCGTCGACGGCGCCGTGCTCGTCGATCGACCCCACCACCTCGTCGGCGGCGGCCTGCACCGCGTCGTCGGCGTGTCCCATGGCGACGCCTCGCGCGGCCCAGCGCAGCATGTCGACGTCGTTGTGACCGTCACCGAGCGCCATGGTCCGTCCCGGGTCGACGCCGACGGCGACGCGCACCTTCTCCAGCGCGGTCGCCTTGGTCACGCCGTGGGGGGCGATGTCCATCCACGCCGTCCACCCGACGGCGTAGGTGACGTCGTCGTAGCCGAGCCGGGCCACGAGCTCGTGGAACATCTCGCTCGTCGCCTCGGGGCTGCGCACGATGACGCGCGTGACCTCCTGCGACCACAGCTCCTCGAAGTCGACCACCGCGAACGTGCCGTCGAGCTCACCCTCGGGGAAGAGCTCGTTCATGCGGAATCCGACGCCGAGGTCCTCGACGGCGTACCGCGCGTCGGGCAGCTCCTCGCGGAGCAGGCGCAGCGCGGGCTGCGGGTCGAACGTGATCATCTCGGCGACGCGCCACCCGCGGGGCTCCGCAGGGTCGATCTCGACGGTGACCGCTCCGTTCGAGCAGACCATCCAGCCGCTCTCGATACCGAGTGCCTCCGCCACGGGCAGCATGGCGACGAGCGAGCGGCCCGACGCGAGCACGACCTCGTGGCCGGCGGCGCGCACGCCCGCGACGGCGTCGCGCACCTCGTCGGCCAGCACGCCGTCGTAGGTGAGCAGCGTGCCGTCGATGTCGAGCGCGACCAGCGACCGGTCGGACCGCACCGGCATCAGCGGACCGGCTCGAGGACCTCGAGGCCGCCCAGGTAGGGCCGCAGGCCCTCCGGGACGCGGACCGAGCCGTCGGGCTGCTGGTGGTTCTCCAGGATCGCGACGATCCAGCGCGTCGTGCCGAGGGTTCCGTTGAGGGTCGCCACCGTGCGGGTGCCGTCCTCGGTGCGCTCGCGCACGTTCATGCGGCGCGCCTGGAACGTCGTGCAGTTCGACGTCGACGTGAGCTCCAGGAAGCGCTCCTGCGTGGGCAGCCACGCCTCGCAGTCGAACTTGCGCGCGGCCGACGTGCCGAGGTCGCCCGCGGCGGTGTCGATGACGCGGTAGGGCAGCTCGACCTTCGCCATCATCGCCTCCTCCCACGCGAGCAGGCGCTCGTGCTCGGCGGCGGCGTCCTCGACGGCGCAGTAGGAGAACATCTCGACCTTCTGGAACTGGTGCACGCGGATGATGCCGCGCACGTCCTTGCCGTGCGACCCCGCCTCGCGGCGGTAGCAGGCGCTCCAGCCGGCGTACCGCTTGGGGCCCGACGACAGGTCGACGATCTCGTCGCCGTGGTAGCCGGCGAGAGCGACCTCGGAGGTGCCGACGAGGTACAGATCGTCCCGCTCGAGCCGGTAGATCTCGTCGGCGTGCGCGCCGAGGAACCCGGTGCCGCGCATCGTCTCCGGGGTGACGAGCGTCGGGGTGATCATCGGCGTGAAGCCCGCCTCGACGGCGAGGTCCATCGCCGCGTTGAGGATCGCCAGCTCCAGGCGTGCGCCGACGCCGGTGAGGAAGTAGAAGCGCGACCCCGACACCTTCGCACCGCGGGTGGTGTCGATCGCGCCGAGACCCTCGCCGATCGCGAGGTGGTCGCGCGGCTCGAATCCCTCCGCCGCGAAGTCGCGCGGCGTGCCCACATGCTTGAGCGTGACGAAGTCCGCCTCGCCGCCGGCAGGCGCTCCCTCGACGACGTTCGGGATGCGGTACAGCAGCTCGTCCAGCTCCGACTCGGCGGCGTTCGCCTCCGCCTGGTGGGCCTTGACCTGCTCGGCGAGCTCCTTCGTCCGCGCCAGCAGGGCCGCCTTCTCGTCGCCGGATGCCTGGGCGACCTGCTTGCCCATCGCCTTCTGCTCCGCGCGCAGCGACTCGTACTGCGCCAGGGACGACCGGCGTCGGGCGTCCGCGGACAGCACCGCGTCCACCAGGGTCGGGTCCTCACCGCGGGCCTGCTGGCTCGCGCGGACGACGTCGGGGTTGTCGCGCAGGAGTCGGATGTCGATCACGCCCGCAAGCCTAACGGCCGGGCGGTGCGCTGACTCGCGCCGCCCTGCGCTGACTCGCGCCGCCCTGCGCCGACTCGCGGCGTCAGTCGCGCCGGATCGCCCCCGTGGTGCGGCGGAGCCCGGCACCGATCAGGACAAGAGCTCCGGCGACGACCAGCAGCGCCAGCGCCCACGCGGGCCCGGTGCGGGGCAGCACCCCCGGCGGGACCGTCGGCGTCTCGGTCGGCGGGGCCGTCGGCGGGACCGTGGGAGGCGCGGTCGGAGTCGTGGGCGGGACCGTCGCGGGCTCGACGGGCGTGCGCACCTGGCAGCCGGGGGGCATCTCGGGGGTCGCCGCGGAGACGCCCAGAGCTGCCCCACGACCGCCTGCGGGCATCGCCACCGGGCAGTTCGACTCCGGCGGACCCAGGACCGCGTTGGCGAGCTCGCCGTCCCCGGTGACCGGGTCGTCCACCGTCACGGAGTAGGTGACGACAGCCGTCGCGCCGACCTCCAACGGCCCGGACCACGCCAGCTCGCCGGCTTCCGGGTCGATCATGGCTGCCCCGGCGCTCGCCGTGACGTCGTCGTCGTAGGTCGCGTCGTCGAGCACGCCGGCCATGACGTCCGTGAAGGACGCCGGCGTGCCGGTCGTGTACCGGGCGTCGCCGGTGTTCGTGACCCGCACGGTGTAGGTGACGGTCGCCCCGACGGGCACCGGCCCGGTGGGGTCGGCCGTCTTGACGATCTGGAGGTCGCGGCCGGGGGACGGCACGACGTCCGTGCAGCCGTCCTCGAAGCCCGTGTCGCAGCCGGACTCCGGCGGCCCCACGACACCGTTGACGAGGACGCCGTCGCCGGTGAGCGGGTCGTCGACCGTCACCGAGTACGTGATCGTGACGGTCTCACCGACACCGACGGGGCCGGACCACGTGAGGGTCGGCTCCCCGTACGACGTCGCACCGGCGCTCGCCGCCGCCGTGTCGTCCCAGGTCGCGTCGTCGAGCACCTGCGTGAGGTCGTCGCTGAACGTCGCCGGGCGGGCGTCGTCGTACGGCACCTGGCCGACGTTCTCGACCTCGATCGTGTAGGTCACCACCTCACCGGGCTGGACGTCCTGCGCGTCCGACGTCTTGGTGATCGTCAGGGCGCGCACGGGGGTGTCCGTCGAGCAGCCCGGCTCCGTCCCGTCGTCGCAGCCGGACTCCGGCGGACCGACGACGGCGTTGGTCAACGAGCCGTCCCCGGTGAGGGGGTCGTTCACCGTCACCGAGTACGTGACCGTCGCCGTCTGGCCCACCGCGAGCGCCCCGGTCCAGGTCAGCTCCGGTTCGGCGTACGAGATCTCGCCGCTGTCGGCCGTCGCGTCGTCCCACGTCGCGTCGTCCAGCACGCCGGTGAGGTCGTCCGTGAAGGTCGCGGGCGCGTCCGCCAGGTAGGGCACCCGGCCGGTGTTGGCGACCGTCACCGTGTAGGTGACCGTGCCGCCCGGCAGCACCTCCGCGGTCTCCGCCTCCTTGGTGATCGTCAGCGCCCGCACCGGGGTGTCGGTGGTGCAGCCGGGTTCGACCCCGTCGTCGCAGCCCGACTCCGGCGGACCCGTCACCGCGTTCGTCAGCGTCCCGTCCCCGGCGGGCGGGTCGTCGACCGTCACGCTGTAGGTCACGGTCGCCGACTCCCCCGCCGCCAGCGGACCGGACCAGGTCAGGTCCGGCGCGGCGTACGTGACCTCGCCGACGTCGGCCGTCGCGTCGTCGTCCCACGTCGCGTCGTCCAGCACCCCGGACAGGTCGTCGGTGAACGACGCCGGCCGGGTGTCGTCGTAGTCCACCGAGCCGGTGTTCTCCACCGTGACGGTGTAGGTCACCGTGCCACCGGGAGCGGTCTCGGTGACGTCCGCCGTCTTGGTGATGTCGAGCTGCCGGTCCGGGACCGGCACCACGCAGCCGTCCTCCTGCCCGGTGTCGCAGTTCGACTCCGGCGGACCCACGACGACGTTCACCAGCTGGCCGTCACCGGTGATCGGGTCGTCCACCGTCACCGAGTAGGTGACCGTCGCGGTCGCCCCCGGGGCGAGGGCACCCGACCACACCAGCTCGGGCGCGGTGTACGTGACCTCGCCGACGTCGGCGGTCGCGTCGCCGACCCACGTCGCGTCGTCCAGGACGGACGTGAGGTCGTCCGCGAACGTCGCGGGGGTGGTCGCGTCGTAGGCGACCTGGCCGGTGTTCTCCACCGTCACCGTGTACGTGATCGTGCCGCCCGGGAGCACCTCGGCGACGTCCGCCTGCTTGGTGATCGTCAGGGCGCGCACCGGGGTGTCCGTGGTGCAGCCCGGCTCGGTGCCGTCGTCACAGCCCGACTCGGGCGGCCCCGTCACGGCGTTCGTCAACGTCCCGTCGCCGGTGAGCGGGTCGTCGACCGTCACCGAGTACGTCACCGTTGCCGTCTGCCCCACGCCGAGAGCCCCGGACCAGGCGAGCGTCGGCGCTTCGTAGGAGACCTCGCCGACGTCGGCCGACGCGTCGTCGTCCCACGTCGCGTCGTCCAGCACCCCGGACAGGTCGTCCGTGAACGACGCCGGGTCGTCGGCCGGGTACGCCACCTGGCCCGTGTTCTCCACCGTCACCGTGTACGTCACCGTGCCACCCGGCAGCACCTCGGCGACGTCCGCCGTCTTCGTGACCGTCAGGGCGCGCACCGGGGTGTCCGTGGTGCAGCCGTCCTCCGTGCCGTCGTCGCAGCCGGACTCCGGCGGTCCCGTCACCGTGTTCGTCAGCGTGCCGTCGCCCGACGGCGGGTCGTCCACCGTCACCGAGTAGGTGATCGTCGCCGTCCCGCCGACCGCCAGCGGCCCGCTCCACGACACCACCGGATCCGCGTACGCCACGGCCCCGACGTCGGCGGCGGCGTCACCGTTCCACGCGGCGTCGTCCAGCACCCCGGTCAGGTCGTCGGAGAACGTCGCCGGGGCGTCGGCGTCGTAGGCGACCTGGCCGGTGTTCTCCACCGTCACCGTGTAGGTCACGGTGCCGCCGGGGACGACCTCGGCGACGTCCGCGGACTTGCTGATCGTCAACGCCCGCACGGGCGTCTCGGTCGAGCAGCCCGGCTCGGTGCCGTCGTCACAACCGGACTCCGGCGGACCGGCCACCGCGTTCGTCAGCGTCCCGTCACCCGACGGCGGGTCCGCCACCGTCACCGAGTACGTGACCGTCGCCGACCCGCCCGCCGCCAGCGGACCGGACCAGGCGAGCGTCGGCGCTTCGTAGGCGACCTCGCCGACGTCGGCCGACGCGTCACCGTTCCACGTCGCGTCGTCCAGCACGCCGGTCAGGTCGTCCGTGAACGACGCCGGGGAGTCGGCCGGGTAGTCCACCTGGCCGCTGTTGGTGACGGTCACGGTGTAGGTCACCGTGCCGCCCGGGACGGCTTCGACGACGTCCGCGGACTTGCTGATCGTCAACGCCCGCACCGGGGTGTCGGTCGAGCAGCCCGGCTCGGTGCCGTCGTCGCAGCTCGACTCCGGCGGCCCGGTCACGACGTTCGTCAGCGTCCCGTCGCCCGTGGGCGGGTCGTCCACCGTGACCGAGTACGTGACGGTCGCCGTCTCACCGGGCGCCAGCGGGCCGCTCCACGACACCACCGGCGCGGCGTACGACACGGCGCCGACGTCGACCGTGGCGTCACCGTTCCACGTCGCGTCGTCCAGCACACCCGAGAGGTCGTCGGAGAAGGACGCCGGGGCGTCGGCCGCGTAGGCGACCTGGCCGGTGTTCTCCACGACGACGGTGTAGGTCACGACGCCGCCCGGCCCGACGGCGCCGTCCGGCACCGCGGTCTTCGTCAGCGTCAGCGCACGCACCGGGGTGTCGGTGGTGCAGCCGTCCTCGGTGCCGTCGTCGCAGCCGGACTCCGGCGGTCCCGTCACCGTGTTCGTCAGCGAGCCGTCACCCGTGGGCGGGTCGTCCACCGTCACCGAGTACGTGATCGTCGCCGTCGCACCCTGCTCCAGCGGCCCGCTCCACGACAGCACCGGCTCCGCGAAGGCGACGTCACCGACGTCGGCCGACGCCGTGTCGTCCCACGTCGCGTCGTCCAGCACCCCGGAGAGGTCGTCGCTGAACGTCGCCGGGTCGTCGGCCGTGTAGGCGACCTGGCCGGTGTTCTCCACCGTCACCGTGTACGTCACCGTGCCGCCCGGGGTCACCTCGACGACGTCCGCCGACTTGGTGATCTCCATCGCCCGCACGGGCGTCACGGTCGAGCAGCCCGGCTCGGTGCCGTCCGCACAGCTCGACTCGGGTGGTCCCGTCACGACGTTCGTCAGGGTCCCGTCGCCGGTGAGCGGGTCGTTCACCGTGACGGCGTACGTCAGGGTCACGGTCTCCCCCACCGCGAGCGGGCCCTCCCAGTACAGCGACGACCCGTCCGGCACCGGCGCCGCCGGCGTGCCCGAACCGTCGCTCTGCGCGGCCAACGAGTCCGGGTCGAGCACGGCGTCGTCCAGCACCCCGGACAGGTCGTCCTGCACACGTGCCGGCGCTCCGGCCGCGTACGGCAGGTCGCCGCTGTTGGTGACCGTGACGGTGTACGTGACCGTGCCGCCGGGCAGGACCTCCCCCGCGGGCGCCGCGGACTTCACGACGGTGAGCTCCTGCTCCGCCACGTCGACGACGTAGTCCTCCACCTCGCCGCCGGAGGTGGCGCCGGTCGGCTGCGGGTCGGTCACGTCCCCCGCGAAGAGGCGGAAGCGGGCGTACGTCGAGCCGGTCACCGTCCCGGCGGGGAAGAGCAGCTCGAACGGCACGTCGACCGAGCCCGCCGGGACGGTGACGAACGATCGTTCGACGGCGTCGAACGTGCCGTCGCCGTCGACGTCCATCCAGCCCGCGAGCGTCGCGTCCTCGCCGGTCTCGTTGGTCGCCGTCACGGTCACGGGGGTGGCGGTCCCCGACGCCATGACGATCGGGTCGGCGACGCCGTCCTCGTCGGCCGTCGCCGTGGTGTCGTCGCCGTCGGCGCCGGGGCCGGGTGCGCCGTCGTCCTCGGCGTCCACCGACGACCCGAGCATGAGCGACGTCGTCCCGGACGTGCTCTCCAGCCCGTGCCGGGCGCCGTCCGCGCCGAGCGTGGTGCCGTACGAGTCCGGGGCGTCGCCCAGGTCGACCGCGACGGGCGCGTACACGCAGCGTGCACCGTCGTTGCCCGACGACGCGGGGCCGGGTGCGAAGTACGAGGCCTCGAGCGTCGTCGGGTTCACCCGCCAGATCTGCCCGGTCGCGTTGTGCGAGCCGTAGAGGTTGCCCGCGGAGTCGGCGTAGATCGCCCCGAACGCGGTGTTCGCGGCGAGGGCCGGCTGGCCGGGGGCCTGGAGCTGGCCGAGCGTCGCCGCCACGGAGACCGTGTGCGTCGTGGTGTCGAAGCGCGCGACGACGAACGTGTCCGTCCCCGCCAGGTTCGTGATCGAGTACAGGCCGCCGTCAGCGAGGCTGTACGCCCAGTCGGAGATGTCGAAGAGCCCCTGCGCAGCGACCGGGGTCGTCCCGGTGTCGAGCACCGTGCCGTAGGTCGGCGAGCCCGGTGCCAGGTCGATCTCCGCCCACCGCAGGTCGTCCGGGTTTCCCTGGGCGATCCACAGGTGACCGTTCGTGTCGAAGTCCCCCGTCTGCCAGGAGGTCGCCTGGTTCAGCCCCGCGGGGACCCCCAGCGTCTGGACGACCCCGCCCGTCGAGATCCGCGTCAACTGGAACGAGGGGTTCTGGATCGCGTAGAGATACCCGTCCAGGGGGTTGAAGCCCATCGCGTTGTACACCGCGGTGCCCGCGTACGTCTCGATGGTCGACACGTCGCCGGAGATCAGGTCGACGCCGCGCAGCGACGTCGGGTTCGTCTGGACGAGGAACGCGTCCACCGGGCACTGCGGTGCCCCGGCCGTGACCGGGTGGTCCTCCACCTCGCCCCCGGACACCGCACCCGTCGGCTGCGGGTCGGCCACGTCGCCGGCGTAGAGGCGGAACCGGGCGAACGCGTCCGGCACGATGCCGGCGGGCGCGGTGAGCTCGTAGGCGGCCGTCCCGCTCGACGCCGGCACGCTCACGACCGAGCGTTCGTCGGCGTCGAACGTGCCGCTGCCGTCGACGTCGAACCAGCCCGCGAGCGTCGCGGGCTCGGTCGTGTCGTTCGTCGCGGTGACCGTCACCGAGGTCTCCGCCGCCGGGGTCAGCACCACGGGCGAGGCGACGGCGGCCTCGTCGTCCACACCGGCCAGGTCGTCGCCGTCGGCCGCGGCGGACGGCGCACCGTCGTCGTCGGGGTCCACGGTGTTCGCGTCGCCCAGCATCAGGGGCGCGGTGCTCGTGGCCGCGTCGTAGCCGACCAGGGCGTGCCGGGCGCCGTCCTCGTCCAGCGACGTGCCGTACGTGTCCGGGGCGTCGCCGAGGTCCATGAGGACCTCGGCGCTGGCGCACCGGGCGCCGTCGTTGCTGGTCGATCCCGGACCGTACGCGAAGAACGTGGCGGACGTCGGGTCGTCCGCGGGGATGCGCCAGATCTGTCCCGTCTGGTTGTTCGCCCCGTACAGGTACCCCGGGCTGGCGTACGTGGCCCCGAACGGGTTGCCGCCGGCCGATGCCGCCTGACCGTTCGGCGCGGCGAGCGCGCCGAGGGCCGCCACCTGCACGAACCCGTCCGACGGGTTCGCCGGGTCGAACGCGTAGATCCAGACGTTCGTGTTGTTGCCGTTCGTCCCGAACGAGTACAGGCGCCCGTCCTCCGGGTTGTACACCCAGTCCACGCCCGCGTTGACCGGGGACGCCGGGGCAGGGACCGTCCCGCCGTCGAGGACCTGCAGGAACGTCGGGGACGACTGGTCGACGTCGACGGCCATCCACGGCCGGCTCCCGAAACCCGCTGACGAGGCGTACAGGACGCCGTCGGGCGACACGTCGCCCACGGCGATCCCGCTGGAGAAGAGCTCGGCGTACGTGAACGGCACGTTCGAGTAGTCCGGGGAGCCCAGGTTCTCCACCGTCGTGTAGTCGGGCGAGACGAGGTAGACCTGGTCCGTCGGGTTGTCGAAGCCGAAGAACGCGTCGGCGAGCTCGCTGTACCCCACGCCGTTGTATGCCAGATCTGTCAGCGCGGGCCGCTCCACCTGTTCCCCGGTCACCAGGTCGATCTCGATCGGGACGGCCGACTCCGGCTGCTGGAAGAGGAACGCCGGGGCGGGGCACAGCCCGGACCCGACGAACGGCGTGAACGTCACCGTCGTCTCCCCCGGCGGGTTCAGGCCCGTCGTCGGTTCGACGTCGTCCGGCCCGTTCGTGTACGTCCCGGCGGTGCGGGACGTCACGTCGACGCTGATCGTGCAGGACACCTCGCCCGCGGCGAGCGCACCGTTCGTCACCGCCACGGTGGTCCCGCCGCCCGTCGCGGCGACGTCGGCGTCGCAGTCGGTGGCCACGGCAGGGGGACGCGCCACCTCGAGCCCGGCGGGCAGGTTGTCCGTGAACTCCCAGCCGTCCTTCGCCGCCAGCTCCGCGGTGTTCGTCACCGTGAACGTCAGCGTCGACCGGCCACCGACGATCGACGACGTGGGGGCGAACGCCTTGTCGAGCTGCGGGCTGACGTCGAGGACCTCGATGTCGTCGTAGGCGCCGTCGTTCCCGTTCGCCGCGCTGTTCTGGTTGCGCATCCGGATGCCGAGGGTGGATCCCGTGACGAGCGTCGAGCCGTCGGCCGCGAACGTCCCGGCGCGCACCGTCCCGGTGGCGCCGGACGGTGTCGGCACCCCGGTGAACGTCTGGCCGCGCGGGTCGGTGCAGACGTTGATCGGCGTGCTGGACACCGGGATCTCGGTGTTCGCCTCGTCCAGGAGGTAGAACCGCAGCAGCGGCGCGGAGACGTTGCAGTTCATGGCCCCGGCGTCGACGGAGAACGTGACGAAGCGGTTCGCGATCGGCAACGGGACCTGCTGCGCGGTCTGGAACTGGATCTGCGCGCCCGTGGCGCTGGCGGCCGTGTACGAGGCGGCCGCGCCGTTCGTCGTCGGCGCTACGCCCTGGAGCTGCCCCAGCGCGTGCGGGATCGCGAGCATGCTGTTGTACACGGCCGCCGCGTTCGCCACACCGGTGCAGTCGTTCGCGTTGCGCGGGCTCGTCCAGTCCACGATGAAGCCGTTGCAGTTGGGCCGGTTCGCCCAGAACGGCGCCGCCGCGTACGTGATACCTGTGGCACCCGTGTAGTCGGTCAGCAGCACGTTCGAGCCGTCCGGGGTGTTCTCGAAGTCCTCCGTGTACAGCACGGTGGGATCACCGGGGACGCCCGGGTTGCCGGGGGCCGCGGCCAGCGCCGCACCGACGTCCGCGGTGGGCGCGGCAGGCTGCTGCGTGGTGGCGGACGGCACGTCGGCCGTGGAGGGCACCGCGGCGGCCACCGCCCCTGTGCACGCCACCGCGAACGCCGTCGCCGCGGACACCCAGCGCCGCCGCACCGTCGCAGATCCACCCATCCGTCGCTCCCCCAGCGAGGCTCCGTCCGGCCCCAGGTGGTACCGCCGTGGACGCCCAGCACGCCCAGGCTGGCACAGGAAGCGGCGGACGGCGCGGCGGCGACGGACCCACCCCTCGCGGTGGGGGGCGATTCGCCCTATGTTGGCCGAATGCCCTGGGAACTGGTCGTCGGGATCGTGGCACTGGTCGTGGGCCTCGTCGCGCTCACCCTCTCCGTCGTGCTGCTGCGACGCAGCCGGGCGGCGGCCCCCGCCCCGACCCCGCCCGGACCGCAGACCCGCCCGGCGGGGCCGCGGGTCGCCGTCGTGGTCAACCCGTCCAAGGAGCACACCCGCCAGGTCGCGGAGACCGTCCGGAGGCTCGCCGCGGAGGCCGCGCTGCCCGAGCCGCGCTTCTACGACACGACCGTCGACGACCCCGGCACCGGGCAGGCCCGTCAGGCCCTCGAGGACGGCGCGGACGTCGTCGTCGCGGCCGGCGGCGACGGCACCGTCCGGGCGGTCGCCGACGGGCTCGTCGGGACCGGCCGCCCCATGGGCATCATCCCCGCCGGGACCGGCAACCTCCTCGCACGCAACCTCGACCTGCCGCTCGCCGACGTCGAGGACGCGTTCGCCGTCGTCCTGGGCGGCGTGGACCGCACCATCGACGTGGGGCGGCTCAAGATCGTCCGGCCCGCGCAGGAGGACGCCGCCGAAGCCGGCAGCGAGCACCTGTTCCTCGTCATCGCGGGCCTCGGCTTCGACGCCGCGATGGTTGCCGACGCCGACGACGCCCTCAAGGCGCGGGTCGGGTGGGTGGCGTACTTCCTCGCCGGGGTCCGGCACCTGCACGGGCGCCGGCTGCTCGCCCGGATCGAGGTGGACGACCGGCCGCCGGTCGAGGCGCGCCTGCGCACCGTCATGGTCGGCAACTGCGGACGCCTGCCGGGCGGGATCACGCTGCTGCCCGACGCGGTCATCGACGACGGCGAGCTCGACGTCGCGGCGATCGACACGCGGGGCGGGCTCGCCGGCTGGGCACAGCTCCTCGGCGAGGTCGTCGCGCAGGGCATGGGGGTGCAGAACGACCTCAAGCTGAAGATCGGTCGCATCGACCACGTCCGCGCCAAGCGGGCGACGATCGTCGTCGAGGAGGGCGAGCAGGCGCAGGTCGACGGGGAGGTGCTCGGCCGGGCGGTCGAGCTCGCGACCTGGGTGGAGCCCGGCGCGCTCGTCGTGCGCACCCCGGCCGTGCGCTGACTCGCGGCACCCAGCGCTGACTCGCGGCACCCAGCGCTGACCGGCGGCACGCCGCGCAGACTCACGTGCGTCCGAGCAGGATCTGCGCCGACCCGGCACACGGTGTCCCGCATCCGCCCACGTCGACCGGCCGGCGACGGGACGCCGCACCATAGGCTGACCTGCGTGCGTCCGTCCGTCCGTCCCCTCGCCGTCGTCCTCGGCCTCCTGTGCACCCTCGTCCTGACGCTGCTGCCGACGAGCGCGCAGGCGAGCGAAGACGCGCCCGCCGACACTCCGCTCGTCCTGGCGGGCGTGGCCGGCCTGCGCTGGAGCGACGTCGACGCGGCCCGCACGCCCAACCTGTGGCGGCTGGCGGGCGGCGGGTCGGTGGCGTCGTCGTCGGTGCGCACCCTGACGCCCACGTGCCCCCGCGACGCCTGGCTGTCCCTGTCGGCGGGCAGCCGCGTGGTGACCACCACCCCGCAGGAGGCCGACCCCGGCGACTCCGGCGCCCCGGACGACGGCCCGGACGAGGAGCAGGAGGCCACCCCCTGCCCGTCGCTGCCCGTGCTGCCGACGACCGGCACCGTCGAGCAGGTGCGGGTGCCCGGCTGGAGCGCCCTCGTGACCCCCGACGGCGAGAAGGGCGACGCCCCGGCGGCCGAGCCCGGCGCCCTGGCCACCCTCGCAGGCACCGTCGACGCCTGCACGACCGCCGTCGGCCCGGGCGGCGCCCTCGCGCTCGCCGCGCCCGACGGCGACGTCGACCGCTACCTGGGCGACGACGAGGACCTCGCGACCGACGACGTCGCCGCGTGCCCGGTGACGGTGGTGGACCTCGGCGAGCTCCCGGACGCCGCGGTGGACCGCAGCGCGGCCGTCGCGGAGGTCGACGCGGCCGTCGGCCGGCTCGCCGCGCTGCTGCCCGCCGGCGGACGGCTGGTCGTCGCGGGCCTCGCCGACACCCCGCTCGGCCCCGCCGACCTCCAGGTGGTCGTCGACTGGACCTCCCCGGGCGGCGACGCCACCTGGCTGACGTCGACGTCGTCGCGCTGGCCCGGCGTCGTCGTCACCGGCGACCTGTCCGCGACGCTCGCCGACGCCCTCCTCCAGGACGCCGACCCCGAGGACCCGGCCGTGGCGGAGGCCGCCGCGGCGTTCACCGGGTCCCCGCTGGAGCACGGCGAGGACCGCCGGCTCAGCGTGGGGCGCACGGTGGAGAACCGGCAGTACCTGTCGGTGCTCACCGAGACGCTGCCGCGCATGACACCGGTGCTCGTCGGGGTGACGGCCCTCGGGGTCGTGGGGGCCGTGGCGTGGCTGCTCGTGTCCCGCCGCCGACCCGACCGGCCCGCCGAGCCGGGCGCCCGGCCCGGGCACGGCACCCGGCTCGCCGTCGCGGTGCTCGCGCTCGCCGCGAGCGTGCCCGGCGCGGCGACCCTGGCGACGCTGTCGCGCTGGTGGGTGTGGGACGCCCCCGTGACCGTGCTGTCCCTGGCCGTCCCGGTCGCGGCGCTGGCCCTGGCGCTCGCCGCCTGGTGGGCGCGCCGGCTCCTGCCGCCCTCGCCGTGGCGCCTGCCCACGGCGCTCGCCGCAGCGACCTGGCTCGTCCTCACGGTCGACGGCGTCACGGGGACCACGCTCCAGCAGGGCTCCCTGCTGGGCCCCGCGCCGTCGCTGGGGGCACGGTTCTACGGGTTCTCCAACTCGGTGTTCGCGGTCTACTCCGTCATGGGGATCGTGCTGGCCGCGGGCGTCGTCGCGCTGCTGCGGCAGGCGGGGGCCCGACGGCGCACGCAGGTGCTGGCCGCCTCGGCCGTCGCGCTCGTCACGGTCGCCGTCGACGGGCTGCCGCCGTTCGGCGCGGACTTCGGCGGCATCCTCGCGCTCGTCCCGGCTTTCGCGGTCCTCGTGCTGTGGGTCGCCGGGACCCGGCTGACGTGGCGGCTCGTGGCGCTCGTCGCCGGGGTCACCGTGGGGGTCGTCGCCGTCGTCGCGATCGCGGACTGGGCCAGCCCGCCGTCGACGCACCTCGGCGGGTTCGTGCAGTCCGTCCTCGACGGCGGCGCCCTCGACGTCGTCGGCGCCAAGGCCGCCGGGGCGTGGGCGACCGTCGCGAACCCTGCCGGCGCGGCTGCCGCCGTCGTGTGCGCCGTCGTTGGCTGGGCCGTCCTCGACCCGCGCCGCGCCCGCCTGCCCGGCCTGGCCGCCGCCTACGACCGCGACCCCCTGCTGCGCCGTACGGTGCTCGCCCTGGTGACGGTCGGCGTCGTCGGCACCCTGCTCAACGACTCCGGCATCGTCGTGGCCGGGTACGTGGTGCTGTTCGGCTCGGCCGCGCTGCTGGTCGGGCCCCTGGACGTGCGGCTCGGCGTCCCGCCGCGCACCGACCGCGGGACCGCCTGGCACCTCGGCGGCGCGGCCGCCGGGCTGGCGCTGCTCCTGCAGCTCGGCGGCGCCGCGCTGCCCGCGACCGGGCACGCCGGCGACGTCGCCGGGGGCGGGGAGCCCGCGCTCGCGGACGACGCACCGGTCGTGCTGGTCGGCACCGACGGCGTGCGCTGGCAGGACGTGTCCCCCACGGCGACGCCGACCCTGTGGCGGCTGCTGCGCGACGGCGCGAGCGCGGGCGGCGTCACCACCGGCTCGACCGGTGCGTCCGCGGACTGCGTGTCCGCGGGCTGGCTCGGCCTGTCCTCCGGGCGCAGCCCGGTCACGGGCAGCGAGCAGGACGGCGTGTGGCGGTGCGCCGACTGGGACGTCGCGCCCGCGGGCGACGCGGCCACGGTCGACGGCTGGGAGGAGCTCACGGCCCTCCAGGCGTCGTCGGAGTTCCGGCCGCGCCTCGGCGTGCTCGGCGACGCGTTCGCCGACGGCAGCGTCTGCACCACCGCCGTCGGGCCCGGCGCCGCGCTCGCCCTCGCGACGACCGACGGGTCCGTACCGCGGTACCGGGACGTCGACACGGCGCTCGCCGACCCGGACGACGCGTTCTCCTGCCCCGTGACGGTGGTGGACGCCGGCGCCGCCCCGTTCCACCCCACCGGCACCACGACGAGCACGACCCGGCCGGTGCCGGACGACGCGACGTCGCCCGGCGAGGAGCGCGACGCCGCGCTGCGGGCGGTGGACGCGCGGGTGCGCGGCGTGGTCGACGCGGCCCCGGCGGACGCCACGATCCTCGTGCTGGACGTCGGCAACCCCGCGCCGACCCGGCCCGCGCTGGGGGTGGGGGTGGCCCGCTCCGACACCGAGTCGGCGCCGTCGTACCTGACGTCGACGGCGACGCGGTGGCTCGGCGTGGTCCGGCTCCTGGACGTGCCGCCGACGCTCGTAGCGGCCTTCGACCTGCCCCGACCCACGGACTTCTCGGGGGCGCCGGTCGCGCTCGGGGACGAGCGGCCGCCGAGCACCGAGACGACGGTCGAGGACCTCGCGGCCCTCACCGACCGGGACCACTCGCTGCGCGTGGTGACCGGGACGGTCACCGGGGTGCCCACCTACCTGGCGCTCGCGGCGTTCCTCCTGGTGGTGCTGGCCCTGCCCCGGGTCCGCACCCGCCGCTCGCCGCGCACGGTGGCGGTGTGGGAGCGCACGCTGGAGGCGGTGCTGCTGGTGTGCGCGGCGGTGCCGGCGGCGGCGTTCCTCATGACGACGTGGTCCTGGTGGCGGCTGCCCGACCCGGGGGTCGGGCTGTGGACGGCGCTGCTGGGCTGCACGGCCCTCGTCGCGGCCGTCGGCACGCTCGCCCCGCGACGGCCGGCCTGGTCCGGCCCGGTGCTGGTGTCGTGGGTGGCGTTCGTCGTGCTGACCGTCGACGCGGTGCTCGGCACCCCGCTGCACCGGGGCAGCCCGCTCGGCGCCGCGCCCACGCTCGGCGGGCGGTTCTACGGCTTCGGCAACCCCACGTACTCGGTGTACGCGGTGGTGGCGGTGATCGCCGCGGCCGGGATCGCCACCGTCGTGACGCGGCGCTGGAACCGGGTCGCCGGGGCGGTCGCCGCGTCGGTGGTCGGAGCGGTGGCGCTCGTCGTGACGGTGTGGCCGACGTTCGGCGTGGACGTGGGCGGCGGCCTGGTGCTCGTGCCGGTGTTCGTCGTCGTGGTGCTCGCCGTGCTCGGCGCGCGCCTGACCTGGCGGCGCCTGCTGCTGGCGGGCGGTGCGGGCGTCGCGCTGGTCGCCGTCATCGGGGTGCTGGACTGGCTGCGACCGCCCGCCGAGCGGTCCCACCTGGGCGCGTTCGTGCAGTCGGTCGTGGACGGCACGGCGTTCGAGACGATCTGGCGCAAGGCCGGGTACGCCCTGCGGTCGCTCGACGGCGGCCCCCCGGCCTGGCTGTCGCTCGCCGTGCTCGTGGCCGTCGTGCTGCTGCTGTGGGGCGGCCCGCGGTTCCGGGCCGGGTGGCTGGAGCGGACCGAGGAGGCCTGGCCCCTGCTGCGGTCGGTCCTGGTGGCGCTCCTCATCGCCGGGGTGGGCGGTGCGCTGGTGAACGACTACGGCATCCGTGTGGTGACGATCATGCTGTTCCCGGCGGTGCCGCTGCTGGGGCTGCTGGTGCTCCGGGTGGCGTCACCGATAGCCTCCGCCGCGAAGGGTCCTGAGCAGAGCGAGTGACACGCCGACGCCCTGGGAATCATCTCGGCGTGTCGCACGTTATGTCAGGCGGTCAGCCACACCACCCGAGCGAGGAGCACTGTGCGACGCATCCCCCGGAAGGTCGAGGTCGAGGACGAGTTCGGCCACGTCACCCGCTACGTCCGCCACGACAACGGCGAGGGCTACGCCTCGCCGCGCGCGTCCGTGCACGTCGACGCCGTCGTCGAACCCGGCGCGTACGTCGAGGAGGGCGCGCACGTCGCCGCCCGGGCCCGCGTCGGCCGGTACAGCTGGATCGACGTCGACGCGGTCGTCGGGTCCGGCGCGAGCATCGGCGCGGGTGTGCACGTCGGACGCCGGGGCCACGTGGGCGCGGGCGCCCGGATCGGTGCGCACGCGCGCCTCGGCCACGACGTCCACGTCGCCCCCGGGGCCGTCGTCGAGCCGGACGAGATCGTCCCGTCGGGCACCGAGGTGCTCCCCGCCGTGCGCCGCACCGCCGCGGCCGCCTGACCTCCTCTCGACAGCCCGCTCCCCCGCGGCGGCGACGCCCTCGCGTTGCAGCGGGACGCCGCGGCGGCGACCCTGAAGCCTGGACCACTCCGGCGGACGGGACGAGGAGCGTGCGATGGCGGACACCGAGGAACCCCGCGAGAAGGCAGTGGCGCAGGACGGCGTCCCCGTGGAGGCGGTCGCGCCCCAGGACCCCGTCACCGACGGCACGGACCGGGCCCGCCCCGCCTACGGCCAGGCGTTCAAGAGCTCCCTGCGGGAGTTCTCCGAGGACGGCTGCACCGACCTCGCCGCCGCGCTGACCTACTACGCGGTGATGGCGTCCGCGCCCGCGCTGCTGGCCCTGGTGTCACTCCTGGGTTTCGTCGGGGACGCCGAGGCGGCCCTCGACTCGATCACGGCGACGCTCGAGGAGTTCCTCCCCCAGGAGACCCTGGACATCGTGGAGCCGCTGATCTCCAACGCCCTGACCTCCACCGGCGCCGGCCTCGCGCTCGTCGTCGGCCTGGCGCTCGCCCTGTGGTCCGCGTCGGGGTACGTCGGCGCGTTCGGCCGGGCGATGAACGTCGTCTACGAGGTCGCCGAGGGGCGGCCCGTGTGGAAGCTCCGCCCCGTCATGTATGGGATCACGCTCGTGGTGGTGCTGCTCGCCGTCGTCATCGTCGCGAGCCTCGTGCTGTCCGGGCCGATCGTCACCGCGATCGGCGACACCGTCGGGCTCTCCGACGTCGCCCTCACCGTGTGGGGCATCGCGAAGTGGCCCGTGGCGCTGCTGCTCGTCGTGTTCGTCGTCGCCCTGCTCTACCACTTCACCCCGAACGTCAGGCACCCACGGTTCCGGTGGATCAGCGTGGGCGCCGCCGTCGCCATCGGCGTGTGGATCCTCGCCTCGGCCGGCTTCGCGTTCTACGTGACGAGCTTCGGCAGCTACGGGTCCACCTACGGCACCCTGGGCACCGTCATCGTGTTCCTGCTGTGGCTGTGGATCACCAACCTCGCGCTGCTCTTCGGGGCCGAGCTCGACTCCGAGATCGAGCGCAGCCGCGAGCTGCGCGACGGCTACCCGGCCGAGGTGACGCTCCAGCTCCCGCCGCGGGACACGAAGGCGAGCGACAAGAAGGCGGCGAAGCGCCGCGAGGCGGTCGCCGAGGCCCGCGCGCTGCGCGAGTCCGCGGCCCGCGACCGGTCCACGGACACCGGCGAGGGCCGCCCCGAGCCCGGGACGGCCCCCGACGCCTGAGGGCTGCTACGCGGACCGCACCTCCTGCGTGCGGTCCGCCGCTGCGACGCTCGGGTCGACGTGCGGGTGCCGGCGCTCCAGCGCCGACCCCTCGACGTCGACGTTCGGCAGGATCCTGTCGAGCCAGCGCGGCAGCCACCACGCGGCGTCCCCGAGCAGGTGCATGAGCGCCGGGATCACGAACATGCGCACCACGAAGGCGTCGACCAGCACGCCGAACGCGAGGGCGAACCCGATCGAACGGATCATCGCGTCCTCGGCGAAGATGAACCCGCCGAACACCGAGATCATGATGATCGCCGCCGCGGTGACCACGGAGCGGCCGGCCCGGAATCCCTGCGCGACGGCGAGGCGCGCCGGGGCGCCGTGCGCGTACGCCTCCCGCATGCCGGAGCCGAGGAACAGCATGTAGTCCATGGCCAGGCCGAACAGGATGCCCACGAGGATCGTGGGCAGGAAGTTGAGGATCGGCCCCGGGTGGTGGACGCCGAACACGCCCGACAGCCAGCCCCACTGGTAGATCGCCACCACGCCGCCGAGGGCCGCGAAGTACGACAGGACGAACCCGAGGGTCGCGATCACCGGCACGAGGATCGACCGGAACACCACGACGAGGATGAGCAGCGACAGGCCGATGACCACGCCGAGGTAGAGCGGGAGCGCGTCGGACAGCTTCTGCGAGATGTCGATGTTGCCGGACGCCGCGCCCGCGACGCCGATCTCGACCTCGCCGGAGACGGTCGCACCGTCCGTCCCCCGTCGACCGACGCCGTGTCGATCGTCACCGGGGACAGGCCGCGCAGCGTGTGCACGAGCTGCTCCGTCGACGCGCTCGTCGGCCCCTCCGCGGGAACCACCTGGAACGCCATGACGGTGC
Organism: Isoptericola dokdonensis DS-3; assembly: GCF_001636295.1. Classification (NCBI taxonomy): domain Bacteria; kingdom Bacillati; phylum Actinomycetota; class Actinomycetes; order Micrococcales; family Promicromonosporaceae; genus Isoptericola; species Isoptericola dokdonensis. The sequence goes on along the minus strand of NZ_CP014209.1, from coordinate 2,981,687 downwards.
CGTCGTCCGACGTCCCGGCGGGAGCGACGGCGACGACGTCGTCCAGCGCGGCGAGCCGGTCGGCGATCGCGAGCTGCGTGGCGACCTCGTCGTCCTCGGTGACCGCCTGCGGCAGGTCCGCGACCACGAGCAGCGGGCCGTTGACGCCCGGCCCGAACTCGTCGGCGACCGTCGTGTACGCCGCGTACGACGTGGAGTCCTCCGGCGCAGACGACCCGTCGGGGAGGTTGGTCCGCAGGTCCAGCGCCGGGATCGCGACGACACCGAGGAGCGCGACGCCGAGCACCACGCGGCCCACGGCCACGAGCGTCCGCATCGGCTTCACCGGCTTCGACGACGGCGCGGAGGCGTGCTTCGCGTCGTGCGCGGCGTGGTCGCCGCCGGCGGCCGCGGCCGGCTCGAGCCGGGCCCGCTCCTTGCGGCTGAGGATCCGCAGGCCGATGGCCGACAGCAGGGCGGGCGTGAGGGTCACCGAGACCAGCACGGCGACGGCGACGGAGGCCGCGCCGACGGTGCCCATGAGGCCGAGGAACGGGATGCCGGTGACGTTCAGCGCGAGCAGCGCGATGACAACCGTCGCCCCGGCGAACACCACGGCGTTGCCCGACGTGCCGGTGGCGAGGGCCACGGACTCGCGGACCTCGTAGCCCTCCTTGAGCTGGTGGCGGTGCCGGTTGACGATGAACAGGGCGTAGTCGATGCCCACGGCGAGGCCGAGCATCAGGCCGAGCACCGGCGTCACGGACGACATCTGCACGACGCCGGAGAACGCGAGCGCGCCCAGGGCGGCGATGCCGACGCCGATCAGCGCGGTGAGCAGCGGGAGGCCCGCGCCGATGAAGGTGCCGAGCATGACGACCAGCACGATCGCCGCCACGACGAGGCCGACGACCTCGCCCGGCCCGACGATGGAGGGGGTCTCCTGGGAGATGTCGGAGCCGAAGTCGACGTGCACCCCGTCGACGTCCGCGACCCCGTCCTCGATCGCGCCGATGGCGGCGTCCTTCGTCTCCTGGGAGATGTCCATCTGGTCGTCGGTGAACATCACCGTGGACACGGCGGTCGAGCCGTCGTCGGACACGAGCGTGATCCCCGACGCGAGGTCGAGCAACGCCTGGCCCTGCTGGAGGTGGGCGGCCTGCTCGTCGAGCTCGGCCTCGTTGTCGTCGAGCGTCGTGGCGTTCTCGTCGAGGGTCTCCTGCTGCCCGTCGAGCTCCGCCAGGCCGGCGTCGATCTGCTCCTGCTGCGCGTCGAGCTGCGGTGCGGCGACCTCGGCCTGGCCGGCGGCCTCGGCCTGCTCACGGGCGCCGTCGAGCTGCTCCTGCCCCGCCTCGAGATCGGCCCGCGCGTCGTCGAGCTGCTGCTGACCGTCCGCGAGCTGTTCCCGGCCGTCCGCGATCTGCTCCCGCCCGTCCGCGATCTGCTGCTCGCCGTCGCCGAGCCGGGCGGCCTGCTCCGCGCGCTCGGCCTCGCTGTCGAACGGGTCGACGACGTCCTCGACGCCGTCGACGTCCTTCACGTCGGCGAGCACGCCGCCGAGGGCCTCCTGCTGGTCGGCGGTGAGCTCGGAGCCGTCGTCCGTGCTCAGCACCACGGTGCCGGTGCCGCCGGCGGCCGCGGGCATCTCCTCGGCGAGCCGGTCCGTGACCTGCTGCGTCGCGGTGCCGGGGATGGAGAAGCTGTCGGACAGGGTGCCCGCGCCGACGGCGTACCCGACGCCGGCGATCGCCAGGATCGCGATCCATGCGGCGACGACGGTCTTGACGCGTCGGGACGCGAAGCGTCCGAGGCGGTAGAGGAGCTCAGCCATGGTGTCCTTCGGGTGGGGTGGCGGCGATGGCCAGGGAGGAGGCGAGATGGGCGAGGAGGTCGGCCCAGACGCGGCGGGCCGCGGCGTCCGCGGCCCCTCCGGTGCGGGCGTACCAGTGGCGGTGCAGCACGACGAGGCTGCTCATGGTCTGGGCGACCAGCAGGTCGACGTCGACGGGGGCGATGCCGGGGTGCCGGCGGGCGAGGTCGGCGGCGACGTCCTCGCTCACGTCCGACAGCGCCCGCAGCAGGAGCATCGCCTGGTGCGGCGGGACGACCGCGGCGTCGACGGAGGACCCCGCCAGCCCGAGGCCGCGGGTGAGCGAGGCCATCGGCGCCACGAGGTCGGCGCGGCGCAGCGCGCCCACCAGGTCGGCCAGGACGGCGGCGCGCCGGGCGTCGTCGCCGTCCTCGGGCGCCGGGCGCGGTTCGACGGCGAGCAGCGCGTCGCCCACCGTGGCGAACGCGTCGGCGCCCACCGCGGCCACGACGTCGTCCAGCGACGGGAAGTGGTTGAACACGGTGCGGCGCGAGACGCCGGCACGCGCCGCGAGCCCGTCGACGGAGAAGCCGACGCCGCCGGTCTCGTCCATGAGGCTGCTCGCGGCGTCCACGATCGCGCGACGCGTGCGGGCCTTGAGCTCGGCGCGGCGGTCGCCGCGCGGCTCCGCGGGGAGCTCCGACGGGATGGGTGGCACCTCGCGACACTAGGCGGCTCGTTGCACTCAGTGCAACGAGCCGCCTGGTGACGTCGGTCTCAGCGCCCCGAGGGCGTCAGGCCTCGTCGCGCCGGCGCAGGTGCACGAGCACCCCGCCCAGCGCTGTCAGCAGGACCGCCAGCCCGAGCAGCGGGAGCACGAACGCTCCCGTGCGCGGCAGCGGGTCGGTGCCCGGCTGTACCGGCGGAGCCGGCGGGGTCGACGGGTCCGGCGGGACCGGCTGGGCCTCGAACATGTTCGTCACCGTGATCTCGGCGGGATCCCCCGCGGCGACCGTCACCACACCCGGGTCACCTCCGTCGATCACCGACACCGCCGACCCGTTCGCGCCGCCGTCGTCGGTCTCGGTGACGACGCACTCCGCGCCGACCGGCAGCCCGTCGTAGGTGACCGTCTGCCCGCCGCTGATCTCGCGCGCCGCTCCGCCGGGGATCTCGATGCCCGCACCCTGGAACGTGCACTCCACGGTCACCTCGAACGGCCCCACGTCATACGGGTCACCCTCGAAGTCGACCACCTTCTCCACCGCGACCGACCCGGCGTCGAACGTGTTGGTCACGGTGACGACCGCCGGGTCGGCGTCGGCCGTGGGCACCACGACCTGGCCGGGGTCTCCGTCCTCGACGTTGGTGGAGATCGTCATCTCCGCGGCGCCCGCGGCGTCCGTCTCCGTGACGACGCACTCCGCGCCGATCGGCAGGCCGTCGTACGTGGCCGGCTCGTCCGGCGTCACCGTGCGCGTGGCACCGTCCGGGACCGCGATGTCCTGGCCCTCGAACGTGCAGGCCAGCGACACCTCGAACGACGCCGTGACGAACTCCGCCGCATCACCGTCCACGACCTTGTCGACCTGGATCGACCCGGTGTCGTAGGTGTTGGTCACCGTGACCTCGACCGGGTCCTGGATCGTGGCGTCGCCCTCGATCGGCACCGGGTCCGGGTCGACGGCCGTCGACGTCGCGCCGCCGTCCTCCGTCTCCGTGACGGTGCACGAGTCCCCGTCCTGCAGCCCGAAGTAGACCGCGGGCACGCCGGGCCCGAACCGCCGGTCCGCCCCGCCGAGGATCGCCTCGACCGGGGCACCCTGGTTGTCCGTGCACTCCAGGGTGACCGCGTACGGCAGCTCGTCGTACGCCTCGCCCACCTGGGCCAGGTAGTCCGAGACCTCGTTGATGAGTGCGTCGATCTCGTCGGGGTCGGTGGGCAGCGGGTCCGGGATCTCCGGGAGCGACGGCAGCTCGGGCATGTTCGGGGCGAAGTCCGCACCGTCGCCGTCGACCACCTTCTGCACCACCAGCGGGGCGGTGTCGAACGTGTTGGTCACGTCCACCGTGACGGTGGTCGGCGAGCCGTCCTCCTGCGCCGGCGGGACGACGATGCCGTTCACCTCGGTGCCGGGCACCGGGTCGCCGCCGTCGACGGAGATGGTGGTGGACGACGCCCCGAAGTCGTCGGTCTCGGCGAGCGCGCACTCGGCGCCGACGGGCAGGCCTTCGTACGTGACGGTCGAGCCGCCGTCGATCTCGCGCTCCGCCCCGCCCGGGATGGCGATGTCCACGGGGTTGCCGTTCTCGTCCTCCCCGTAGGTGCACAGGATCTCGACGACGAACGGCCCCGGCCCGTAGAGCGCACCGAGCCCGGCGAGGTCCTTGTTCACCTCGATCGAGCCGACGTCGAACGTGTTGGTGATGACCACCTCGGCGGTCTCGCCGGCACCGACCGTCACCGTGTCCGGGACGACGACCGAGCCGGTGGCGCCGGCCTCGTCAGTCTCGGTGATGGTGCACTCGGACCCTGCGGGCAGGTTGGCGATCTCCGCGTCGAGCGGCCCGGCGCCGCCCAGCACGACCGTGCTGTCGTAGACCGTCTGGGCTCCGGTGCCGTCGCCGTCGTCGAACGTGCACACCACGTCGATGTCGAACGGCCCGGCGCCGTAGGCGTCCGCTCCCTCGCCGTCGACCACCTTCTGCAGGTCGATGGCGCCGACGTCGTAGGTGTTCGTCAGCGTGACCGCGTTACGAGGAAGGCTGACGATGTCGCCCACCAGGGTGAGGTCCGCCGACGTTCCCTCGGTCACCTCCGGCTCCTGCAGGCCGTTCTGCACGGTGATCGTCGTGGAGGACGCGTTGCCCGCCCCCGTCTCCGTCACCGTGCACTCGGCGCCGACCGGCAGACCGGTGAACTCGACCGAGTCGCCGTCGTTCAGCTCGAACGTCATCGGCTCGTCCGGTCCGTAGCCCTCGGCGTAGACGTCCTCGCCCAAGAACGTGCACTCCACGGTGCCGTCGAACGGCCCGAACACGACGGGGCTGCCGTCCTGATCCACGGCGTCGCTGACGACCTCCTTGTCGATGACGATGCTCGCCAGGTCGTAGACGTTCGTCGCCGTAATCGTCGCCGGGTCCTCCAGCGTGTCCACCGTCTCGGTGTCGATCGTCACCGTCTCCGGCACGACGACGAGCGCGGTCTGACCCTGCGACCCGTCCTCGGTGAGCGTGCACTCCGCGCCATACGGCAGGTTCGGCACAGTCACGGGAGACCCGGGCGTGACTGTGATGGGTATCGGGTCGAGCTCCGTCTCCACCCACGTCCCGACGGCCGAGGTGCACTCGACGACGAGGTCGAACGAGTCGGGCGCGTTCCCGGCCCCCTCGCCCGTGACCACCTTGTTCACCTCGAGCGGGCCCGCCGCCGTCGCGACGCCGACCTTCACACCCTCGGCGCGCAACGAGTTGATCTCGTCACCGCTCTGGGTCACCACGACGCCGGACGCCGCGGCCGAGTTGAAGGCGATCGACCGGTCGCCCGCCTCCGGGACCTCGGCCGGAGTGGTCGTCGTCGCCTCCAGCGCGATGAAGCTGCCCGGCTGGAACAGGTTGTCCGGCGCCATCTCGATCACGGTCTTGATCGCGGTGATCTGCTCGTAGGTCTCCTCCGCGGTGTCAGCCGTGAGCTCGGCCCAGCCGGTCTCGGGGTCGTCCGGGCAGGTGGGCTCGTTGACGGGATCCACCAGGTCGTCGGGGCAGTACTCGTCGACGGTCGTGTAGTAGAACGTCGTCGTGCTGCCGGGCGGCGCGTTGACGACCTGCGGCGGCGGGTCGTTCGTGAGGATCGGCGTCCACTGCGACCCGCGCTCCGACGTGCTGGTCGGGTCGGACGAGGTGTCGCCGGGGGTCGGCAGACGGTCGTAGAGCACCACCTTGTCCATGGGAAGGTTGCCCACGTTGTCCACCCGGACCCGCCACGTCTCGTTCTGCCCTGGCGGGATGATCGGCGTGCAGGGGTAGGCGTAGAACCCGAACGCGTTCGGCTGGCAGTCCTCCGGCGTGACGCTCCCCGGCTGGTCGGGATCGACCATGATGCCGAGCGGGTACTCGTCGTTCGTCGCCTTGACAAGCTTCGACTCGGCGAGCACGCCCGACGGGACGGGCGTCACGTCGGAGTCTGCCTCGCATGCTCCGGTGTCCTCGTTCAGGCGTCCGTCGATGGTGCTCCCGTCCTCGCCGGACTGGGCCTGGCAGACGTCCCACGGCCGGTCGCCGGTGACCCCGGCGGTGTTCTCGACCACCGTGTTCGCGGCCAAGGTCGTGCGGAACTGCACCTGCACGGTGATCGTGTAGACCTGCCCCACCTCGAGCACGGTGCCCTCGGGGAAGGTGAAGGTCAGGCCCGCGATGTTGCCGGTCTGGTCCACGGCCACGTTCGCAGGGTCGGTGGGCATCTGCGGCCCGTTGGGCTGGCCGACCGGCGGCGTGCCGGGCTCCGTGAGCGTGTAGCTGAACGGCTCGTCGACGTCGGCCAGCGTCAGCTGCGGCCCGTCGTCGTCGGTGGGCATCGGGTCGTCGGCGATGACCGGGTCGTAGATCGGCCGGTTCCCGACGTTCGTCACCGTGATGTTCATGGGGAACGCCGTGTTCGGCGGCTTGGTGCCGCCTGTGATGTCGGTGTCGAAGTCCTTGACGATCTTCACGCCGTTCTCGGTGTGCTCGTAGATGATCGTCCCGGACGCCTCGGCGTCGCTGGACACCGGGATCGGGTTGTCCGGGTCGGCCGGGTTGAACACCAGGTCCGCGCCCGTGACCGTGGCGGTCACGTCGTTGGTGGCGACGCCTGGCGCGTCCTCACCCGGCGCCGGGTCGTTCTGCTCCAGGTCGCTCGGCACCGGGGTGGTCGGGTCGGAGCGCAGCGTGTCGCGCACCTGCACCTCGAGGTTCACCGCCTGCGTCGGGTTGGCGGGGTTCTCCCAGATCGCACCGTCGGCGCGGGTGAACGTGAACCGCAGGCCGACGACGTCGGCCGCGTCCACCCCCGCGGGGAGCGCGAACGCGCCGGCCGGTTCGCCGTCGGTCCACGTGCCACCGGTGAAGGTGTCGCTCGCCTCGTCGTAGGTGCCGCCCGTGTAGGCGTCCACCTGGACCTGGTCGATCGGCGCGGTGAGGGACGAGCCGTCGAACCCGATCAGGTCGTACTGGTTCCAGAAGCTGCCGTCCACGTCGGTGAGGGTCATCTCGACCGCTCGCGAGGGGCCCGTCGGCTGGCCCGTGATCGTCAGGATCGACGTCGGGTTCTCCTCGGCGTCCGTGCCGGGCTCGACGATCGTGCCCGGGCTGAACGACTTCGTCTCCTCCATCGTGATCTCGGCGTCCCGCAGCTCCATCTCGGCGGTGTCCCAGGCCTGCGGCGTCTGGGCGGTCGTGCCGCCCGGGTCCGAGACCTCGGCGCCGGCACTGTTCGGCACCGGGTTGGGGTCGTGGTCCACCGTGATGCGTTCCTCGGTGTACCGGTCGAACTCGCGCAGCTTGAGCTGCATCTCCAGGACGCCCTCGTTGTTGCCGGACTCGGTGGACGCGATGCGTCCGTCGAAGGTGACCTCCACCCCGACGACGTCCTCGAGCTGCACGGCGGTGAGCGCCTCGGCCTCGGCCTCGGTGTAGTCGGTGGCCGTGCCGTCGACCGTCGTCAGCGTCACCGTCGTCGTCTCGGTGCCGTCCGGCGGAACGACGTCGACGATGTCCGTCAGCGTGAACGCGTCGAACGGGTTGGTACCGGCGGCGACCTGCGGCTCGACCACGAGGTCGTCGTTGGCGTACGACGGCTCGGCGAGGCGCAGCTGGTCCACCCGGGCCACGGAGTTGTTCGAACCGGTGATGGTGGCGACCGTCGTCGGGAAGTCCTCGTACGGGGTGCCCTCCGGCGGGACCGACAGCGGGCCACCGGTCCAGTCCTTGGTGATCCCGACGTTGATGGGCTGGTCGAGGATCAGCACGTCATCGGCGTCGGTGTCCGTGCGGTCCGTCCCCTGGAACGTCGCGGTCCCTCGGGCGGTGTCGGTGACGAGGCCCGGGTCGTCGGGGTTGTTGTAGATCTCGCCCTGCTGCTCGCCCAGCGCCGGTCCGCCGCTGCGGCGGTCGTCGCGGAGCTGGAACGTGAAGTCGACGTGACGCCCGTCCGCCTGCGTCGACCGGGCCACACCGGATCCTGCGGCCGGCACCGTCGGGTCGGTGGGGAACGCCGCCCGTCCCGGCGACTCGGTGTACGTCAGGCGAGCCGACGTCGCGGTCGCCTGCTCGTCGGCCGTCAGCGTGTAGCCCGGGAAGGTCCCGTCGCACGCCTCCGGGCACGGGTCGCCCGAGGCCTCCACCCAGGCGCCGTTGATGAACAGCTCGACGCTCTCGACCTGGTCGTACTGGAGCAGCGGGTCGTCGACGGAGATCGCGACCAGGTTGAAGGCGTCGTAGAACGAACCGGCGATGGCGGGATCGGCCGCCGCGACCGGGTCCGCGATGTCGCTGATCACCATCGGGTCCACACCCTCGAACCCGTTGGTCGACCAGGTGATCTGCGCCGTGATCTCGTCCTGCGTACGGGCGCGCAGGGTGTACGGCTCCCCGCTCTGCCCCTCCGGGGCGAGGAACGTCTTGTCGATGAAGTCGAGGTCACCCGGGCCCACCGGCACGGGGAACGGGTCCACGGTGTCGCAACCCTCGGCCGGGTCGGTCGGGGCGACAGCCTCGTTCGACGCGCTCGACGCGCCGCAGTTGGCGATCGGCTCCTCACGGTCCTCCGGACCGACGTACGTGGCGACGAAGTTCGGGGCGAAGCTCTCGCCGGGCGGGATGCCCTCGCCCGTCGTGTCGTCGTAGACGAACTGCACGCCCTGGGCGTCGTCCGGCAGGTCGCAGTTCACCGTCGCGGCACCCTCGACCGGGCTGCCGCAGTCGGGCGCCTCGACCCACGCGGACCCGTTCCAGTAGTTGATCGTCAGCTCGGTCCCGGCGGGCACGTCGGTGGACCGCACCGACGACGCGGTGAAGTTGCCCCAGAACTCCCCCGGGGCGCCGGTGTCCGTCGGGTCCTGGATGACGACCTGGTCCGCGTTCGTGGTGGACCCGTCCTCGCCGAACGGCAGGAGCTGGGTCGGGAGACCGACGACGACCGTCTGGCCCGGCAGCGCCGGGATCGTGGACGGCGAGATGGACTTGGTCGTCTCCGTGGCGAGCCGGTCGGTGAGCGTCTCGAGCGTCGCGTCCGCGGTCTCCGAGTCGTTCGGGATGGTGGCCGTGATCTCGTTCGGGTGCAGGACGTTGTCCTCGGCCTGGTCCGGGTCGGTGTCCGCGGTGAACGGGATGGTCGCCTCGGCACCGGTGACGATGTTCCCCGTGTACTCGATCGAGAACCCGACGACGACGCAGCCGGCGGGCGGGTCCGGCAGCGTGTCCTCGGCCTCCGCGGGGATCGGGTCGGTCGTCGTCCCGTCGGCGCACGTGAAGGTGACGCTCGCGGCGTCGGCGTCGTTCGGCCACACCACGCCGGCCCCGGCTCCGTCGGTGCCCCAGCCGGTGAAGGTCAGCGGGTCGTCGCCCTCGAACGGGCTCGGCGTGCCCTCGGACGGCTCGGTGATCGTCATCGACGTCGTCGGGTCGCCGTCGTTCGTCGCGCCGAGGGTGACGGTCGTCGGGGACCCGGCGCTCACCACGGCCGGGTCGAACGACTTGGTCGGCGTGACGGCGTTGTTCGGCGGCGTGATGACGTACGTGTCGCTCGCGTCCGTCGGCGTGGACTCGTCGTCGCCGTGGACCACGTTCGACGACGTCGTGTTCGTCAGCGTGAGGGGGTCGGTGAGCTCGGTGACGGCGTCGGTGTGCTCGACGTCGAACGGGATCGACGCCGTCGCGCCGATCGCGATGTCACCGTCGAACTCGACGGTGAAGCCCTCGACCTCGCAGTCGGCGGGCGGGTCGGGCAGGGTGTCGGCCGTGGTGCTGGTCTCCGTCGGGGTGGACCCATCGGCGCAGGTGAACGTCACGTCCGCCGACGTCGCGCCCTCGGGCCAGCTGACGGCCCCCCAGCCCGTGAAGCCGAGATAGGTGAACGGGTTCGGGTCGGTGCCCGCCGTCGGCTCGACGATGACCAGGGAGTCCACCGGGTCGTTGGACGTGTTCGTACCGCCGAGGGTCACCGTCGCCGGGGTACCGGGACTCGCGATCGCGCCCTCGGGGTCGATCGACTTGGTGGTCTCGGAGTCGAGCACCAGCGGGACCTCGGGGACGATGTCATCGCTCGCCGATGCGGGGTCGGCGTTGTCCGAGTCCACCGTCGCGGTGTTGGTGATCGGCACGCCGTCCTGGCTGTACGGGATGTCGTCGGCGATCTGAGCCGTGATGAGGATCTGGGACTGCTGCCCGTTGTTCACGCTGTCGGCCGTGTAGGTCACCGTGTCGGTGTCCGTGTCGGCGTCGATCTGCGGGTTGACGGTGCCGGCCCCGGCGCTCTGGATCGACGCGCTGACGAGCTCGACGTTCTCCGGCAGCGGGTCCGTCATGGTGGTCGGCGCGCACGGGTCCTGGTTCGGATCGGAGCAGGAGATGGTCACGACCCACGTGACGGTCTGGCCGGGCTGGTACGGCCCCGTGCTGGTCTCGGCCTTCCCGATGGCCCAGGAAGCCGCCGAGGCCGACGTCGCGGGCACCGCGACCAGCGGCAGGGCGAGCGCGAACGCGCCCAGCACCGACCAGCCGCGCCGGAACCGGCCACCGACCCCACCCACCCCGGACGACCTGCGGTGGCGGGCCGGGACCCGGCCTGCTGACGTGCGACGATCCCCCATCGGTGCCCCTCCACGAGCTCCGTTCCACCAGCCGCGTGATCCAGGCCACACGACTGTCCAACCCGACCGTGCCAGACAATTCGGCCCGCCGCGCGGCGCCCGAGGCATCTGTCCCGGATGTCCCGTTCGGCCGCGCGGTGCTGCCGTCGCCGTCGCTCCGCCCCGATGCGGCCACGACGCCCGCGCCGCGGCCTGCGCCCCAGGTCGCGGCGCCGACACACGTCCGGCAGGGTGTGCCTGCAGGCGAACCGGGAGGGGCGACATGGCGAGGTCCGGCGGGTCCACGGACGACGACCCGGCACGAGAGCGCGGGACGGCCGACGACGCGACGGCCGGCCCCCGCCAGGGGGCACGACGCGCTCGACCCACGCCCCGGGACGTCGTCTCCGGCTTCGTCACCGGGCTGTTCTCCATCCCCGAGGGCATGGCGTACGCGACGGTGGGCGGGTTCTCCGCGCCGCTCGGCCTGTGGTCGGGCGCGGTCCCGACGATCGTCGGGTCGGTCTTCTCCCGCAGCGTCCTCATGGTGACGACGCTGACGAGCGCGATCGCGCTCTCCGCGGGGAGCATCCTCACCGACGCCGGGCTCGACCCGGGCGACCTCGGCTCGGTCGCGGCCCTCACGCTCGTCGTGGGCCTGTGGATGGTGCTGCTCGGCGTGCTCCGGCTCGGGTCGGTGATGTCGTTCGTGTCGACCGCCGTGATGACGGGCTTCACGGCGGGCATCGCCGTGCAGATCGTCGCCGGCGTCGTCGGGGACGCGACCGGCTACGACCCGCAGTCCCACAACACCGTCGGCAAGCTCGTCGAGGCCGTCGCGCACGTCGGGGAGTGGGACGGCCCGACCGTCGCCGTCGCCGCCGCGACCGTGGCCGTGTGGGCCGGGCTGTCGCTCGTCCCACGGCTGCGCAAGACGGCGACCCTCGGCTCCCTCGTCGTGGTCACGGTCGTCGTCGCCGTGGCCGGGTTCGGCGTCGAGACGGTGAGCGACATCGCCGCGATCCCCCGGTCGCTGCCGCCCCTGACCCTGCCGGACCTCGGCGCGCTGCCCGACCTGGCGTGGGGCGGGCTCGCCATCGCGCTCATCGCGCTCGCCCAGGCGGCCGGCATCAGCGCCGCCGTCCCCAACCCCGACGGGTCCCGCGCCGACGCGTCGAAGGATTTCACCGCGCAGGGCCTGGCGAACGTCGCCGGCGGGTTCTTCGGCGCGCTGCCGACCGGCGGGTCGCTGTCCCGCACGGGGGTCGCCACCAGCGGCGGCGCGCAGACCCGGTGGGCGGGCATCTTCGCCGGCGTCTGGCTGGTGCTGCTCGTCCTCGCGCTCGGCCCGCTCGCCGGCACCATCCCGATGGCCGTCATCGGCGGCCTGCTGCTCGTCATCGGCGGCGAGCTCGTCATGGGCCGCCGCCGCGACATCGTGCTGGTGGCCCGCACGTCGTGGCTGTCCACCGCGGCGATGGTCGTGACGTTCGCCGCCACCACCCAGCTCCCCCTGCAGCAGGCGATCTTCCTCGGCGCCGGGCTGTCGATCGTGCTCTTCGCCGTGCAGGCCGCGCAGCGCGGCCGCGTCGTCGAGCTGGTCGCCACCGGCGACGGCGACTTCACCGTCGCCGACGCCCCCGCCGACCTGCCCAGCGGCCGCACCACCGTCCTGCAGTACGTCGGCACCGGGTTCTTCGCCGAGGTCAACCGGGTCGAGCAGGAGTGGCCGCACACCGCCCGCACGCACGACGCCGCGCTCGTCGTCTCCCTGCGCGGTGCCGCCGGCATCCCGTCGACGACGTTCCTCAAGTCCCTCGACCGGCTCCTGGACCGCTGGCACGACCACGGCGTCGAGGTCGTCCTCTGCGGAGTCCCCGACGAGCTGCTCGACCGCTTCGCGGCCGCCGGGGTGACCGAGCGCGTGCAGGACGCCGTCGTCGGCGACGCGGGCGGTGTGCTCGCCACCGTCCGTGAGGCGTACGACCTCGCCGAGCACCGCCGTCGGGCCGCGAGCGCCGGGACGGTGGCCGACGACGTCTGATCCGCTCCCGCGCCCGGACGTCCCGGGTCAGTAGACGAGGATCGCGACGAGCCCGGCCAGCCCGAGCAGCGCCGTCCCGGCGCACATCACCGCGACCCGGCGGCCGTGCCGCAGCCGTACCTCCTCCTGGGACAGGTGGTGGTGCGTGTGGTGCGCGTGCCGCCGGGCGAACCACCACAGCGGCGGGGTGAGCACGAGCGCGACGGCGGCGGCCCACACGAGCGCGCTCGGCCCGTCCACGCCGGGCAGGGTCTGCCAGGCGACGCCGCAGGCCGCCGTGAACGACAGCAGGGTGCGCCGCCACGCCAGCGCGGTGCGTTCCGCCTGGAGCCCCGGGTCCCGTTCGGGCCCGACGACGGGCGGGTGGCGGCGGTCCGGCACGTCGGCCACGGTCAGCCCCCGTCGTGCAGGAGCAGGGCGAGCAGCGCTAGCACGCCGACCGCCGACACCGTCAGGACCAGCACGAACCCGGTCATCGCACCCGGCAGCGGCCCGTCCTCGCGCATCGCCCGCTCGGTGCGCGCCCACTCGATCCACGCCACGACGGGCACGGCGGCGCCCGCCACCAGCAGCACCACGGCCGCCGCGAGCCGCAGGTGCGGCTCCATGGGGAGCTCCAGCGCCTCCAGCGCGGTGCCGCCCGCGATGAGCCCCAGTGACGTGCGCAGCCACGCCAGGATCGTGCGCTCGTTCGCCAGGGAGAACCGCGGGTCCGGCTCGTCTCCCCGCTCGTACACCCAGCGGGGGAAGCGCTCACGGGTCATCCGGGCACCGCGCCTCGGACGCGTCGGACCTGCCCCATGGCCTCTCCTCGGTGTCGGCGACCTGGTCAGCACGCTATCGGCGCAGGCGCCCACCGGCATCAGCAGGGCCGTCTGCTCGACGGGCGCCCTCCGTCGCACGCTGCCACGATGACTGCATGCCGACGCAGCCCAAGCCCGCCACGCCCACGATCGCCGCCCAGCAGCAAGCCCTGCGCGAGTCCTTGCCGTTCCACGACACCCAGGACTTCGAGGACGCCCGTCGCGGGCTCCTCGGGCGCCGTGAACCCAACCGGATCACCACGGCCGACGGCGCGACCGTGTGGGACAACGACACCTACGCGTTCCTCACCGGTGACGCGCCCGACTCGGTGAACCCGAGCCTGTGGCGCCAGTCGCAGCTCGTCGCCGAGCAGGGCCTGTTCGAGGTCGTCGAGGGCATCTACCAGGTGCGCGGGTTCGACCTCTCGAACGTGACGTTCATCGAGGGCGACACGGGCGTCATCGTGCTCGACCCGCTGATCACCGCCGAGACCGCCGCCGCCGCGCTGGAGCTCTACCGCGAGCACCGGGGCGACCGGCCCGTCACGGGCATCATCTACACCCACTCCCACGTCGACCACTTCGGTGGCGTCAAGGGCGTCACCACCGCCGAGGACGTCGCCTCCGGCCGGGTCCCCGTCATCGCGCCCGAGGCGTTCACCGAGCACGCCGTCGCCGAGAACGTCTACGCGGGCACCGCGATGGCGCGCCGCGCCGGCTACATGTACGGCGCCGCGCTCGCCCGGGGCCCGCAGGGCCAGGTCGGTGCGGGGCTCGGCCAGACGACGTCGACCGGCGGCGCCGTCACGCTCATCGGCCCCACGATCTCCGTGTCCACCACGGGGCAGACCGAGACCGTCGACGGGGTCCGGATGACCTTCCAGATGGCGCCCGGCACCGAGGCTCCGTCGGAGATGCTCATCTACTTCCCGGACCACCACGCGCTGTGCACCGCCGAGGATGCCACCCACACGCTGCACAACCTGCTGACGCTGCGCGGCGCGGTCGTGCGGGACCCGCACATCTGGGCGTACTACCTCACCGAGACCATCGACCTGTTCGGCGCCGACCTCGACGTCGTCTTCGCCTCCCACCACTGGCCCACCTGGGGCCGCGAGCGGGCCGTGGAGTACCTGGGCCTGCAGCGCGACCTCTACGCCTACCTGCACGACCAGACCCTGCGCCTGCTCAACAAGGGCTGGACGGGCAGCGAGATCGCCGAGCACCTCCAGCTCCCGCCCGCCCTGGAGAACAGCTGGCACGCCCGCGGCTACTACGGCTCCGTCAGCCACAACATCAAGGCGATCTACCAGCGGTACATGGGCTGGTACGACGGCAACCCCGCTCACCTGTGGCAGCACCCGCCGGTCGAGCAGGGCAAGCGGTACGTCGAGTTCATGGGCGGCGCGGACGCCGTCGTGGAGAAGGCACGGGCGTCGTTCGACGCCGGCGACTTCCGCTGGGTGGCCGAGGTGGTCAGCCACGTCGTCTTCGCCGAGCCGGACCACGCCGCGGCCCGCGAGCTGCTCGCCGACACGTTCGAACAGCTCGGGTACGGCTCCGAGAACGGCACCTGGCGCTCGGTGTACCTGTCCGGCGCCACCGAGCTGCGGGACGGCGGCTTCGGCACCCCGACGGCGACGGCGTCGGCGGACATCGTGGCCAACCTGAGCCCCACGATGCTGTTCGACGCCATCGCGATCCAGGTCAACGGCCCGGAGGCCTGGGACGAGAAGCTCACCATCGACGTGGTGCTCACCGACTCCGGCGACCGCTACCGGCTGCGGCTCGCGAACGGCGTCCTCACCTACAGCGCCTCCGCGCAGCAGGGCGACGCCGACCTCACGCTGACGACCACGACGGGGTCCCTGCCCGCGCTCGCGCTCGGCGGCGTCGACCCTGCGGAGCTCTCCGACGCGGGCATCCAGGCCGACGGTGACCTGACCGCCCTGGCCCGGCTCGTCGCCGTGCTCGACCCCGGCGACCCGGACTTCGCCATCGTCACCCCCTGACGACGCCGGAGCGCTGACTCGCGCCGACGTGCGCTGACTCGCGAGTCAGCGCTGCGCGGCGCGAGTCAGCGCACGTCGGCGCGAGTCAGCGCACGTCGGCGCGAGTCAGCGCACGTCGGCGCGAGTCAGCGCACGTCGGCGCGAGTCAGCGTCGGCTGCCGGGGCGCGCGGCCCGGCCGACGGCGTCCACGGCACGACGGACGCGGCGCGCGTTGACCGCCACCATGACGTCGCGGTACTGCGACGCCCGGTGGATCTGCCCCTTGAGGTCGTTGGCGGACGGCCGGTGCCGCAGGTCGCAGGGGACCTCGACGGCGGTGTAGCCGGCCCGCAGCAGGTCGATCGTCATGCCGGTCTCCACACCCCAGCCGCGGGCGAGGGGCGTCGCCGCCTCGAACGCCTCCCGGGTGAGGCAGCGCATGCCGGACAGCGGCTGGGTGGGGCTCCAGCCGGTGAGGTTGTGGATCGCCCGCCGGGCGGCGCCGACGACGATCCCGCGTCCGCCCGCACCCTTCTGGGCGGGGAGCAGGGCGATGGCGACGTCGGCCAGGCCCTCGCGGACCGGGCCGACGAGGGGTGCGGTGTTGACGGCGGTGTCGCCGAGGTCGCCGTCGATGAACAGCAGCAGGCGGGGCGGGCGCCCGTCGGCGTCCCGCATCGCGACGACGGCGGCGCCGGTCTCCATGGCGGCGGCCTTGCCCCGGTTGTGGGAGTGCCGCACGACCACGGCGCCCGCGTCCCGGGCGACGTGCTGGGTGTCGTCCTCGGAACCGTCGTCGACGACGAGCACGAGGTCGACGTGCGGGATCGCCCGGGCCGAGCGGACGGTCGCGGCGATGCGCTCCGACTCGTCCTTGGCGGGGATGACGACGGCGACGCGCTGGAGGCTGCGGCCGTCGCGCCCCGACGGCGGACGCGGCGTGCGAGCCTTGGGCAGGCTGTTGCGTCGAGCGGTCTGGCCGGTGTCCTCCACCGTCACGTCCTCACCGGTACGAGCGGCACCCTGGTGCGCGTTCACAGCTCCCTGCCTCAGCGGTCGTCGAATGTCCTCGGTCCCACACCGGATCGGAAGTGGGGATCGGAAGTGCAAAGAACTTCCCTGTAAAGCCTACTCCCCCGGTACGGACGATCGTGGCACGACGACGCGAACCACCCGCGGTGAGCCCGTGAAGAAGTGGCGGCGATCAGCGCAGCGTCACCTGACGGGACACGATGCCCGCCCGGGCGCGTCGCTGCGTGGCGTCCAGCGGCTCGGTCACCGCGATCGCCTCGTCCAGCCGGACGCCCAGGTCACGGACCGGCTCCGCCAGCTCGTCGGCCTCGGTGCCGCGCGGCAGCTCCCACACCGGCACGACCAGCCCGCACGCCCGGAACATGCCGAGGAACTTGCCGCCGGCCAGCCCGGACTCGCGTCGCGCCTGCAGACGCGCGATCCCGTCGACCACGCGGTCCTCGTCCTCGGTGCGCGCCCAGCGCACGAACTCGCGGCTCATGCGGCACCAGTACGCGGCCTCGACGCCGTCGATCTTCACCGTCGGGACCGCGGCCGCGGCAGCCTCCTCCAGGCCCGCGCGCACGTCCTCGGTGATCTCGGCGCCGGAGTCCATCCAGAAGTCGTAGCCCTCGTGGACCGTCACGTCGAACGACACCCTGAGGTCCAGGACGTCCTGGAGGCGCGGCGCGTCGGCGGCGATCTCGAGCTGCTCCGGGAAGATCCCCGTGCCGGGCTCCGCGTCGATCGCGGCGAGCAGCGCCGCCGCGAGGTCACGGCTCAGGTCGTCCGACGACAGCACGCCCTGCACGCCCAGCAGCACGGTGCCGTCCTCGCGGTGCAGCGCGGCCCAGCCGCCCGGCAGGACGGTCGCGACGACGACGTCACGGCCCCCGTGCGCCTTGACGGTCCGGGCGGTCGCCGTCGCGGACGGGACGATCTCCCGCAGCGAGACCCAGTCGGCCTCCCCGGGCAGACCCTCGAACGGACGCAGCACGAACTCAGGGGACTTGGCCATGGGCTCGATCCTAGCGGCCACCGTGCGCGCGCCCGGTCCTCACCGTCGCGGCCCTAGGCTCGGCGCATGGCGGTGTGGCTGGAGGTCTTCGGCTGGGTCGGCTCGATCCTCGTGGTCTGGTCGCTCACCCAGGCGCGCGTGCTGCGGTTCCGATGGATGAACCTCGCGGGCGCGGTGGTCGCGACGGTGTACAACGCCGTCGTGGGGGTGTGGCCGTTCGCCGCGATGAACGGCGCGATCGCCGTCATCGACGTCTACTGGCTCCTGCGGCTCTACCGGGAGGCCCACGACGACGCGGTCTACCAGGTCGTGGAGGTCGCCCCGGACGATGCCTGGCTGCGGCACCTGCTGCGCGTGCACGCCGAGGACGTCGGCCGCTCCTTCCCGGGGTTCCGCGCCGACGACGACCCCACCGGCCGCACTGCTTTCCTCGTGGCGCGGGGCGACGAGACGGTGGGCGTCGTGATCGTCCGCGACGGCGGCGACAGCGAGGCGCGCGTCGAGCTCGACTGGGTGACGCCCCGGTTCCGCGACTTCACGCCGGGCGAGTTCGTGCACCGCAGCCACGACCTGTTCGCCGGGCGCGGGTTCCGCCGCGTCGTCGTCGTGGGGGCCGCCGCCCGGCAGCACGAGTACCTCGAGCGCGTCGGGTTCCGGCCCGACGGCGACCGCTGGGTCCGCGAGGTGGCGACCCCCGCCGGCTAGGCCGACGTCGCCTCCTCGAACAGCCGGGCCCCCTCGCCGTCCATGAAGCCGACGACGTTGCCCGCCGGGTCGGCGAACCACACCCCGTCACCGCCCTCCATGAAGCCGCGGACCACGCCGTTGGCGTCGTGCTCGAACGTGTCGTACCGCAACGGCTCCACGCCCTTCGCCGCGAGCTCGTCGACGACCGCGTCGACGTCGTCCACCGCGAGGTGCACGACCGTGAACGTCGCCGGGGCGTGGTCGTCCTTCGGGTAGACGAAGACGGCGGTGCCGCCCTCCAGGTGGAGGATCAGCGCGTCGGGCGCGGCGGTGACCCGCAGCCCGAGGACGTCGGAGTAGAAGCTGCGGGCGGCGTCGACGTCGTCGACCGAGAAGCTGGCGAATCCTCGCCGGACGGAGACCATGGCGTGCTCCTTCGTGCCACGGCGGTCCCCGGGGGCGGGTCCGTCCGTGCAATGAGGGGGCCGCCTCCCCTCAGCATCCTCCCGCCCCGGCGGAACGGCCGGGTGAAAAGCGTGACGGGTCCGCGGAAGCGTACGGTCGGTGGGGTGGACCAGCTCGCCGCCACCCTGCCCGTCGCCGACCTCGCCCGCACCGCCCTCGACGCGCTGCGCGCCGCCGCCCGCCGGGCCGGGGCGCGCGGGCCCCTCGTGGACGCCCCGCTCGACCCCGAGCGGGTGGCGGCCGCGTTCGGCTCCGACCGGCTGCTGCGGGTCGACGGCGCGCCCTGGGCACCGTTCGCGCCGCACTCGGGATTCTTCGCCGCCGCGGACGGCTGGGTCCGCACCCACGCCAACTACCCGCACCACCGGGCCCGCCTGCTGTCCGTCCTCGGCCTGCCCGACGACGCCGGGCGCGACGCGCTCGCGGACGCCCTCGCGGCGGCCCCGGCCCGGCAGGTGGAGGAGGCCGCCGCGGCCGCCGGGGCGATCGCCGTCCGGGTCCGCACCGAGGCGCAGTGGCGCGCGAGCGATCCCGGCCTGGCCACGGGCGCCGGGCCGCTCGTCGGGACGACGGAGCGCAGCGACCGCGCGGCCGACCGCCGTGACCTGCCCGGCGGGCCCCTCCCCCTGGCCGGGGTGCGCGTCCTCGACCTCACGCGCGTCATCGCGGGCCCCGTGGCCACGCGCACGCTGGCCCTGCTCGGCGCGGACGTGCTGCGCCTCGACCC
Organism: Isoptericola dokdonensis DS-3; assembly: GCF_001636295.1. Classification (NCBI taxonomy): domain Bacteria; kingdom Bacillati; phylum Actinomycetota; class Actinomycetes; order Micrococcales; family Promicromonosporaceae; genus Isoptericola; species Isoptericola dokdonensis. The sequence continues at coordinate 2,962,326 of NZ_CP014209.1, read as the reverse complement.
GCCGGACCCTGCCGAGATCCCCGCGCAGCACCTCGACACCGGCCAGGGCAAGCGCACCGCACTGCTCGACCTGCGCGACGCCCACGACCGGGCCCGCGCCCAGGAGCTCCTCGACGCGGCCGACGTGCTCGTCACCGGCTACCGACCGGGCGCCGTCGAGGCGTTCGGGCTGCGGCCGCCCCGCGGTGCCGTCCACGCCCGCGTCACCGCCTGGGGCACGACCGGCCCGTGGGCGGGACGGCGCGGGTTCGACTCCGTCGTGCAGGCCGCCTGCGGGATCGCGCTCGTCGAGTCCCCCGACGGCACCACGCCCGGCGCGCTGCCCGTGCAGGCCCTCGACCACGGCACGGGCTACCTGCTGGCCGCCGCCGTCACCGACGCCTGGACCCGGCGCACGCACGACGGGACCGGCCGGGACGTCACGGCCTCGCTCGCGCGCACCGCAGCCTGGCTGCTCGACGCGCCCGGCCGCGACCCCGACCACCCGGCGCCCACGCCGCTGCCCCACCCGCCGTCACTACAGACCCGCACGCACGGCGCCGTCACGAGCGCCCGCCCCGCACTCCCGGTGGACGACTACCCCGCCCCCGCACACTCCTGGGGTACGGACCCTGCCGCCTGGTAGCCCCGCGCCTCAGAGCCGGTCGAGGCGCTGCAGGATCGCGCCCTCGCGCAGCGCCCACGGGCAGATCTCGACCTCCTCGACGCCGAGCGCCCGCATCGCCTCCTGCGCCACCACGGCGCCCGCCACGATCTGCAACGCACGGTTCACGCCGATACCGGGCAGCACCGTGCGGTCCGACGACGCGAGACGGGCCAGCCGCGGCTGCCAGTCCGCCAGGTGGTCCTGACGCATCCGCCACCGCTCCCCCGTGCCCAGCACCTGACGCGGCAGCCCCGCGAGCCGCGCCAACGACCGGAACGTCTTCGACGTCGCCACCACGTGATCGGGCGTCGGAGCCGACCGCACGGGCCCGACGGCGTCGGCCAGCACCGTGCGCACGTGCTTCCGCAGACGCTCCACGTCCTGCGTGCGCGGCGGGTCGTCCGGCAGGAACTCCTTCGTCATGCGGCCCGCGCCCAGCGGCACCGACAGCGCGACGTCCGGCGACTCGTCCAGCCCGGTCGCGATCTCCAGCGACCCGCCCCCGATGTCCAGCAGCAGCAGCCGGCCGGCACCCCAGCCGTACCAGCGCCGCGCCGCGAGGAACGTCAGCTCCGCCTCCTCCGACCCGCCCAGCACCTCGATCGGCACCCCCGCGCGCCGCTCCAGCTCCGCGAGCACCTCCGCACCGTTGCGGGCCTCGCGCACCGCCGACGTCGCCAACGCCATCGTGCCGTCCACGCCGTGCTCGCGTCCCACCGCCGCGGCGTCCTCCACCGCCTGGCACAGCGCCGCCACACCCTCGGGCGAGATCGCGCCGTCCGGCCGCAGGTACCGCATCAGCCGCACCGTCGTCTTGTGGCTCGCCTGCGGCACGGGGCGTGCGCCCGGCCGGGCGTCCATCACCAGCAGGTGCACGGTGTTCGAGCCGATGTCGATGACGCCAAGTCGCATGGGCGCAACCTACTCGCTCGGCGGCCCGCCCGGAGGTGGAGGGACGGCGGAGGGGCCGACCTGGTTCCGCGCGGTCGCGCTCACGGTCGCTGCGCGACCTCCGCTTCCGGTCTGACGACCGCGCGGAACCAGGTCGGCCCCTCTGCCTGCTCGTCGCGGACGAGGCGACGGTCGTGCGCCCTCCCCGAGCGGGGAGGACAGGTCAGGCGGGACCGTTCAGGAAGGACTCAGGCAGGACTCAGGCGAGAGCCTTCGCCTTGAGGGAGGCGAACTCCTCCGGGGTGATGGCGCCCTCGTCCAGGAGCTTCTTCGCCGAGGCGATCTGGTCGGCCGGGGAGGCCGTCGTGGCGACCGACTTGATGTAGTCGTCCGTCGCCGCGCGGGCGTCCTTCGCCGCGGACAGGTTGCGCTCCGCCATCCCGCGCCCGCGCGCGATGAGATAGACCAGCGCCGTGAGCATCGGGATGAAGACGAGGAGGACGACCCAGACCGCCTTCCACCAGCCGGAGAGCTGGTGGTCACGGAACAGGTCCGTGAGGATCTGGAAGAGGACGATGAGGTAGGCCATGAACAGGAAGATCCACAGCAGGAACCAGATGTAGTCCCAGAAGCTGTCCATGAGACGGTCCTTTCACGAGTACACGACGCACGCGGAGCTGTCCGGCGGGGTCCGGCGCTCGTCGGTCACGCTACTCGCGGGTGCCGGACTTCGCCCGACATAGAGGGCTATGCCTGCCCTGAGGGCTATGCGGAGGACCGTGCGGCGTCGGCCCGGGCCGTGCGCAGGGTGTCCTCGGCACCGGCGACGACGGCCGCCTCCGCCCGCCGTGCGGCAGCCAGCGCGGCCGCCCGCACCTCGACGATGCGGTCGTGCAGGTCGGCGTGCACCCGACGCCGGGCACCGCGCGCCACCGCCTCCAGGTCCTCCTCGGTGGGCCCTTCCGGCGCGAGCTCGACCGTCAGGCGGGCCGCGGCCTCCTCGACCTGCCGGGCGACCTCCTCCTCGGCGGCGTCCAGCAGCGCGACGACGGCGGCGTCCGCCGCGCGGCCGAGCCGGTTCTCCTCGAAGCGGACCGCGGCCCGGTCCACCAGGGCACGCGCCTGGTGGACGACCTCCACGGCCGTCGCCGGCGCGTTCGCCTTGAGCGTCGACAGGTCGTAGAGCAGCACACCCTCGACGTCCGCGGCCTGCGGGTCCACGTCCCGGTGCAGGGCCAGGTCGAGGATGACCAGGGCGTCGGGCTCCGGCTCGTCCACGACGCGGGCGGCGGCACGCTCGCGGGCACGGGCCACCGCGGCGGCGTCCAGCACGTACTCGATGGAGACCTCGGCTCCGGCCTCCGCGTGCCGACGCTGGCGGGCGCCCGAGCACGACACGACGAGGTCGGCGTCGGCGAGCGCCTCGACCAGCGCCTCGGGGCCGGTGCCGATCGCCACGACCTCGTGCGAGGCGGCGAAGTCGGCGGCGCGGCCCGACCCGGAGTAGACGCGGACGTCGGTGCAACCCCGGGCGCGCAGGGCCGCGACGGAGGCTCCCGCGTAGGCGCCGGTGCCGATGATGACGGCGCGGGCGGCCGGGTAGGGCCGCAGGGCCTCGCCCGCGAGGTCGAGGCCGAGCGCGACGAGCGAACGTCCTGTGCCGCCCAGCGCCGTGCCGTGGCCGACGAGCTTGGAGGTGCGCGACGCCGTCTGGAAGAGCAGCTCGAGCGTCTTCGACGTCGTCTCGTCCTGGCGGGCCTCGGCGAGCGCGCGCTTCACCTGGCCGGCGATCTCCCGCTCCCCCACGACCATCGAGTCGAGGCCGGACGCGACGGAGAACAGGTGGCCGGGCACCTGGGAGCCGGTCCGCACCGTGAACGACGCGGCCGCGACCTCCGGGGTGACGCCGGAGGACTCCGCGACGAGCTCGGCGACGTGCCGGGTGGCGTGCCGCACGGAGTCGCCGTCGAGCGGGGCCTCGACGTCGAGGTAGAGCTCGAAGCGGTTGCACGTGGAGATGACGACGGCGCCCTGCACGGGGCGGCACGACTGCACGACCGTGCGACCCACGGACGTCGAACCGGACGTGAGGCGTTCGAGCGCGTCCAGGTCCAGCTCGCGGTGGGACGCGGTGAGGGAGATCAGAACCACAGTGGGTCCACTTTAAGTTCCGTGCGTGCAGCAGGCAGAATCGTCAACCGTGACATCCCCCACGGCGAACGTCAGCATCCTGCCCGGCACCCATCCCCTGGTCGACGGCCGCACCGGCACGTCCGCGCTGGTCAGCGCGCTGCGCGGGGAACGGACGGGCCGGGTGCCGGTCTGGTTCATGCGGCAGGCCGGGAGGTCGCTGCCGGAGTACCGCGAGGCGCGCCAGGGCACCGGGATGATCGAGTCCTGCCTGATGCCGGAGCTCGCGGCGGAGATCACCCTCCAGCCGGTGCGGCGCCACGAGGTGGACGCGGCGATCTTCTTCTCCGACATCGTGGTGCCGCTGCGGCTCGCGGGGGTCGGGGTGGACATCGTGGCCGGGGTCGGCCCGGTCATGGACCACCCCTACCGGACGGCGGCCGACGTCGACGAGCTCGTCGGGCGCGACCTGGACGACGTGGCGCTCGCGCCGATCACCGAGGCGGTGCAACGCACCGTCGCCGGCCTGGCGGAGCTGCCGCACGGCCAGGACACCCCGCTCATCGGGTTCGGCGGCGCACCGTTCACGCTCGCCGCCTACCTGGTGGAGGGTCGCCCGTCGCGCGACCACCTCGCCGCCCGCACCCTCATGCACGCCGACCCGGAGACGTGGCGCCGCCTCACCGAGTGGACCGCCGACCTCACGGGCCGGTTCCTGCGGGCGCAGGTGCTCGCCGGCGCGAGCGCCGTGCAGCTGTTCGACTCGTGGGCCGGCTCCCTGTCGCTGTCCGACTACACGACGCACGTCGCGCCGTCGTCCACCCGGGCGCTGGGGCACGTCGCCGACCTGCGCACCCCCGACGGCGCGGGCGTGCCCGGCATCCACTTCGGCACCGGCACCGGGCACCTCCTGGAGGCGCTGCGCGACGTCCTCTCCGCCTCCGGCGTCCAGGACCGCACCGTCGGCGTCGACTACCGCACGCCGCTGGACGAGGCGTCCGCGCTGCTCGGGCCCGACGTCGCCGTGCAGGGGAACATCGACCCCGCGCTGCTCGGCGCCCCGTGGGAGGTCCTGGAGGCGCACGTGCGCGACGTCGTCGCCCGCGGCGGGGCCGCCCCCGGGCACGTGGTCAACCTGGGCCACGGCGTGCCCCCGGAGACCGACCCGACCGTCCTGACCCGCGTCGTCGAGCTCGTCCACTCGCTGTGAGCCAGCAGGTCGACGCCGTCGTCGTCGGCGGGGGGATCGGCGGGCTCGTCGCGGCCCTGACCCTCGTGGAGCGCGGCCTGCGCACCGTCGTGCTGGAGTCGTCGACCCGCCTGGGCGGTCCCGTGCGCGGCGGGGCGTTCGAGTCGCTGCCGCGGGTGCCCGTCGACCTGGGGGCGGAGTCGTTCGCCGCGCGCGGCGGCGCGGTCGCCGAGCTCGCCGCACGGCTCGACCTGGACGTCGTCGAGCCGTCCGGGCTGTCCGCGTGGGGCTGGGCGGCGGGCCGTGCCTTCCCCTTGCCCGCGGCCGGAGTGCTCGGCATCCCGGCGGTGCCGTGGGCGGCCGACGTGCGCCGCGCCATCGGGTGGCCGGGCGTCCTGCGCGCGTCGCTCGACCGGGTGCTGCCGCGGTTCGTCGGCGCCCGGTGCGAGGACCTGGGCTCCCTCGCCCGCACCCGCCTCGGGGCGCGCGCCACCGACCGGCTCGTCGCGCCGGTCGCCGCGGGCGTCCACTCCGCGCCGCTCGACCGGCTCGCGGTCGCCGCCGTCGCCCCGGGCCTGCGGGACCGGTTCGACGTCGAGGGCTCGCTCACCCGCGCCGTGGCGTCCCTGCGCGCGAGCGCCCCCGCCGGGTCCGCCGTGCGGGGCGTCGCGGGCGGGATGCACGCCGTCGTCGAAGCCCTCGCCGGGCGGATCGCCGCGAGCGCCGAGGACTGGACCGACTCCCCCCTGACGGATGCCACCGGGCCCATCCACACCGCCCTGCGGCTCGGCCACGAGGTCGTGGCGGTCGAGCAGCACGACGGCGGCGGCTGGGTGGTGCGCACCCGGGCCACGTCCGCCGGGGTGCGGGGCGGGCGCGGGTCGCTGCACACCGTGGTCACGCCCCGCCTGGTCGTCACGACGCCCGCCGTCGCGCCGCTGCTGGAGCCCTGGACCGGCGTCGTGCCGCACCCCGAGCGCGGAGCGGACGTCCGCCTCGTCACCCTGCTGCTGGACGCCCCCGAGCTGGACGCCGCACCGCGCGGCACCGGGATGCTGGTGGCGCCGGACGGTGGGCCGGTGCGGGCGAAGGCCCTGACCCATTCCACGGCGAAGTGGCCATGGCTCGCCGAGCGGGTCCACCGGGCCGCCGGCCCGGGCGTGCACGTGGTGCGCCTGTCCTACGGGCGGCTCGGCGAGGAGACCCGGCCGCCCGACGCCGCCGAGGCAGCCCGGGACGCGTCCGTGCTGCTCGGGGTGCCGCTGGAGGACCGCGTGCTGGACCACCTCGTCCAGCGGTGGGACGGCGCCCTGCCGCCCCCGACCCCCGCCTACCGGGCGACCGTCACGGCGCTCAGCGGCGCCGTCGGCCGGACGCCCGGGCTCGCCGTCACCGGCGGCTGGGTCGCGGGGACGGGGATCGCCGCGATCGTCGCGCACGCGCAGGCGGCGGTGGAACGGCTCTGACCTGGTGGAGAAGGTAGACGCACGGGTAGCCTTTCTACCGTGAGCCTGAACATCAAGAACGAGCACACGCACGCCCTGGTCCGCCGGCTCGCCGACCTCACCGGCTCCAGCCAGACGAGCGCGGTCGAGGAGGCCGTGCAGCGTCGCCTGGACGAGGTCCTCGCCGAGCGCGCCGCGGCCACCGAGGACCCCACGGCACGCCGCGCCCGCGTCGAGGCGATCCTCGCCGCAGCCCGCGCCGACCTCACCGACGCCGAGCGGCGGCTGCTGCGCCGCGCCGACGCCGACCTCTACGACGAGTCGGGGCTGCCCCGGTGATCGTCGACACCTCCGCGGTCGTCGCCGTGCTGCTCGGGGAGCCCCCGGCCGACCGGATCGTCGACCTGCTGATCGGGCGGGAGGCCGCGATGTCGGCAGCCACCCTGACCGAGCTGGGGATCGTCGTCGGACGACTCGCCCCGCAGCAGGCCCGACGCCTCGACGCCCTGCTCACGGAGTGGCAGGTGGAGGTGGTGCCGTTCACCGCCGAGCACGCCCGCATCGCCCGCGACGCCTACCGGGACTACGGCCGCGGCAGCGGGCACCCAGCACGGCTGAACCTCGGCGACTGCTTCGCGTACGCGCTCGCCACCGAGCGCCGCGACGAGCTGTTGTTCGTCGGTGACGACTTCGTCCGCACCGACCTCCGCGCAGCGCTCGCCTGACGCGACGTGCTGACAACGCGACAGCACGACTGTGACGTCGGTCGGCGCAGACCGCCGGGTTGCGGTGCGACGGCGGGTTCGCGAGACACTGGACAAGTGAGCACCCCCACCGCACCCCTGCGTCTCGGCACCCGTGGCAGCGCGCTGGCCACCACGCAGTCCGGCCTGGTGGCCCGCCGGCTCGGCGAGCTGCTCGGCCGGCCGGTCGAGCTGGTGCGGATCAAGACCGAGGGCGACGTGAAGACCGGCTCGCTGGCGTCGCTCGGCGGCACCGGCGTGTTCGTCACGGCGCTGCGCGAGGCGCTGGTGGACGGCCGCTGCGACGTCGCCGTGCACTCCCTCAAGGACCTCCCGACGCAGCAGCCCGAGGGCCTGACCGTCGTCACCCCCGAGCGTGAGGACCCGCGCGACGCGTTGTGCGCGCGCGACGGGTTGACGTTGGACGGCCTGCCGCGCGGCGGCCGCGTCGGTACCGGTTCGCCCCGCCGGGCGGCGCAGCTGCGGGCCGCGCGACCCGACCTGGACGTCGTGGACATCCGCGGGAACGTGGAGACGCGTCTCGCCCGGGCGCTCGGACCCGACGCCGACCTCGACGCCGTCGTCCTCGCGTACGCCGGGCTGAGCCGCCTGGGCCGCACCGAGGTGGTGTCGCAGGTGCTCGACCCCGTCGTCGTGTCACCGGCACCCGGGCAGGGCGCGCTGGCCGTCGAGGCCCGCACCGCCGACCTCGTCGAGACGGACCTCGCCGAGGCGTTCACCGCGCTCGACCACCGCCCGACCCGTCTCGCCGTCGTCGCCGAGCGGGCCGTGCTCGCCCGCCTCGAGGCCGGCTGCGCCGCCCCGATCGGCGCCTACGCCCGCCTCGAGGACGACGTCCTCGCCCTGTCCGCCGTCGTGTCGCGGGTGGACGGGTCGGAGCAGATCACCCACTCGACGCGCGTCGACGTCCCGCACCTGTCCACCGAGGTCGAGGCCGACGACGTCGCCCGCGCGCTGGGCGTGCGCGTCGCGGAGGCGCTGCTCGCCGACGGCGCCGCCCGCCTGGCGCCGCTCACCGCCGCGGCGCCCGCCCCCACCGAGCCCGGCCGCACGCCGACCGGGACGGACGACCCGGCGGGCGCGTGAGCGGCCCCCTGGCCGGACGGGCCGTCCTGCTGCCGCGCAGCCCGCAGCGCGGTGCGGCCCTCGCGGCCCTCCTGCGCGACGCGGGCGCCCACGTCGCCGTCGCCCCCGTGATCGAGCGCGCCGCCGCGCTCGACGCCGACGCCCTGGCCGACGCCGTCCGCGAGCTCTGCGACGGTCGCCATGCCTGGACGGTCATCACCAGCGTGAACTCCGTCGACGCCCTCGCCACGGCGGCGGCCGACCTCGACCTGACGCTCGCCGACGCCCCGACCCGCTGGGCCGCCGTCGGCCCCGCCACGCTCCGCACGCTGCGGGCGATCGGCGTCGAGCCCGAGCTCGTGCCCGACGACGCCTCCGCCGCGGGCCTCGTCGCCGCGTTCCCGCCCCCCGCACGGGACGGGGACGAGGCGGCGGTGGTCGAGGGTGGGGTGTCCCGCGCGGCGTCGTCAGACCCGGAGTGGAGGTCGCGCAGCGACCGTGAACGCGACGTCGCGCGGGACACCCCACCCTCGACCGGCACCGGCACCGCCACCGACGTGCTCCTCCCCCTCGGCGACCTCGCCACCTCGACGCTGCACGACGGGCTCGCGCAGCTCGGCTGGACGCCGCAGGTCGTCACCGCGTACCGCACGGTCCGCTCCGACCTGCCGCCCGACGTCGTCGCGCGGCCGTACGACGTGGTCGTCGTGACGTCCGGCTCGGTGGCGCGCGAGGTCGCCACCCAGCTCGGCACCGGCACCCCCGTCGTCGCGATCGGCCGTCCGTCCGCGCAGGTCGCGGGCGAGGTCGGTCTCACGGTCGCCGCCGTCGCCGACCGTCCCACCGACGCGGCGCTGGCCGCGGCGGTCATCACCGTCCTGGAGAGGAACCCATGAGCACCTCCGGCATCGTCTACCGTCCGCGACGCCTGCGGACGACGCCGCGCATGCGCCGGCTCGTCGCGGAGCACCGCCTCCACGCGGCCGACCTCGTGCTGCCGCTGTTCGTCAAGGAAGGGCTCACGGAGCCCGCGCCGATCTCGTCGATGCCGGGGCAGGTGCAGCACACCGAGGAGTCACTGGCGGACGCGGTGGCGCAGGCCACTCGGGCGGGGGTCGGCGGGATCATGCTGTTCGGCATCCCGGCGGTGCGGGACGCGCGCGGGTCCGCGGGCGACGACGCGGACGGCATCCTGCAGCGCGGCATCCGCGTCGCCCGCCAGGCCGTGGCGGCCGTCGAGGCGGAGTCGGGGCGTCCGGGGCCGGTCGTCATGGCGGACACCTGCCTGGACGAGTTCACCGACCACGGGCACTGCGGCGTGCTCGCCGCCGACGGCACCGTCGACAACGACGCGACGCTCGAGCGGTACGCGTCGATGGCGGTCGCCCAGGCCAAGGCGGGCACGGAGGTCGTCGCGCCGTCCGGGATGATGGACGGCCAGGTGGCGGTCATCCGGGACGCGCTGGACGACGCCGGGTTCGAGCACGTCGGCATCCTCGCGTACAGCGCGAAGTACGCCAGCGCGTTCTACGGGCCCTTCCGCGAGGCGGTCGACTCGGCGCTGCAGGGCGACCGCCGGACCTACCAGATGGACGCCGCGAACGCCCGCGAGGGTCTGCGCGAGGCCGACCTGGACCTCGCCGAGGGCGCCGACATGGTCATGGTGAAGCCCGCGGGGACGTCGTTGGACGTGCTGCGCGGCGTCGCGGACCGCACGGACGTGCCGGTGGCGGCGTACCAGGTGTCGGGCGAGTACGCGATGATCGAGGCGGCCGCCGCGAACGGCTGGATCGACCGTCGCGGCGCGATCCTGGAGTCGGTGCTCGCGATCAAGCGCGCCGGCGCGGACCTGATCCTCACCTACTGGGCGGTCGAGATCGCCGGCTGGCTGGACTGACGGCCCCGCGGGGCGAACGACGGCAACGACGGACGCCCGGCCCCCGGCCGGACGCGACGGAAGGACGACGATGACGGACACGGCAGGCTTCGGCCAGGTCGAGGCGGCGCTCGTGGACACCACGCCCCCGGCGGACAACCACGCGGCGTTCATGCGCGCGCAGGCGGCGATCCCGGGCGGCGTGAACTCGCCGGTGCGGGCGTACGGCTCGGTGGGCGGCGACCCGCGGTTCCTCGCCTCGGCGCGCGGCGCGTACGTCACCGACGTCGCGGGCCGCGAGTACGTGGATCTGGTGGGCTCGTGGGGTCCGGCGCTGCTGGGGCACGCGCACCCGGAGGTCGTGGCGGCCGTGCAGGAGGCCGCGGCGCGGGGCCTGTCGTTCGGCGCCCCCACGGTGGCCGAGGTCGAGCTGGCCGAGGAGGTGCGCCGTCGCGTGCCCGCCGCGGAGCGCGTGCGGCTCGTGTCCACAGGAACCGAGGCGACGATGACGGCCATCCGTCTCGCCCGCGGGGTCACCGGGCGGCCGCTCATCATCAAGTTCGCCGGCTGCTACCACGGGCACGTCGACGCGCTGCTCGCGGAGGCGGGCTCCGGCGTCGCGACGCTCGCCATGCCGGGCACCGCCGGGGTGACGGAGGCATCCGCCGCCGAGACCCTCGTGCTGCCGTACAACGACCTGGGCGCCGTCGAGGCCGCCTTCGCCGAGCACGGGCCGCGCATCGCGGCCGTCATCACGGAGGCCGCGCCCGCCAACATGGGCGTCGTGCCGCCCGCCGACGGCTTCAACGCCGGGCTGCGCCGCGTCACCGCCGCGCACGGCGCGCTGCTGATCCTCGACGAGGTGCTCACCGGGTTCCGCCTGAGCGAGGCGGGCTACTGGGGTCTCGCCCGGGCGAACGGCGAGGACTGGACGCCGGACCTGTTCACGTTCGGCAAGGTCATCGGCGGCGGCATGCCCGTGGCCGCGCTCGGCGGTCCCGCCGCGATCATGGACCAGCTCGCCCCGCTCGGCCCCGTCTACCAGGCGGGCACGCTGTCCGGGAACCCGGTGGCCGTCGCCGCCGGTCTGGCGACGCTGCGCCTGGCCGACGACGCCGTCTACACACGGGTCACCGAGGTCGCGGGTGCCGTGTCCGCCGCCCTGGGCGACGCCCTGGACGCCGAGGGCGTGCCGCACCGCGTGCAGCGCGTCGGCTCGCTGTTCTCCGTGTTCTTCGGCGAGGCCGCCGCCCGCGACGGCGTGCGCTCGTACGCCGACGCCCAGGCGCAGGACGTGTTCCGGCACAAGCCCTTCTTCCACGCGATGCTCGACGCCGGCGTCAACCTGCCGCCGTCGGTCTTCGAGGCCTGGTTCTGCTCCGCCGCGCACGACGACGACGCCGTCGGCCGCATCCTCGACGCGCTCCCCGCGGGCGCACGAGCGGCGGCCGCCGCGACGGCATGAGACCGGCCGTGCGGCGCCGATCGGCGTCGCACGGCCGCGTCATCCGTGGTCTGCCACCGCGATGTCGCTACGTTCGGGAGTCACTCGACGCAGCACGTCCGGCACCACGGAAGGCGGCAGACATGAACAAGACCCAGCTCGCGACAGCGGTCGCGGAACGGACCGGGGCAGGCCCCGCCGAGGCCCGCAAGCAGGTGGACGCGGTGCTGGACTCGATCGCGACAGCCGTCGCGGCCGGTGAGCGGGTGTCCCTGCTCGGCTTCGGCACGTTCGACAGCGCGACCCGCGCCGCCCGGACCGCACGCAACCCCCGCACGGGCGCCGCGATCGCGGTCCCGGCCGCCGTGGTCCCGCGGTTCCGCGTCGGCGCAGGGTTCAAGGCGCGGGTGGCCGACGGCTCGACGATCCCCGTCGTGACCGGCACCGCCGACGCCGACCCCGGCCCGCGCCAGGGCGCGAAGCCCAGCGCGAAGAAGGCGAAGGCCGCCACGCCTGCCGCCGCCGAGGCGCTGAAGCCGTCGAAGAAGAAGGCCGCGCCGGCCGCGAAGCCGTCGAAGCCGACCAAGGCCGCCGCGTCGTCGGCGAAGAAGGCGAAAGCGTCCGCCGCTCCTGAGCCGACGAAGAAGAAGTCGACGTCGGCGGCGAAGGCGTCGAAGAAGTCCGGGTCGTCGGGAGGCAAGAAGTCCACCAAGAAGGGCAAGAAGAAGTAGACGGCGGTCGGCAGCGAGGGCCGAGCACGACCGCTCGGCCGCGATGCGACGGGGACACCCCTTGACTTCATACCCCCTGGGGGTATAGTCGACGGCATGACCGAGACCGCTGCTGCCGTCGAGCCCGAGGTCCACGACCACGACGCACCGCACGGGTACGCCTCCGACAAGGTCGCGTACCTCAAGCGCATGCGCCGCATCGAGGGCCAGGTACGCGGCATCGCCCGCATGATCGACGAGGACGTCTACTGCATCGACATCCTCACGCAGGTGTCCGCCGTGACGAAGGCCCTGCAGTCGGTGAGCCTCGCCCTCGTCGAGGACCACCTGGGCCACTGCGTCGTCGACGCCGCCCGCGCCTCCGACGAGGCCGCGGCGGCCAAGGTCAAGGAAGCCACGGCCGCCATCGGCCGGCTCGTCCGCTGAAACCCGACGAAGGAGAACCCATGAGCACCGTCACCACCCTGGGCGTCACCGGCATGACCTGCGCGAACTGCGTCGCGCACGTCACCGAGGAGCTGGAGAAGATCGACGGCGTGGAGCAGGTCATGACCGTCCTGGAGGAAGGCGGCGAGTCCGAGGTCACCGTCTTCTCCGACGAGCCGCTCGACGAGGACGCGCTGCGCGCCGCCGTCGCCGAGGCCGGCGACGACTACGCGGTCGCGTCCGTCGAGATCCAGCCCGACGCGTTGGCCGCCCAGCAGGCCGAGCAGGCACCCGCCCGCCAGGCCGCCCACGACCACGCCGCCCGCGACGGCGACGCCGGCTGATCCTTCCGAGCACGACCGGCCGACCCGCCGTCGGCCGACCCCGGGTGACGTCGTCACCCACCCGCCCGCGGACCGCCTGCCCGTCCCGCGGCCCGACGCCCCGGCGTCGGGCCGCGCAGGCCTTCCGCCCGTGCCGACCGGCACCCGACCTCCGACGTCCGACACCCCGGACCGTCGCCGGTGACCTCCGCACGTTCGACCCTGGAGTCACCTCATGAACACCCCCAGCTCCCCCCGCAGCACCGACCCGCGGCCCGTGCGCGAGGTCGACCTCGCCGTGCAGGGCATGACGTGCGCCTCGTGCGTCGCCCGCGTCGAGAAGCGCCTCGCCCGCCTGCCCGGCGTCGAGGCGACCGTCAACCTCCCCCTGGAGTCGGCGCACGTCGTGCTGTCCGAGGACCACGACGACGACGCGCTCCTCGCCGCGGTCTCGGCCGCCGGGTACAGCGCGACCGTCACCCGCAGCCGCTCCGCCGCACCGCAGGCACCCGCCCCCGACGCCGTCGGGCACGACGAGGGGCCGCACGGCCCGGCCCCCGACGACGAGCACGCCCCGGCCCCCGGCGGCCCCGCCGACGGGCACGACGGCCACGACATGGCGGCCGACGAGCACGCCGGTCACGGCGGGGGCCACGTCCACACGGAGTACCGCGGCGCGGACCTGCGCCGGCGCCTCCGGGCCTCCGCGGTCCTCACCGTGCCCGTGGTGGCGCTGTCGATGGTCCCGGCCTGGCAGTTCACCGGCTGGCAGTGGGTCGTCGCGGCCCTCGCGCTGCCGGTCGTGACGTGGGGTGCGTGGCCGTTCCACACCGCGGCGGCGAAGGCCGCCCGGCACGGCGCCTCGACGATGGACACGCTCGTGTCGATCGGTGTCGTCGCCGCCACCCTGTGGTCCCTGTGGGCCCTGCTGCTCGGCGGCGCCGGCGAGGTCGGCATGACGATGGACGTCTCGCTGCTGCCCTCGCGGGAGCACGACGGGCCGCCCGAGCTGTACTTCGAGGTCGCGGCCGTCGTGACGACGTTCCTCCTCGCGGGCCGGTACGCCGAGCACCGCTCCAAGCGGCGGGCCGGAGACGCCCTGCGCTCCCTGCTGGAGCTCGGCGCCAAGGACGCCGACCGGGTGACGGTCGGGCCGGACGGCAGCCCCGTCACCCACCACGGGCAGCACGTCACCGAGCGGGTCGCGATCTCCGCGCTGCGCGTCGGCGACCTGTTCACGGTGCGGCCGGGCGAGAAGGTCGCCACGGACGGCGAGGTCGTCGAGGGCACCTCCGCCCTGGACACGTCGCTGCTCACCGGTGAGCCGGTGCCCGTGGACGTCTCGGCCGGCGACGCCGTGACCGGCGCGACGGTGAACACGTCGGGGCACCTGCTGGTGCGGGCCACGCGCGTCGGCGAGGAGACGACGCTGGCGCAGATCGGGCGACTCGTGTCGCAGGCGCAGACGGGCAAGGCCCCGGTGGCGCGGCTCGCGGACCGCATCTCGGCCGTGTTCGTGCCGGTGGTGCTCGTCCTGGCCGTGGCGACCTTCGCCGGCTGGCTCGTCGCGGGCGCCGGCCTGCAGTTCGCGTTCACCGCCGCCGTGGCGGTCCTCATCATCGCCTGCCCGTGCGCGCTCGGCCTGGCCACCCCGACGGCGCTGCTCGTCGGCACCGGCCGCGCCGCGCAGCTCGGGATCGTCGTCAAGGGGCCGGAGATCCTGGAGTCCACGCGCCGCGTCGACACGGTCGTGCTCGACAAGACGGGCACCGTCACCCAGGGCGCGATGGCGCTGGAGACGGTCGAGCCCGCCCCCGGCGTCGACGCCGACGAGGCGCTGCGGTACGCCGCGGCCGTCGAGGCACGCAGCGAGCACCCGGTCGCGCGGGCCGTGGTCGACGCGGCCACCGGTCCCGGCACGTCGGGCGCCACCGGCGCCGACGGCGTGACGATCGGTGCGCTCCAGGTCTTCGACTTCCGCTCCACCGCGGGCGGCGGCGTCGAGGCGGTGGTGCGCACCGCGCACGCCGGGCTGGGCGACGGCCTCGGCACGGGCGCCGGTCTCGGCACCCGGCGCGTGACGGTCGGGCGGCTGACCTGGATCGACGAGGTCGGCGTGCGCGTCCCGGACGAGGTGCGCGACGCCGTCGGGCATGCCGAGACCGACGGCGCGACCGCCGTCGTCGTCGCCTGGGACGGCAGCGCCCGGGCCGCGCTCGTGCTGCGCGACCCGGTGAAGCCGACGTCCGCCCAGGCCGTGCGCGAGCTGCGCGAGCTCGGCCTCGAGCCGGTGCTCCTCACCGGCGACTCCGAGGGCGCCGCCCGTGCGGCGGCCGCCGAGGTCGGCATCGAGCAGGTGGTCGCCCGGGTGCTCCCGCAGGACAAGGCCGCCACGATCGAGCGGCTCCAGGCCGAGGGGCGCGTCGTGGCGATGGTCGGCGACGGCGTCAACGACGCGGCAGCCCTCGCGACGGCGGACCTCGGGCTCGCGATGGGCACCGGCACCGACGTGGCCATCGAGGCGAGCGACCTCACCCTCGTGCGGGGCGACCTGCGGGCCGCCGCCACGGCGGTGCGGATCTCGCGGCGCACGTTGCGGATCATCAAGCAGAACCTGTTCTGGGCGTTCGCCTACAACGTCGCCGCGATCCCGCTCGCGGCGGCCGGCCTGCTCAACCCGATGATCGCGGGCGCCGCCATGGCCGCGTCGTCCGTCATCGTCGTCGCGAACTCCCTGCGGCTGCGCCGCGCGGGCTGACCCTGGCGCCCGCTGCCGCCGACCTTGCGACTCCGACGGTCGAGCATGCGATGGCGGCCCGTCCGGTGGACCGGACGGGCCGCCATCGCATGGTCGGCACCGGGAGGTGCGTGCACGGGGCTCAGCTGAAGCGGCGGCCCTCGTCGCGGCGGTAGGCCCAGGCCGCCAGGACGGCGAACACCACCGTCCAGCCGAGCAGCACGAACCAGGCGCCGTCGTAGGCGCTCACGCCCGTCACGGTCTCGACCACCAGGTCCCGCCCCGCGCGGGAGGGGGTGAACCGGGACACCGCGTCGAGCCAGGCCGGGAACATGACCGGCGGCAGGAACAGTCCACCGGCGAACGCCAGGGGGAAGACGAGCACCTGCACGACGGCGATCGCGGCCTTGGCGGGCAGCGAGTACCCGACGGCCAGCCCCAGCAGCACGAACGGGACGCCGACGAGCAGCACCATGCCGAGCCCGCCCAGCAGCTGGCCCACCGTGACGGACACCGCCGTGAAGACCCAGCCCACGACGACCAGCGGCACGAGGGCCAGCAGCGACATGACGGTCCCGGTGCCGACCCGTCCGGCCATCCGCGGCCACGGCCCCGCGGGCAGGGTGCGCACGAACGGGTCGAACGGGAGCTGGCGGTCCTCCGAGACCCCCAGCCCGTGGGAGAAGAGGCTCGCCGACATCACCGCGAACACGGCCAGCGAGGCGACCGCGGTCGTGGAGAGGAACGGGTCCTGGGCGACGGCGGACTGGGGCACGACGAAGAACGCGAGGGCGAGCGCCGGGAACACCATGTTCCCGACGACGGCGATCGGGATCCGCACGGTCTCCAGGAGCTGGAACTTCAGGTGCAGCCACACCAGCCGCAGCGGGGCGACCGGCCGGGCGGACACGGGGGCGGGGTGCGCTTCGAGCGTCATGACACGGCTCCTTCGGGGATCGGCGCGGCGACCATCTCGGCGAAGGCCTCCTCCAGACCCGCTCCGCGGATCCGCAGGTCGTGGAAGTCGACGCCGGAGGTGACGAGCGTGCGGACGAGGGCGTCGGCGTCGGGCGTGTACAGCTCCTGGACTCCGTCGTCGCGACGCGTCCCGCGCACGACGCCGTCCCAGCCGGTGAGGTCGACGGCGGAGCGCACCTCGACCTGCCGCAGGCCGACCCGGCGCAGGATCGCGTCGAGCGAGTCGTCGGCGCGCACCACGCCGTGGTCGATGACGACGACACGCTGCGCCAGCGCCTGCACCTCCTCCAGGTAGTGGCTGGTGAGCAGCACCGTGCCGCCCGCCGCGTGGTAGCCGCGCACGGCCTCCCACAGCGTCTGCCGGGCGGTGACGTCGAGGCCGGTGGTCGGCTCGTCGAGGAGCAGGACGCGGGGGCGGCCGACGAGCGCGAGCGCCACGGCGAGCCGTCGCTTCTGCCCGCCGGACAGGGCCCCGGTCTGCTTGCGCACCTGCTCGGTGAGCCCGAACTGCTCGAGCAGCTCGCCCGTCGGCACGGGGTCGGGGAAGTGCCCACCCACGAAGTCGACGACCTCACCGACCCGCAGGGTCGCGGGCAGCCCGGTCTCCTGCGGCGTGACGCCGAGGCCGAGCCGGGAGACAGGGTCCCGCGGGTCGCCGCCGAGCAGCCGGACCGTGCCGGTGTCCGGGCGGCGCTGGCCGCTGAGCAGCGACAGCAGGGTGGACTTCCCGGCGCCGTTCGGGCCGAGCAGGCCCACGAGCTCGCCGGGTCCGACGTCGAGCGAGACGTCGTCGAGCGCGAAAACGTCCCCGAACCTCCGGGTGACGCCGTCGACACGGATCACAGTCATGCTCCCGCTCCTCTCAGCAGGTCGTCCAGAGCCGCCGTGTAGTCCTCGAACGCGCGGCGTCCGACGACGGTCAGCGACAGGTAGGTGACGGGCTTGCGGCCCGAGTGGGTCTTGACGACGTCCACATATCCGGCGTCCTCGAGCTTGCGCACGTGGGTGGACAGGTTGCCCGCCGTCATCCCCAGGAGCTGCTGCACCTTGGGGAAGGAGATCTCCTCGCCGCGCCGCAGGGCGGCGAGGGTGGCGACCAGGCGCAGCCGCGCCGGGGCGTGGATGACGGGGTCGAGGTCATCCACGACGACCGCCCGTGGACCGGCGGCGGGCGCGCAGCAGCGCCTCCACGAGCGCCATGAGGAGGAACCCGCCGCCGCCCGCGGTGGCGAGGACGAGGTAGGTGCCGGGCATGCCGGCGACCGTGCCCGCGCCGCCCACGAGCAGGATCCACACGCCCAGCAGGTAGAGCCGCAGGTCACCGAAGCAGGCGCCCCCGGCGAGGTACATCATGCCGACGACGACGCAGGCCAGGGCGTTGGCCAGCAGGGCGATGACCTCGTCGGACGCGCCGGCGTCGGCGATGCCCCCGACGATCAGCGGGTACGACACGAACCCGAGGGTCCATCCCCAGCCGTACATGGCGCCCACCCGCGCGCTCGGGCCGCGCGTCCCGGACGCGCGGGCGACGCTGTGGACGATGGTCACCGCGACGGCCGCGGCGATGCCGACGAAGAAGATCGCGAACGCGGTGCCGCTCGGCGAGCTGCCGGTGGCGCGCGAGCTCGTCCACAGCACGGTGTACCCGACCCCCCAGGCGATGCCCCACACGAGGTAGAGCAGGCGGCCGTCGGGCAGGGTGCCGCGGCGGGCGCGGCGCTGGGACTCGGCGATGAGCCGCATCGACTCGGCGGCGTCGAGGCCGGCGTCGTCGGCGTGCGGGTCGGTCGGGGTGCTCATGTGCTCCTCCGTGCTGAGGTTTGTACCGCAAACTACTTTGCAGCATGGCATCCTCGCTCTCGCCGCACAACCCCTTTCACCCGATCGGTTCGACCGGTGGCCCACTAATGTGATATCACTTTGCTATCGAACCGAGGCACCGGGAGAGCAGCATGACCGAGACGACCACCACCCAGGACTCCGTCGGCGGCCCGCCCGCCGGCCGCCCCGTCGGCCACGCCGGCACCCGCGTCGAGATCGCCGAGCAGCGCGCCTGGTCGCTCGGCGCCGGTGGCGCGGTCCTCGGCATCGTCGTCGCGCTGGGCCTCGCCGGCGCCGCCGTCGCCCTCATCGCCGCTGACACCCCCGGTGCCTACGTCGCCGGGGCCGTGCTGCTGCTCCTCGCCGTGCTGCCGCTCACCGGGATCTCCGTCGTCAGCCCGGGCCAGACGCTCGTCGTCCAGCTCTTCGGCCGCTACGTCGGCACCGTGCGCCGCACCGGCCTCGTCCTCACCGTGCCGCTCACCACCCGCCACAAGACGTCCGTGCGGGTCCGCAACTTCGAGACCAGCGAGCTCAAGGTCAACGACGCCGACGGCAACCCGATCAACATCGCCGCCATCGTCGTCTGGCAGGTCGCCGACACCGCCAAGGCCAGCTTCGCCGTCGAGGACTACGACGACTTCGTGGTCGTCCAGGCCGAGTCCGCGCTGCGGCACGTCGCCATGTCCCACCCGTACGACGGCGGCGACGACGTCGAGTCGCTGCGCGGCGCCACCGAGCTCGTCTCCGAGGAGATCGCCGCCGAGGTCGCCGAGCGGGTCGCCGTCGCCGGCGTCGAGGTGGTCGAGACCCGCATCTCGCACCTCGCCTACGCCCCCGAGATCGCCCAGGCCATGCTCCAGCGCCAGCAGGCCGGCGCGATCATCGCCGCCCGCTCCCTCATCGTCGAGGGCGCCGTCACCATGGTGGAGTCCGCCCTGTCGCGGCTGGAGGCCGACGACGTCGTCACCCTCGACGAGGAACGACGCGCCGCCATGGTGTCCAACCTGCTCGTCGTCCTGTGCGGCGAGAGCCGCGCCACCCCCGTCGTCAACGCGGGCTCGCTCTACCAGTGACCGACCGATGACCGACGTGAAGCACCCGCAGCCCGGCGACGAGGACCCCTCGTCGCCGGGCTCCGGCGTGCCCGCGGACGAGGCTCCACCGGACGCCGACGTGGCACCGGCCAGGAAGCGTCCCGCCCGCAAGCAGGTGCTGCTCCGGCTCGACCCCGCGATCCACGACGCGCTCGCCCGCTGGGCGGCCGACGACCTGCGCAGCGTCAACGCACAGATCGACATGCTGCTGCGCGAGGCCTTGCGCGACGCGGGCCGCCTCCCCCGCGACGTCCGCCCGCCACGCCGTCCGGGGCGTCCGCCGTCGGGCACCTGACGCCACCCGTCGCCCTACGCTGGGCCCGTGGCCGAGTCGACCGAGGCACCGCGTGCCGTCCCCGCCCCTGCGCCCGACTGGACGCCGCCCCCGGCGGCCGCGCCGGCGACGACGCGCCGCGAGCGCCGTCGCACGGGCGCGGAGATCTGGATCGTCCTGGGCCTGAGCCTCGGGCAGAGCGCGGTGTACGCGCTGGTCGCGCTCGGGGTGCGGCTGTACGACGCGATCGCGGCGTCGACGGGCCTGGACTCCCAGACGGCGACGCTCAACGCGTCCCGCTCGGAGCGTCCGTACCTGGACCTCGTCTACCAGGTGCTCGCGATCGGCTTCGCGCTCGTGCCCGTGGTGCTGGCGCTGTACCTGCTGAGCGCCCGCGGGCCGGGCACGCTGCGCCGCATCGGGTTCGACGCCGCCCGGCCGGGCCGGGACACCGCGTGGGGGTTCGCGCTGGCCGCAGCCATCGGCGTCCCCGGCCTGGCGTTCTACGCGCTCGGCCGCGCGCTCGGCATCACGGTGACGGTCGAGGCGAGCGCGCTCGACCCGTACTGGTGGACCGTCCCGGTGCTGATCCTGTCAGCGCTGAAGAACGGCCTCCTGGAGGAGGTGATCGCCGTCGCCTACCTCCAGGAACGCACGGCCGACCTCGGCTGGGGCCGCTGGAAGTTCATCCTGGCGAGCTCCCTGCTGCGCGGCTCGTACCACCTGTACCAGGGGTTCGGCCCGTTCCTCGGCAACGTCGTCATGGGCGTCGTCTTCTCCTGGTTCTACACGTCCCGCTGGGGCCGGCACCGGGTCATGCCGCTCGTCGTGGCGCACACGGTCCTCGACGTCGTCGCGTTCGTCGGGTACGCCTCCGTCCCCGACGCCTGGCTCCGCGCCCTCGGGGTCCTGTGACCCGCTGACCGGGAGCCACCCGGCGACGAGGGGTGGGGTGCGGGGTGGCCGGGCACGGTCGTCAGACCGGAAGCGGAGGTCGCGCAGCGACCGTGAGCGCGACCGTGCCCGGCCACCCCGCACCCCACACCCGCACCCGGCTCACACCAGCGCGGCCCGACGCTTCGCCTGCTCGACCGGGTCCGGCACGGGCAGCGACGCGAGCAGCCGACGGGTGTAGTCCTCGCGCGGCGACCCGAGCACCTCCTCGCCGGTGCCCTCCTCGACGAGGCGTCCGCGGTAGAGCACGGCGATGCGGTCGGCGACGAGGTCGACGACGGCGAGGTCGTGGGACACGAACAGGCAGGCGAAGCCGAGGTCGGCCTGGAGCTGGGCGAACAGCTCCAGCACGCGCGCCTGGACGGACACGTCGAGCGCGGAGGTGGGTTCGTCGGCGACGAGCAGCTCCGGGTCGAGGGCGAGCGCCCGGGCGAGGGAGGCGCGCTGACGCTGCCCGCCGGACAGCTCGTGGGGGTAGCGGTCGCCGTAGGAGCGCGGGAGCTGGACGGCTTCCAGGAGCTCGTCGACGCGCCCGCGCGCCGCCTGAGGGTCGCGGGCCCGCCCGTGCACCACGAGGGGTTCGGCGACGCACTCGGCGACGGTGAGCAGCGGGTTGAACGACGTCGCCGGGTCCTGGAACACGAACCCGAGCCGGGGCCGGATGCCGGCGAGGTCGCGCTCGCGGGCGCCGCGCATCGACGTGCCGAGCACGTCGAGGGTGCCGTCGGTGACGGGGACGAGCCCGGCGACGGCGCGCGCGATGGTGGTCTTGCCGGAACCGGACTCCCCGACGAGGCCGAGCACCTCGCCGGGGCGGATGGCGAGGGTGACGTCGTCGACGGCGGTGAATCCGGGCTTCCGGAACCGGCCGGGGTAGGTGATGGTGAGGTGCTCGGCGCGCACGACGGGCGCGGCGGACGTCCACCCCTCGGGGCGGGCGGCGGCCCGTTCCCGCGCGCGGGCGGTGCCCTCGCCGAGCCGCGGCACGGCGCCCAGCAGCGCCTTGGTGTACTCGGCCTGCGGGTTGGCGAACAGCTCGCCGACGGGTGCGGACTCGACGACCTCGCCCTGGTACATGACGGCGACGCGGTCCGCGAGGTCGGCGACGACGCCCATGTTGTGGGTGATGAGGACGACGGCGGTACCGGTGTCGTCGCGCAGCCGCCGCAGCAGGTCGAGGATCTCGGCCTGCACGGTGACGTCGAGCGCGGTGGTGGGCTCGTCGGCGACGATCAGCCCGGGGCCGAGCACGAGCGCCATCGCGATGACGATGCGTTGCTTCTGCCCGCCGGAGAACTGGTGCGGGTAGTGGTCGACGCGCTGCGCGGGGTCGGGGATGCCGACAGTGCCGAGCACCTCGACGGCCCGCCGCCGCGCCTCCTTGGCCGACACCTTGCCGTGGGCGCGCAGGCCCTCGGCGATCTGCCAGCCGACGGTCTGGACGGGGTTGAGGGCGGTCGACGGCTCCTGGAACACCATGGCGACGTCCCGGCCGCGGACCTCCCGCAGGCGCCGGCCGCTGACGTGGACGACGTCGGTGCTGCCGCCGTCGCTGCCGGCCAGGACGACGGCACCCTCCGCCGTGGCGGTCTCGGGCAGCAGCCCGAGGATCGTCTTGGCGGTGACGGTCTTGCCGGAGCCGGACTCCCCGACGATCGCGAGGACCTCCCCGGGGGCGACGTCGAGGCTGACGCCGTCGACGGCGCGCACGGGACCGGCGTCGGTGGCGAACGAGACCGCGAGGTCCTCGATCCGCACCACGGGTCGGGTGGTCATGCGTCCTCCTTGCGGGCGTCGGACTGCGCGGACACCACGGAGGTGGCGGCCACGGCGCCGGTGACGGTGCCGGACCGTGCGCGGGTGCGCAGGCGCGGGTCGGCCAGGTCGTTGAGCGACTCCCCGACGAGGGTCATGCCGATCGCGGCGAGCACGATGGCGAGGCCGGGGAACAGGGCGGTCCACCAGATGCCGCTGGTGACGTCCGCGACGGCGCGCTGGAGGTCGTAGCCCCACTCGGCGGCCGCCGTCGGCTCGATGCCGAACCCGAGGAACCCGAGCCCGGCGAGCGTGAGGATCGCCTCCGAGGCGTTGAGCGTCACGATGAGCGGCAGCGTGCGCACGGAGTTGCGCAGCACGTGGCGGGTCATGATGCGGCGGTGGGGGGTGCCGAGGACGCGCGCGGCGTCGACGAACGCCTCCGCCTTGACGCGCACCACCTCGGCGCGTACCACCCGGAAGTACTGCGGCACGAACACCACGGTGATGGACAGCGCGGCGGCGAGGATGCCGCCCCACATGCTGGACTGCCCGCCGGAGATGACGATGGCGAGCAGGATGGCGAGCAGCAGCGACGGGAACGCGTAGATCGCGTCGGCGACGAGCACGAGCACGCGGTCGAGCCAGCCGCCGAAGTAGCCGGACACGAGCCCGAGCAGCACGCCCACCACGAGGGACGCGGCGACCGCGACGACGACGACGAGCAGCGCGGTCCGGGCACCCCAGATCACGCGGGACAGGACGTCGTAGCCGCCGACGGTGGTGCCGAACCAGTGCTCGGCCGACGGCGGCTGCTGGGCGCCGAACGCGGCCTCGGAGTCGCGCAGCTGGGACCAGCCGTAGGGCGCGAGGAGGTCCGCGCCGGCGGCGACCAGCACGAACACGGCGCACAGCACGAGGCCGGCGACCAGCATGCCGCGCTGGAGGCCGACGCTCTGGCGGACCTGGCGGACGACGGGCAGCCGCCGGAACCGGGCGCCGCGGCCGCGCAGGTGCTCGGGCCGGGCGCCGGCGGTGCCGACGGGGACGATCTCGGGGGCGCTCATCAGTACCTCACCCTCGGGTCGACGAGCGCGGCGAACACGTCGACGAGGAAGTTCGTCACCGCGACCACGACGGCCATCACCACGACGATGCCCTGCACGGCGACGAAGTCGCGCGCCTGCAGGTACTCGGACAGCTGGAAACCGAGGCCGCGCCACTCGAACGTGGTCTCGGTGAGGACCGCACCGACGAGCAGCATGGCGATCTGCATGCCGGCGACGGTGACGATCGGGATGAGGGCGGGCCGCCAGGCGTGCGCGGTGACGAGGCGTCGTTCGCGCACCCCGCGGGAGCGGGCGGCGTCGACGTACTCGGTGCCGAGCGTGCCGATCATGTTGGTGCGCACGAGCCGCAGGAACACCCCTGCCGTGAGCAGGCCCAGCGCCATCGCCGGCAGGAACGCGTGCGACAGCACGTCCAGCACGACGGCGGGGTCGCCGGTGGCGAACGCGTCGACGAGCATGAACCCGGAGTCGGCGCCGGCCTTGCGCATCTCGATCTCCCCGGCGGTGGACACGCGGCCCGCGACGGGGAACCAGCCGAGCCACACGGAGAACACGAGCTTGAGCAGCAGGCCCGCGAAGAACACGGGTGTCGCGTACGCGAGGATCGCGGTGAGCCGCAGCACGGCGTCGGGCCAGCGGTCGCGTCGGTACGCGGCGATCATGCCGAACGGGACGCCCAGCACGACGGCGACGAGGACGGCGTACAGGCTGAGCTCGAGCGTCGCCGCGCCGTAGGTGGTCAGCACCTCGGTGACGGGGCGGTTGTCGCTGATGGTGGTGCCGAAGTCGCCGGTGAGGATGCCGCCGAGGTACTCGAGGTACTGCTCCAGGATCGGTCGGTCGTACCCGGCCGCATGGATGCGCTCGGCGAGCTGGTCGGGCGTGAGACGACCGCCGAGGGCGGCCGTGATGGGGTCACCGGTGGCGCGCATGAGCACGAACACGGTGGTGACCAGGATGAGCACGGTGGGGACGATCAGCAGGAAGCGCACCAGGACGTACCGTCCCAGTGCGCTCCCTGCTGCCGGTGCGGCAGACACTGCGAGAGGCTCCGATCAGCCCTTGGTCAGCGCCGCGTAGCGGAACTTGAACGACGCGTCGAGCGTGTCCTCGGCGCCCTCGACGGTGGACCCGACCACGGCGACCTGGGCGCCCTGGAGGTACGGCACGGTCGACAGGTCGGCCGCGACGGTGTCCTGGATCTCCTCGATGACGGCGGTGCGCTCGGCCGGGTCGGCCGTGACGCCCTGGGTGGTGATGAGCTCGTCCACAGCCGGGTTCGAGTAGTGGTTGCCGAGGAAGTTCTCCGTGAGGAAGAACGGCGTCAGGTAGTTGTCGGCGTCCGAGTAGTCCGGGAACCAGCCGAGCTGGTAGGCCGGGTAGACGTCGGCGGTGCGGTCCTCGCTGTACTGCACCCACTCGGTGGTCTGCAGGTCCACGGTGAACAGGCCCGACGACTCGAGCTGGTCCTTGATGAGCGCGTACTCGTCGCCCGAGGAGGGGCCGTAGTGGTCGTTCGAGTACTGCAGGCCGAGCTGCACCGGCGTCTCGACGCCCGCGTCCGCGAGCGCCTGCTCGGCGGCCGCGGCGTCGGGGCCGCCCGCGCCGTCGCCGTACATCTCCTTGAGGGACTCGGTGGCGCCGGTCAGGCCCGCCGGGACGTAGGAGTACAGCGGCGTGTACGTGCCCTTGTAGACCTGCTCGGAGATCGCCTCGCGGTCGATGAGGTGCGCGACCGCCTGGCGGACGGCGAGCGCCTTGGCCTCGTCGGCGTCGGGCTGCGCGGCGCCGTACGGCTGGGTGTCGAAGTTGAAGACGACGTAGCGGATCTCGCCGCCGGGGCCCTCGACGACCTTGACGTTCTCGTCGCCCTGGAGGTCCTCGACGTCGGTCGCGGACAGCGAGCGGAACGCGACGTCGACGGAGCCCTGCTGCACCTCGAGCTTGAGGTTGGAGGCGTCGGCGAAGTAGGAGACGTTGACCTCGGGGGTCTTCGCGGCACCGAGCAGGCCCTGGTAGCCCTCGTACGCCTCGTAGGTGACCAGCTCGTTGAGCGTGTAGCTCGTGATCGTGTACTGGCCGGCGAACGCCTGGCCGTCGACGATCTCGGTGTCCGGGGTCAGCGCGTCGGCGGCGAAGACGTCCTCGTCGACGATCGGCCCGACGGGCGACGACAGGATCTGCGGGAACACCTGGTCGTCCGGCTGCTTGAGGTGGAACACGACGGTGGTGTCGTCCACGACCTCGGTGGAGTCCAGGTTGTACAGCAGCGACGACGGGCCGTTCGGGTCCGCGATGGCGAGCTGCCGGTCGAAGGAGAACTTGACGTCGGACGCCGTGAGGTCGTTGCCGTTGGCCCACTTCAGGCCCGGCTTGAGCGTGACCGTGTACTCGGTCGGCGCGGTGAACTCGGCGGACTCGGCGATGTCCGGCTCGACGTCGGGGCTGCCGTACGGCGTGTTCATGAGGAACGGGTAGACCTGGTTCATCACGGCGAACGAGCCGTTGTCGTAGGAGCCCGCGGGGTCGATCGTGGTGATCTTGTCGGTCGTGCCGATGGTCAGCGACGTGGCCGCACCACCCTCGCCCGACGCCTCGCCGGACTCGCCGGTGTCGTCGCCGCCCGCGCCGCAGGCCGTGAGCACCAGCACCAGCGCCGCCGCCCCCGCCGCCGTCGCGACGGATCGTCGCGCGCCTCGGATCGTCCTCATGGGTGTCCCCCTCCTCGATGCGGCCCCGGGATCACCGTGGGCCAGGTCACAGTCGCGATCGTTATACTAGGCAACTGTGTCCGGCAGGTCACATTCGTGCGTCTTGTCCCGGTGATCCCCGCCATGGCGTGGCGTTTTTCCCGGGCTCGACCGGGCACCGCGACCTAGACTCGCGTGCATGTCCCGACCGACCGGAGAGGCCGCCGCCGGCGACGGCGCGACGGGCACCGTGCACGAGGTCGGATCCTTCGCCGGCGACGGGCCCCGCCCCCCGACCGGCGCGCTGCGCGCCCTGTTCCTCGGCAGCACCGCCAGCGACGACGACGCCGGGCTCGTCCGCGTCGTCGACACCCCCGAGCAGCGGCTGCGCAAGCCGTCCGCGCTGCTCGGCATCGTCGTCAGCGTCCTGGGCATCGCCCTGGTGCTCGCCCTGTCCGTCGTCGCGCACGGCACCACCGAGGGCGTCACCGCCGACGTCCGCGAGTTCAACACCCTCGTCGGGCAGCTCCTGTTCATCCCGGTGGCGCTGCTCGAAGGCCTCGTCACCCTGTTCGTGCCCGTCGTCGTGCTCGTCGAGCTCGGGGTCCGGCGGCTCGGACGCCAGGTCGTCGAGTCCATCCTGGCCGCCACGCTCGGCCTCGTCCTCGCCGTCGTCGCCGTGCTGCTGCTCGACTGGCTCGGCAGCGAGGACCTCGTGCGGACCCTGTCCGTGCTGCGCGACGGCGTGTGGACCATCACCGTGCCCGGGTACGTCGCCGCGATCGCCGGGCTGCTCATCACCGCCGGGCCCCGCACCCGGCGCCGCAGCGTCCGCTGGTCGTGGAACGTCCTCTACCTCGCGCTCGTCATCGCCCTCATCACCGGGCAGGCCTCCCTGCCGGGCGTGCTCGTCGCGCTGCTGCTCGGCCGCCTCGCCGGGCAGACCGTCCAGTACGTGTCCGGGGTCCGCTCCGAGCGCGCCTACGGCGGCGAGCTCGTCACCGCCGTCCGCCGCGCCGGGTTCCGGCCCACCGCGCTCGTGCGGGTGCGCGGCGTGTCCGCCGCCGCCGACGTCGGCGCGGACGACCCCGCACCCGACCCGGGCGCGCCGGACGACGCGACGACCGCCACCGCGGACGACGGCACGACGGCGGACGCCTCCCACGGCAGCAACGGGCACGCCCTCGACGACGAGATCGTCACCCACGTCGACGCCGCCGGCGAGGTCACCGGACGCACCACCCTGCGCGCCCTGCTGCGCCAGCGCGCCCGCCTCGGCGGCCGCGACCGCGACCTGCCGGCGCCCGAGACCCTCGCCGACCCCGCGACCGTCGCCCTCACCCGCGCCGGCGACACCCGCGTCTACGCCATGTTCACCGGCGACGGCACCCGCCGCGACGTCGTCGTCCTCGACGGTGACCGGCACGTCGTCGGCATGGTCACCCGCCTGTGGCGCTCCCTGCGGCTGCGCGGCCTCGAGGGCCGCACCCAGGTGTCGCTCAAGGCCGTCGCGGAGCGCAACGCGCTGCTCACCTACGCCGCCAGCGCCGCCGGGGTGCGCACCCCCCGGCTCCTCGGTGTCGGCGAGGCCGCCGACTCCATCGTGCTGGTCACCGAGCACGTGTCGGCCGCCGTCTCCTGGCGCGACCTGCCCGACGACGCGCTCACCGGCGACCGCGGCGACCGGATCCTCGCCGCCGCCTGGGAGCAGCTGCGTCGCGCCCACGCCGCCGGGCTCACCCACCACGCCCTCACCCCCGACGTCCTCCTCGTCGAGAACGCCGACGGCCCCGCCCCGTCCGTCCTGCTCACCGGCTGGGACCAGGGCGAGATCGCCTCCGCCGCGCTCGGCCGCCGCCTCGACCTCACCCAGATGCTCGCCCTGCTCGCCCTGCGCGTCGGCGCCGAACGGTCCGTCGCGTCCGCCGTGCGCGCCCTGCCCGACGAGGACGTCGTCGGCGTCGGACCCCTCCTGCAGTCCATCGCCCTGCCGACCACCACCCGCGTCGCCGTCCGCGAGCACAAGGGACTCATCGACGCGCTGCGCGAGGCCCTCGTCGCCCGCATGCCCGAGGTCGACGTCCAGCCGCAGCGCATCACCCGGTTCGGCGCCCGCACCGTCGTCATGCTCGCCCTGTCGATCGTCGTCGTCACGGCGCTCGTCACGACGATGAACCTCGACGAGATCACCGCGGCGCTCCAGGCCGCGAACCCGTGGTGGGTCGTGGCGTCGTTCCTCCTCGGCGCGGTCACCTGGTTCGGCGCCGCCCTGACGTTCGTCGCGTTCTCCCCCGAACGCCTCCCCCTGGTCCGCGCCACCCTCACCCAGATGGCCGGCTCCTTCGTGTCCCTGGCCGCCCCCGCCGGCATCGGGCCCGCCGCCCTCAACCTGCGGATGCTCACCCGGCGCGGCGTCGCCACCCCCATGGCCGTCGCCACCGTCGCCCTCGTCCAGGTGTCCCAGTTCGCCGTCACCGTCCTGCTGCTCGTCGTCCTGTCGATCTTCACCGGCTCCGGCGGCCTCATCGAGCTGCCGTCCATCACCGTGCTGCTCACCATCGCGGGCGTCGCCGTCGCCGTCGTCGCGACCCTCCTCGTCCCCGCCATCCGGCGCTGGGTGTGGGAGAAGGCCCGCCCCACCCTGGAGCAGGTGTGGCCGCGCCTCTCCCAGATGCTCGGACAGCCCGCCCGCCTCGCCCTCGGCCTGGGCGGCAACGTCGTCATGTCGCTCGGCTACGTGCTGGCGTTCGACGCCGCGCTCGCCGCGTTCGGGCAGTCGCTCAACCTCATCGACGTCGCCGTCGTCTATCTCGTCGGCAACGCGCTCGGCGCGCTCGTCCCCACCCCCGGCGGCCTCGGCGGCGTCGAGGCCGCCCTCACCGCCGGCCTCACCGCCGCGGGCATGCCGGCCTCCATCGCCCTGTCGACGACCATCCTGTTCCGCCTCGTCACCTACTGGGGGCGCGTCCCCTTCGGCTGGGCGGCGATGCGCTACCTGGAGCGCAAGGGCGACCTGTAGGCCGCCAGGACGACGCGAGGGCCCGCCGTCCACCGGGGTGGACGACGGGCCCTCGTGGGTTCGCGCGAGGCGTCAGGCCGAGACGGCCTTCTTCAGCAGCGAGCCGGCGCTGATCTTCACGCCGTAGCCGGCCGGGATCTGGATCTCCTCGCCGGTGCGCGGGTTGCGGCCGGTGCGAGCGGCGCGCTCGACGCGCTCCACCGAGAGCAGACCCGTGATCTTCACGGCCTCGCCCTTGCCCAGCGACTCGACGAGGACCTCCTGCAGGGCGTTGAGCGCAGCCTCGGAGTCCGACTTGGTCAGACCGGCCTTGGCGGCGATGGCCGAGGCGAGCTCGGACTTGTTGAGCGACATGAGCATCCCTTCTCCGGATCACGGCGTGCGGTCGCGCACGCCGTCACGTTCACGGTCGGACCGGATGAACCGGAGGACCGGGAACACACTATGGAACATCCGCGGGTTTCTGCGACTTCTCGGCGCGTCGGCGCGCCCCGCGGACGTCGGTTCAGTCTTCGGGAGCCCCCTCCGGGCCGGGTCCGGCCTGGTCGTGCAGGCGGCGGCGCGAGCGCACGAGCAGGGCGAGCGCGACGCCGATGATCGCCACGAGGGCGGCGCCGTAGAGCAGCGGGATCGACCCGTCGTCGTCCGTGGACTGCGCCGGGCTCGACGACGGCGCCGGCTCGGCCGCGGCGTCCGACGCGGCGGCCTCGGGGCTCTCAGCGGTCTCGGACGGCTCGTCGGAGGGCGTGGCCTCGTCGGAGGGCGTGGGCTCGGGCTGGTCGGCGACGGTCCAGGAGAGCTCGCCCTCGATCGGGTGCCCGTCGGAGGACACGACCCGCCAGGCGAGGTCGTACTCGCCGCCCGACGTCTGCTCGCCGAGGTCGACCACGACGTCGGTGCCGTCCACCGTGACGTCGGCGTCCACCTCGCCGTCCGGCGTCGTGGCGCGCACCTGCGTGCCGTCCGCGATGATCTCGGCGCTGTACTCCAGGGTGACCGACGTCACCGGCTCCTCGAGCTCGGCGCCGTCCTTCGGGTCGGAGCCGACGAGCTGGTCGTGGGCGCTGGCGGACCCGGCCGAGAGGATCGACACGACCGTCCCGCCGACGAGCGCGAGCACCATCGACAGCACGACGACCAGCGCCACCGCACGCCGCCGACCGGTGCGGACGACGGGCGTCCACTCCTCGTCCGCGGGACGGGAGGGCTGCTGGGAGCGGGGGTCGGGACCCGCGGGTTTCTGCGCCACGCAGGCGACCCTAGCGCCGGGGTACGACGTCCGGCGAACGCGGCAGGGCCGTCGTCGGGCAGACTCGGGGTGTGGACTTCGCCAACGCCTACGCCCACGGGTTCGCCCGGATCGCCGCCTGCACGGTGCCCGTGGCGACCGCCGACCCCGCGACGAACGCCGCGACGATCGTCGCCGAGGCGCGCGCCTGCCACGACGACGGCGTGGCCGTGGCCGTGTTCCCCGAGCTGTCGGTGTCCGGGTACGCCCTGGACGACCTGCACCTCGCGGACACCCTGCTGGAGGCGGTCGGCGACGCGCTCGCCACGATCGTCGCGGCGAGCGCCGACCTGCGCCCCCTGCTCGTCGTGGGCGCCCCGCTGGAGGTCGACGGACGGGTGTACAACTGCGCCGTCGTCGTCCAGGGCGGGCGGGTGCTGGGCGTCGCCCCGAAGTCCTACCTGCCGAACTACCGGGAGTTCTACGAGAAGCGCTGGTTCGCGGCGGGCGCGGGGACGCAGGGCGGCACGGTGCGGCTGCCGTTCTCGGGCGAGGAGGTCCCGTTCGGCCCCGACCTGCTGTTCCGGGCGACCGACGTCGCGGGCCTGGTGGTGCACGTCGAGGTGTGCGAGGACATGTGGGTGCCGGTGCCGCCGTCCGCGGAGGCCGCACTGGCGGGCGCGACGGTGCTGCTCAACCCCTCCGCGAGCCCGATCACGATCGCCCGCGCCGAGGACCGTCGCCTGCTCGTGCGCTCGTCGTCGGCGCGCTGCCTCGCCGCCTACGCGTACGCCGCCGCGTCCCAGGGCGAGTCGTCCACCGACCTGTCGTGGGACGGCCAGACGATGCTCTACGAGGCCGGTGACGAGCTGGCCCGCACCGAACGGTTCCCGCAGGGACCGCGGCGGTCGGTCGCCGACGTCGACCTGGACCGGCTGCGCCAGGAGCGGCTGCGTCAGGGGTCGTTCGACGACAACCGCCGCGCGCTGGCGGACCGTACGAGCCGGTTCCGCACCGTCGGGTGGGAGGTGCGGCCGCCGTCGGGCGATGTGGGCCTGCGCCGCAAGGTGGACCGGTTCCCGTTCGTTCCCGACGACGCCGAGCGGCTCGCCCGCGACTGCTACGAGGCCTACAACATCCAGGTGACGGGCCTGGAGCGGCGGATCGCGTCCATCGGCGGCCCGAAGGTCGTCATCGGCGTCTCCGGGGGCCTTGACTCGACGCACGCCCTCCTCGTGGCCGCCCGCGCGATGGACCGGCTCGGTCGTCCGCGCAGCGACGTCCACGCGATCACCATGCCGGGGTTCGCGACGTCCGCGGAGACGAAGGACCGCGCCGTGCGGCTCGCGACCGCGCTCGGCGTGACGTTCGAGGAGCTGGACATCCGCCCCGCGGCCACGCAGATGCTGCGCGACCTCGGGCACCCGTTCGGCGACGGCGAGCCCGTCTACGACGTCACCTTCGAGAACGTGCAGGCCGGGCTGCGCACCGACTACCTGTTCCGGATCGCGAACCACCGCGGCGGCATCGTGCTCGGCACGGGCGACCTGTCCGAGCTGGCCCTCGGGTGGTGCACCTACGGCGTCGGCGACCAGATGTCGCACTACGCGGTGAACACCGGCGTGCCGAAGACCCTGATCCAGCACCTCATCCGCTGGGTGGCGGACTCCGGCGACTTCCCGGCCGAGGTGGGCGAGGTGCTGCGGGAGGTCGTCACCGCGGAGATCTCGCCGGAGCTCGTGCCCGTGGGGGCGGGCGAGACGCCGCAGTCCACCCAGGCCGTCGTCGGGCCGTACGCGCTGCAGGACTTCACGCTCTTCTGGACGCTGCGGCACGGGCTGCGGCCCTCGAAGATCGCGTTCCTCGCGTGGCACGCCTGGCGGGACCCGGCCGCGGGCGAGTGGCCGCCCAACTACCCGCACGACGAGCGCTCCGCCTACGACCTGCCCGAGATCCGCCGCTGGCTCGTGGTGTTCGTGCGGCGGTTCTTCTCCTCGCAGTTCAAGCGGTCGGCGCTGCCGAACGGCCCCAAGGTGTCCCCCGGCGGCACGATGTCCCCGCGCGGCGACTGGCGGATGCCGTCCGACGCCTCGCCCGCCGCCTGGCTGGCCGAGATCGAGGCGAACGTCCCGGAGGCCTGAACCTGATCGGTTCGGTCGGTCGTCACCGGTTCGGTCGTCCGGACGACCGAACCGGTGACGGTCGACCGAACCGATCCATCGAGCACCGAGGTGCAGGATGGACGCCATGACCTCCACCCAGCCCCGCACCCCGGGCACCACCCTGTCCTCCGTCGCCGTCACGAACGGCTACGTCGTCCCCGTCGTCGGCGACCCGATCGAGCACGGCACCGTGCTGGTCGTGGACGGCGTCGTCACCGCCGTCGGAGCCGACGTCGAGATCCCCGCCGGCGTGCGCGTCGTGGACGCGGGCGGACGGTGGGTGCTGCCCGGGTTCGTGGAGTCGCACGGGCACGTCGGCATCCACGAGGAGGCCGAGGGCTGGGCCGGGAACGACACCAACGAGATGACGAACCCGAACGGCGCGGCGCTGCGCGCGCTCGACGCGATCAACGTCGAGGACGAGGGGTTCCGGGACGCCCTGTCGGGCGGCGTGACGTCGGTCGTCGTGAAGCCCGGTTCGGGCAACCCGATCGGCGGGCAGACGGTCGCGATCAAGACGTGGGGCGGGCGCACCGTCGACGAGCAGGTGATCGCGGAGGCCGTCTCGGTGAAGTCCGCGCTCGGGGAGAACCCGAAGCGGGTGTACGGGGACAAGAGCAGACGCCGTCGACGCGCCTCGGCGTGGCGAAGGTGATCCGGGAGGCGTTCGTCGCCGCGCAGGACTACGCGGCGGCCCGGGCGCACGCCGAGTCCGAGGGCAAGCCGTTCACGCGCGACCTGGCCAAGGAGACCCTCGCCCGCGTGCTCGACGGCGAGCTCGTGTGGGACCAGCACACGCACCGCGCCGACGACATCGCCACGGCCCTGCGGCTGGCCGACGAGTTCGGCTACCGGCTGGTCATCAACCACGGTACGGACGGCGCGGCCGTCGCCGACGTCCTCGCCGAGCGGGACGTGCCGGTCATCTTCGGCCCGATGTTCACCACCCGCTCGAAGGTGGAGCTGCGGAACCGGTCGATCGCCGCGCTGGGACGGCTGGCCGACGCCGGGGTGCGGGTCGCGATCACCACGGACCACCCGGTGGTGCCGATCAACTTCCTCGTGCACCAGGCGTCGCTCGCGGTGAAGGAGGGCCTCGACCCGCAGGTCGCGCTGGAGGCGCTCACGGTGAACCCGGCGGACTTCCTCGGCCTCGGCGACCGGGTGGGGGCGCTGGAGCCGGGCCGCGACGGCGACGTCGTCGTGTGGTCGGGCGACCCGCTGGACGTCACCTCGCGCGCGGAGCGGGTGTTCGTCACCGGCACCGAGGTCTACACCTGGGACGCCGAGGCCGACGGCGGGCGGGGCGCGGGCCGCGTCGTGGAGCGTTCCGCGCGGTTCGCCTGACCACGATGTGAGACCGCGCACAAACGCCCGTCCGGGTTTGCCTGCCCCGGGCAACGCGTTGTCGAATCGTTCCATGCGTACCCTCGTCGCCGCTACCGCGGCGCTCTCTGCTGCCCTCCTGCTCGCCGCCTGTGCCGGACCGGACACCGTCGAGCCGGCAGCGGAGACCTCCGCCACCCCGGAGGCCTCCACGCAGAGCGAGGGCACCGTCGACGCGCTGACCACGTGCCGCGGCTACTACGACGGCGGGGACCTGTCGATCCACGCCCGCGTGACCGAGTGGGCCCCTGCGGTCGCCGAACCGGCGACCGAGGAGAACGCCTCGGAGCTCCTCATCATCCGCGACCGGATCGATGCCCAGCTCCGCTACGCCGACGTCCAGCCTGCAGCGATCCTGCAGACGGTCCAGGCACCGTTCACCACCGCGATCGAGGGCGGGTCGGCCGACCCCACCGACGTGGAGAACGCCGCGGCCGCGCTGGCGGCGCTCTGCGGGGAGACCGGGTACTCCGTTCCCGAGTGATCCCCCTCCGGCCTCGCGCCGGTGACGAGACGGCCTGGCCGGTGGAACCCACCGGCCAGGCCGTCTGCGTGTCACCAGCGGGTCAGCGGCGGGAGAGGAACTCCCCCATGAGCGGGCCCGCCGTCGTCGACCCGTACTCGCCGTCCTCGACGAAGACCGTGACGGCGAGGTCGTCCGC
The DNA here is from genome assembly GCF_001636295.1 of Isoptericola dokdonensis DS-3. NCBI lineage: Bacteria > Bacillati > Actinomycetota > Actinomycetes > Micrococcales > Promicromonosporaceae > Isoptericola > Isoptericola dokdonensis. The sequence continues at coordinate 2,927,563 of NZ_CP014209.1, read as the reverse complement.
GACCGCCAGCATCCACACGTGCTGGCGCGAGCCGTCCCCGTACTGAGCCGTGCCCGTCTTCGCGCCGACCACGCCGGGGACGTCCGCCAGCGCCGACGCGCTGCCCTCGGACACCACGCCACCCATGAGCTTCAGCAGGGCGTCCGCCTCGTCGGCGGTCAGGCCCGCGGGCGTGCCCTGCGGCGCCGCGTCCTCGGACTCCTCCTCGGCCGGCGCGGACGGGCTGCCCGACGGGCTCGGGGACGGCGCCGCGGCGGCGTCCTCCGCACCGCCCACGACCTCCCGCACCAGCCGCGGCTCGACCTTCTCGCCGGCCGCGACGCTCGCCGCGACCGTCGCCATGCCCAGCGGGGACGCCAGCACGGTGCCCTGACCGATCGCGGCCTCCGCGCGCGCCGTCTGCCCCTCGAGGTCCGTCGGGACGTCGCCGCCGAACGACGCGGCCCCGGCACCGAGGTCCGGCACCAGACCCAGGTCCGCCGCCGCCGCCGCGGTGTCCGCCGGGTCGACGTCCGCCATCGCCCCGATGAACGCGGTGTTGCAGGAGTGCGCGAACGCGGTCGCCAGCGGCACCTTCCCCGTCGCGGACGCCGGGTAGCCCGGCACGTTCTCGTACGTGCGCCCGTCCACCGTCAGGGTCTCCGGGCAGGACACGGTGTCCTGCGGCGTCACGCCGGAGCGCAGCAGCGCCAGGGCGTCCACCACCTTGAACGTCGAACCCGGCGGGTACTGGCCCAGCGTCGCCGTCGACCAGCCCTCGCTGCCCGGCCCGCTCGCGGCGGCGACCACGTCGCCCGTCGAGGGCCGGATCGCGACGATCGCGCTCGCCGGGCCGACGTCGGCCAGCACCTCCTCCGCCCGCTCCTGCAGCGCCGGGTCGAACGACGTCGCGACGTCGGCGCCGTCCACCGGCTCCACCCGGAACACCTCGACGGGATCCTCGCCCGCCTCGGCGTCCTGCTCCGCCGGCAGCCGCTCCACGACCACGCCGGGCAGGCCGCGCAGCGCCTCGTCGTAGTCGGCCTGCAGGCCCGACAGCCCCACGACGTCACCCTCGGCGATCGCGCCGTCGGACTCCGCGATGACCTCCGCCGTCGCCGGGCCGGAGCGGCCCAGGACCTCGCGGGCGAACGTCGACGTCGGCGCGAGCTCCATCGTGTCGGCGACGACGTTCACGCCGTCCATGCCCCGTACCTGGTCGAGGGAGAAGTTCACGCCCGGGTTCACGTCGCGGATCGTGATCGCCTCGACGAAGGCCTTCTCTCCCGCCGCCTCGACGCGGTCGGCGTACTCCTGCCGGTCGAGCCCCACGACCAGGGCCAGGTCCTCCGCCTGGCCGCGCCACTGCGACGCCGTCCCGAACGTCTTGTCGATCCCGATGCGCCACACGTCCCGCTCGGTGACGAGCGGCTCGTCGTGCAGGTCCAGGATCGCGCCGCGGTCTGGGGCGGCCGTGCTCACGTCGAACCGTTCGCCCGCCCGCAGCTCGGGCGCGACGAGGTCCGTGTCCCACCGGACCTGCCACGACGGCGGCTCGTCCGACCCGTCGGGCGGCTCCACCTGCTCCAGGGACGTCGTCGTCGTGTACTCCCACGCGTCCTGCGCCGTGACGGGCCACGTCCACGCCAGCGTCGCCTGCGCCGTGCGGGGCTCGGCCTCCTCGTCGACCGTCACCTGCGCCACGGTGACCGTGGGCGCGACTCCGGCCTGCTCCGCGGCCTCGCGCAGCGGCTCGGTGGTCTCCGTCAGGTGGGCCTGCGGGTCGGCGCCCGTGTCCGTCACGAGTACTACGCCGGACAGGTCACCCGACGCGAGGCCCGCCGCCAGGTCGTCCGCGGCGTCCTGCGCCGTCGGTCCGTCGGGTCCCGTGCAGGCCGCGACGAGCAGCACCACGGGCGCGAGGAGGGCGGTCACGGTCAGGGCTGTCCGTCGGCGCACCTGGCGAGGCTAGCGCTTTCTCTGGCACGCTGGAAGGGTGCCGCTCCACCGTCGTGTCGTGTCGAGGTCGCGCGCCACCGGCACCTCCGTGCTGGTCGCGACGCTCCTCGTCGCCCCGCTGGCGGACCTGCCCAGCACCCCCGGCACCGATCCCCCGCCGGTGGCCACCCGCGCTCCCGCCCCCACGCCGGCTCCCGCGCCGACGCCCGCGCCGACGCCCGCCGACCCCTCGACGCCCACCGCCGTCGTCGGCTGGGACCCCGTCCGGCAGGGGGTCGTGGGCGAGACCCTCGTCGACAAGGTCGTCGTGGTGCCCGCCGAGGGGCGCGTCGTGCACCTGCAGCAGCAGGTCGACGGGGCCTGGGTCACCCGCGACACGACCACCGTCGACGACGACCCCGTCGACCTCGCCGAGATCACCCTCCCCGAGCACTGGGCCGCCGAGCGCACCACCGTGTGGCGCCTGCACCTGCCCGCCACCGCGACCGCCGCGTCCGCGACCAGTCGCGAGCAGCGGGTCGACGCCCGCTGGCCGCTGCGCTCCGACCCCGCCGACCCCACCGTCCTGGTCAACAAGTCCCACCCCGTGGAGCCCGCCCGGTGGCGCCCCGACGACCTCGTCGTCCCCCGCTCGGCCGCGGCCCGCGAGCGCGTCGGCCTGCGTCCCGAGGCGGCGGCCGCCCTGGACGAGCTCGCCGCCGCCGCGCGCAAGGCCACCGGGAAGCGGCTCGTCATGGTGTCGGGACACCGTTCCGCCGCCTACCAGGGCAGGCTCTTCGACCGGTACGCCGAGCAGCACGGCCGGGCCGCCGCCGAGCGGTTCTCCGCCCGCCCCGGCGAGTCCGAGCACCAGACCGGCTGGGCCGCCGACGTCACGCAGGCCGGCACCGGGTTCACGGGCTTCGGGGGGACGGCGTCGTCGGACTGGGTCGCCGCGAACGCGTGGCGGCACGGCTGGGTGGTGCGCTACACCCCCGGCGCCGAGGACGTCACCGGCTACCGGCCCGAGCCCTGGCACCTGCGGTACGTCGGCCGCGACCTCGCCGCCTGGCTGCACCGCACCGGCCTCACCCTCGAGGAGGCGGTGGGGGCGACCGGCTGACGCCGTCGCCCGGTCCCGCGGGTCAGGCCAGCGCGCGCCCCAGCCGGACCACGGCCTCGGTGAGGATCTCCGCCGACGTCGCGAGGTTGAGCCGCAGCCACCCCCGACCGCCGGCGCCGAAGTGGGAGCCGTCGCCGAGCGCGACCTTCGCGGTGTCGAGGACGTGCCGGTGCGGGTCGGCACCGGCGGGGACGGCGTCGCGGACGTCGAGCCAGGCGAGGTACGTGCCCCGGCCGGGGTGGACGCGGACGGCGGGGGCGACGTCGGCGAGGTGCCGGGTCATGAGGTCCCGGTTGCGCACGATGCCGGCGCGCAGCGAGTCCAGCCACGCGTCGCCGTGCGTGTACGCGGCGGCGTGCGCGAGGACCGCGAGGTGGTTGACGGCGTGCCCGGCGACCTCGGGGATGCGGCGCAGGTCCGCGGCGGCGTCGGGCCCGCCGACCGCGGTGGCGGCGCGCAGCCCCGCCAGGTTGAACGCCTTGGAGGCGGAGTGCACGGCGATCGCGTCCTCGCTGCCCGCGACGGACAGCAGCGGGGTGAAGGGCTCGGCACCGGGGACGAGGTCGGGGAACGCGAAGGGGGCGTGGATCTCGTCGGCGACCACCCGGACGCCGTACCGGCGGGCGAGGGCGAGGGCGGACTCCAGCTCCTCGCGCGTGTGGACGGTGCCCGTGGGGTTGTGCGGGTTGCACAGCAGCAGGACGGCGCGGCGACCCGAGCCGGGCCCGCTGCCGTAGGCGGCCGCGCCGGTCGCCTCGGCGAACGCCGCCTCGAGGGTGGCGGGGTCGAGGCGGCCGTCCGCGTCGAGGGGCGCCTCCACGACCTGCCGCCCCTCGGTGCGCACGTAGTCGTAGAACGGCGGGTAGACGGGCGGGGTGACGACGACGGCGTCACCCGGGGCGGTGAGCACGCGCAGCACCTCGACGATCGCGACCATGACGTCGGGCATCGTGCGGCTGGTCCGCTCGTCGGGGGTCCACCCCCAGCGGCGCTGCGCGAACCCGGCGAGCGCGGCGGCGTACGTGGTGCCGACGTCGTAGCCGGTGTCCCCGACCTCCAGTGCGCGCGTGACGGCGTCGACGACGACGGGCGCCTGCGGCACGTCCATCTCCGCGACGAACAGCGGCAGCACGTCGTCGGGGTAGGCGCGCCACTTGACGGACGTCCTGCGGCGGAGGTCGTCGAGGGTGAGCTGGTCGAGCGGGCAGGGGATCGCGTCGGTCACCCGAGCGTGTCTACCAGACGCCGTCCACTCCTTCAGGCGCGGGCTCCGGCCGGCCGGACGACGTCCACCCACTGCTCCTCGCGCAGGTCGCCCGCCGGGGCGTCGTGGCCGGCCCAGCGACGGGCGTCCGCGATGGTCTCCACCAGCAGGTCGCGCAGGCGCGCGTCGGAGTCCGGCACGTACGCCTCGCTGATGCCCTGGACGGCGGTCGACACGACGGACGGCGCGGCGTCACGCACGAACCGCTTCGGGCGGACGTGCGTGCCCGCGCAGAACCGGCGGGCCCACTCGGCGGTCTGCGGCGTCGTGGCGAGGGCGTCGACGCTCTCCGGCGCCAGCGTGCCGTCGGGGCGGCCGTCGAGGACGTCGAGCATCCGCTCGCCGCCGTAGATCGCGACGGCCAGGGTCTGCTGGCGGTCGGCCGGGGCGACGGGCAGCGCCGTGCGTGCGGCGCGGAGCGCGATGTGGACGTCCCAGCGGGGGTCGTCGCTGTTCAGCCCGATGACGGACGGGATCAGCGGGGCGAGCCTCGGCCGGGCGGCGTCGGAGGTCAGGTCGTTGACCGCGCGCGCCAGCATCGCCAACAGCGGGTGCGTGCACTGCGGATGATCGCTCCAGCGTTCGCCCGCGAGGAACGACGCCAGCTCCATGAAGCAGGCGCCCTTCTTCGGGTTGCGATGCTTGCCGCGCCCCAGCATGGGCAGGGCGTCGAACGTTCCTGCGGTTCCTACCACGGTGCCACCCCCGTCTCGGTCCTTGCTCCAGTGTGCGCGCGGTGTGACCCAGGTCGCAACGGCTGGGCGGTGCGAGGTGGCGCGCGCGGGCCGATCGGCACCTCTTGTCCGGCATCTCGGACGCGGGACGGCATACTGGGGTCGTGCCCGAGACGCAGGTCCTGGGTCCGTCGACCCCCGGCCCGACGGCGGAGTTCTCCGCGGACGAGGTGTTCGACCGCATCGTGCGGCTCGTGCACCGCAACCTCGGCGTGCCCGCCGCCGTGTTCGTCGTGCTCGACCAGGGGGGCCAGCTCCTGCCGGGCGCGTTCGGCCTGCCTGCTGAGGTGCAGGCGTCACGCCGCGTCCGGTTCGACAACCCGGCGACCGCGATCGTGGTGGGCGAGCGCGCCCCGTTCATCATCGAGGACACCGCGGACGACCCGCGGCTGCTCGACCGGTGGGTGGTCGAGCAGGTGGGCGCCCGCGCGCTGGCGGGCTACCCGGTGGCGGACGGCCGGGGCGAGGTGGTCGGCGCACTGTGGGCCATCGACAGGGTCCCGCGCCCCTGGTCCGACGAGGAGCTCGACACCCTGGCGGACCTCGCGGCGGCGTGCGCGAGCGAGCTGCGGCTGCGGGCCGAGCGGGAGCGTGCGCGTCGCGCCGAGCAGGTCGCGTTCCGCGCGCACCAGCGGGCCCAGTTCCTGCTGGGTCTGTCGGAGCGGTTCGCGGGCGTCACCACGATCGAGGAGGTCGAGGAGACGATCGCGGAGGTCGTCGGGACCGGCATGGGGGCGCGCTGGTGCTCGCTCGCGCTGGTGGACGCCGACCGACGGCACCTGCGCTACGTGACGGTGGGGCACCAGGAGCCGGGCTTCCCCGACGGGATGCGCAGCATCCGCCTGGACGCCCCCCGCCCGGACACCGCGGTGGTCCGGGACCGGCGCACCCTGTTCTACCGCGACCAGGACGAGATGATCGAGGCCTACCCCGCGATGGCGGGCATCGGGCTGATGTCGACGGGGGCGCGGTCGTTCCTGCCGGTCGTCGTCGAGGACGACGTCATCGGCGTCGTGATCTGCGTCTGGGCCGAGAAGCGGGACCACGACACCGGCACCGCGGCCCTGGAGACGACCGTCTCGCGGTACGTCGCGATGGCGCTGGAGCGGGTCGCGCTCCTGGAGGCCCGGCGCCGGGTGGCGACGACGCTGCAGGAGTCGCTGCTCAGCGACACGCCGGCGGTGGCGCACCTCGACATCGCCACGACCTACGCCCCGGCCGCGCGCACCGACCAGGTGGGCGGCGACTGGTACGACGCGGTGGTTCGCGACGACGGCACGGCGATCCTCACCATCGGCGACGTCGCCGGCCACGACGTGAGCGCGGCCGCGCAGATGGGCCAGCTGCGCTCGATGCTGCGGGCCCTGGCCTGGAGCCACGACGAGTCCCCGGCACAGATGCTCACCCGCCTGGACCGTGCCAACGCCGAGCTGGGGCCGGGTGCGCTGGCGACCGCCGTCGTCGTGCGTCTCGACCACGACGACTGCCCGCGGGGCGACACCGGGCCGGACGGCGCCCCGGAGCGGGGCTACACCCTCACGTGGTCGGACGCCGGGCACCCGCTGCCCCTGGTGCTGCGGCGCGACGGCACCGTGGAGACGCTGTCGGCGCGGCCGGACATGCTGCTGGGCATCGACCCGGCGGCGGAGCGCCGCGACCGCACGGCCCGGCTGCTGCCGGGCGACACGCTCGTGCTGTACACCGACGGCCTGGTGGAGCAGCGCGGGGTGGCGATCACCGAACGCACCGAGGACCTCGTGCAGGTGCTGGCCGACCTCCACGGCGAGGCGACGGCGGGCCTGCCGCGGGCGCTCGTGCGGCGGCTCGTGGGACGCGCGCAGCGGGACGACGTCGCGGTGCTGGCGGTCCGCGCCCGTGTCCCGGCGACGACGGGGCCGCCGTCCGCGGAAGGGCCCGCCCGGGCGGAGCGCAAGGTGGCCGACGACCTGTCCGACCTCGGGCCGGCGCGGCGGTGGGTGGACGACGTCCTGGAGTCGTGCGACGTGGGCGTCGAGGTGCGGCGCACCGCGATGCTGCTCAGCAGCGAGGTGCTGACGAACGCGCTGGAGCACGGCCGGGGCCCGATCACGGCGACCGTCGAGGTGGACGGGCGGCGGCTGCGCGTGGGGGTGCGGGACGGCTGCACGAAGGAGCCGGTGCTGCGCGACCCGGAGCCCCGCGACCTGTCGGGTCGGGGCGTGCAGTTCCTGGACCGGCTCGCGTCCCGGTGGGGCGTGGAGCAGCACGAGGGCGACGGCACCGTGGGCCGGCACGCGTCCGGCGGCGACGGGAAGACCGTCTGGTTCGAGATCGACCTGGGGTCGGCGCCGATGACGGGCGCGGTCCCGGTGGCGCGCCGGTCGTCGTCGGCGGCGACGGCGTCGATCCCGCTGGTCGAGCGGGTGCTGCCGTGGACCCGTGACGAGGCGCGCCGACGACGCACCTGACGCCCCTCGCGTCTGTCGGTGGCCGGTCGTACGGTGTGGTGTATGACACAGACGGTGGACGCGCCGGACGTCGGCGCGCTCCTCGAGCGGCATCGCCGCGAGCTCACCGGGTACTGCTACCGCCTGCTCGGCGGGGCGGCCGACGCCGACGACGCGGTGCAGGAGACGATGCTGCGCGCCTGGCGCGCCTACGACCGGTTCGAGGGCCGGTCGTCGCTGCGGTCGTGGCTGTACCGCATCGCGACCAACGTGTGCTTCGACCATCTCGGGTCGTCGAAGCGGCGTGAGCGGCCGATGGGCCTGGGCGGCCCGCAGCCCGCCGAGATCGAGAACTTCGGCGAGACCCTGCCCGAGGAGCGCTGGGTCGAGCCCGTCGCGGACGACGCCGTGCTGCCGCGCGAGGGCGACCCCGCGGACATGGCCGTGGGACGGGAGTCGGTCCGGCTCGCGTTCGTCGCGGCCCTGCAGCACCTGCCACCCCGCCAGCGGGCGGTGCTCGTGCTGCGCGAGGTCCTGCGCTGGTCCGCCGCGGAGACCGCCACCCTGCTCGACACGACCGTCGCGTCCGTCAACAGCGCGCTCCAGCGGGCGCGCGCCACCCTCGGCGCGAAGGCCCTCGACCGGGACGAGGAACGCTGGGGCACCGTCGACGACGAGCTGCTCGGCCGCTACCTCGACGCGTTCGAGCGGTACGACATGGACGCCCTCGTGCGGCTCCTGCACCAGGACGCCGTGCTCAACATGCCGCCGTACACGCTGTGGGTGACCGGCCCGTCGGAGATCGCCCGCTGGATGCTCGGCCCGGGCGCCGGCTGCCGCGGCTCCCGCTGCCTGCCCGTGCGCGCCAACGGCTCGATCGCCTTCGGCCAGTACCGCTGCGCCCCCGACGGCGGCTGGCGGCCCTGGGGACTCGTCGTCCTGGAGGACGACGGCGCCGGACACGTCACCGGCATCACCACGTTCCTCGACACCGCCACCTGGTTCCCCCGCTTCGGCCTGCCCGACCACCTGCCCGCCGAGCACGCGTACGACGCCGCCCCTGTGGCGCAGCGCGCCTGACCGCGAGCCGGCGCGAGTCAGCGCGAGCCGGCGCGAGTCAGCGCACAGCGGCGCGAGTCAGCGCGAGCCGGCGCGAGTCAGCGCAGGCTCCGGTGGCACCGGTCGGCGGCGACCCGCCAGGATGGTGACCGTGCCCGAAGCCCGCCCCCCGCACCGCGACCTGCGGCTCCTCGCCCTCGTGGCCGCGGGAGGCGCCGTCGGCTCCTGCCTGCGCTACGCCGTCGGGCTCGCGCTCCCCCACCCGACCGACGGGTGGCCCTGGCCGACCTTCACGGTGAACGTCGTCGGCGCGTTCCTCCTGGGCTGGCTCCTGGAGGCCCTGGCGCGGCGCGGGCCGGAGTCGCGGCGGCTGCGTGCCGTGCGCCTGTTCGCGGGGACCGGCGTCCTCGGCGGGTTCACGACCTACTCGGCGCTCGGCCTCGAGCTCACCCGTCTCGCGCAGGACGGGGTCTGGGGAACGGCGGTCGCCTATGCCGCCGCGACCCTCGTCCTCGGGGCGACGGCGGCGCTGCTGGGGGTGCTGCTCGGGTCGCGGACACCGCCGAGCACGTTCGGCCGCCTGCTGCGTGCGGAGGACCCGTCGTGAGCGGGCTGCTCGCGTTCGTCGTCGTCGCCGTCGGTGGCGGCCTCGGTGCGGCCGCACGGTTCTGGGTGGCGGACACCGTGAAGGCGCGCCGGCCGTCCGGCTTCCCCTGGGGCACCTGGGTGGTCAACACGGCCGGCTCCCTGGTCATCGGGGTCGTGTCCGGCTGGATCGCCCTGACCGGCGCGGCCGAGGCCTGGCACCTGTTCCTCGTCGTCGGGTTCTGCGGCGGCTTCACGACGTTCTCGACGTCGGTCGTCGAGACGGTGACCATCCTGCGTGGTGGCCGCGCCCGCGCCGCCGTCCGGCACGCGCTGGGCACGCTCGGAGCGTCCGTCGCCGCCGTGACCGTCGGGCTGCTGCTCGCCGGCGCGGTCGTGGGCGGCTGACGCGCACCCCAGGGATCAGTTCGGTCGCCTGTCACCGGTTCGGTCGCTGTGACGACCGAACCGGTGACAGGCGACCGAACCCGTCCGGATGGGAGGCTGACCCCATGCGCCTGATGCTGCTGGACACGGCCTCGCTGTACTTCCGCGCCTACTTCGGCCTGCCGGACTCGTTGCGCTCCCCCGCGGGAGAACCGGTGAACGCGGTCCGGGGCCTGCTCGACATGATCGCGTTCCTCGTCACCGAGCACCGTCCGGACCGCCTGGTCGCGTGCTGGGACGACGACTGGCGGCCCGCGTTCCGGGTCGCGGCCATCCCCTCCTACAAGCAGCACCGGGTGCTGGAGGAGCGTGCCGACGGCCCCGACGTCGAGGAGATGCCCGACGACCTGCGCGCGCAGGTACCGGTCGTCGTGGAGGTGCTGTCGGCCCTCGGCATCGCCCGGGTCGGCGCACCGGGTCACGAGGCCGACGACGTCATCGGCACGCTCGTGGCGCGCGAGCTCGCCGCGCGCACCGGCAGCGGCTCCCTGCCGGGGGCCGCGACGGGCACACCCCCGTCGCCCGCCGGTGGAGCCGCCCACCTGCAGGTCGCCGTCGTCACGGGTGACCGGGACCTCTTCCAGCTCGTCGACGACGCCGCGGGCGTCGGCGTGCTGTACCCGGCGCGGGGCATCCGGGACCCGGACGTCGTCGACCAGGCGCGGCTGGCCGAGAAGTACGGCGTCCCCACCGGGACGGCGTACGCGGAGATGGCGGTGCTGCGCGGCGACCCGTCGGACGGTCTGCCGGGCGTGGCCGGCATCGGGGAGAAGACGGCGGCGAAGCTGCTCGCCACCTTCGGCACTCTGGACCGGGTGCTCGCCGCCGCAGCAGCCGGGGAGCCCGGTGTGACGCCGTCGCAGCGCACGAAGATCGCGGCGGCGGCCGACTACCTCGCCGTCGCGCCGGGCGTCGTGCAGGTGGCGGCCGACGCCCCGGTGGGCGACGTCGACGACGCCCTTCCCCGCGCACCCCGCGACCCGGACGCGCTGGCCGGTCTCGTCGATCGGTGGGGGATCGGCTCCAGCGTCCAGCGGGTGACGACGGCGCTGGCAGGCCGCTGAGCGTCGCCTCCCTGACGCCTCTCCCCCGGGATGCGGCCCGCGCTCGAGGAGCGACCGTCGCAGGCCCGTGCTGGACTGGTCCGCACCACCAGGACACCGGAGCCTCAGGAGGAGTCATGCCCGCACGCGGCGACGTGGAGGACGGCGCACCGATCTGGATCGACCTGGGGACGAGCGACCTGCCGGCCGCCGTCGCCTTCTACTCGGCACTGTTCGGCTGGGAGCACGTCGACTTCGGGGAGGAGTTCGGCCACTACGGGCAGTTCCTCCACGAGGGTGAACCGGTCGCCGGCGTGGGCCCGCACCAGGTGACGGACCAGCCGAGCGAGTGGGGCGTGTACCTGGCGACGTCGGACGTGGACGCCGCGGTCACGGCCGTCGTCGAGAACGGCGGGACGGTGGTGATGGGACCCGACGACGTACCCGGCCAGGGTCGCTGGGCGATGACGACGGATGCCACCGGCATCGGGCTCGCGTTCTGGGAGCCGGGGCAGCACCGCGGCTTCACGCGCGTCATGGAGGCCGGTGCCCCCTGCTGGTTCGAGGTGTGGACGACGGACTACGACGCGACGCTCGCGTTCTACCGTGCCGCCGTCGGTTGGGCGACGGAGGAGATGCCGAACGACGGCGGCTGGCGCTACGCCACCAACGGCCCGGAGGAGTCCGCGACCGCCGGCATCTACGGAGCCCCCGAGGACGAGGGCCCGAGCCGCTGGCTGGTGTACCTCGGCGCGTCCGACGTCGATGCCGCCGCGCAGCGCGCCCGCGAGCTGGGTGCCGTCGTCGACGGCGAGCCCGTGGACACCCCGTACGGCCGACAGGTCGGCGTCACCGACCCGACGGGCGCTCGCTTCCAGCTCATCGCGGTCGACGCCTGACCTGCGCGAGTCAGCACGGGCCGACGCGAGTCAGCGCGGTCCGACGCGAGTCAGCGCGGTCCGACGCGAGTCAGCGCAGGTCGCGCCGACTCGGCGGTCCTGATGCTGACTCGCCACGCCGAGCGCTGACTCGGCCGTCCGTACGCTGACTCGCCACGCCGAGCGCTGACTCGGCCGTCCGTACGCTGACTCGGCGATCCGTACGCTGACTCGCCACGCCGAGCGCTGACTCGGCCGTCCGTACGCTGACTCGGTGGAACCTGCGCTGACTCGCATCGAACGGCGCTGACCCGGCCGGGGTCGCCGGGGTCGCGCGCCGTCGTCAGACCCGGAGTGGAGGGCCCCCCTGGGGGCCCGTGAACGCGACGGCGCGCCACCCCGGCGCCCCGGCCGACCCGAACAGCCCGAACAGCCCGAACAGCCCGAACAGCCCGAACAGCCCGAACGAAGCTCAGCCGAGCAGCCCCAGCGCCGCGGCGGCGGCCGCGGCGACGTCGGGGTCGGTGACCTCGTAGCCGGAGTCCCCTCCCCCGCCGGGCCCACCGTCGTCGGACACGACACGCTTGGCGGACAGGTGGACGGCGTCGACGCCGACGGCGCGCAGTGCGGGGACGTCGTCGACGCGGACGCCGCCGCCGGCCATGACCTGCACGGCACCGCCGAGCCGGCCGTGGGCGTGGTGGGCGCAGGTCCGCAGCCGGTCGAGGCCGTCGAGGCAGCGGGCGGCGCCACCGGAGGTGAGGACCCGGGTCACGCCGGCGGCGGCGAGGCTGTCCAGGGCGGCGATCGGGTCGGCGACCTGGTCGAAGGCCCGGTGGAAGGTGACCTCGGCCCCGGCCGCGGCGGCGGCGAGGGCGCGGACGGCCGCCGTGTCGACCGTGCCGGCCGGGGTGAGGGCTCCGACGACGACGCCGTGCGCCCCGGCGGCGACGGCGGCCGTCACCTCGCGGACCTGGACGTCGAGCTCGCCGTCGACGAGCACGAAGCCGCCGGTGCGGGGGCGCACGAGCACGTGCACCTCGACGGGTGCTCCGGCGGTGGGCGCGGCAGCGCGTTCGACGGCGGCGGCGAGCAGTCCGGGGCCGGGCGTCATGCCGCCGGTGGCGCCGAGGGCCGCGCACAGCTCGACGCGTCGTGCCCCGACACGGGCCGCGACGTCGACCCCGGCGACGTCCTGCACGGCGAGCTCGAGCACGGGCACCGTCCCGGTACGCCAGGCCTCCGGCCGCGCGGTGCCGGCAGGGACGGCGTCACCGGGCACGGCGGAGCCCGTCGGTGCCGCGGCACCGACGGGCGTCACGTCCTGGTCCATCAGCCCGTGTTCTGCAGGCCGGCGGACACGCCGTTGACGGTGAGGAGCAGCAGGTGCTGCCAGCGGTCCTTGTACCCGCCGTCGACCCACTCGCCGTCGTCCACCGTGAGACCCTCGCTGGCACCCTGGGTGCGCAGGGCGCGCAGCGCGCGCACCTGGAGCAGCGACAGGGCGTCCACGTAGGGCGACCGGAGCTGGACGGCGCGCCCGAGCACGCGGCGGCTGGCCAGCGGCCAGTCGTTGCCGGTGATCTTGAGGACCCACTCGCGGGTGAGGCGCAGCTCGTCGAGCACCATCTGCGCGAGGTCGTCGCGGTCGCCGAGGGCGAGGTACTGCTCGGCGATGCGCTCGTCGGTCTTGGCGAGCGACATCTCGATGTTGTCGAGGAGCGTGCCGAACAGCGGCCACTCGGTGTACGCGGCGCGCAGCACGTCGAGGTCGCCGAACTCCCGCAGGGCGGTGCCCAGCCCGTACCAGCCGGCGAGGTTGATGCGGGCCTGCGACCAGGAGAACACCCACGGGATGGCGCGCAGGTCGTCGAGCGAGTTGACGGACAGGCCGCGCTTCGCGGGACGGGAGCCGATCGGCAGCAGGCCGACCTCCTCCAGCGGCGTCACCTGGGCGAACCACTGGGGGAAGCCCTCGGACTTGACGAGCTCGTGGAACCGGGCGCGGGACGTCGCGTCGAGGGACGTGGCGACCGGGGCGAACCGCTCCGCCGTCGTCGCGTTGCGCTCCTCGGTGGACGGCGCGGACGCGAGCAGGGTGGCCGCGGCGACCTGCTCGATGTGCCGGGCCGCGATGGTCGGGTCGCCGTAGCGGGCGAGGATGACCTCGCCCTGCTCGGTGAGCTTGAACCGACCGTCGACGGAGTGCGGCGGCTGCGCCAGCACGGCCCGGTTGGCGGGGCCGCCCCCGCGACCGAGGGCGCCACCACGGCCGTGGAACTGGGTGAGCGTGATGCCGTGGCGGGCCGCCCACTGGGCGATCCGCGACTGGGCGGAGTGCAGGGCGAGGGTCGCGGCGACGGGGCCGACGTCCTTGGAGGAGTCGGAGTAGCCGAGCATGACCTCGACGCGGCGGCCGTTCTCCGCGAGGCGGCGCTGCACCTGCGGCATCTCCAGCATGGCTTCGAGGATGTCGACGGAGTTCTCGAGGTCCGCGAAGGTCTCGAACAGCGGGATCGCGTCGATGACGGGCACGTCGTCGCTGCCCTCGAACGCGAGCTCGGCGAGCTGGTAGACGGCGGCCAGGTGCTCGGGCGCCTGCGTGAACGACACGATGTAGCGGCGGGCGGCGCGCACGCCGAACCGCTTCTGCACGGCGCCGAGCGCACGGTACGTGTCGAGCACCTCGCGGGTGCGGTCGGAGAGGTCGCCGTGGACGCCCTTCTCCGCGATCTCCTCGAGCGCGGCGGCGTGCACCTGCGAGTGCTGGCGGACCTCGATCTCGGCCAGGTGGAACCCGAAGGTCTGCACCTGCCAGACGAGGCGCTGCAGGTCGCCGTACGCGGCGCGGTGGGCGCCGGCCTCGACGAGCGAGGACTGCACGACCTGCAGGTCGGCCTCCAGCTCCTCGGGGGCTCCGTAGGCGAGGTCGGCGTCGCGGGTGCGGGTCGCCCGGATCCGGCCGGCGATCGCGAGGACGGCGGCGCGGTGCGGCTCGTTCGGCGACTCGGCGGCGGCCTGCACGACGAGCTCGTCGGACAGCTGGCGCATCTTCTGCCAGAGCGCCTTGAGCCCCGCCGACGCGGGCGTGCTCGCCTCCTCGAGGGTGAGCTTGCGGCCGGTGGCCCGGGTGGCGTTCTCCAGGGCGGTCAGCGCGTGCTCGGCGGCCAGCGTCGCGGCCTGGCGGGTGACCTCCGCGGTGACGTTGGGGTTGCCGTCGCGGTCCCCGCCGATCCACGTGCCGAGGAACACGAACGGCTTCGCCAGGGGCAGCGTGCGCCCGGCCTCGCCGTCGAGCAGCCAGTCGTCCAGGCGGCGGTACACCTCGGGGAACGTGTCGAACATGGTGGCGTCGAACACGCCCATCGCCGTCTTGACCTCGTCGAGGACGGTCGGCTTGCTGGCGCGGATGGGGGACGTGCGCCACATGGTGTCGATCTCGGCGAGGAGCCGGCGCTCGTTCTCGGTGCGGGACGTCCCGCCGAGGTGCATGGTGTCGCGCTCGGCGAGCAGCGTGGAGATGCGGCGCACGGCGCCGGACACCGCCCGGCGGCGCGCCTCGGTGGGGTGGGCCGTCAGGACGGGCCGGAACTCGAGCTCGCCGAGGCGACGCAGCGCCTCGTCCCGCCCGACCTCTTCCGCGAGCTGCGTGAACGCCGCCGGCAGGGACTCCTCGATGGCCGCGCCGGCCTCGAGCTCACGCTGCCGGAGCACCCGCACCCGGTGGTACTCCTCGGCGAGGTTCGCCAGGTGGAAGTAGCAGGTGAACGCGCGGGCGACCTGCTCGGCACGCTCCTGCGAGAACCCCGCGACGACGTCCGCGGCCTCGGCCAGCGCGACGCCGTCGTCCACCACGCCGTACGCGCGGATCGTCAGCTCGCGCAGGTGCTCGACGTCGTCGAGCAGCTCCTGGCCGCCGGACTCCCGCAGCACGCTGCCGAGAAGGCCGCCGAGCAGGCGGATGTCCTCGCGCAGCGGGTCGGGCATCTCGTGACGGGCGACCACACGCTCGATGGCGCCCGTGCTCGGGCTGTGCTGTCCGTTGTTGTCGGTCACGCACCCGAGGGTAAGCCGAACCGGGCTTGAGGCGAAGTTTGCGTCCGGTGTGCGGTCACCTGACCCTCCCGTGGCGGGGTCAGGGGCGGTACGCACCCTGCCAGACCGTGTCGAAGGGGGTGCGGGCCGCGACCCGCGCCTCGATGCCCGCGGTGACGACGTCCTTGGCCGTGCGGACGGCGTCGGGGACGTCCGCGCCCTTCGCGAGCTCGGCGGTGATCGCCGCGGCGAACGTGCAGCCCGCGCCGGACACCCGCTCCTCGCCGATCTTCGGCGCCGACAGGACGGTGACCTCCTGCCCGTCGAACACGACGTCGACGGCGTCCGGCCCGGGCAGCTCTGCACCGCCCTTGGCGACGACGTACCGCGGCCCGGCCGGGGTGTCGAGCTGCGCGTGGATGCGGCGGGCCGCCTCGACCAGCTCCTCGACGGAACCGATCCGGTCCATGCCCGCCAGGGTGCGCGCCTCGAAGAGGTTCGGGGTGACGACCGTCGCCAGCGGCAGCACCTGCTCCCGCAGCGCCGTGTCCGTGTCCAGCGCGGCGCCCGGCTCCTGGCCCTTGCAGATCAGCACCGGGTCGAGCACGACGTGCCGCCACGGCTGCGCCGCCAGCGACCGCGCCACGACGTCCACCGTGGCGGGGGTGCCGAGCATCCCGATCTTCACGACGTCCAGGTCGTGCGTGCCCGTCGCGGCCTCGATCTGGTCCGCGATGACCTGCGGGTCCACCGGGACGAACCGGTGACCCCAGTCGTTCTGCGGGTCGAACGAGACGATGCAGGTGAGCGTGCCGACGCCGTACGCGCCGAGCTGCTGGAACGTCTTCAGGTCGGCCTGGATGCCGGCGCCGCCGGTGGCCTCGGAACCGGCGACGACGTACGCGAGCGGAGGAGTGCTGGGCATGCGTCCCAGCCTACGCGCGCGCCGTTCGCTCCAGATCGTGCCGGGCGACCGCGGGGGGCTGCGTCAGATGGTCTCGATGACCCGCGCGCGGGCCGCGTCGCGCTCCGCCGCCGTGATCGTGCCCGCCTCGTGCAGGCGGTCGATCTCGGCGAGCCGCTCCTCGACCGGCCGCGGGGTCGATGCCTGGGCGGGGGCGGGCGGGACGTCGGGGGTCGGACGACGGGTCTCCGGCGACGGTGCCGTGCGCTGCATGTACCGGATCTGCAGGTCCGTCGTGGGGTCGAGCGGGTCGATCCCCGCGTCACGGAGCTTGGCGGCACGCCGCACCGACATCGCGACGCCCACGATCACGCTGATGACGACGAGCACGGCGACGAGGGCGAAGAGGCTGCCGAACGCGCCGCCCGACGGGTCGACGAACGTCGGGTCGACGAACGCGGGGTCCTCGATGAAGACGTCGTCACCTGTCATGTCGCCCGAGTGGTAGGCGTCCAGGAGGTCGGAGGGTTCCACGGCCGCCTCAGAACTCGCCGAGCAGCCGGGCGCGGGCCGCGCTGCGCTCGTCGTCGGTGATGCGCCCCGCGGCGTGCAGCCGGTCGAGGTGCTCCAGCCGCTGTTCCATCAGACCGGGGCGGTCGGTCGGGTCCACCGGGGCGGCGGCGCGGGCGCGACGGACGAAAGTCACCGCGATGACCACGAGCGCGGTCGCCGTCACCAGGGGCGCCAGCAGCTGCACGAGCGAGATGACGGTGAACCAGCCACTACCCCAGACCATCCCGCGACTCCTCCGTTGGTGAGGCCTGCAACGTAGCAGCGGACACGCGCGCGCGTCGGACAGTTGAGGTACCTCGGAGCGTCCCGGCGTGACGCATCCCGCGAGCGTGGGTGGTGCCGCCTAGGCTGGCGGGCATGAGCCTGCAGATCGGTGCCCACGTGTCCCTGGACGACGCCGTCGCGGAGGCCGGCCGGCTCCAGGCCGACGTCGTGCAGGTGTTCGTCTCCGACCCGCAGTCGTGGAAGGTGCCGCCGCTGGAGTACGACGGCGGTGCCGAGGCGTTCCGCGCGGACGTCGCAGCCGCAGGGATCGACGTGTTCGTGCACGCGCCGTACGTCATCAACGTCGCGTCGCCGAACAACCGCATCCGCATCCCGAGCCGCAAGCTGCTCCAGCAGGTGATGACCCGCGCGGGCGAGATCGGCGCGAAGGGTGTGGTGGTGCACGGCGGGCACGTCACCGCGAAGGACGACCCCGCCACCGGGTTCGACAACTGGCGCAAGGCGATCGACTCCCTCGAGACGGACGTCCCGGTGCTGGTGGAGAACACCGCCGGCGGCGACTTCTCGATGGCCCGCCGCCTGGACCGGATCGAGCAGCTGTGGGCCGCGATCCAGCAGGCCGACGGCGGGTCCGACGTCGGATTCACCCTCGACACGTGCCACGCCTGGGCCGGGGGCCTGGACCTGGCGACCGTCGTCGCGGACGTCACCGCGATCACCGGTCGCATCGACCTCGTCCACGCCAACGACTCCCGCGACGCCGCCGGGTCGGGCGCCGACCGGCACACCAACTTCGGCGTCGGCGAGATCCCCGAGGACCTCCTGGTCGGCGTCGTCCGCGATGCCGGCGCCCCCGTCATCTGCGAGACCAAGGGCGACATGGGCACCGACATCGCCTGGCTCCGCGCCCGCCTCTGACGCGGTCAGCGCACGACGGCGCGAGTCAGCGCACATCGGCGCGAGTCAGCGTGAACCTCGTTCAGTCAGCGCACGTCCGTGCACGACCGCCCCGCCCCCGCCGGCGTCGACACCACGAGCCCGACGTGACGACGAAGGACGGCGGAGGGTGCCGCGCGTCGTCGTCGTCGAGACCACAAGCCCGACGTGACGACGAAGGACGGCGGAGGGTGCCGCGCGTCGTCGTCCGACCCGAAGTGGAGGGCCCCCTGGGGCCCGTGAACGCGACGACGCGCGGCTCCCTCCGCCGTCCGGAAGCCAGCGCACGCCGACTCGCCGCAACCTGCGCTGACTCGCGCCGCCGTGCGCTGACTCGCGCAAAACTGCGCTGACTCGCGCTCGCTTGCGCTGACTGGCGCCCGGTTGCGCTGACTCGCGCCGACGTGCGCTGACTCGGCTACGCGGTGAGGCCCGCGTCGTGCACGGCGATGGCGGCCTGGACACGGTTGGCGGCGCCGAGCTTGTCGAGGATCCGCGACAGGTGGGTCTTCACGGTGGGGACGCTCAGGTAGAGCTCGGCGGCGATCTCCGCGTTCGACAGCCCGCGCGCCAGGACGACGGCGACCTCCCGCTCCCGGTCGGTGAGGGACGCGACGCGTTGCGCGGCGGAGCCGGGGCGGACGGCCGGGTCGGGCACCTCGGCGGACACCCGCGCGATGAGCTGGGTCATGACGGACGGCGAGAGGGTGGGCTCGCCGTCGGCGGCGGCGAGGACCGCGGCGACGAGCCGTTCGGGCGGGGTGTCCTTGAGGAGGAACCCGGCGGCTCCGGCGCGCAGGGCCTGGAGCACCATGTCGTCGGTGTCGAAGGTCGTCAGGACGATGACGCGCGGTGCGTCGGGGAGCGCGACGACGCGGCGCGTGGCCTCCAGCCCGTCGAGCCGGGGCATGCGGATGTCCATGAGGACGACGTCGGGTCGGGTGCGGCGGACGACGTCGACGGCGTCGGCACCGTCGGCGGCGTCCGCGACGACGTCGACCTGCGGGGTCCCGCCGAGGATGAGGCGGAGCCCGGCACGGACCAGGGGGTCGTCGTCCACGACCACGACGTTCACCACGTTCATGGCGCCCACGGTAGCCAGGCCTGGACGACGAACCGGCCGTCGGCGTCGCGGGCGGTGAGGGTGCCGCCGGCGAGCTCGGCGCGTTCCATGAGCCCGAGCAGGCCGAGCCCGGACGTCGGGGGTCGGGTCTCGGCGCCGGGTGCGGCGGGCTCGCGGGCGGGGGTCGGGTTGCTCACCGTGATCCACAGGCCCTGGCCGGGGGCGCCGCGCAGCACGATCGACGCCGTGATGCCGGGGGCGTGCTTGCGCACGTTGGTCAGGGCCTCCTGGACGATGCGGAAGGCGCTGCGGGACGCCGCGAGGGGCAGGGCGGCGTCATCGGGCACCCGGTCGGTGACGCGTACCGGGGTGCCGGCGGCGGTGGTCGCGACGACGAGCTCGTCGAGGTCGGCGAGGGTGGGCTGGGGGCGTTCGGGGCGCGCCTCGGCGTCGTCGGCTCCGGGTGCGGGACCGTCGAGCCCACGCAGCACACCGAGGACCTCCCGCAGCTCGCCGAGGGCCTCGTGGGCGGAGTCGCGGACGAGCGCCGCGGTCTCGGCGACCTGCTCGGGCGGCAGGTCGGAGCGGTACGCGAGCGCCCCGGCGTGCATCGCGACCAGCGACATGCGGTGGGCGAGGACGTCGTGCATCTCGCGGGCGATGCGTGCCCGCTCGTTGGCGCGGGCCTGCGCGACACGGCTGGCCTGCTCGCGCTCGGCCGTCGCGATCCGCTCGTACAGGGACGCGATGTGCTCGCGGCGCAGCCCGACGTAGGCGCCGATCCACACGAGCAGGGCGAACATCCCGAGCCCGCCGACGATCGACACGGCCCACGGCATCGGCTCGACGGACGGGTAGAGCTGCTCGTACGTCCACAGGGCGACGGTGTACACCACGGCGACGACGGCGATACGCCACCACCGCCGGTGGGTCGCGAGCGAGACGACGGCGAGCGTGATCGGGCCGACGGCGAACACCGAGACGGCTCCCGCGGTGCACACCACCAGGGCGACCGCCGTCGGCCAGCGGTGCCGCAGCAGGACCAGGCCGAAGCACAGCATCCCGACGGCGATGTCGAGCGCGAGCTGCTCGCCCGTCATCGCCATCCGCTGCGCCTCGACCTCCACGACGACGAACCCGGTGACGACCATGCTCATGAGGAGCGCGAGCCCGAGGCGCCACGTCTCCGACCAGATCCGTGCGGCGCGACCCGGGGCCCGCGGCGGCGCCGTCGGTCCGCCCGGCAGGCCGGACCCCGTCGGGGCGGTCGGGCGGGCCGGCCGGTCGGCAGGGGTGGGGTCGGAGGGTTCGGGCACCCAGCGAGCGTAGGTCGGGCACCCCGCCGTGGCATCCGACGTCGGGCTCGGCCTGCCGGGCCGGCATCCGCCGAAAGGATGACCCGGGTCCATCCGGCCGACGGAGCAGGACCCACCGTCCGGGTGATCCGCCGCGGCCGCCCGCCCGGGAGGCTGGAGCCATGATCACCGTGGAGCACCTGACCAAGAGGTACGGGCCGGTCCTGGCCGTGGACGACGTGTCGTTCACCGCCGAGCCGGGTCTCGTCACCGGCTTCCTCGGCCCGAACGGCGCCGGGAAGTCGACGACCATGCGCATGATGTGCGGCCTGACCCCGGCCTCGTCGGGCTCGACGCGCATCCTCGGGCTGCCGTACGCGGCGCTCACCAACCCGGGCCGCCGCGTCGGCGTCCTGCTCGACGCCTCCGCGCAGCACGCCGGCCGCACGGGCCGCGAGGTCCTCGCGCTCGCCGCGCTCCTGACGGGCGTGGGCCGTTCCCGCGTCGACGAGGTCCTCGACGTCGTCGGGCTCACCACCGCCGAGGCGTCCCGCCGCGTCGGCACGTACTCGCTCGGCATGCGGCAGCGCCTCGGCCTCGCGGGTGCCCTGCTCGGGGAGCCCGAGGTCCTCATCCTCGACGAGCCCGCCAACGGCCTCGACCCCGCCGGCATCCGGTGGATGCGCGACCTCCTGCGCGGGTACGCCGCCGACGGCGGCACCGTGCTGCTGTCGTCGCACCTCCTCGGGGAGATCGAGCAGGTCGCGGACCGCATCGTCGTCATCGGCCGGGGCCGCATCGTCGCCGACGGCACCAAGGACGAGCTGCTGCGTGGCGCCGGCACGTACGTCCGGTCCACCGACGACGCCGCGCTCGTGTCCGCCCTGCGCGCTGCCGGCACCGAGGTGGAGCACCGCACCGGTGGCGGCGTCGTCGCCACCGCCGACGCCGAGCACGTCGCCCGCACCGCGGCGAGCGCCGGCGTCGTCGTCGTCGAGCTGCGCGAGGCCTCCTCGCGCGGCCTCGAGGAGCTGTTCCTCGAGCTCACCGCCGAGCACGCCCGTGAGGAGGTGACGGCATGACCACCGTCGACCGCACCCTGTCCCCGCCGCCCACGCTGACCAGCCGCAGCGACGTCCCGGCCGTCACGTTCGGCCGTCTCGTCCTGGTGGAGTGGCGCAAGCAGCTCGACACCCGCGCGGGACGCTGGCTGCTCATCGTCATCGCGGCCGTCACCGCCGCCGTCATGCTCGTCATGGGCGCCGTCGGCGACGGGAACGTGCCGTTCGAGGCGTTCCTCATCGGCAGCTCGACGCCGCTCGCGATGCTGCTGCCGATCGTCGCGATCCTCGCGGCGACGTCCGAGTGGTCGCAGCGCACCGCCCTGACGACCTTCACCCTGGAGCCGCGGCGCCTGCGGGTCATCTGGGCGAAGGCCGTGACCGCTGTCGGGTCCGGTGTGGCGTTCTACGTCGTCGCCGTCGGGATCGCCGCGCTGGCCCACCTGTGGGTCGTGACGTTCCGTGACGCGACCCCCGACTGGAGCATGGGCACGGTCACCTGGGGCACCCTGGTGATGGTGGCGATCTGGATGCTCAGCGGTGTCGCGTTCGGTCTCGCGTTCCTCAGCACGCCGACCGCGATCGTCACCTATCTGGTGCTGCCCGTCGTCGTGAGCACCGTGGCGGTGTTCGTCACGGCGTGGGCCGACGTGTGGCCGTGGATCGACCTGTCGACGGCGAGCGCACCGCTGATGACCGACCCGGCCATGGCCGCCCAGCTGGACCTGTCCAGCGGCGGGGAGATGTGGGCGCAGATCGCCACGTCGACGCTCGTGTGGGTGGGGATCCCGCTGGCCGTCGGCATCGCCCGGGTGACCCGCGGCGAGATCAAGACGGCCTGACGGCGCCGGCCCCGTCGACGCGACGAGCGTGCAGACCTGGCACCCCATCCGCCCCGATGGGGTGCCAGGTCTGCACGCTCGTTGCGGCAACAGGGCAGGTGCGGCGTCCGGGTCAGAGCGTCTCGCCGCGCATCTCGACGGCGATCTGCTCCGCGTCCAGCAGGTCCAGGGCGCGGGACAGCAGCGCCGAGTCGAACGTGCCGTCCGCGCGGGCCCGCAGCAGGGCGTCACGCTGCGCCTCGATCACCCGGACCCGCAGCTCGAAGTACTGCGCCGACAGCTCGTCGGACCGGGCGGCGTCCTCGTCCCGCTCCGACTCCTCTCGCACGACGGCGCCGCGGACGGTCGCGACGACGTCCCGCTCGTAGGGCGTCCCGTCCGGGCGGGCGGGCGCCCCGTCGAGCAGGCCCGTGGCGGCGTCGTGCACGACGGCGCGCAGCCCGGCCGCGTGGTCGGCCGCCGTCGGCGACTCCACCCCGGCGAGCCCGAGCCGACGCACCACCCACGGCAACGTCCCGCCCTGCACGAGCAGCGTGCCGACCGCCACCCCGAACGCGACGAGGACCAGCAGCGACCGCTGCGGGAAGTCCTGCGGGAGGGTCTGCGCCGCGGCCAGCGTCACCACGCCCCGCATGCCGGCCCACACCAGCACCACCCCCTCCTTCGGCCCGAGCGGCGCCGCCGCGAGGTAGTCGATGTCCGCGACCCGCCGCGTCAGCCGACGCCGGAACTGGTCGAGACGGTCGAGCAGCCGCTGGCGGTGCCGCGCCTCCTCCGGATGGTCCGCGACCCGGCGTTCCCACTGCTCCTGGCGGCGCCGACGGCGCTCCTGGTCCTCCTCCGGCCAGGCGGCGTGCAGCACGTCCACGGCGTCCGCCGACGTCATCGGCCGTGAGTCGTCACGCCGGGCCAGCTTCGCGTCGAGCCGGTCCTGCATGGTCGTGAGGGCGCCGCGCATCTCCTCGCCACGCCGGCGTCGGCGCGCGAGCAGCCGCAGCAGCGGCAGGATGAAGGCCGCCCGGATCGCGATCACGCCCACCGCCGCGACGACCGCCACCCACAGCGCCTGCCACAACGACCCGTGCTCCGCCTGCACGTCCGTGACCAGGGCGAAGAACTCCAGACCCATGACGAGGAACAGCGCGCCCTCCAGCAGCCCCTCGACCGTGCGCCAGTTCGTCTTCTCCGCGGACCGCACCTGCGGCGTCAGGTAGCGGGCCGACAGCGTGCCCGTCACCAGGCCCGCCGTCACCGAGGCGACGATCCCCGACGCCTCCAGCGCCTCCGCCGGCCAGTACGCCGCGAACGGCACCAGGAACGACACCCCGGTGGACAGCGCGGGGGTCGGCAGCCGACGCCGCACCCGCAGCCCCACCAGGCCCACCACCACACCGCTCACGACGGCGATCGCCACCGCCCACACGAAGTCCCCGACGACGGACCAGAACGACACGCTCGCCGCCGTCGCCGCCACCGCCGACCGCAGCAGCACGAGCGACGTCGCATCGTTCAGCAGCCCCTCGCCGTCGAGCACCGTCACCACGCGCGCGGGAGCGCCCAGGCGCTTGATGATCGACGTCGCCACCGCGTCCGTCGGGCTGACGATCGCACCCAGCGCGATACCGGCCGCCAGGTCCAGGCCAGGGATCATCCACGAGAACACGAAGCCCAGCACGACGGCCGACACCACCACCAGCAGCACGCTCAGCCCCGAGATCGCCCCGAAGTCGCGGCGGAAGTCCATCGACGGGAACGACGCCGCCGCCGCGTACAGCAGCGCCGGCAGCACCCCGGCCAGGATGATCTCCGGCTCCACCTCCAACGCCGGGACCGCCGGCAGGAAGCTCACGCCGAGGCCGATCAGGACCAGCACCAGCGGCGCCCCCACCCCCGCCCGGGGTGCGAGCGCGGACACGGCGATGATCACGGCGACGGACGCGACCGCCACCAGCATGACGTCCATGCACCTCACCGTAGGGGGGCGCCATCGTCCGCGCTGCTCGCCTGCCTGGCGAAGTCAGCGCAGACTCCAGCGAGTCAGCGCACACCGGCGCGAGTCAGCGCACACCGGCGCGAGTCAGCGCGCACTACCGGGTCCGGGCGTCGCAGGGTGCCGCGCGACGTCGCGTTCACGGGCGCCAGGGCGCCCTTCACTCCGGGTTCGACGACGTCGCGCGGCACCCTGCGACGCCCTCCAGGCTTGCGTCGGCGTCCAACGCTGACTTGCGGAGGATTGCGCTGATTCGCGGAGGCCTACGCTGACTCGCGCCAGTGTGCGCTGAGTGGCGGCAGCTCGCGCTGACTCGGTCAGGGGGCGAGGGTGAGGTCCGCGGGGGTGGTGACCGGCGACCAGCTTCTCGGGACGGTGCCGACGCGCAGTGGCTCGACGACGTCGCGACGGCCGGCAGCGGGTTCCCCGGCGAGGACGTCCGCGGCGACGAGGGCGCCGAGGTCGAGGCCCGTGAGGCGTTCGACGTCCGCGACCGGGACCTGGAAGGTCCGGTAGGGGCCGAGTGGTGGGACGTCCCCGACGGCGAGGGCCTGGGCGGTGGCTGCACGCAGGTCGGCGACGTCGAGCTGCGGGGACTGGTCCAGCACGAAGGCCGCGGCGCGCAGCATCGGTGGCTCGGTGGTCGCGCTGACTCGTGCCAGTTCGCGCTGACTCGTGCCCGCCTGCGCTGACTCGCGGTCGCCAGCGCTGACTCGCGCTTGGCTGCGCTGACTGGCGCCGGTCTGCGCTGACTCGCGCCCGCCTGCGCTGACTCGTGCCGGTCCGCGCTGACTCGTGCCCGCCTGCGCTGACTCGCGGTCGTCGGCGAGCGCCGACACGCCTCCTCGACCTGCAGGGTCGTCGGACGGTGCCGCTGCGGCGGCCGCCCAGGCGGCGACCTTCCAGAAGCGGCGCGGGAGGGCGACGCCGCGGTAGACGGGGTCGGTGGGGTCGGAGACGCACCCCGTGTGGACGACGACGCGGTGGTCGTGGACGTCGGCGAAGGCGAGGACGTGGTCCTCGAGTCCGTTCCACAGCTCCTTGGACTGGTTGAACCGGTCGACCTGGGGGGCGGCGTTGGAGTAGACGAAGGTGGCGCGACCGGCTGCCTGCGCCTCGGGGACGGTGCCCCACATGGGGTCGAGCCGGCGCACGAGGTGGCCGCGGTCGAGGGCGTTGCGGGCGTAGAGCTCGGGGCCGGCCTGCTCGTCGGCGGGCGCCTGCGGGTCGAGCCGCCAGGTGCCGGAGCGGGGCAGGGGCCGGAGCCGGGCGCCGTCGATCGTGCAGGCGGTGGCGGCGGCGAGACGCCGGGCGGGGTCGAGGAGCACGGTGAAGTGCGGGTGGTCGAGCCGGCGCAGCTCGCGGGGCGCGACGCCGGGGACCACGCGTGGCGCGGGCAGCGGGACGGCGAGGGCGTCGTCGGGGCCGAGGAAGGAGGCGTCGTAGCCGGTCACGCCACCGAGCCAACCATCCGCCGGAGACATCCGGGCGCCGATCCGTGCCGCGACACGTCTCGACTGTTGCTAACGATATATCGTTGATGTATCTTCGATACGTCGGCGAGGCGCTCCGCCCGTCGACCCCGTCCCGAGAGGAACCACCCATGCGCACCCCGAACAGCACCCCCTTCACCGACCCCTTCGACCTCCCCCACGCCGAACGACGCCGCGGCGACCACCCCCGCGGAGGCCGCGGGCGACGCGGCGGCTTCGACGCCGGCTGGGAGTCCGGCCCCCGCGGCCCCCGCCCCGGCGGCTTCGGCCCCGGCGGCCCCGGCGGACGCGGCCCGCGCCGCGGACGCGGCCAGATGCGCGCCGCGATCCTGCTGCTCCTCGACGAGGAGCCCCGCCACGGCTACCAGATCATCACCGAGCTCGCCGAGCGCTCCCAGGGTGCCTGGCGGCCCAGCCCCGGCGCCGTCTACCCGGCGATCGCCCAGCTCCAGGACGAGGGCCTCGTGACCCTGTCCGACGACGAGGGCCGACGCCTCGCCACCCTCACCGACACGGGCCGCGCGCACGTCGCCGAGCACCGCGACGAGC
The DNA here is from genome assembly GCF_001636295.1 of Isoptericola dokdonensis DS-3. Taxonomy (NCBI): domain Bacteria; kingdom Bacillati; phylum Actinomycetota; class Actinomycetes; order Micrococcales; family Promicromonosporaceae; genus Isoptericola; species Isoptericola dokdonensis. Next base: position 2,901,121 of record NZ_CP014209.1, on the reverse strand, counting down.
TCGGCACCCCCTGGGAGGGCGGCCCCCGCCACCGCGGCCACGAGGTCCACCGCGCCCTGCGCGACCTCCACGGCGCCGTCGAGCAGGTCGCCCGCACCGGCACCCCCGAGCAGGGCGCGTCCGCCGTCGAGATCCTCGACAAGGCGCGCCGCGACCTCTACCTGCTGCTCGCCGGCTGACCCCGGATCACGGGGACATGCCCGCCAGCCCGGTCGGCCACCAGCGCAGCAGGTGGCCGTCCACGGCGAGGTCCACCCCCCAGCCCTCCTGCACGAGGTCGACGGACCACAGGTCCTCCCCCGTCGACACGTCGAGCGCCCGCCACGCCGACACCACCGCGGCGTCGGTGTACGACGGGGCCACCGTCGCCACGACCGACCCGTCGGTGAACACCGACTGGATCTCCCCCGTGCGGCGATCCCCCGACGACGACTCCGGCTCCGGCGTCGCCACGTCGTCGCGCACCCACAGCACGGCGCCGTCGGCGAGGTCGAGACCGACCACCCGGTCCCGGTCGTCCAGCACCACCGCGACCCCCGCCGTGCGGGCGAGCAGCTCGAGCGCCGGGACCTGCGCCCGCCACACCTCCCGCCCCTGCGCGTCCAGCGCGACCGTCGCCTCGTCCTGCCGGACCAGCCAGCGGTCCGCCGCGTCGCCCGACGTCGCCCACGGGTCGAGCAGGCGCCCGTGCACGACGAAGCGCAGCCGGCCCGCGTCGTCCAACACGTGGTGCTCCCACGTGCTCGCGCCCCAGCCGCCCGCCGACACCGCGAACCCGCCGTCCGCCAGAGGCCGGACCCGACGCACCGTCTCCTCGTCCGTCTCGGTCAACAGGCCGAGGTCCAGCGGGTGGCCGTCCGGGGTGAAGTAGGCGAGGACCCCGCACCCCGCCACCCCGACGAGCCGCTCGCTCACCGCGTGCTCGACCACACCCCGCCGCTCCAGCTCCGCCGTCCGGCCCCCGGTGGACCACCGCACGCACTGCTCCTCGTCCAGCACCTCCCCGAACGGCACGGTGCGCGACCAGCGCTCCTCGCCCGTCACCGCGTCCTCGAGCCGCACGCGCAGGTCGTAGCCCTCGTCGATCTCCCCCACGACCGTGAGGTCGGTCATCGGGTCGCCCTGCAGCTCGACGTCCACGTCCCCCGGGGCACCCACCCACTGCGCCGTCAGGACGGACGCCTCCGGGCCGGGGATCGCCAGGTCGAAGGAGTCCCGCAGCTCCCGTCGCACCAGCACCGTGCCGTCGGACTCGACGACCATCACGGAGGTGCCCCCGCCGCGCGACTCCCCCAGGCACACCACCCGCGACGCCTGCGTGATCTCCGCGGTGTCCGACCAGAACGTGAGGCCCGGCCCGCACACCCCCGGCCGGTCCACCAGGTCGACCGTCCACCGGGGCTCGCCCGACGCCAGGTCCACCCCGAGGAGCTCGCCGGCCCGCTGCACCGCCACGACGTCCCCCGCGACGGCGGCGAGACCGCCCGGCAGCGCCGGCTCGTCCGCCACCCCGTCGACGCGCCACACCTCCCGCGGAGGAAGGGTGAGATCGACGACGCCGCCCGCGGCGTCCCGCAGCGCCGCCTCGCGGCCCCGGTCCATCACGGCGTCCACCACCAGTCCCGTGCCCACCAGCGCGACCGTCGCCACGAGGACCCCCCACCGGGTGTGCCGGTGCGTGCCACGCCAGGCCCGCCCCACGGCGCCACGGCGCGCACCGCCGGCCCTCCCGTCGCCCGTGTCGTCGTCGACCCCGGGCCCGGGCACGTCGGTGGTGACGACCTCGGCCTCGTCGGGCACGAGCTCGAACGTGAACGCCCCCTCGGGACGGCGCCTGCGCCCCACCCTCCGACGTTAACCCCGCCGGAGCGCGCTCACCGGGGTGACGCCGTCGAGCCACAGACCGGCTCAGGGCGACCCGAGGGTCGCGACCGAGGTGACGGAGTAGCGGTACGCCTCGTCGAGGCCGATCCCGAGGAGCGCGGGGTGGCCGTCGACCGCGACGAGCCACGGGAGCACCCAGCCGCGCTCGCCGCCGTCGGCGATACCGTCGCGGCCGTCCAGGTCGAGCATGTCGATCTCGTGGTCCCCGGAGGCCAGGTCCACCGTGAGGAGCCCGAACGAACCGCTCCCGTCCTCGCTGTAGCTCTCGACGAGGACCATGACGCGCAGGCCGTCCGTCACCATCGCCCGCGGGTTCCAGTCGCGGCTCACCGCGCCGCCAAGGAGATCGGTCCCCATCAGGGGGACGCGCCATCGTTCGGCACCGTCGGCCGGGTCGCGGCCGACCACCCGTTCCCAGTTCGCCATCACCACGGTGTCGGCCGTCTGCGCGAGCAGCGAGATGTCCCCGCCGTCGGTCTGCCACACCTGCTCGCCGGTCTCGTCCAGCGCGACGAGGTACGCGTAGTCGCGTGTGCCGATCCACAGCCCGGCGGGGCTCCCGTCCGTCGCCGACGGCGCCGCGAGCTGTGCAGGCGCACGCAGCACGACGTCCCCGGACGCGTCGACCACCTTGGTGGTCGAGCCGTCCGGCACGACCAGCTCGCCGTCAGTGGCCGTCTGGACGCTGCTGGCACCCGGGCCGACGAACCACCCGATGCTCCCGTAGCTGTCGATCCCCTCGCCCACGTCCAACGGCGCCCCCGCCGCCGTGCCCCGCGCGCTCGCACCGCACCGCTCGTACATCACGAGGTGCGGGGTGGCGACGACGTCGGCCGGGCGGAGGGTGGCCTCCGACTCACCGCCCACCGAGGCGTCGTTCGTGAGGTACGTGTCGTAGCAGTAGCCCGCCCCGCGGCCCCCCGGCTGGCTCACCGGCAGCTCGAACCGGACGTCCCCGGTCAGGGCGTCCTCGACGTGCGCGGTGCCCTGCGTGACCTGGCGCTCCAGCTCGTCGAGCACGAGCCACGGGTCGCCGGAGTCGTCCGCGGGGATCTCGACCCGTTCCGGCAGGCCGGGGTCGTGCTCGACGACGAGCAGCCCGCCCTCGGCGGCGGGCGCCACCACCTGGTGCTCGCGCCCGTACCCGTCGGCCGGCAGGTCCCGCGTCCCGGTGACGTCGCCGTCCGCGGTGAGCACGGTCACCCGGGCGCCGTCGTCCTGCAGGCACGTGATGGTGTCCACCGGCGTCGCGAAGTCGACGGCGCCACCGAGCTGCGGGCGCGGCCCGCACCGGGGCGACCCGCCCACCTCGGTGCGCCACACCTCCTCGCCCGCGGCGACGTCCCACGCGACGACGTCGGCGCCGTCGACCAGCGCGAGCACCCCGGCGTCGAGCACCGCGGCCAGGTCGTCGGCGTCCGTCCGCACGGACTCGACGAGCGGGCCCTCCAGGGACAGCACGCCGCCCGGCGCCTCGCGCAGCCGCTGGGCGTCCGCGTGCGCCGAGACCGCCGTCGTCGTCGCCAGACCACCCACGACCAGCACGACCAGCCCGCCGCCGATCAGCCCGGCCCGCCGCCGCTGCCGCGGGGTCGCCGCGCGCCAGCGCCCGCCGGTCCGTCGTCGCGGCGAGGGCACGCCGGGATCCAGGGTGTCGTCCGCGTCGAAGGAGACGTCGAAGGAGACCGTGCCGGTGTCGCGCCGTCGTGCCACAGGCGCAACCTACTGCCTGACCGCGGCTCGTGCGCGGACCGTCAGCGCGGCGCCAGCACCCGCACGCTGGTGACGTCGTAGCGGCGGGTGGCGTCCACGGCGGTGACGTCGAGCAGCAGCAGGTGGCCGTCCACGGCGACGGGCAGCACCGGCTGGTCGCCACGGAGCTCCTGGGTGGTCCACTCCCCCGTGGACAGGTCGACGCGCAGCAGCGACGGGAAGGGGACGCCGTCGCGCAGCTCGACGCGCCCGGTGACGACGGTCCGGCCGTCCGTCACCGCCCCCACCGGCCACCACTCCCGCCCCTCGGGCGCGACCTGCCACAGCGGGGCGCCGCCGTCCGCGGCGAACGCCACCACCACCCCCTGCCCGCCCACGACCACGACGTCGCGTGTCGCGGCGAGCACCCACGGATCGGCCGCGGCCGCCCGCCACCGCTCCGTCTCACCGTCGAGGGCCACGAGGGACCCGGAGCCGACGCGCGCGAACCGCAGCGACGACCGGCCGTCGGTCGCGGCGGCGGCCAGCAGGTCGCCCTCCGGGACGTCGAGCGCGACGTCGCCACCCGCCGACACCACCCGCGTGCCGTCGCCGGTGACGAACCCGTCCCGGTCCGGCTGCTGGGGGTCGCCCGCCACCCAGACGGTCAGCCGGTCGGGCGCGGCGACGCCGAGGTCGACGCCGTCGTAGGTGGCCGCGCCGGCGACGCCGCACCCCTCGTAGAGCACGACGCTCGGGCTCGCGACCGGCGCGGGCAACGTCAGGTCGGACACGAAGGCGGAGCCCCGCCCGGTCGGTTCCGGCGTCACGGGCCGCTGCCGGTAGCAGCGCAGGCCGTCGAAGCGGGCGTCGACCCGCACGGGGACCTCCGCGCGCGTGCGGCCGGTCAGGGCGTCGACGACGACGACGCGGGCGCTCACGTCGTCGGGCACCACCCGCGGGATCTGCTCGAACGCGTCCTGGGAGGTCGCGAACTCCAGGACGTCGTCGAGGCGGGTGTCGTGGTGGGCGACCACCAGCGAGCCGTCCGCGCCGGGGACGACGACGGGCGCCGCACCGCCGTCGTCGGGTGCCGGCAGGGCACGGGTTCCGACGACGCCACCGTCGGTGTCGAGGACGGTCACCGCGCGGCCCGCGCCGGTGCCGTGCACGCAGGTCACCAGGCCGGCGGGCGTCGCCCACTCGGCGCTGCTGCCCGGTCGGGGCCGCGGGCCGCACGTGACGTCCGCCCCGAGCACGACCTGCCAGCGCAGCGCGCCCGTGGCGACGTCGCGGGCCACCACCTGCTCGCCCTCGACCGTCGCGAGCCCGCCGGCGGGCAGCACCGCGGCGACGTCGTGCACCGTCGCACCCCACACGGGCGCCAGCGGGCCGTCGAGGGAGACCACCCCACCGGGCGCGGCCCGCAGCCGCTCGCCCCGCTGCTCGGCCACCGTCGCCACGCCGACGCCCGCCGCCACGACCACCACGAGCGCCCCGACGGCGACCCGCCGGGCGGCACGCCGTCGGGCCGTGGGGTCGGCGGCGCGCCAGCGAGCGACCGGCCCCGGACGTGGTGGCGGGGCCGCGGCGGACGACGGGGGCGCCGCGTCGGACGACACGTCGAACGCGACGAGGTCCCGGTCACGGCGTCGGGCCACGACCGCACCGTAGCCCCGGCGTCGTCGCGCTCGCACCCGGTCGTCGCGCACGGGGCGCCTCAGAGGAACGCGACCTGCGGGGCACGGTGGCCGCGCAGGAGCCGCCAGGCGGACCACTGGACGACGGCGACCAGCACCACGGCAGCCAGGACCGGCCAGGTCAGGCCGGCGAGCACGGGCGACGGCGCGGCCGCCGCGACGACACCCGGACCGGCCACGGCCACCGTCGCGGCGACGGGCAGCACGACGGCCACGAGCCCCGCCGACCGGACCGTGACCGCCCGGGTGGCCCCGCGGTCCAGGTCGAACAGTGCTGCGAGCGCGACGGCGGCCCCGAGGAGCAGCGCGAGGGCCGCGACGACGGCGGCCCGCGCGCCGCCCCCGAACGCGCCGAGAGCGGCGAACGCGGTGAGCGCGGCGACCACGGAGAACAGGCCGAGGGCGGCGCCGGCCTGGACGCGGGCACGGTCCGCGACGCCGGGGACGTCGCGCATCCTGGCCGCGAGGACCAGCGCGCCGTGGACCCTCGCACCGAGCACGCACAGGGCGGCGAGCAGGACGGGGGCGGCCCGGAACGGGACGACGCCCGGGCCGGTGACGCTCTGGCCGGCGGGCAGGGCGAAGAGCGACCACGCGGTGCCGAGGAGCGCTCCCGCGGCGGCAGGCAGGGCAAGGCCCGCCACCTGCGCGGCGACGTCCCAGCCGGCGCGCCACCGCGGTCGGTCCGACCTGCTGCGCAACCACACGGCGGCGTCGCGCACGACCCAGGCGACGAGCAGCGCCACGACCAGCGGGTAGCCGTGCGCCCACAGCGCGGACTCGACCTCCCAGAACGCGCCGACGAGCACCCCAGCCGCGGCCACCAGCCACACCTCGCCGAGCAGGAGCAGGGGGCCCACGACTCCGAGCACCGCGCGACGGCGGTGGTCCCGGGCGGCCGGACCGGGCGCGCCCGCGGTCACGGTGCGGGAGAGCTGGAGCGCACCCTGCGCGGCGCCGTCGACCAGCATCCATCCCGCGAGCAGCACGGCCAGCAGGACACCCCATCCGGTGGCGTTCATCGGGCACCTCCGAAGGCGAGGACGTCGGCCGTCGGGTCGGGGTCGGCGAGCACGTCCGCGGGAGGTGCGCCGAGCGCGAGCCGGTCGTCGCCGCGGCGGGCGAGGCGGGCGAGCACCGTCCAGTCGGCGACGGCGAGGGCGCCCAGGACGCCCACCAGCACCACGAGGGACGTCATGACGGTCGCGAACGAGGCGTCGGAGACGGCGTCCTCGGTGCGCAGCACCCCGACGATCGCCCACGGCTGGCGACCCACCTCGCGCGCGACCCAGCCGAGCAGCGCCGTCGCGAAGGGGACGGCGATCAGCGCCGTCAGCACGCGGTACAGGCCGTGGCGCGCCGGCGTCCACAGCCGGAACAGCGCGCCGCGCACGAGCAGCAGGAGCATGCCGGCGCCGCAGAGAAAGGTCATGAAGGCTACGAGGTCCATGACCCCGTAAGCGATACCGACCACCGGTTCCTGGGCCGCTTCGACGTCCTGGAAGTACGTGAACTGGGCGAAACCGGACGCCATGGCGACGAACGCCCCGAGCGTGCCCGTCACGAGGCCGGTCCGCAGCGAGCGCCGCCACAGGTCGTCGTCGCCGTCCGGAGCGGTGCGGCGCAGGTGCCACGCGCTCACCCCGACGAGCAGGAACCCGCCCGCGACCAGGCAGGCGCCGAGCGCGTGGACGGCCGAGACGACGGCGGCGGGGTTCGTCACGAGCTCGCCGACGTCGGCGATGTGCGCCTCGCCGTCCTCCATGACGTACCCGACCGGGTGGCGCAGGAACCCGTTCGCCACCATGACGGTGAACGCCGACAGGTATCCCGTGACGACCACGCCCCAGATCGCGGCCGTGTGCACCGCGCGGGGCAGCAGGTGCCAGCCGAACACCCAGATCCCGAGGAAGGTCGACTCGAGGAAGAACGCCGCCATCGTCTCCACCACCAGCGGTGCCCCGATCACTCCCCCGGCGACCTCCAGCAGCCCCGGGAAGTGCAGGCCGAGCTGCAGCTCCATGACGATGCCGGCGGCGATGCCGAGCGCGTAGTTCACGAGGTAGAGCTGGCCCCAGAACCGGGTCGCCCGCTCGAACACCTCGCGTCCCGTGAGGGCCCACCGGGTCTGGAGCACCGCGACCACCGGCCCCAGCCCCAACGTCACCAGGACGAAGAGGAAGTGGATGCCGGCCAGCAGCGCGAACTGCAGACGAGCGGCGTCGACGGCGGTCATGGGTGCGACGCTAGGCCGCGCGGGGGCCGCCCGGACCCCCGCTCAGGGGTATTCGGGGGGTGTCCCGGAGAAGGACCGGGGGATACCCCTACCCCGGTGCGGGGGCGGACCGGTGCGGCACCCGCCCGGGTGCCGCACCGGTCGCCGTCAGGCCTGGGAGCGCAGCGCCTGCTTCCACGACACCCGGCCGCCCGTCTGGAGCAGCGCACCCCGGAACGCCCGCTCGCACACCAGCAGCGCGGCGACCGCGAACGCGGCGAGCAGGAGCAGCGAGACCACCGGCTCCCACCACGACGCCTCGCCCGACAGCACCCGCACGGGCATCGCGACGACGTTCGCCAGCGGCACGAACGACAGCACCGTCTGGAAGGTGCCCGACGCCGAGAACGTCACGAAGTAGACCGCCGAGATGATCACCATCATCGGCGTCATCGTGTGCTGGAGGTCCTCCTGGCGGCTCGCCAGCGCGCCCGACACCGCGAACAGCGCCGCGAGCGCCAGGAACCCGACCGTGAAGAACACGACGAACCAGATCAGCGAGGTCGACAGCGCGGGCAGCGCCAGGCTCAAGGGTGACACCGCGATCGCGATCAGCCCCACCCCGGCGAACAGCAGGTTCTGCGCGAGCGCGATCACCGAGTTCCCCAGGATCTTGCCGACCAGGAGCTGGCGCAGCGGCACCGCGGTCGCGATGATCTCGACCAGCCGGGACTGCTTCTCCTCGACCACGGACCCGGCGATCATGCTGCCCGAGGTGATCGCGCCCGTGAAGAACAGCAGGGACAGCGCGAACGACGCGAAGAACAGCGTCTGGGAGTCCATCGCCCCCGGGTCGAGCTGTTCCGTCGTGAGGGTCGCGCCAGCGCTCAGCTCCTCGACGGAGGTGCCCGCGGCGGCGGCGTTCGCGCCCACCACCTGCGTCTCCACGCCGGCGCCGACCAGACGGGTCAGCGTGCCGTCCGGGGTGCCCTCGCCGGTGAGCACCCAGCCGTCGTCGCCCTCGTGCAGCCAGGCGTCCGCGTCGCCGGCCGTGAGCGCGGCGCGCGCGGCGTCGTCGTCGGCGACCTCCAGCACGACGATCTCGTCGCCAGTGTCCTGGGACTCCGCGAGCTCGGCGGCCGCCGCGACGGCGGCCGCCCCCGTGGTGTCCGCGCTCGACACGGCCACCGTGGACGTCTCCACGCGGGAGCCCTGCCAGGCGAAGAACCCGGCGAGCGCCGCGAGGACGCCGATCGACACGACGAGGCCGATGACGAACGACTTGTTGAGGGCGCGCACGACGATCTCGCGCTGCATCACCAGCAGCCACGCGCCACGGTTGCCGTCCGGGTCGACGACGGACGCCTGGTGCTGCGGGGTCGGGGTCAGGGTGGTCATGCCGTCACCTCACGGTAGATCTGGGCCAGGGAGGGTCGCACGGGGCTGAGCTCGTGGACGGGGCCGCGTTCCACGGCCGTGGCGAGGAGCCGCTGGACCGCGGCGTCGTCGGCGGCCTCGACGAGCGCGACCGGGCCGTCGACGTCGACCGCGTGGATGCCGGGCACGCCGCGCACCCAGCCGGCGTCCCCGTCCATGACGAGGCGGTGCCGCACCGTCCCGGCCTCCTGGAGGTCACCGGGGGTGCCGTCCGCGACGACCTGCCCCGAGCGCAGGATGACCAGCCGCTCGCACAGCCGCTCCACGAGGTCGAGCTGATGGGAGGAGAACAGCACCGGCACGCCGCGGGCCGTGTGCTCGCGCAGCAGGTCCACCATGCCGTCGACCGCCGTCGGGTCGAGGCCCGAGAACGGCTCGTCCAGGACCAGCGCCCGCGGCGTCCCCATGAGGGCCGCCACGATCTGCACACGCTGCTGGTTGCCGAGGCTCAGCTTCTCCACGTGGTCCTTGGCGCGGTCCGCCAGGCCGAGGCGGTCCAGCAGGTCCAGCGCCTCGGTGCGGGCCGCCGTCGCGGGGATGCCGCGCAGCCGCGCCAGGTACACGAGCTGCTCCAGCGCCGGCTGCTTCGGGTACAGGCCACGCTCCTCCGGCATGTACCCGAACGTGCGCCGGTCCGCCCGCGTCACCGGGGCGCCGTCGAACCGCACCTCGCCCGAGCTGATGGCGAGGACGCCCATGATCATGCGCATCGTCGTCGTCTTGCCGGCGCCGTTCGAGCCGACGAACCCCGTCAGCAGCCCGCCCGTGGCGGTGAAGGAGATGCCGTCGACGGCGCGGCGGTCGCCGAACGTCCTGGTCAGGTCGTGGACCTCGAGACTGGTCATGGCGACCACGCTACGGACCGGCGTCGCTCGGCGGATCCGTCGGAGGACGGAACCTGCGGCGTCCCCCTCACGGTGGAGCCGGGCCACCTGCCGATCTGTGAGGTTCCGCAGCACCTCGCCCGTCGGCAGGCGCGGCCTACCCCGAGAGGCCGTGCCGGTGGACGTAGACGACCGCCTGGACACGGTCGCGCAGGTGCAGCTTGGCGAGCACGTTGGAGACGTGGGTCTTGACCGTCGCCTCGCCGAGGAACAGCGCGGCCGCGATCTCGGCGTTCGACAGGCCGCGACCCACGAGCTCCAGCACCTCGTGCTCGCGCGCGGTCAGCCGGTCCAGCTCCGGCGGCGCGCCGCCCCCGGCCCGGTCCGAGGGGGCAGCGGTCGGCACCGGTCCGCCGTCGGCCGCGGCCTGACCTGCGGCCCGCGCCGGGGGGCCCTGCGCCCCACCGTCGTCGCGGCGGCCCGGACCGGCGGACGGCCCGACCCGGTCGGCGGCACCCGTCGTCCGCCCGGAGCCGTCGCTCCCCGCCCCCGGGGCGGAGTCGGCGGTCCGGGGAGCGGCGCCGGACGCAACCATCCGTTCGACGACCCGCCGGGTCACCTCCGGGGACAGCAGGGCGTGCCCGGACGCGACGGTGCGGACGGCGTCGACGAGGTGGTCGGGGTCGGCGTTCTTCAGCAGGAACCCGGACGCCCCCGCCGAGAGCGCGTCGAACACGTACGCGTCGTCGTCGAACGTGGTGAGCACGAGCACCCGGGCGGTGCCCTCCGCGACGACCCGACCGGTGGCCTCGATGCCGTCCATGACGGGCATCTGCACGTCCATGAGGACGACGTCGGGGCGCAGGCGGCGGGCGGCCTCCACGGCGGCGGCGCCGTCGGCGGCCTCCCCGACGACCTCCAGGTCGTCCTCCGCCTCCAGCAGGAGCCGGAACCCGGAGCGGACGAGGCGCTGGTCGTCGACGAGCAGGACGGACGTCACGGCGTCTCCTCGGGCAGCGGCAGGCGGACCCGCACACGGTAGCCGCCGGTGACGCGCGGGCCGATCTCGGCGAGGCCATGGTGGGCGGCGACCCGTTCCCGCAGGCCCATGAGCCCGAGCCCGCTGCCGCCGGAGCCGGGGCGGGCGCGGCCGTCGTCGATCACCTCGGCCTCGACGTACCCGTGGGCGAAACGTCGGTCGTCCGGCACGGGTCGCGCGTCGACGCGCACGGTGACGCGCGCCGACCGGGCGGTGGAGTGCTTGCGCACGTTCGCGAGCGCCTCCTGGACGGTGCGGTAGAGGCTGAGTCCCAGCGGCGCGGGGACGGTCTCGACGACGTCGGGCGGGTCGGCGACCAGCAGGTACGTGACGTCGAGGCCGTCGTCGGCGCGGGCGAGGGCGGCGACGTCGGCGAGGCCGGGCTCGGGCGACCGGCCGGCGCGCGGCTCGCCACCGCCGTCGGCCCCGCGCAGGGTGCCGACGAGTCCGCGCATCTGCTCGACGGCGTCGCGGGAGGCCGTCTCGATGGTCGCGAGCGGTGCCCGGACGTCGTCGGGGGCGGCGCCCTTGCCGAGCAGGCGGCCCGCCGCGGCGGCGTGGATGCCGATGACGGACACGTGGTGCGCGACGACGTCGTGCAGCTCGCGCGCGATGCGCAGCCGGTCGGCGACGACGGCCTGCTCCTGCAGCGCCTCGGCCTGCAGCGCGATGGTGCGGGCCTGCGCGGCGAGCTGGGCGCGCCGTCGGGCGGAGTTCCAGGAGAGCTGGCCGGCGGCGATGGCGCCGAGGAAGTAGGCGACGTTCGTCAGCCAGTTGCTCACGAGGACGGCCGTGAGCGGTGCGATGAGGCCGGGCGGGTCGTCGAGCAGGCCCGCCTCGTCGAGGTACTCCTGCAGGGCCGTGCTGATCGCGAGCTGCCAGAACAGCCAGCCGAACATCGCCAGCAGGCTGGCGGACACGACGAGGAGCATCGCGCGACGGTCGCGCGCCCACGCGACGGCCGCGTAGAGCGTCATGAAGTAGACGACCTGGAGGACGGGCGTCATGACGACGGCCGGGACGGTGAGCCCGACCAGCAGGAAGTGCGTGTAGACGACGGCGAGCACGGCCAGCGGGTAGCGGCGGCGCAGCGTCAGCGGCAGGGTCCCGGCGACGGTCAGCAGGTACAGCACCCAGGTCGGCTGCTCCTGGTCCTGCCACAGCGTGCCGCTCGAGCGGGCCACCTCGGTGCCCAGCACGGCCAGGACGGTGAGGGTGAGCCCGAGCCACACGTCCCGGCGGTACGCGGCGCGGGGGTCGGCGGGCCACCGCTCGAAGTCCGCGTCGAGCGCGAACCAGAGGCGCAGCGTCGTCAGGGGTGGTGCCATCCGCCCAGCGTAGGGACCGGACGGCGGCGGCGGATCCCCCGCGAGGCGGAGTCGCGGGCCGACGCCGCAGGTTCCGCAGCACCGCACCGACCGACGACGTCGGACCTCACCCCGGGACGGCAGGTGAGGTCCGACGTCGTCGCAGGACGCCGCGGCCAGGATCAGTGGTCGTGGTCGTCGTGCTCCTCGTTCGCGTGCTCGTCCTCCGCGTGGTCGTCCTCCGCGTGCGCCTCGTCCTCGTGGTCGTCGGCGGGCAGGCCGTCGACGCCGTTGATCTCGTTGGGCACGACGTCGAGGTCGGCGCTCGCCCAGACGCGCTGCTCGACGAGGTCGACCGCGTGGACCTGCTGGTTCGCGGGGTCGGTCACGTAGACGGAACCGTCGAGGGTGAGGAGGGCAGGACGCGCCTCCTGCCACTCGGTGGGCTCCTCCCACGCGTCGACGACGGGGATCGACGCGGTGATCTCGCCGGAGGCGGGGTCGATGACCTGCAGCGCGCCGTCCGTGGTCAGCACGAGCGCCTCGCCGTCGTCGCCGCGGGCCAGCGAGCGGAACGAGTACGACGCGGGCAGCTCGACGAGCCGGACGCTCGCGTCGCGGGTGTCGATGAGGCTGACGGTGGTGGGCCGCTCGAGCTCGGCGTCGGGGTCGGTCTTGTAGTCGCCGAGCACGATCGGGGACTCGTGGCTGCCCGCCTGGTTGCCGATGCGGGAGTACTCGTCGGGGGTCTCGACCTTGGTGATCTCGCCACCGGCGACGACGACCGCGCCGTCGGTGCACCCGAGGACGACGGCGTCGTCGGCGGCGACGGCCTCGCCGTGCACGCCCGGGCACTGGTCGGTGGCCGCGAGCTCGGTGCCGTCGGCGGCGAGGAGGCGGACGCCGGAGCGCTCCTCCTCGGTGCCGTCGGTCACGACCAGGGTCCCGTCGGCGAGCGGCACGGCGACACCGTGGTGGACGGGCAGCTCGACGGTCTCGCCGGCGGCGCCGGTCGCGGCCTCGGCGGCGTCGACGAGCTGCACGGTGCCGGTGCCGTCGTCGAAGAACGCGGTGACGCCGTCGTGCACGACGACGTGGCCGGGGGTGGTGGCGTCGTAGGTGACGTCGGTGAGGACGGGGTCGGCGGTGAACCAGTGGAAGTGGTCGTCGTGGCCCTGGCCCCAGGTGCCGAGGTCGAGGACCTGGAACCCGCCGGTGGTGGAGACGGCGAGGTGGCGGCCGTCGCCGACCGGGTTGAGGCGGTTGAAGCCGGGCAGGTCGACGTCGCCGACCTGCTCGAGGGTCTGGGCGTCGAGGACGACGATGCCGGCGTCGTGGGTGAGGGCGAGGCGGGCCGTCTGCGTGGCGACCTCGCCGGCGGCGGGCTCCTCGGCCGTGTCGGTGGCGTCGGCGCTCGCATCGGCCGGGGTGGCGGCGGGCTCGGTCTCGTCGGCGCAGGCGGCGAGGAGGGCGATCGGCAGGGCGAGCGCCAGGGACGCGGCGGCGCGGGTGCGGGGTGTCATCGGGTGTCTTTCCGTCTCGTGGGCGCGACGGCGTCGCGCAGCGAATGAGAACCAGTCGCAATTGCGTGAGCGAGCCTGTCATGCATGAGAATCATTTTCAACCCATCCCGGCGGCCGGTGTCCGACGCCCGTGCCACGCTGTCCGCATGACCAGCACGGAGCAGTTCTGGATCTGCCTCACCTGCGGCGTCGAACACGCCGACCGTCCCGAGACCTGCGCGATCTGCGCCGACGAACGCCAGTGGGTGCCCGCCACCGGCACGGCCTGGGCCACCCTCGACGAGCTCGCCGCCGGCCGCAGCATCGAGATCACCGAGCTCGAGCCCGACCTCCACGCCCTGGCCACCCAGCCCGGCGTCGGCATCGGGCAGCAGGCCAAGCTCCTGCGCACCGACGCCGGGTCGCTGCTGTGGGACCCGCTCGGCTACGTCGACGACGCGGCCGTCGCAGCCGTCCGCGAGATCGCCGGACCGCCCGGCGTCGTCGCCGTGGTGGCCAGCCACCCGCACATGTACGGGGTGCAGGTCGAGTGGAGCCGGCGGCTCGGCGCGCCCGGCTCCCCCGTCCCCGTGCTCGTCAGCGCCGCCGACGCCGGGTGGGTCGCGCGCACCGGACCCCAGGTCGAGGCGTGGTCCGGCGAGCGCGAGATCCTCCCCGGGGTCACCCTCAGCCAGCCCGGCGGGCACTTCCCCGGATCGGTCGTCGTGCACTGGGCGGGCGGCGCCGACGGGCGCGGCGTGCTGCTCAGCGGCGACACGATCATGGCCAATCCGGACCGCACCACGGTGAGCTTCATGCGCAGCTACCCCAACCGGCTGCCACTGTCGGGGGCCGTCGCGCTGCGCGTCGCCGAGCACGTCGCCCGGTGGCCGTTCGAACGGCTCTACAACAACTTCGACGGGGTGATCGCGCAGGACGCCCGCGCCGTCGTCCTGCGTTCCGCCGAGCGCCACGCCGCCTGGGTGCGGGGCGACTTCGACCACCTCACCTGAGGCGCGGCTCCCGGTCGCCGGACGACGTCACCGGCGGTTCGCCGAGGTCGGACCCGACGTCCGCACCGGCGTCGTCGTGCCCGGAGAGATGGCCGGGCACGACGACGGCGGCGATCGCCGTCGTGATGGGGATGGCGAGCACGAGGCCGATGGACCCGACCAGGGTGCGCACGACCTCCTCGGCGATCTCGCCCGACGTCAGGGACATCAGCGGCGTCTGGTCGAGCAGCCACACGGTGAGCAGCAGCGGCAGCGCGGCGCCGACGTAGGCGAAGGCGATCGTATAGACGGTCGAGGCGATGTGGTCACGCCCGATCCGCATCGCCCGGGCGAACAGCACGCGCCGCGGCGCGTGCGGCGCCATCGCGCGCAGCTCCCACACGGCCGACGCCTGGGTGATGGTGACGTCGTTGAGCACACCCATGCCCGCCAGGACGAGCCCGCACAGCGCGATGCCCCGCAGGTCGACCCCCGGGGCGATGAGGGGCAGGTTCTGCGCCATCTCGTCGGACGCCCCCGTGATCCGGGCGGCGCCGGTCGCCCACGCGCCGATCCCCGCGGTGAGCGCGAGCCCCGCGAGGGTGCCGAGCAGCGCCACCGTGGTCCGGGCCGTCAACCCGTGCGCCAGGTAGAGGACCACGAGCATCACCGCCGCGGACGTCACCAGGGCGACCCCCATCGCGTCCTCGCCGGCGAGCAGCGCGGGGAACGTGAACCCGACGAACACGGCGAACGCG
Source organism: Isoptericola dokdonensis DS-3 (assembly GCF_001636295.1). NCBI lineage: Bacteria > Bacillati > Actinomycetota > Actinomycetes > Micrococcales > Promicromonosporaceae > Isoptericola > Isoptericola dokdonensis. The sequence continues at coordinate 2,885,771 of NZ_CP014209.1, read as the reverse complement.
GCGGCGAGCCCGACCAGCGCGGCGAGTCCCCGCCAGCGCGCCACCAGCAGCACGACCAGCACGTACGCGCCCGCGAGCAGGCCGAACGGCACGTCCCGCTGATGGTCCATGAACACGTACGGCGAGACGGTCTCGGCGAAGTCGCCGATGAACAGCGCGGTCACCCGGTCGCCCGGCTCCAGCCCGAACCGCGCGTCCGCCTGCATCCCTGACGTCGAGCCGTCGGCCAGCCGGATCTCCACGTCCCCGGCGGTGGCGTCCTCCGTCGTGGGCCAGGTGTCGCCGTTGCTCTCCGCGAGCGGCCCGACGACGGTCGCCACGACCATCTCGCTGCCCTCGACCACCACGGGCACCCGGTCGGGCACGGCGGCCGCGGAGGGCCAGAGCGCCCACAGGCCGAGGGCGGTCGCCACGACGGCAGGGATCACCAGGAGCGCCAGCACGACGCGGGTGCGCCACGGCGCGGGCGGCACCGGGCCGCCGTGGGAGTGCGCGTGACCGTGCCCCACCGGCACCTCGTCGGTGCGGGCGTGGCGGGCGGCGCGCGTGTCGGTGCTCACGCACCGCATGCTGCCACCGGCGCGGGACGCCCCGGCGGCGGCTGGCCGGGCGGGTCGCCGACGCGGGAGCCGGCGGTGCCTACACTCCCCCGGTGAGCAACGCAGCCCGGTCGACCGTCGTCGGCGTCACCGCCGCCGTCGGGGGCGGCGTGGGCGCGGCGCTCCAGACCCGGGTCAACGGCACGCTGGCGGTCCACGTGGGATCCGGGTTCGGGGCGGCGGTCATCTCGTTCGGCTCGGGCCTGGTGCTGCTCGCGCTGACCGTCGTCTGCTGGCCCGCCGCGCGGGCCGCCGTCGGCCAGGTCGTGGGAGCCCTGCGGGCGCGCCGGCTGCGCTGGTGGGAGGTGCTGGGCGGCGCCGCAGGCGCCTGCTACGTCGCCGCGCAGGGACTCACGGTGGCGACGCTCGGCGTGGCGCTGTTCATGGTGGCGGTCGTGGCCGGCCAGTCCACGAGCTCGCTGCTGGTGGACCGGCTGGGGATCGCGCCGGGCGGCGTCCGGCTGGTCACGCTGGGTCGTGCGCTGGGCCCGGTGCTGACGATCGTCGCGGTCGCCGTCGCGGTGTCCGGGGCGGTCGGGCGCGTCGACGGGCTGTGGCTCGCCGTCGTCCCCGCGGTGGCCGGGGCCCTCCAGGCGTGGCAGCAGGCGGTGAACGGCACGGTGCGCGCCGCCGCCGAGGAGCCGGGCTCCGCGCCGTTCGCGGGGGTCGCGGCGGCGACGTTCGGCAACTTCCTCGTCGGCACCGCCGTCCTGACGGTCGCGTTCGGGGTGTCGGTGCTGGTGGCCGGGCCACCGACGGGCACGCTGCCGACCGACCTGCCCGCGGACCTCGTGCTGTGGTCGGGCGGGCTGCTGGGGATCGTGTTCATCGCCGTCCAGGCGGCGGTGGTGCACCGGATCGGGGTGCTGCTGCTGGGCCTGGGGATGATCGCCGGGCAGGTCACGGGTGCGCTCGTGCTGGACCTGCTGACCCCGGGCGCGACGCCCCCGGGCCCGGCGACCTACGCGGGTGCCGCGCTCACGCTGGTCGCCGTCACGGTGCCGCTGCTGGAGTCCCGGCTGCGCCGACGTCGCTGACCGGCGCGCCCAGCCAGTCCAGGATCGGCCCCGCCACGGCGTCGGCGAGCAGCGCGTAGCCGTCGGCTCCCGGGTGTGCGCCGTCGCCGGCGACGACCTCCCGGTGCCACCGGTGGGCGGCCGCCGTCGCGGCGTGGGCGTCGACGAACGGCACACCGGTCTCGGCGCACACGCTCCGCAGGGCGGCGGTCAGGTGCCGCACCCGGGCGTCCTGGGCCGGGTCGACCACGGCGGGCGGCCCCACGAGCAGCACGGGGACCGGCGCGACGGCCCGGACCGCGGCGTGCAGCGCCTCGACCGTGGCACCCGGGTCGACGCGCGGTGCGCCGTCCTCCATGACGGTGTCGTTGACGCCGAACGAGAGCACGACGCGCGGCTCGCCGGCCGCCGCGAGCCGCGGCGGGACCTCCACCGGCAGCCGCGCCGCGACCTCGACCGACGTCTGCCGACGCACCCCGAGGTTGTAGGCGGTCAGCGGCAGGCCGCGCGCCGCGGAGGCGGCCACGACCCGCCCCACCCAGCCGAGCCCGGACGGGTCGCCCACGCCCGCCACGAACGAGTCGCCCACGAAGCACACCCGCACGTCCCGCGTCCCTGTGCTCATGCCCGCAGCCTACGAGCGCGGCCCGCTGGCCCGCCGCCCGTCTCACGGCCCCCACCCGGGAGGGTGGGGCGCGCACGACGGCGGCCCGCCCTGCGTCGCAGGACGGGCCGCCGTGCCCGGGTCACCGGGCGGTGCAGGAGGTCAGCGGAAGCTGATCTGCTGCTGCGGGTTGAACTCGCGGTAGGTGTGGGTCTTCTGCTTGCCGACCGCACGGTCGCTGATCTCCAGGACGTCGAAGCCCTGCTGGATGTCGTTCGAGAAGACGTACCCGTTGTAGTAGTACGCCGACCACGACCCGCCGAGGATCAGCCGCTCCGCGGACAGGGGTCCACGGTCGAACCAGGCGATCTCCTTCGGGTTCTCCGAGTCGGTGAAGTCGTACACGGAGATGCCGCCCTGGTACCAGGCCTGGACCATGATGTCCTTGCCCTTGACCGGGATGAGCGAGCCGTTGTGCGCGACGCAGTTCTCGAAGTTCGTGTTGGTGCGCGGGATCTTGTAGTAGCTCGCGAACTCCAGCTCGAGGTCCTCGATCTGCGGCTTCCCGTGACCGTGGCCGTGGCCGTGGCCCTTTCCGGGCTTCTTCGCCTTCGGCCCGTCACGGTCGACGACGATGTCGTAGATGCCGTTGGCGCCGCGCGTCGGGCCGACGTCCGGGTTGCAGGTCGCCGCGCCGCCGCCGCCGAGCTCGTCGGTGAACACGACCTTGGTGCCGTCGTTGTTGAACGTCGCCGAGTGCCAGAACGCGAAGTTCTCCGTGTCGCGCACCGTGTCGACGACCACCGGGTTCTCCCGGTCGGAGATGTCCATGAGGATGCCGTCGCCCATGCACGCGCCGGCCGCCAGGTCGAGCTTCACGTAGGTCGTGATGTCGTGGCAGCCGGAGGTGTTGGTGTAGCCGCCCTCGGGGAACAGCACCGGGGTGGACACGACCGCGGCCTGCGCGGGCGCCCGCAGCGGGATCTTGACGATCGAGATGAGGTCGTGCGGCGGCTGGCAGTCGGGGAACGCCCCGTTCGGGCTGTACGAGGACACGTACGCGTACACGTCGCGGCCGTTCTTCGACGGCGCGAGGGAGTGGGTGTGGGAGCCGCAGGCCGTCTCGACGGCGGCGACGTACTCCGGGTTGCGCACGTCGGAGATGTCGAAGATCTTCAGGCCCTCCCACGAGTCCTTGACCGTGGCGGACTGGGCCGTGCTGGCGCACGAGTCGTCGCTGCGGGAGGAGTCCGTGGACAGCACGAGGATGTCGTCGTAGACCGAGATGTCGTTCTGCGAGCCCGGGCAGAGGACCTGCACGACCTGCTTCGGCGACTTCGGCTTGCTGATGTCGTAGATCGTGAAGCCGTTGTAGTTGCCCGCGAACGCGTACTTCCCCTGGAAGGCGAGGTCCGAGCTGTAGGCGTTCTCCGCCGCGAAGTCCCCGTTCTTGGGGATGTTCGCGAGCAGGTCCATGCGGTAGTCGTCCGACGTGCCCGGCACGCTGAGCGAGTCCGGCACGGCCGAGTCGTCCAGAGCGACGATGCTCTGGGCGGGCAGCTCGGTGCCGTCCGACGGCTCGGCGTAGCCGGGCGCGGCGAGGGCGATTGAGCCGACGGCGATCACACCGGCGAGCGCTCCAGCCCCGAGTGCACGACGGCTCTGCTGCGATGTCTTTGGACGCACAGGCGTCACACCTCCTTGGTAGTGTGCCCCCACTCTCACCTACTGTGACCTTCCTCACCAGTGGGCACGCAGGGAATTAACAGGGTGGTGACAATGCAGGTCAAGGCGACGTTCAGGCAGTCCACCGGCACGGGTCGGGGGGTGGCCGGGCCTCGTGGCCGTGCGGCCCGCCGCACGGTCGCGACCCTCGCGCTGCTCGCGGCGACCGTGACGACGGCGGCCTGCACCGGGTCGGACGACCCCGCCGTGACGCCGCCGCAGAGCACCGTCGTGCAGCCCGGCCGGCCCGGCGAGACGGCGTCCACCGTGGCGCCCGAGGACTTCGAGCCCGGCGTCGAGTCCGCGACGCACAACCAGGTCGACATGGACTACTTCGCCGACATGATCCACCACCACCTCCAGGCCCTGGAGATGTCGGACCTCGCGCCGGACCGCGCGCAGGACCCGGAGGTGCTGGCGCTCGCGGACCGCATCCGCGACGTCCAGGCGGCGGAGATCCACGGCCTGGCGGCGTGGCTCCAGGAGCGGGAGCTGCCGGTGCCGGTGGAGCTGGAGCAGGGCGACGGCTCCGGGCCGCGCCTGCCCGACGGCGCGGCGGAGCACGACCACGGCGCCATGTCGATGCCGGGCATGCTGACGGACGAGCAGATGGCGGAGCTCGCGGCGGCGTCGGGGGCGGAGTTCGACCGCCTCTACCTGGAGGGCATGATCCAGCACCACGAGGGCGCCGTGGAGATGTCGGTGACCGTGCTGAACGAGGGCACCGACGAGCGGGCGGACGAGCTCGCCACCGACATCGGCGCCGGCCAGCAGGCGGAGATCGGGCGCATGCAGGACCTGCTCGCCGGGCTCTGACCGTGAGCCACCCGGCATCCCGCGTGATCGAGCGTCTCTGTTCGTGCCCCATCACCGGCTGATGAGGCACGAACAGAGACGCTCGACCGCCGGCGGCCGGTTCAGGGGGCGGTGACGAAGATGTCGAACAGCTCGGGGTGGTGGCCGTGCACGAGCACGGCGAACACGACGGCGTCGAACAGCAGGTGCACCGCCACGACGTAGGGCAGAGACTTGTAGCGCGCGAAGATCCAGCCCTGCACGAGCGCGAACGGGATCGTCAGCGCCGGCCCCCACTCGCGGTAGCCGAGCTCCCACAGGAACGACACGAACACCACGGCCTGGAGCACGTTCGCGACCTGGAGCCCGAAGTGGCGGCGCAGCAGCGCGAACACGGTGCAGATGAAGAACAGCTCGTCCCAGATGCCGACGGCGTTGACGCCCACGAACAGGCGGGCGATGTCGCCGTCGTTCTCCAGGGAAGGCCAGTTGAGGTACGCCCCGGACGACAGGAAGTACCAGGGCAGCAGCAGGTACCCGATGAGCACCACGACGCCCAGGTAGATCCACTGCCCGCGCGTCCACGGGTTGCCCGTCGCCACGGGGAACCGCACCGCACCGGCGCCGTCGTCGTCCTTGAACACGTACTTGGACAGGGCCCACGGCACGAGCACCGCCAGCGACAGCGCGACGGTGAACCGCAGCATCCCGGCGTCCGTCAGGTCGGCCTTCAACGGGATGGCGGAGACGATCCCCATGCCCAGCGCGATCAGCCCGAGGTCGCGGCCCAGCCTCCGGTCGACGAGCAGCCCGAGCAGCACCCCCAGCACGAGCGGGACGTAGCCGAGCGGGCGCTCGTGCACCGCGAACAGCAGGATCGCCGCACCACAGGTCAGGGCAGCGGCGGTCAGCCGTCCGGTCGCGAGCATGGGTCGCACCCTACCGAGGCCCGTGCGCCGATGTCGCCGCACCCCGTCGCGCGGAGTCTGGTCACGCTCGGTAGGTTGCGCCTGGGCGTTCGCCGCACGGGCGGGACGCACCCGACGGTGAGGAGCTCGCATGGCGGTCGAGAAGAGAACGACCCGCCGGCACGACTCGTGATCGAGCTGGAGAACGTCACGAAGCGGTACGGCGGCAAGGTCGCGGTGGAGGACCTCAGCTTCACCGTCCGCACGAGCAGGGTCACCGGACTGCTCGGCCCCAACGGCGCAGGCAAGTCGACGACCATGCGCATGATCCTCGGCCTGCACCGGCCGACCAGCGGCACGGTCCGGGTCGACGGGCGTCCGTTCACCGACGACCCTGCCCCGCTGACGGCGATCGGAGCGATGCTCGACGCGCACGCCGTCCACCCGGGGCGGAGCGCGCGCGCCCACCTCCGGTCGATCGCGCTGACGCACCGGCTGCCGGCGCGACGTGTGGACGAGGTGCTCGAGCTCACGGGCCTGACCACGGTGGCGAACCGGAGGATCGGGACCTACTCCCTCGGCATGGGCCAGCGCCTGGGCATCGCGGCGGCCCTGCTGGGCACGCCGCGCACGCTCGTGCTCGACGAGCCCGTCAACGGGCTCGACCCGGACGGCGTGCACTGGGTGCGCGAGCTCGTGCGGTCCCTGGCCTCGGAGGGCACCACGGTGCTCGTCTCGAGCCACCTGATGAGCGAGATGGCGCAGACCGCGGACGACCTCGTCGTCCTGGGGCGTGGGCGGCTCGTCGCGGCCGGGCCGCTGGACCAGGTCGTGGCGAGCGCGACCACAGGGAGCGTGCGCGTCCGCACCGCCGACGATCCGGGCCCCTTGACCGACGCCCTCGCCGAGGCCGGCGCGGGCGTCGACCGGGCCGACGACGACGTGCTCACCGTGACCGGTGTGCCGAGCGAGCACGTCGGTGCCCTGGCGCTGCGCACGGGCACCGTGCTCGCCGAGCTCGTCCCGCAGCAGGCGTCGCTGGAGCAGGCGTTCTTCGCCCTCACGAAGGACGCCGTCGAGTACACCGCACCGGAGGCGTCATGACCGTCCCGACCGTTTCCTCTGCCCCCGAGGTCGTCCACGGACGGCTCACGTTCGGCGGCCTCCTGGCGTCCGAGGTTCTCAAGGCCTCGAGCCTGCGCTCGACGCGGTGGCTCGTCGGGCTCGCGTTCCTGCTGCCGGTCGGCATCGCGGTCATCACCGTGCTCACCAGGCGCCCCGACGTCACGAACCACACCGAGGCGCTGGCCACGGTGCTCGGCGCGGTGGCGGACACCAACTACGTGCCGCTGCTCCTGCTCGTGTCGTTCGGCACGCTCGTCGGCACCGCCGAGTACGAGCGGGGCGCGGCCACCACGACGTTCGCCGTCGTGCCGCGCCGGACGCCGGTCGTGCTGGCGAAGGTCGTGGTGGTCGTCGTGACAGCGTTCCTCATCTCGCTCGCCTCGGGACTGGTCTCGTTCCTGCTCGGCTCGGTGCTGATGGGCGGCGACCCGCCCGTCGGGCTGACCGACCCCGCCGTGGCGCGGGTGCTCGCCGGGACGGCACTGTTCCAGGCAGCGGTCGCCGCGATCGCGCTCTCCGCCGGTCTCCTGCTGCGCTCGAGCATCGCGGGGGTCGCGGCGACCCTCGGGTTCGTCTTCGTCGTCCCCGCGCTGCTGCAGGCGATCCCCGTCGCCGCGGTCGGGTGGTTCGCCCGCACGCTGCCGGGGCCCGAGTCCTCGGTGCTGGAGGTGCCGGACGTCGCGAGCGGTCCGGGAGCGCTCGTGTGGAGCGTCGTCGCCGTCGTGGGCTGGACCGCCGCCACGGTCGCCCTGGCGTGCGTCGTCGTCCGACGCCGAGACGTCTGACGAGACCGGCGGCCGCGCTCCGCGCCGGTCAGGCTCGCGCGGAGGACGTCGTCGACCCGTGCTCGCCGACGCTGCCCGTGCTTCCCGCCGGCGGTTCCGCGGCCGCCGCGGGCGCGGGCTCCGGCGCGAGCGGACGGCGCACGAACCAGGTCACCACGCCTGCCACGACGAGGACGAGGACGGCGAGCGCGGCCCACGGCACGGACCACCCGGCGTCGGTGCCCGCGGCGCTGGTGGCTCCGCCGCCGCCGATGCCGACGACGGCGCCGTCGACGCGGACGTCCGCGGCGACGCGGAGCAGGGGTCGCACCCCGGCCACCTCGACGGTGCGGTCGACCTCGGCGCCGGGCAGGAGCTCCCCGAGCTCGGCGGCGGCCTGCTGCGGCGCGCTGCCGCCGGGGCCCGCCACGGTGACGGCCTCGGTCGCGACGATCCGCGCGTCGCCGGTGTTGGCGAGCGTGTAGGTGACGGTCGTGGTGGCAGGGGCGAGCGGGTTCACCCCGGTGGTGGACCGCACCGTGACGTCGCGGACCTCGAGACCCGGGCTGAGCGCGCCGGAGACGCGGGCGTGGACGCGCAGCGCGAGGCGCCGGTCCACAGCGAGCGCACCGTCGCCGACGGTCTGCGTGAGGGAGGTGACGACGCCGCCGGCGTGGTCGCCGGGGCTCGCGTCGTCGGGCACGGCGAGCACGAACGGGACGCGCACGGACGCGCCCGCGGGGATCAAGAGCTCGCCGCCGGGGACGTCGAGCGTGAGCCAGGAGCCGAGGTCGGTGGGCTCGGTGCCGGCGGGCAGCAGGTCGAGGCCGCCGTCGCGGGTGGTCAGCGCGTCGGTCGCGTAGGCGGTGAGGTCCAGCGGCGTCGTGGACCGGTTGGTGACGACCAGGGTGTCGCGCACCTCGTCACCGGGGTCGACGACGTAGGCGTAGTTGGCGCGGTCCCGTCCGGTGGCGCCGACGGCGGCGGCGTCGGGACGCGGCCCCGCACCCGGGGCGAGGGCCCAGGTGAGGTCGTCGGCGGCGGCCGCGGGCACGACGACGGCAGCCACGGCGGAGGCGGCGGCCGGGAGGGCGGAGGCGGCGCCCGCCCCGGCGGCCACGAGGGCCGCCAGGGCGAGCGCGCGGGTGAGGCGGGTGCGCACGGGTGCGTCAGCCCACCGCGGTGAGCGTGAGCACGCCCGCGTAGTCACCGGCCGGGGTGTCCAGCGGGATGGAGAGGGTCAGGTCGGCGCCGAGGACGGCGTCGGCCTGACCGTTCTCGCCGCTGCCCGAGGCGAGCGCCGACGTCGCGGTGAGGCCCGGGTCCGAGCCGGCCGCCACGGCCGAGCCGGCGAGGGCGTCGCCGGAGGTGACCTCCGGGGCCCAGCCGAGCGCCGCACCGGAGAACGACGACGACCCGCCGACGAAGTCGGTGACCTGGCCGTTGATCGTCCACGTGCCCTCGGGGCGCGTGTCGGACACGGTCACGGCGTGCAGCGAGCCGGTCGCCGTGAAGGCGTTCTCGCCCTGCGCGGCGGTGCCGAGGCTGACCGCGCCGGTGCCGCTGATCGTCCACGAGAACGCGCCCGGGTCGACCGGCTCGACGTACTCGGGCACGTCGACGTCGACGCCCACGTCGCCCTCGCCCGAGGCGCCCGGCGCCACGAACGTGACCGGGGTGGCGAGCTCCTGCGCCGCGTTGGCGGCCGCGCCGCCCGCCGCGTAGGTGTACACGCCGTAGACGCCCGAGGCGGAGTCGTCGGTCGCGACCTCGAGGTCGGCGGAGAACGAGCCGTCCTCGTTCATGAGCACGAGCTGGCCGGCGACGTTCGGGAACGCGGCCTTCACCTGCGAGTACGACGGCTCCGGCAGCGCCCACTTCTGGGAGACGACCGTGCGGGCCGACGACGCGGCGCCGTCGGACGGGCGCCAGTCGGCGGCGAACTTGCCGAACACGACGTAGACGCCGGTCGGCTGGTCCTTCGCGACCGGCGGGCGACCGCCGGCGTTGACGTTGGCCAGCGGGTCGAAGCCCGAGCCGGTCACGGTGACCGTCGAGGTGGCCGACGGGTCGAAGCCGGAGGTCTGCGAGACCTGGACGGCCGGGTTCCACTCCTGCACCGGCGCGCCGTCGAGCTCGGCGGTGAGAGTGAGGTCGTCGAGCTCGGCACCCGCCTGCAGGAAGTCCTGCAGGGCGGCGGCGCCGTCGGCGGTGAGCGTGACGCCGTCCGCGGTGACGGAGACCTCGTCGCCCTCGACCGCGACGGTCGTGGTGGCGACGTCGCCGAGGACGACGTCGTCGCCGCCGTAGGTGCCGGCGTCGTAGCCGAGGTTGTTCTCCGGGATGACGACGCTGAGGTCGCCGACGACCTGGCCCGTGCCACCGGTGACCTCGATGCCGACGTTCTCCACCGTGACGGTGAAGGCGTGCGACGGGAACGCGAAGACGGCGCCGCCGGTGGAGGTGACCGACAGGTTCTCGGCGTCGGTGACGCTGCCGCCCGCGACGGGCAGCAGGTACGGGAGGGTCTCGTTCGGCGGGGTGGTGTCGACCGTCGCGGCGGGGGTGCCGTCGAGGTCGAACTCGGCCGGGGCCCGGAGCGTGATGCGCTCGCCGACGGGGATCGCGCCGACCGGCGGCAGCGCCGCCGTCTGGAGGCCGACGTAGCGGCGGAAGCTCTCCCGGAAACCCCAGGAGACGGAGCCGGACTCCGCGACGACGTCGCGGGACTCGGCGGCCTGGGCCGGGGCGACCGTCACGAGGGCGGTGCCCAGCCCGAGGGCGAGCACGCCGAGCCCGGCGGCGGCCCGACGAGTGGTGGTGGTCATCAGTTCAATGCCTTCCATGAGTGGGATGAGGCGGGGGTTGGGGGTCTGTGGTGCCGCTCAGGTGAACGGCAGGACGAGCCAGCCGCGGCGGAAGCCGACGACGCTCGCGGAGGCACCGAACGCGAGGACGGCGACGCCCCAGGGCAGCAGGTCGCCCGGTGCGCGCTCGGTGGAGGTCAGGGAGGGGACGAGGTCGTCGGCACCGAGGCCGAGGGTGCCGGCGGCCGTCGCGGGGAACACGACCGGTAGGGCGCCCGCCGCGGGGACCGCCGCGCGCACGGGCGCCCCGAGGGTGGTCGGGGCACGACCGGGCGCCGCACCGGCGCCCGGGCCGGAACCGGAGCCGGAGCCCGACGGCGTGCCCGTCGTACCGTCGACGCTCGGGAGGTCCTGCGGGACGAACGGCGTGCTGCCGGGCTCGTCGGAGCCGGCGTCGTCGGGGAGGTCCGGGACGTCGGTGCGCCCGCCGCTGTCCCGCGCGTCGAAGCTGACGGTCATCGGGTAGGGCACCTTGGCCGCGTTCCCGGCCTCGGGCGTCGTGGAGTACCAGAACGGCGCCTGCCCGGTCACCTGCTGGAACCTCACGAACGACCGGGGGAAGGACCCGCCGCAGGCCGCGCCCTGCACCCTCGCGAGCGACTGGTCCTCGACGAGCCCGCGGACGTCCACGCCGCACCACTCGGGCTCGAGCACGCCCGACGTCGCACCGAACCGGCCGTCGTCGAACCTCGCCAGCTCGACCTCGCGCTCCGTCAGCCGCGACCACTTCGTCATGTCCTCGCGGGACGTGCCGTACCCGCCGACCGTCGCGGTGAGCGCACCGTCGCCGTGCTCGTCCAGCACCAGGTGCGGGTCGGACGCCCACCAGTAGGTGAGGCCGCCGTAGAAGACCACGGTGAAGGTGCCGGTCCAGGAGATGTCGACGCTGCCGTCCTGCGCGCGGGTGCCGGTGCCGCCGTCGAGGACGACCTCCGCCCCGCTCGTCGTCGTCCCCCGCACCACCGGGTCGCCCTGCGGGTCCTGGCAGCGCGTCGCGTACGTGGGGCGGCGCTCGCCGCGACCGTCCGCGGTGGGGACGAGGATCTCGACGTCCCCCTGCGCGGCGCGGTAGAGGTCGGCGTCGGAGGCCGACCACAGACGGCTGCCGCCCGCGTCGCCGGTCGTGCCGGGCACGCCCGCCATCACGAAGTTGCAGGCACCGGCGAGGTGCGAGCCGGTGCCCGACTCCGCGTTGATCCCCCAGCGCAGCTCGGCGTCCGTCAGCTCGGCGGCACCCGTCGTGGGCGGGGGCGTGGGCTCGCCCTGCCCGACGTCGGGGATCGTCACCTCGACCTCGACGTCGCCGCCGACGCGCACGGGCGGCGGCAGCTCGTCGTCCGCGGCGGCGCCGGGGACGACCGCACCGAGCGTCAGGGCGGCGACGAACGCGACGAGCCCGGCGCGGACGGCGGTGCCGCGACGTGCCGTCCTCATGGCCGGTCCTGCGGGGTCGCAGGCGCGGGGGCCGTGGCCGCGCGGGCGGCGCGCCGCCGACGGGTCGCGGTGATGGCCGACGACAGCACGACGAGCAGCAGGACGAGCAGCCCGGCGCCCGCGGCGAGCTCGCCCCACGACCAGCCGCTCCCCCACGCACCGGTCGTCGCGGCACCCGCCCCGGCGGCCGACGCGACGAGCGCGTCCTGCGCCTCGGCCTCCGCCGGGTCGCGGGTCACGACGACCTCGACCTCCGGCTGCTTGCCCGACGACGCGGCGGTCACCTTGAGCACGTGGGTGCCGAGGCGCAGGTCGCCGGGCAGCTCCATGAGCCCTGCGATCTCCCCGTGCGTCCCGGCGGTGAGGGGCCCGACGGCGATCGCGCCGTCGTCGAGCACCACCACGACCTGCTCGCCCGGCTGGAAGCCCTGGCCCGCGAAGCTCAGCACCCGCCCCGCGACCGCCGTGGCCTGGTCGAAGCCGAGGGTGGCCGGCCCCGCCTCCGCGGAGGCCGACGGCGACGGGGTGCCCGCGGCGGCCTGCCCGCCGGTGGCGTCCGGGGAACCACCCGTGGCATCCGTGGCGCCACCGGTCGTGTCGTCGGTGGCGGAGTCCCCGGTGCCCTCGGCGTCCTCGGTGTCGTCGGTGGAGCCCGCCCCGCCGTCGGCACGGCCACCCGCACCCGACGCGGCGTCGTCCGAGGCGGCCCCGACGAACTCGACCGGCGTGAACGTCTCGTTGCTCGCGTTGGCGACGCCGTGCGCGCCGATCGTGATGACGCCGCACGTCACCTCCAGGCAGTTCACCTCGACCGGGCTGCCCGCCCGGTCCTGCGCCGTGAACACCGGGCCGGGCACGATCAGCTCCGCCGACCAGGTGCCGTCCTTCGCGACGAGCCCGCCGTTGGCCTCCGACGCGGTGTCCGAGCCGGGGAACGCGACGAACCGCTGGTAGCCGGCGTTCGCGCCGGTCTCCGCGTCCGGGACGTAGCGCAGGGTCTGGCCCGTCGCACCGCCCTGGCTCGGTGCCCACCCGCTGCCCGACACCCAGCCGAACAGCACGTAGATCCCGCCGAAACCCTTCGCGACCGACTGGAAGCCCGAGCCGGACAGCCGCAGCGTCGTCGCGCCGTCCGCCGAGGCGCGCGCGGCGCCGTCGACGCCGGACACCGACACGTTCGCCGCCGCCTGCGCGGGGGCCGCGGCACCCGGCACGAGCGCGGGCACGGCGAGGGTCGTGGCGAGCACGGCGGTGAGCAGCAGGGCGAGCAGTGCGGCGGGCCTTCTCACGGCGCGGCCACCTCCTGGACGGTCGTCCCGTGCCGGGGCAGCACCAGCAGCGCGCCCGTGACGGGGTGGGTGAGGACGTCGACCGGGTGGTCGTACACGGTCGACAGGAGATCCGAGGTGAGGACGTCGGCGGGGGCGCCGTCCGCGGCGATCCCGCCCCGCGCGACGACGACCACGCGGTCCGCCCACGCCGCCGCCAGCGGCAGGTCGTGCAGCACCACGACGGCCGCGCCACCGGCGTCGGCGTGCCGCCGCGCCAGGGCCAGCACCTGCGTCTGGTGCTTGACGTCGAGCGCGGCGGTCGGCTCGTCCAGCAGCAGCAGCCGCGGCTCCTGCGCGAGCACCCGCGCCAGGGAGGCACGGGCCTTCTCCCCGCCGGACAGCGTCGGGTAGCGGCGGTCGGCGAGGTGCGCCACGTCCGCCGCGGCCAGCGCGGCCGCCACCACCGCGTCGTCCGCGTCGGCCGACGACGTGCCCTCCCAGGGCGCGCGGCCCATCCGCACCACGTCGACCACCCGGAACGGGAAGCTCACGTGGTTCTCCTGGAGCAGCACCGCCCGGCGCCGGGCGAGCTCGCGCGGGCGCAGCGACGCCAGCGGCTCGCCCTCCCACGCCACCGTGCCCGCGTCCGGCACGCGGTCGCCGGACAGCACCGCCAGCAGGGTGGACTTGCCCGCACCGTTCGGGCCGACGACGACGAGGATCTCGCCCGTGCGGACGTCGACGTCCACGCCGTCCAGCAGCGTCGCGTCCCCGATCCGCACACCCGCGCCGCGGACCTCCACCAGCGGCGTCCCTGCGCTCATGCCGTGTTCGCCTGGCACGACCGCTGCGGTGCCCCGCTCCGGGTACACCTCGTCCCTCGGCGTCCCTGCGCGCGGGCTCCTCGCGCTCATGCCCAGCCCCCGGCCTGCCGGCGCGTGCGGTACACGAGCCACAGGAAGAACGGCCCGCCGACGAGGGCGGTGAGCATGCCGATGGGCAGCTCCGCGTAGGGGACGGCGGTGCGCGCGACGAGGTCGGCGGCGAGCAGCAGGACGGCCCCGCCGAGCGCGCTGGCCGGCACGAGGACCCGGTGGCCGGGGCCGACGGCCATGCGCACGAGGTGCGGCACGACCAGACCGACGAACGCGATGATCCCGCAGAACGCCACCGCGGCGGCGGTGAGCAGCGCGACCACGACGACCGCCACGACGCGCAGCCGCTCGACGTCCACGCCGAGGTGCCGTGCGGACCGCTCCCCGAGGGCGAGCAGGTCGAGGCGGCGGGCCAGCAGCAGCGACCCGACGAGCCCGGCGACGACGAACGGCGCGACGATCCCGACGTACACCCAGCGGGTGCCGTTGAGGGAGCCGAGCTGCCAGAACACGATCTCCTCGCGGGCCTGCGTGTCGCCGAGGAAGGTGAACAGGGCGAGCCCCGCGCCGCAGATCGCGTTGACGGCGACGCCGGTCAGGACCAGCGTGACGACCTCCGTGCGGCCGCCGGCGCGGGCCATCGCGTACACGGCGAACGTCGCGATCAGGCCGCCGACGAACGCCGCGGCCGCCGTCGTCCACGGGCCGAGCGCGGTGAGGCCGAGCGCGATGGTCGCGGCGGCGGCCACGGCGGCACCGGACGAGACGCCGACGACGCCGGGCTCGGCGAGCGGGTTGCCGAACACCCCCTGCATGACGGCGCCCGCCGCGGCGAGCGCGGCGCCGACGAGCACGGCCATGACGACGCGCGGGAAGCGGATCGTCCACAGGGCCGTGTACCCGTTGGGGTGGGTCGGCTCGGGGCCGAGGTCGAGGCCGAGGCCGTGCGCGAGCGCGCCGAGCACCTCGGCGGGCGGCACGTGGAGCTGGCCGGACCCGGCGGAGACGACGGCGAGCACGACGAGGGCGACGGCGAGGCCCACGAACAGCGCGGTGACGCGGGCGGTGCGTGCCGGGGGCAGCGGGGTGCCCGCGGCGAGCGGCCGGGACGTGCGCGCCTCGGGCGCGTCGGCGGGGGCCGTCATCCGAGGCTCCCGGGCGCGTAGAGGCCGCGGGCCAGGGCGTCGAGGACGCCGGTGGTCGACGGCCCGAACGCGAGCACCTGGCTGTCCGGCATGGCGAGGATGCGCCGGCTCTGCCCGGCGGGGGTCTGCGCGATCGCCGGCAGCCGCTCCAGCAGGCCGTCGACGCCGCCGACGGACTCCAGGCCCTTGCTCATCATGAGGACGACGTCCGGCTGCGCGGCGACCAGGCCCTCGTCGTTGACGGGGCGCATGCCCTTCCAGCCGATCTCCCCGGCGACGTCGACGGCGCCCAGCGCCTCGATGAGGGAGTCGGCCCCCGAGCCGTCGCCAAACATGTAGTAGACGCCCGACTGGCCGCGCACGTAGAGGAACACGACGCGCAGCTTCTCGTCGTCGGCGGTGGGCGCGAGCGCCGCCACCTCGGCGACGGTCGCGTCGATCTGCGCCTGCGTGCGCTCGGCGAGCTGCTCGCCGGCCTCCGGCACACCGAGGGCGGCGGCGACGGCCCGGGTCAGGTCGTCGGCGTTCTCGGTGGAGCGGTGCGGGTCCATGACGACGACGGGGATGCCGGCGTCGCGCATCTGGAGGACCACGTCCCACGGACCGAGCGTGGTGTCGGTGAGGATGACGGTCGGCGCCAGCTCGAGGATCGCCTCGGCGGTGAGCTCGTGCCCGTTGGACGTGACCTCGGGCAGGTCGAGGATCTCGGGGAACGTCGAGGAGGTGTCCCGGCCGACGACGTTCTCCCCCAGGCCCAGCTCGAACACCGTCCGCGACAGCGTCCCGTAGAGGTCGAGCGCGAGGACGCGGCTGACGTCGGTGACGGTGACCTCGGTGCCCTGGGTGTCGGTGACGGTGGCGGGGAGCTGCGGCTGCGCGTCGGCGACGACGGGCTCGACGGGCTGCTCGGCGGCCTCCAGCACGACCTCGCCGGTCCACTCGCGGGGGTCGGCGAGCAGGTCGTCGCTGGTGGCGAGCTCGGTGAGCGTGGGGCCGGAGGCGACGGCGGTGCCGGTGCTGCCGTGGCCGGCCGCGCCGCAGCCGGCGAGCAGGACGGCGGAGGCGGCGACGAGAGCGGCGACGGATCGCAGGCGGGCGGCCGGGGTCATGCGTCGAGCTCCTGACGTGGTGCGCAAGGCTGAGGTGTGCCTTGCCTAAGTTAGATGAGGCTTGCCTGATCGAGCAAGGACGAGGGCGCGCGGAATCCTGTGCCCCCGGTCACACGCGACCGGTCGCAGGCCGCCTCCGCCACGGACGGGTGGCCGGGGCGAGGGGCGTCAGGCGCCCGGGTGCCGCAGACCGAGCTCCACGAACATCGCCCGGTTGAGGCGGAAGGCCTCCTGCGCCTCGGCGACGGCGACGTCGACCTCGGCGGCGGTCAGCGCGAGCCCGTCCAGGCGCTCGCGGTAGAGGTCCTTGAACGGCTTGGCCTTCGGGATCTCGGGGAAGTCGTAGAACTCGAGCCCGGCGGCGCCCATGCCGTAGTGGCGCTGCATCATGCGCTGGATGATCTGCCCGCCCGACAGGTCGCCGAGGTAGCGGGTGTAGGCGTGCGCGGCGTACTGCGGCAGCAGCCCGCCGACCTCGCGCAGCCGCGCCGCGTACGCCTGCGTCGACGGCAGGATCTCGATCGCGGCCGCCCAGGACTCGCCGTGGAGGTGGGCGAGGTCCCGCTCGATCGCGGGCACCCGGGTCAGCTCGTCGAACACCAGCGTGGCGCCGCGCAGGTCGGGGCGGACGGCGGCGCTCGCCTCCTCCAGCGCGGTGTAGACCACGAGCTGCTGGGCGGCGAGGTCCGCGTAGGCCGCGACGTCGAGCCCGCCGGACATCAGGCGGGAGACGAAGCCCTCGCTCTCGGCCTGCTGGTGCTCGGCGCGGGTGCCCTCGCGCAGCAGCGTGGAGAGCGTGGCCTCGGGGGCGAGAGCGGACATGGGGCGACCTCCCAGGGCGCGACATGACGGACTGTCGTGACAACGTGTCAGGACCTGGCGTCACCGTAGCACCGGTTCTTAGGTATGCCTACCCTCGTCTCGAACGCCGGTCGGGGCGCCCGTGGAGTCCCGCCGGGCAGCCGCGTTCAGACGTGCCGCCTGCCGCAGCAGGTGGTCGCGCTCCGGCACCGACGTCGCCGTCGCCGCGGCCCGCGCGTACCGGCGTGCCGCGTCCGCCAGGTCGCCCGCCCGCTCCGTCAGGTAGGCCGCCACCGCGTCGAGGCGGGGCAGCGCCGGGTCGAGCCCGTCCAGCACCGCCAGACCCGCCCGCGGGCCGTCCACCTCCCCCACCGCGACCGCCCGGTTCAGGGCCACCACCGGCGACGGCGTCAGCCGCAGCAGCTCGTCGTACCACTCGAGGACCTGCGGCCAGTCCGTCTCCGCAGGCGCCGCCGCGTCGTCGTGCAGTGCCGCGATCGCCGCCTGCACCTGGTACTCGCCGAGGCGGTCCCGGGCCAGCGCGCCCTGCACCAGGGCGACCCCCTCGGCGATCAGCGTGGTGTCCCAGCGCGAGCGGTCCTGGTCCGCGAGCGCCACCAGCGCGCCGCCGTCGGTCCACCGGGCCCCGCGGCGGGCCTCGGTGAGGAGCATGAGGGCGAGCAGTCCGTCGACCTCCGGGTCGTCGGTGGCCGCGGCGAGCTGCCGGGTCAGCCGGATCGCCTCGAGCGCGAGGTCGATCTCGCCGGAGTGCCCCTCGGAGAACATCACGTAGAGCACCTTGAGCACGGCGCCGACGTCCCCCGGCCGGTCGAAGGTCGCGCCGGCGAGCGTCCGCTTGGCGCGGCTGATGCGCTGCGCCATCGTCGCCTCCGGCACCAGGTACGCACGGGCCACCTGCGCCGTCGTCAGCCCGGCGACGGCGCGCAGGGTGAGCGCGACGGCCGAGGCCGCGCTGAGCGACGCGTGGCAGCACCGGCTGAGCAGCAGCAGGGTGTCGTCGTCCTGCTCGGTCGGGCCCGGCGGGACCAGCCGTTCGTGCCGTTCCTCGCGGCGCTGCCGCGCCTCGTGCGCGCGCCGCGCGTCGAGGAAGCGCCTCCAGGCCACGGTGACGAGCCAGGCGACGGGGTCGTCGGGCTCCCCGTCGGCGGGCCATCGGGTGCCGGCCTCCAGCAGCGCCTCCTGCACGGCGTCCTCGGCGTCGGCGAAGCCCGCCCCCCGCCGGACGACCGCCGCGAGCGCCCGCGGGCCGGCGCGGCGGAGGAGGTCCTCCACCGCGCCGGCTCCCGGACCCTGCGGCGCGCCGTCGCGACGGTCGGCGCGACGGTCGACCGGTCCGGTCACTGCACCTCCGTCGGCAGCTCCGTGAGGAACGGGCGGACCTCGATCCACTCCTCCAGCGGCTTCCCGCCGGCCCCCGGCGCCGAGGACAGGTGGGCGGCGGCCTCGTGCGCCCGCTCGACCGAGTCGACGTCGATGATCATCCACCCCGCGATGACGTCCTTGGTCTCCGCGAACGGGCCGTCGGTCACCGGGGGTCGACCCTCGCCGTCGTACCGGACGAACGTGCCCGTCGGGGCGAGCGCCTGGGCGTCGACGAACTCCCCGCGCTCGGCGAGGTCGTCCGCGACGCGCTGCATGAACGCGATGTGGTCGGACACCTCCTGCGGCGTCCACGACTCCATCGGCTCCTGGGCGGACGGGCGCTGCTCCGGGCCGCCGCGGTAGTGCTTGAGCAACAGGTACTTGGCCATGTCGGTTCCCTCTCGTCGTCCCTACTGTGCCTGCACCCGGGGGACGGAGCACGGCGCGCGTTCTCGACATCGGACCGTGAGGTGGGTACCTCAGCCGCCCGGCGGGTCGATCTGAGGTACCCGGTACCGGGAGAACTGGGCGACCGGACGATCCGCGCGCCGGCGCCTCAGCGACATCGTGGACGCAGGACACCACGAAGGAGACGGATCATGTCGCAGCCCCTGTTCGGCCCGGCGCTCGAGGCGGAGCTCGCCTACCACCGCGAGCTCCTCGACGCCGCCTACGCCCGCCCGTCGCTCTGGCGGCGGCTGCGGACCCGAGCTGCCGCAGCGCGAGCCGCCGCACCGGGCGGGCACCGCAGGACAAGACCTGCGTAGATGCTCGACCACGGGGCGCCCCAACCGGGGGAACCGGCACGATGGCGGAGCCTCCACTCGCGCATGGCTGGCGAGGAGTCCGGCAGCCCCGTGCCCTCGCCAGTCGAGGAGTACAACCAACGAAGAGCCTGTGACCCGCGGCCGAGGCGACGGCTGGAGCGCTGAAGCGCCTGGAGACTCAGCACCGTTGGACGGCTACGAGTGGACCGACTGGGGAATTGCCTACCAGGATGGCGAGAAGTTCCCAATGGCGAGACATGACAACATCGAACTCCCGGGTTGCACGGTAGCACGATTCCGTACACCCCAGGGTCGATTATGAACTAATAGTCAAGGAAGCAGCCATCGGCGGCCGAAAGTAGATCATACTCCGTGGATTCGAACCAAGAAGTCGCCTCGGAAAGCTCCTCGGGAGAATGCCGGGTCTCATTGAAGTCGGACCGCGCCGATTCGTTTATAGGTATAACAACTTCACCGTCCGGGGCGGACGCAAGGAAGTATGCCGTCTCGGTGCCGTCGGATCCGCTCTCATATTCGAGGGCGATAACGCGTTCGACATATTCCGGGGCATCCTGCACGTCATCGATCATTTCGATCTGGACACCGCTAGCCCGCAACACATCCAAGCCACCCGCGGTTGAGGCAGGGTCTATAATTGCCTGTACTTCGTTGAAGCCCACAGTCCCACACACGGTGGTGTCGTCGAGCGGGTCTGAGCAAGCTGTTACGACGACCCCGACTGCAACAGCAAGTCCAGTCACCCGTAAAATGTTACGCTTCGTTGACATGGCGCGATTCTGTCATAGGTGCCGTTGGAGCGGAAGAACTGCTGGACGATCACTAAGCATGTCGGGCACTCTTCGCCGCACGGGTTGCAGCAGTTGGTGGGCGGGGCGGCCTGGGATGCCGACGGCGCACGGAACGACGTGCGGGGCTACGTGATCGATCACCCTCGGCGACGCCCGTGCGATGCTCGTGCTGGACTAGACCGGGGACCTGACGAAAGGCGGCGCGACGGTCGGGGTGCGACGCGAGCACACCGGCATTGCGGGTCCGATCGAAGACTCCGCGGCGGAACCTGCACACTGGCGCCGATCTCCTGACGGACACAGAAGGCCAGAACCGAGGCCCTGTTCGTCACCGACGAGCACGTCGAGGTCGAGGCCACCCGGATCTGCCCCGAGTTTGGTTGACACCTGAACCGTGAGGATCTAGTCCTTGAATCGGCCTGGGATTCGTTTCTATCGGCATCCTTGGCCGGCAGGTACCGGCTGGTCTAATTCGTGTGCAGCGTAGTAGGCCTGCTCGACCTCCAACGGGGTGCGCATGGCGAGCTCGCTGTGCAGGCGCGGGAAAGACCGTGCCCCTGTCGGGGGCGGGTGGGACGATGCACGGGTGCGACGTTCGTCCCAGATCCCGCTCGTCGCCAGGACCCAGGAGGTCGCCCGGTTCCGTCGCGCGTTCGACGACGCGGCCGCCGGCGAACCGGGCGTCCTCCTGCTGGGCGGTGACGCCGGTGTCGGCAAGACCCGGCTGGTGAACCACCTCGCGGCCCTCGCGACCGAGGCCGGGGGGCGGTCCGTCGTCGCGCACTGCGTGGACCTCGGCGAGGTGGGCATCCCGTACCTGCCGTTCACCGAGGCGCTCGGGCTGCTGCGCGACGAGCCCGACGTCGCGCAGGCCGTCGCGGAGCGCCCCGCGCTCGCCCGGCTCCTCGACCCGAACCGCACGCCGTCGGCGGGCCGCGACGACCACGCCGAGCGGCTCCCGCTCCTGGACGGCGTCGCCGGGGCCCTGGCGTCGGCCGGGCGGTCCGGTGCGCCGCTGGTGCTGGTCGTCGAGGACCTGCACTGGGCCGACCCGTCCACCCGCGACGTGCTGCGGTTCCTCGCGACCCGGCTGCGCTCCGAGCACCTGCTGCTGGTCGGCACGTACCGCAGCGACGACGTCGACCGCCGCCACCCGCTGCGCCCGCTGCTGGCGGAGCTGCACCGGCTGGAGCGGGTGGAGCACGTCGAGCTCGGCACGTTCACGCCGGACGAGCTGCGGGAGTTCACCACCGCGGTCAACGACGGGCCGCTGGACGAGGCGGAGTTCGCCGCCGTCCTGCGCCGGTCCGAGGGCAACGCGTTCTTCGCCGAGGAGCTGCTGGCCGCCGGCCCCGCGGGCACGCTGCCGTGGTCACTGGCGGACATCCTGCACGCACGGCTCGAACGGCTGCCCGATCCCGTCCGGCAGGTCGTCCGGCTCGCGTCGGTCGGGGGCCGCCAGGTCCGCGAGGACCTCCTGCTCGCCGCCGCCGCCCGCACCCCCGGCCTCGACGACGGCGGCGCCGTCGACGCCCTGCGCGACGCGGTCGCCCAGCAGGTGCTCGGCGTCGAGCAGGCGAACCTGGCGTTCCGGCACGCGCTGCTCGCCGAGGCCCTGTACCTCGACCTGCTGCCCGGCGAGCGGGCGTCCACGCACCGCGCGTACCTCGCCGCGCTCCAGGACGACCCGGCCCTCGGGTCGCCCGCCGAGCGGGCGCACCACGCGCTCCAGGGCCACGACCTGTCCACCGCGCTGTCGGCGTCGTACGACGCCGCGGCTGCCGCCCAGGACCTCCTGGCCCCCGCGGAGCAGCTCCGGCACCTGGAGCAGGTGCTGTCCCTGTGGGAGTCCGTCCCGGACGCCGAGCAGCGGGTCGGGACGGACCGGGTCGCGGTGGCGCTGGCGGCGGCCGGGGCAGCCTCCCGGCACGGCCGCGCCGCCCGTGCCGTGCAGCTCGCCCGGCGGGCCGTGGCCGCCCTCGACGGCGACCCCGGGCGGCAGGCGTCCGTGCGGGTCGTCCTCGCGCGCTACCTCATGGAGCTCGACGAGATCGACGCCGCCGCCGCCGAGTCGGACCTCGCGTTCGCCGTCCTGGACGCCGACGACGGACCGGGGCCGTCGGCCGACCTGGCGGTCGCGCTGGCCGTGCGCGGCCGGGTCGAGCTGAACCGCGACGAGGACGACCGCGCCCGCGAGTACCTGGAGCGCGCCGTCGCCGTCGCGCACGAGGTGGACGCCCCGCAGGCCGAGACGGACGCGCTGGCGTCGCTGGCGATCATCGAGGTCGACGACCCGGACACGGCGGCGCGCCTGGTCCGCACCGCGCTGGAGCGGGCGCGCGAGGTGGGCGACCTCAGCACCGAGATCCGCTGCTGGTCGAACCTCGCGATGACGCACTACTACGCGGGCCGGCTCGCCCAGGCGTGCGAGGTGCTCGGCCAGGGGCTCGCCCGCGCCCGCGAGACCGCCACGATCCGCAGCATGCACGGCATCTGGATGCAGCAGCTCGACGCGATCCTGCGGTACACGACCGGCGACCTGCGCCCCACCGAGGTGCCCGCGGGCGTCCCCGCCGCCGACGCGACGATGATCGCCGCCGCCCAGCAGTACGCGGCGGTGGCGCGCGGCGACGACGACGTCCTGGACCGTGCCGCCGCGCTGCGCGACCGGTGGGAGGTCGACGGCTTCGTCGCGCTCGTCGCCGGGGGCTGCCAGGTCGACGCGCTGACCTGGGCGGGCCGGCACGACGAGGCCGTCGAGGTGGCGGCCGCGGTGGTGGACCACCTGGGCGCCATCTGGAGCACGTACTTCCTGGGCCGCATCTGGATCTCGGCGCTCGCCCTGGCCGCCCTGGCGGGCGCCGCGGAGGAGTCGCACGCCGCGGACGGCGCCGTCGTGCAGGTGGACCGCCGCCACCGCGCCGACGAGCTGCTGGAGGTCGCGCGGGCCACCGCGGAGCGGGGCCGCCCCCGTGGTGGGTCGCTCGGCCCGGAGGGGCAGGCCTGGCTGTGCCGGGCGGAGGCCGAGCATGCCAGAGTCGTGGCGGCGACGGGCGGCAAGCAGGCCGACCCCGTCGTGTGGGAGACCACCGTGGCGGCGTTCGGCTACGGCTACCGGTACGAGGTCGCCCGGTCCCGGCTGCGGTGGGCGCAGGCGCTGCATGCCGCCGGGGACGTCGAGGCGGGAGCCCGCGAGACGCTGGAGGCCCTCGCGGAGGCCGAGCGGACGGGCGCCCGGCCGCTGGCCGAGGCCGCGCAGGCCTGGGCACGCCGAGCCCGCGTCGCGCTGCCGGGTGCCCGGCGGACGTCGTCGGCGCTCACCGAGCGGGAGGAGGAGGTCCTCGCGCTGGTCGCGAAGGGCCTGTCCAACCGGCAGATCGGCGAGCGCCTGTTCATCTCGACCAAGACGGCGAGCGTGCACGTGTCGAACATCCTCGCGAAGCTCGCCGTGTCCGGGCGGGCCGAGGCCGTCGCGGTGGCCACCCGCCGGGGGCTGCTCGGCGCCTGACGTCAGGGGACGTCGAACGTCGCCGTCCGCACGGGGTTGTCGAACTCGGTGGTGCGCAGCGAGACCTGCACGTCCCACTCCCCCGTGGTGGGGATGAGGACCTCGCCGGAGTAGACGCCCGGACCGAGGGAGACGAGCGGCACGGCCCCGAGGTCCACGTCCCCCGACGTGAGGCTGAGCCGCGGCGCCTCGTACCCCTCGGCGGGTGCCCCGGCGGCGTCGGTCATCTCGATCGTGAGGGTGGCGGGTCCGACGGCGAGGGGCGTCAGGACGACCTCCGCGGTGATCGCGTCGAGCTGCACCTCCTGGCCCGCGACCTCGGCGGTGCTCGCCGCCGCGACGGGCTCGGGGCTGCGGTCCACGAGGAAGCCGGTGACGAGCAGCACCGCGACGAGCAGCCCCGCCTCCACGCGGGTCGTGCGGACCAGCAGCTCGGACGGCGAGCGCCGGCCGGCCGAGGCGGCAGCCGTGCGCAGGCGCGGGAGCAGCACGAACCGGTTCCACGCGGCGACGCCGACGGCGGCGAGCGCGATGAGCACCTTGACCAGCAGGCCGGTGCCGTAGGAGGTCGACGTCAGCGCCTCCCAGCTCCCGGCGATCCGCCACGCGAGGACCGCCCCGGCCACGACGAGCACCGCCAGGAGCCCGGCGGCCACGGCCGAGAACCGTGCGACGACGGCGGCGCCCGTGTCGCCGCGGGCGAGGTCGCCCAGCACCAGCCCGAGCGCGAGCACGCCACCGAGCCACACGGAGCCGGCGGCCAGGTGCGCCACGTCCACGGCGATCACGAGCGCCTCGGGGGTCGCCGCCCGCGTGTGCCCGGTGAAGGCCGGTGCGGTGACCGCCAGGGCGCAGCAGCCGAGCACCAGGGCCGTGCGCGCGCGACCGGGAGCACCCGACCGGGGCAGGGCGCCGGCCGCCAGGGCCAGGCCGCCGACGACGACGGCCGGCACGACGAGCTCGGCGCGGGCGAGCGCCGACCAGGTCGCAGGCTCGCCGAGGGCGCTCGCGGGCCGACCGAGCTGGTAGAGCGCGACGAGCGGCACCGCGAGCAGCCAGCCGAGCGCACCCGCCACGGCGGCGACCCGGGCCGCCACCCTCAGCCGGGCGCGGGACCGGTCGGCGACCGGGCCCGCCGGGAGGAACAGCACGACGAAGACGGCCACGCCCACGGCCGCCAGCAGGCCGACGTACCCGAGGCCGCGCACCGCGCCGAGCAGGGCGGGCGGCTCGGAGGCGACCTCGGCCTCGGCGGTCGGGACGTCCACCACGGCGCTCGGGGCGCCGACGGCGAAGCTCAGGGACCCGCCGATCGGGTGGCCGTCCTCGGACACCAGCCGCCACAGGACGACGAGCGTGCCGTCCGGGACGTCCCCGGTGAGGTCGACGAACAGCCGGGAGCCGTCCACCGACGCCTCCGACGGCACCTCCGCGCCGGTCGCGTCGAACACCGTGATGCCGGCCGGCACGCCGATCACCGACTCGTCGAACGTGAACGTGACCCGTTCGGGGGCGACCTCGAGCACGGCACCCTCGGCGGGGTCGGTGCCCACGAGCGTCGCGTGCGCCGCGGCGCTGCCGCCCGTGCCGACGACGAGCGCGACGGCCAGCAGGAGCAGCGCCAGGAGCGCTCGGGCGCGGTGCACGACGCCCGGCCCGCCGCACGTCGCGGCGACGAGCGAGCGCGCCGCACCCGGCGGACGGGCGGTGCCCACCGCGCTCACGGCGCCGACGTGCGGCGGCGCTGCAGGACGACGCGGCCCACCACACCGCCGACGACGAGGACGCCGACCGCGCCGACGACCACCCATGGCCCGATCGCACCGTCGTCGCCCGTGGCGGCCGCGGCTTCGGCGTCACCGGCCGCGCCGTCGCCCGCACCGTCGCCCGCACCGTGCCCGGCGTGACCCGCGTGCTCATCGGCCTCCGCCGCGACGTCCGGCTCACCGGACGCGTCATCGTCGGTCGTGCCCGCGGCGTCCGCGCCACCGGTGGTGGCGGTGCCGGCCACGACGACGACGGGTGCGGGATGGTCGAGCTCCTCCGGGTCCTGCCCGTCCTCGGCGATCTCGGTCCAGGCCGCCTCGCCCTCCTCGCAGGTCTGGACGACGGGGAGCACGAGGGTGGTGCCGGGCTCGTCGGGCAGGTTCACGTTGAGCTCGACGACGGCGGTCTCGCCGTCGGGCAGGGGGTCGTCGGTGGTGAAGGTGACGGCGTCGGAGGACACCTCGGCCGCCCAGCGGTCGGTGCTGGCCGCGTTGGCGTCGGTGACGCCGGCGGGCAGGCGGACGGAGATCCCGGTGGTCGCGGAGCCGTCGCAGCCGTGCGGAACCTCGACCCGGAGCACGGTGGTGGCGCCCGGGGAGGTGGTCGACGGCGTGATGGTCACGTGGGCGAGGGCGGGGGCCGCCCCGAGGGCCAGGAGCCCGGTGGCGGCGATCCCCGTCAGGGTCGCGCGGCGGACGACGGTCGTGCTCTTCATCGAGTCTCCCGAGTGGTGCGAGGCGGTCCGCCCACCGAACCAGCCGGCCGAGCGGATGTCAAGAGTGTGAACTGAGGTCGGAAACATGGACTGAGGGCCGCGGGCCGCGTACTGTGGTTCAGGTCAATGAACCACGGTCGCACCCGTGAACATCGGAG
This sequence comes from Isoptericola dokdonensis DS-3, assembly GCF_001636295.1. Lineage (NCBI taxonomy): Bacteria > Bacillati > Actinomycetota > Actinomycetes > Micrococcales > Promicromonosporaceae > Isoptericola > Isoptericola dokdonensis. The sequence goes on along the minus strand of NZ_CP014209.1, from coordinate 2,859,626 downwards.
TGACGGGCGGCCATCACCGGAGGACAGACATGCCCAACATCACCGTCGAGCTGCTGCGCGGTCGCACCCTCGAGCAGCGCCGCGAGTTCGCCCAGGCCGTCGCCGACAGCGCCGTCGACATCCTGGGCGCCCGCCGCCAGGACGTCCGCATGGTCTTCAGCGAGATCACCCCCGACATCGTCGCCAACGGCGGCGTGCTGGCCAGCGAGGACGACAGCCGCGCCGGCGTCGTCGCGTCGCTCGCCGACGACTGAGCCGCCCGGCCGGCCACCTGCGAGGGTGGCCGGCCGGACGGCGGACAGCGGCGTGGGCCCGCAGGAGCGATCCTGCGGGCCCACGCCGTTTCTCACTGCACCCGGACGGTCGTCCGGGTCTGCGACGCCAGGACGGTGTCGCTGCCCAGGTAGGACGCCGTGAGGGTCAGGTCACGCCCCTGACGGGGCAGCGTGAAGGACACCCGGCCGTCCGCGACGGTGCCGACGAGGGTCGGCCCGCCGTCGACGGCGACCCGCACCTCACCCGTGACCGGCACGTCGTACGGCGCGGTGAGCACCACGTCGACGACCGCGGTGTTCTTCACCTTGGTGGCCGAGACCTCGAGGGTCGGCACCACCTTCTCCACGACGACCCGCACCGTCGACGTCGACGGCTGGTGGTCGTCGTCGCCGCGGTAGCGCAGGACGAGGTCGTGGACGCCCGGCAGGATCGACCCCGCCGGGAGCACGATGGTCCCCACCCCGTCCGCGATCCGGGTCTTCGCGATCGTCGTCGAGCCGTCGCGCAGCTGGACGACGCCCGTGGCCGTGTCCGGCGACACCGCCACCGAGACCGTGCCCGCCGTGCCGTAGGTGATCGGCAGGGCGACCCCGGCGACGGCCGTGACCGCCGGCGACTTCACCGTGATCGTCACCGACGCCCGCGAGGACCTGTCCGCACCGTCCGTGGCGCGGTAGGTGAAGACGTCCTTGCCGGAGAACCCGGCGTCGGGGGTGTAGGTGAACGACCCGTCCGCCCCGACCACGACCTCGCCGTTGGCGGGCTGCCGGACCCCGACGACCGTCAGGACCTGGCCGTCGGCGTCGGTGTCGTTGGCGAGCACGCCCGGCGCCGGCAGGGTGAGCGGTTCGCCACCCACGGCGTCGTACGCGTCGTCGAGGGCCACCGGCACCGCGTTGACCGGCGGCTGCTCGGCCTCCGTCACCGTGATCGTCACGGTCGTGGGGGCCGACGTCGCCGTGCCGTCCGACGCCGTGTAGGTGAAGGTGTCGGTCCCGAAGAACCCGTCGTCGGGCGTGTAGGTGAACCCGCCGTCCTCCTCCAGGGCGACCGTCCCGCCGGCGGGCTGGGTGAGCCCCGTCGCCGTCAGGTCGTCCCCGTCGAGGTCGGTGTCGTTCGCCAGCAGACCCGGCGCCTCGACCGTCAGGGCCTCGCCCTCGAGGGTCCCGTAGGCGTCGGCGGCACCCACGGGTGCCGCGTTCGCCGGCGGACCGGCGTGGAGGTCGGCGACCTGCTCCGACGTCAGCTCGTAGCCGAACATCCGGAAGTCGTCGACGGCACCGTCCCAGCGTCCGTCCGGCCAGCTCGTGCCGCCGACGAGGTTCATCGTCGTCCGGCCGTCGACGCCGACGTCACCGATGTCGAGGGTGAAGTCGTCGCGCGTCGCCTGGAGCTCGCCGTCGAAGTAGATCTTTCCGACGGACCCGCTCTGGGTGAACACGACGTGCGTCCACTCGTTGAGCGGCAGGTCCTCGCCCTGGCCGAGCACCAGACGTTCCTGGGCGCTGCCCGGGGTGCCTGGAGCCTTGAACGTCGCCGCGAAGCCGGTGGCGCCGCTCGCCTGGGTGTTGGACTGCAGCAGGAAGAACGTGTCCGTGCTGCTGCCGATCTGGAGCAGCGGCACCCACATGGGCAGCGCGTCCGGACGGGCCCACAACGAGACGCTGAACTGGTCGTCCATCCCCGCCTCGATGTCGTCCGGCAGCCGGACGTGGTTGCCCGTGCCCGACGCCCCGCCCGGCAGGTTCAGCGCGGGGCCGAACCGGCCCTCGGCCACCCAGCCGGTCGCCCCGGTGAGCGTCGCCGCCCCGACGGAGCTGTCCAGCCCGGTGTTGGCGGCCGTCGACCCCTGACCTTCGTCGAAGGTGTAGTGGATCGGCGTGCCCTCGCCGGGCGGCGGCCGCTCGACCGTGTGCTCCACGGTCTGCGCGGAGTCGCGCCACCCCTCGTCGGCGAGGAACCGCACCTCGACCTCGTGGTCGCCCGGGGAGAGCGCCACGTCGGTGAACAGCACCGCGCCGCCGGAGACGTCGACCTGCCCGCCCACGCGGGAGCCGTCCGTCCACAGCTCGGCGACACCCGTGGGGGCGGCGCCGGACGCGGCGGCGATCTCGGCCGAGACGGTGACCGGCTCGCCGAACGGTGACGGGGAGCCCGGCTCGACGGCGACCGTGGTGGTCGTGGCGAGCGCGGTGCCGTCGGCGTGCAGGGCGGCGACGTCGGCGTCCGTCAGGGCCGTCGTGTAGACGCGCACGTCGTCCATCAGGCCGTCGAGGGCCGGGTCCGGGTAGCCGTTGCGACCCAGCCAGTTGTTCGCGGTCGGCCCGACGTCGGTCATGTCGATCGTCAGGTCGTCCCGGGACGCGACAGGCTCACCGTCGAGGTAGAGCGTGCCGGTGGCACCCTGCCGCGTGAACACGACGTGGTTCCACTCCCCGGCCGTGACGTCCTGCACAGGCGTCGCGTAGACGCGCTCCTGCACGGGGCTGCCCTTGGCCTTGAACGTCGCCGCGAGCCCGGTGGCACCCGACGCCTGCGTCTGCATCTGGAGCTGGAAGAAGCTCCCGGCGTCCGCCAGCCCGTCCCCGACGTGGAACAGGCCGATCCAGTTGCCCTTCGTGTCGGGCTTCACCCAGAACGACGTGGTGAAGTCCTCGGCGCCGAGCAGCAGGTCGTCCGGCAGGTCGACGGCGTTGGCGTTGCCGCCGCCGGCGAGGTTCACCGCACCGCCGTGCACGCCGTCGGCGCTCCAGCCGGTCCCGCCCGTGAGCGTCGCGGCGCCCACCGACCCGTCCGTGCCGGTGTTGGCGGCCGTCGTGCCGGAGCCCTCCTCGAACTCGTACCGCACCGGCACGTCGGAGGCGCCCGGGTCGACGCCCACGATCACGAGGTCGTCGATCATGACGCCCGCGCCGGAGTCCCCGGCCGCGAACGTCAGGTCCTGCGACCGGCCGTCCGCGACGAAGGTCCCGACGTACGAGCCGAACCGGGTCTGCGACGACAGGTCGCCGCCCGCGCTCAGGGTGGCCGACAGGTCGCCCACCGTGAGCTGCGCGGTGCCCGGAGCGGTGCCGGCGGACCGGCTGTCCCGCGCGTAGCGCAGCGAGACGCGGTACTCACGGCCCGGGTCGAGACCCTTGACCGTGCGCGTCAGGCTGCCGTCGGCGCCGACGGCGAGGTGGTAGCCCGTCAGACCGAGACCGCCCTGGCTGGGCGCGGCGGCACGGACCAGCTGGACCGCGTCGTCGATCTCCCACGGGGACATCCGCCCGTTGCCGGGCGCCACGTCGACGACCGCCGGCGGGTTCGCCGACCGCCACTCGGCGGGCAGGCGCGGGTACTCGAACTGGTCGACCAGGTGCGCGGCCCGGACGTCCATCTCGACCTCCGGGTCGATCTGGACGATGTCCGCCACCGACGGCGTGCCGTCGGCGTCGAACACGAACAGCATGTAGGCGCCGGGCGGGGCGTAGGTGCCGTCGACCGGGGTCTCGATGCTCAGGGTGTCGCCGTCCTGGCTGAACGCCAGGTCCTGGAAGTTCTGGTCGTTGTTGAACCCGTGCGTCACCGAGCCGTTGCGGACCAGCGTGACGCGCGAGACGTCGACGTCGGCCTGCACGTCCACGACGCCGTCGTAGCCGACGGACCGCGGGACCCCCGTGACCTCCGGGCGCACGGCCGGCTCGTCGCCGTCGAACAGGTACGCCGGGGAGTAGAACTCGACGTCGGTGTAGTTGCGCGGGCCCGGCGTGCCGCCGCCGCCCACCATGACGCGACCGTCCGGCAGGAGCAGCGCGGTCGAGTGGTAGAGGCGGGCGTGCTCGTAGGGCACGTCCACGACCGTCCACTCGCCCGTCTCCGGGTCCCAGATCTCGGCGTTGGTGACGTAGCCGCCGTTGCCGTTGTTGTCCCGCGAGCCGCCGGTGACGATGACGTCGCCGTCGGGCAGCACGGTGGACGTCGCCCAGTGCCGGGCGTGGGTCATCGGCTGGGTCGCCTCGACCACGGGGGCGTCGGTGCCGCCGGTGATGTCGACGGTGAAGCCCGCACGGGCGCCCGCCGGGCCCCCGCCGTTGGCCCACCAGCCGCCACCGACCTGGAGGATCTTGCCCGGCCGGTACATCGTCGCGGTGGACGTGGCGCCCACCGGGTTGCCGAGGCCGCCCTGGCTCGCGACCGCCGCGGGCAGCGTGCCCCGCAGGATCACCTCGCCGTCACCGGACGCGTCGAGCTCGTACATCTGGGTGCCGGTGATGTTGAAGACGTTGCCGTTGCCCGGTGCCACGAAGGCGCGCGGGTACCACCAGCGGTTCTCGTCCGGCCCGTTGCCGTTGCCGCCGTCGCCGTACGCCGCCGCGCTGGTGGCGCCGGTGAGGAGCTTCCACGAGCTGCCCTCGTCCGGGGTGTAGATCTCCGGGGTGAGCACGCCCGGGCCGCCGGGGCCGCCCTTGAGGCTGCCGCCCTGCACGACGACGGAGCCGTCGGGCAGCGTGGTCCCCGTGGGGTACCAGCGCGGGTAGTGCATCGGCGCCTCGTCCCGCAGGCCCTGGTTGGTGGTGTAGCTGGTGACACCGAGGGCCGCGTCGTTCGGCGCGTTGCCGCCGAGGCCGTCGTCACCGCCCACCGTCAGGGTGGCCTCGCGGTGGGGCAGCTGGACCTGCATCGAGCAGAACAGGTCGGTGTAGGTGTGGTTCGGCACGACGGAGTCGGCGACGTTGTCGATGGTGCGCTGCTCCGCGGGGTCCCAGACGTCGATCTCCATCTGGCCGCCCTGCGTGACGCACGAGTTCCCGCCGAAGTCGTACGGCGTGCTGTCGGTGCAGCCCGAGGAGACGCTGCCGAACGACTGGACGCGACCGTCGGAGGTCAGCGCCGCGTTGATCGGCACCAGCGGCCACGGGGTCACGTCGCTCCAGGAGCCCTGCGCGTCCTTCGTGGGCGGTGAGCAGTCGGCGGTGACCAGACCCGCGGAGTACGCGAGGCCGTTGCGCATCTGGGCGAGCATCGGGGCCTCGGAGTAGGCCCCGCCCTCGTGGCCCATGCCGGTGTACCAGGACCGACCCTCGTCGATCTCCTGGCACCACGTCACGGGGTGGCTGGTGCCGTGGTTGCCCATGCCGTACGAGGTCTCGTCGACCTCGAGCAGCACCCGCACGTCCTGCGCGGGGTTGGCCAGCCAGTCGTACCACTCGTCGCTGCGGGTGAACGTGGCGGGCACGCCCTCGGTCAGGGGGTGGTCGGCGTCCTTGACGCTGACGCGGCCGGACCGCACCGCCGGGTTCTCCGGGTGCCCCTCGGACACCGCGCCGACGAGCTGCGCGTAGAACGGGTTGACGTCGTGCTCGCTCTGGCCGACCGACCAGCCGGCGTAGTGCAGGCCCATGTAGCCGCCGCCGCCGCGGATGTACTCCTCCAGCGCGGCCCGCTGCTGCACGTTGAACAGCACGCCGCCGGTCTGCGCGAACACCACCGCGTCCTTCGACGCGAGGTTCGCCGTGGTGAAGGCCGCCGGGTCGTCCGTCTCCTGGATGTCGACCTGCTGGCCGTGCTCGGTGCCGAGCTCCGTGGCGAGGTCGCGCACGGCCTGGCGGGCCTGCACGTGCGACGCGTGGAAGTTCGCCTTGTAGAACAGCAGGACGCGCAGCACGCCGTCGTCGACGGAGCCGGGCGCGGCCGCGGCCGGGGCGGCGGTGGCGACACCGCCGGTGAGGGGTGCCAGCACCGCGACGGCGGCCACCATGGCCGCCAGGCGAGCCGGCGCCCGGAGTCTGCGGCGCGCACCGCGCTGCCGGTCGGATCTGCGGAACAGGTTCATCGTCGAATCCCTTTCGCATACGTCACTGGGGCATGACGACGGACCGGGCGGCCGGTCCCGGGTCGGGGACCGGCCGTCCAGGCCGTGTCGGGTACTACCTATCTCGCTGCGGGCCCGCGTCGGTGCGAGCCGTGCAGGTTCACCGGAGCTCGGCGATCACCGTCTTGAGCTCCGTGTAGTCGTCGAGGCCGAACGAGCCGAGCTCGCGGCCCCAGCCGGACTGCTTGTAGCCACCCCGCGGGAGGGTGACGTCGTCGGCGTGCCAGGTGTTGAGCCAGACGGTGCCGGCCCGCAGGCGGCCACCGACGCGGTGCGCGGTGCCGAGGTCCTTCGACCACACGCCCGCGGCCAGGCCGTAGACGGTGTTGTTCGCGGCGGCCACGACCTCGTCCTCCGTGTCGAACGGGATCGCCGTGACGACCGGGCCGAAGATCTCGTCCGTCTGGACGGCCATCTGCTCGGTGACGCCGGTGATGAGCGTCGGCGCGAAGAAGTACCCGCGGTCCGCGGCCGCGTCGGGGCTGCCCGCCGCGATGGTGGCGCCGTCGGACACCGCGCCGCGCACGTAGCCCATGACCTTCTCGTGCTGCTCCGCCGAGACCAGCGGGCCCATCGTCGTGGCCGGGTCGAACGCGTCGCCGACCTTGATCGCGCGCGCGGCCGCCGCGACGCCCTCGACGACCTCGTCGAAGACGCTGCGCTGGACGTACAGGCGCGAGCCGTTGACGCAGCACTGGCCCTCGTTGAAGTAGCCCGCGAGCGCCGCACCGGCGATCGCGGCGTCGAGGTCGGCGTCGGCGAAGACGATGTTGGGCGCCTTGCCGCCGAGCTCCAGGGACACCTTCTTGAGGTTCCGCGACGCGCCCGCGGCGATCTTCTTGCCGACCTCGGTGCTGCCGGTGAAGGCGACCTTGTCGACGCCGGCGTGGTCGACCAGCGCCGCGCCCGCGTCGCCGAACCCGGGCAGCACGTTGACGACGCCCGCGGGGACGCCGGCCTCGAGCAGCAGCTCGCCGAGGCGCAGCGCCGTCAGCGGGGTCTGCTCGGCCGGCTTGAGGACGACCGTGTTCCCGGCGGTGATCGCCGGGACGATCTTGAACGCGGCCATCGTCAGCGGGAAGTTCCACGGCACGATGCCCGCCACGACGCCGATCGCCTCACGGCGGGTGTACGCGTGGAACTGCTTGCCGGGCACCGACATGGGGATGGAGGTGCCCTCCATCTTGGTGGCCCAGCCGGCGAAGTAGCGGAACAGCTCCGCGGCCACACCGACGTCGCCGCGGGCGGACGCGAGGCTCTTGCCGTTGTCGAGCGACTCGAGCTGCGCGAACTCCTCGGCCCGCTCCTCGATCATGTCGCCGATGCGCCACAGCAGGTGCGAGCGCTCGCGCGGCGTCATGCGCGACCAGGGCGAGCCGTCCTCGAAGGCGGTGCGGGCCGCGACGACGGCCCGGTCGGCGTCGACGGCGGACGCCTGGGCGACCTCGACGAGGACGTCCTCGGTCGCAGGGTTGAGCGTGGTGAAGGTCTGGCCGTCCTTCGCGTCGACCCACTCCCCGTCGATGAGGAGCTGCTTGCGGGAGGACAGGAACGAGGAGACGGCGGGCAGGAGGGGTGCGCTCGCGGACATGAGGGGCCTTCCGTGGTTCTGGGGTGTCAGGGTCTCAGGGTTCGGTGGGTGGTCGGCTACTTGATGATCTGCACCTTGGACCGGTCGAGGGTGAGGGCGACGGCGGCGACGATGATCGCGCCGTAGAGGATCTGCTCGTAGGCGGACGGCACACCCACGATGGGCAGGCCGACGCGGAGCAGGGTGACGACGAGCGCGCCGGCGAGGCTGCGCCACACCGAGCCGTGCCCGCCGGTGATGGCGGTGCCGCCGACGACGATCGCCGCCACGGCGGGCAGCAGCAGGTTGTCCGCCATGGTGGGGCTGCCGCTGAAGTTGCGGGAGACGAGCATGACCGCGGCGAGCCCGGCGCAGGCGCCGGACACGGTGAACGCGGCGATCTTGACCCGGTCGACCGGCGACCCGGCCAGCCGGGCCGCGGACTCCGAGTAGCCGATGGCCCGCACCCAGCTGTCGAGCGGGGTGAACCGGAGCGCGGCCGAGATGAGCGCCACGACGACCAGCGCGACGACGAACGCCATGGGCACCACGCCCGCGAGGTAGAGGTCGAGCCACGCGGTGGCCTCACGGTCGACGACCCGGATGGGTCCGGCGTCGGAGATCACCAGCGCGATCGCCGCGAAGATGCTCATGCCGCCGAGCGTGACGATGAACGACGGGATGCGCAGGAGCACGTGGGCGACGCCCTGCACGGCCCCGATGACGGCCGTCGCGGCGACGACCGCGGCGATCGTCAGCCCGCCGAGGTCGGGCAGCCACATCGCGAAGAACACGGTCGCCAGGGAGCAGAGCGCGGCGATCGACAGGTCGATGCCGCCGCACAGCACCACCACCGTGGCCCCGGCCGCGAGCACGACCAGCGGCGCCGCGGTCCGCACCACCGCCGTGAGGCTGGACTGGCTGAGGAACCCGGGGTCCGCGATCGCCAGCGCCCCCAGCAGGGCGGCCAGCGCGATGAGCGGCATGAACGACGTCACGCGCTGGCCGACGGTGGGGCGAGCGACGACGGTCGCCGGTGCGGCCGCCGGGGTGAGGACGGACGTGGACACGGTCAGACCATCTCCTTGACGAGGTCGAGCGGGGTCGGCTTGCCGCCCGCGGGGGCGGCGACCTCGGCGGTCGCACGGCCGTCGCTCATGACGACGATCCGGTCGGACATGCCGATGGCCTCCTCGAGGCTGTCGGCGAGCAGCACGGTGGCGACGCCGCTGTTGGCGAGCTCGCGCATGAGGCGGTACACCTCCGAGCGGGCACCGACGTCGAGGCCGCGGGTCGGGTGGTCGAGCAGCAGGAGCCGGACGTCGCCGCCCACCAGCCAGCGGGCCAGCACCACCTTCTGCTGGTTGCCGCCCGACAGCCGCCCGATGGGGGTGCTGCGGTGCGGGGTGCGGATCGACAGCCGCTCGATCCACGTGTCCACGAGCCGCGCCTGCTTGCGGGGCCGCACGAGCGGGCCCGCGCACCGCGCGCTCTGCTTGGTGAGCAGCATGTTGTCGGCCACCGACATCGGGCCGACCATGCCCTCGGTCTTGCGCTCCGCGGGCACGTACCCGATGCCGGCGGCGCACGCGGCGCGGGTGCCGGACAGGTCGAGCGCCTCGCCGTCGAGGGTGGCCTCGCCGGCGGTGGTGGCCTCGGCGCCGAACAGCGCCCGGCAGACGTCCTCGCGGCCGGAGCCGTGGACGCCGACGATGCCGACGATCTCCCCCGCGTGCACGTCCAGGTCGACGTCCTGGAACGTCGCGCCCGTCAGGCCGCGCACCACCAGGCGGGGGGTGGGGGGCGCGTCGGTGCGCTCGCAGACGGCGTCGTGGTAGTGGTCGGCGGAGCTGGTCGCGCCGATCATCATGCGGTGCAGGTCCTCGGGCTCGGCACCCTGGGCGACGACCTCGCCCTCGGACCGGCCGCCGCGGAGCACGGCGACGCGGTCGCAGACGTCGAGCACCTCGTCGAGGCGGTGCGAGACGAACACGACGGACGCGAACTCCCGCAGCCGGCGCACCTGCGTGAACAGCGCGTCGATCTCCTTCGGCTCGAGCACCGAGGTGGGCTCGTCGAGGATGATGACGGGCGGGTGCGAGGAGCGCTGCTCGATGCGGAGCACCTTGGCGATCTCGACCATCTGCCGGTCGGCGAACGACAGGGTGTCCGTGCGGGCGAGCGGGTCGATGTGCGACCCGATCTTGTCGAGCTGCTCCTGGGCGAGCCCGCGCAGGGTGTCCCAGCGGTAGAGGCCGCCGCGGACGCCGGGGCCCTCGCTGCCGAGCACGATGTTCTCGGCGACGGTGAGGTTCGGCACGAGCGACTGCTCCTGGAACACCATGCCGATGCCGTGGTCGGCGGCGTCCATGATGCTGCGCAGCTTCACCTGCTGCCCGCGCACGAGGATCTCCCCGGCGTCGGGCCGCACCAGGCCCACGAGGGCCTTGAGCAGGGTGGACTTGCCGGCACCGTTCTCCCCGGCGAGGCCCAGCACCTCGTGCTGGTGCACGACCAGGTCGACGCCGTCGAGCGCCTTGACGCCCGGGAAGTGCTTGACGAGCCCGCGGACCTCGAGGGCGGGGGCGGTGGCCGGGGCGGGCGCGTCGGGCTCGATCTGCAGGTTCATGGTCACTTCGTCACCTGGTTCCTACGACGCTGGGGGATGACCGCGGCCGCGACGGCCGCGACGACGATGAGGCCCTGGACGCCGCCCTGCCAGTACGGGCTCACGCCGACCTGCACGAGGCCGTTGGTGAGCACGGTGACGAGCAGGACGCCGACGGCGGAGTGCAGGACGCCGCCACGACCGCCGGAGAGCAGGGTGCCGCCGACCACCGCCGCCGTGATGGCGGAGAAGTCGTAGCCCTTGCCCGCCTGGACGAGGCCGGCGCCGAGCTGGCTGGTCACCATGACCCCGGCGAGCCCGTAGAACGCGCCCGCCATGGTGAAGACCCCCACCTTGAACGGGGCGACCTTCACGCCGGACAGCCCGAGGACCTCCTCGGCGCCGCCGATCGCGTACGCGTACCGGCCGAGCCGGGTCCAGCGCTGGACCGACCAGCCCACGAGCACGCAGGCCACCGCGATCCACGTGAGGTGGGACAGCCCGAGCGTCCGCTCGACCGCCCAGCCCTCGAGCATCTCGTCGGTGATGTTCGGCTGGACCCCCGCGAAGAGCAGGGTGGCCACGCCGAGACCCACGGCGGAGACGCCGAGCGTGGTCATGAAGGAGGGGACCTTGAGGGCGACCAGCGCGAGGCCGCTGAGGCAGCCGAGCGCGGCGGCCAGCAGGACGGCGACGGCGACGCCGAGCATCCCCAGGTCGTTGTCGTTGCGGTTGTTGGCGACCAGCAGGGCGACCGTGATCGCCGAGGCCCCCATGATCCCGGGGGTGGACAGGTCGATGGAGCCCATCATGAGCACGAACGTGACGCCGCACGTCACGACCGCGAGCACCGCGGCGGCGTCCATGATGTTCTGCACGTTGGACAGCGTCCGGAAGCCCGGGCTGAGCGCCGCGAAGACGGCGAACACGACGACCAGGGCGATCGACGGGCCGGTGTCACGGAGCGACACCCCCCGCCGGGCGCGGGGGCGTCGCGAGGTCACGACCTCGGCGTCGGCGGGGGGTGCCATGGTCACGAGATCGCGCCCTGCGACCGGTTGAAGACGTTCGCGCACTCGAAGTCGGCGGGGTCGGTCTCCGGCGACGTGAAGTCCGCGACGTTGTCGGCGGTGATGAGGAACTGCTCGGCGAACCAGGCACGGTCCTCGGCGGCGATGTCCTCCACGGCGAGCTCGCCGGTGGCGACGCAGTAGCCGATGGCGAGACCGATGCCGCCCTGCCACGGGCCGTCGCTGGAGACGGTGGCCGTCATGGCGCCGTCCTCGATCGCGGTGAGCGCGTCCGGCACGGCGTCGATGCCGACCACGGCGACGTCGGTGCGACCCGCCTGCTGGAGCGCTTCGAGCGCGCCGAGCGCCATGTCGTCGTTGGCCGCCCAGATGCCCTTGACGTCGTCACCGTGCTTGCTGAGCAGCGTCTTGGTGACCTCGAGCGCCTCGGCGCGGGAGAAGTTGGCGGTCTGGTCGTCGAGGAGCTCGACGCCGGTGTTCGCGGCGAGCGACTCCTCCAAGCCGGCGAACCGGTCCTTGGCGGCGCCGGTGTCGAGGATGCCCTGGAGGGCGATGATGCCGCCCGAGCCGCCGATGGCCTCGGCCAGCGCGTCGCCGATCTGCTTGCCCGACGCCACGCCGTCGTACGTGATGTGCGACAGCCAGTACTGGTAGTCGGCGACGTTCAGGTCGGCCGGCTTGTTCCACTGGGTGACGAGGTAGGCGCCGGCGCCCTCGGCGCCCTCCACGATGGGCGGGGTGTCGGAGTCGCCGTTGGGCAGGACGTTCATGACGAGGCAGTCGGTGTCGCCGGCGAGGAGCTGGCTGATCTGCTCCTGCTGACGGGTCGAGTCGCCGTCGTAGGTGAGCCGCTCCTGGGTGAGACCGACCTGCTCGGCGAAGGCGTCGCCGCCGTCGAGCCAGGCGGCCTCGTACGGGTTGGACTCGTTGCGGACCTGGCCGACCAGCTTGACGTCGGCGGGGTCGCAGGCGGCGGCCGCCTCGGTGGGGCCGCTGGTGCCGACGGCCTCCTCCGTGCAGCCGGTGAGCGCGGTGGCCGCGAGGGTGACGCCGATGACGGCGGCGGCGGGTCGAGAAGTGAACCTCATTGTCTTCCTCGATTTCTTCAGGTGCCGGGGTACGGCGGTGGAGACTGCGTGACGGGTACCGCGGCGGTGCGGTGCTCGTCGTCTGGGGTGTGGTGCCGGTGCTGCTCTGGGGTGGGGCTGATCTGGGGTGCTGGGGTGGTGCGGGTGGAGCGGTGCCGGACGCCCGTCAGCGGGCCATCCAGCCGCCGTCGACGACCAGGACGTGGCCGTTGACGTAGTCGGCGGCCGACGAGGCGAGGAAGACGGCCGCACCGGCGACGTCCTCCGGGGTGCCCCACCGACCGGCCGGGATGCGCTCGAGGATGGACCGCGAGCGGTCCGGGTCCTCGCGGAGCGCCGTGGTGTTGTCGGTGACCATGTAGCCGGGGGCGATGGCGTTGACCTGCACGCCGCGCGGCCCCCACTCGTTGGCGAGCGCCTTGGTGAGCCCGGCGACGCCGTGCTTGCTCGCCGCGTAGGACGCCACCCGCAGGCCGCCCTGGAAGGACAGCAGGCTGGCGATGCTGACGACCTTGCCGTGGCCGCGCGCGACCATCGGGGCACCGAGCTGCTGGGTGAGGAAGAACAGCCCGGTGAGGTTGACGTCGACCACGCGCTGCCAGTCGTCGCGGCCGACGTCGACGGAGTCGGCGCGGTCGATGATCCCGGCGTTGTTGACCAGCACGTCGACCTGGTGGGAACGGTCGAGGTCGGCGGCGACCTCGGCGACCGCGTCGAGGTCGCTCACGTCGAGGTCGACGACGTCGACCTTCGCGCCGAGCGCGGCGACCAGGTCGCGGGTGGCCTCCTGACGGCCGGGACGACCGAGCAGGACGAGGTCCGCCCCCGCCCGGGCGAGCCCGACGGCGACCGCCTGGCCGAGGCCGCGACCGGCCCCGGTGACGACGGCGCACCGGCCGGTCAGGTCGAACGGGGAGGTGGTCACAGGTCGTCCACCGCCACGGGCACGAGGTCGGTGTAGGTGTTGTTCTCCCCCGCCATCGCCCAGATGAAGGCGTACGACCCGGTGCCGGCGCCGGAGTGGATGGACCACGGCGGAGAGATGACGGCCTCGCGGTTGCGCAGCACGAGGTGACGCGTCTCGCCGGGGCGGCCCATGAGGTGGAACACGCGGTCGTCCTCGGCGAGGTCGACGTAGCAGTACACCTCGGTGCGCCGCTCGTGCAGGTGCGGCGGGAACGTGTTCCACACCGAGCCGTCGGCGATGACGGTGACCCCGAACTGGAGCACGGACGTCTCGATCTCCTGGCCCCAGACGTAGCGGAACAGGCTGCGCTCGTTGGCGGCCTGCGCCGAGCCGAGCGCGACGGGCTCCACCTCGGCGTGGCTGAGCGCCCGCGTCGGGTACGTCGCGTGCGCCGGGGCGGACACGAAGTAGAAGGCGGCGTCGGCGCCGGTGAAGGACACCTCGCTCCCCCGGCCGACGTAGAGCCCGTCGAGATGGTCGAGCTCGAACTTCTCGCCGTCGACGACGACGTGGCCGGCGGCGCCGACGTTGATGACGCCGAGCTCGCGCCGCGCGAGGTGCGAGTCGGCACCGAGCACGTCGGTCCAGGCGGGCAGGTCGAGCTGGCCGGTGCCGGGGACGGCGCCGCCGATCACCATGCGCTCGTCGTGCGTGTAGGTCCCGCGCACCTCGCCGGCGACGAAGAGGTCGTCGACGAGGAAGGCGTCCCGCAGGTCGGCCGTGGTGGCGGTCTCCGCGCTGGACGGCGGGCTGGAGTATCGAACCTGAATCACAAAGCACCCTCGATTCGTGAACTGCGTTCGTCTATGTGAACTGCCCCGACGATAGGGCCAGATCCGTCCGCGAGTCAAGGGGTGGAAGTCTGTCCATGTATGCGAACTCGCGCTAGGCTGGATCTCACCCTCCGGGCCGGGCCCGGTGACCCGGGGAAGGATCAGAGGAGAACGAACATGCCGCTGCAGAAGGAGCTCCTCCGGGAGCCGACCGGCGTCGCCGGCGCCGGACCCGTGAAGTCCGCCGCCCGCGCGCTGGACCTCCTCGACGAGATCGCGGCCCACGGCCCCGGCACCCAGCTCCAGCTCTCGACGCGCCTCGGGATCCCCAAGAGCAGCCTGCACGCGCTGCTGCGCACGATGGTCGACCGAGGCTGGCTCCAGACCGACCCGACCGGCAGCATCTTCCAGCTCGGCATCCACTCGCTGGTGGTGAGCTCCGCCTACCTCGACGGCGACCCCGTGCTCGCCCGCGCCGCGTCCGTGCTCGACGAGGTCTCCGCGATGACCGGCGAGACCGTCCACCTCGGGCGCCTCGACGGCTCCGACGTCATCTACACCGCCAAGCGCGAGTCCGTGCACCCCCTGCGCATGCACTCCGCCGTCGGGCGCCGCCTGCCCGCCTACGCCACCTCGCTCGGCCGGGCGCTCATCGCCGAGATGCCGCCGGAGGAGCGTGGCGAGCACGTGCCCACGTCGATCACCGCGATCACGCCCCGCACCACCACCGACAAGCACGCCGTGCTCGACATCATCGACCGCGCCGCCGAGCAGGGCTACGCCACCGAGAGCGAGGAGTCCTGCCTCGGCGTGCGCTGCTTCGGCGTGGCGCTGCCGTTCACCCAGCACTCCGTCGACGCGATGAGCGTGGCCGTGCCGATCGCCCGGCTGGGCGACGGCCGCGAGGACCTCATCATCGAGACACTCCTCAGCGTCAAGGCGCGCCTCGCCGCCGTGCACGGCAACAGCATGGTGCGCTGAGCGCCCCCGGGCACCCGCCCGGGAAACCTCCGTGAAACAACTCTGACTGTTGCCTGCATCACAGATGCTTTACGTTTCCTTCAGACGTCCGACGCCGGGCTCCGTCACAACGCCGTGACGCCGGGGGCGGAGGTCTCGTCCTGACCGACACGAAGGGAGCGCACCGTGCGCTTACGGAGACACCCGTCCCTCATCCGGCTCGCCGCCACCACCTCGGGCGCCGCGCTGGTGATCACCTCGCTCGCCGCCACCAGTGCGAGCGCCACCGTGGACCCCGACGACCTGGAGCTCGCCGCCGAGCAGCCCGTCGTCACGTCGCACGAGACGAACGGCCCGAAGGCGCCGTCCAGCTCGCTCGTCGAGACCGACCCCGCGCTGCTGAAGCTGACGTCGTCCAAGAAGGTCCCCGTCATGGTCAAGTACGACCTCGACGCCGTGGCCTCCTACGACGGCTCGCTGCCGCAGTACGACGCGACCAGCCCCGCCGTCACCGGGAAGTCGCTCGCCGGCTCCAGCGCCGCCGAGCGGAAGTACCGCGGCTACGTCGCCGACCAGACGGCGGAGATCTCCGCCGAGGTCACCGACGCCGTGCCGGGCACGGAGATCGTCCAGGAGTTCGACACCGTGTACGGCGGCGTCGCCGCCATGGTGCCGGGCGACGAGATCCCCGCCCTCCTCGAGGTGCCCGGCGTCGTCGCCGTGCAGGAGAACACCCTCGAGCAGCCGCTGACGGACTCCTCCACCGAGTTCATCAACGCGGGCGCCGCCTACGACCTCCTCGGCACCACCGCCGAGGCCGGTGACGGCCTGGTGCTCGGCAACATCGACACCGGCCTGTGGCCCGAGCACGAGTCGTTCGAGGACCTGGGCAACCTGTCCCCCTACGACGGCCCCGCGCTGAGGTGCGACTACGGCGACAACCCCCTCACCGAGGCCGTCGACCCGTTCGAGTGCAACGACAAGCTCGTCGGCGGGTACTCGTTCACCGAGTTCTACGACGCGAACAACCCGGCCTACCTGCACCAGGGCACCGCGCGTGACGCGGAGGGCCACGGCTCGCACACCTCCGGCACCACGGCGGGCAACATCGTCGAGGAGCCGCAGATCGACGCCGACATCGCGCGCATCCAGGGCGTCGCCCCGGGCGTGAAGATCGTCGAGTACAAGGCGCTCGGCCCGGGCGGCGGCTACACGTCCGACCTGGTCGCCGCCGTGCAGCAGTCGATCCTCGACGACGTCGACGCGCTCAACTACTCGATCTCCGGCGGCAGCAACGTCACCGACCCGATCGAGCTGGCGTTCCTCAACGCCGTCGACGCGGGCGTGTTCGTCGCCGCGTCGGCCGGCAACGACGGCCCGGGCGCCGGGACGTCGAACCACGTCAGCCCGTGGGTGACCACCGTCGCCGCGTCCACCCAGGACCGTGCGTTCACCAGCACCCTCACGCTGAACGCCGACGACGGCTCCTCGTTCGTGGTCGAGGGCGCGTCCCTCACCGCGGGCATCACCGAGCCGCTGCCCGTCGTGCACGCCGCCGAGGCCCCCTACTCCGACCCGCTGTGCCTCGAGCCGGCGCCGGACGGCCTGTTCGACGGCCAGATCGTGGTCTGCGAGCGCGGCGAGAACGCCCGCGTGGCGAAGGGCTACAACGTCCTCGCCGGTGACGCGGCCGGCATGGTGCTCTACAACCCGGCCCTCGCCGACGTCGCGACCGACAACCACTACCTCCCGGCCGTGCACGTCGCGGACGGCACCGAGCTCAAGGCGTACCTGGACTCGCACACCGGCATCACGGGCTCCTTCCCGGCCGGCTCGAAGGGCGAGGGCCAGGGCGACGTCATGGCCGCGTTCTCCTCGCGCGGTCCCGCCGGTCCGTTCATCAAGCCGGACGTCACCGCGCCCGGCGTGTCCATCCTCGCCGCGATGACCCCGACGCCGGAGTCCACGGACGCCGGGCCCGCCGGGAAGTACTACCAGGCGATCTCCGGCACCTCGATGTCGGCTCCGCACATCGCGGGCGTCGGCCTGCTCCTCAAGGCCTCCTACCCCGACTGGACCCCGGGCCAGATCAAGTCGGCCATCATGACCCAGTCGCTCACCGAGGTCCTCAAGGAGGACCTGACGACGCCCGCCGACCCGTTCGACATGGGCGCCGGTCGCGTCGACGTCGGCGAGGCGCTCGAGGCGCCGTTCACGATCAGCGAGACGACCGCGAACTACAACGCGCTGACCACCGACCCGGTGCACGCGATCGACCTCAACATCCCGTCGATCAACGCCCCGACCATGCCGGGTCGCCTCAGCACCACCCGCACCCTGGAGAACACCTCCGGCAAGACCCTGGTGGTCCGGCCCAAGGTGGACGCCCCGGAGGGTTCGACCATCAAGGTCACGCCCCAGCAGGCC
The DNA here is from genome assembly GCF_001636295.1 of Isoptericola dokdonensis DS-3. Taxonomy (NCBI): domain Bacteria; kingdom Bacillati; phylum Actinomycetota; class Actinomycetes; order Micrococcales; family Promicromonosporaceae; genus Isoptericola; species Isoptericola dokdonensis. Next base: position 2,842,072 of record NZ_CP014209.1, on the reverse strand, counting down.
ACCATCCGCCCCGGCGGGACCGCGTCGTTCGACGTCACCATCACCGACACGTCGGCGAGCGGTGCGCAGAAGTTCGGCGCGATCACGTTCCGCACGAACCACGGTGACGGGCACATCCCCGTCGCGTTCGTGCCCACGCAGGGCAACGTCGTCGCGTCGCAGTCGTGCGACGCCACGTCGATCACGACCGACGAGTCGGTCACCTGCACCGTGACGGCGACCAACGAGTCCTTCAACGAGCAGACCGTCAACGCCACCACCCAGGGCACCGGCGCGCTCAAGGGCCTCACGGCCGAGACGGCCACCCTCACCGGTGCCGAGCCCGGCGTGCCGTCCGTGGACGACGTGCCGCAGGGCTCGCCGGCGGGCTACCTCGACCTGGCGGGCTTCGGCATCACGCCCGTGACGGTCGGTGACGAGGACTTCATCACCTACACCGTCCCGGCGTACACCTACAACGGTCGCACCTACACGTCGCTCAGCATCAGCACCAACGGCTACGTGGTTGCCGGAGGCGGCACCTCGGAGGACAGCAAGTGCTGCGAGCTGCCGGACGGGCCGTCGTCAGCTCGACCGAACTCCGTGCTCGCACCGTTCTGGACGGACCTCAACGGCGAGGGTGCGGAGGGGATCCGCATCGGGTCCCTCAACGACGGCGTCAACCAGTGGCTCGTCGTCCAGTGGGACGTCAACGTGTGGGGCACCACCGACGCGCGGACCTTCCAGGCCTGGATCGGCCTCGGGTCGCAGCAGGACGTCTCGTTCACCTACGCCGAGCCGATGGACGCCCTCCCGGCAGACCTGACGTTCCTCGTGGGCGCGGAGAACCACATCGGGCAGGGTGACATGGTCGCCGAGCTGCCCGACGGCACCGACAAGGTCGTCACCTCGACCGACCCGACGCCGGGTGGTTCGCTCACCTACGAGGTCACGCTCGACGCCAAGAAGAAGGCCGGCGACGGCGTCGTCCGCACCGAGATCGTGGCGGACGAGGTCCCGGGGACGACGATCCTCGAGACGCCGGTCACCGTGACGAAGTCGGAGCGCGACGACGTCAAGCCGACGGTCACCGTCAAGGACGGTGCCGAGTTCACCGTGGGCTCGGACGGCACCTACTCGAAGGTGTCCTACAAGCTCTACGACGCGGGGAAGGTCGACATGGTCGTCCTCAACGGCGTGGAGAAGGACCTGACGGACAACGTCTGGTCGGACCTGAACTACGTCCGCCCGGGCGTGTTCGGCGCCAAGGCGGGCAACAACACCCTCAAGGTGCACGACGTGGCGGGCAACGTCACGACCGTCCGCTTCACCCTGACGAGCTGATCCCCTCGAGGGTCGCGCGTCCGGCCGGTCGTTGACCGGTCGATCCTGACCGCGGGGCACCGGGTCCGCGTCGAGACCACCTTCGGGTGGCTCGGCGGGGCCTGGTGCCCCGCGGCTTATTCGAGTGCGGGCGTGGGTGCCGGGGCCTAGCGTCGACCGAGCAGGGGTGCACCGACGCGAGGAGATCCGAGTGAACACGCTGCCCGACCCGAAGCAGATGCTGCTGCACTACCTGCGGGACGTCCGCACGGCGCTGCTGTGGAAGTGCGAGGGACTGTCCGAACGTGAGCTGCGGATGCCGCGCACCGGCACCGGCACCAACCTCATCGGCCTGGTGAAGCACGCGGCGAGCATCGAGATCGGCTACTTCGGCGAGACGTTCGGCCGCGAGTGGCCCACCCCGGACGAGGTCGCCTGGATCCAGGAGTTCGACGAGGACCCGAACGCCGACTTCTACCTCACCGCCTACGAGACCGCCGAGGGCATCCTCGACCTGTACCGCCGGGTCGGCGAGTGGGCCGACGCGATCATCAGCGAGCTGCCTCTCGATGCCCCGGGCCAGGTGCCCTGGTGGGGTGAGCGCGGCGACATCACGCTCCAGCGGATCCTCGTGCACGTCATCGAGGACCTGTCCCGGCACGCCGGGCACGCCGACATCCTGCGCGAGCAGATCGACGGCGCCGTCGGGCTCATCCCCCGGGCCACGAACATCCCCGACATCGACCAGCACGCCTACGTCGCCAAGGTGCGTGCCATCGCGGAGTCGTTCCCGGAGGGGCCGTGACGACGGCGGACGACGGCACCCTGTCCGCAGACCGGTACGAGCCGGCCGAAGACGCCGGGCCGACGTACCCCCGCATCCGGCAGGTCGTGCTCGACACGACCGACGCCCGCGGCCTCGCAGAGTTCTACCGCGAGCTGTTCGGCCTCACCTACCGCCCGGGCGACGAGCCGCCCGCGACCGGTGCGCCGGACCCGCGGGGTGCCGACTGGCTCGTGCTGCGAGGCCCCGGCGTCGGGCTGGCGTTCCAGCAGGTCGACACCCTGCCGGCGTCCACCTGGCCCGACGACGGCGTGCCGCAGCAGCTCCACCTCGACACCACCGTGCCCGACGCCACCGAGCTCGCCCGCCAGCACGAGCGTGCCCTCGCCCTCGGCGCGACGCTCCTGCTCGATCGCACCGACGACCCCGACGACCCCGACGAACCCCTCTACGTCTACGCCGACCCGGCGGGCCACCCGTTCTGCGTCTTCGTGGGCTGAGGACTTTCGCGACTGGCAAGCCGAGCCACTCCCGCCAGCAGATATGCCTCCAGTCCAGAGCCTCGCGGCAAGGATACGAAGACCTGCGGGTCGTGAGTAAGGCTCCTCAGCAGTCCACATCATCGTCCGCAGGGCCTCACATTCCTCAACGGGGCCCACGCCCACGGGATTGCGCGCCCGCCGGAAACTACTTCTTGAGGCCTTTGAGGCTTATCCAGTTCTCTGTCGCAGGCGGAACCTTTCCGAAGTAGAAGACACCAACGAGAACGTGCTCCGGATCGCGAGCTCGTGCTCTGATCGAACGAACAGTCCAAGCGGCCCCACCAATGACACCAGCAACGAGCACCACCCAGGCTCCCTCGCCGAACTCATCGAGAATGTAGAAGACGACCGTCAGCAGGCCACAAAAGCCACCCACGTACCCGAATAGGTCAGTGAGGCGAACCCTGGCTAGCCCAAGAATAAGGAACAGTCGCACCAGCATGGCCATGAGCATTGCTATGCCCGCGCCACGAACCAGATCCCATAGATCCATGGGACCTCCCCCCTAGTAGTCGGCGACATCAGTTCTACGAATCTTCACCGATCCACACTCGTCACTACTGAAACTCTCCGCACATCGCTTGATGCCGATCTCAATGGCAGGAACTGCAAGGCGTCGCTCAACCCCTCCAGCGCGATCCGATCCCCCACCATCCTTCCAAGTCGAAAAGTGCGCGACGCATGACCCACGTCAACTACTGCACTCCAGGTCGGGCGCGCTGGTACGTGCACGCCAGAGCCACGGCTCAATCTGTCAGTGGTCGTGGGGCCAAGTAGACCTGTACGTACTGCCCGCGGTCAATGGTGAAAATGCAGGTCAACCGCAAATCTTGGTTGCTTCGACCATGAGGCTTCCTTCCGGTCCACGTGGCGCGAGAACTCCTGTCCGGGACACCACGTCGACTGGCATCGTCATGCAACTCTCGGGGGGAAGGGACGCCTTTCGGTTTGACGGCTCTTTCCCGAACCGATCGGGGACGACGGGGCGGGGTGCTCACGCTGAGGTCTCGGGCATTGCTGGCCAGGTCCGTCGCAGGGAGACAATGGACCCGTGCAGTGCCACCACTACGACGCCGGCCGGTGCCGGTCGTGCACCCTCCTGGACCTGACGCACCCGCAGCAGGTGCGCGGCAAGGAGGCGCACGTCCGCGGGTTGCTGGCGTTGCCGGACGACGTGTGGCTGGCCCCGGTCGTCGGCGACGAGGCGGGGTTCCGCAACAAGGCGAAGATGGTCGTCACCGGCACGGCGGCCGCGCCCGTGCTGGGGATCCTCGGGCCGCCCGGGGAGTACGAGGGGCAGGGCGTCGACCTCACGGACTGCCCGCTGTACCCGGCCGAGCTGCAGGCGGCGTTCGAGCCGCTGGCGGAGCTGATCCGGCGTGCCCGCCTCACCCCGTACGACCTGACGCCGACGTTCGGCCCGGGGGGTCGCCGTCGCAAGGTGACGCCGAAGGACGCTGCGCAGCGGGGCGAGCTCAAGCACGTCATCGTCACCCTCTCCCCCGCCGGGGAGCTCATGGTGCGCCTCGTGCTGCGCTCGACCGAGCCGGTCGCACGGCTCCGCAAGCACCTGCCGTGGCTCGCGGGCGCCCTGCCCGCGCTGGCGGTGCTCAGCGTCAACGTGCAGCCTGCGCACGCCGCGGTGCTGGAGGGCGCCGAGGAGATCGTCCTCACCGAGCGGCAGACCCTGGGGATGGAGCTCGACGGCATCACCCTGCACCTGCGCCCGCAGAGCTTCTTCCAGACGAACACCGAGGTGGCGACCGCCCTGTACCGGCAGGCGCGCGCCTGGGTGGACGAGGTCTCCCCCGCGGCCCTGTGGGACCTGTACTGCGGCGTCGGCGGGTTCGCCCTGCACTGCGCTGCCCCCGGCCGCGCGGTCACGGGCATCGAGATCTCCGCGGAGGCCGTCGCCTCGGCGACCACGACGGCGCGCGAGCTCGCCACCCTGCCGCCGGACGCCGTCGTCGGCGGCCACGACGCCGCCTGGTGGCGGGCCGCCACCGCCGACGTGGAGTTCGCCGCGGGGGACGCCGCCACGTTCGCGCTCGGCACGGACGCCGACCCGGACATGGTGATCGTCAACCCGCCGCGACGCGGCATCGGCACCGATCTCGCCGGGCGCCTGGAGGCCTCCGGCGTGCGGCACGTCCTGTACTCGTCGTGCAACGCCGCCACGCTGGCCCGCGACCTCGCCGACATGCCCTCGCTGCGCCCCACCCGGGCCCGCCTGCTCGACATGTTCCCGCACACCGACCACTACGAGGTCCTCGTGCTGCTGGAACGCGCCGCCTGACGCGAGTCAGCGCAGATCGGCGCGAGTCAGCGCAAGCTCTCGCGAGTCAGTGCTCCAGGCCGTACCAGGACAACCGCGCGCCGGGTTCGGAGCCGGCGGGGCCGCTGACGACGACGGTCACCTCGCGCTCACGAGCGCCGACGGCGCGCACCCACCAGCGACCGCGCGAGTCCTGCGTGACCTCGGTGCGGTGGCCGCCGACGACGTCGACGATCTCCGCGCCGCCGGTCGGAACCACCTGGAACCAGCCGAAGCCGCCGACGCCCAGGGTGAGGCTGACGCTGACGGGCTCGGTCGGCTCGGGTGCGGGCTCCGGCTCGACGGGGTCGGGCGTGGCGGTCGGCGCGGCGGAGGGTGCGGGCGCCGGCGTCGGCCGGGTCGTGGGCTCGGTGCCGTCCGGCGTGGGGGTGGTGCTGGGGCGGGGTGCGCTGGTGCTGCCCCCGGTGCGCGGCGGGTCGACGGCGTCCGCGGGCCCGGCCGCCTCGTCGTCGGCATCGGGCGCGGGCGCGGGGGCGGGCTCACGGGTGTCCGCCGGGGTGTCGTCGTCCTCGACCGGTACCGGCGGGACGGCGGCGTCCGGGGTCGGCGTCGTCTCCGAGGTGGGCGTGGGGCCGGGCGACGGGGAGGCCGTGGCCGAGGGCGTCGCCGACGGCGTCGGCGCGACGGACGGCTCGGTGCTCGCGACGGGTTCCTCGCCGGCGGGGGCCGACGACGAGGGGGTCGCCACGGCGGACACGGGCGCCGGTTCGGCGCCGGGCGCGAGGGACATCGCCACGGCGGCGACGGCCACGAGCGCCCCGGCCGTCCCGGCGGCGAGTCCCACCGGGCGGCCGACGAGGTGCTTCACACCCCGCACGACCCACTCCCACCCACCGACGAGCGCGGCCCCGAGCGCGGCGAACCAGCCCGCGACGCCGGTCGAGGTGCTCGCTCCGAGCGCTCCGACGACGACGGGCACGGTGACGCCGCTCGCGGCGAGCGGGGCGAGCAGCACGGGCGCGGCGTCGCGCAGCGCCCACGACGCCTCCCGCACGTCGATGAAGGCGCGCATGCATCCCGGACAGCCGAACAGGTGGTCCTCGAGGGCCTGGCGCCGGCCACCGCCGAGGTGGTGGGTCACGTAGGCGTGCAGGTCGCCGCGGGTCTCGGCGCAGAGCCGGGCGGGCACGCCGCGGGCGTGCGCGGCGGACAGCGCCCGGGCGAGCTGTTCCTCGGCGCGCTGCAGGCGGCGGCGTGCGGCCCGCACGTGCAGCCCGAGCGCCCCGGCGATGCCGTCGAGGGTGCGGCCGAGGACGTGGCTGTCCCACAGCAGTCGCTGCTCCTGGTACGGGAGGGTGGCGAGCGCGGTGCGCAGCACGTCGGCGTCGGCGCTGCCCGCCTCGCCCGGGCCGGCCGTGCCCGACTCGGCCGCGACGGCACGCAGTCGCGCGATGGCCGCGTCGACGGCGGCGCTGCCGGTCGGCGCCGCGTCCTCACCGGTGGTCATGCGTCCCCCTGCTGATCGGTCCGATCCAGGGGAAGTGTGGCAGGTTCACGGAGGCCGGTGGAAATCGCTTCACGCCTGGTGGGAGAGCAGGCGGCCGGGTCGGCGTCGACCGACCCATGCGAGCAGCGCACCAGCGACCACGAGCACGCCTCCGGCGACGCCGACGGCCACGGGCAGGGCGGTCGGGATGCCGAGGTGCACCGTGAGACCGAGGATCCGGGACAGCCCCCACGGCAGGATCATCATCTGGTCGTTCCAGGCCGTGAGCGTGGTCTCCAGCCCGACGGCGGCGACGACGGCACCTCCGACGACGAGCGGCGCGGCGACGGCGAGCAGCAGCCGGCCGGTGGCGCCGGTGCGGGTGGCACCGAGGGAGCGCAGCGCCCACCAGGCCGCGGCGAGCACCCACGCGAACCCGGCGACGGCGAACGTCACGTAGACGCTGCGGGCCGCGGGGCCCGTCCACAGGCCGTACCAGTAGCCGCCCGGCCCGGTGGGGGCCAGCGCGACGAGCAGCAGCACGGTGCGCAGCACGGCGGCCCCGCCCACGGCGCCGGCGAGCGTGAACGCCGCATCCCGGCCGGCGACGGCACGCAGGACGAGCACGAACAGCGCCCACGCGCCGAGCACCAGCGCGAGGTGCACCCACGACAGCGCCCACGTGTACGCGACACGGCTGAGGACGACGGCGAGCACCGGTACCGCGCACACGACGAGCTTGTCGAGACGGCCGGCACCGCGGGCCAGCTCGACGACCCGCCACGGCCGCGTGGCGCCCAGCCAGAGCGCCCGCAGGCCGGCCGATCCGGCCGGTGTGCCGCCGTCGGGCCGTGCGATGGCCAAGCCTGGACGGGCCGGGCGGCCGTCCGCAGGGTGACCGTCGGGTGACGTGTCCACAGGGCTGTGGACGGACCGTCGGCCCCGCACCAGCAACCGCTGCCCGCGTGTCTTACCCAGCGCGAGGGCGACCACCAGCAGGACGCCCAGGACACGGGCGACCCACGCGACCGTCAGGTCCCGCTCGGCCCGCTGCACGCCGAGGTCCGCCGCGGTGAAGGTGTACGCCGGGAGGTCGAGGTCGTCGCCGTACGTGTCGACGTGGTGGGCGCGCGACGACTCGAACCGGGCCAGCGCGGCGGCCCACGCGTCGCGCGCAGCACCGTCGCCCGTGTCGAGCCACCGGCCGTGCTGGAGCACGACCTCGCGGTAGTCACCGAGCACCGTGAACAGGTCGACCTCGTAGTCGAGCGCCGCGACGAACTGCTCCCGCAGCGCGGGGTCGCGCCAGGTGCCTTCGTCGGTGCCGGCGACGAGGTCACGCATCCGCTGCGCCGTCGTCACCGCCTCCCGGCCCTCCGCGACGGAGGCGTCCACGGAGGCGGCGTCCGTGCCGACGATCGACGAGATCGAGTCGAGCGCGGCGGCGTCGCCGGAGACGATGTCCCACTCGAAGATCCACATCATGGGCGGCGGCTCCAGCCCCAGCGCCTTGACCTGGTTCTCCGCGAACGCCCCCAGGTACAGGCCGTGCCGGACGGCGTCGCGCGACAGCGCCATCGCCTCGCCGATCGCCGCGACCGTGGCCGGGTCGTCGGAGAACGTGGCCCGCGCCCACGACGCCGTGATCTCGGCCGGGTCCGCGCCCGGGTCGAGGGCCAGACGTGCCGCGGCGTACGTGTTGAGGTCGTAGAGCTGCCAGAACCCGGACTTCCCGTCCAGGCTCATCGGCCCCGCCTTCCACGGGCCGCCGTCCTGCGACCAGCCCCACACACCCTCGACCTGCGGGTTCGCCTCCAGGTAGTGCGCGAGCGCCTGCTGGTAGGCGGACCCGAGGTCGTTCGGCAGCGCCCCGAAGCCCTCGAACTCGCGCCGCGACTGCATCTCGACGATGCGCCGCTGGTCCCCCACCTCGAGGGTCGGGTTGAGCGGCAGCCACGAGTAGAAGTCCCCGGCGACGTGCTTGGTCGACACCACGAGCGACGGCGAGTCGATCCCCGTCAGCACCGCCTCGTACGAGTCGGGGTTGGTGTGCAGGTCGCCCACCGCGCCGACCCCCACCGTCCACGACCGGAAGATCACGTCCTTGCCGTGCGCCTCCGCGACCCGCGTGAACGCCGTCAGCATCTCGCGCACCGCGACCTCGTCGGTGACGGCCAGCTCCGACCAGTAGTCCCAGCCGGGCAGGTCGTAGATGCGGCCCGCCTCGCCGATGCGGACCATCAGTCCGTCCACGGCCGGCATCGCGGCGAACACCTCGTCCAGCCCGGCCGCGTACACATCCCACAGCTCCGGGTCGTCGGGGGTGAGCCCGCGCTCGTCGAGGTAGGCCTGCAAGGGCGTGGACAGCATGAGCATGTCGGTCTGGAGGTAGACGTCCATCCCGGCGGCGTCCGCCGAGTCCCACATCGTGCCGAACCAGGACCGCATCGCCTCGGCGCGCGCCACGTGCTCGTCCCCGGCCGCGTACACCTCGGCGCCGTCGCCGACGCCGGAGAACGTCACGTACTCCAGGAACCCGGGGATGACGACGCCCGTGTACCCCTGCGCGAGGCGGCGGGCGACGTAGGCGTCGAAGTCCGCGGCGTCCCGGGTCAGCGCCTCGACGTCGACGTACGGCTCGCCGGACAGGATCGCGTCGGCGAACGACCCGCCGTTGTGCGAGTACGGGTCCCCGCTCACCCAGGCGTCCGCGTCCGGCTCGATGCCCACCGCGCCCTTGTCGACCAGCCGCATCCTCAAGCGCGGCTCGACCACCTCGCCGTCGGCGTCGGTCACGGCCCGCCCCGTGCGGACCCGGTCCGCGACGTCGTAGAGGCCGCGCGCGGCGCCGTCCGCCGTCGCCGCGTCCACCCGCCAGCCCCCGGCCCGCGCGGTGACGCGGTAGGCCTCGGGGTTCTCCGAGCCCAGGTCCGCGGACGTCGTCGCGACCACCGCGCCGCGCGGCCCGTCGTCGCCCACCCGGAGGTCCGCCGTCACGCCCCGGGCAGCCAGCGCGTCCACCAGGGCCTGGCCCGCGAGCGCGAGCTGCTTCGTGTCGTCCGGCACGACGACGGTGCTCACCGCGGGCGGGTCGACCGGTGCCGACGCCGGTGCGGCCACCGGGCTCTCGGGCGCCGCCTGCGCGGGCGTGGCCTGCACCGCGAGCGCGTCACCGAGCGCGAACGCCGTCAGCGCGCCCAGCGCCAGCAGCACCGCCACCACGACGGCGACGGACCAGCGGCGGCGGGGAACGACGGCGTCGGGCATGGCGCGAAGCGTAGTGCCTGCACAAATCACCTGGGACCGGTGGCGACCGCCCGTGGCGGCGGTAGCTCAGCGCGGGGCCGGCGCGGTGCTCGCGTCGTGCGGCGCCGTGATCGCCTCCGCCGCCGGCCGTCGCCGCTCCCGGACCACGAGCACCACGAGCGTCACGAGCGCGGCGACATAGACGAAGGACGTGAGGAAGCTCGCCGCGTCGGTGGCGACGCCGTCGACGGCGTGGACCCCGGACAGGAACGTCGAGAAGTCCCAGAGCCCGTGCAGCGCCATCGCCGCGATCAGAACCCCGGTCCCCCGCCGGAGCAGGTAGAACGCGACGCCCCCGAGCGCGGCGAAGACGACCTGCAGGACGGCGCCGGGCTCGCCGAGGAGGAGGTTGGTGACGTGGAAGGCTCCGAACCAGAGCGTCGTCCACAGGGCGGCCGTTCCCTCCGACCGGTCCCCCTGCCGCAACGATCGCAGCACGATCCCCCGGAACAGCGTCTCCTCCGTGAACCCCACGAGGACGCTCGCCGTCAGCACGGCCAGCAGGTGCTCCGGGGCGAAGGCCCCCCAGTCGACGCCCACGAGGTGCAGGAGCGCGACGAGGACCATGAGGACCGGCAGGACCCAGTAACCCCAGCGCAGCGGCAGGCGTCGCGCGTCGCGAAAGACGTGGTCCCAGCGTGCCCACACCAGGAACGCGACGAGCCACACCGCGCCCGCCGCGAGCGGCAGGACCGCGGCGCGCACGGTGTCCGCGGCGGTGTCGAAGAAGTGTTCGTACCCGATGCCCGAGGTCTGCATCAGGCTGATGACGATCACGCAGTACACGGCGAACACGACCGCCGCGACCGGCACCGACGGCCGCACGCGCCACCCGACCGAAGAGCCCGTTGCTGACGTCGACATCGTCCCTCGATCCTGCGGGCGCCTGCCCGCCGTCCAGGACGCCGTCGTCCGCCGGTGTGCCGTGATCGGCATGCCCACGCTACGTCCGCGTGCGCCGATCCGCCTGGGCTGTCGTGCCGGTCACGAGCGGCTGGGCGCCAGGGCAGGTGCGGCGACGAGGGACCACAGATCCTTGGGGTCGGCGGGCTCGGCGACGAGGTCCACGCGCTGCAGGAGGTCCCGGGCCCACGGGTCGGCGCGGACGGCGTCGTGCACGTACCGCAGGGCGCACCAGTCCTCGACGGCGAACCCGACGGAGTCGAACACGGTGACCTGGGTGGGCGACGTCCGCCCGGGGGCGTCGCCGACGAGGATCTCCCACAGCTCGGTGACCCCGAAGTCGGGGTCGAGCTGCTGGATCTCCCCCTCGATGCGGGTCTGCGGGGTGTACTCGACGACGACGGCGGTGCCCGGCGCGGTGAGGATGGCGGGGTCGAGCTCCGTCTTGCCGGGGCAGTCCCCGCCGATGGCGTTGACGTGCACGCCGGGGGCGGCGAGGGCGAGCATGTCGGCGGTGAGCACGGTGGCGTTGCGCTTGTCCGCCGTGCAGGTGGTGACGACGTCGGCCCCGGTGACGGCGTCGGCGGCGCTGGTCGCCTCGTGGACGTCGAAGCCGAGCGCCCGGGCGTTGCGGACGAGCTTCTCGCGGGCGGCCGGGTCGACGTCCCACGCCCGCAGGTGGGTGACGCCGAGCGCGGCGCGCATCCCGAGGGCCTGGAACTCGGCCTGCGAGCCGGTGCCGATCAGGGCGAGCGTCCGCGCGTCGGGCCGGGCGAGCGCCCGCGCAGCGAGGCCCGACGTCGCCGCGGTGCGCAGCGCGGTGAGCAGCGTCATCTCCGCGAGGAACGTCGGGTAGCCGTTGTGGACGTCCGCGAGGACGCCGAACGCCGTGACCGTCTGGAAGCCGCGGGCCGGGTTGCTCGGGTGGCCGTTGACGTACTTGAAGCCGTACGTGACGCCGTCGGAGGCGGGCATGAGCTCGATGACGCCGTCGCGCGAGTGCGACGCGACGCGTTCCCGCTTGTCGAGGTCGGGCCAGCGGCGGAAGTCCGTGGCGAGGGCGTCGACGAGCTCGCCGATGATGCGCTCGGCGCCGCGGGCGCCGATCCAGCGGGCGGTCGCGGCGACGTCCAAGAGGTCGACGGAGGTCATGCGGCCACCTCCGTCCCGGGCGCGGGGCGCAGCTCCAGCGTGCAGCACTTGACCGACCCGCCGCCCTTGAACAGCTCGGACAGGTCGATGCCGACGGGCTCGTACCCGCGCTCGCGCAAGGCGGCGTGCATGCCGGTGGCGCGCTGCGTGAGGAAGACGTGGCGGCCGTCGGAGACGGCGTTGAGACCCAGCACGGCGGCGTCGTCCTCGGTCGCCTCGATGGCGTCCGGGTAGCGCTCGCGCAGCACGGCCAGGGACTCGCTCGTGAACGCGCCGGGGAAGTAGGCGACCTCGGGGCGGCGGTCGCCCGACGCCGTCGTGAGCACCGCGAGCGCCGTGTCCAGGTGGTAGAACCGCGGGTCGACGAGCTCCAGCGTGACGACGTCGACGTCGAGCCGCGCGGCGACCTCGGCGTGCGCCTCGCGCGTGGTGCGGAATCCGGTGCCGGCGAGCAGGACCTCGCCGTCCCACAGCAGGTCCCCCTCCCCCTCGTTGCGCTCGACGGCCTGGCCGAGGCTGACCACGCCGTGCTGCGCGCCGGACGTGCGCAGCCACGCCTCGTAGGCGGCGCCCTCGGGCTGCCGCTCGGGGAACGTGAACCGGGCGGCGAGCGCCTGCCCGCCGACGACGATCCCGCCGTTGGCCGCGTAGACCATGTCGGGCAGGCCGGGCTCCGGGCGGATGACGTCCACGGTGTGCCCGCGCGCCTCGTAGGCCGCCTTGAGCGCCTGCCACTGGACGACGGCGAGGCCTGCGTCCACCGGGACGCTGACGTCCATCCACGGGTTGATCGCGTAGACGACGTCGAAGTGGACCGGGGGGCACATGAGGTAGCGGCGCGGGGTCGCGGTGCGCTCGACGGATCGCGGAGCGACGGCGGGTGCCGTGGCCGCGGCGGGGAGCGGTGGTGTGAGCAGCGTCATAGCGCGAGGCTAGGAGGGGTACCGTTGCCCGGAAGGTGCTGGATCGTGCGCGTCGAGCTGCCGATACACAGGATTCTTGATCTCCTGCGCAACGAATCGCCGCCGAGAGGGAGAACGTGGACGAGACCAACCGACGCATCGTCGCCCACCTGCTGCGCGACGGTCGCGCCTCCTACGCGGACATCGGTGACGCCGTCGGGCTGTCCGCCCCCGCGGTGAAGCGCCGCGTCGACCGCATGGTGGCCCGCGGCGAGATCTCCGGGTTCACCGTCCAGGTCTCCCCCGAGCAGCTCGGGTGGAAGATCGTCGCGTACGTCGAGATCTTCTGCCGCGGCAACATCTCCCCCGCCGCGCTCGAACGCGACTTCGGCCCCATCCCCGAGGTCGTGCGCGTCGACACCATCACCGGCGAGGCCGACGCGCTCGTGCAGATCATGGCCGACTCCATGGCCGACGTGGAACGCATCGTCGAGACGTTCCGCGTCTCCGCCCGCGTCGACAAGACCCGCACCGCGATCGTCATGTCCCGCGTCATCGACCGGCCCGTGCGCGCCGGGACCGGCCCCGCGCCCGCCGAGGACTGACGTGCGCCGCGCGGACCGTCGCCGTCGCGGCACCACCCCATGGGCGCAGGCTGCCGCGTCGTGCCCGCCGGTGCGCCGTCCGACGGCGGCCCGGCTGCTGCGCGCCGCCGTCGCGGTGGGCGTGGCAGGCGTCGCGCTCGCCGGCTGCTCGGCGACGACGGACCCGACGCCGACACTCCCCGCCGACGTCGCCGCCGCGCTGCACGCCGAGCTCCGCCAGGACCGCACGCAGTACGCCGACCGCACCGCCTCCCTGCGGGTCGTCAATGACTCCGGCCGCGACCTCGTGCTGCTCGGCGGCACCGTCACCGCGCCCGGCTTCGACCCCACCACGCCCGACGGCGGCACCGACCGGCCGCTGCCCGCGGGAGCCGGCCGCGACGTCCGGCTCCGCCTCGGGACCGTCGACTGCGCGACGCCTCCCGACGACGGCGACCTGCGCGCCGTCGTCCGCGTCGCCCTCGCGCCCGGCGAAGAGACGGGCCGCACCGACGTCGACGAGGCCGGTCTCGGGGAAGCCGGTCTCGGGGAAGCCGGTCTCGGGACCGCGGCGGCGTCCGCCGCCGCGTCGGGCATCGAGGTCGAGGTGCCGGTGACGGACCCGCTGGGACGGCTCGCCGCCGTGCACGCGGAGGTGTGCGCGGAGCGGCTGGTGGCGACCGGCGCCCGGCTGGAGGTCGGAGGCGTCGAGGCCGCCGAGGTCGAGGGTCGTGGCGGCGGCCGGGCGGCCGGGCTGCGGGTGACGGTCGTCGTGACCCCGGTCGTGGGCGGCCCCGACGTGCAGGTGGTGCACGTCACCGGCACCACCCTGCTCACCCCAGCGGGCGGCGCCACCACCTGGTCCGGTGACGCCGTCGTGCCGGCGGACGGCGTCGTCGTCCTTGACGCGCTGCCCGCCCGCTGCGACCCGCACGCCGTGGGCGAGGACAAGCGCGGCACGTTCCTGCCCGTCGTCGCGACCGTCGACGGCGCGGAGCAGCCCGTGGTCTACCTGCCGATGACGGACGCCGGGCGCGCCGCCGTCTACGACGCCATCCACGACGCCTGCGGCTGGGACTGACATTTCGAGGTAGTACCCCCGGCCGTGAGGTCGTACCCCGGGGGTACTACCTCACGGCCGGGGGTACTACCTCGAGGGACGACGACGGACCGGCCCCGACACCGGGTGAGCGTCGGGGCCGGTCGGTCAGGGCGAGGCCGGTTGGACCTCAGCGCACGCGCCGCACCAGCAGGGTGATCGCCGCGACGGCGCCGAGCAGGCCGAGGATCAGCAGCACGCTGCCGGCCAGCGACGCCGGGCCCGCGGGGCTGTTCGCCACCTCGGTCCGCATCGTGCCGGTGCCGTCCGCGAGCTGCGTGGTGCCGTCGGCCAGCTCGGTGGCACCCTCGGACAGCACGGTGGTGCCGTCCGCGAGCTCCCCGGCGCCGCTGGACAGGCGCGACGCGCCGTCCGCCAGGTCGCCGGCGCCTTCGGCCAGCGTCCCGGCACCCGCGTCGAGGTCCTGCGCCCCGAGGTGGATCTTCCGGATGCCGACCGCCGCGTCGTCCGCGCCGACGGCCAACCGGTCCAGACCCGCCTCCAGCTCGCCGGCGCCGGACTCCGCCTCGCCGAGCTTGCCCGCGAGGCGGTCCGCCCCGGCGGACAGGTCGGACGCGCCGTCGGAGAGGGTGGGCAGCCCGGCGGCGAGCTGATCCGCCCCGCCCGCGGCACGCACCGTTCCCGCCGCGACCTGGTCGGCCCCGTCCACCAGCGCGGGCAGCTTGCCCGCCAGCTCCGACGCACCGTCCGCCGCACGCACCGTCCCCGCAGCCACCTGGTCCGCGCCGTCCACCAGCGCGGGCAGCTTGCCCGCCAGCTCCGACGCACCGGCGTCGAGGTCGGACGTCCCCTGCGCGAGGGCGCTCGCCCCGTCGCGGGCCGTCCACGCACCCGCCTGCAGGTCGGAGCCGCCCGCGAGGAGCGCGCCGACGCCGTCACGCACCGCCGTCGCGCCACCGCTGACCTGCTGGGCGCCCGCATCGAGGGTGCCGGCCGCGGTGACGAGCTTCCCCGTGCCGGCGGCGACGCCCTGGGCGCCGTCCGCGACCTGCCCCGCACCGGCCCGGAGGGCCTTCGACCCGGCGACGAGCCCCTTGTCCCCCTCGAAACCGCCGGCGAGCTGCTGCGCGCCCTGACGTGCGGACCCGGTACCGCGCGCGACCTCGGCGGCCCCGGCGGAGACGCCCTGAGCCTGGGCGGCGAGACCCGTCAGCGTCGCTGCGAGGTCCGGGTCGTCGGTGGACTCCGCCAGGGCGTCGAGCGCGTCCGCGAGCCCGGACGTGCCCGCGGCGACCTGCTCGGCGCCGTCGTCGACGGAGGCGAGGCCGTCAGCGAGGGACCGGCTGGCACCCGCCGCCTGGCCGACGCCGTCCGCCAGGGCCGACGCGCCGTCCCGCACACCGGCCGCGCCGTCGCGCACCTGGGTCGCGCCGCCGTCGAGCGCCCGCGCGGAACCCGCCAGCTGCGTCGTGCCCTGCGCGAGCGTGCCGGCGCCGTCGGCCACCTGCTGGGTGCCCGTGGCGAGCTCGCCGCCGGAGGCGACCAGCCGGTCGATCCCCGCCGACAGCTTCCCGACACCGGTGGACAGGTCGCCGGCACCCGTCGCGACGGCCTGCGAGCCGACGGCGAGCGCACCCGCCCCTGCCGCGGCCTGCTGGGTGCCGTCGTGGACCTGGGTGGCGCCGTCGACGAGGTCGGGCAGCTTGCCGGACAGCTCCGACGCGCCGTCGGACGCCTTCACGGCGCCGTCGGCGACGCGTCCCGCGCCGTCGACGAGGACGGGGAGCCCGCCGGCGAGCTCGGTCGCGCCCGCGGCGGCGGTGCCGGCGCCGGCGGCGACCTGCGACGCACCCGTGCTCAGCTCGACGCCGCCGTCGTGGAGGAGCACGGTGCCGTCGTGCAGCTTCTGGATGCCGGCGAAGGCCTCGACCGAGCCGGGCTGCAGCTTGTCGACGAGCCCGTCCCGGAGCTCCCCGGTGCCGTCCGCGAGGCGGGTGGTGCCGTCGGTGAGTTCGCCCGTGCCCTCCAGCAGGCGGGTGGTGCCCGCGGTGAGCGCGGTCGCGCCGTCGGCGAGGGTGGTGGCTCCGTCGGAGAGCTGGACGCTGCCGTCGGCGAGCCGGGTGGCGCCGTCCTGCACCTCCCCCGCCCCGGCGTCGAGCCGGGTGGCGCCGTCGGCCACGCTGCTGTTGAGCAGGACGAGCACGACGAGCGCGATGAGGGCCGCGAGCGCGAGCGCCGCGACGGCGAAGGCCGTGGTGATGGTCGGTCCGCGCGATCCGCGCGCCGTGGTTCTCGAGGTCATGGAGCGTCACTCCCACCCGCGTCGCCGGTGACGCGGAACGGTCCGGCACGGCACGTGGCCGTGGCCCGTCGTCGTCGTCGGGTCACAGGGAGTATTACTGATGCAGCCTCAATAGTGAATAGCTGAGGCCGCCTCAACAGGTCACGACCTGGTCACGGCGCCTGCGCCGGCCCCGGCTGAAGCAGCCCCCGCAGCTCTCTGCAGCCGTCCGAGACGCAACGAGCGTGCAGGGTTGGCACCTCAAACGATGGTTTGGGGTACCAACCCTGCACGCTCGTTGCCGGAACGGGCCGCCAGGGTCAGGCCGTCAGATCAGGAGCCCGCCTGCCACGGACCCCACGGGGAGGAGCCGGGCTCCTGGTTCCGCGTCCACCACTGGGCCGTGTACGTCACGCCCTCGTGCTCGACGACGTCACCCGCGACGAACACCCGCGAGGCGGTCCACACGGCGGTGCCGTCGGCGGTCGTGGCGATCTCCTGCCACGAGCCCCACACGGACTTCCCGGGCACCTCGGTGGTCCACCACATGGCCTCGAACAGGCGGCCGTCGTACGTCACCTGGTCGCCCTCGGTGTAGACGGTGCCGCGCTCGAACGCGGGCGCGGACGGGGCCGACACCTCGACGGGCACATCGACCTCGGTGCCGGTCGCCTCGCCCGCGAGGGTGAGGGTCACCGGACCGGCGGCGACGTCGGTCGGCAGGATGACGGACACCGACGCGGTGCCGACCTGGTCGTCGACCGTCGTGCCGGGCGTCGTCGTCACGGGGAACGAGCCGAGCTCGGCACCGTCGAGGGACACGGTGAGCGCGGCGTCCTTGACGTCGTCGGCGGTGGACATCGACCACGAGGAGACCTCGAACGCGACGGTGTCGCCGGGCTCGTACGCCGCGGGGGCGTCGGCCGGGAAGGACACGCCGACGGCGCGCTGCGCGTAGTCGACGGCCAGCGGCTCGTCCGCGGCGACCTCGGCCAGGTAGTCGACCATGGCGGCGAGGTCGATCTTGCCCGTGTCGCGCTTGCCGGTGCCCTCGGCCAGCGTGAAGAAGTTGTCGCCGCCGGTGGACAGGAACGAGTTGACGGTCACCGAGTAGGTGGCGTCGGCGACGATCGGCTCGCCGTCCAGCGACATCGACGTGATGCGGTCGCCCGCGGCGCCGGCCGGGTCGTAGGTGTACTCGAAGCCCTCGGACACACCGAGCCGCAGGAACGGCCGCGAGGCGCCGGCGGGCTGCCACTGCTCCTCCAGGACGGCCTCGATCTGCGCGCCGGTGAGCTGCATGTTGACCAGCGTGTTGGCGAACGGCTGGACGACGGCCGCCTGCTGGTAGGTCAGGGTGCGCGGCGAGCCGGTGCCCGTGCCGGTCATGTCGGCGCGCAGGCCGCCCGGGTTCATGAACGCGATCTGCGCGGCGCCCGACTCCTCGCCGGAGGTCGCCCAGCGCTGCACCTCGGCGACGAGGTTGCCCAGGGTGGACTCGCCACCACGGTTCTCGCTGCCCGAGGCCAGCTTGGCGCGGTTGAAGGCGCCCTCGATCTGGCCGAGCGGCTCGGCGCCGAGCACGGCGGCCTCCGCGACGGCGTCGTCCACGATGGTCGTGACGGCCGGGTCGGCCGGGTAGCTGCCGGCGATCGGCAGGACCGCCGTCGTCAACCCCACGACGTCGCCCGTCTCCGGGTCGACCGAGTAGACGAGCTGGTTGAGGTTGTAGCCGTACTGACCGGCCGACACGACGGGCCGCTCGGTGACGGCGCGGCCGGCCCACTCCTCGACGGGGAACGCGCAGTCGTAGGCGAGGTGCGTGTGGCCGGAGACGATCGCGTCCACCTCGGGGCTGAGGTCGTTGACGATCCGCGCGAACGCGTTGTCCGCCGTCGGCACCGCCGCGCAGGTCGTGGTCTCGGCGCCGTCGTGCACGAGCAGGACGACGAGGTCGGCACCCTCGGCCTTGAGGGCTTCCGCCTCGGCGTCGGCGGTGTCGACGATGTCGGCCACCTCGAGCTCGGCGATGCCGCCCGGGGTCACCAGCGACGGCAGCTCCTCGGTGACGGCGCCGACGAAGCCGACCTCGACGTCGCCGAAGTCCTTCAGCCACGACGCGGGCACGGCGTCCTCGCCGGTCTCGCGCATCTTGAGGTTCGCGGCGACGTACTCCCACTCGGCGCCGCCGTACGGGTTCGTCTGGGCGTCGAACGGCGCCATGACGCGGTCCACGAGGTCGCGGTACCCCTGGTCGAGCTCGTGGTTGCCCACGGCCGACACCTCGAGGCCCGCCTCGTTGAGGGCGTCGATGGTGGGCTTGTCCTGCTGGATGAACGACTCGAACGTGGAGGCCCCGATGAGGTCGCCGGCGGCGGCGAACACCGTGTTCGGGTTCGCCTCGCGCAGGCTCTTCACGGCACCCGACAGGGCGGCGGCGCCCGCCTCGGAGCCGTTGGCCTGGATCCGGCCGTGGAAGTCGTTGGTGGCGAGGATCTGGATGTCGACCGGGTCGGCGGCCTGCGCAGGCAGGACTCCGACGGCGGCGACACCCGCGAACGTGAGGCCGAGGACCGTGCCCCCGGCCACGCGCTGGCGCATGGTGTGCATGTGTGACTTCTCCCGCTGTTGAGGTGGTCCGAGTCACAGTAGCCAGCGGGTCCGACGACGGGGAGCCGAACGGGTAACGATCGGGAAAACTCCGCGCGGCCCGGACGCGTCAGACGACGGCGGGGGCCTGCTCCTGCGCCGGCGCGTCGCTCAGGTGGCCCGTGCGGCGCAGCCACCACTCGGCCGGCAGGGTCGCCAGCGGCGGGACCGCGGCCGCGAGCGCCACGAGCGTGCGCCACCAGCCCCAGCGGTGCTGCACCGCGACGATCAGCGCGACCACGCCGTAGGCGACGAACGCCCCGCCGTGCAGCCGCCCGAACAGCCACACGCCGGCCTCCGTGGTCTCGGTGACGTACTTGAGGAACATGCCCACCAGCAGGCCCGCCCACGTGAACGCCTCGATCCAGGCGACGACGGCGAACGCGCGGCCCCAGCGGGACAGGGCGGGCTTCGGATGGGCGGGCGCGGGCATGGGTGGTCCTTCTTCCGGGGTCGGGATCGCCTGGGCAACGTCCGACGGCGGTGGTGAGTTCCGGCTCCCGCCGTCGGACGTCGCCCCCAGAGGGGTCCCTCCGGCGGGCTACGCGGACAGCTTGCCGACCGCTTCGACGATCAGGTCGGCGACCGCGTCCGGCTGGGACACCATGACCGAGTGGGATGCACCGGCGATCTCCTGGATCGTGACGGCACCGGCCCGCTCGGCCATGAACCGCAACCCCTCGACCGGGATGTTCTTGTCCGCGTCGCCGAAGACGAACCACGACGGGAGCGTCTTCCACGCCGGGGTCGACGCGGGCTGCGCCTCGCCGAGCGCGTAGTCCCGGATCGGGCGCTGCGTGCGCGCCTGGATCGCCGCGTCCGCGGCGTTGACGTCGGCGGCGAACTGGCCGGGGAACAGGTCCCGGTCCACGACGAGGTCGTTCGTGCCGTCGGCCAGCGGGTACGCGCGCACGGTCTCCCCGAGGGTGCTGCCGGGGAATCTCCCGGTCAGCTCGAGGGCGTTCTCGCCGTGGTCCGGTGCGAACGCGGCGACGTAGACGAGGCCGACGACGTTCGGGTTGTCCACGGCCGCCTCGGTGATGACGGCGCCGCCGTAGGAGTGGCCGACGAGGAGGACGGGCGCTCCGATGCCGGCGACGGCCGCCCGCACGTTCTGCGCGTCGGTGCTCACGCTGCGCAGCGGGTTCGGCGTGGCGACGGCGGCGATCCCGGCATCGGTGAGCCGGTGGATCACGCCGGACCAGCTGGCGGACTCGGCGAACGCGCCGTGGACCAGGACGACGGTGATGTCTGCAGACATGGGTGATGCTCCTTCGTGGTGGATCAGATCAACTCGTGGCGGCGGGTCAGTCGAACTCGACGGTGAGCTCGACCTCGACGGGTGCGTCGAGGGGCAGGACTGCGACACCGACCGCGCTCCGCGCGTGCACGCCGGCGTCGCCGAAGACCGCTCCGAGCAGCTCGGACGCCCCGTCGAGGACGGCGGGCTGCCCGGTGAAGGCGGGGTCGGAGGCCACGAACCCGACGACCTTCACGACGCGCGTGACCCGGTCGAGGCTGCCCAGCACCTCGGCGACGGCCGAGAGGGCGTTGAGGGCGCTGATGCGCGCGCAGCGGGTGGCGACCTCGGCAGGAACGTCGGTGCCGACCTTCCCCGTGACGGGGAGCCGGCCGTCGACGATCGGCAGCTGCCCGGCCGTGAGGACGAGGTTCCCGGTGACGACGGCGGGCACGTAGACCCCGGCAGGTGCCGGGGACCGGTGCGGGATCGTGATGCCCAGCTCTGCGAGGCGGGCGTCGACGTCCCCCATCAGGAGGCCAGGAACTCGAGGATGTCGGCGCCGAGCGCCGCCCGGAAGTCACCGTAGACGC
This sequence comes from Isoptericola dokdonensis DS-3, assembly GCF_001636295.1. Classification (NCBI taxonomy): domain Bacteria; kingdom Bacillati; phylum Actinomycetota; class Actinomycetes; order Micrococcales; family Promicromonosporaceae; genus Isoptericola; species Isoptericola dokdonensis. The sequence goes on along the minus strand of NZ_CP014209.1, from coordinate 2,821,013 downwards.
CGTGCGGCGCGCCCGGGTAGATCTTCAGGGTGCCGTGCTTCACGAGCTCGGCGGAGCGGAGCGCGGAGGCGCCGATCGGGACGATCTGGTCGTCGTCACCGTGCGCGATGAGGATCGGCACGTCGAGAGCCTTGAGGTCCTCGGTGAAGTCCGTCTCGGAGAAGGCCTTCACGCAGTCGTACGCCGCGGCCAGGTTGACCAGCATGCCCTGCCGCCAGAAGTCGTCCTTCGCGCCCTGGGACACGTTCGAGCCCTCCCGGTTGGCTCCGAAGAACGGCTCCGTGAGCTCCTGGTAGAACTGCGAGGCGTCCTTCAGGACGCCGGCGCGGATGCCGTCGAACACCTCGATCAGCAGCCCGTCCGGGTTGTCCTCGGTCCGGACCATGAGGGGCGGCACGGCTCCCACCGTGACCACGCGGGAGACCCGCCCGGCGCCGTGCTGCGCGGCGTAGCGCACCACCTCGCCACCGCCCGTCGAATGACCGATCACGACGAGGTCGCGCAGGTCCAGGGCCTCGACGAGCTCCGCGAGGTCGCGAGCGTAGGTGTCCATGTCGTTGCCCGTGGACGTCTTCGAGGAGCGGCCGTGACCGCGCCGGTCGTGGGCGATGGCCTGGTAGCCCGCGTCCGCGAGCAGCTTGAGCTCGACCTGCCAGGCGTCCGAGCTCAGCGGCCACCCGTGGCTGAAGAGGACCGGCTGGCCCGAGCCCTGCGTCGTGAAGTAGATCTCGGTGCCGTCGGACGTCGTGATGTAGGGCATGAAATATCCTCTGCTGCTGATGATGTCGTCCCGGCTGAAGGGCCGGACGCGGGAGCTGCGCCCGCTCGAGCGAGACCGCGGGCGAACGCCTGTCCCCACCTCACCCCGGTCATGGCCGGGTGACCAGGCAGAAAGCAGGCAGAAAGGGAATGTCACCTCCGGTGAACCGTCCCCTCACGTTCGGTGAGCAGCTCCGCCGGCTCCGGACGTCGGCCGACCTCACGCTCGAAGCCCTCGCCGAACGCTCGGGCGTGAGCGTCCGGACCATCGGCGACGTCGAGCGGGGCGTCAGCGTCGCGCCGCACCGCCGGACCGTCGACGCCCTCGCCCGGGGACTTCGGCTCGACCCTGCGGAGCGTGAGTCACTGCTGCGCGACGTGCGCGCCCGACGAGCCGTCCCGGCGCAGGGGCCGCGGGCGTCGGCTGTCGCACCGCACCGGGTCGGGGACTTCAGCGGTCGAGAGCGTGAGATCGCCGAGATCGTGTCGTTCCTCGGCGGTGCCCCGGCGGGACGCACGGCTCCGGTCGTGATCTCCGGTCTGGCCGGGATCGGCAAGACCACCACCGCTCTCGAGGCGATCCACCGCCTCGAGAGCTCGCGCCCGATCCTGTTCCTCGACCTCGACGGCCTGAGCCCGGCCCCGCTGACGCCGCTCCAGGTCGTCAGCGGTCTGCTGCGCCAGGTCCCCGGCGCCGGCGACGCGGCACCCCGGACCCTCGACGACGCGGTGCGCCGCTGGCGCGCGGTGACAGCGGAGACGCCGGTGACGGTGCTGCTCGACAATGCCGACGCCGAGGCCCAGGTCCGCCCCGTCCTCACGCTGGACCCGCAGAGCGCGGTGGTGGTCACCTCGCGACGCGCCCTGGCCGGTCTGGAGGGGGTGCGGCGGATCACGCTCGGCCCGCTGCGACCCGAGGAGAGCGTCGAGATGCTGGCCAGCATCATCCCCGCGGACCAACGGGACGCCGGTGACCTGCGCGACCTCGCCGAGCTCGCCGGCAACGTCCCGCTCGCGATGCGGATCGCCGGGAACCGGATCGCCGCCACGCCCGCCGTCCGGGCGGGCGACTTCTCGGCCCGCATCCGGTCGGCCGAGAACCGCCTGCGGATGCTGGTGGCCGGTGACCTCGCCGTCGAGGCGGCCTTCACCCTGTCCTACGAGGACCTGGCGCCGTCCGTCTCAGCGCTGTTCCGCTCGATCTCCGTGATCGATGCCGGGACGTTCGACGCCCGGATCGCCGCCGCCACCCTCGCGTCTCCCGTGAGCGTCGTCGACGTCGAGGGTTGGCTGGACGAGCTCACCGACCTCGGTCTGATCGAGGCGCGTGGCGGCAACCGGTATCACCTGCACGACCTCGTGCACCTGTTCGCCGGCGGACGACGGGCCGATGCCGAGTCCGTCGCGGAGACGCAGGCACGCCGTGCCCGGCTGCGGCACTGGCTGCTCGCGAGCCTGGAGCGTGCTGGTGCCTGGTTCGAATCGGACCGCTCGGCGACGGACGCCGCTGCGACCGGTGTGACGTTCCCGGACGCAGCGGCGGCCGACGCGTGGATCCGGCTCGAGGAGCAGCACTGGTGGCCGGCGATGCAGGCCGCGGCCCGAGCGGGTGAGCACGCCCTGGTCGTCGACGCGGCCGACGCTCTGCACTGGTTCTCGGAGCTGTGGGCGGACTGGGGTCACTGGGTGGAGCTCTTCGGTCTCGCCGTGGAGTCGTCGCGCGCCCTGCAGGACGACCGCCTGGAGGCGATGCACCTGGGCTACCTCGTGTGGGCCACGGCCGTCGAGTCGCGGGACCGCGTCGAGGGACTCCGCCTCGCCCGGCTCGCGGTCGAGGTCGCCGAGAGGTCCGGCGACCATCAGCAGCTCGGCTGGACGAACTACTACCTCGGCTGGATGTTGCAGCAGAACGGCCTCGACGGCGGCCCGGCGGCCAGTCACGCCGCGCTGCTGCACTTCGGTCTTGCGGGTGACGCCGTGGGAACGGCCAGTGCCGCAGCAGCGCTCGGGAACCACGCCCACGCGAGCGGTGACCATCAGCTCGCGCTCGACGAGCACCGCGCCGCGTACGACCGCGTGCAGGCGGAGGCGCCGTTCACGACGCACGCCATGACGTACGTCGTCGGCACGCTGCACTACTTCATGGCCCTGGCGCTCGCCGGTCTCGAGCGGCCCGTCGAGGCGATCGAGGAGGTCGACCGCGCCCTCGCCATCGCCGAGGAGGTGGGGGCGGTCAATCTCGTCCGGCTCTCCCTGCGGGTCCGGGCGACGGCCTACCTGGCGGCCGGCGACGGCCGTCGGGCCCGGGCGGACGTCGAGCGCGCGCTCGACGGGCTCGACCTGACGTCGTCCACCGAGATGAACACGGCACTGCGGGACACCCTCTTGCCGCTGTTGGAGGCGGCCGACCGGCTGACCTGAGGCGGGCAGGCCGGGCTCGCGGTCCTCACCGCACGAGCGCGGCGGCGAGATCCTCGGGCGTCGTGACGGGACGGTCGCAGACGAAGCCGCGGCACACGTACGCCGCCGGGGAGCCGCCCACCAGGGGCCGGTCGGCCAGGAGCGGGACGCCGTCGGCGTCCGGTGCGCCGGGCACGACGACGGCGCCGGCGACGTGCGCGCACCGCGCGGTCGCGAGCAGCTCGGCGGCCGCGGGACCGGTGCCGACGACGGCGACCTGCAGCGGTCCGGCGGCGAGCGCCTCGGCGGTGGCGAGCGTCCACCCGGCGAACCGGGGTGCGCGGCGAGCCAGGGTGCCCGACGCCCGCACCGCCGCCTCCGCCGCCGCACGGTGCCGCGACGACCCGGTCAGGGCGGCGTACGTCGTCAGGGCCCCGGCGAGCGCCGACTGGCCGGACGGCTCCGGTCCGTCGCTGGGGTCCCGGGGTCGCACGACGAGCCGCTCGGCGTCGTCCGCGACGTCGAAGAACCCGAGGTCGGCCGGACCGCCGCTGCCAGCGGCGGGGGCGCCCGCACCGTCGGGGCCGTGCGGTGCGTCGGGGCCGAAGCCGCTGCCCGGCGCGGCGAACCGTGCCAGCGCCGTGTCGAGCAGGTCCCCGGCGGCGGCGAGCCAGCGCGCCTCGCCGGTGGCCTGGTGCAGGGCGAGCAGTCCCTCGGCGAGGTCGCCGTGGTCGGCCGCGACGCCCGGTGCGGCACCCACGACCCCGTCCCGGGAGGCGCGCCGCAACCGTCCGTCCACGACGTGCCGCCGCAGCAGCAGGTCCGCGCACTCCCGGGCGGCGTCCACCCAGTCGTCGCGGCCGAACAGCGCCCCGGCGTCGGCGAGGGCCGCGACGGCGAGCCCGTTCCACGCGGTGACGACCTTGTCGTCGCGAGCAGGCTGCGGGCGGGCGGCCCGGGCGTCGAGCAGTGCGGGGCGCACGCGCGCCCACCAGGTGGGGTCGGGGTCGTGCCGGAGCTGCAGGGTCGACGTGCCATGCTCGAACGTGCCCTCGTCGGTGACGCCCAGCACGGTGGCGGCGGTCGCGCCGTCGTCGTCGCCGAGCACCTCGCGCAGCTGCGCCGGGGTCCACACGTACGTCAGCCCCTCGACGCCGTGGCGTCCCCCCGAGCCGTCGTCGACGGGCGTGTCGGCGTCGAGCGCGGACGCGAACCCGCCGTCGGCGGTGCGCAGGTCGCGCAGCAGGAACTCGGCGGTCTCGCGCACCACCCGCGCGGCGAGCGGCGAGCCCGTCGCCCGCCACCAGTGCGCGTGGACGCGCAGCAGCTGGGCGTTGTCGTAGAGCATCTTCTCGAAGTGCGGCACCACCCAGGCGGCGTCGACGGCATAGCGCGCGAATCCGCCCCCGAGCTGGTCGTACAGGCCGCCGCGCGCCATCGCCTCGCCCGTGCGCTCCACCATCGCGAGAGCGTTGGCGTCCCCGGTGCGGGCGTGGTGGCGCAGCAGGTGCTCGAGGGTCATGGACGGCGGGAACTTCGGAGCGCCGCCGAACCCGCCCCGCACGACGTCGGCGTCCCGGCGCAGGACGGCGACGGCCTCGGCGAGCGTGACGTCGTCCAGCGGCGCACCCGGCAGCGGCCCCGTGGCCTCCGTGACGGCGTCCGTCACGGCGGCGGCACGCTGCACGACGGCGTCCCGCGCGTCCGCCCAGGCGTCCCGGACCGCTCCGAGCACGCCGACGAACTGCTCGCGCGGGAAGTACGTGCCGCAGTGGAAGGCGTCGCCGTCCGGCGTGAGGAACGCCGTCATCGGCCAGCCGCCCTGCCCCGTCATCGCCGTCGTCGCGGTCATGTAGACGGCGTCGACGTCGGGGCGTTCCTCCCGGTCGACCTTGATCGGCACGAACGACTCGTTGATCACGGCGGCGACGTCGGCGTCCTCGAACGACTCGTGCGCCATGACGTGGCACCAGTGGCACGCGGCGTACCCGACCGACAGCAGCACCGGCACGTCGCGACGCCGCGCCTCCGCGAACGCGTCGTCGCCCCACTCCCACCAGTCCACCGGGTTGTCCGCGTGCTGGAGCAGGTACGGCGAGGTCGCGCTGCGCAGACGGTCGGCCATGGGGCCACGCTACGCGCGCGGCGACCGGACGCCGTCGGCCCGCGCCTGGAACAGCGCGGCACCTCCAGCCGGCCGGAACCCCATCGCGACGTTGATCGCGAGCATGTGCGGGTTGTCCTCGTTGTTCCACGTCCACACGCGCCGCACGGACGGCCAGGCGGCCAGGTGGGCGCGCAGGTTCACCGCCTTGACGAGCAGGCCCAGCCGGTGGCCGCGGTGCTCGGGCATGACGACGGTCGTCTCCTGCTCCGAGAACTCGGGGGTGTCGAGACCGTGCTCCAGCACCGTCATCGCCACCAGCCGCCCCGACGGCACGTGCTCGACGCCCGTCACGACGAACCCCTTGCGCTGCCGGGCGAGCCGGTCCAGGATCGCGCGGACCCGGTCGGCGTCCCACTGCTCCGGCTCCAGGTCGAGGCCGGGGTTCGGCTCGTCCACCGTGAGCTGGTGCTCCAGGTCCGCGTACGCCTGGTGCCAGCGCTGGGGGAGGTCGTCGCGCCAGGTGTGCAGCCGGTACTCCCGGCCCGCCGCCGCGCGGGCGTCGGCCTCCCACCGGTCGAGCAGGGCGTCGTCGAGCGGCAGCGTCAGGCACGACCGGCGCGCCATCAGGGCGAGGTCGAACCCCGCGGCCCGCGCGAAGGCGACGCCCGGCGCGTCGGCGCGGACCCGCCCGTTGCCCGTCGGCGCGGTGAGCACGCCCGGCCCGCCGGCGTCCGGCTCGTCGGCGACGTCCACCTCCGCCTGGAGCACCGACCGGCCCTCGGAACGCGCGATCTCGACCATCCGGTGCAGCAGCGCCGACCCGATGCCACGACGGCGGTGCTCCGGGAGCACCGCGACCCGCACGTCCGCGCTGTCCGGGTTGTCGCGCAGGTCCGCGATGAAGAACCCCAGCCCGACGACGTGCCGTCCGTCACCGGAGTCCTCGACCGCGACGACACGCCGCCGTCGGTGGTAGCCCGCCTCGTTCATCGTCACGACGACGTCCAGGGCCGACGGCACGCCGTCCGCGTTGCCCAGGTCGGCGAGCGCCACCTGCCGCTCCACGTCCGCGCAGCCCCGGTACGCCCACGCCGCCGGGTCGTCGGGCGACGTGGCGTGCGGTGCCTCCGTCAGCATCCAGGTCATGCTCCAGGGTGCGCACGCACCGACGGCGGGCGCCACCTGTTTCCACCGTCACACGCCGTCGTCCCCACCAGTGGGGCGGTCTCGGGTTAGGGTGCCTTCCCGTGACCGAGGTGACCCCGCTCCGCGCTCCCCTGCCCGTCAGGACGAGCCGGCTCGTGCTGCGCACGTACGCGCCGGGCGACCTCGACGCGCTCCTGGCCTACTACGCCGACCCCGAGGTCGCGCGGTTCCTGCTGGAGGAGCCGTGGACCTCCGAGGACGCCGAGACGCAGCTCGCCCGCCGCATGGCGCGCACCGGCGTCGACGAGCCCGGCTCCGCGCTGGCGCTCGTCGTCGAGCACGAGGGGACCGTCGTCGGCGACGTCTCCCTGTGGACGACGGGTGACACGGTGTCCCGCGGCGAGGTCGGCTGGGCGTTCAACCCCGCCTACACCGGCCGCGGGTTCGCGACCGAGGCGCTGCGCTCCCTGCTGGGCATCGCGTTCGACCACTACCGGATGCACCGCGTCGTCGCGCAGCTCGACGCCCGCAACGAGCGGTCCGCGCTGCTGTGCGAGCGCGTCGGGCTCAAGCGTGAGGGGCACCTGCGCGCCGACTGGTGGTCGAAGGGCGAGTGGACCGACACCCTCGTCTACGGGATGCTCGCCCGCGAGTGGCAGCGCCCCTGACCTGGGTCGACGCTCAGGCGGAGTCCCGCACGACGAGCGACGTCGGCAGCGTGACGGCCGCCGGCTCGGCGCCGTCGACGACGTCGACCAGCAGCCGCACCATCTCCGCACTGATCCGCTCGTACGGCTGACGCATCGTCGTCAGCGCCGGATGGAGCTGCTCCGCCACCCCGTTGTCGTCGAACCCGGCGACCGCGACGTCGTCCGGCACCCGCCGCCCCGCCGCCTGCGCCGCGACCAGCGCACCCGCCGCCATGAGGTCGCTGTGGACGAACACGGCGTCGACGTCCGGCTGCTCGGCGAGCAGGCGTGCCATGCCGAGGCGGCCGGACTCGCGCGAGTAGTCGCCGTGCACCACGAGGGCCGGGTCGAACGCGTCGCCGAGGGCCTCGCGGTACCCCTGGAGGCGCAGCACGCCGCCCGGGGTGTCCATCGGGCCCGTGATGGTCGCGACCCGGCGGTGGCCACGGTCGAGCAGGTGCTGGGTCATGGTGCGGCCGCCGGAGAGGTCGTCGGCCGCGACGTACGCCACCTTGTCCTCGTAGCCGAGCGGGACGCCGCACGCGACGGTCGGCACGCCGAGCCGCAGCAGCTCGCCGATCATCGGGTTGCCCTCGTGGGAGCTGATGAGCAGCACGCCGTCGACGTGGCCGGCCTCGACGTAGCCCGCGACGCGGCGGCGCTCCTCCGCGGTGCCGGCGACGAGCAGCACCATCGGCATCTCGCGCAGCGCGGCGGCCTCCGTGGCACCGCGCAGCAGGCGCGGGAAGTTCGGGTCCTCGAACAGCAGGTGCTGCGGCTCGGTGAGCAGGAACGCCACCGAGTTGGAGCGGCCCGTGACGAGCGAGCGCGCGTGCTCGTTCGCGCGGTAGCCGGTCTTGCGGATCGCGTCCTCGACGGCGGCGCGCGCCTCGGGCGACACCCAGTGGCCGCCGTTGATCACCCGCGACACGGTGCCGCGCGAGACGCCGGACACCGCCGCGACGTCGCGGATCGTCGGCCGCTTGACGGGCTTGCGGCTGCCGCGGCCGCCGCGCGCCGGCACGGCGGAGGGTTGCGCCGACGTCCGACCGGTGCCGTCCGGGGACGCGACGTCGACGTCGCCGTTCGTGGTGCCGCTCATGGGGGCCGAGTCTAGCGCGCTCACTGTGAACGCTCACAGCCGTGCGACCGGCGGCAAGACCCCGAGTCAGCGCACGCGGGCGCCAGTCAGCGTGGGCGGGCGCCAGTCAGCGCACGACGGCGCGAGTCAGCGCGGGCGGGCGCGAGTCAGCGCACGACGGCGCGAGTCAGCGCAAGATCACTCCGGTCAGCGCAGAATTCGGCTCGGTCCGGCGACCGCGCAACCGTAGAATCGATTCGATGTCCACCCAGCAGCCCGCCGTCGACACCCGTCGCGCCACGATCATCCTCGCCGCGATGGCCACCTCGACGTTCCTCTTCGTCACGGTCGAGTCCTTGCCGTCCGGGCTGCTCACCCTCATGGCCCCCGACCTCGGCCGCAGCACCTCCGAGATCGGCCTGCTCGTCACCGCGTACGCGCTCGTCGTCCTCGTGTCGTCCGTGCCGCTCGCCTGGGCCACCAGCCGCATCCCGCGCCGCTGGGTGCTCGCCGCCTGCTGCGGCGTCGCCTCCCTGGCCACCCTGTGGGCGGCGCTGACGCCGTCCTACGAGCAGCTCATGGCGGCTCGGCTCGTCACCGGGCTCGCCCAGGCGCTGTTCTGGGTCGCGGTCGTGCCCGCCACCCTCGGGCTGTTCCCGCCGCTGGTGCGCGGGCGTGCGATGTCCCGCCTCGCCATCGGCAACTCCCTCGCCCCGCTCCTCGGCGTCCCGATCGGCACCTGGCTCGGCGAGCTCACGACCTGGCGCGTCACCTTCGGCGCCGTCGCCGCGCTCTCCGCCGTCGTCATGGTGATCGTGCTGGTCCTGTTCCCCACCGTCGCGCCCCGCGCGGGCGGCGCCGCCCAGGCACCCCACCCGAGCGGCCGACGGTTCGGGTTCCAGCTCGTCACCACGGTGCTCGTCGTCACGGGCGCGTTCGGCGTCATCACGTTCGGCACCCAGTACCTCCAGGACGTCACCGGGTTCACCCAGTCCGACATCCCCGGCCTGCTGCTGCTCCAGGGCGCCGCCGGCGTCGTCGGCGCGATCGTCGTCGGCCGCTACCTCGACCGCCGCCCCGCGGCGTCGCTCCTCGCCGGGATCGGCATCTACGCCGTCGGCGTCCTCGGGCTGTGGGCGTTCGGCGAGAACAAGATCCTTGCGGTCACGTTCCTCGTCGTGTGCGGGCTCTCGTTCTCCACCGTCCCGCCCGCGCTGTCCCACCGCGTCATGCTCGTCGCCCCCCGCGGCACCACCATGGCCCAGGCTGTCGCGTCGTCCACCTTCAACCTCGGCATCGCCGGCGGGTCCGCGCTCGGCGCGCTGCTCGTCGCCGTCGTCGGGGTGCGGGTCGTCCCGCTCGTCGGCGCCGGTCTCGTGCTGCTCGCGCTCGTCGTCCTGCTGCTCGAGGAGCGCCTCAACCCGCCGCTCGTCAGCGTCGTCGAGCAGGCCGCCGACGTCGTCGCCCGCGAGGCCTGACCCGCGTCCGACGGCGAGACCTCCGGGCGCGAGACAGCGCACGTCGGCGCGAGTCAGCGCACCCTGTGACGAGTCAGCACGACCAGCCGCCGGTCAGCGTGAAGCTGCCCGAGCCGCGGACCCGGGTCCGCGTCGGGACAGCCGCCTGACCAGGCAGTTCACCGATCAGAGCCTGATCGCACCGACCGAGCGGGTCCTGCGCCTGCTCGCGCCGTCGCACGCCGACTCGCGCAGAGGAGCGCTGACTCGCGGCCAACAGTGCTGACTCGGGGCACGGTGCGCTGACTCGCACCCAGTCACGCTGACTCGTGCCCGGCAACGCTGACTCGCGGCACGGCGCGCCGACTCGCGGACCCGCGCACCAGGTCGCCGACGACGGGACCGGGCCGTCAGACACGGCGACCGGCCTCGTCGTCGGCAGGGTCGGGCTCGGTGCCGTCCACGACGGGGTCGGAGCCCGTCGTCGTCGCGGTCACCGGCGCCTCGACCTTCTCCTCCTTGCCGGTCGCGGCGTCGAAGTGCAGGACGGCGGGCTGGACGGCACGGAGCGCGTCGTGCGGGGCGACGTCCTGCGTGTCCTGCACGCCACCCTTGAGCTGGTCACCGTTGAGGAGCAGGTTGAGCGCGATCGCGGTGATCGCACCGGCGCTGATACCGGAGTCGAAGATCAGCTGGAACCACGTCGGGAACTCGGCGTAGATCTCCGGCTTGACCGTCGGGAGCATCGCGACGCCCAGGGAGACGGCGACGACGAGGATGTTCTTGCTGGTGAACGTCACCTTGGTGAGCGAGCGGATGCCGGACGCCGCGACCATGCCGAACAGGGCGATGCCCGCGCCGCCGAGCACCGCGCTGGGGACGCCCTCGACGACGGCGCTCACCTTCGGCACGAGGCCGAGGACGACGAGGATGGCACCGGCCATCGTCGCGACGAACCGCGACGCGACGCCCGTGAGGCTGACCAGGCCGACGTTCTGCGCGAACGCCGTGTACGGGAAGGTGTTGAAGAACCCGCCGAGCATGGTGGACAGGCCGTCGGCGCGCAGGCCGTCCGCGAGGCGCTTCTTGCTCACCGGACGGTCGACGATCTCGCCGACGGCGATCATGTCGCCCGTCGTCTCGACCATGATGACCAGGCCCACCACCAGCATGGACAGCACCGCCGCGACGGGGAACGTCGGGAGGCCGAAGTGCAGCGGCGTGACCAGGGCGAACCAGCCCGCCTCCCCCACGCCCGACCAGTCGACCTTGCCCATCGGCAGCGCCGCCAGCGTGCCGAGCGCGAGCCCGATGAGGACGGAGCAGCGCGCGATCGCCGCAGGGGCGAACCGCTCGATCAGCACGATGAACAGCAGGGTGCCGAACGCCAGCCCGATGTCGGACGGCGCCGCGGACTCCCCCTGGCTCGTGATCCAGCCCGCGGCGACGTCCATGAGGGACACGCCGATGATGAGGATGACCGTGCCCGTGACGATCGGCGGGAAGAACCGCAGCAGCGTCGAGAAGAACGGTGCGACGAGGATCATGAACAGGCCCGTCGCGATCGTCGCGCCGAACACCGCCGTGATGTCGTAGGTCGTGCCGATGCTGATCATCGGCCCGACCGCCGCGAACGTGACGCCCTGCATGATCGGCAGGCGTACGCCGAACCGCCAGAAGCCCACCGACTGCACGATCGACGCGATGCCCGCCACGAACAGGTCGGCGCTGATGAGGAACGCGATGTCCTCCGGGCTGTAGCCCAGCGCGCCACCCACGATGAGGGGCACCGCGACCGCGCCCGCGTACATCGCGAGCACGTGCTGCAGGCCGAGCGGGAACAGCCGGGCGAGGCGCGGGACCTCGTCCACCGGGTGCTTGGCCGGTGGCGCGGGGGGCGCCGTCGTGGCAGGTGCGTCCGTCATCACTGAGCTCCTCGGATGGGTCGTGCGCCGACGTCGGCGTTAAGTCGACGCTAAACACCGGTCGTTTCGGGCCCGATGACCCCGTGTAACCAGTGGGTGACGGATCGCGGCCCGACGGCGGGGCACCCGATGGCCGATCATGAGGGCGTGGACGACGACGCACGCTGCCCCTGCCTGACCGGCCTCCCCTACGGCGAGTGCTGCGGCCCGCTGCACCGCAGGGAGCGCGCCGCACCCACCGCCGAGGCGCTCATGCGATCGCGGTACTCCGCCTTCGCCGTCGGCGACGCCGCCTACCTGCTGTCGTCGTGGCACCCGTCCACCCGGCCCGCGGACCTGGAGATCGACCCCGACCAGCGCTGGCTGCGGCTCGACGTCGTCTCCGCCACCGGCGGCGGGCCGTTCGACGACGCCGGCACCGTCGAGTTCGTCGCGACGTACCGCCAGGACGGGCAGCGCGGGCAGCTGCGCGAGGTCAGCCGGTTCGTCCGCGAGGGCGGGCGGTGGTTCTACGTCGACGGCGACGTCGCGTGACGCTTTGACTTCATCATTGCGTTACTTCTCGACCGAGTGACATGATGATTGAATCATTCGATCGTCGGAGGCCCCCGTGACCGCCATCTACCGGACACCCGAGACGGACCACGAGGATGCCGGAGTCATCAACGAGATCCGCGGCCTCCGTGACTCCCTGGCGACGATGCTGCGCACCCCCCGACGGTGGACCAGTGGGATGCGCCGTACGACCCAGGCTCGAGCCATCCAGGGCTCCAACACGATCGAGGGCTACACCGTCTCCGATCAGGACGCGCTCGCCGCCGTCGACGACGAGCCGCCCCTGACCGCCGACCAACGCACCTGGTCAGAGATCCTCGGGTATCGCCGGATGATGACGTACATCTTGCGCATGGCTCCGGAAGTCGGCTTCGGCATCGACTCCCAGACCCTGCGGTCGATGCACTTCATGCTGCTCGAGCACGACCTGTCGGTCGAGCCGGGACGGTTCCGTCCCGGCCCGATCTACGTCCGCGACGAGACCCGGGACGCCACGGTCTACGAGGGGCCGCCGTCCGAGATGGTCCCCGGGCTCGTCGAAGCGCTGGTCGACACCCTGACGACCGGAGGGACGGAACCGCTCGTCGACGCAGCGATGGCCCATCTCAACCTCGTGATGATCCACCCGTTCAAGGACGGCAACGGTCGCATCGCACGAGCCCTGCAGACCTTCGTCCTCGCCCAGGACCGAGTCCTCGAACTGACGTTCTCCAGCATCGAGGAATGGCTGGGTGGCAACACCGAGGACTACCACCGCATCCTGGCGGCGACCGGGCGAGGGGCGTGGAACCCGCAGCACGACGCCGGGCTCTGGATCAAGTTCAACCTCCGCGCACATCACATGCAGGCCCAGACCCTGCAGCGACGCTTCGACGAGGCCGTGCGGACCTGGCAGGCGATCGACGAGCTGATCGCCCGGCACGGGGTGCAGGAACGCACGGCGGACGCGCTCTTCGACGCCGTCCGCGGGCTGCGCGTCGCCCGCCCGACGTACGTGAAGCAGGCCGGCATCGAGGAGCAGACCGCCAGTCGTGACCTGCGCGCCCTCGTCGCGGCAGGACTGCTCGAGGCGCACGGTCAGACGCGCGGCCGCTACTACACCGCCACGGGTCCGCTGCGGGCGATCGGCCACGACATCAGATCGGGCCGCCCAGCACTCGCCGATCCCTACCCGTGGCTGATCGACGACGTCCGGAGGCGGGCGGCCGCCTAGGAACAGCTCCCGCGCCGGCCGTCGCCGGTGCGTCGACGGCGGCTCCTCCGCGCGCCCGTGGACTCGTCGTCGCAGGACCCGGATAGCCTCGGTCCACAGGGTCAGGAGGTGGAGTGCCCCAGCGCAACCGTGCCCGGGAGCAGCGTCGCGCCGCCGCGCCGCCCCTCGGCGAGCAGGACGTCCCGACCCGCGCGCGCCCGCCCGCGGACGTCGTGGCCGTCGACACGCCCGAGGCCGCCCGCGAGCTCGCCGTCCGGCTCCTCACCCCGGGCCGCAGGTGGCCCGTCGCCGTCGTGTCGACCGCCGCCGACGCGGACGGCCCCTACGTCGACACCGGCGAGCTGAAGTCCGAGGTCGGTGACCTCGCCGAGGTGGCGCTCGTCCGCACCGGCGACCCGTCGTGGGCGTTCTCCGCCGCGATGCCCCCGCAGACGCAGGTGTACGGCGGCGCGTCCCGCGTGTACCCCGTCGACCACGCCTGGGTCGGCCAACCACGCCGGTCGCGCCTGCGCTTCGCCTATTCCGACGCCGACGGCGCACGCGTCCGCGCGGACCTCGTGCACGACGTCCTCGGGGCGGCGCTGCAGGCCGGGCTCATCGGCGCCCCCGACCTCGCCCCCGCCGCGGCCGTCGTCGAAGGCATCGTGCGCAGGGTGCTCGGGCAGCGTGCGCTCGTCGACCTCGACGACGGCGGCCAGGCCACCGTCGCGGAGGAGCTCACCGGGGCCGGGGTGCCGCTGGCGCAGGTGCTCGCCCCGGGCCTGCGGGTGCACGGCGTGCTCGACCCCACGTCACGGCTGCTCGACGTCGGCGCCCACCTGCCCGACGACGCGGCGTCCGAGCACCTGGCGCGCACCGCCTACCGCGACGGCGACGTCGTGCTCGTGCGGGTACGCGAGGCGTCGGCGGACGCCGTCACCGTCGAGCTGGCACCGCGGCACGCCTCCCGGGTGCCGCGCGCGCACGTCACGACCAACGAGCTCGACCACCTCGACGACCTCTTCGAACCCGGCGAGGTCGTGCTCGCCCGCACCGTCGTCGGCCCCGCCGGGCTGACCGTCCGTCTCGACGACGTCGACGAGACCGAGGACGTCCCCGTCCCGGCCCTCGCCCTGCTGCCCGGCGGGCCGCCGTGGCTGCTCCCACCCGTCGCGACAGGGCGCCGTGCGCCCGAACCCGTCGCGCCGGAACCGACACCGCGACCGACACCTCCGCTGTCGCCGTCTCCCGCTGCTGAACCCGCCTCGGCGACGGCGTACGTGCCGGCGGAGACGACGGGACCGGCGGACCTGACGGAACCCGTGGAGGCGGCGGTACCCGCAGAGGCGGCGCCCGTGCGACCCACACCGGCGCTCCTGTCCCACGGCCCGACCCATCGCCCCCCGCAGCCCCCTCCCGCGCCGACACCGGCACCGCCTGCCACCCCCGCGGGACCCGCACCCAAGGGCAAGGCGCTGCAGGACGCGCAGCTCGCCCTCGCCGCCGCCGTCACGCGCGCCGAGACCGCCGAGCGGGACGCCACCACCTCAGGACGCCTCGCCCAGCAGCTCAGAAGCGAGAACGAACAGCTCCTTCTCGAGGTCCACGAGCTCGAAGCACGGATCACCCGGCTCGAACGCAGCCTCGGCGAGCAGAAGCGCAAGTACCGCCAGGCCGACCTCCGGCGCCAACAGGCAGAGAGCCGCACCCCGACGTCGGACGACGACGGTCCCTGGTTCACCGACCCCGCCGACCAGTTCCGGCACGAGGTCCGCACCGCCTGGGTGCGCGGCGTCCCCGCGGCCCAGAAGGCCTCGCTGCCGCTGCGCGACTACTCCCTCGGCCCCCGGTTCCTCGACTCCCTCACCCTCGGCGGCATCAGCCGCCGCAAGATCGTCGAGACCGTCGTGCACGTCGTCACCGGCCGCGCCGCCGACATCAACGGCCTCCAGCTCCACCGGCTCCGCACCGACGAGGGCGGTGACTCGCAACCGGTCACGCGCGACGCCGACGGCGCCACCTGCTTCCGTGTGTCCCTCCAGATCAACACGCCCTCCGCGCGGCGGCTGCACTTCTGGCGGCTGCCAGACGGGGGCTACGAACTGTCGCGGGTGGTGCTGCACGACGACGTCGAGCCGTGACCACGTCCGACCGGACCTGTACGCCCTACGCGGCTCGCCACCGATCGCTGCGGAACCGCACGACAGGTCAGCGAACGAGACCCTCGAGCAGTCCCTGGGTCTCGGGGTCGACGGAGTGGACGATGGTGCCTGTCATCCCCCGCGTGAGCAGGACCTTGTAGACGTTCCGGACCAGTGCGTCGAACTGCTCGTCGCTGACTTCCTTGCGGGAGCGGAAGGCCGGGTCCTTGTTCTCGTCGCGACGGGCGACCCACCGATCGGTGCGCCAGACGAGGTCCGGGCCGAGGATGACGCCGTTCCAGTCGTACTCGAATCCCTGCGCGGTGTAGACGCAGCCGACCTGGCCGAACCCGCCGGGGTTCGTCGCCCAGAGGTAGGAGGGCGGAGCGTCCCCGACCGCTCGTTCGCCCTTCACGTTCCACGGGCGGGACCAGTCGCCGACGACGACGTCCCGGACCAGCGTGTCGTCCGCCATCGGGTCGCTCCATCGCCAGGCGTAGCCGGCCGTCATCCGGGCGCCGAAGCCCTTGCCGAGGTATGCCTCGAGTGCGACCTCCAGCTCCCGTGGCGACGCGGCGGTCCGTAGCGCGAAACGGTCGTCGCCCTGCCAGGGGATGGGTCCGCCCTCGACCAGGCCGAGCAGGCGCAGCACCCACTCGATGTATGCCTCGCTCCCGCCGGCTCGGAACTGGTCGTGCAGACTCACGTGCTCGACCCGGATGCCCTGCGCTTCGGCAGCGGCGGTGATCGTCTCGACGGTTCCGCTCTCCCCCGGCCTCACCACCTGGTGCTCGTCGAGGAGGAAGACGGGAACCCGTGCCGCGTCCAGCAGCTCGTCGATCTGCGGGCGCGCCCGCTCCCGGATCGCCTGGGGCGTGTATCGGTTCACGGACTTCTCACGGATCCGGTGAGCCTCGTCCAGGACGAGCACGTCGAGCTCGTTCTTCTCCGCGGACATGAAGCTGTTGAAGTACATGAACAGCTTCTGCGTCGCCGAGGATCCCTTCCCGGCAACCTTGCGCAGCGTGCGCGTGAAGCTCTGGGATCCGGTGGCGTGCAGCACCGTGCGGCCTTCCCGGGCCAGCTCACCGAGCAACGAGAGCGCGATGACGCTCTTCCCCGAGCCCGGACCGCCGGAGACCACCACGGCGGTCTTGGTGTTGTCCTTGTACGCCCTGCGCACGGCCCCTTGCACGAGCTCGAACGCGACCCGCTGGTCGTCGAGGAGCACGAACTGCTCGCGGCGGCGCACCTCGTCGGCGGCCACCGCGAGGAGCTGCTTGGAGGGCCGCACCGCCGAACGCAGCAGGCGGTCGGCCGACGCCGCCCCGCTCGAGGCGGCAAGATTGGCCTGGAGGTACTCGATCCAGCGACCTCGCGAGCTCGCCGTGAAGAGCGGTGCCGTCGTCACAACTTCGGCGTCGATGAGGTCGGCGACGTCGGCATGGTGCGCGTTGTGCAGGTAGGCGACGCCGCGGATCGTCTCGTGGGCGTCGTGCAGCGTGGCGGTGAATTCCCGGATGAAGTCGACGTACCCCGCCACCTGCACGCTCGGGTGCAGGTGATCCCGCCGGGGGGACCCATCGACGTGGACCAGACTCTCCGACTCGTCATGACGTCGGGCGCGCGACCACTGCTTGAGCTCGACCACGACGAACGAGTCTCCGCCTCTCTGCGGATGTATTCCCGCGAGCACGACGTCCGCCCGCCGCGACGTGTAGGGCAGGCGGTACTCGAGAAGGACCTCGACGGCGCCGAGTCCGGCGTCGGTCAGGTCCCGTGCGATCACGGGCAAGGAGCGTGTCCAGGAGCGCCGCTCGCTCGGGCCGGGGACACCCAAGCCTTGGCTCACGAAGAACTCCTCGAGGTGCTTCTCCACCAACGAGACGTCCGACGTCGCCAGCTCGGCGAGAGCACGAGCGGAGTACCTGACAGGTCCGGACACGAACGCTCCTGGGCAGCACGAAGATTCGTGCGGCGGGGAGCGTGTCCAGGAGCGGAAGCTCGTCGGTACCGCGTAACGGACGAAATGCTACGACCTCAGGCGGACAATCCTCAGTCTGTTCGACTGTGTGGGGCGTCTCGGTCGCCAAACTTTTCAAGGCTGCCGTGCGCCGGGTGGACGCGGCACCCGGTCAGTCGCAGTCGTCGCAGAGTCCGGTCGCCGGCAGCTGCACGGCGCAGGTCGGGCAGACGGCGGCGGGCCGTTCCGTGGCGGCCACCCGTCCGCCACGCCCTGAGGTCCTCGTGAAGTTGGGCATCTCCTCACGACGGTAGGTGGCGTCGTCGACGCGGACGTCGACGTGGCCATGGGTGAAGTACGCCGCGGCGGCTCGCCCGTCGAGGTGACCGACGGCGACGTAGGAGCGCCCCTGCGGTGCCCAGATGCGGGTGTAGTCGAGCTCTGCGGCGATCTCGCGCATGCGGGGGCGGTTCTCGACGGGGAGCTTCACGTCCTCGAACGCGGCGTCGAGGGACTCGTAGGGGATGCGGCCGATGCCTCGGATCTCCTTGTCGCACTCGGTGCACACAGCGAGGTCGGCGAGGTCGGCGGCGTCGGCGAGGACGAAGTCCGAGGGGTCTGCCGACGGGAGGTGGCTGCAGCCCATGACATGGAGCCGGCCGCGGGCCTTGGTCCGGTAGAAGGTCTGGTAGCGGTAGACGTCGTCGGTCATGTTTCTCCAGGTGAGTGTCATGTCGGGCGCACGGCGCCCCGCCGTGGGAGGCAGTGGTCAGCGCTGGGTTCCGCTCCGGGGCCGCACGACGTCCGGCCGTGCGGACCATCCGCGTCCACCGCCGGCGCGCGGCGCGGGGACGTCGGGCCCGGCAGCAGCGGCACGCTCGGCGTCGGAGTAGACGGCGTGCTGGTCGCGGGCGGCGGCAGGTGCGGCGCCGGCGGCGACGGCGGTGCGGACGTCGCTCATGGCACGGGAGGTGGCGGCGTACGCGGCGGCGACGTTGCCGGTCGTGTAGGTCATGGACCGGCCTCGGGGGATGCCGACGGAGGCGCCGACCTCGATGGCGTCCTGGTTGGCGCCGAGGTAGAGGAAGGTCCAGCCGTCGATCTCCTCGCGCTCGGTGACGAGCGCCTTGACGGCGGCGTGCGTGTACTCGCGGGAGGCGTTCTCGTGGCCGTCGGTCATGATGCCGACGACGACGTTGGCGGGACGTTCGGCCTCGGGCAGCCGGGCGAGGCGTTCGGCAGTGGTGTGGACGACGCGGCCGATGGAGTCGAGCAGCGCGGTGCGTCCGCGGGGCTGGAGGTCGAGCGGCGGGACGTCGGCGACGTCCCGGTCGGCATAGACCTCCTGGTACTCGTGGTCGAACTGGGCGAGGGTGACGCGGCAGCGGCCGGGCGTGCCGCGCTGCTCGGCGAGGAAGGCGTCGAACCCTTCCTGCGTGGCGGCCTTGATGGACTGCATGGAGCCGGAGCGGTCGAGCAGCATGACCAGGTGGGTGAGGGCGGCGTCGGGCATGGCGGTTCCCTTCGTGGTGCGGCGAGTGTCAGCTGTTGCGGCGGCGGAACCGCAGCGGTTCGACGACGGGCGGGTCGGCGGGGGGCGGGGTGCCGCGTTCGCGGTCGTAGCGGGCGCGGGAGACGCCGTCGGCGGTGACGCGGCCCTGGGGCGACGCGTAGCCGCCGAGGATGGTGGTGCGCCCGAGTCGCGGCGGCACGGTGTTGGGTGCGACGCCCGCGAGCTCGGCGACGGCGCGCAGGGAGGCGCCGTCGAGGACGGCTTCGGCCATGGCCTCGTCGAGCGCACCGTCGAGCAGCGCCCGCGCCCGGGCGAGCGGTTCGACGGCACGTCCCGGCTCGGCCGTGGACGCCTCGTCGAGCGCCGCGCGGGCGGCGTCGAGGCGGGGGCGGTCGGACTGCCGTCGGGTCGTCATGCGGCCAGCCTATGTGCACTAACTGCACATAGGCAATAGGAGGACACGGATTCACCCGCCACCAGCGTCGGTCACTGCCAGGCACTACGGTGGCCCGGACCGGGCAGCGCCGAGGACAGCCCGACCGAGCCGAAGGGGCAGGCATGGCCGTCATCACCGTGGAGGGCAGGGCCGTCCGACACCTGGCCGCCGAGCGCGCGACCGTCCGCGTGCGGATCCGCTTCGAGCATCCGACGCCGGTCGATCGGACCGCCCAGGACGCGGCTGCAGTGCTGCGCGAGGTCAGCACGCTGGCCCGCGCTGAGGCCGATGCCGGTGCGGCCACCTGGTGGGGCGCCGAGCCGGTGGTGACGTGGGTCGAGAAGGAGTGGGTCAAGCCGAGCGCGCACGCCGACAAGGTCCTCCAGCAGCGCCACGTCGCGGGAGCGGGTGTCCAGGTGAAGTTCCGAGACTTCGCGCGGATGACGGCGTTCGCCGCGCGGGCGAACGCCCTCCAGGGCGCGGAGGTCGCGCACGTCTCCTGGGCGCTGACCGAGAAGACCCGTGACGCCCTGACCTCGGAGACCCGCCGGGACGCCGCCGTCGACGCCCGCCTGCGCGCGGAGGCCTACGCCTCCGCTCTCGGGCAGAACCACGTGACCCTCGTGCACCTCTACGAGGAGGGGTTGCGACCGGCCGGCCCGTACGGCGCGAAGCAGCAGTCCGGGGTGGGCGCCCGCAACGGCGTGACGACGTCGGGCAGCACCGGAGACCTGCGGTTGCGCGTCGAGGAGGTCGAGGTCACCGCGGTCGTGACCGCCGACTTCGAGACGACCTGAGCTCCGCGCACCCGGCCGCGCTCACGCCGTGCCGTCCCACACCTCGGCCTTGGCGAGCCGCTTGCGCACACCCTCCCCGCCGACGTCCTCGATCCACGACCGGTCGCCGACGACGACGAGCAGCGTCCGCGCGCGGGAGAGCCCGGTGTAGAGCATCTCTCGCGCCCGGGCGGCGTCGCGGACGCCGTTGACGGCGAGCACGACGACCTGCCGTTCGAGGCCCTTGAACCCGAGGACGTGCCCGTAGAACACGTCGGTCCCGGCGAAGAAGTCGTCCCAGTAGGCGGCGTGGCCGGACGTGCCGACGACGTTGATCTGCTCGGGGTGCCGCCGGCCGGTGGCGAGGAGCGCGACCTGGCCGGGTTCCCAGCCTTCGTCGAGGAGCGCCTCGACGGCGTCGTCGGCCGCATCGAGGGCACGGTCGGCGGGGACGTCGACGATCCGCACGGGGGCGCCGTCGAGGCCGCGCGGTCGCACGCGGTCGGGTGAGAGCGCGCCGAACACGTGGGCGATCTGCTTGGTGGAGCGCAGGTTCTCGTCGAGGGTGACGGGCACGAGGTCGAGGGGTGCCTGCCCGTCGCGGGGGAAGACGCGCTGCGCGTCGTCGAGGAAGACGGTGAGGCCGCCGTGGTCGGGGTCGCGCAGGCAGCGCAGCAGCGACGGCCACCACAGGTCGCCGAAGTCCTGCGCCTCGTCGACGACGACGGCGTCGAACAGGTCGTCCGGCCCGCGCTCGCCGGCGAGGCGGCCGAGCTCGAGCGGCAGGTCGCGCTCCCAGTAGTCAGGGTCGTCGTCGCGGCCGCCGGTGGCGCCCCAGCTGCGGGGCAGGTCGTGGAAGAGCCCGACGTAGGCGGGTCGTTCCCGCGCTGGCCAGGTGGCGGTGATCCGTTCGAGGTAGCGGCCGAGGCCGCGGGAGTAGCAGAGCAGGGCGACCCGCTCCCCGGCGCGGGTGCGGCGTCGGGCCTGCTCCAGCGCGAGGTACGTCTTGCCGGACCCGGCGCCGCCGACGACGCGCAGGCGCCGCACCTGGGCGAACAGGTCGAGGACGCGGGACTGGTCGCGGGTCATCTGCTCGAGCCAGGTCTCGTGCTCGAGCGCACGGGTGAGGTGCTCGGCGTGGCCGGGGAAACCGCCGGCGAGGGACGTGGCGAGCTCGTCGACGCCGAGGTCGTCGAGCGGGAAGTGCCCCTGCCCGTGCCGTTCGATCGCGTGCTTGACGCGCGCCGCGACCTGACCGGGTGACTCGAGGTCGCCCCGGTCGACCAGCATGTCGCGGGGCAGGTCGAGCGTCTGCCAGTCGCCCGGCACGTACCGGTGCGGGAACGCGACGAGGTGCGCGGTGCGGGACGACGCCGCCAGGTCGCCGCGCTCGCGCAGCAGCGCCTGCAGGGCGTGGCGGGCGCCCTGCACCTGCGCGACGGGGTCGATGCGGTGCCGCGCGTCCCCGCTGCCCTGGTACCAGGCGCCGTCGACCCGGTCGACGTACCCGCCCTTGACTTCGATCGCGGCGATCCCGACCCCGGGCCAGGCGACGAGCACGTCGATCTCGTACTCCTGTGCGCCCTCCTGCAGGTGGACGCCGTGGAACAGGGCGGCGCCGTCCGGCAGCGCGTCCGCGAGCGCCTCCCACACGGCGCGCTCGGCGCCGCCGTCGTCGGGGAACCGGGGGTCGGGCGGGAGGAGGCGCACCATGCCCACTTCGTACCGGATTCCCTTGTCCGCGTCACGCGTGCGCCAGGGAACGGTCGCCGCCGTCACCGGATTTCACCCGGGTGCTGCGCGAGACTGCTGGTCGGGTGCACGGCCCTCGCCCAGGCGAGGTGCCGACGGCGCTGCTCGGCCCCGTCCCACGGGCGACGACGCCAGTCGTCGAACCAGGCGAAGCGGACGGCCGCCGTACGGGCCACGGTGACGACACCACCGCGCGAGGGCACGGCACCCCAGTACGGCGCGTGGTCGTCGAGGACGAACACCGGCAGTCCGCCCGCCACCGCGCCTACCCATAGGTCCCCGAACGCGAGCGTGGCGTGGGCGGTGGTGCGGCGCGTCAGGCTCTCGCCCTGGATCGTCGTGACCAGCGGGCTCCCACCGCGCGCGGCGGCGACCTCCCGATCGAGACGCAGGCAGTCGTCGCAGACGTGCCGCTGCGCGTCCTTGAAGTTCCGCAGGGGCACGGTGGCACGAAGGCAGACCTGGCAGAGCCGGTGCGCCCGGACTGCCGCCGTGCAGGAGCGCCGGGACCGCGGCCGCTGGACCCCGGTGTGGACGGGGCAGACGAGCTCGCCGACCGAGCTGAGGGCGGTGCGGCACGGGTCGTCGGCGTCGACCTCGTGGACGGTGCCGTGCGGGGTGCGGAACGTGAAGGACATGCGGGCTCCCGGGTCAGGGGCCGACGACGTCGGTGCGCCGGAGCGCTCCGAGGTGACGTCGACCTCGCTCTTCCCTGCGCCTGTCGGCGCGGGGCGGGTCTTCCTCCTGGGGCACCGTGCGCGAGGGGCGCGGTTGCCGGACCGGCACGCGGAGGGCGTGTTGCCGGTCGCTCGTGACCTGGGCAGATGTCTACCCGACGGGTCGGTGACCTGGCAACTCGGCCGTGGCGGCACGCACCTGGTCGGGCGCGGTGTCGGACGGCGGGGCTACGGTCGTGCGCATGACCTACGCCAACGTCGGCACCCTCGGTACGGCCCCCGGGCGGCGGGACGAGCTCGTCGCGCACCTCACGCGGCGCAGCCCCGAGCTCGCGGCCGCGGGCTGCCTGCTCTACGAGGTCGGCACCCACGACGACCACCCGGACACCGTGTTCGTCGCCGAGCTGTGGACGTCCGCGGCGGCGCACCGCGACTCCTTGGAGCTGCCGGCGGTCCAGGAGTCCATCGCCGCTGCCCGCCCGCTGCTGTCCGGGGAGTTCGGCGGGTTCGACTTCACCGTCGCGGGCTCACCGCTGCGGGGCTGAGCCTCAGCCGATCGCCTCGCGCAGCAGGCGCACGGCACGCGGCCCGACGCCGTGCAACGCCAGCAGGTCCCCGTCGGAGCGTTCGGCGACCGCCGCGAGCGTCGTGATCCCGGCGCCCGCGAGCGCCCGGGTCGCGGGCCGCCCGATGGTGGCCGGCAGGTCGCCGACCGACCCGGGCGCGGCGGAGTCCGCCGCCACCACCGTCTCGACGAGCTCGTGCGGAGCGCACGCGAGCCAGGCGCGCCGCACCCAGTGGTTGAGCTGCTGCCCATCGAGGTCGTCGAGGCCCACCGCGACGCCGCCGGGCGACTCCTCGGCGCCGCCGATCTGTCCGAGCAGGGCTTCGGCGTCCGCCGCGTCGAGCGCGAGCTGGATCCCGATGCCCGGTACGGCCGAGACGAACACGACGTCGTGCACCCGGAAGGCACCCTCGGACTCGACGACGTCGGGCAGCGCGAGGGCGGCCTGGCGGAGCTGTTTCTCGGAGGTCATGCGTCCACGCTCGCACGGACGCGGCCTGTGCGCCGGTCAGTCGAAGTAGGAGGGCACGTCGATCGACCCGCCGGCGGCGGAGAACTCGTCGTCGACGGCGGCGCGGAGGCCGTCGTCGCACAGGTAGTCGAGCGCGGTGAGTGCCAGCCCGGCGGCGCCGTCGACGGCGGCGGCCACCGCGCGGGCGGAGCCGGCGGCGGCGGCGAAGTCTTTGGTGTGCAGCGCGACGGCCGGGTCGGCGACCTTGATGAGCGGGTGGATGCCCGGCACCCGGAAGCTGATGTTGCCGAAGTCGGTGGAGGCCGCCAGGGTCTCGGACACCACGCCGGCGGGCAGCACGTCGCGGCCGCGCCGCTGCTGCGCGGCCACCCAGCGGGCGGTGAGCGCAGCGTTGGTGCGCACCGGGAGCGACGGGTGGGCGCCGTCGTCCCAGCCGATCTTCACGTCGGTGCCGGTCATGAGCGCGGCCCCGCGGGCGACGTCGTCGAGGCGTCGCGACAGGTCACGCAGCGTGTCCGGGTACTTCGAGCGGGCGTACAGCCGCACGACGGCCCGCTCGGTGATGACGCTGGGGCGGGTGCCGCCGTCGGTGATGATGGCGTGCACCCGGTCCGACGGCGGCAGCTGCTGGCGCAGCAGCCCGACGCCCGCGTACGCGAGGTTCGCGGCGTCGAGCGCGTTGCGGCCCATGAAGGGCTGCGCGGAGGCGTGCGCGCTGCGGCCGGTGAACGTCCAGGTGAGCAGCCGGCGGCCGAGCCACACCTGGTCGGCGACGTCCGCGCCGTACGGGTGCACCATGATCGCCGCGTCGACGTCGTCGAACGCCCCGGCGCGGGCGAGGACCTCCTTGCCGGTGTGGCCCTCCTCGGCCGGGGTGCCGAGCAGCACGACCCGGCCGGCGGGGGCGTCCGTGGCCTGCAGGACGTCCTTGAGCGCGAGGAACGCGCCGACGCCCGCCGCCGCGATGACGTTGTGGCCGCACGCGTGGCCGATCTCCGGCAGGGCGTCGTACTCGGCGCAGATCGCGATCGTCGGGCCACCGCCCGGTCCGAGCGTCGCGCGGAACGCCGTCGCGACCCCGCCGGTCCCCGTCTCGGCCGCGATGCCGTGCCGGCCGAGCAGGTCGACGAGCAGCCGCGCGCTGTCGTGCTCCTCGAACGCCGTCTCCGGGTGGGCGTGCAGGGTGCGGACGACGGTGGCGAGCTCCGGTTCCAGCGCCGACGCCGCGGCGTCGACCACCCCGGCGAGCACGGCGGGAGCCCCGCCGGGCGTCCCGCCGTCGGGTTCCCCGGGGCCGGGCTCGGCGGCCCGGCGGCGCAGCTCGGTCTCGGCGGCGAGGTGGTCGAGATAGGCGGTGCTGGGCGGGCGGGCTCCATCCACAGGCATCACGCCATCGTACGGAAGCTCACGTGTCACGGCCGATGCGCCGGAGTGCTGCCGCGAACCCGTCCAGATCGTGCTCGACCGTCGCTCGGACGATCTCGGCATCGACGGTGACGTAGCCGTGGACGATCCGGTTCCGTGTCGCTCGAACCGCCGGCCACAGGGTTCCGAATGCTTCGGCGCGGGCGGCCTCGCTGAGCCGGGACGAGGCGTCGATCGCTGCAGCGAGGCGGAGGCATACCGCGTCGACCGTCACCTGGTCCTCCCAGGAACCGGCCTCGACGTGGGCCCGAAGAATCTCCAGGTGCTCCAACGCCTCACCCGCATGGTCGCCATCGGACCGCTTCACAAGGGGATCGCCTGCACCTGTGCGCGGACTGCCGGCCGGAGCGAACGAGCAGGGACGACGTCGACCGGCCGACCAAGGATCGCCGACAGCTCGGCCTCCAGCGCACCGAGTGTGAAGAGGCCGACCCCCTCGTCGACATCGACGAGGAGATCCACGTCGGAGGTGTCGTGGTCCGTCCCGGAGGCGACCGATCCGAACAACCGCAGGTGATGTACGCCGCGCCGGGCCGCGGCCTGGACGATCTCGTCCCGTCGTCGGCGAAGCACCTGGTCCATCAGCGTCGCGCGGACCTCCGGCTCAGAGGGCTCCGGAGCCTCGGGCCCACGGTCGAGCAACCTCTTGACCTCGGGCTGGCTACGGCCGAGCGCCCGGGCGATCCGACGCTGACTCCACCCGAGCTCGCGAGCCTGCCTCGCACCTCGTTCCAGCGTTCGGCTCGCCTCCGCACGCAGGGCATCGGCCGACGTTCCGAGCGCGTTCAGGTACTCGGCAAAGGCACGCTCGACTGCCGAGTCGTCGCCGTGGGTCTGGGGCATGGCCACCTCCGATAGCAGATGCTATCAGGGCCGTTCCGTCCACCTGCGGCGGCCCGGAGCGAACCTCGGGCGTCTCTGAACGTCCCCGAAACAGCCGTGAAGGAGGGCGTTCAGAGACGCTCGCGCGCCCCGGGAACCGGGAGGCCGGTCAGCGCCAGAGTCGCTCCGACGCGATCCGCGCACCCTCGGCGAGGGACTCGAGCTTCGCCCACGCGATCTGCGGGTGGACGCGCCCGCCGAGGCCGCAGTCGGTGGAGGCCAGCACGTTCTCGCGACCGACGCGGGTGGCGAACCGTTCGATGCGGTCGGCGACGAGCTCGGGGTGCTCCAGCACGTTGGTCGCGTGCGACACGACGCCCGGCAGCAGGACCTTGCCCTCGGGGAGCCGCACGTCGTCCCACACGCGGTACTCGTGCTCGTGGCGCACGTTGGCCGCCTCGAACGAGTAGGCGCCGGCGTCGATCTGGAGCATGAGTCCGACGATGTCTCGCATCGGCAGGTCGGTGGAGTGCGGGCCGTGCCAGGAGCCCCAGCACAGGTGGTAGCGGACCTTGTCCTCGGGGATGCCGCGCAGCGCGTGGTTGAGCGCCTCGACGTGGATGCGGGAGAACGCGAGGTAGTCCTCGACGGTCGGCTCGGGGGTGATCTGGTCCCAGGACTCGGCGAGGCCCGGGTCGTCGATCTGCACGACGAGCCCGGCGTCGACGATGGCGAGGTACTCCTCGCGCAGCACGTCGGCCCACGCGTACGCGTACTCCTCGTGGGTGGCGTAGTGCTCGTTGTGGATGCGGGTGGCCGACCCGGGCGCGATGGCGGTGACGAACGCGTCGGTCACGCCGGCGGCGTCGGCGGCGGCGCGCAGGTTCGCGGCGTCCGCGGCGACGGCGGCCTGGCCGGTGTAGGTGAGCGGGCCGGTGACCTTCGGGAACGCGCCGGGGCCGGCACCGCCGAAGATGCCGGACGTCGGGTCGGTGTACGCCTCGCGGAAACGGGCCTGGTCACGACGGTTGCCGAACCCGGTGAGGCGCACGTCCCCGGGCGCGGACCGCACGTCGGCGAGCACCCAGCTCGCGTCGGTGTCGAGCTCGAGCCCGCCGGTGCGCTGGAACGAGTAGGACCACCAGGCGCCGTAGTCGACGGGGGACGACATGGACTTGCCGTACTCGCCGTCACCGACGACGGTGATGCCGGCCTCCTGCTGGCGGCGCACGACACCGGCGACGGCGTCGCGCAGCAGGGAGTCGAAGGCGCCGTCGGCGTCCCCGGCGTCGCGGGCCGCGTTGGCGGCGATCAGCTCGGGGGTGCGCGGCAGGGAGCCGGCGTGGGTGGTCTCGATGCGGTCGGTGCTGCGCAGCACGGTGCTACCTCTCGTCCTGGGGTGGATCGTCCCGATGGTCGCACGTTTGCCGGTCCGGCAAGCCCGTTGTCACGATGGCGGACGGTGGGGGCACCATGGGAGGACTTCGTCCCTGTGGAGGCTGCTCGTGCCCGTGACCCTGCTCGACGACGTCCGCCCGGACGAGTCGGACCACCCGTTCCTGCCGGGCATGTCCCGGGGGTGGCTGATGCCCTGGTACGACGTCGTGGCTCGCTTCCGGGGGCTCGGTCGCCTGTACCGCCGCACGGCAGTGGTGGCCGGGGTCCGGCCCGGTGAGCACGTGCTCGACGTCGGCTGCGGCACCGGGAACCTGACGCGCGAGATCCTGCGCACGGCGCCCGACGCCGTCGTGACCGGCCTGGACCCGGACGGCGACTCGCTGCGCCGCGCCGCGGGCAAGCTCCGGCGCCGCCCGGCGGAGGTGACGCTGGTGCGCGGGTTCGCCCACCGGCTGCCCGTGGCGGACGGGAGCCAGGACCACGTCGTGTCGTCCTTGGCGCTGCACCACGTGCCGCTCGCGGAGAAGGTGCTGCTCGCGGGCGAGATCGCCCGCGTGCTGGGCCCCGGCGGAACCGTGACGATCGCCGACTTCGCGGGCGACCACGGGTCGGCCCACCACCACGGGCACGGCGACGCCGCGCACGACGGGCCGGACGCCCGCTCCTCGCACGCGGAGCCCGGCGGACCCCACGCGCACGACGACGGCGCGCACCGGCACCGCCCGGGCGGACGTCAGCCGGGGCACGGCCCGGGCAGCCGCACCCACGACGCCGACAACGCGGACGGCGGGATCGAGCGGCTGCTGGCCGGTGCGGGCCTGACGGACGCCCGCGCCGTCGGGCGGATGCCGCTGCTCGGCGACGAGGTGGTGTTCGTGCAGGCGCGCCGCGCCTGACGGCACGCGCGCGGCACCGGCCGCCCGGGCCCATCTTCGGCGCCGGCCGTCAGCCCTCCGCGGCCGCCTCCGCGGCGAGGTATTCCTCGGGCGGGTCGAACTGGGACAGCACCAGCTCGGCGCCGCACGGGTCCCGGATCGTGGCCTCCCGGGTCCACTCGGTGTCGTCGGTGGCGAGCAGGGTGGCTCCGGCGTCGACGGCGGTCGCCGCGGCGGCGTCCCGGTCGGCGACGGCGAGCACCAGGGCCCAGCGGGGCGCCCCCTCGGCCGGCCCGATCCCCGCGACGACGTCCGCGAAGCCGGCCGGCACGTGCTCCTGCCGGTCGAGGATGCCCGGGTCGACGGTCGCCGCGAGGTGGGCGCCGTACCCCTCGACGCGCACCATCCCGTACCCGAGCTCGCCGACCGTCCAGCCCAGCAGCGGCCCGTAGAAGGCCAGCGCCGCGTCCTGGTCGTCGGTGAGCAGGTTGCTGAAGTTCCAGGTGCCGGGCTCGTTGACGCGCTGCGCGCCGAGCC
Organism: Isoptericola dokdonensis DS-3; assembly: GCF_001636295.1. Classification (NCBI taxonomy): domain Bacteria; kingdom Bacillati; phylum Actinomycetota; class Actinomycetes; order Micrococcales; family Promicromonosporaceae; genus Isoptericola; species Isoptericola dokdonensis. Next base: position 2,792,350 of record NZ_CP014209.1, on the reverse strand, counting down.
GGGTGCCCGCCTGCCACAGCCGGGACGGCACGCCCTGCGGGTCGCGGAACCGGACCAGGTGGCCTGCGGGCGCCTCCGGAGGGCCGACCACCTCGACGACGCTGTCGAGGGTCCCGCCCAGCCCGAGGACCCGGGCCGCCGACGCGGCCGCGTCGTCGACCGCGAGGTACGTGTTCCACGTGGAACGGGACGCACCGGACGCCGACGGCGAGGCGATCGCGGCGATCGCGGTCGCGTCGGTGCCGTCCCACGACGCGACGGCGTACCGTCCGGGCGCCCCCGGCGGCAGCTTCTCGGTGAACCGCCACCCGCACAGCGCGCCGTAGAACGCGAGGGCGGCGTCGACGTCGTCCACCTCCAGGTCGATCCAGCAGGGCACGCCCTGCGGATAGGTCCGTGCCGGGATGCCGCTCGGTGCGCTCATGTCGTCCTCCAGGTCGGTCCTGCCATCGTGCCCCGGGGCACCGACAGGTGCCCCGGGAATCACCCGGGAATGCGCTGGTGTATCACCGGGGGCGGGCCGACACTCGACAGGAGTGGCGCGTCGAGGTGGACGCGCACCCGCCCCGGCCCCTGGCCGTCCCGCGCACCCGCGTCAGCGTCGAGCGCCACCGCGCCGCCTTCGGCCGCGAAGCTTCCCCCTTTGTCCTGCGCACCCAGGAGTGCACCCCATGAGACGTCCCCTGTCCGTCCTCGCGGCCACGACCGCCGCGCTCGTCCTCGCCGTCACCCCCGCGACGGCCCACGGGTCGAGAGACCCCCGCCCGCCGTCGTCGGAGACGATCGCGGCCGGCCTGCTCACCCCGCTCAGCCTCGCCGTGGGCCCGAAGGGCACCACGTTCGTCAGCCAGAACTTCGGCGGGATGCTCAGCTCCGTCGCCAGGGACGGCACGGTCGGCGTCGTCCACACCTCGGCCGGCGGGGAGGAGGTCGGCGCCCTCAGCTACGACGACGGCGTCGTCACGTTCGCCGAGACCGGCCCGGCGACCGTCCTCAAGAAGATCCGCGTCGATCGCAGGGGCGCCCCGCTGGGCACGGCCCGCACGGTCGCGGACCTCGGCGCCTACGAGGCGACGAAGAACCCCGACGCGAAGGCGCTCTACGGCTTCCGCACCCTGCCGCGCTCCTGCGCCGCGCAGTTCCCGGAGGACTTCCCGGCGAAGTACACCGGCATCGTGGAGTCCCACCCCTACGCGACCGCCACGCACCGCAGCACCACGTACGTCGCCGACGCGGCGGGCAACACCATCCTGTCCGTCGACCGCCGCGGCAAGGTCCGCACGGTCGCGGTCCTGCCCGCGCAGCCCGTCAAGGTCACCGCCGAGGCCCTCGCGGGCCTGGGGCTGCCGGCCTGCGCCGCCGGATACAAGTACTGGTTCGAGCCGGTGCCCACCGACGTCGAGGTGGGGCCGTCCGGCCTGCTCTACGTCTCCCTGCTGCCGGGCGGCCCGGAGGACGACTCGCTCGGGGCCCGCGGCTCCGTCGTCGTCGTCTCGCCGTGGTCGGGCCGGTCGCGCACCGTCGTCGACGACCTGCTCTCCCCCACCGGGATCGCGGTCGACCGCTCCGGGACGATCTACGTCGCGCAGCTCTTCGGCGGCGAGATCTCGAAGACGGGCCGGCACCACGACTCGACGTTCGTGTCGGTCCCGCTGCCGGGCGCGCTGGAGCTCGACGGCAAGGGCCTGCTCGCCACGGTGAACGTCCTGCCGGGTGAGGGAGCACCGCCGGACGGCCAGCTCGTGCGGTACTCGCTGGGCGGCCACCGGCACCACTGACGGTCGCACCGTCGAACGCCTCGGGGACCGGGACCGGACGGTCCCCGGTCCCCGAGGTGCGTCTCCCCTCGTCGTCGGATCCCGGCGCCCGTCGTGCCGGACGACGGAGTTCACCGCCCGTTGATGCCGATGTCACGCCCGGCGCCTAGCGTGACCGCATGACGCGACGACGCCTCCTCCTCACCGCCACGGCGCTGGCCGTGGCCCTGTCCGGCACGCTGGTCCCGCCGGCCGCGAGCGCCCACGGCCGCGACGACGCCCGGGACCGTGGCTCGCACGGTCATGGCGGGCACCACCCGGGCCACGGCTCGCCCGGCCACGGCCACGGTCAGGGCAAGGACCGCACGCTGCGGGTGGCGACGTACAACCTGTCGCTGAACCGGGCGACCGAGGGCGAGCTGGTCGCGGACCTGTCGACGCCCGACGACGTGCAGGCGCGCACGGTCGCCGAGGTGATCCAGCGGGCGGACCCGGACGTGGTGCTCCTCAACGAGTTCGACTTCGATGCCGAGGGCCTGGCGGTGGACCTGTTCCGGGAGAACTACCTGGAGGTCGGCCAGGGTGGTGCCGACCCGGTGCGCTACCGGTACGCGTACAGCGCGCCGTCGAACACGGGCGTGGCGAGCGGGTTCGACCTCAACAACGACGGCACGGTGGGCGGCGGCGACGACGCGTTCGGGTTCGGGCTGTTCGAGGGGCAGTACGGGATGGCGGTGCTGTCGAAGTACCCGATCGACACGCGTGAGGTGCGCACGTTCCAGGACTTCCTGTGGAAGGACATGCCGGGAGCGCTGCTCCCGGACGACCCGTCGACGCCGGCCCCCGACGACTGGTTCACCGAGGACGAGCTGGACGTGGTGCGGCTGTCGAGCAAGTCGCACTGGGACGTGCCGGTGAAGGTGGGCCGCGAGACGGTGCACGTGCTGGCGTCGCACCCGACGCCGCCGACGTTCGACGGCCCGGAGGACCGCAACGGCCGCCGCAACCACGACGAGATCCGCTTCTGGGCGGACTACGTGACGGGCGGGCGGACGGCCCGCTACGTGTACGACGACGACGGCGGGCGCGGCGGCCTGGAGCGCGGCGCGAGCTTCGTCGTCGTCGGCGACCAGAACGCGGACCCGGCGGACGGCGACTCGTACGACGTGGCGATCGACCAGCTCCTGGAGCACCGGCGGATCCAGGACCCGGCGCCGACGTCGGCCGGTGCGGTCGAGGCCGCCGCGGTGCAGGGCGGCGCGAACGCGGCGCACACCGGTGACCCGGCGCTCGACACCGCGGACTTCGCGGACACCACGCCGGGCAACCTGCGGGCCGACTACGTGCTGCCGTCCCGCGACCTGCGGGTGCGGGACGCGGGCGTGTTCTGGCCGACGCTCGCCGACCCGCTGTCCCGCCTGACCGGCGTCTACCCGTTCCCCTCCAGCGACCACCGCCTGGTGTGGGTGGACGTGCGCGTCTGACCCCACCCTGCCGTCGAGCGTCTCTGGATGTCGCGGGTCAGCCGCTGACGGCCGACGTTCAGAGACGCCCGGCGGCGCTGCTCGTGTCGATGTGCGCGGTGTCGATCCAGTAGCGCCGCTTCGGGGCACCGTCGCCGACGACGCGCACGTCGTCCAGCACGCCGCCGCACCGCTCGATGACGGCGGCCGAGGCGGCGTTGTCGTCGTCGCAGGTCACCAGGACCCGCTCGACACCCAGCCCGGCGAGCCGTTCGACGGAACGCCGGAGCATCTCGGTGGCGTACCCGCGTCCCCGGTGGTCCCGCCCGACGGCGTACCCGACGTGCCCGCCGACCTCACGCAGGTAGTCGTTCAGCGCGTGCCGGACCGACACCCGGCCGACGGGGACGCCGTCCACCTCCGCCACGAGGAAGTCGGCACGCACCCGGCCCGGCGGCAGGTCCGCGCCCGAGGCCTCGCGCCGGAACGTCGCCAGCATCTCGTCCCACGTGCCGTCCGCCAGGAGGAACGTGAACCCCTCCGCGGCGAGCTCGACGTGCAGGCGGCGCAGTGCGGGCTCGTCGTCGACGGTGGGCGGTCGCAGGATGAGCGTCATCGGGAGAGTCTGCCGATCGGCCGGCGCGCGTGCACGGGAATTCCGCGGCGACGCGGCCGCCTGGGCCGCTGGCCACCCGGCCGCCACGCCACCTGTCGCCGAGCGTCTCTGGATGTCGCGAGTCGGCCGCTGATGGCCGACGTTCAGAGACGCTCGGCGGACCTGGGCACCCTGGGCGTCAGCGGGCGGTGCCGCCGTAGTGGGCGGCGAGCCGCCGGAAGCCCTCGTCGACGCTGACGGCGGGCCGCCAGTGCAGGTCGGCGCGGGTGGCGCGCTGGTCGAACCAGTGGGCTGTGGACAGCTGTTCGGCGAGGAACCGCGTCATCGGGGGTTCGTCGGCGCCGGGACGCACGCTCCACAGCGCCTCGACCGCTCCCCCGGCCGCACGTGCCAGCCCGGCGGGGACCCGCCACCGGGGCGGTTCGACACCGCCGGCGCGGCAGATGCCGGCCAACAGGTCGGCCACGGTGCGGGGCTCGCCGTTGGTGATCACGTAGGCGCGGCCGTGGACGTCGTCGGCGCGGTCGAGGGCGGCGGCGATGCCGGTGGCGGCGTTGTCGAGGTAGGTGGTGTCGATGAGGGCGGCACCCTGGCCGAGGAGCGGCAGGCGGCCCGACGCCGCCCGGTCCAGCACCCGTTCCACGAGCTGGGTGTCCCCCGGCCCCCACACGATGTGCGGCCGCACGGCGACGACGGAGAACCCGCGACCGCCGTCGGAGGACGACGGCCCGCGGTCGCGGGCGAGCGCCAGCACCTCGGACGCCGCCTTGGTGCGCGCGTACTCGCCTCGGGCGCGGGCGGGGTCGGCGGGCTCCGCACCCACCCCGACGAGCGACGACCCGGAGTGCGCCACCGACGGCGAGGACACCTGCACGAACCGCGACACCCCGGCCCGCTCTGCGGCATCCAGCAGCAGGCCGGTGCCGCCGACGTTCACCGCCTCGAACTCGGCCGGGTCCCCCGCGAGGGACACCTTCGCCGCGAGGTGGACGACGCCGGTCACGCCGTCCAGCGCGTCCGCGACGGCGGCCGCGTCGATCAACGACCCGGCGGCGTCCTCGGCGCCCACCACCCCGGACGGGCGGCGCTGGAACGTCCGCACGGCCTCGCCGCGCTCGACGAGCACCCGGGCGACCGCGCCGCCGAGCAGCCCGGACGCGCCCGTCACCAGCACGGTCACGGTGCCCCCACCCGGCCGCCGCCGAGGACCCCGGCCGCCCAGGCGGCGAGGCGCGCACGGTCGATCTTGGAGTTGTGGCGCACGTCGGTGGGCATGACCGGCACGGCGAGGACGGCGGCGAGCGGCACCGGCGACGACGCGCGGACGGCCGCGTCGACGTCGTCGGGTGCGAGGCCGGGACGCCGGGTGGGCGGGACGGTCTCGACGACGGCGACGGCCTGCTGCACACCCGCGGGGCCGACGCCGACGACGGCGGCGCGGCGCACGCCGTCGGCCCGCTCCACGCCCTGCTCGGGTCCCACGGGGGCGAGCGGCCCGTCGGCGGTGACGAGGACGTGCGCGAGCCGCCCCTCGATCCACAGGCGGCCGTCGGCGTCGAGGTGCCCGACGTCGCCCGTGCGGTGCCAGTGCCCGGCCGGGGTGTCACGCTCGGCGGCGACGTCCGTCAGCCAGAGCCGGTCGTAGCGCTCCTTGAGGTGCGGGGCGCTGACGAGCACCTCGCCGAGCACGCCGGGCACGTCGGACGGCGCACCCGTCGCGGCGCCGTCGGCGTCGAGGGCGCTGATCAGCACTCGACCCTCGCCAACGGGACGGCCGACGCACACCCCGGCGTCCGGGGCGTCCGCCGCGGCCCGCACGCCGTCGAGCGTGATGTCGGAGACGAGCAGGCACTCCGTCATGCCGTACGGCGTGTGCGGGTTCGCGGCGGGCATGAGCCGCTGCGCTGCCGTGAGCATGGCCGCGCTGATCGGCGCCCCGGTGGACAGGAACGTCTCGACCCGGCCGAGGGCGTCGCGGTCGTCGGCGTCCAGCGCGGACGCCGTGTCGACGACGTTCAGGATCGCCGCCGGCGACAGGAACACCATGCGCGCGTCGGACGCCCGGACGGCGTCCGCGACCGCCCGCGCCGTGAGGGTGCGCGGCGCGGACACGTCCATGTCGGGCGTGACGGACCGCGTGCCGAGCGCCGGACCGAGCAGCGCGAACGGCGCGAACCCGGTGACCAGCCCGGTGTCGGGGCCGACGGCGAAGTGCCCGGCCAGGGCGTCCCGGAGCGCCGCGAGCCGCGCGTGCGTGTAGACGACGCCCTTCGCGGGTCCGGTCGAGCCGGACGTGAACAGCACGGCGGCCTCGTCGTCCGGTCCCGGCTCGGGAGGCAGGTCCAGCACGTCGCCGGCCCGCGCGACGTCGACCAGCTCGTGGTCGACGCCCAGCGCGCGCCGCAGCACGGGTTCGAGCGGGTCCGCGGAGATCCGCACCCCCGGCCAGCCGAACGCTCGCGCCGCCGCGAGCGCCTTCCGCTGCCCGACCAGGTAGCCGGGCCAGGCGCCCCGCTGGGCGCGCGTCAGCCCCTTCACGCCCAGACCGGCGTCCGCGACGACGACGACCGCACCGATCCGCAGGCACGCGTACACGAGCGCGGTGAGCGTCGGCCCGGGCTGCACGAGCAGCGACACCCGGTCGCCGCGGCGCACGCCGATGCCGTGCAGCCCCGCCGCGATGCGCCGCACCTGCCGGTCCAGCGCCCGCCAGCTCACGCTCGCCGGTCCGGTGCCGGACTGGTCGAGCACCGCCGGCTCCCCCGCCGACGCCGACGCCGCCCGCTCGTCCAGCCCGGCCCACATCGGCCGGTACCCACCGGCCGTCGTCGTGCCTGAGCCGACGCCCTCCCCCGGACCGGCCATACCCGGCTCCGCTCTCCCGTCCGACGATCTTGCCGACGCGACGGCCTCACTCGAGTCGGTCGGGTCGGACGTCGCGCGCGCGGACGTCAGTCCCGAAGTGGAGGGCCCCCCGGGGCCCGTGAACGCGTCCGCGCGCGCGACGTCCGGCCCGACCGGCGACCCGACCGAGACGACCGAAGCGACCGACCCCAACCAGTCGACCACGGGCGGAGCCCACTCGACGTCCTCCGCGATCAGGTGCCCGGCGGCGGAGAACCGGTGCACGCGGGCGTGCGGGAGACGGCCGACGAGGTCGGCGAGGTAGCGGTCGGAGAAGATCGGGTCGTGCGGGCCCCAGAGCAGGAGGGCGGGCACGTCGAGGCGCGCGACCCCGGCGGCGATGCGGTCGAGCTCGGGGCGGCTGGGGTGCTCGAGGGTCGCGGGGATGTCGGCGACGAAGTCCTCGATGCCGGCCCGGTCGGCGGCGGTGCGGTACGGCAGCCGGTAGGCGTCGGCGACGTCGTGGTCGAGGCGGGGCCGGGCGAGCGCGAGCGTGGTCTCGAGGAACGCGCCGGTGGTGCTGGTGCCGAGCCGGTGGACGCCGCGGGCGAGCGCGAGGCGCAGGGGCGCGGGGATCGGGACGCCCGCGGGCTGGTGGACGGCCGTGTTGAGCAGGGTCACGCCGGCCAGCAGGTCCGGGTGGTCGACCGCCCAGCCCAGGGAGACGACGCCGCCCCAGTCGTGGCCGAGGGTGACGACGGGGCCGGTGAGGCCGAGGGAGTCGGTGAACGCGCCGAGGTCGGCGACGCGCTGGGGCAGGGTACGGCGGCGGCCCGTGCGGGCGGACAGCCCCATCTCGAGCTGGTCGACGGCGACCACGCGCCACGCCCTGTGGACGGCGTCGGGACGTTCGCCGTCCGCGGCGGCGGCCTCGACCGCGCTGTCGGTGGTGAGCTCGACGAGGCTTCTCCACAGGTACGACCACGTGGGGTTGCCGTGCACGGCGAGCACCGTGCCGACGGGTTCGATGCCGTGCGCCGCGAGGACGGGCCCGTTGTCGAGGTAGTGCCACTCGACGTCGTCGCCGGTCCCGTCCGTCGAGCGTCTCTGAAGGTCGTCGTCGGGGGCCCGATGTGCGACGTCCGGAGACGCTCGGCGGGCCTCGGGGACGGTGCGGACGTGGCTGAAGCGCACGTCGAGGCCCGGGAGCCCGGGCGGGACCGGGCTCGCGGCGTGCGTCGTCACCAGGCCAGCTCCATCATCGCCGTGTTGATGCCGGACCCGACGCCCATGAGAAGCACCCGGTCGCCGGCGCGCAGCGACTCCTGCTCCGCGGCGAGCGTGATGGGCACCGACGCCGGGCCGACGTTGCCCAGCGTGGGGAACGTGACGGGCACCCGCGAACGGTCGAGACCGACCGCCTCGGTGATCGCGCGGGTGTGCACCTTGGACACCTGGTGCGTGACGTAGCGGTCCATCGCCGCCCAGTCCCACTCCGCCACCGCGTCCTTCCAGGCGTCGACGACGAGCTCCAGCCCGCCCTCCAGCAGCGCCTGCGCGTCGGTGAACATGCCGTCGGTGCTGCCGACGCACAGCAGGTGGTGCTGCGTCGCGGCACGGGTGACGCCGCCGAGGATCCGGTGGCCGTCCGGGTGCTCGTCGGCACGACCCAGCACGGCCGCGGCCGCGCCGGAACCGAGGGTGAGGGTGGCGAACTCCGCCATGAAGTCGTCGCGGCCGGCGTCGGCGTGCAGCAGCCGTTCGACGGTGGCGTCCTGGACGTCGTCGGCGTCCTCGCCGTCGACGACGATCGCGTACCGGATCTGCCCGGACTCGATCATCCCGGCGGCGATGCTCATGCCGTTGATGAACCCGAGGCAGGCGTTGGCGACGTCGAAGTTCACGGCGGAGCTCGGCAGGCCGAGACCGTGGTGCAGCCCGACGGCGACCGACGGCTCGAGGTGCTTGCGGGTCACCGACGTGTTGATGATGAGCCCGACGTCGCTGGGGTCGACGCCCGCGACCTGCAGCGCCTCCTCCCCCGCGGCGACGGTGGCGGTGGTGACGTCCTCGTCCGGTCCCCAGGCGCGACGCTCGTGCACCCCGGCGACGCGCTGGAGCAGCGTGCGGGGCAGCCCGAGACGACGCAGCGCGGGGGCGAGACGATCCTGGACGTCGGCCGACGTCCGCACCCGGCCGGGCAGCCGGCTCGCCACGGACAGCAGCGAGACGTTGGCGAACCGGGTGGTGGCGTTCCCTGACACTCGAGCTCCAGACCTCCGGGAGCGCGCCCGGAACGACAGCAGTTCACCGGCTCCCCTGCGACAGGTGTCCGGCACGGCGGGCGCGACGACACCCGTCATCGAGAGTAGGACGACCGGCGCGGCCGCGCCGTTCCAATCCACCATGTGTGCGCTGCGTCGCACCAGCCCCGCGCTGACTCGCGAGTCAGCGCACATCCGCGCGAGTCAGCGCACATCCGCGCGAGTCAGCGCACATCCGCGCGAGTCAGCGCACATCCGCGCGAGTCAGCGCACGTCCGCGCGAGCCGGCGCGGGCCGTGGGCGCCCGTACGCTGGTCCGGTGCCGCAGACCTCGCTCCCCCCGTTCGGTTCCGACAACTACGCGGGGACGCACCCCGAGGTCCTCGCGGCGGTGGCGGGGGCGGACGACGGGTTCGCCGTCGCGTACGGCGACGACCTGTGGACGGAGCGTCTGGGCGCCCGGGTCGAGGAGGTCTTCGGTGCCGGGACGCGGGCGTTCGGCGTCCTCAACGGCACGGGCGCGAACGTCGTGTCGCTGATGGCGGTCTCGGAGCGGTGGGGCGGCGTGGTCGCCTCGGACGTGGCGCACGCCAACACGGACGAGAACGGCGCGCCGGAGCGGGTCGGCGGCCTCAAGGTGCTGCCCTGCCCGTCGACGGACGGCCGCATCACCCCGGCCGACGTCGAGCGGTGGGCGGGGCAGCGTCATGACGTGCACCGCGCACACCCGGGCGTGCTGACGCTCACGCAGTCCACGGAGCTGGGCACCGTCTACGACCTGGCCGCCCTGCACGACCTCGCGACGACGGCGCACCGGCTCGGCATGGCGGTGCACGTCGACGGGTCGCGGCTGGCGAACGCGGCGGTGTCGCTCGGCTGCTCGCTGCGCGCCCTGACGACCGACGTCGGGGTGGACGTGCTGTCGTTCGGCGCGGCGAAGAACGGCGGCATGCTGGGTGAGGCGGTCGTCGTCCTCGGGCCCGACGACGCCCCGGCGTTCCCGGGGTCGGGCTACGACGGCGCGGCGGTACGACGGCGCGCGGCGGACGCCGTGCCGTTCCTGCGCAAGGCGACGATGCAGCTCGCGTCGAAGTCGCGGTTCGTGTCCGCGCAGCTCCTGGCGCTGCTGGGCGAGCCGGGTACCGTGCTCGACGGCTCGTCCGCGGGGACGACGGCGGACGACGCCCCGCTGTGGTGGCGCACGGCCGCGCACGCGAACGCGATGGCGGGCCGCCTGCGCGACGGGCTGGCCGCGGCGGGCGTGCTGACCGACGCCGCGGCGCCGGTCGACGCCCTGGTGCGGGTGAGCCGCCCCGTCGAGGCCAACGCCGTGTTCGCCACGCTCCCCCGGGCGGCGGCGGACCGGCTGCGCGAGCGGGCCCGGTTCTACGACTGGGCGCCGGGCGAGTCGCCGGACCGGGTCGAGGTGCGGTGGATGTGTGCGTGGGCGACGCCGCCGGAGGCCGTGGACGGGTTCGTCGAGGCCGTCGTCGACGCCGTGCGCACCACGGCCTGAGCAGCGGCGGCACCGGCCCGGATTCGGCCCGGCCGCGCCGGTGGGGTTACGGTCGTGCCGACGGGACGCAAGGGCGCACCCGACGACGACCGACCGTGAGGAGGCGCCATGCACGCCGAGGGATCTGCCACGTTCACCGCCACCGCGTCGGCCCATGTCGCGCAGCCGCCGGAGCGGGTGTGGGCGGAGCTGCTGCACCCGGGCGCCCGCTGGATGCTGGGCGCGAACATCGAGTCCGACCTGCGACCGGGCAGCCCGATCACGTTCGAGGGCCACTTCTTCGGCCGGCAGTTCGCCGACAAGGGCGAGGTGATCGCGGTCGAGCGCGCGCGGCTGCTGCACTTCACGCACTTCTCGCCGCTGGGTGACCTGCCGGACGTCCCGGAGAGCTATCACGACATCCGCATCATCCTCACGGCGGACGACGGCGGCACGGCGATCGAGGTGCGGCAGGCGAACATCAGCACCCGCGACCGCGCCGACCGGGCCGCGCAGAACTGGCGTGGTGCGCTCGCGACGCTCGCCCACTCGGACACGGCGCCCTCGTCGGCGGCGTCCCCGTCGGCCGTGACGTCGGACGACGCACCGTCGACCTCGTGAGGGGTCGGCGTCTCGCGCTGCTCGCCGTGACCGCCACTCTTCTCGCGGCGTGCACGGCGCCGTCGCCGTCCCCTGGCCCGTCCGGCACGCCGGCACCCCCGCCGTCGGCCACCCCGGGTACGGCGAGCACGTCGCCGTCGAGCCCCTCGCCGTCGGGCACGTCGCGCCCTTCGCCGTCGGGCACGCCCGACGGCTCGCCGGGCCCTGCTCCCGGCGCCGACGCCCCGCCGGCCGGCTGGTCGGTGGAGCGCAAGGTCGGGCAGATCCTCATGGTCGGCACGCCCGCCGACGCGGCCGAGGTGAGCGACGCGACCCGGGCGGCGCTGGTGGACCACCAGGTCGGCAACGTGTTCCTGCACGGCCGCAGCGAGCGGGGCGTGGACGCGACCCGCGACCTGGTGCGCTCGGCGACGGACCTCGCGCCCCACGGCACGCCGATGCTGGTCGCGACGGACCAGGAGGGCGGGCTCGTCCAGGTGCTGCGCGGCCCGGGGTTCTCGGAGATCCCGCGGGCGACGGAGCAGGCGTCGTGGGAACGGTCGCGCCTGGTCGAGGAGGCGACCGCCTGGGGTACGGAGCTCGCCGAGGCGGGCATCAACCTGAACCTCGCGCCGGTGATGGACCTCGTCCCCCCGCGAACCAGGAGGCGAACGCGCCGATCGGCTACTTCTCGCGGAACTACGGCAACACGGCGCGCAGCGTGGTGGACGGCGCCACGGCGTTCTCCGAGGGCATGCAGGCGTCCGGTGTCGAGCCCGTGATCAAGCACTTCCCGGGCCTGGGGCACGTCACCGAGAACACGGACACCACCGAGGGCGTCACCGACGACGCCGTGGGACCGGCGTCCCGCTCGGTCGAGGTGTTCGGCGCCGGCGTCGACGCGGGGGCGCGCTTCGTCATGCTGTCCAACGCGACCTACACGAAGATCGACCCGGACGAGCAGGCGACGTTCTCGCCCGCGGTCGTGGATCTGCTGCGTGCCGACCTCGGGTTCGACGGCGTGATCGTCACCGACGACGTGTCGGCCGCTGCCGCCGTCGACGACCGGTCCCCCGGCGATCGGGCGGTCGACGCCGTGGCGGCCGGGGTCGACCTCGTCCTGGCGTCCGCGGACCCGACGGTGGTCCCGGAGATGGCCGACGCCCTCGTGGCGCGCGCCGAGGCCGACCCGGACTTCGCCGCCCTCGTCGACGACGCCGTCGGGCGGGTCCTGGCCGCGAAGGCGGAGATCGACGACTGAACCGTCGCGGCGGACGGGACGACGAGAGCCCCCGCCCCAACCCCTGCTCGGCAACGGGCGTGCAGGCTCGGCACCTCAAGACGACGCATGAGGTGCGAAGTCTGCACGCTCGTTGCCGAGACGGGAGGGGTGGGGTGGGGGCTGGCTGTCACCCGGCGGCCGGGGCCGCCGGCTGGGTGACGCCCGACGTCAGAGCTTCGGGGTGCCCTGCGAGTAACCGCCCACGACCGTGCTGGAACCGGGGACGAGCACGCGGTACTTGTACTTCTTCGCCGACGTCAGCTTGTACGTCGCCTTGCCCTTCGAGTTCAGCTTGACGGTCTTCTTGGTCACCCACTTGCCGCCCTTCTTCTGCTGGATCTTGACCTTCTTGCCCTTGTAGGGCTCCCAGGCCTTCTTCACCGTGTACTGCTTGATGCCGACCTTGACGGTCTTCTTGGAGCCGCTGGTCTTCACCTGGATGACCGTGCCGTACTTGGTGAGGTTCCCGTTGATGGCGGACTTGATGTAGAAGGTCCCGCCGGAGACGGTCGTGTCCTTGTACGTCTTGACGGTGTTGTTGTAGAGGTCGTGAACGACCCGCACGTTCTTGACCTTGAACGTGCCGCGGCCCCACGAGTTCTTCGCGAGGACGTACCCCGTGAGGTCCTTGCCGCCCGAGTAGACGTAGCCGAGCTCGATGTTCGAGGCGACCTTGGTGCTGCCGCGGTAGACGTCGCCGACGATGTCCACCCAGCCCTGGGAGACGCTGCCCGAGGCCTTGGTGGTGAACTCGTAGTACTTCGTCTTCGCGGAGATCGCGGGGCCGCCGTAGCTGGCCTTGATCGACACCGACGTGACGTTGATCGGGGAGGTCGCCGCCGCTGCGGGCGCCACGAGGGTGCCGAGCAGGAGCGATGCCGCGGCCACGGAGGTGGCTGCGAGCCGGACGAGAGAGCGCATGTGGTTCCTTCCAGAGTTACCGGACGTGTCGGCCACGTGACGGCGGGCCCGGAAGGTGCGCGCGGGGCGGGGGAAGGTCGTCGACCCACCGGAGATGCTGTCCCACGCGCAGCACGGGGCTGCGTCGTCGGCCCGGCTCCTGGCGCGTGCGACATCGGCGAGGCGTGCGACCTGACGGCTGGATCTTAGAGGTACCTGAACGCCGACGACACGCCCGTCTCGTGTCGGGCGTGTCGTCGGTGGGGCGTCAGGCGGCAGGGCGCAGGGTCAGTGGCCGCCGGACGCGAGGAAGACGATGCCGGCGGCGACGGCGCCGACGACGGTGCCGAAGCACAGCAGCGCGCCGATCATCCGCAGCGGGGACGGCCGCGCGATGACGACCGGTCCGGTGGTCTCTCCCTTGCCGGCGCTGGGGTGCTCCCCGGTGCCGGCGACGAGTCGCAGCCCGAGGGCGAACAGGGCGGGCAGGCCGGCGCCGACGATCAGTCCGGCGACGACGACCTGGCCGAGGGCGCTCCAGTCGATGCTCACTTGGTGTTCCCTTCGGACGGTCCGGCGGCGATGGCGGAGACGACGGCGGCGCGGCGCTCGTCGACGACGGGCCCGACCTGCGGGTCCCCGACCTCACCGGTGGTGGGCACCTCGACCTGGAGCTTGGCGCCCTTGGTCTCGTCCCACTCCTCGTTGACGTTGCTGTGGTCGACCGGCTTGCGGCGCGACGCGGTCCAGATGGTGAACGAGACGCCGAGCAGCAAGGCGAGGACGATGAGGGTGCCGAGCACCCCGCCGACGCCGTGCTGGATCCAGTAGCAGACCGCGCCGACGATGCCGGCGGCGGGGAGCGTGAGCCCCCAGGCGGCGAGCATGCGGCCCGCGACGCCCCAGCGGACCTTGGCGCCGGGCATGCCGACGCCGGAGCCGAGGATGGAGCCCGTGGCGACGTGCGTGGTCGACAGGGAGAAGCCGAAGTGGCTGGAGAGCAGGATGACGGCGGCGGACGACGTCTCGGCGGCCATGCCCTGGCGGGAGTCGATCTCGACGAGGCCCTTGCCGAGGGTGCGGATGATCCGCCAGCCGCCGAGGTAGGTGCCGAGCGCCATGAAGAAGGCGCAGGACAGGATCACCCAGAACGGGACGCTGGAGTCGGCGGGGACGGCACCGGCGGTGATGAGGGCCAGCAGGATGATGCCCATCGACTTCTGCGCGTCGTTGGTGCCGTGCGCGAGGGAGACGAGGGACGCGGAGCCGACCTGGCCCCAGCGGAACCCGCGGCTGGTGACGTCCTGCGAGACGCCCTTGGTGAGGCGGGCGACGAGGAACGTGCCGACGGCGGCGACGCCGATCGCGATCACCGGTGCCAGCAGCGCGGGTGCGAGCACCTTCGACACGACGCCGGACCAGATGACGCCGGACGTGCCGGCGGCGGCCAGGACGGCGCCGATGACGCCACCCACGAGGGCGTGGGACGAGCTGGACGGGAGGCCCAGCAGCCAGGTCAGCAGGTTCCACACGATGCCGCCGACGAGGCCGGCGAACACGACCTCGAGGTTGATGGCACCGGCGTCGACCAGTCCCTTGGCGATCGTCGCGGCGACGGCCAGGGACAGGAAGGCGCCCGCCATGTTGAGCACGGCGGACAGCAGGACTGCGGTCTTGGGCTTGAGGGCTCGGGTCGCGATGGAGGTTGCCATGGCGTTGCCCGTGTCGTGGAAGCCGTTCGTGAAGTCGAAGGCCAGCGCGGTCACGACGACGAGCACGAGGAGAAGCGTCTCGGTCACGTTGACCATGGTGGGGCCAGAAGGAAACCCCAGGTAGACGTCTGCCGAGGTCACGCCTCATTATTCCTGCGTTGTTCACCTTCTGTTCATCTTGCACGCCCGGCATGCCCGACTCGCGCCGACGCCGTCACACCGTCAGGTCACCGCAGGGGTCACCCGAGGGTCACCGCGGGGTCCCCGCAGCGGTCACGGTGCCGGACGCAGCAGCGGGGGGTTGAGGAGCGCGGTGACGTCCGCCGCGGCGTCCGCCAGCCCGCCCGCGCGCACGACGGGCCGCGCGGCGCGGTACAGCGCGGCGGGCCGGCCGGTCCCGCCGGACGTCGTGCGCCCGGTCTCCCGGAGCAGCCCGGGCGTGCCGGTGGCCTTCCGGGAGAAGTTGCGGGGGTCGAGCCGGACCCCCCAGACCGCCTCGTAGACGCGGCGCAGGTCGGTGACGGTGAACTCGTCGGCGCAGAAGGCGGTGGCGAGCGCCGAGTACTCGAGCTTGGAGCGCGTGCGTTCGACGCCGTCGGCGAGGATGCGCGCGTGGTCGAAGGCGAGCCGTGCCGCGCCCGCACCCTCGCCGTCGGCGGGCAGCACCGCGGCGACGGGGTGCCAGCCGGCGGCCGCGGCGTCCGAGCCGGCCTCGACGACGCCGAAGTGCGGCGCCACGAGCAGGTACGCCACGGACAGCACGGGCCCGCGGGGGTCGCGGCCGAGGGGGCCGTAGGTGCGCAGCTGCTCGAGGTGCCCGGGCGGGGTCACCCCGGTCTCCTCGGCGAGCTCGCGCGCGGCGGCGGTCACGAGGTCCTCCCCCGGCAGGACGAACCCGCCGGGCAGGGCGAGCGCACCGCGGTGCGGCTCGACCGCGCGCTCGACGAGGAGCACCTGGAGGGTGTCGTCGCGGACGGTGAGGGCGACGACGTCGACGGTGACGGGCAGCGTGGCAGCGGTGGGCGGCACGACGGTCATGCGTCCAGCCTACCCGTTTGATGTCATCTTGACGATAAGGGCAGCGAGGCTTATCGTCGTCTCGACGGCAACTAATCGTCGTCCCGACGAGAACAAGGAGCACACCTCATGGCCACCGTCCGCACCTACCCCTGGGTCCGCCACTTCCTCGGCACCCCCACCGGCCACGTCGTCCACCTGCGACGCGGCCGCCTCGCCCACGAGGGCGTCGGCCAGGCGTTCTGGTTCCGCCCCACGACCTCGGTGCTCAGCGAGGTCCCCGTCGACGACCAGGAGCTGCCCGTCTTCTTCCACGCCGCCACCGCCGACCACCAGGACGTCACCGTCCAGGCCGGGGTCACCTACCGGTACGTCGACCCCGTCACCGTCTCCCAGCGGCTCGACTTCGCCGTCGACCCGCACGACGGCAGCACCTCGACCGCCGGCCGGGACCAGGTCACCGCCATCGTCGGGCGGCTCGCGCAGAGCCACGCCACCGACCTCCTCGCCACGCTGACGCTCGCCGACGCCATGACGGCCGGGGTCCCCCGCGTCCGTGCCCTGCTCGTCGACGCGCTCCCCGCCGACCCCCGCCTCGCCGCCACCGGCATCGCCGTCCTCGGCGTCCAGGTGCTCGCCGTCCGCCCCGAGAAGGACGTCGAGCGCGCCCTGCAGACCCCCGCCCGTGAGCACGTCCAGGCCGAGGCCGACCGGGCCACCTACGAGCGGCGCGCCCTCGCCGTCGAACGCGAGCGCACGATCGCCGAGAACGAGCTCGCCAGCCAGATCGAGCTCGCCACCCGCCGCGAGCGCCTCGTGGAGCAGGAGGGCGCCAACGCCCGCCGCGAGGCGCAGGAGAAGGCCGCCGCCGCGCTGGTGGACACCCGGGCGAGCGTGGAGCGGTCACGGCTGACGACCGAGGCGAAGGCCGCGCAGGTGCGGGAGGTCGGCGCGGCGGAGGCGACGGCCGAGCAGGCCCGCATGGAGGTGTACGCCCGGGCCGGGCAGGAGACGCTGCGTGCGCTCGCCCTGCGCGACGCCGCCCGGTCGCTGCCGAGCGTGCAGCACCTCACGGTCACGCCCGACCTGCTCACGGGCGTGCTCGGCACGCTGGTCGGCGGGGCCGGCAGCGTCGTCACGGCCGGCGGTGCCGGCACGACGGCGCGGACGGAGCGCTGAGATGCTCCGCCGTCGCGCCGTCGTCGTCCACCGCCGGACCGAGCTGGACGAGCTGCTCGACCGCCACGGGACGCGCGGTCAGGCCGAGTTCTTCCTCCGCTCGCGCGGCCGCACGCTCGACGACGTGCAGTCTCGCCACGACGCCGTCGCCGCCGCGCGGGCCGCCGTCGTCGCGGCGCTGCCCGGCGACTGGGCGCGCACCGACGTCGAACGGGCGGACCTGCCCCGGTTCCTCGTCGCCCCGGAGGACGTCGTCGTGGTGGTCGGCCAGGACGGCCTCGTGGCGAACGTCGCGAAGTACCTGCGCGGTCAGCCGGTCGTCGGCGTGGACCCCGAGCCAGGGGTCAACGCGGGCGTGCTCGTGCGGCACTCCGTGGACGCCGCGGCCGCGCTGCTGCGCGGCCTCGACGGGCCCGTCCCGGCCGGCACGACCGCCCCCGACCGTACGGCCCTGCTGCCCGTGGACGCCCTCACCACGGTGCGGGCCGACCTCGACGACGGCCAGCACCTCACCGCGCTCAACGAGGTGTTCGTCGGGCACCCGTCGCACCAGAGCGCCCGGTACACGCTGCGGTGCGCCGCGGGGAGCGAGCGGCAGTCGTCGTCGGGGCTGCTGGTCGCCACGGGCACCGGCGCGACCGGCTGGTGGGCGTCGCTGGCCCACGACCGCGGCGGCCGCGCCGCCCCCGGGCGTGCCGACGACCGGCTCGGCTGGTTCGTCCGCGAGGCGTGGCCGTCGCCCGGCACGGGCGTGCGGCTCACCGAGGGCACCGTGGAGGCGGGCGACGCCGTCGAGCTCACCGTCGCCTCGGACCGGCTGGTGGTGTTCGGCGACGGCATCGAGGACGACCGGCTCGACGCCGCCTGGGGGCAGCGCGTCACCGTCCGGTGCGGCGCGGAGCCGCTGCGCCTCGTGCGGCCGTAGGGCTCAGTCGACCTGCGCCAGGCCGAGCACGTCGAGCGTCCACGCGTGCTCGAACGCGATCTCCTCCCAGCGGGCGTACCGGCCCGAGACGCCGCCGTGACCCGCCGACATCTCGATCTTCAGCAGCGCGGGCGCACCCGCCGCCCGCAGCCGCGCCACCCACTTCGCCGGCTCCACGTACAGCACGCGCGTGTCGTGCAACGAGGTCACCGCGAGGATCCGCGGGTAGTGGGACGCGTCGTCGGGCACGTTCTCGTACGGGCTGTACGAGCGCATGTACTCGTACACGGCCGGGTCGGCCAGCGGGTTGCCCCACTCCTCCCACTCGACGACCGTCAGCGGCAGCGACGGGTCGAGGATCGACGTCAGCGCGTCGACGAACGGGACCCCCGCGAGCACGCCCGCGAACATCTCGGGCGCCAGGTTCGTCACCGCGCCCATGAGCAGCCCGCCCGCGCTGCCGCCGTCGGCGACCATGCGGTCGGGAGCCGTCCAGCCCGTCCCCACCAGGTGTCGCGCGCACGCCACGAAGTCGGTGAACGTGTTCATCTTGCGGTCGGTGCGGCCCTCCTCGTACCAGGCGCGCCCCATCTCGCCGCCGCCGCGCACGTGCGCGACGGCGAACACGACGCCCCGGTCCAGCAGCGACAGCCGCGGCACCGAGAAGTACGGGTCCATGCTGATCTCGTACGCGCCGTACCCGTACAGCAGCAGCGGCGCGGGGTCGGCGCCCGTCCCCGCCGCGTCCAGCGTCACCGCGTCACGACGCCACACCAGCGAGACCGGGATCCTCGTGCCGTCCTCCGCGGTCGCCCACTCGCGGCGCTGCGCGTAGTCGGCCGGGTCGTAGCCGCCGAGCACCGGCTGCTGCCGGCGCACCACCCGTTCCCCCGTGGCCAGGTCGACGTCGAACACCGTGGGCGGCGTGACGAACGACGTGCCCGTCACGCGCAGCAGCGGTGCGTCGGGCTCCGGGTTCGCCCCCAGCGCCGCCGAGTACAGCGGCTCGTCGAACTCCAGCTCGCGCGGCTCCCACGGTGCGTCGGCGCGCACCTCGTCCAGCGTGACGACGGCGACCCGCGGCGTCGCACCCCGGCGCAGCCCCAGCACGACGTGCCCGGCGAACGCGTCCACGCTCTCCAGGCGGGCCTGCGGGTCGTGCGGCACCACGACGCGCGCGTCGGCCGGGTCGGCCGGCCCGGAGCCCGGGGCCGGCACGTCGAGCGCGACCAGCGCGAAGTTGCGGGCGTCGTCGTCGTGCAGCGCGAGCAAGACGTCCGCACCGTCGACGTGGGCGTGCTCCACCGTGTACTCCACGCCCTCGCGGCGCGTCCACACCACCCGGAACTCGCCCGTGGGGTCGTCGGCCTCCAGCAGCCACGACTCGCTCGTGTTCTTCGAGCCCAGCTCGATCTGCAGGAACCGCTGCGAGCGCGACAGCCCCACACCGACCCAGAACCGCTCGTCCGGCTCCTCCAGCACGACCACGTCGTCGGAGGTCGGCGTGCCGATCTCGTGCCGCCAGATCCGGTACGGGCGCCACGCGTCGTCCACCGTCGGGTAGAACACGTACCGCCCGTCCGGCGTCACGACGGCGCCCGGGAACGTCCCGGGGACCTCGTCCGGCAGGTCGGTGCCCGCGTCCAGGTCGCGCACCCGCAGCGTGTACCGCTCGTCGCCCGTGACGTCCACGGCGTACACGAGCAGCCGCCCGTCGCCCGACACGGCGAACGAACCCAGCGAGAAGAAGTCGTGGCCCGCGGCCGCCGCGTTCTCGTCCAGCAGCACCTGCTCGCCCGACGGCGTCTCCCCCGGCTCGATCGCCGGCGGCGTCCAGTCGTCCACGTCGGCCACCGGCACCCGGGCGTGCAGGGGGTACTGGCTGCCCTCGCGGGTGCGCGAGTAGTACCAGAACCCGCCGTGGCGGGTCGGCACCGAGAGGTCGGTCTCCAGCGTGCGGTCCTTGATCTCCGCGAAGACCTTCCGGCGCAGCGGCTCCAGGTGCGCCACCTGAGACTGCGTCCAGGCGTTCTCCGCCTCGAGGTGCGCGACCACCTCGGGGTCGTCCTTGGCGCGCAGCCACTCGTAGTCGTCGACGAAGGTGTGGCCGTGATGGGTCCGCTCGTGCGGACGACGGGCCGCCGTGGGCGGTGCCGTGGCGGCCTGCGGGGCAGGGTTCGGAGCGGTGGACACGGGCTCGGGCAGGGCGGCGTCGGTCACCCGGTCAGCGTACGGGGCCGCCCCGGACCGGTCGCCTTGGTCACGGCTCTGCAACGGTTTGCAGCCCACCCCGGGGCGTTTCCGCGTGTCTGCCCAGGATTTCGACCTGTGAGACGCCGTCCCGTGACGTGCCGGTGTCATGCAGGTCACACCACCTGGATACACTTCCCGGCACGTCGGCCCCGTCGTGGCGTCAACAGGCCGTTCAGCAGGCCTGAATCGTCCACGGTGGGTCGGCGTCGTCCCGGAGGCCCCGGGCACCTGACCATGAACCGACGGAGGACCACGTCCGATGACAGCGGACCGACCCACCACTGCGAGCCGGCTGCGCCACCTCCTGGCCGCCGCGTCCCTCGCGCTGCTACCGGCCCTGCTCGCCGCACCACCCGCGACGGCGAGCACCGAGGCTGCCTGCGAACCCGACGACACCACCGCCTGCGTCACCGTCATGGTGCTCACGGAGGACAACGACCGGGTCGGTGACGTGGCCGTCACCGTGACCGGCGCCGACTTCAGCGCCGACCTCACCACGGCCGACGAACCCGTGTCCGTCGCCGTGCCCGACGTCGGGCGCTACACCGTCGCCCTCGACCCGGCCACGCTTCCCGACGACCAGCCCCTCCCCGAGGGCTCCCCCGCCGAGATCGAGGTCACCGCGCAGACCGGCGGCAACGCCCGCGCCGTGTTCCGCGTCGGGGCCGGGGCCGCCGTCGCCGAGTCGCCCACGGAGAGCGCCACCACCGGTGGCGGCACCTCCGGCGACACCGGGACCGAGGCCGGCGAGCAGCCGGCCGACGGCGAGGGCGTCGGCGCGGCACCCGAGGGCGACGCCTCCGAGCGCACGCTCTCCCTCGCCCAGGTGTGGCAGCAGATCGGCTCCGGGCTGCGGTTCGGGCTCCTCCTGGCGCTCGCCTCCATCGGCCTCAACCTCATCTTCGGCACCACCGGGCTGTCGAACTTCGCGCACGGCGAGCAGTTCGCGCTCGGCGCCGCCCTCGGCTTCATCACCATCAACCAGATGGGGATGCCGATCTGGCTCGGCGCGATCGTCACCCTCGTCGCCTGCTCCCTCACCGGCCTCGCCCAGGACGCCGGGATCTGGCGACCGCTGCGACGCCGCAACGTGCCCGTCATGCAGCTCATGATCGTCTCCATCGGACTGTCGATCACGCTGCAGTACGTCATCCAGCTGCTCATCGGCGGCGGCTCCGAGCGCATCCTGTCGAGCAACCCCCGGCCGCTCACCCTCGCCGGGATCACGCTCAGCACCGTCTCCTGGATCTCCATGGTGGTCGCGCTCGTCTGCATCATCGGCATCGCCTGGTTCCTCACCCGGACCCGCATCGGCCGCGCCACCCGCGCCGTGTCCGACAACCCCGCGCTCGCGTCCGCCACCGGCATCGACCCCGACAAGATCGTCCGCATCGTGTGGATCATGGCGACCGGCTTCGCGGCCCTCGCCGGCCTCATGTGGGGCATCTCGTTCGGGTCGTTCAACTGGCAGCTCGGCGTGCAGCTCCTGCTGCTGATGTTCGCCGCCGTCACGCTCGGCGGGCTCGGCACCGCGTTCGGTGCGCTCGTCGGCTCGATCCTCATCGGGCTCGTCGTCGAGCTCTCCAACCTCGTGATCCCCAGCGACCTGCGCTACGCGTCCGCGCTGGTGATCCTCATCCTCGTGCTCCTGTTCAGGCCGCAGGGCATCCTCGGCCGCCGCGAGCGGATCGGCTGAAAGGAGACCCATCATGGAAGAGTTCCTCCGCATCCTCACCCAGTCCGTCGGCGAGCTCCTCGCGCCCGCGACGGCCGCCTACGCGCTCGCCGCCATCGGCCTCAACCTGCACTTCGGGTACACGGGCCTGCTGAACATGGGCCAGGCCGGCTTCATGCTGCTCGGCGCCTACGGGTTCGGCATCACCATCATCGCGGGCGGGTCGTTCTGGCTCGCGCT
The DNA here is from genome assembly GCF_001636295.1 of Isoptericola dokdonensis DS-3. NCBI lineage: Bacteria > Bacillati > Actinomycetota > Actinomycetes > Micrococcales > Promicromonosporaceae > Isoptericola > Isoptericola dokdonensis. Next base: position 2,770,128 of record NZ_CP014209.1, on the reverse strand, counting down.
GCTCGTCGCCGTCCTCGCCGGGGTGCTGTTCGCCCTGCTGCTCGGCCTGCCCACGCTCCAGCTGCGCGGCGACTACCTCGCGATCGTCACGATCTCCGCCGCGGAGATCATCCGCTGGCTCGGCCGCTCCACCGTCTGGCAGGAGTGGACCGGCGGGGCCTCCGGCCTCCAGGGACGCGACTACAAGGACGCGTTCCAGGACCTGTCGCCGCTGCCCGACGGACGCTTCGCCCTCGGCCCGTTCGAGTACATCAACACCGGCTCCGACTCCTGGTGGACCCGCATCTTCGCGTGGGGCCTCGTCGCCCTCGTGCTGCTGTTCGTCTGGCTCATCGCCCGCAGCCCCTGGGGCCGCGTGCTCAAGGGCATCCGCGAGGACGAGGACGCCGTGCGCGCCCTCGGCAAGAACGTCTTCTCCTACAAGCTCCAGGCGCTCGTCATCGGCGGCGCGATCGGCGCCCTCGGCGGCGTCGTCTTCGCCCTGCCATCAGCCATCGCGCCGGACTCGATGGGTCGCACCATGACATTCTTCGTCTGGACGATCCTGCTGCTCGGCGGCGCGGCCACCGTGTTCGGGCCCGTCCTCGGGTCGATGATCTTCTTCGCCGCCTACATGTTCATGCGCACCGGCATGCGTGCCCTCGCCGAGAACACGCCCGTCGGTGAGGTCATCTCGACCACCAACGTCGAGCAGATCGGAGGCATGCTCGTCGGCGTCACCCTCATGCTGCTCGTGATCTTCCGACCTCAGGGCATCCTCGGGAACAAGAAGGAGCTGGCGTTCAATGTCCGATGACACGACGACCCTGCCCGTGGCCGCCGTCCTGCAGGACGTCGAGCACGTCCCCGGCGCCGCCAAGCCCGACCCGATCATCATCGCCGACGACGTCGTGCGCCGGTTCGGCGGCATGACCGCCGTCGACGTCGACCATCTCGAGGTGCAGAAGGGCGTCATCACGGCGCTCATCGGCCCCAACGGTGCTGGCAAGACGACGTTCTTCAACCTGCTCACCGGGTTCGACGCCCCCAACAGCGGGAAGTGGAGCTTCGAGGGCCGGTCCCTGTCCGGCAAGAGCGCGGCGTCCGTCGCGAAGTCCGGCATGGTCCGCACGTTCCAGCTCACCAAGGCGCTCTCGCGCCTCACCGTGCTGCAGAACATGCTGCTCGCCTCGCCGAACAACCCCGGCGAACGGTTCGTGCTGTCCTGGCTGCCGTTCCTGTGGAAGAAGCACGAGGCCGAGGCCACCGCCAAGGCCATGGAGATCCTCGCCCGGTTCAAGCTCGACACCAAGGCGCAGGACTACGCGGGCTCCCTCTCCGGCGGCCAGCGCAAGCTCCTCGAGATGGCGCGCGCGCTCATGACCGACCCGAAGATCATCATGCTCGACGAGCCGATGGCCGGCGTGAACCCCGCCCTCGTGCAGTCGCTGCTCGGGCACGTCCAGGCGCTGCGCGACGAGGGCATGACCGTGCTGTTCGTCGAGCACGACATGCACGCCGTCCGGCACATCTCCGACTGGGTCGTCGTCATGGCCGAGGGCCGGATCGTCGCCGAGGGCCCGCCCGGCACCGTCATGAAGGACCAGGCCGTGGTGGACGCCTACCTCGGCGCCCACCACGACACCGACCTCGGGGACGACGCCCTGCTCGACCCCGAGGTGCTCGCCCGGCTCGAGGCCGAGGAGGAGAAGCGATGACCGACACCGCCATCGTCGCCGAGACGACCCCGTCCGCCCCCCGCAAGGACCTGCTCCTGCACGCGGACAACCTCGTCGCCGGCTACCTGCCCGGCGTGAACATCCTCAACGGCTGCTCCCTCGAGGTCGCCAAGGGCGAGCTCGTCGGGATCATCGGGCCCAACGGCGCCGGCAAGTCGACCCTGCTCAAGGCCCTGTTCGGCCTCGTCAAGGTCCACTCCGGCACCGTCACCCTCGACGGCCAGGACATCACCAACAAGAAGGCCAACCAGCTCGTCGCCCGCGGCGTCGGGTTCGTGCCCCAGACGAACAACGTGTTCCCCTCGCTGACCGTCGAGGAGAACATGCGGATGGGGACCTTCCTGCGGCCCAAGGTGTTCGACGACCGCTGGAAGTTCATCGGCGACCTGTTCCCGGTGCTCCACGACCGCCGCTCGCAGCGGGCCGGTGCCATGTCGGGCGGTGAGCGCCAGATGGTCGCCATGGCCCGCGCCCTCATGATGAACCCGTCGGTGCTGCTGCTCGACGAGCCGTCCGCCGGCCTCTCCCCCGTCCGTCAGGACGAGACGTTCCTGCGGACCCGCATGATCAACAAGGCCGGCGTCTCGGTGGTCATGGTCGAGCAGAACGCCCGCCGCTGCCTGCAGATCTGCGACCGCGGCTACGTCCTCGACCAGGGCAAGGACGCGTACACCGGCACCGGTCGGGAGCTCCAGGCCGACCCCAAGGTCATCTCGCTGTACCTCGGCACCCTCGCCGAGGACGTCGAGCAGGCCGACAAGGACACCCGGCCCGACCTCGTCTGACCCCCGCCCCCGGGCGCCCAGCTCCTCGAGCGCCCGGGGGCGGTGGGGCGCCAGTCAGCGCAAGCGGGCGCCAGTCAGCGCACGACGGCGCGAGTCAGCGCACGGCCTGAACGGCGGCGGCCGGCACTCTTCCTCGAGTGCCGGCCGCCGTCGTCCGTACGGCGCGAGTCAGCGCAGGCAGGCGCGAGTCAGCGCAGACCCGCACGGGCCGGGCGACGGCCGGCGTCGGACCGCGCAGCGCGCCAAGCCTCCGTGTAGGCGGCCCGCAACGTGTGGCCCAGCGTCAAGGGATCGGCCAGCTCGGACCAGCCGACGCGGACGAGCTCGTATCCCGCGTCGAGGATCGCCGCCGCACGCCGTTCCTGACGACGACGAACCATCTCCGGGTCCCCGTAGCGGCCGCCCGCATACTTCACGGCACCGTCGAACTCGACGCCGAGCCCGACGTCGGGCCATCCGAAGTCGACGTACCAGGTGCCCGACGCCGTCACCACGGGGATCTGGCAGACCGGACGCGGCAGCCCGTCGTCGGCGGCGACGAGCCGCGCGACGCTCTCGCCCGGCGAACCGGAGCGCGGGTCGCACAGCTCGAGCAGACGACGTGCTCGCACCATTCCCCGCTTGCCGGCGGACGCCGTCATGATGCGGGACACCTCCGCCGGATCCGCACCGAGCCGGAACAGCGAGTCGGCGACGGCGAGCCCACCCGCGGGGGTCAGGGTGCGGAGACAGTCGACGAGCGTCCGCTCCGGCGACGTCACCGGGATGCCACCGACCGTGGCTCGCTCCCGGGGCGGCAGCGTGGTGAAGTGGCGACGCACGAGCGGCTCGCGTCCTCCCGCGACGTGCGGCTTGAACGTGTGGGTGACGTCCACGAGGCAGGGCGTCGCGTACGTCCAGGCGCCGAGCAGTCGTGCCGCCGTGGCGTGGCTGAACCACAGCCTGCTGCGGGACGCAGCGAGCACGCCGCGGACCTCGGCGAGGAGCGTCTCGTCATGGCCGGCGGGGTCGGCGCCGACGACGGCAGCGGGCAGCAGGACGCCCGGCCGCACCTCGCGCAGCGCGCCGGACGCCACCTGGTCGGCGACATGACGGGAGTCGGCGAGCGACGTGTCCAGCACCGCCGGCACGGTCGGGGCACCCAGCTCGGCGGTGAACATCCCCGCCGACGGCGACGACGGGTCGTGCAGGTCGGAAAGGATCGACGTGATGCGGCGGATCGCGGGGGCGTGCGGCGCTTCGGGCATGGCCCGACCTTGTCGCGTTCCGTGACGCCGTCGTCGCGCCGTCGGCAGAAGCTGTGGACACCCCGAACCTGTGGAAGTTCGCGAGCGGTGGCACGGTGCGTCGCCGTCCGCTCCGTCCCGCTCATTCGACGACACCGTCCTGCGCTGACTCACGCCGTCCTGCGCTGACTCGGCTCACTCTGCGCTGACTCGCACCGTCCTGCGCTGACTCGCGGCAGGACGACGGCCCGGCCACCGAAGAGGTGACCGGGCCGCCGTCAGGGGTGGACCGTGGGATCAGGCGATCACTCGGTCGTGCCCTCGATCTGCTTCGAGTAGGTGTACGTGTTGTCGTCGCCGTACTCGTAGATGCCGATGAACGCCGACGACGGGTCGTTGTCGCCGTTCAGCGGGCCGATGCCGGACGGGCCGACATAGGTGATGTCGTCACCGGCCTCGATGGCCGCGACGGCGTCAGCGAAGGACGTGACCTCGGCGCCACCGGTGGCACCGGAGACCGCACCGATGTTCTCGGAGATCGTGGTGCCGTCGGTCGCCCCACCCTTCACCGCGGCGAGCGCGGCGAGCATCGTGGCGTCGTACGACTCCGCGGAGTACGAGAAGTCGGCCAGCTCGCCGGACTCGTTCTCGGAGTACCAGGTGCTCAGGCGCTCCTTGAAGGAGTCGTCGGCCTGGGCGCCCGGCAGGGTGCCCTGGACGCCGGCGAGGGTGCCCGGGTCGAACTGGTCGCCGTAGTTCGACAGGTTGCCGTCGCAGAAGTACGTGGTGCCGTCGAACTCCCAGCCCTGGGCGACGAGCTCGTTGACGATCGCGACCGTCTCCTCGAAGGCGATGATGACGATCGCGTCCGGCTCGGAGGCGAGTGCCGCGGTGACCTGCGCACCGAAGTTCGTCTCACCCGGGGGAACTCCTGTGCCTCACCGTTGGCGCCGTAGACGACCGTGCCGCCACCGGCCTCGATGGCCGACTGCGTGTGGTCGCGCAGGCCGGTGCCGTACGCCTCGTTCTGGACGAGCATCGCGACGTTCGTGTGGCCGCCGTCGAGGACGAGCGAGCCGAGGGCCGCGCCCTGGACGGTGTCCGGCGGGGCGGTGCGCGCGAAGAACGGACCGTAGCCCGACAGGTCGGCGGCCGTGTTCGCCGGCGAGATCTGCATGACCCCGGCCTCTTCGAACGTGTCGACGACCGCCAGCGAGACGCCGGAGGACGCCGCACCGATGACGGCCGAGACGCCCTTGCCGATGAGGTCGGTCGCGGTGGAGCTCGCCACCGACGTGTCGGTCGTGTCGCCGGAGTCGCCCCACTCGACCGAGACGTCGTTGCCGAGCACACCCCCGGCCTCGTTGATGTCCTCCACCGCGAGGCCGACACCGGCGATCTCGGGCGGGCCGAGGAACGCCAGGGTGCCGGTCACCGGCAGGATCGTGCCGATGGTCAGCGGCTCGGCGTCGCCGCCCTCGGCGGCGGTCGCCTCCGAGGTGGTCTCCTCGGCCGGATCGTCGGAAGCACAGGCGGTCAGCCCGAGTCCGAGGACCGCGGCGAGGGCGATGCCCTTCGCGGCCGTCATGCGTCGAATCATGTTCTTCCCCTTCGGGGCTCGTGACCTCGCACGGCACTCAATGCCGCATGTAGTGGCGCTGAACCTAACCCGAATGTGTGACGGGAATGTGACACACCCAACTCTGGGCCCAGATCGTGACAAACCTGTTATGCACGTCACAGCCCGATCACGTGACCTCCCGGGGACACGCACGGTCCTGTCCGGGGCTCGCGTCGTCCGCGCACGGTCGGCGCCCGTCCGGACGGACCGCACGACGCCCCCGGCAAGGCGCCACCGGCGGCGGGTCGACGCCCCTTCCGACGTCGCAGCGGTCAGGACCGTCGCGGGGCAGGCCGGCGCCCGGCCGTCCGGCCCTGTCCGCGGACCTCGGCACGACGACGTCCGCCGAGGCCAGGCGCACGCTGGCGGCCCTCACGGGCCTCCGGGGCCCCCGCACGCCCGGCACGGGTCGCACCCGCCGCGGTGACGGCCGCTCCCGCGCGCGAGCTCCCGCTCGGAACCCTGCCGCGTCGGAACGCTCGCCGACGTCGTGCACCGCGGTCGGATCGGCGCCCGATGTCGGACGAGCAACCGGTCGTCGCCGCGGGCCGATGTCCGGCGAGGGCACCTCGCCGGGGCTGCTCCGAGGGCCCGCGGGCCGCCGTCGAGGGTGCCGGTGGCGTTCCGGACCCAACTTTTTGCCGTCCGTGCTGGTGCGAGGCCGCCCGCTCGCGTACCGTTGTCGTCGTTGCAGTGTGTTGCTCGTACCGGACGGACTCCGTCCTGCGTCGGCAAGGTTGCGTCGTCAGGATTGACGTGGCCCCACCGACGGACCTTGGACCCTCAAGAGTTGACGACGAACACCGTGATGCGCGCCTCCGACGAGCGGAGGCGCCACCTCTTGAAGGAGTACCCATGGCCACCGGAACCGTGAAGTGGTTCAACAGCGAGAAGGGCTACGGCTTCATCGCCCCCGAGGACGGCACCGCTGACGTGTTCGTCCACTTCTCCGCCATCCAGTCCCAGGGCTACCGCAGCCTGGAGGAGGAGCAGAAGGTCGAGTTCGACGTCACCCAGGGCCCGAAGGGCCCGCAGGCGGAGAACGTTCGCCCCCTCTGATGCTGTGGTGACGTCACTTCACGGTGACGTCTGCTGAGCCACGCACGGCCCGTATCCTCGCCAGACGGCGAAGGTGCGGGCCGTTCGTCGTCCCCGGGAACGCTTCATCGCGGCGCGACGTTCGACCAGTATGGGATTCCTCGACCGCCTGCTCGGCAGGTCCGACGACCGCCACCCCTCCGTGCCCGGCATGACGGGCGGCGCGGCCCCGCGCGGCTACGCCTCCCCGACGCAGGCGCCCCAGTGGCAGCAGCAGGCCTCACCCGGGCAGACCGCCGCGCGCAACCCCGACGACGTGGCGATCGACCGCTACCGCTACCTGCTGCGCACGGCACCGCCGGACGCCGTCGAGCAGGCGCACGCCGAGGCGTTCGCGCAGCTCACGCCGGAGCAGCGCCGTCAGGTGCTCACCGAGGTCGGGGCGACGCTGCCGCCGTCCGAGCGGGCGACGTCCGACGACCCGCAGTCGCTGGCCCGCATGGCGACCCGCGCCGAGCTGCGCAACCCGGGAACGCTGGAAAAGTCGTTCCGGGGCGGCGCGCCCGGGGGGATGGGCTTCGGCTCGATGGTGGGGTCCAGCCTGCTGGGCACCGTCGCGGGTGTCGTCATCGGCTCGGCCGTCGCGAACATGCTGTTCGGTCCCGCGTTCGGTGACCCGTCGACCCCCGTCGCCGAGGACGCCGCAGCGGCCGGTGACGAGGGAGCCGGCGTGGAGGACGCGGGGGCCACGGACGCCGGTGCCGATGGTGGTGGAGACGTCGGGGCTGCGGACGCGGGAGCCGACGAGGGCCTGTTCGGCGGCTTCTTCGGCGGTGACGGTGGTGGCGGCGACTTCGGCGGAGGGGACTTCGGCGGGTTCTGACCGTCACCTGCGCTGACTGGCGCCGATCCACGCTGACTCACGCCATCGAGCGCTGACTGGCGCCCACCCACGCTGACTCACGCCATCGAGCGCTGACTCAGCGGCGAACGTCGGCGGAGGGGGACGCGCGTCGTCGTCAGACCGAAAGGGGAGGCCCCCTGGGGCACGTGAACGCGACGACGCGCGTCCCCCTCCGCCGGCCGGAACCCGACAGCGCACCTCCGCCGACCGGCACCCGACAGCGCGCACCGGACCCGACAGTTGCGCCCCCCCTACGAGGTGGCGGGCGGTCGGGCGAGCAGCGCGTGGAACGCGCCGAGCTGGTGGAGGTCGGCGACGGACGTCGGCAGGTAGTCGGTGAGGTGGGGCGAGCGGACGACCACGGCGCACCACTTGCCGCGGGACACGGCGACGTTGAGGCGGTGCCGGTCGAGGAGGAACGCCATGCCACGCGGCACGTCCTGGGGCGAGGACGCCGCCATGGTGAGGATGGCGACGGGCGCCTCCTGCCCCTGGAAGCGGTCGACGGTGCCCACGGGCACGTCGGCCAGCCCGGCTGCGGCGAGCGCACGGCGGACCGTCCACACCTGGGCGTTGTAGGCGGCCACGACGATGACGTCGGTCGGCCCGAGCGGCCGCGGGTCAGCCCCTGCCCCGGACAACCACGACCGGCCGAGGACGGTCCGGACCTGCGCGACGACCTCGTCGGCCTCCTCGGCGGAGGAGACGGCGCGACCGGTGTGCTCGACCAGCACCTCGTGCACGCCGGGGACGATGCCGTCGAGCGCGCGGCCGGCGGCCGACGGGTGGGCGTGCAGCCGCCCGGAGTAGGCGAGGTCCGACACGGCGGCGCACAGCGCGGGGTGCATGCGCCGGGAGGCGGGCAGGAAGTACCCGAGCGCGGACGGCAGGGTCTCGTGCCCGTCGGCGAGCCAGCCGAGCGCGGAGTCCGCGACGGCGGGGTCGGGGTGCGTGCCCTGGGAGACCTGCGGGAGCTGCTGAGGGTCGCCGAGGAGCAGGAGCCGCTGCGCGGCCCGCGCGACGGCCACGGTGTTCGCGACGGAGAACTGTCCGGCCTCGTCGACGACGAGGAGGTCGAGGCCGTCGGCGGGCCAGCGGTCGTGGGCGAAGTCCCAGGCGGTGCCGCCGACGACGCAGCCCCGGGCCTCCTGCTGGGCGGTGTCGGCGAACGCGGCGAGGGCGTCGGCGGAGACGACCTGCCACGGGACGGCGTCGGGCTTGCTGCCGCCCTTCTTGGCGACCTGCTCGGCGGGCACCCCGGCGGCGAGGATCCCCGTGAGCAGGTTCTCGACGACCGCGTGCGACTGCGCCACGACGCCGACGCGCCAGCCGTCGGCGACGAGCGCGGCGACGACGTGGGACGCGAGGTAGGTCTTGCCGGTCCCGGGCGGTCCCTGCACGGCGAGGTACGACCGGTCGAGGCGTCGTACCGCCTCCTGCACGGCGGCGACGAGGTCCGGTTCGCCGTCCGGCCCGGCGGCGGGGACGGGGAGGCCGCCCCGCACGCGGGGGTCGCGGCGCTGCAGGAGGTCCGTCATGGGTCCGGCGGGCAGTCGCCGGGCCGCGGGCGCGCCGGTGGCCGCGGCGGCCTGCCAGGCGGTCAGCGCGGCGTCCGCGGCCTCCGCGGTGGCGCGCTGCTGCGGGTCGGCCGGGACGAACCCGTCGACGGCCAGCCCCGAGGGCAGCTCGTGGTGCGGCTCGTCCTTCGCCCCGACGGCCTCCCGGACGGTGAGCACGTCGACGTCGCGCCGTCCGTCGGTCTCCCGTCGGACGCCGGTGATGCTCACCTTGTTGTGGCAGCCGCGCACGGCGCGCGGCCCGATCTCCCCGATCACGGCGGGGCCGGGCGCCTCGTACAACAGGTACGCCCGCACGCCGGGGCGGAGCTCGGAGCCCTCGACGGCGTGGACGCGCAGCTCGACCACACGGGACGGGGTGCGCTTGCCGGGTTCGACCTCCCAGTCCCGCACCACGCGCCCGGACTCGACCACGGCCGACGACCGACGACCGGGCCACTCCTCGGGGGGCAGCTCGAGGCGCGCGTAGTGGGCCTGCCAGTAGGCCTTGTTCTCGCGCCGGTGGTACCCGACGGCGGCGCCCAGCAGGCTGAGGGCGCGGACGGCGGCCCGGTCGGCCGGGGTGTGCGGGTGCTCGTGCTCGGCGACCTCCCGCACGCGCGCCTCGAGCGCGGCGCGCTCGTCCGGTGGTGGCGGGGCGGCGACCTCCAGCGGGGCCGCGACCGCGACCTCGACGGGTCCGACGACGGTGTCGTGCGCGGCGCGCAGCCAGTCGAGCAGGCGCAGGGTGGACAGGCAGTCGTAGCGGTTGTAGTCGAGGATCTCGGCACGGCGGTGGGCGGCCGCGGCGGCGTCGCCCGCGGCGAGCAGGTCGCAGTACTCGGCGTACTCCACGACGGACGTCGCGGCGTCGGTGACCCCGGCGCGCGCGGCCTCGTCACCCATGTAGAGGGGTTCGAGCTTCTTGATGGAGCGCGACCGGTGCGAGATCCGCAGCCCGGCCCGCACGGTCGCGTAGAGGTCGACGAGGACACCGGAGCGCAGCAGCTCGTCGACCTCCTCCTCGTAGACGCCGTGGCGCGCGGCGATGGACAGCAGATGGGTGCGCTCGTACGCGGCGTAGTGGTAGACGTGCATGTCGGGCCATCGGCGACGACGCTCGGCGATCTCGTCGACGAACTCGCGCAGCGCGGCGGCCTCCTCGGCGAGCGAGTCGGCCCACAGGCTGTGGAAGGTCGGCCGGCCCTCGGCGTCGAGGTCGCGCGTCACCCAGCCGAACAGGTAGTCGATCCCCGAGACGGCCGGACCGACGACGTCCGGCGGCACCCACAGCGGGTCGCCCTCGAAGTCGAAGAACACGTCGCCGACGCTGGGCGGCGGGATCCGCTCGACGGCGCGGGGGTCGGTGAGCGCCCAGCGCAGCTCGGCCGGCCCGTCCTCGCCCGCGACGACGACCGCCCCGTCGCCGGGGTCCGTGCAGAGCTGGAGGCCGGCCTGCCGCCGGAGGCCGGCGAATCGGTCGGTGCCGATCCCTGCGGGCGCGTCGGCGGCCTCGGCGAGGCCCTTCATCGTGGTGATCCCGGCCTCCGCCAGCCGGGCGCGCTGCGGGCCGTACACGCCCGCCACCAGCAGCACGTCGGAGTGGGCCTCCGCCGCGGCCGCGCAGTCGGGGCACGCGCCCAGGCGCTGGCAGGCCCGGTGCCCGGGGGCGTCCCAGACCACGGGTTCGCCGGCCTCGACGTGCCGGTCCACGAGGTCGAGCAGCCGCGCGCGCCTCGACCGCAGCACGGGCAGCACCTCGGCGAGCAGGTGGGCCGTCCGTTCGCCGGTGCCGAGCACGAGGTGCGCGTGCTCGGTGGGGTCGACCCCGGACTCCTGGAGCAGCTCGGCGTAGGCCGCGACCTGCAGGACGGCCCGCACCTTCTCACGGCGGGCGAGCTTGGTGTCCCAGACGGCGTAGCGGGGCCGCCCGTCGGCGGCGACGCCGTCGCGCACGAGGAAGTCCGCACGCCCCAGGAAGCCGCCGTCGAACAGCGTGCCCTGGGAGACGACGTCGGCGCCGCCCGCCATCGCCGCCAGGGTCCGCTCGTGGGCGGCGACGAGGTCGTGGACGGCCGTGGTGGCCGGGGCGGCGGGTTCGACGACGCCGGCCCCGAACTGTTCGACGAGTCCGTCGAGCACCTGCTGCTCGTGCGCCGCCCCGAGGTCGACGGCGCGACGCAGCATCTCGTCCGGCGCGCGGGGAGCAGCGGGAACGCGCCCCAGCACCTCGTCGAGACGGCGCAGCAGCGCGTGCTCGCACTCGGCGGCGACCACCAGGTCGCTCGCCGAGAAGACCAGCGAGGGCCGGTCCCCCGACCCCTCGACCGGTCCGTCGGCGTCGTCGCGCGCACCCAGGAGGAACATGACCCAGGTCTACCAGCGCCGTCCGACATGGACCTTCGGGGAGGGTTTCCGCCATAGTGGACCGCGCACGCCGCCGAAGGAGAACCATGACCGCGCGCTTCAACCCCCCGCCCGGCTGGCAGGTCCCCCCGGGCTTCCGGCCCGACGCCGGGTGGTCGCCCGACCCCTCGTGGCCGCCCGCACCCCCGGGATGGGAGTACTGGGTCGAGGACGAGCCCGCCGCCGCCCGCACGATGGTCGTCGCCGGGGCGTCCGCCCCGGCGCACCACGCGGACCCGTCGGCCACGTCCGTCCTGTCGCCGGTGTCCGCGTCGCCCGGTGGTCCCACCCGGTCCGCGGTCTCCGCGCGCTCGTCGGCCACGCCGGTGCCCACGCCCCCGCCGCCACCCGCTCCCCCGGCGCCGCAGCGCGACGCGCACCCGACCGAGCACGGCACCGCGCCGCTGCCCCCGGCCGAGCGCACGCCGTCGCGCGCCGCCACCCGGTCCGCCGACGGACCGCCGCGTCGAAAGCGGACGCCCACCGGGCTCGTCGCGGGCGTGGCGGCAGCGTGCCTCGCCCTCGGCATCATCCTCGGCGCCGTGTTCTCCATGGGGCAGACCTCCGACGCCCGGCAGGCCGTGGCCGACGCCGAGCGGGAGGTCGCCGCCGCGGCCGAGGCGCAGGCCCAGGTCGACGCCGAGCGCACCACGCTCGAGGAGCGGTCCACCTCCCTCGACGAGCGGGAGAACGCCCTCAAGGAGCGCGAGGACACCGTCGCCGAGCAGGAGGCCGCGCTCACCACCCGCCAGCAGGAGCTCGACGACCAGGCCGCCCAGCAGGCGGAGCAGCAACAGCAGCAGCCGCAGCCGGACCAGAACACCCAGTGGTTCTACTGGAGCTGCGACGACGCCCGCAACGCCGGTGCCGCGCCCATCCAGAACGGCCAGCCCGGCTACCGGGGCAGCCTCGACCCGAACAACAACGGCCTCGCCTGCGAGGACGGCGAGTAGCGGCGCCGTCGCCCGCGACGGACGGTGCCGCCTCCCGGCGAGCCGCCGCCTCGACGGGGACAGCTCGCCGGGAGCAGTGCCCGCACGTCACCCGACGGCGGGCTCCAGCTCCAGGTCGGTGACGAGGTCGGCGATCTCCGCCTCGGTCAGCCGGTCGCCGTCGGCGCGGTGCGCCGGCACACCGTCGGGGCACCGGGCCGCCTGCACGGCCAGCTCGACGATCCCCAGCACCGGGTCGCGGCAGTCGATCTTCCCGCCGCCGGTCGGCTCGGTGTACGTCAGCCGGAAGAGGTGCTGCGTCCCGCCGCAGCGGGCGGTACCCGTGGCGGTGTGGCGCAGCCCTTCCTCGAAGGCGACGTGGACCCCCGGGCCGAGCCCTGCGGGCAACGGCACCAGACCGGGGTCGCCGCCGTCCTCGGCGGCGACGAAGCCCGCGAACGGCGGCTCCGACGAGTAGAGCTCCTCGTCGGTGGGAAAGATCCTCCCGCCGACCTCGTCGAACAGCTCGCCGTCGTAGTAGATCCCTGCCTCGTCCTGCTCACGGGCCGCCCGGAGGACGGCGTCGCGCACCCGACCCGGCAGCTCAGCGGACGCCTGCACCGTCGGGCCATCGTCCCGCCGGGAGCTGCCCAGCGTCCGGCTCGTCCCGTCCACGTCGACACCCGCGACGTGGGTGGCTCGGACGACCGGCTCGATCTCCATGCGGTCCCAGTCCAGGACGATCTCGCCGGGACAGCTCGGGCCGAGCGCCGCGGCGGCGACGTCGGCCACCGGCCCCGGCGGCAGGAGCCCCGGCAGCGCGGGCGCCACGGCCCCCACGCCGGCGACGGCGGCCACGCACCCGGACGCCACGACGGTGCGGTGGCGGGTCCGCTTGCGCCGCGCGGAGCGCAGCACGGCGGTCAGGTCGAGGGTGGACGGCGGCACGTCGGCGGCGGCACGGCGCAGGCGGTCGAGGAGGGCGTCGTCGTTCATCAGGTGCTCCGGAGGTCGTCGAGGTCGAGGAGGGCGCGCAGGTGCGCCAGGGCGCGGGAGGCGGTGGACTTCACGGTGCCGACGGGGATGCCGAGCTCGTGGGACACCTCGGCCTCGGTCAGGCCGACGAGGTGCCGCATCACCACGACGCGGCGTTGCTTGACGGGCAGCAGGAGCAGGGCGCGCACGACGGCGTCCCGCTCCTCCACGTGCCGGGTGCCGCCGTCGGGCGCGGCCCGCGACGACGAGGCGGCGGTGAGGCCGTCGTGGTCCGCGGGCACCTCCCGCCGGGTGCGCCGCCACGTGTCGACGCGCAGGTTCGCGAGCACACGGCGGGCGTACGCGATCGGCTCGCCCTGGCGGGCGCGGCCCCAGTGCCGGTAGGTGCGCTCGAACGTCTGCTGCACGAGCTCCTCGGCGCGGTGCCGGTCGCCGCACAGCAGGTACGCCATCCGGTGCAGCGGGTCGGCGGCCTCGCGCATGAACGCCGTGAACTCGGCGTTCCGGTCGAGGTGCGTCACCTGCACGACGACGTCGGCGGGCTCGGGCGGCGGCGGGGCGGCCCGACGCGGCGCCGTGGCCGCGGGTCTCGTGGTCGTCACACCGGGAACACGCAGCAGGGGCCCGTCAGGTTCCACCGGATCGACGTCCGGCTCCCGACGGGCCCACCTGCTCCGGCCTCACGGCGCGAGCGCGACCTGCGTCGTCGTGCCGTCGGTGAACGTGACCTGGACGTCGGCACCGAACGACTCCTCGCCGGGCGCCCAGAGCGCCCACCAGCCGCCCTCGACGGACGCGACGACCTGCTCGCCGTCGTCGAGCACCGCCGTCACCTCGACGACGTCGGTCCCGGCGCGGCCGTACGCCGACGTCACCGCGCCCTCGCCGGCGTCCCCGGCGGACCACGACGCCGTGCCGCTCACCGCGACCGTCACCTCCCGGGCGCCCGGCACGGGCAGCGGGGTGCCGACGCTGCTCGACGCGTACACGTCCGGCACGTCGTCGGTCGCGGAGACGAAGCAGTCGCCCGCCGCGTCGTCCCCGGTGAGCACGACGTACGTGTAGTCGCCGCGGGTCTCCGCCAGGACGGGCGTCAGCGCGACCTCCGCGATGTCGGCGTCGGCCCCCTCCCCGACGATCTCCGTCGCCGACGTCGGGCAGCCGGCGTCCAGCGCGACCTGCAGCGGGTCGGCCACGACGGCGGGTACCGGCGTCCACGACGCGTACGCCGGGACGGCCCCCAGCACGGAGCTCAGCGACACCGCGACCCCCACCGCGACCACGGCGCCCGCGGCGGTCGCCGCGACCATGCCCGGCCGCGCCTTGCGTCGCACCCGCACGTGCCGGTCCGTCGAGAGGATGTCGTGCAGCTCCGCGTCGTCGCGGCCACCCGGCGCACGCACGTGGCGCGCAGGGTCCAGGCCGGACAGCTGGTCGATCAGCGGCGACCTCATCGCGCCTCCTGCTGCAGGTTCCGCAGCACGTCCGCCGTCCCGCTCGGGACCTCCGAGAACGCCAGGAGCCGCTTGCGCGCACGCGTCAGCCGCACCGAGAACGTCGACGGCCGGCAGCCCAGCACCGACGCGGCCTGCGTCGTCGTCAACCCGTCCCACGCCACCAGCGCGATCACCTCCCGGTCCGCCGGGTCCAACAGCTCCCAGGCGCGCCGCAGGTCCGCCCGCTCCACCGCGGCGTCGTCCGCCCCCTCGTGCTCCGCCGACGGCTGCTGCTCCAGCCGCACCCCGAGCGCCCGCCAGCGTCCGTGCGTGCGCACCTGCGTGGCGAGCACGTTGCGCGCCACCCCGAACAGCCACGGCCGTGCGTCCGTCGGCACGTCGTCCACCCTTCTCCAGGCCACCAGGTAGGTCTCCGAGACGACGTCGTCCACGACGTCCGGCGAGGCGCGGCGGGCCACGAACCGCACCACGTCCTCGTGGTGGTCGACCCACAGCCGCGTCAGGAACGCACGCGCCTCGGCATCGTCCACGATCGTCCTCTCGGTCCTTCACCCGGACATTGCCGGCAGGGGCAGGTTTGCTACACCGTACTGGCAGATCGTTGCCCGGATCCAAGCGTTCGCTAGTCTCAGGAACGACCCGTGCCGCGCGCCGCGGGCCCGACGACGTGAGGAGCTCGGCATGCGCAGGACCCCCGGACGCCGCATCTCAGCAGGTCTCGCCGTGGCAGCGCTGGCCGCAGCGGCCGCCGTCGCCACCGTCTCCCCGGCCGGGGCAGCCTCCGAGAACCTCCCCGGCGTGCCCGCGCCCGGCAGCACCGACGCCGCCTGGCAGGAGTGGGCCGACGCCGAGCGCGCGCAGGCCGAGCAGACCGACTGGGCCGCCGACTCCCGATCGCGCGGCTGCACCCTCGTCGAGGCGACCGTCGTCGACGAGGTCGACGCCGCCTACAACGCCGCCATGGGCGCCCCCGCCGACCTCTCCACCCACCGCGTCGACATGGTCGAGGAGTGCCCCGAGGCCGACGCCGGCGCTCTCGCGACCGGCGGGCTCACGTCCTCCGACAAGGTCAGCACCCAGGCCATCGGCAGCGGCAACCGGTGCGCGTCGACCCACGGGCCCGGGACGATCTGCGTCAGCTCCTCCGGCGGCCGCATCTACGCGTCGTGGAAGTACTCCGGCAGCGGCAGCGTCTCCGGGTTCCTGCGCATCTACCGCATCCCCACCTCGGCGGACTCCTGCTACCGCGGCGACACCTGGCTCACCGGGCCGTCCGCCACCTGGTCGAGCGGCATGACACGCTCCGTCTCCAAGGCGCGCACCACCTACTCGGGCTACTCGGCGCACATCTGGAAGAAGGTGGCCATCGGCCACACCGACTGGGGTCGGGCCTGCTCGAAGCTCTGACGCGGCCCGGCCTCAGAGGACGTGCGCGAGGAACTCCCGGAGGCGCGGTTCCGACGGCGAGTCCAGCACGTCGGCGGGGGCGCCCTGCTCGACGACGACGCCGTCGTCCATGAAGACGACGTGGTCGGCGACCTCGCGGGCGAACCCGATCTCGTGGGTCACCACGACCATCGTCATGCCGGAGCGGGCGAGGTCCTGCATGACGGCGAGCACCTCGCCGACGAGCTCGGGGTCGAGCGCGGACGTCGGCTCGTCGAACAGCATGAGCTCGGGGTCCATGGCCAGCGCGCGGGCGATGGCGACGCGCTGCTGCTGACCGCCGGAGAGCTGCGCCGGGTAGTGGTCGGTGCGGTCGGCGAGGCCGACGCGCTCGAGGAGGTCGAGGGCCCGCTCGCGGGCCGCCGCCTTGGTCAGCCCGCGCACCTGGACGGGGGCCTCCATGACGTTCTCCAGCGCCGTCAGGTGGCCGAACAGGTGGAACCGCTGGAACACCATGCCGATACGGGACCGCTGCGCGGCGATCTTCTTCGGGTGCAGGCGGTGCAGCACGCCCTGGCCGTCCCGGCGGTAGCCGAGGAGCTCGCCGTCGATCCGCACTTCGCCGGCGGTGATCTGCTCGAGCTCGTTGAGGCAGCGCAGCAGGGTGGACTTGCCGGAGCCGGACGGGCCGAGCACGACGGTGACGCTGCCACGCGGGACCTCCAGGTCGACGCCGCGCAGCACGTGCACCGCGTCGTCGCCGTGGCCGAACACCTTGTGGACGCCGGTCACCTGGACCATGGGTTCGTGCGTGCCCGACGTCGGGGTGGGGGTCTCGCTCACGGGGTCACCTCCGCGAAGGGGTCGTCGTGGGTGGTGCCGGCGGACCGGATGGCCTCCTGGCGGCCGAGCCGGCCGCCGCGGCGCCCGGCCGGGCCGCGCCCGCGGCCACGTCCACGCCCGGCGGAGGTGCCGCCGTCGAACCCGCGTCCGTAGTACCGCTCGAGGTAGTGCTGGCCGACCATGAGGACCGACGTGATGAGCAGGTACCACAGGGCGGCGACGATGAGCAGCGGGATGGGCTGGAAGGTGCGCGTGCCGATGGCGCTGGTCGCGTACGTGAGCTCGAGGGTGAACGGTACGGCGACGACCAGCGACGTCGTCTTGAGCATGGAGATCGTCTCGTTGCCGGTGGGGGGCACGATGACGCGCATCGCCTGCGGCAGCACGATGCGGCGCAGGATCTTGCTCTCCTTCATGCCGAGGGCGCGGGCCGCCTCCGACTGGCCGGGGTCGACGGACCCGAGGCCGGCGCGCACGATCTCCGCGAGGTAGGCGGCCTCGTTGAGCGCCAGGCCGATCAGGGCGGCCCAGAACGCGGTGATGACGTCCCGGGTGTCGAAGACGAAGAACTCCGGCCCGAACGGGACCCCCAGGCTGAGGCGCGGGTAGAGCACCGAGATGAGGCCCCAGAACACGAGCTGCGTGTAGATGGGGGTGCCGCGGAAGAACCAGATGTACGTCCACGACACCCAGCGCATGACCGGGTTGTCGCTGCGCCGCATCACCGCGAGCAGGACGGCCAGGACGACGGCGATCGCCATCGACCCGAAGGTGAGGACGAGGGTCCAGCCGACACCGCGGACCACGTTGACGTCGCGCAGGTACAACCAGACGGTGTCCCAGCGGAAGTTCGGGTTCGTGACCAGCGCGTGCACCACCATCGCGGCGAGCACGGCGACGACCGCACCCGACACCCAGCGGCCGGGCCGGGGCACCGGCCGGGCGGTCAGGGGTTCGGGGAGGGTCCGGCCCGCGGTGTCGGCGGTCATGTCAGGCGCCCGGGTCGAGCTCGGCGGTGGTCAGCGCGCCCTCGGCGTTGCCCCACCCGTCGAGGATCTGGGTGAGGGTGCCGTCGTCCATGAGCTGCTGGAGGGCGGCCTGGACGGCGGCGGCGAGCTCGTCGTCGTCCTGGGCGACGACGACGCCGTACGGGGCCGCGTCGGTGATCTCGCCGAGGGTCTCGATGGACCCGCCGGCCTGCTCGACGGCGTAGGCCGTCACCGGGGAGTCGGCGTACATGCCCTGCACCTTGCCGCCGACGAGGTTCGTGGTGACGTCGGCCTGCGAGTCGTACGGGAGGACCTCGATCGGCTCGGCGCCGTCGGCCTCGCACTGCGCGGACAGCTCGTCGAGCTCGCCCTGCTGCACGGTGCCGGTCTGCACGCCCATCGTGGTGCCGCACAGGTCGGCGGTGTCGACGCCCTCCGGGTTGCCGGTCTGGACGGCGAACTGCGAGCCGGCGTCGAAGTAGCTGATCATGTGCGCGACCTTCAGCCGCTCCGCGTCGATGGTGAAGCCGGAGATGCCGACCTCGTACTTCGTGCCGACGGCGGGGATGATCGCGTCGAACGTGGAGGACTCGACCTGCGACTCGAGGCCCAGCGTCGCGGCGACGGCGGCGGCGATGTCGACGTCGAACCCGACGGGGGTCACGCCGTCGGCGTCGAGGAACTCCGCGGGGGCGTACGACAGCTCGGCACCGACGGTGAGGACGCCGTCCTCGGCGACGGCGTCCGGCACCATCGCGGCGAGCTCGGGGTCCTCGGCGACGGCCGCGGGGTCGAAGGCCTCGGCGTCGGCGGCGCCGGTCTCGGCGGAGGTCGAGCCGAGGTCCTGCGAGGCGGTGGTGCAGCCGGTCAGCAGGGCGGCGACGGCGAGCGCGGACAGCGGCAGGGCGTAGCGGGTGCGCATGGCGTTCTCCCAGGGGTCTCGGGGGGGTGTGCGCCGGGGGTTCCCGGGTCCGAGAGTCGGCGCGCCTATGCAGCAGTATGAATACATATTCCGCCCGGGATCAAACCGCGCCCCCGTGGCATCCGTCACGCCGGCCGCCGCGGACGCCCGTCAGATCGGCAGAAAGGGGCCGGATCGGCAGCTCGAGCTGCCGATCCGGCCCCTTCGTGCTGAACCCAGGACGGGGGTGGTGGGGTGTTCGGGCGCGGTCGTCGGACCGGAAGCGGAGGTCGCGCAGCGACCGTGAGCGCGACCGCGCCCGAACACCCCACCACCCCGGACCCACACCACCGGACTACGTGTCGTGGCGCAGGATCTCCGTGTCCTCGCGGTGGTCGTCCTCGCCGCCGGCGGGATAGTCGGCCCGCTCGGGGCGGGCGCGCAGGGCGAGGATGCTCACGACCAGCCCGCCCCACACGATGACCAGGGCGACGATCATCATCAGCACTGCCTCGGTGCTCATCGCGAGGCCTCCTTCATGACGGCGGGGTCCTGGGTCGGCGGGTACGTCGGCCAGGCGGTGAACGCGGTGGCCCCGCGCCAGCGCGGCAGGGTGAACAGGATGGCTCCGACGAAGAGCAGCAGCACCGAGCCCCAGCCCGCGTACAGCAGGTAGGTGGTGTCGTAGCCCTCGTACGGCTCGTCGATGCGCAGGATCACGTACTGCACGAGCATGACGACGAGCATGACCGGGACGATCACGCCGACGCAGGCGTACCACCAGCGACCCACCTGCGTCGTCGACACCGCGTTGAGGTGGTACCGCAGCTCGGGGGCCTTGCGGTAGACCCACACGACGAACACGCACATGAAGACCGCGGACGCCACGATGCCGATGTTGTTGACGAACGCGTCGACGGTGTCGAGCAGGACGAGGCCGGTGGTCGTGGAGAAGCCGAGGACCGACACCGCCCCGAGGACCAGGCCCATCCCGAGCGTCGCGGCGCGGCGGGAGAGCGCGAACTTCTCCTGGAGCGCCGCGGAGACCACCTGGAGGATCGACACGAGCGAGGTGAAGCCCGCCATGACGAGCGACCCGAAGAACAGCGCGCCGAAGAACGCGCCGCCGGGCATCTCGGACACGATCGTCGGGAAGGTTACGAACGCGAGCAGGACACCCTGGAAGTTGAGGTCGGCGACGGTCACGCCCTCCTGCGACGCGAGGAACCCGAGGGCGGAGAACACGCCGATGCCGGCGAGCAGCTCGAAGCCGGAGTTGGAGAACGCGACGACCAGCCCGGGGCTCGTCATGTTGGCCTTGCGGGCCCGGTACGACGAGTACGTGATCATGATGCCGAACGCGACGGACAGCGAGAAGAAGATCTGCCCGTAGGCGGCGATCCACACGTCGGCGTCGCCCAGCGCGCTCCAGTCGGGCGTGAACAGGACGTTGAGCCCGTCGATGGCGCCCTCGAGGAACAGCGAGCGCACGACGAGGATGCCGAACGCGACGACGAGCAGCGGGATGAAGACGACGTTGGCCCGCTGGACACCCTTGACCACGCCGGCGGCGAGGACGGCGATGACCGCGATCCACACGATGACCAGCGGGATGAGCACGGCGGCGACGAAGTCGAACGTCAGCCACGGGTCGGCGCCGCCGACGTCCGCGAGCTGGAGGTGCTCGCCGACGAAGAAGGCGGCGGCGTCGTCACCCCAGTCGAGCCCGAACGAGTAGACGAAGAAGCTCCCCGCCCAGGCGACGACGGCGGCGTAGTAGACGGCGATGAGGATGCAGATCATCACCTGGAACCAGCCGAGGGACTCGAGCCAGCCCTTGACGCGGCGGAAGGCCTGGGGGGCGCCTCCGCGGAAGCGGTGCCCGAGGGCGTAGTCGAGGAAGAGGATGGGGATGCCCGCGGTCAGCAGTGCGATCAGGTAGGGCACCATGAAGGCGCCGCCACCGTTCTCGTAGGCGACGCCGGGGAACCGCCAGATGTTGCCGAGGCCCACGGCCGAGCCGATCGCCGACAGGATGAATCCCACCTGTCCGGTGAACTGCTCGCGCGGGGCGGCCTTGTGTTCAGCACTCACGGGTCACACACCTTTCGTGCTGTCTCGACGCTGGTCAAACCACTCGGCTTCGATGATGCGTGACCGACGTCACGCTGGCACGTCGAACTGCACGTCAGGGCGCTGCGCGGCCCTTCGCGACGCCGAACATTCGACGCGCGGGCCGTCTCACGATGTGGTCACCGCAGGAGTCGTCGCAGGTAGCCGCCGTGCAGCCGGCCCTCCGGGTCGAACCTCGCGGCGAGCTCACGGAAGTCCGCGAAGCGGGGGTAGAGCGCCCCCAGGTCGGCCGCGTCGACGGCGAAGAGCTTGCCCCAGTGCGGACGGGCGCCGAGCGGCAGCAGCGCCTCCTCCAGCAGCGGCAGGACGGCGGCGACCTCCGCGCCGCGAGGGTGCCAGGTGAAGTGGAGGGCCACCGAGTCCTCGTCGAACGGGCTCAGCCAGTGGTCGTCGGCCGCGACCGTGCGGATCTCCGACGTCTGGAGCAGCGGGGCGACCCGGGGCCCGAGCGCCCGCACCGCCTCGATCGCCGCGACCGCGCTCGCGCGGGGCAGCAGGTACTCCGACTGCAGCTCCTCCCCGGCCGACGGCGTGAACTCGAGCCGGAAGTGGCTCAGCCGCTCGTTCCACGGCCCGGCCGCCCCGAGCTGGGGCGTGCACGCGGCCGGGTCGACACCGGGCAGCGGGTGCACCTCCGTGGTCGCCCAGGCCAGGCCAGCCACGGGCTCCGGGCGCACCCCGACGCCGTCGTCCACCCGCGACTTGAACCAGACCTGCCGGACCGCCGGCTCGTCCCACGACGTGAAGAGGCTGACCGAGTACGCCGCGCCCGTCACCGCGTCGAGGCTGCCCAGCACGGCGTCCCACGGCACGTCCAGCGCGACGTCCTGCCGCACGGCGAACGTCGGCGCCGTGGCCAGCTCCACGCGCGTGACGACACCCAGCGCGCCGAGCGACACGACCGTCCCGCCGAACACGTCCGGGTGGTCGGCGCGCGTGACCCGGCGCAGCTCGCCGGCGGTCGTCATCATCTCCAGCCCGACGACGTCACCGGCCAGGCACCGGTTCGCGTCACCCGAGCCGTGGGTCGCCGTCGCCACCGCCCCCGCGACCGAGATGTGCGGCAGCGACGCCAGGTTCCCCAGCGCCCGCCCCTGCGCCTCCAGCGCCCGCGACACCTCGCCGTACCGCAGGCCCGCGTTGACGGACACCACGCCCGTCGCCGGGTCGAGGTCCACGGCGGGCCGGCCGTCGTCCAGCTGGTCCACCTGTACGTGCACGCCGGTGGTGTCCGCGACGTCGTTGAAGGAGTGGCGCGAGCCCAGCGCCCGCACCGGCCCCGACCCGGCCAGCGCGTCGGCCAGCTCGGCGAGCGAGGCCGGTCGGCGCAGGTTCGTCGAGGCATAGGTGAGGTTGCCGGCCCAGTTCCGCATCCGCCTAGCCTGCCACGCGTCCTCGCAGGTGAACGGTCAGGTCGGCGGCCGCGTCGGCGACCGCCGCGAGGTCCGCGGGCGTCGGCTCCCGCTGCCACTGCACGTCCAGGTCGACGTCGCCGGTGGCGGGCACCCGCGCGGGCCAGCGCCACCTGGCGGCCCGCAGCCCGTCGATCGTCACCGTGTGCACGAACGCGCCCACACGACCCGGCTCCGGGGCGCGCGGGTCCGCCAGGACTCCCCTCGACTCACCGTACGAGCACACGATCTCGTCGTACGCGCACAGCAGGTCCGCGACCGGCGCGTCCCCGGCGGCAGGTCGCGCGGAGGTGCTCGCGCGCCGTGCGGCGTCAGCCCCGGCCGGTCCCACGCCGTCGGCGGCCACGACGAGGGTGAGCCCGGCGAGCCCGTCCGTGCCCGCGACCTCCGTCGCCTCCCCCGCGTCGAGCAGCACGGCCAGGCCCGCGCGCAGCTCGGTGAGGGTCAGGCCGCTCCACTGCGCCAGGTCCTTCACGGTGGCGTACCCCCGACCGGGCAGGTAGCGGCGCCACAGCTCCAGGACGGCGGACTCCCGGTCGAAGGACGACCCGAGCGGCCCGTACCCGGCCGGCACCCGGTCGTCGAACCGGGCGTACGTGTGGCGGCCTCCCGCCGGCGGCCCGCTGACGACGAGGCGGCGCAGCTCGGCATGCATGAGCAGGTGGGTGAGCACGATGCCGGGCGCGTCCACGGCGAGCACCCCCTGGTCCACCAGGGCGGCGGCGAGGTCGTCGCGGGTGCGCGGCCCCCCGGCGAGCAGGTCGACGACGACGGCGATCGCCGCGTCGGGGCTGCCCAGGCCCCACGACTTCTCGGTGGACGCCATCACGCGTCCCACCCGGGGCCCGGTGAGCTCGAGCAGCCAGCGGACGTCGTCGGACCCGACGAGGTGCCACGTGGGCCGCAGGACGTGCGTGCGCAGCACCCGGCCGTCGGCGAGCACGTCGAGCGCAGGGCCGCCGCGACGGCCCGGGGAGAGCCGCTGGTCCAGCCCGTACAGCGTGGGCCGGAGCTCCTGCCCCTGCACGGCCAGCAGGTGCCGGACGGCGGCCGCGACGTCGGGCAGGTCGGGGTCCCGCAGCCGGTGGGCGCGCAGCCGCGCGGCGAGGACTGCGGGGGCGTCGACGCTCATGGCCCCACCCTGCCACCGGCCACCGACGCCGCCGCCCCGGTGCCGCGGTTCCTCAGCCATCAGGACGCGACGGGTGAGGAAGAGCAGCACGGTCAGCCGTGACAGCGCGGTTCCTCACGTGTCGGGGCGGGATACGTGAGGAACCGCGCCGTCGGACCGGCGTCTCAGCCGAGCGTCAGCGTCACCGTCACGTACGAGTGCGCGGGCAGCGTGACCTCCAGGCCGCGCTCGTGCGCCCGCACCGAGTCCAGCGGGGCCGGCGCGACGGCGGCCGGGTCGTCGGGCGTGTTGTGCGACGACGTCGCCGCGGCCGTCAGCACGGTCGCGGCGTGCCCGACGACGTCCCGGCCGCGCAGGTCGAGCACGACGGTCCGGGCGGCGTCGGCGTCGAGGTTGGTCAGCGAGACGCACGCGGCGTCGCCCTTGACCGACGCGGACGCCGACACCAGCGGCAGCGCGTCGCCGTCGACCTCCCGCTCGGGGACGTCGCGCAGGTGCACGGCGAGGGAGTCGGCGTCGTGGTGCGGGCGGTTCATCGCGAACACGTGGAAGCTCGGGGTGCGCACCAGCGCCCCGGTGTCCGGGTCGGTGAGCAGCATCGCCTGGAGCACGTTGACCGTCTGGGCGATGTTGGCCATGACGACGCGGTCCGCGTGCCGGTGGAACGCGTCGAGGTGGACGGAGGCCACGAGGGCGTCGCGCAGGGTGTTCTGCTGGTACAGGAACCCGGGGTTGGTGCCGGGCTCGACGTTCCACCAGGTGCCCCACTCGTCGACGACGAGCCCGACCCGCCGCGCCGGGTCGTAGCGGTCCATGACCTGGCCGTGCCGCGTGAGCAGGTGCTCCATGAAGGACGCCTTCTGCAGCGCGAGGTACCACTCGTCCTCGGTGAACCCCGTCGCGGAGCCCTTGTCCTGCCAGGTGCCGGTGAACGTGTAGTAGTGCAGGGAGATGCCCTGGAAGGGCGCGGCCGGGGCGGCGGCGTCGGCCGGGCCGTCGAGCGGGCCGAACGACTGCATGAGGACCTCGGTCCAGTGCAGGTCGCCGTCGGACGCCCCGGCGGCGATGCGGTAGACCTCGTTGCCCGCGTGGTCGCGCACGTACGTCGAGTACTGGCGGGCCAGGGAGGCGAACTGCTCGACGCGCAGGTTCCCGCCGCAGCCCCACGCCTCGTTCCCGACGCCGAAGAACGGCACCTTCCAGGGCTCGTCGCGGCCGTTCGCGCGGCGCAGCGCGGCCATCGGGGAGTCGTCGGCGCGGGTGAGGTACTCGATCCACTCGCTCATCTCGGCGACGGTGCCGGAGCCGACGTTCCCGGCGACGTACGCCTCGGCGCCGAGCAGCTCGCACAGGTCCATGAACTCGTGGGTGCCGAACGCGTTGTCCTCGACGACGTCGCCCCAGTGCGAGTTGACCATGCGGGGGCGCTCGTCGCGGGGGCCGATGCCGTCGCGCCAGTGGTAGTCGTCGGCGAAGCAGCCGCCGGGCCAGCGCAGGTTGGGGATCGCGAGCTCGCGCAGCGCCTCGACGACGTCGAGCCGGATGCCGCGCACGTGCGGGACGTCGGCGTCCTCGCCGACGTAGAAGCCCCCGTAGATGCAGCGGCCGAGGTGCTCGGCGAAGTGCCCGTAGACGTGGCGGGAGATGCGGGGTCCGGGCAGGTCCAGGTCGATGACGGCCGTTGTCGTGTCCATGCGCCGGACTTTATCGATAAACTACGGAGTCGGGAAGGGGGTACCGTGACGCCCGTGAGACCGACCATGAGCGACGTGGCGCGCGCCGCCGGCGTGTCCGCGATGACCGTCTCCAACGTCCTCACCGGCCGCCGCCCGGTCAGCCCCGCCACCCGCGCCCGGGTCGAGGCCGCCGCCGCCGAGCTCGGCTACGAGCTCAACCTCACCGCCCGGCACCTCCGGGCGGGCCGCACCGACACCGTCGCACTCGTCGTCCCCCGCCTCGACCACCCGTACTACGGCGAGCTCGCCGCCCGCCTCACCGGCCTCCTCGCCCCGCAGGGCCGCCACCTCGCCGTCGAGCAGACCGACGCCGGCCCGCACGGAGAGCTCGCCGCGCTCACGCAGGCGCGCTGGCAGCTCTACGACGGCGTCCTGCTGTCCGTCGTCGGCCTCACCCCCGCCGACCTCGACTCCGTACGGACCTCCGCGCCGCTCGTGCTCCTCGGCGAGCAGCGGATGCCCGCCCGCCACGACCACGTCCGCATGGACAACGTGCGTGGCGCCCGGATCGCCACCGCCCACCTGCTCGCCGCCGGCTCCCGCCGCGTCGCCGTCGTCGGCGGCGCCGACCCCGATCCCGACGCCGGCATGATGCCCGCGCGCACGGCCGGGTGGGTCGCCGCGCACGCCGCGGCGGGGATCGAGCCCGACCCGGCGCTCGTCGTGCCGGCACCCCGCGCCGACCTCGCGGACGGCCGGGACGCCGTGCGCCGGCTCGTCGCCGCCGACGTCCCCTTCGACGGAGTCCTCGCCGTCACCGACACACTCGCCACCGGCGTCCTCGCCGGTCTCGCCGAGGCCGGGCTGCGCGTGCCCGACGACGTCCAGGTCGTCGGGTTCGACGACCTCGCGGCGAGCGGGTTCACCGTCCCCGCCCTCACCACCGTCGACCCCGGCCACGACGCGATGGCGCACGCGGCGCTGCGGCTCCTCGACCGGCAGGCCGGGCCGGCCGGCCCGGGCGGCGCCGGTGACCCCGGCCGCACCGGCGAGCACGTCGTCGCGCCCGTGCGGCTGGTCGTGCGCGGCAGCACGCGACCGGTCGCCTGAGCGGGCGGCGTCCGATTCCCGTCCGCACCACCCGGGGACGACGAACGCCCGCCCGGAGGTCCGGACGGGCGCTCGTCGAGCCGCGCGGGTCACGCGCCGGCGTGCTGCTCCTCGTGCTTGATCGGGATGCGGCCGCCCATGCCGATCATCTCCAGCACCTCGGTCACCGCCTCCGACGGCTCCAGGAGGTGCACCGGGGCGCCCGTCTCCTGACCCAGCATGTAGAGCTGGAGGATGAAGGCGACGCCGGACGAGTCCAGGAACGTCACGTCGCGGGCGTCCACCGCCAGCGGTGTCTGCGCAGGCCGGGAGACGACCGCGGACATCGCGTCGCTGGCGGCCTCGCGCAGCGCGGCGTCCACCTCGCCCCACAGCGTGATGTAGGTCGCGTCCTCCTGGTGCTGGCAGGAGATCCCCGACCCGGCGTCCGGGTCGGGCTCGAGTTCGGAGGTGCGGTCGGTGTCCATCGGGAAGGCTGCTCCAGTCGTGCCGTCGGCAAGCAGGCAGGGCGGTTGTCGCCCCCCGGTCCCGACAACCACTGATCGAGTGTTCACCCGCCGCGTCGATTCGTCCAGTGCTACGCGTCGACACGACGGGGTGGTGCCACGTCAGTCCTGTGAGGGTTCCGGGTCGGTCACGTCCGCCACCTGAGCGCGGAGGACGCGCAGGAGATCGTCGGCGTCCAGCGACGCCGCGACGCCGTGACCACCGGCCCCGACCGACACCGTACCCCGTCCCGGGACGGTCGCGTCGGCCACCACGGGCCACGGTCGCGTCGAACCGAACGGGGTGATCGTCCCCCGCTCGTAGCCGGTGACGTCACGGGCCACGGCGGCGTCCGGCATCGACAGCCGGTTCACCCCCAGGAGGGCACGCAACCGCGGCCAGGAGATCGTGCGCCCACCCGGGACGAGGACGAACAGGTAGTCGTCGTCACCACGCCGCACGACCAACGACTTGAGGATCTGGTCGGGCTCCAGCCCGCGCGCGGCAGCCGCCTCAGCGAGCGAACGGACCGGCCCGTTCCGGGTGATGACGTGCGCGACGGCGGCGGCCTCCAGCGCCTCGCGGGCGCGCCGCTCCGCAGGGGAATCGTCGGTCATCCGTCCTCCTCCAGCACCCGGGCGGCCAGCTCCAGGACGTCGGGGTCGTCGTCGTGCTCGGTGCGTTCGGTCCGCCAGTACTCCGCGCCGTCACGGGTGCGGGACACGACCCCGAGGTCCACCATCGCGCGGCGGAGACCGACCGGGTCGCGGGCGACCCGCGCCAGCCGGTCGGTGAGCTCCCGCTCCGGCACGGGGTCGAGCAGCCGGGGCAGCGCGACCGTCGCGAGGTAGCGGGTCACGGCGACCTTGTCACGCCACCGGCGCGGCGAGCGCTCCAGGCGGCCGTCGGTGAGGAACCGTCGAGGGTCGCCGACGGGGGCGCCCTCGGTCACTCCTGCTCGCCGTCCCCTCCGCGGTCGGGCGTCGGCCGGCCGGCGCGGGAGCGACCGTTGGTGGTGGACGGCGCGGCAGCGGCCGTGCCGGCCGGCTCCTCGTCGCCGGACCCGCCGCCGTCCTGCTCGGGCTCGGGTGCGGCCTCGCTCGGCGACGCCTCCGGGGTGGGCTCGGATGCGTCCTCGGTCGGCTCGGGCTCGGGTTCGGGCGCCGGCTCGGCGGTCTCGGTCGGCGTCGGCTCCGGGGTCGGCTTGGCCGTCTCGGTCGGCGTCGGCTCCGGCGTCGGCTCAGCCGTCTCCGTCGGGCTGGGCTCCGGCGACGGGCTGGGCTTCGGCGAGGAGGTCGGCTTCGGCGTCGGGCTGGGCTTCGGCGTGGCCGTGGGCTTCGGGGTCGGCCCGGGGGTCGGGGTGGGCTTCGGCTTCGGCGTCGGCGTCGTGTCCTTGTCGCCCTTCGGGTCGTCGCCCTTCGTGGCGCCGCCCGAGCCCGTGCCCTTGTCCGCGCCCTTGTCGCCCTGCTTCGTGTCCTTGTCCTTGCCCTTGTCCTTGCCCTGACCGGAGCCCTCGGCCTTGTCCTTGTCGCCGTCGGCCTCCGTGTCGGCGGGCTGCGACGTCGCGCCGGTCGACCCGGTGCCCGACGCCCAGTCCGTGCCGTAGTCGGTCGACGCACGGTCCGGGATCGGGCCCGCCGCGAAGAACTCGAAGTGCCACGGCTCCGGCTTGCGTCCGTCGGGACGTGCCCACGTCGGGTTGTCCCAGCCGTAGTCCGGGCCGTGCACCCGTAGCCACGCGTACTCCGCGGACGTACCGCCGGAGATCGGCGTCGACAGGTCGAGGGCGAGCCCCCAGCCGTGGTTCGACGTGCCCGGCACCGCGGCGAGCGTCGGCTTGGCGGCACGCACCGCGACCTGCGCGTCGTACGAGCGGTACGAGTCGGTGATGGGGATGTCGGTGCCGAACTCGGCCCGGTAGGCGGTGTTGAGGGACTCGAGCTGGGCGGCGGCGTCGCAGCGCAGCATGTGCCACGGCGCCCAGGGGATCTCGCAGAGCACGGACGCCGGGATCCGGCCGTTCGCGTAGCCGGCCGTCGTGCCCGCGTACCGGTCCACGACCGTCTGCAGCGCGTCCGTGAGGCCCGGCGTCCCCAGCCCGATCGGGAGACCGTTCGCGTCGACCGGCAGCCCCTCGTCGTTGACCAGCGTGCCGTCCGGCAGCTCGGTGATCGCGGGGCGCACGTCCAGCACGTAGGTGGCGGTGGCCGGGTCGAGCAGGGTCGTCAGGTTGGTCGCGGCGATGACGACGTCGTCGAACGTCACGGCCTCGTCGGGGTGCTCGTGGCCGTCCGACTCGTCGTCGGGGTGCGCCCCCGGCGTCGTGCCGGTGACCGCGTCGGACCCGGCGCCCGGGTCGTGCATGGTCTCCGGGTCCTCCGTCGCGTCGTCCGTGGTACGCGGTTCCGTGGAGCCGAGGTCCGGCTGGACGACGTTCGAGACGGTCGAGGCGGCGCTGAACGCGGCGCCCTCGCCGTCGGGGCCCGGCACGCTCGGCTCCGGCGACTCGAGGGTCGGCGCGTCGAGCGCGGGGACGTCCTGCGTCCCGGGCGCGGTGCCGGCCCCGCTGTCGGGGGAGCCGTCGAGAGCACCGTCCACGGAATCGCCCGCGCCGTCCGCGTCGGGCGCGACCTCGGCCGGAGGCCGCAGCGGGGACGGCACGAGCGGGTCGGTCGGGTCGGGTGCGACGCCGCCCGCCTCGACGAGCGGCAGCTCGGGGGCCGGCGTCTCCCCGAGGTCCAGCACGTCCGTGCGGACGGCGGGCGCGCCCACGCGCGGCTCGACCTGGGCCTCCTGCTGGGCCACGTAGGTGACCAGGAGCAGCCCCAGCTCGGCGGCGGCCTGCTGGACGTCCGGGGCGGCCGAGCGGCCGGCCTCCGCGGCGACGACCTCGGCACGACCGACGGCGTCGAGCACCTGCGCGACCGTCCTCGGGCCGGTCGACGACGAGGTGCCCACCACCGGTACGTCGGGGACCTCGTCGGACGGGAGCGGCTCGGTGAAGTCGGGGTGCGCGCCGAACGTGTTCCACGGCAGCGCGGCGGCCGAGACACCCATGAAACCGCAGGCCAGGGCGACGGTCAGGGCGCCGGCGACGAGAGTGCGTCGGAGTGCGCCGTGGTCCTGCGCACGCGCGACACCCGGGCCGGACGGCGTGGCGCCGTGCTCGTCCGGAGCGTCGCTGTCCTCGACAATCACGTGGAACCTCTCCCCGAGCACCGGTGCTGGCGGTCGCATCTTCGCACACGAAGGTGTCGCCTTCACCACTCTGCGTGACACCGCCGCAGACCGCCAGCCCTGGAGCGGCTGAACCTGTGGGCGAACTTTCCCCGACCGCGGACGCCGGGCGGGGCAGACTGGTGCCCATGGACCGGCGACCTGCGCACACGCCCGCCCGCCTCGACCTGAACAGCGACCTGGGCGAGGGCTTCGGCGCGTGGCGGCTCGGCGACGACGTCCGGATGCTGGACGTCGTGACGAGCGCGAACGTGGCCTGCGGCTTCCACGCCGGCGACCCGGCGACGATGCGACACACCGTGCGGGCGGCCGTCGCGCGGGGGGCGGCGCTCGGCGCGCACGTCGCCTACCGGGACCTCGTCGGGTTCGGCCGCCGCCGGATGGACGTGCCGAGCGAGGAGCTCCGCGCCGACGTCGTCTACCAGCTCGGGGCGCTCCAGGCGGTGGCGGCGGCCGAGGGCGGCCGCGTCACCTACGTCAAACCGCACGGCGCCTTGTACAACACGGCGGCCGTCGACCCGCGCGTCGCCGAGGACGTCGCCGCCGCGGTCGCCGCCGTCGACCCGACGCTGGTGCTGCTCGGGCTGCCGGGGAGCGTCGCGCTGGACGCCGCCGCGGCCGCGGGGCTGCCCGTCGCCGCCGAGGCGTTCGCCGACCGCGCGTACACGCCCGAGGGCCGCCTGGTGGCGCGCTCGGAACCGGGTGCCGTGCTGCACGACCCCGAGCAGGTGGCCCGGCGGGTGCTGCGCCTGGCCACCGACGGGGTCGTCGAGGCGACCGACGGGTCGCTCGTGACCGTCCGCGCGGACTCCGTGTGCGTGCACGGCGACACCCCCGGAGCCGTCGAGATGGCGGTGCGCGTGCGCGCCGTGCTCACGGCGGCGGGCGTCGACCTGCGTCCCTTCGTGGACGCCTGACGTGCGGCTCCGGCCCGCGGGCGACGACGCCGTCCTCGTCGAGTGCGCGTCGGCCGCCGAGGCGGTGGCCCTGCACCGCTCCCTCACGGACCGGCCCGTGGCGGGGGTGGGCCCGACCGTGCCCGGGGCGAGCACGCTGCTCGTCGTCCACGACCCCGCACGGGTCGACCGGACGGCCCTCGAGGGGCTGCTGGCCGCCCGTCTCGGCGCGCACGGCCCCGCCGCCGACACCGGGCCGCCGCGCACGCTCGACCTGCCGGTCGTCTACGACGGCACCGACCTCGCCGACGTCGCCGACCTGCTCGGGACGTCCGTCGAGGAGGTGGTGCGGCGGCACACCGAGGCCGTGTGGACCGTCGCGTTCATGGGGTTCGCGCCCGGTTTCGGCTACCTCACCGGGACGGACGCCGGGCTCGTCGTGCCGCGGCGGGACGTACCCCGGACCCGGGTGCCCGCCGGGTCGGTGGCGCTGGCGGGCGCGTACTCCGGCGTCTACCCGCGCGAGGGGCCGGGCGGGTGGCAGCTCCTGGGCCGCACCGGCGCCGTCCTGTGGGACCTCGACCGCGACCCGCCGGTCGCCTGGGCACCCGGCGACCGGGTGCGGTTCCGGGCCGTGCGGGACGTCGTCCGTACCGTCCCGGCCCGCGACGGTACGGACGGCGTCGCGCCCGCCCGCACGCCCGCACCGGACGGCGCACCCGGCCGCGCCGCCGTCGAGGTCGTCGACCCCGGCACGCACTCGCTGCTCCAGGACCTCGGCCGCCCCGGGCTGGCGGACCTCGGGGTCGGCGCGTCCGGCGCCGCCGACCCGCGCAGCCTCCGGGCAGCGCTGCGCGCCGTCGGCACCCGGCCCGACGACGCCGCCGTGGAGACCCACGGCGGGCTGCGGCTGCGGGCCCGCGGGACGCTGGTCGTGGCGGTGACGGGCGCCGCCGTGCCCGTCACGGTGCGCTCGCCGGACGGTCGTGACCGCCCGGTGCCCTGGGCGCACGCGGTCCGGCTCGCCGACGGCGACGACCTCGTCGTCGGCGCGGTCGAGCGCGGCCTGTCCGTCTACGTGGCGGTGCGCGGAGGTCTCGCGGCGACGCCCGTCCTCGGCTCCCGCTCCACCGACCTGCTCGGCGGGATCGGCCCCGCACCGCTGGCGGTCGGGGCCGTGCTGCCCGTCGGGCCACCGCCGGGCGGTGCCGTCGCGGCGGACGACGGCGGTGCGCCCGACCCCGGTGCCCTGCCCGCGCCCGGTGACGTCGTCCGGCTCCCCGTGACGCTCGGACCGCGCGACGACTGGTTCACCGCCGCCGCCCTGCGGCGCCTGCTCACCCAGGAGTGGGAGGTGACGGCGCTGGCGGACCGCGTCGGCACCCGGCTGCGCGGCGCGGTGCCGCTCGACCGGCGGCCTGAGGCCGTGGGCCGCGAGCTCCCCAGCGAGGGCGTCGGCACGGGCGGGGTGCAGGTCCCGCCGGGCGGGCAGCCCCTGCTGTTCGGCCCCGACCACCCGCAGACCGGCGGCTACCCGGTGGTCGCGGTCGTCGCGGCGTCCCACCGGTGGCTGCTCGGGCAGCTCCCCGAGGGGGCGCGGCTGCACTTCGACGCACCCCCGGACGACCCGGCGTGAAGGCGGCGCCGGAGGCCGTCACACGATCTCGACAGGATCTGTGACCCACGACGCACCACGGATCGCTCCGGACCAGGCAGAATGGCCGCCATGACGTCGACGACGACCTCCACCCGCGTGCACGGCACCTCGCGCTTCGCCGCGGCCGGCCTGCTGGCCCTCGCCATGATGCTCACCGGGTGCTCGACGAGCGTCGACGTCCAGCAGTTCATCGCCGACGCGCAGAGCCAGGCCGAGGCGATCGAGGAGGACATCCAGTCCCTCGAGGAGCAGGTCACCGGGGTCCCCGCCGAGCTGCAGGGCCAGGTCACCGACGCCGTCGCCTCCGCCCAGGCCGCCACCGACGAGGCCCGCACGGCGCTCGAGCAGGCCTCGACCGCCGAGGACGGCGCCGTGGTCGCCCTCGAGGACGCGCAGGTCGCGCTGGAGGCCGCGAGCGCCGAGGTCAAGCACGTGACCGAGCAGGCGCGGCAGGACGGCGCCGACCAGGTCGCGGACCTCCTCGCGCAGATCCAGGAGCAGATCGACGCGCTGCGCGGCGAGACGGAGAGCGCCGCCGGCTGAGCCGTCCGGCCCGGCGGCGCCCCGCGGGCCGTCAGACGGCGTCGAGCCACTCCTGCGCGGCGGCGACCAGCAGCGCGACACCCAGGTCGAGGGTGGGCTCGGGCACGGGCGCGAAGAACGGCGAGTGGTTCGGTGCGACGCCGTCGGGCAGGTTCCCCATGCCGGTGGCCGCGGCCAGGTCGAAGCCCGCGAAGAGCGCGGTGTCGAACCCGCCGAGGTTCCAGTAGACGAGCGGGACGCCCGCGGCGGTCGCGAGGTCGCCGACGTCCTCGGAGCCGGGCAGCGGCGGCATCGCGATCAGCGCGGGGGTGCCGCCGGCCGCCTCGATGGTGCCGCGGTGCCGCTCCAGCGTGCGGGCGAGGACGGCCCCGGTGCGCTCGGAGGCCGCCGGGTCGTTGACCATGAGGCGGAACGTCGCGATGCTCTCGTGGTCCGGCTGCTGCGGGGCGCCCGAAGCCGCCGCCTCGGCGGCGACGATCCGGTGGATCGCGGCCAGCACCCGCTCCCGCACGCCCGCGTCGAACGTACGCACGTTGACGAGCAGCTCGGCGCGGTCCGGGATGATGTTCGCCTGCGTCCCGGCGCGCACCGACCCGACGGTGACGACGGCCTTCTCCCCCGCCCCGACCTCGCGGGACACGATGCCCTGGAGCCGCTGGATCGTCGCGGCCGCCATGAGGACGGGGTCGACGGTCGCCTCGGGGCTGGACCCGTGCCCGCCCTTGCCGTGCAGGGTGATGCGCTCGGAGTCGGTCGCGGCCATCGCGGTGCCGGGCGTCAGGTTGACGACGCCGACGGGCAGCGGCATGACGTGCTGGCCGAGCACGACGTCGGGCGTCCCGACGCGGTCGAAGAGACCGTCGTCGACCATCGCCCGGGCGCCGCCGCCCACCTCCTCGGCGGGCTGGAACAGCGCCACGACGGTGCCGGACCACTCGGCCCGGCGGTCCGCGAGCTCGGCCGCGGCGCCCAGCAGGCAGGTGACGTGCACGTCGTGGCCGCACGCGTGCATCGTTCCCGTGGCGTGACCGTCGGGCGTGACCGCCGTGTCCGTCGACGCGTAGGGCAGGCCCGTCCGCTCGGTGACGGGCAGGCCGTCCATTTCGGCCCGCAGCAGGACGCGCGGGCCGGCGCCGTTGGCCAGCACACCGACGACGCCGGTGCCGCCCACGCCGCCGTGGACGTCGTAGCCGAGGCCGCGCAGCCGTTCCGCGACGATCCCCGCGGTGCGGTGCTCGGCGAACGCCAGCTCGGGGTGGGCGTGCAGGTCCGTGTAGATCGCCGTCAGCTCGGCGGTGCTCAGTGCGCTCACGCGCCCATCCTGCCCAACACCCCTCGACGGCGCGCGGCCCGCTCGCTAGCGTCGGGTCCGACCCGACCGCCACCGAGGGAGATGCGCGTGGACCGGCTGACTGGCGTCGACGCCCTGCTGGACCTGCTCGACACACTGTTCGACGACCGCGAGGATGCGACCAGCCGGGCGGCGACGGAGCACTGGGACACGATGTACACCCGCCCCGGTCACCCGCTCGCCGTCGACCTGCCCGACGCGAACCTCGTCGCCTGGCGCGACGCCGGGCTGCTGCCCCTCGACACGATCGCGACCGCCCTCGACGTCGGCTGCGGGCTCGGCCGCAACAGCCGGTGGCTCGCGGCGCAGGGCGTCCGCACGACGGGCGTCGACATCGCCGCCACCACCCTGGGCCGCGCCCGCACCCTGTCCGCCGGGCTCGACGTCACGTTCGCCGACGTCGACGTGCTGCGCGAGCCCGTCCCCGGGGGGCCGTTCGACCTCGTCTACGACTCCGGCTGCTTCCACCACCTGGCCCCGCACCGCCGCATCTCCTACCTGCGCACGCTGCGCTCGGCGCTCCGCCCCGGCGGGTGGTTCGGGATCTGCACGTTCGCCGCCGGCCGGATGGGGTCCACCGCCGACGACGCCGACCTGCTGCGGTCCGGGCGGGTCGGCGAGGGGGTCGGCTACACGGAGGCCGAGCTGGTCGACGTCTTCTCCTGGCTCGAACCGGTCGCCATCGGGCCGATCCCGCCGCAGGCGGACGTCGCCGAGCCGGTGTTCACGCACGACTTCCTCACGGTGGCGCTGTTCCGCCGGCCGGGGTGACGGTGCCCGGCGCCGTCAGTCCGGGTCGGTCGGGTCCAGCGGAGCGTCGGGCGCCAGGTTGACGGTGCCGCGGCG
The DNA here is from genome assembly GCF_001636295.1 of Isoptericola dokdonensis DS-3. Classification (NCBI taxonomy): domain Bacteria; kingdom Bacillati; phylum Actinomycetota; class Actinomycetes; order Micrococcales; family Promicromonosporaceae; genus Isoptericola; species Isoptericola dokdonensis. The sequence goes on along the minus strand of NZ_CP014209.1, from coordinate 2,734,891 downwards.
CCAGTGGCCGACGACCGTCGACCGGTCCGGGCCGACGCCGCACGAGCGCAGGTGCCGACGCACCGGCACCAGGTCGCCCGCCTCGCCGTATCCGACGACGTGCTCGTCGGGCTCCGGGGCGCCCAGCGAGCGCACCGCGTCGGCGAGCTGCCCCGGGCCGTCCGTCCGGTAGAGGATCTCGAGGTCGGCGCCGTCGAGCTCGTCCTCGACGAACGCCTCGTCGACGTCGTCGCCGATCTCCACGACGGCGGTGACGCGCACGTCGGGTCCGACGGCGGCGAGCCAGCGGGCGGCGGCAGGCAGGCCCGTCTCGTCCACGGCGATCGTCAGCCGGCCGATCCCCTCGGGGAGGCCCCGGCTGGTGCCCGGTCCGACGAGAACGATCTCGTCCCCCACGGCTGCCCGGCCCGCCCAGGCGGAGGCGGGGCCCGCGTCGCCGTGCAGCACCCAGTCCAGGTCGACCTCCGCGACGCCGTCGACGGTGCGCGTCGCGCGGACCGTCAGCTCCCGCGAGATCGACACGACCCCCGTCGGCCGCTGGACCCCGCCGTCCGGTGCGAGCGTCGGCGCGTGCAGCACGCCCGTCTCCGGGTCCGGGAGGAAGACCTTCACGTGGTCGTCCGGCCCCGGGGCGCGCAGCGCCGCGAGCGACGACGGCGCCGCCGGGTCGGCGCCCGCCACGTCGCGCAGCGTCGTGCGCACGATCGTGCCCGAGAGTCGCCGCACGGCGTGCACGCGCGCACGGCGCGGGATCAGGTCGAGGTCGGTGCGCGGTCGAGAGGTCACCGTTCGATTCCATCACGACGGCCGCCGCCCACGGACGTCACGGACCCTGCCACGGGTCGACGACCTGCACGCCCGTGCCCACGAAGTCCTGCACGTTCCGCGTCACCAGCGGTACGTCGTGGGCCCGGCAGGTCGCGGCGATCATGAGGTCCACGTCCCCGACGGGCATCCCGCGCCGCTCCCGGGCGACACGGACGGCGGCCAGCTCGACGGCGGCATGCTCGTCGAAGGGCAGCACACGCCCACCGCGGAAGGGTTCGAGGAGGGTGACCACGGCGAGCGAGAGCGCGTCCCGGCGGCGGCCGGCCGGCAGGCGCGCGACGCCGTACAGGAGCTCTGCGACGACCGGGGCGGCCGTGACCAGGTCATCGGCGTGCGCGGCCACCCAGTCGAGCACGCGCCTGTCGGGGGCACGACGGGTCAGCTCCGACAGGACGTTCGTGTCGACCAGCCAGCTCATCCGAGGTCGACCGGGGGTCGGGCCCCGCCGCCCCGCGCCGGGAGCCAGTCGTCGTCCCACTCCGGCTCGTCCCAGGCGCGCTCCAGCAGGTCACGCGCCCGGTCCACCCAGTCGGCGCTCGTCGCGGCGCCGGCGACACCGCGCGCAAGGTGTCGCTCCACCGCACTGGACGAGCCCGCCGCAGACGCGAGGATCGCCCGCACCTCCGCCTCCATGGACCGCCCGTGCCGCACCGCCATCGCCTGGAGGCGCGCCTTCACGCCATCGTCCAGGCCGCGCACCGTCACCGTCGCCATCGCCACCCCTCCGTCCACTGACAGCAGAATGCTAGCACCGGACCGACGCCGGGGGCAGCGCCCTGCCTCCGGCGCCGCGGTCCTGGCGCGGCACCGACCCGCTCCGCCACACTGTGCGCATGAGCGACCCGCGCCAGCAGCCCTACGAGGGGTACCAGCCGCCCGCGTACACCGGATACACGGGCCAGAGCACGCCACCCCCGGGTGGGTGGCAGGGCACCCCGGGTGACCCTTCCGCCCCGGCTCCTGGGTACGGGTACGGCTCGGCCCAGGGCGCTTCGTATCCCGCGCCGCCCGGCTACGGCGTCCCGGCCTACGGTCAGCCCCCGGAGCCGCCCGGCCGCACCCTCGGCATCGTCGGGCTCGTGCTGGCCTTCGTCATGCCCGTCGCCGGGATCGTGGTCTCCGCCATGTCGCTGTCCGCGTCACGCAGAGCGCAGGTGCCCAACGCCATCGGCGCGTGGGGTCTGTGGCTGTCGATCATCTTCACCGTGCTCGGTGCGCTCGTCTTCATCGCCTGGTTCGGCGTGCTGCTCGCCGTCCCGTTCTCGATGACCGGCTACTGAGTGGGCCCGACCACGAGGTGGCAGGTCCGCCGCGGCGGCGCCACGGTCACCGCGGCCGCCGTCGCCCTGACCCTCACCGGTTGCGCGTTCGGCACCGACAAGATCGGCCCCGACGAGACCGACGAAGCCCGGCTCGCGGCGCTGGAGAGCGCCATGCCCGTCGACGGCGACGTCGACCTCGAGCTCCGCGACCTCCGTGGTTCCTCGGTCGCCTACGTCGCCGAACGACCGTCGGCCCGCGTCGAGCTGCCGTGGGACGACCTCACCGACGAGCAGGTCGACCTCGACGACCCCCTGGCGGACGATCCACCACCGATCTTCGACGCGGGCGTCGCCCTGCGGGACCGGCTGGTCGACGCCGGGGTCACCCTGGTCACCGTCACCTGCGAGGTCGACGCCCGTCAGGGACACGTCACCGCCGTGAAGCTCGCCGGAACCCTGCCCGTCGACGTCTTCACGGCGGCCGTGTCGGCCGGGGTCGTCGAGCGGGGAGGCGGGGTCACCCTCCACGCTCCGTTCCATACCGAGCCCACCGACCCCTGGGAGCTGGAGCCCCTCACCGGCGAGACGTGCCTCGACAGCACGGCACCCCCGGCCAGCACCACGACGACCGGTCCCGACCTCGGCCCGGACCCCTTCGGCAGCATCCCCGGCTCCTGACGTTTCAGCGGCCGGGCGACACGTCACCGAGGGACGGCCGCACCGTAGATCGCGTCCCACCCGCCGAAGGCACGGGCTCCGTCCGCTCCACCGGCTCGCGCATCGTCGAGCGCCAGGGTGTGGATCGCACCGACGCCGGGCTCGTAGAACTCCAGCACTCCGTCCGCATGACCCACGAGCAGCACGTAGTGCCGGGGGACGTCTGTGCCTGCCGGGCCGACGAGGAACGGCACGGGTGTCCCCGCATCGACGGCGGCGACGGCACGATCGACAAGGTCGGCGGGGTCGTCGTGCGGACCCAGCAGGCTGTACTCCATCGCGACGTCCGCTCCGACGACGCGGCTCACCTCGTCCCCGTACCCCCACGGTGACGACCCCACGACCGAGCCCGGCCAGAACGTGAACCTGTTCGTCTGGATCCGGATCTGGGTCTGCAGGTACTCGAGCCGCTGGGCAGACGTGAGGCCGGCGTCCGGCATCAGGTGGACCAGCGGGACATCCGACACATACTCCGGCACGTGTCCGTCGACCAGCTCGCCCCGCGCCAGGAACAACGCAAGGAACGGGTCACGCTGGGCGGCGAGCATGAGGAGGGACGCGGACCCGCAGGTGGTGCCCGTCCGCTGCTTCACCACCGACCCGTCGATGGTCCGCACCCGCGACTCGAAGTCACGGTCCTGCGACAGGATCCCCATCGTCCCGATCCGCCGCACGTCGTCGCTCGACATCTCGCTCAGACGCCGGGCCAGCGCGAGGGTGAGTGCGAGGCCCGCACCCGTGGCGACGGCGGAGATGACCATCTGCCGCTCCTCCGGGCTACGCGCGTCCGCGAGCGCCGCGTCCAGCCGGTCCCGGTCCGCCGCGGACAGCTCCTGGCGCGCGACGAGGTAGGCGGCCCACTCGTCGGCGGAGACGACGGCCTGGTCCGGGTCGTCCACGCCTGCCGCGAGCGCCAGCACGGCGTCGACCGTGGTCGTGGCCGTGGACGGCGTGAAGCCGGCGAGGCGGGCGTGCCCGGCCGCGTCCCCGAGCGCGAACCGCAGCGTGGTCTCGGCGTCGAGCGCGTCGCGCAGGGCGTCCCGGCAGCCGGTCGCGGCGCCGATCGCCTCGTCGAGCAGGCCGTCGGCCCGCGCGATCAGGGCACGGCACTCCCCCGGCTCCAGGTCGTCGGACCAGTCGGGCACGTCCAGCCCGAGCACCGCCGAGCGCGCGTCGTCGAGCGCCCCGGCCGACGTCGCGTGCGCGGCCTGGGCCGCGGCGAGCGCCGACGCGTACGACGCCAGGGCGTCACCGACCACGTCCGCCCCGGTGGCCTCGAGCTCCGCGAGGTCCGCGAACGCAGCGACCGCGACGACCGCAGCCTGGGCGGCGTCGCCCTCCAGCACGTCCTCGACGGCGGCCGCCTCCTCCCGGAGCCGGGTGGCGGCCGACCGCAGGCTGTCGGCCGTCACCCCGTACGTGGCGGCACTGCGCCGGACGTCGGCGGGCGAGCCGTCCGGTGCGACGACCGCCGCGCCACCCCACCCGTGGGCCAGGGCCTGCATGTCCTGCAGCCGCACGATCACCCCGCCGGTCGTGGGTGCCGCGAAGGAGCCGTGCCGCGCCTGCTGCGCCCAGCGCAGGATCTCCTCGCAACGATCGATCCCGTCCTGCAAGCTCATTCGGGTCCCTCCCCGGAGCCGTCGCGGGACACCAGCCGTTGCGTGCGCGCCACCTGGTGGAGGAAGTCCGCCGGGACGGGGAGCGGCCGGACCTCGGCGAGCAGCGCCTGCACCACGGTCCGACCCGCCGGCGATCCCTCCACCACGGCGTCCCCCAGGGCCGCGACCCGGGCGATGCCCGCCAGGTCGACGGCGACGGCGAGGCGACGCGTCGTAGGCCACGAGATCCCGGCGATGCCCAGCCGTCCCACCCAGCGGGCGACGTCGCGGGCGTCCCACGGCACGGTGTCCGACGGCGCTCCGCCCGCTTCCGGCGGCGCCGGCGCCGCCACCGGGCTCGCGGCGGTCATACGGCCTCCTGCCGCCGGCCGCCCTGCGCGGCCCGGGCGAGGCCGGCGTCGGTCGCGGCGACCTCGGCCACGGCGGCATCGACGACGTCGGCCAGGTCCTGCAGCCCGTCGCCCGCCGTCGTCAGCTCGGTCGACCAGCGGGCCGCGGCCTCGTCCGCCGTGTCGGCCACGCCGGAGCCCACGCCGGCGATGTCCGTGGCGCCGCGCGAAGGCGACCACGCCGCAGCGAGGGCGCGCAGTCCCGCCGTCACCCCCGCGACCCCGTCGCCGTCCACCCGTAGTCCGTCGCTCACCGGTCGCCCTCCCTCGTCCCTGTCCGAGCATGTCAGGAGGTCAGGGGCGTGCGCACCCCCTGTCCACGCCCGGTGGGGATAACGGTTTGCACCGGCTGGGAGAATGGTGCGCCGTGAGCACCGAGCCCTCCCCCGCCGCATCGTCCCGCACGGACGGCGACACTCCTGACCGCCGTCCGCACCCGGACGGCGCGGCGCACGGCGAGCGGCGCCAGGACGGCGGCCGGGGCGAGGGCCGACGTCGCGGACGCCGCACCGGCCAGGGCCGCGCCCGCACCGGGGGGCCCGCACGCGTCAGCCGTGAGCAGCTCGACAAGGCGGCAGCGCTGCGCGCCGCCGTCGTCGTCCCGCCCATCGTCTACCCCGAGCAGCTCCCCGTCTCCGCCCGCCGTGCGGAGATCGCCGACGCGATCCGCGAGCACCAGGTCGTGATCGTCGCGGGCGAGACCGGCTCCGGCAAGACGACGCAGCTGCCGAAGATCCTCCTCGACCTCGGCCGGGGCCGCGCCGGGCAGATCGGGCACACCCAGCCCCGCCGCATCGCGGCCCGCTCCGTGGCCGAGCGCATCGCCGAGGAGCTCGGGGGCGAGCTGGGCGGCGTCGTCGGGTACCAGGTGCGGTTCACGGACACGTCCGGCGAGGACACCCTCGTCAAGGTGATGACGGACGGCATCCTCCTCGCGCAGATCCAGCGCGACCCCGACCTGCTCGCCTACGACACCATCGTCATCGACGAGGCGCACGAGCGGTCCCTCAACATCGACTTCCTGCTCGGCTACCTCTCCCGCCTGCTGCCGCGCCGCCCCGACCTCAAGGTCGTCATCACGTCCGCGACGATCGACTCCGCGCGGTTCGCCGAGCACTTCTCGCCGTCGCACCTCGCCGAGATCGGCGGGGCCCCGCAGGCCGTCGTCGACGTCCTGCCCGACGCCGCCCCCGTCGTCGAGGTCTCCGGGCGCACCTACCCCGTCGAGATCCGGTACCGCCCCCTCACCCCGGACCCCGACCCGGCGGCCCCCGCCAAGAAGAAGGGCGAGGAGAAGGACCTCGTCACCGGCATCGTCGAGGCCTGCGACGAGCTGATGCGCGAGGGCCCCGGCGACATCCTCGTCTTCCTGTCCGGCGAGCGGGAGATCCACGACGCCGCCGACGCCCTCGAAGGTCACCTCAAGGAGCGCGTGCGGGACGTCAAGCACCCGCAGCACGTCGAGATCCTGCCGCTGTACTCGCGACTGTCCGCCGCCGAGCAGCACCGCGTCTTCCAGTCGCACCCCGGCCGCCGCATCGTGCTGTCCACCAACGTCGCCGAGACGTCCCTGACGGTGCCCGGCATCCACTACGTCGTCGACCCCGGCACCGCCCGCATCTCCCGCTACTCCAAGGCGACCAAGGTGCAGCGGCTCCCCATCGAGCCCATCAGCCAGGCGTCCGCGAACCAGCGCTCCGGCCGCTCCGGCCGCGTCGCCGACGGCGTCGCGATCCGCCTCTACTCCGCCGACGACTACGTGTCCCGCCCCGAGTTCACCGAACCGGAGATCCTGCGGACCTCGCTCGCGTCCGTGCTGCTCCAGATGATCTCCGTCGGGGTCGTCGCCACCCCCGACGACGTCGCCAAGTTCCCCTTCGTCGAACCCCCGGACACGCGCTCCGTGCGCGACGGCGTCCAGCTCCTCACCGAGCTCGGCGCGCTCGGCCGTCGACACGGGCGCGACGGCACGGCGTCGAACGACGTGCACCTCACCGACGTCGGCCGCACCCTCGCCCGCCTCCCCATGGACCCCCGGCTCGCCCGCATGGTCATCGAGGGCGCGAGGCTCGGCGTCGCCCACGAGGTCGCGATCATCGCCGCCGCCCTGTCCATCCAGGACCCGCGCGAACGTCCCGCCGAGGGCCGCGAGCAGGCCGACCAGCTCCACCGCCGGTTCACCGACCCGACGTCGGACTTCCTCAGCTACCTCAACCTCTGGGAGTACCTGCGCGAGCAGCAGCACGCCATGGGGTCGTCGGCGTTCCGCCGCCTCTGCAAGTCCGAGCACCTCAACTTCCTGCGCATCCGCGAGTGGCAGGACGTCGTCGCGCAGCTCCGCCAGATGGCGAAGCAGCTCGACATCGACATCTCGTACCGTCCGCGGGCCGCGGGTCCGGTGGAGGTCGGTGCGCCGCCTCGCTCACGGGCCCCAGGGGGCCCTCCGCTACGGCTTGACGGCGGCGCACCGACCTCCACCGGACCCGCTTCGTCGAATGGCACGGACGACTCTCGACCGGCGTCGGATGGCAGAGACGCGACAGCCGGAGGGGACACGCAGGACTGGCGGCGCGTCTGGGACGGCGACACCGTGCACCGGGCGCTGCTGAGCGGCATGCTGTCGCAGATCGGGATGCAGGACACCGGGGAGATCAAGGCGTCCTCCGTCGCGCACCTGCGGGGCGAGGCGCGGGCCCGGGCGCTGCGGCAGGCCGCGAAGCGGGCCCGCAACGAGTACCTGGGCGCGCGCGGGGCGCGGTTCGCGATCTTCCCCGGGTCGCCGCTGAGCAAGAAGCCGCCCGAGTGGATCATGGCGGGCGAGCTCGTCGAGACGTCCCGGCTGTGGGCGCGCGACGTCGCGAAGATCCAGCCCGAGTGGGCCGAGTCGCTCGCCGGCGACCTCGCGAAGCGCACCTACTCCGACCCGCACTGGTCCACCCGGCAGGGCGCCGCCATGGCGACGGAGAAGGTGCTGCTCTACGGCGTGCCCATCGTCGCCGACCGGCCCGTGCTGTTCGCCAAGGTCGACCCCGAGGCGGCCCGCGAGATGTTCGTCCGGCACGCGCTCGTCGAGGGCCAGTGGACGACCCACCATCGGTTCTTCGCCGAGAACCGGCGGCTGCTCGCCGAGGCCGAGGAGCTCGAGGCGCGGTCCCGGCAGCGCGGCCTCGTCGCCTCCGAGGACGACCTGTTCGCCTTCTACGACGAGCGGGTCCCCGCCGACGTCGTCAGCGCCCGCCACTTCGACACCTGGTGGAAGTCCGCGCAGCGGGACGACCCCGACCTGCTCACCTTCACGCTCGCACAGCTCGTCGACGCCGACGCCGTCGACACCACCCAGTTCCCGGAGACGTGGACGCAGGGCGAGGTCACCCTGCCGCTCACCTACCAGTTCTCCCCCGGCGCCGACGCCGACGGCGTCACCGTGCACGTCCCCGTGTCGATCCTCAACCGCGTCTCCCCCGCCGGGTTCGACCGCATGGTGCCCGGCCTGATCGACGAGCTGTGCGTCGCCACCATCCGGTCACTGCCCAAGGCGGTCCGCCGCGAGCTCGTCCCCGCGCCCGACGTCGGCGCCGCCGTCGCCGGCTGGCTGCGCGAGAACACCCCCTCCTGGTCCGACATGACCCGCGCCGGGGAGATGGCGCCGCCGTTCCACGTCGAGTTCACGCGCGCCGTGCGTGCCCTGCGCGACGTCGTCATCGACGACGACGTGTGGGACGCCGAGCGCGTCGAACGCCTGCCCGCGCACCTGCGCATGACGTTCCGCGTCGAGGGTCCGGCCCCCGCCGACACCGGTGCCGGCCGAGCCGGCAAGGGGCGCGGTCGACGACCTGGCCGGGGCCACGACGCCGGACCGTCGGGCAAGCCCGTCGTCCTCGGCGAGTCGAAGGACCTGCTCTCGCTCCAGAAGCGGTTCGCGGCCCAGGCGGAGGAAGCGGTCCGGGCCGCCGTCAAGGGGGCTGTGGGTCTCGCGCTCGAGGAGGCACGGTCGTCGTCCGCGGCAGGTGCTGGTGCGTCGGCGCAGGCGGCTGGTTCGCCGGGTGCTGAGGGTGTCGGTGCGCCGCCTCGCTCACGGGCCCCGGGGGGCCCTCCGCTACGGCTTGACGGCGGCGCACCGACACCCTCAGCGCCCGGTTCCGCGGAGGGGACACCCGGCGCTTCGTCCGGTACGGGCTCCGTGGTGCGCGAGGAGTCCGGGTTGGCGACGTGGCCGGCTTCGCTCGCCGACGGCGTGCTGCCCGCGGCGGTGTCGACGGACCTCGGCGGCGGGGTGGTGGTGCGGGGGTACCCGGCGCTCGTCGAGGAGCCGGGAGCGAAGGGCTCGGGATCGAAGGCTGCGCCGTCGGTGGCGCTGCGGGTGCTGGCCGACGTGACCGAGCGGGACGTCGTGCACGCGCGCGGCGTGCGCCGGCTGCTGCTGTCCGAAGTGGCGCTGGCGACGGGTCGGGTGTCGTCGCGATGGTCGGGGAACCAGGCGCTGACGCTCGCCGCGGCACCGTACAAGAACACCGACGCGCTCGTGGCAGACCTCCAGCTCGCCGCCGTGATCGCGCTGACCAGCCCGGACGGTGAGAAGGCGCCCGGCACGCCGACAGGCGGGCCGGATGCTGTACATATTCGGGACGCCGAGTCGTACAAGTCTGCGCTGACCTTCGTGCGGCAGCACCTGGAGGACGAGGTGCACCGCGTCGTCGGGCACGTGGTCGCCGCGCTGACCGCGTGGCGCACCGTCGAGGGCGAGGTGCGGGCGTCGTCGTCGCTCGCGCTGCTCAGCACGTTGCAGGACGTGCGCGAGCACGTGGCCACGCTGGTGCACGACGGCTTCGTCTCCGCGACGCCGCCCCGGCGCCTCCCGCACCTGGTGCGCTACCTGCGGGCCGACTCCTACCGGCTCGACAAGGCGCAGGCCAACCCGGTCCGGGACGGGGAGCTCGCCTGGCGCATCCGCGACGTCACCGGCGTGTACACCCAGGCCCGTGCGACGTACGCGGCCGGGGCGCCCGACCCGGCCCGCGCGGCCGAGCTCGCCGACGTCCGCTGGCTGCTGGAGGAGCTGCGCGTCTCGCTGTTCGCCCAGCAGCTCGGCACCGACGGCAGCGTCAGCGAGAAGCGCATCCGCAAGATCCTCAGCCCCGGCGGCTGGTGACCGCTGCCTGCCGCCGGGCGAACCCGGCGTCGGGCACGCCGACTCAGGTGATCGCCGGGAGCGCACTACGGTGACGCCATGCCGTTCACCCCTGCCCATGCAGCCGTCGTGCTGCCGCTCCGGCGGCTCGGCCTGCCGCTCAGCGCCCTGGTCGCGGGGGCCACGGTGCCGGACCTGCCGATGTTCCTGCCCGGCCGCCCGGGCTACGACGTCACCCACAGCCTGTGGGCGGTGCTCACCCTGGACGTGCTGCTGGCGTCGGTGGCGGTCTGGCTGTGGTTCGCGCTGGTGCGGGACGCGTACGCGGACGTCACGCCGTGGGTGCGGGACCGGGTCCCGGCGCGGGCGCGGCTCACCTCCCGGCAGTGGACCCTCGTGCCGGTGGCGGCCGCGCTGGGGGCGCTGACGCACGTCGTGTGGGACTCGGCGACGCACGAGGGTCGATGGATCGCGACGCACGTGCCGTGGCTCGCGAGCGAGCACGCCGGGATCGCGGGCGCGCAGTGGGCGCAGTGGGCGTCCGGGGTGCTGGGACTCCTGGTCGTCGCGACGTACACGGTCCGCTGGATCGCCAGGGAGCCGGTCGCACCGCGGGCCTCCCGGGTGGCCCGGCCGCTGCTCTGGTTCCTCGTGGCCCCCGCGGTGGCCGTCGTCGCGGGGGCCGTCGCGCTCGCCGGTGCGGACGACCTGCACCACGGCGCGGTGGCTGCCGCCGTCGCGGGCGTCCAGGGTTTGGTGCTCGCCGCAGCCGTGACGGGGGCGTGCTGGCACGGCGCCGTGGCGCGCGCCAGGGAGGCCCGGCCGGCAGGGGTCGCCTGACGCGCAGGTCCGGGAGGCCTCCGGCAGGCGCGTCGTCGACGCATCACCCGTCCGGCTCGCGGCGCGGCCGCCTAGGTGGGCCGGACTTTCCGTGCGGCGCGTCACGGCCTACGGTCGTAGGACGACCTGGACAGCACGCCGCCCTGCGCTCCGGCCGGGGCTCTCGCCGACAGGAGGCCACCATGCGCATCACCGCCGAGCAGGGCGACATCACCACCGCCACGACCGAGGCGATCAACGCGGCGAACTCCTCGCTGCTGGGCGGGGGCGGGGTGGACGGCGCGATCCACGCCGCGGCGGGTCCGCGGCTGCTGGCGGCGTGCCAGGAGCTGCGGAGCACCACGCTGCCGGACGGGCTCGACGTCGGGGACGCCGTCGTCACCCCGGGCTTCGACCTGCCCGCGATGTGGGTGGTGCACACGGTGGGCCCGAACCGGCACCGCGGCCAGACGAACCCGCGCCGTCTCGCGTCCTGCTTCACGCGCTCGCTCGACGTCACCGCGGACGCGAAGGCCCGCACGGTCGCGTTCCCCGCGGTGAGCGCGGGCGTCTACGGCTGGGACCCGGCCGACGTCGCGCGGATCGCCGTCGACGCCGTCAGCACCTGGCACGACGAGAACCCGGGAGCGATCGACGAGGTCCGCTTCGTGCTGTTCAGCGCCGACGTCATGGCGACGTTCGAGGACGCCCTGTCCGCCTGACGACCTGGCGGCGACCGAGCGGCGCTCTCAGCTCTTCCCGTCGCGCGACCACCGGCGACCCAGCGCCAGACCGAGCAGCACGAGGAACGTGACCACGACCGCGGTCACCGCGGTCGCCATCGCCGCCTGCGAGGAGACGACGGCTGCCATCACCGTGGCCACGCCGCCGACGACGAGGACGATCCCCGCGACGCGGTAGGCGGGTCCGAGCGCGGCCCGGAAGCGCTCGACGCGACCGTCGAACCGCCCACCCGGCGCCGCCAGGGGCAGTGCCACGCCCAGGCAGACCAGGAAGGCGCCGACAGCACCCGCCACCGCCTGCTCCAGGGGGAAGGCGTCCCCGGTGTGCTGCGAGACCAGCCCGACGTGCAGGACGAGCAGCACGACGGACAGCCCGCTCAGCGTCCAGCTGAGGACGCGCCGCGCCCGCTCCGGGTCGCGGTCCTGGCCGAGCGGTGTGCGGTGGAGCAGCTCGTGGTCGAGCCGGGGGACGACGGACAGCAGTGCGGTCAGCACGAGCAGCGCCAGCGGCAGGGCGACGGCCGTCATGCCCCGGCTCGACACGCTCTCGCCGTGCCGTCCGTCCGCGGCACGCGTGACGATCTCGGCGGACATCTCGGGCCAGGCGACGATCGACGTCGTCACCATGGCGGCGACGGCCCCGAGAGCGATCGCGGCCCCGGGCCAGGGGATCATCAGCCACGGCGGTGCCGTGCTGCCCTGGGCGTCCGCGGTCCTGTGCGTCGTGCTCATCGGATCGGCTCCTCTCGTTCGTCCGTCGGGGACGAGACGTGCTCGGGGTCGTCGGGGCCCGGGGCGCCCTGCTCGCGACGCAGGGCCATGAGCGCCAGGATCGCCTCGTCCACGAGGCTCATCCGGAGTCGGTACTGGATCTCCGTACCGCGTCGGCGGGACTCGACGAGCCCGGCCTGTCGGAGCACCTTGAGGTGGCCCGACAGCGTGCTCGGCCCGATCGCGAGCGCCGTACCGATGTCGCCGGCGCGCACGTAGTCCCGGTCGCGCAGGAAGCGCAGGACGTCCCGCCTTCCCTCGTGCGCGAGGGCGGCGAACAGTCCGCTCGCCGCTTCTTCGCTATTTCGCGTCACATCGAAATAGTATCGGACGGGCAGCCGTCCCGCACGCCTGCGCCTCGTGCGGTGCCGACCGGATCGCCGCCGACGGTCCTGCACGATCCGGCGGCGCCCTGTCGACGCCCGGGTCCTCGACGCGGCGCAGCAGGACGCGGTCAGCGCTTCGGGTAGCCAGCCTGCGGCTTGTCGGCGTCGAGGTCCTCGGGGTGCTCGAAGCCGATCTTCTCGTGCTTGGCGGTGCGCCGGTACAGCCACGTGAAGAACGACAGGACGAGGCCGACGGCGACGAGCCCGCCGGCGATGACGTACTGCTCCTGCTGCTCGGCGCTGCGCGCCCAGGGGCCGGCGAGGAACGCGCAGGTGAGCGCGCCGATGACGGCGAGCGGCGTCCAGGTGCGGAAGTGCGAGTGGTCGACGGTCTTGCGGCGCAGCACGAGCAGGGCGATGTTCACGACGGTGAACACGACGAGCAGCAGCAGCGACGTCGTGCCGCCGAGCAGGGCGATGGAGTCCGAGCCGCCCTCGGTGCCGCTCTGCAGGACGACGTAGGTGATGAGCCCGTACGAGATGAGCGTGGTGACGACGATCGACACCCAGGGGGTCCGCCGGGTGCGGTGCACCTTGCCGAAGGCGCGCGGCAGGACGCCCTGGTTCGCGAGGCCGTACAGCAGGCGGGAGGCCATGAGCATGTTGATGAGGGCGGAGTTCGCGACGGCGAACATGCCGATGAACGGGAAGATGACGTCGAACGGGAGGTTCGGCGCGCCGGCCGCGACGACCTGCGTCAGCGCCGACGCCTTCGTCGGGTCGGTCAGGTCACCCACCGGCACCAGCGCCACCGCGGTGATCGCGACGAGCACGTAGATGAGTCCGGTGACGGACAGGCCGGTGAGCATCACCCGCGGGAAGTCCTTCACCGGGTCCTTGCACTCCTCCGCCATGTTCACGGAGTCCTCGAAGCCCACCATCGCGAAGAACGCCAAGGTCGTCGCCGCCGTCACCGCGAGGAACACCGACTTGTCGTCGGCGCTCTCGAAGACGACGACGCGGGAGAAGTCGGCCCGCCCCTGCGTCATGCCCCACAGGCCCACGAAGATCACCAGCAGCAGGCCGGACAGCTCCACGAGCGTCAGCACCACGTTCGCCTTGACGCTCTCCCCCACGCCCCGGAAGTTCACCAGCGCCACGAGCGTCATGAACCCGAGCGCGATGAGCAGCAGCGGCGTCGAGCCGTCCTCCATGCCCAGCCCGAACCCGTCGTTGAGGAACCCGGCGAACGCGTTCGACGCCGTCGACGCCGACGTGATGCCCGAGCTCATCACCATGAACGCGATGACGAACGTGACGAGATGGATGCCGAACGCCTTGTGCGTGTACAGCGCCGCGCCGGCCGCCTGCGGGTACTTCGTCACCAGTTCCAGGTACGAGAACGCCGTGATCGTGGCGACGACGAACGCGATGAGGAACGGCGCCCACGCGGCGCCGCCGACCTCGCCGGCGACCTGCCCGGTCAGGGCGTACACCCCGGTGCCGAGGATGTCCCCGACGATGAACAGCAGCAGGAGCTTGCGTCCCATGACGCGCTTCAGCCCGGGCTCGGCGGGGTTGCCGCCCTGCCCTGGCGTCTCGGTCGTCGCGCTCATGCCTGACCTCCTCGTCCGTCACGTCCCGGATGTCGGGAATGCATCCATGGAACCCCCGGGCGACGGATCCCGCGCGTCGAACGACGCCGGGACCTGGCCCGGCGGGCATGTGGCGAGGGATCACTCCAACAACCCGAAGTTGCGTCGGCCGGTTGAATTCGCACACCGAGGCCCCGTACCGCAGGTGACTCACTTCGAGGCCGCCAGGTCCTGCGACGGAATCGTCGGCGCGGTGGCCGATCCTGACCCACGCGCCTTGCGGAGGGTGGTCACTGAGGTCGGGACCCAGAGATTCGGTGAATCAGACGTCCAGGTGAAGCCCTGCTGTCCGAGCTCACCACGTCAGGACGCCAGGTCTGCTCCCGCGTCGAGCAGCATCCGGTAGCTTCCACGTGGGTCCTCGACGAGTTCCTCGTGCCGGCCGGACTGGACGATCCTCCCACCGTCGACAACGACGATGCGATCCGCGTCGCGGACGGTGGAGAGCCGATGCGCGATCATCAGCACGCCGGCCTGACCGAAGAGCTCACCCATCGAAGCCCGGACCCGGGACTCTGTGGCGGTGTCGAGATGCGCGGTGGGTTCGTCGAGCACCACGAGAGCGGGCTGCTTGAGCGCGGCCCTGGCTATGGCCAACCGTTGCCGTTCGCCCCCGGAGAGGCGGTGGCCCTTCTCGCCGATCACGGTGTCGAGTCCGTCCTCGAGCTGGCGGACGAGACCGTCGAGAGCGACCTTGTTGCACACCTCCATCAGCTCGGCGTCCGAGGCGCCCGGCTTGGCGTACCGCAGGTTGTCACGGACGCTCGCATGCAGCACGTACGGTTCCTGGGGAATATAGGCGACGAGCGAGGCGCGGCGATGCTCGTCCAGCTCGGCGATGGTGACGCCCCCGATCTCGACGATGCCCTCGTCGGGTCGCACGAGTCCCGAGGCGATGCCTGCGAGTGTCGACTTGCCGGCGCCCGACGGCCCGACCACCGCCACGACCTCACCCCGCCCGACGGACAGGCACAGGCCGTCCAGGGCGTTTCCGCTGGCCGGACCCCTACGGCCGGGGTCGTCCGTCACCCCGTCGTCCCCTGACATGCCGGAGATCGGCAACCACGGGATGGACAGCGCGTCGCCGGCGTGCGAGAGGCCCTCGATCGAGTACGAGGACACCGCCGGATAGCGGTACCTGACTCCGTCGATCCGGAGAGCCGTGGTGGACGGCTCGGCAGAGTTCGGCCCCTCGGCCGGAGCGCCGTCGCTGCTCGCAGGGTTCCCGGGGCTCGCGGCGAGAACTGCCTCGACCCGATCGAGCGCGATGCTCGCGCGCATCTTCGGGTAGCGGGTCCCGAGCAGCGCCTGGACCGGGGCCTGGAGCTGCTGGAGATAGAGCACCACGAGGATGACGCTGCCCACCGTCACGCTCTGCGTCGTCGCGAGCCCCACACCCATCGCCAGGGCCCCTGCGGTGATGACGACGAACGCCGTCCCGTAGCTCGCACCCGCCGTCGCGGCGGCACGCCTGGTCGCCGCCGAGAGACTCGCCAGTTCGCTCGCCTTCTCCTCGAACTGTGCCTGCTCGCGCGCGGTCCGGCCGTTCTGCCGCGCAAGGATCGCGCCGTCGCGACTGACGAAGGTCTCGGCGCTGGAGGCGAGCTCCTTGGTGACGTCGAAGGACCTGGTGATGATCTCGTTGATGCGCGACTCGGCCTTGCGGACGTAGAAGATGGCCGCCGGGACGGCGATCAGCAGCAGCACCAGGCGCGGATCGACGAAGGCGACGATGGCCACCGAGGTGACGATCGTCGTCACGCTGGACACGACGACCGGGATCACCGACGTGTACATCGCCTCTGCCCCGATGGCGTCGCTGGTCAGTCGACTGACGATCGCCCCGGGGCGGACCGTCGTGTAGAAGTGGATCGGCATCGTGGTCAGGCGTCGGAACATGGCCGACTGCATCCCGGCGATCGCGACACCGGCCGCTCTTGCCGACATGACGCTCGCCGCGAACGTCGACCAGACGGCGACCAGGCCCAGGGCCAGCATCCCCGCGATCTGCCAGGTGACCTCGCTCCCCATCGCTCCGCCGGCAACGAGGGCATCGATGATCGACCGCAGGAGCAGCACCTGAAAGAGTGGCGCGACCCCTCCGACAACCTGGAACACGTAGGACCTGGCGAAGAGGCCACGCTGATTGCGGACGTGCGCTTGTGCGTGCGGGTGCCGAGCCCTGGGGGCGTTCGAACGTCGTCGTCTCATCTCCGGGCGGTGCCGATCGCTTCTGCTACCTCTCCGTGCGTCACCGTGCCGGACCCTGAGACGAGTAGCGTCCGGTCAGGGTCGCAGCGCGACTGACGACGAACGTCCCGGGAACGCGCGTGAATCGGCAGCCTCCTCGTCGAGGGCAGGATCGCCGGGGCGTAGGTCATTCCCGGGATCCTAGAGCCCGCACGAGCCCACGGAAAGCGTTGTCTCACGTGGTGACGCGGCTCTCACGAGGGCCGACCTCGGAGGATTCCTCGGCACGGTGAGCAAGCCGAAGGTCTCTGGAGGCGATCCCCGTTGAGCGGGAGCCTTCCGAGTCCCCCCGACACCCGGGCGGACTCGCGACGAGAACCGGCTACCGGCGTCGCCGGAACGCGAAGCCCGAGGCGGTCATGAAGACGACCGACAGCCCCACGCACCAGACGACGGCGAGGACGATCGCGTCGGTGAGGGCGTCACCGGTGGGCGCGCCGGGGGTGCCGCCGACGAGGAGGCCGCGGACGGACTCGATGACGGGGGTGACGGGCTGGTGCTCCGCGAAGCCGCGCAGCCACGTCGGCATGGTCTCGACGGGCACGAACGCGCTGGACACGTACGGCAGGAACATGACGAAGAACGTGAAGCCGCTGGCGGCGTCGGGCGAGCGCACGAGCACGCCGACGAGCACGGCCGACCAGGTGATGGCATGCAGGAACAGCACGAGGATCCCGACGGCGCCGAGCCACTCGGGGAGGCCGGCGGTCGGCCGGAACCCGATGGCCCAGGCGACGGCGAACACGACGGCGGTGGTGAGCAGGTTCTTCGCGAGGCTGGCCACGACGTGCCCGGTGAGCACCGTCCACGGCACGACGGGCATGGACCGGATGCGGTCGATCATGCCGCCGGACATGTCGCGCTCGACGAACAGCGCGGTGGAGGCGGCGCCGAACCCGGCGGCGAGCAGGATGATGCCGGGCGTCGCGTAGGTGACGTACGACGTGCCGACGTCCATCGCACCGCCGAACACGTACGTGAACATCAGCAGGATGACCACGGGCAGCACGGCGGCGGTGATCATCGAGTCGACGTCGCGCACGGTGAGGCGGACGGCGCGGGACGTCATGGCGCCGAGGTCGGCGGCGAGGCCGCGGACGGCCCCGACGTGGACGTCGGTGCGGGCGGGCAGGGCGAGGGCGGTCATGCCGCCACCTCCTTCGCGGTGCGGGTGGCGGGCGCGCCCGTGCCAGCGTCGCCCGCCGGGGTGGCGTCGTCGGCACCGCGGGTGTGCCGGCCGGTGAGGGTGAGGAAGACGTCGTCGAGCGTGGGGGCGGTGAGGTCCCAGCGCACGGGCGCGACGCCGGTGGCCTCGACGCGTCCGAGCAGGTCCCGCACGTGCCCGACGCTGCCGTCGGTGGGGACGCGCAGCCGGGTGGGGCTCTCGGCGACCACGGGGACGCCGAGCTCGCGGGCGAGGCGATCGGCGTCGTCGGTACCGGCCAGCACCAGGTCGATCCCGGCCTCCCCGACGCGGCGCTTCAGCTCGCCGGGGGTGCCCTCCGCGGCGACGCGGCCGTCGTCGATCAGCGCGACGCGGTCGGCGAGGCGGTCGGCCTCCTCGAGGTACTGGGTGGTGAGGAACAGGCTCGTGCCCTGCGCGACGACGTCCCGCACCACCTCCCACATGGCCTGGCGCGAACGCGGGTCGAGGCCGGTGGTGGGTTCGTCGAGGAACAGCACCTCGGGGCGGGTGAGCAGCCCGGCGGCGAGGTCGAGGCGACGGCGCATCCCGCCGGAGTAGGTGCCGACCTGCCGGTCGGCGGCGTCCGTGAGGTCGAACGCGTC
Source organism: Isoptericola dokdonensis DS-3 (assembly GCF_001636295.1). NCBI lineage: Bacteria > Bacillati > Actinomycetota > Actinomycetes > Micrococcales > Promicromonosporaceae > Isoptericola > Isoptericola dokdonensis. The sequence continues at coordinate 2,716,593 of NZ_CP014209.1, read as the reverse complement.
GAGCAGGTCGAGCACACGGGTCTGGGCGGCCCGGTGCGTCAGGTGGGCGAGGCGGGCCATCATCGCGAGGTTCTCGTGGCCGGTCTGCTTGTCGTCGACGGCGGCGTACTGACCGGTGAGGCTGATGCGCTCGCGCACCTGCTTCGCCTGCGTGACGACGTCGTAGCCGGCGACGGTGAGGCGGCCGGAGTCGGGCGGCAGGAGCGTCGCGAGGATGCGGACGGTCGTGGTCTTGCCGGCGCCGTTGGGGCCGAGCAGGGCGAGGACCTCGCCGCGGTGCAGCGTGAGGTCGACGCCCTGGAGGACGGGCTTGCGTCGTCGGCCGGTGCCGTAGGCCTTGGTGAGGGCCTCGGCCCGCACGACGACGTCGCGGTGGTTTGTCATGGCTTGCCTCCGGGAATCTGCGTGGATGGGAAACTGTTTATGGGATACGCGCTACTGCGGATGCTATACACAGTAGGGAGGGTCGCGTCAAGAGCGCGGCCCGTCGCGACCCCGCGACGGACAGGAACCGACGGGTAGGCCACCATGGAGCCGATGAGCACCGACCCACCGACACCGGACCTGACGGTGCAGCGCCTCTGGGGGCAGCAGCCCCGCCCCCGCCGCGGGCCCAAGCCCGCCCTGAGCGCCGAGCAGATCGTCGAGGCCGCCTTCGAGATCGCGGAGGCCGACGGGCTCGACGCCCTGTCGATGGCCCGCGTCGCCGAGACGGTCGGCTGCTCCCCCATGGCCCTCTACCGGCACGTCGCCGGCAAGGACGAGCTGCTGGTGCTGCTCACCGACCGCGTCGCCGCCCTGCTCCCCCCGCTGCCCGCCGGGCTCGGCTGGCGTGCCGGGCTCGAGCTGTGGACCCGGCTCCAGATCGAGCTCGTCGTCGCGCACCCCTGGTACCTCGACCTGCCGCTCGCCACCGCGTTCCCCGGCCCGAACCGGCTGCGCTGGTTCGACCACGCCCTCGAGGCGCTCTCCGACGTGCCGCTCCCCTTCGACGAGAAGCTGGCCCTCATCGGGCTCCTCGCCCAGCACGTGCTCGGCGAGGCGCAGGTGCAGGCCGACACGCGCCGCGCCGCCGTCGAGCGCGTGCGGCGCACCTCCGGCGTCGCCCCCGACGTGCCGGACACCGAGCTCGACCCGGACGCCGTCGACCGCGCCAACCCCTACTACGACTTCGAGACCGTCCTCACCCGGCTCGCGACGCCCGACCAGTACCCCCACCTGTTCGCCACCGCCGCCGCCTGGGACCCCGACGCCGCACCGCCGGACCCCGTGGACGACGCGGCGTTCGGGATCGGCATCGTCCTCGACGGCATCGAGGTCTACCTGCGCCGACGGACGGGCGACGCCGTCGGCTGACGACCGCGACGTCGTCGAAACGCTTCCCTGCCACGAATCCCCAGGTCACGGCCTTGCGCGTGTCACTGGAACCCGGCCGTCCCGATAGGGCAGGGTGGGCGTGTGCAGGCCTCGCCGACGACGGGGCCACCCAGCGACGGAGGTGTCCGCAGGTGCGACGGACGGTGGTCACGGGTATCGGGGCGGTCACGCCCCTGGGTCTCACGGGGCCGCAGACGTGGGCGGCGCTGCTCGCCGGGAGGTCCGGGGTCGCGCCGCTCGACGACGACTGGCCGCAGGACGTCCCCGTCCGGATCGGCGCCCGCGTCGACGACCGGTTCGTCGACGCGCTCCAGGTCCGCGAGCAGCGCCGCACCGACCGCGGCGAACAGCTCGCCCTGGTCACCGGGCGCCAGGCGTGGGACGACGCCGGAGCACCGGACGTCGAACCGGAACGCCTCGGCGTCGCTATCGGCACCGCCAACGGCGGGTTCGGCACCACCCTGCGCCAGCACCTGCTGCTCAAGGGGCAGGGGCACCGCGCCGTCAGCCCGCACGCGGTGACCATGGTGATGAACAACGGACCGGCCGCCTGGGTGTCCATCGACCTCGGCGCGAAGGCCGGCGCGCGCGCACCCGTCAGCGCCTGCGCCGCCGGGGTCGAGGCGATCCTCGCCGGACGGTCCATGATCCGTGACGGCGAGGCCGACATCGTCGTGTGCGGCGGCGTCGAGGCCACCATCGTCGACCTGTGCGTCTCCGCGTTCGCCCGGTCCCGCGCGATGTCCACCCGCAACGACGAGCCCGAACGCGCCTCCCGGCCGTTCGACGCCGGCCGCGACGGGTTCGTCATGGGCGAGGGCTGCGTGCTCGTGGTGCTGGAGGCCGAGGAGCACGCCCGCGCCCGCGGGGCGCGCGTCCACGGCGTCGTCGAGGGCGGGTCCCTGACCTCCGACGCCCACGACATCGTCGGCGGGGAGCCCGTCAACCAGGCACGCACCATCCGCCTCGCGCTGCGGTCCGCGGGGCTCGATCCCGCCGACGTCGGGCTCGTCCACGCCCACGCCACGTCCACCCCCGCCGGCGACCTCAACGAGGCCCGCGCCCTGCGGTCCGTGTTCGGGGACCCGCCGCCCGTCACCGCGACCAAGGCCTCCACCGGCCACCTGCTCGGCGCGTCCGGGCCGCTCGGCGTGCTCGCCGCGCTCGGCGGCCTCGGTGCGTTCGGCGACGCCGTCGTGCCGCCCACCCTCAACCTCGACGAGCAGGACCCCGGCGTCGACCTCGACGTCGTCACCGCCGCCCGCCCGACGTCCGCCCGGCACGCGCTGGTCGACGCCTTCGGGTTCGGCGGGCACAGCTCCGCGCTGGTGCTGTCCCGCGCCTGACGCGTCGGTCCGTCGAGTCGTCGACCTTCGACCTCTGCCCGCCACCCCTCGACGCAACGAGCGTGCAGGTTCGGTACCTCAAACCGAGGTTTGGGGTACCGAACCTGCACGCTCGTCGCGTCGTCAGGGCCGAGACGTCAGCTCACGCCGAACGCCCGCACGACCTCCTGCGTGACGGCGTTGCCGGCGTCGTCGTGCGCGGTGGTGCGCAACGACACCGAGTCCGCGCTCTTCGGGGTGCGCAGCTGCGCCGACCAGCCGTCACCGTCCGTGCGGACGGTCGCGTCCGACCAGGTCGCGCCCTCGTCGTAGGACACCTCGAGCGCGACGTCCGTCACGGTGCCGGTGCCCACGGCGTCGGGGACGTGGCCCACGGTGAGGCCGACGGTCGTCCGGCCGCCCCGCACCGTGCCGTCCAGCCGTGTGGGCACGTCGTACTCGACGCCCAGCAGCGGCAGGTCGCCGGGCGCCGCCCGGTCGGTGACGAAGGTCCACGCCGTCGACGTCCGCGACGACCACGCCCACGTCGACGGGTCGACGGTCACGTCCATCTCGTAGCGGTACGTCTGCGGTCCTGTCCCGTCGGAGCGGAGCTGGTTCATGGCCTGCGAGGAGGCCGACCGCAGCAGGGTGTCGTCGTGGTAGAGGCGCGAGGCGACGGTCCGCCCCGACCCGAACGTCCCAGTCATGCCGCCCCCCGGGCTCGCCGGCGGCACGTTCATCCGCAGCATCGTCCCGGTGTTCGACGACTTCCAGAAGCCGTCGCCCTGGCGCGGCGCCGCGACGCCGAACCAGTTCAGCGTGTCCCGCTCGCCGGGCGCGTACTGCCGGGTGGTGTCGCGCACGTCCCACAGGTTCTCCCCGAGGACGCTCGCGCCCCACACCGTCCCGGCGCCGTCGACACCCGCGCTGAGGAACGTGACGTGCTCGTCCGCCGTCTGCCACGGCACGGCGATGGCCTGGCAGCGGAGCAGGTAGTCGGGGCAGTCGGCCCGCGACAGGAACGCGATCCGCTCCTGCGTGTCGACGAACCGGTCCGTCACCTGCGCCAGGTCCCGCGTGCGCGGGGCGAGGACCATCCGCTCCGGCGTGCTCCCCTCCCACGTGTGCGCGTAGTCGTAGGCGTACTCGGGGAAGGCGTCCGCCCAGCCGCGGAGCCGCCCCTTCGACGAGCCGGAGAGCAGTCGCTCGCCCTCCTCGACGCTCACGGACACGACGGGGAGCGTCGTGCCGCCCGCGGGCTCGAACAACGTGCCCGGCCCGTCGGCGACGACGACGAGCAGCTCGGCCCCCGCGGCCTGCGCGGCGGCGGCGCGGGCGGCGGGCGTGACGTCGCCGCCGGCGGTGACCACGAGGGCCTTCCCGGTGGCGTCCACCGCGGCGATCTCCGCGGGGGTGCCCTCGCCCGCCGTCACGACCCGCAGGTCGACCCGGCCGTCGAGCCGCGTGCTGCCCGACTGGTAGACCGGCTCGATGGCGCGGGGCTGCGGGCTCCACGCGCGCAGGTCGAGCAGGGGTGCCGTCCGCGACCACCGGGCGGTGGTGTAGAGCTCGCCGTCCGGGACGTCGTCCGTCGGGAGCACCCAGGTCTCCACCCCGCGGTTCACGGGGTTCGCCATGAGCAGGGACGTCCCTTCGGCCGGGGCGTGGTACCAGTCGATCCGCCCGGCGTACGCCTCGGACGGCAAGGGGGTGTCGAGGCGGACTTCGGTGGCCTCCCGGGCGTCGAGGACGACGCTCACGTCGCCGTCGACGACGTCGACGCGCGGATCCGCCAGCCAGAAGAGGCGGTCGGTGCCGTCGGCGTCGGCCACGCGGATCTTCGTGGAGACCGCCCAGGCGCCGGGCTCCACGCGTCGGGCGCCCACGGAGCCGTCCGCGCCCGTGTACCAGTAGCCGAAGCGCGCGCCCTGGTAGTCGTAGCCCATGATCTGGGCACCGACGACGGGCTTGCCGGCGAGGTCGAGGACGGTGACGTCGAGGTCGTACTTCTCGGTCTCCCGCGTCAGGCCGGTGCTCGTGCGGGCGACGACCGTCCCTGCGGCGTCGGTCGCGACGACCTCGCCGAGGTAGTGGCCGGGCTCCGGGGCGTCGGCGTACGACGCGGTCGCCTCGACGGAGGCCGACCCGTGCGCCGGCACGACGACCTCGGCGGCGGACAGCCGGACGACATCGGTGGCGCCGTCGGTGGCCGTGGTCAGGTCGAGCGCCACGTCGGCGTCGGTGTCGTTCGTGTACGTGATCGTGCGTGTCTGCGGCTCCGGGTCGGCGTCGCCCCAGGAGACCATGCCGAAGTAGACCGAGCCGGTCGCGGCGATGTCGTCGAGCGCGGCGGGCACGTCGAGGCGGCCGGTGCCGACCTCGTAGTGCGTGCCGGCGATCTCGTGCGTGGAGGACATGAGCGCGTCCTTGAGCCGCTGCGCGCCCCAGTCGGGGTGCTGGACGGTCAGGAGGGCCGCAGCGCCCGCGACGTGCGGCGTCGCCATCGACGTGCCGTTCAGCGAGCGGTACGCGCCCGAGCCGGACGAGAACTGCGACCGCGCCGCGGTGATGCCGACGCCCGGCGCCGCCATGTCGGGCTTGAGGCCGTCGTCGAGACCGCGCGGGCCCTGCGACGAGAACGACGCGCGGGCGTCGCGGTCGTCCGTCGCCGCGATGGTCAGGGCCGCGTCGGCGGTGCCCGGGCTGTGGACGGAGCCCACGGCGCCCGCGTTGCCCGCCGCGACGACGAACAGCGTGTCGTGCTCGGCGGACAGCGCGTTGAGGGACTGCGCGATCGGGTCGGTCTGGTCGGTCCGGGAGTCGTCGCCGAGGCTCATGCTGACGACGTCGGCGTCGGCCTGCGTGACCGCCCACTCCATCCCGGCGATGATCCACGAGTCCTGGCCGTAACCGTCGTCGCCCAGCACCTTGCCGACGGCGAGCTCGGCTCCCGGTGCCACGCCGGTGTGCCGGCCGTCGCTCGCGGCGCCGGACCCGGCCACCGTGGACGCCACGTGGGTCCCGTGACCGTTGGCGTCGGTCACCTCCTCGCCGGGGACGAACGACTGCATGGTCGTGACGGCGTCGACCAGGTCGGGGTGCTCGGGGTCCACGCCCGAGTCGAGCACGGCGACGCGCGCGCCGGTGCCGTCGTTGCCGCCGGCCCAGGCCTCGGGGGCGCCGACGAGCGGGACGCTCACGTCCAGCGTCGACTCCACCCGACCGTCGAGCCAGAGGGCGGTGAGGCCGCCCGCCAGGGTGCCCGGCGCGACCGCGGCCCGCGCCCGGCCGGTGGTGGCGGCCCCGGTGACGGCGGCCCAGAACTCGTCGGCCTCGTCGGCGGCCCTGACCAGGGCGGTGGCGTCGACGGACGGCAGGTCGAGGACCTTCTCGCTGCCGGCGGGGGCGCGCGGCGCCGAGCGCAGCCGCGCGGAGTGCTGCGCGATGACGGGGATGCCGCCCGACGCGTCGTCGTAACCGAACTCGACGAGGTCGCTGACGTTGAACAGCTCCTGGTCGAGCGCGCCCGACGCGAGGTACGGCAGGGCGGCGTCGGGCAGGACGTAGGTGTCGTCGCCGACCATCAGGGTCTGCGCCGTGCCCGTGGAGCCGGGTGCCGGCTCGACGGCGTAGACCTCCTGACCGTCAGCCGTCGTGGTGACCCGGACGACGTCCCCGGTGACGAGGGTGACGGTCGTCGCCTCGCCGTGGGCGGAGGTGTCGGGGTCGGTCTCGGTGGGCGGGTTCGCTCCCCAGCCGGGAAGCACTCCCGCGGCCAGCGCGGCACCCGCCGCGGTCGCGGCGATCCCGGCTCGGACGAGTGGTCGCATGGTGTCGCCTTTCGGAGGACTACATCGATGCCTCGGGACACTTCCAGGCAACACCGGGTGGGCACAATGGCGGACGCTGGCGAGAATGCGACATGGCGCGAACCCGCAGGGGCCGCGCCGGAGGGAGGCACGATGACCGACGACGGCCCCGGGGACGACGTCCTCGACCTCCTCGACAGCGGAGTCGGGCTCACCCCCGCCCTGCTGGCCGCGTACCGCGTGCTGGTGGCGGCGCCGTACGCCACGGTCGGCCGGGTGGCGGCGGCGCTGGACGTCGGGCCCGACGACGCCCGCGAGCGCCTCCGGGCCCTCGCGGACCTGGGGTTCGTCGGCCGGGCGGTCGGGACGCAGGACGCCGGCACGGCCGAGGCCCGCTACGTGGCGGCGCCCCCGTCGCTGGTGCTCGGCACCCGGTTGGCGGCGCACGAGGTCGCGATGCGGCGTGCGCAGGCCGAGCTGGACACCCTGGAGCAGATGTACCGACTCGCCGGGGCCGAGGGCGGGGCGGACGACGTCGTGCAGGTGGTGCACGGCGCCGCCGAGGTGGCGCACTGGTTCGCGCGGGTGCAGTCCGGGGCCCGGTCCGAGGTGATGGCGTTCGTGCAGCACCCGGTGGCGGTGACGGGAGCGGACGAGAACCACGTGGAGGACGACCTGGTGCGCCGCGGCGTCCAGTACCGGGTGCTGTTCGAGCAGGCCATGCTGGACGCCTTTCCCGGCGGGCTCGACGCGTTCGCCGCCGGGCTGCGGGCCGGGGAGTCCGCGCGGGTGACGGGGTCGTTGCCGCTGCGCATGGTGATCGCGGACCGCGACCTCGCGCTCCTGCCGGTGCTCACCGATCCGTCGCACGCCGCCGCCGCGGCGATGCTCGTGCGGCCGAGCTCGCTGCTCACCGGCCTCGTCACCCTCTTCGACACCCTGTGGACGCGCGCGGCGCCCGTCGTCCTCGACCTGCCGTCCGGTGTGCCCGCCGTGGGGGTGGCCGACGACGTCGACGCCCGCCTGCTGTCCCTGCTGCTCGCCGGGTACACCGACGAGTCGGCGGCGAACCAGCTCGGGATCTCGCCGCGGACCGTGCAGCGGCGCGTCCGTGAGCTCATGGACCGCGCGGGCGTGCGCACGCGGGCACAGCTGGGCTGGCACGCCGCCCGGGCGGGCTGGGGCGACTGATCACCCCCCTTGCCCGTCGAGCGTCTCTGGATGTCACGCATCCGGCCGGGATACCGGACTGTCAGAGACGCTCGACGGGCGGGGATCGTGACCCCCTGTGGACGACCGCCCTGGTGTCGGTCGCGTACGGCAGCCTGGGGGCATGACCACAGACGTCGAGAACCCGTCGGGCACGGCCCCGGCCGCACCGCCGACCCCCCACGCCGGGCGCTGCTTCGGTGACGGCGACCCGCTGTACGAGCAGTACCACGACACGGAGTGGGGCCTGCCCGTCCACGGGGAGGCCGAGCTGCTGGAGCGGATCGCGCTCGAGGGGTTCCAGTCGGGGTTGTCGTGGCTGACGATCCTGCGCAAGCGGGACGCCTTCCGGGAGGTCTTCGCCCGCTTCGACCCGGAACGGGTCGCCGCGCTGGGGCCGGACGACGTCGAACGGCTGCTGGGTGACGCCCGGATCGTGCGCAACCGCGCGAAGATCGAGGCGACGATCGCCAACGGCCGTGCCGTCCTCGCCCTGCACGACGCCGGACGCTCGCTCGACGAGCTGTTCTGGTCCTTCGCTCCCCCGCCGCGGGCCGCGCGCGTCGCGACGTGGACGGACGTGCCCGCCCTGACCGACGAGTCGAAGGCCCTGGCGAAGGCGCTGAAGAAGGAGGGGTTCCGGTTCTTCGGCCCGACGACGGCGTACGCCGCCATGCAGGCGTGCGGCCTGGTGGACGACCACCTGGCCACCTGTCCCGTCGTGCTCGGGGCCGGCGTCGTCCGGGGCTGAGGCGGGCCGCGCCCGGGTGGACCGGGCTCAGTCGCGGTGCAGCGCGCGGCGCGTCGCCGACCAGGCGCCCGTCGACCACAGGGCGAGCGCGACGAGCACCGCCTGGAACGGCAGCCGGGCGAGGCGCTTCGCGTCGGTGTCGAGGCCGAACCCGTCCTTGTGCTCCAGCCACTGCGCGACGTTGCCCGGGAAGATGACGACGAAGAACGCCGCGGCGACCAGGCCGACGGCCACCTTCCACCGCGGCAGGGCGACCAGCGCACCGCCGATGACGATCTCGACGACGCCGGACGCCAGCACGGTGACGTCCTCGTCCACCGGGAACCAGGAGGGCACCTGCGCCTGGAACTCCTCGCGCGCCACCGTGAGGTGCGTGATGCCCGCACCGGCGAGCGCGAGGCCGAGGGCGACACGGCCGAGGGTCTGCGGGATCGAGGTCGGGGTCTGCTTCGTCAGCTCGGCGAGGTCCATGCCGCGATGCTTCCACCGGACGCGGCGCGCCGCACCTGTGGCACCTCCACGGAGGCGGGCGCGGCGGGGTCGGACGGCGGGAGCGCCGCTGATCTGGTCGAATGTTCCGGTGGAGGGCTTCTGGTGGGGACTGGTGGGCAGCTCGTCGCTGCTCATCGGCGCCGCGATCGTGATGGTCCGGCCCCTGAGCCAGCGGGTGGTGGGGCTGGTCATGGCGTTCGGCTCCGGCATCCTCATCAGTGCCGTCGCGTACGACCTGGTGGAGGACGCCGCGGACGCCACCGACGGCGGCTGGGTGCTGCTGGCCGGACTGGCCGCGGGGGCGCTGACGTTCTTCGTCGGCGACCTGCTCATCGACCGCCGGGGTGGCGCGGACCGCAAGCGTTCGACGGGCGCACAGCAGCAGGGGGCCGGCGGGGCGATCGCGCTCGGCACCGTGCTCGACGGCATCCCCGAGTCCGTGGTGCTGGGGTCGACCCTGGTGGGCGGTGGCGGTGTCAGCGTGGCGCTGCTCGCGGCGGTGTTCCTGTCGAACCTGCCGGAGGCGATGTCGGCGACGGCGGGTCTGCTCAAGGCGGGCACGTCGCGGTCGCGGTTGTTCGTGCTGTGGGGCGGCACGACCCTGGTCTCGGCGGTCGCGGCGGGCGTCGGCTACCTGGCGCTCGGGTCGGCGTCCGGGACGACGGTGGCGCTGGTGCAGGCGTTCGCCGCCGGGGCCCTCCTGACGATGTTGGTGGACACGATGATCCCGGAGGCGGCGGAGTTCGCCGGCCCGGTGGGAGGACTGGTGACGGTGCTGGGTTTCGCGACGGCGTTCGGGCTCTCGCAGGTGGGTGGTTGAGATGACGCATCCGCCGGACCGGCCGCCGTACGCCGGACCGACCGCCTCCCCCACCCCGCACCCGACGCAGCGGCCCCACCTGGCGGCCCTCGTCGAGGACTGGTGCTACGACCTGCTGGGCGCGGTCCTGCGCCGGCTCGGGTGGCGTCCCCGGGTGCAGCCCTTCACCGGCCACGGGTCGCCGGAGCGGGTGCGCGTCCTGGCCCGGGTGCTGCTCGCTCCCCCGCAGGCGGCGCGCCGCGACGAGCGCCGGGCGGCCCGGCGCGGGTTCCGGCACTTCCTCACGGTGCCGGCACCGCAGAACGACGTGCGGCTGCACGTCGAGGGCTGCACCGTCGAGGTCGTCACCGACCGGTCCGGGTACGTCGACGTCGAGATCGGCCTGGATCCCGACGCCCCGCTGGAGCCCGGGTGGCGGGAGGTGACGATCGAGCCCCGCGACCCGGTGCGCGACGTCGTGGGCGAGCGCGCGGTCGCGCCGCTGCTGGTGGTGGGCCCGGACACCCGCTTCGGGCTGGTCAGCGACATCGACGACACGACCCTCGTCACCGCGGTCCCCCGGCCGCTCCTCGCGACGTGGAACACGTTCGTGCGGCACGGGACGTCCCGCCGGGCCGTGACCGGCATGCCGGAGCTCTACCGGAAGCTGCGGGACGCCCACGACGAGCCGCTCGTCGTCTACCTGTCGAACGGCGCGTGGAACATCGCCGGCGCGCTGCGCGCCTTCCTGTCCCGCAACGGCTACCCGGCCGGTCCGCTGCTGCTCACCGACTGGGGGCCCACGCTCACCGGCTGGTTCCGCAGCGGCCCGGAGCACAAGTCGTCCAGCCTCGACCTGCTCATGTCCCGGTTCCCCGACGTGCGGTGGCTGCTCGTCGGCGACGACGGCCAGCACGACCCGGAGATCTACGCGCGCGCCGTCGAGCGCTGGCCCGGGCGGGTGCGGGCCGTCGCGATCCGGCAGGTGGGGGGCGGCCGGCCCGTCGCCGAGGACCAGCTCGACGGCCTGCTCGACGACGACGTCCCCGTCGTCCGCGCGCCCGACGGGATCGGGCTCGGCGAACAGCTCGTCGACGTCCCCGGCGTCCTCGGCTCCCCCGGCGCCGACCGCTAGCGTCGCGCCCCGGTCAGCGCAGCTCGGTGAACCGCCAGAAACCGAAGTCCTCGATCGGCAGGTCCTCGACGACGGCGAACCCGGCCTGGCGGGCGTACCGCGCGAGGGTGCCGCGCCGCATCACGGTGCCGGTGCCGACCGACCCGACGTGGCTGAGGCTGTCGGGCAGGCAGCACAGCACGCTGTACCCGTACAGGGCACGCTGCACCTGGTCGCCGGGCGCGGTGTAGACGTCGTCGGCCGCCTCGTCCATCACGACGACACGACCGCCGTCCGCCAGCGACGCCCTGACCTCGGTGAGGACATCGACGGGGTGGGGCATGTCGTGCAGGCACTCGAAGAGGAACGCGAGGTCGTAAGGGCCGGCGGGGGCGTCCTGCCAGGAGGTCTCGAAGGTGGCGTTGACGGTGCCGGCGTCGAGCGCGTTGACGCGGGCGGCCTCCACGGAGGGGGCGTCGACGTCGACGCCGACGAACCGGGCCTGGGGATAGGCGCGGGCGAGGGCGATCGTGGACCAGCCGAACCCGCAGCCGACGTCGGCGACGAGCGCGCCCGGACGGGACAGGATCTCGTGCAGGTGGGGCACGGCGGCGAGCTCGCCGGGCAGGACCTGCTCGAACCAGGGGCGGTTCATGTCGGCCTGGCCGGCGCGGACGTCGTCGCCGAGCTGGTCCCAGGACACGCCTCCCCCGTCCCGGTAGGCGTCGAGCAGCGCGGGTGCCTGCACGGTGGCGGCGGTGACGAACCGGGCGAGGGGCGCGAGGAAGTCGGTGGACGCGGCGTCGGTGAAGACGGCGACGCCCTCGTCGTCGAGGCGGAACCGGCGGTCAGGGCCGGTCTCGTCGGCCACGAGGAACCCGGCGACGGCCTGCTGCTCGCACCACTCGCGCGCGTACCGCTCCTGGGTGCGGGTACGGGCGGCGAGGTCGGCAGGGGTCAGCGGGCCGGAGGCGGCGAGCTCGCGGTACCAGCCGAGCTTGTCCCCGAGGTGGATGGACAGGCACTCCATCGCGGCGACGCCGACCTCGAAGACGCGGTCGGCCAGCGGTTCGCGGGGCTCGTCGTCCGCGACCGGCGCGACGTCGGTGGCCCGGGTGTCGTCCATCCCCCGATGCTGCGCCGGGGGCGTGCGACTCGCCAGGGCGGCGGACCGGGGTGGGTCAGGCGACGAGCTCCTGGCCGCTCATCGCGTGGATGGAGGCCATGACCTGGTCGGTGAGCTCGCGCCGCGCCTGTGCGGGCCTGGTGCCCGCCGCGATCTGCCGGGAGGGGTCGAGGGGCGGCCCGAACGTGACCTCGACGCCGCGGACGGGTCGCGGCATCTTTCCGACGGGCTGGACGCGGTCGGTGCCGCGCAGCGCGACGGGCACGACCGGCGTCGACCCGGCCAGGGCCAGCCACGCGACCCCGGTGTGCCCCTTCTGGAGGCGGCCGTCGCGCGACCGGGTGCCCTCGGGGTAGATGCCGAACGCGCCGCCGCGCTGGAGCACGGCCAGGGCGTCCTCGAGGGAACGCTGGCCGGCGCGCGGGTCGGTGCGGTCGACGGGGATGTGGCCCATCGTGGTGAAGAACCAGCGGGAGACGCGCCCCTTGATCCCGCGCCCCGTCCAGTACTCGGCCTTCGCGATGAACGTGACGTGCCGCGGCACCACCAGGGGCAGGATGATCGAGTCGATGAACGACAGGTGGTTGCTGGCGATGATGACGGGACCGCGCACCGGGATGTGGTGCAGTCCGGTCACCCGTGGCCGCAGGAAGACGGCCACCAGGAGCGACGCGATCAGCTTGAGCACACGGTAGGTCACCGCACCATTGTGCCCCCGGCACCGGCCGGTCCCGGGCATCCCGGGCGGCCGGTGCCGGACGTCACGCGGTCGTCAGGCCGCCGTGCCGAGCGTCACGAGGTAGTCGTCGGCGTCGTCGTCCCAGGCCAGGGCCACGGCACCGGCGGCCTCGGCCCCCTTGCAGAACTGCAGGAACCCGCGGTAGCCGAGCGCCTTCTCGGAGAAGTCGGGGCGGCGCTTGCGCAGGTGGTTCTTCAGGCCGGAGAGCTGGGCGGAACCGCCCTCCTCCTGGACGACGGACCGCAGCAGGTCGAACGCCCCCGCACCGTCCTGCTGCTCGGGCAGCGCGACGACGGGGTCGCCCGTGGACGGCCCCTCGGACAGCACGACGACGTCCCGCTCGGCGAGGTAGCGCAGGAACTCGGTGAAGGTGCGGAACCCGTAGTCGGCCTCGGAGAACGTCGGCTCCTTGCGCACCAGGGTGCGCTTGAGCTGCGACGCCGTGATCGAGCCCGACGACGAGGCGTGCAGCCCGGCGAGGGTCTGCGCGACCTTGACCTCCATGGTGGGGGGGTCGCCGGCGGGCGCGTCGTCGTCCTCGTCGGGCACGGGCGCCTCGACGGGTTCCGGGGCGGGGGTCGCGTCGGCCTTGCGGCGGCGGCTCCGGCCGCCCGACGACGGCGGTGCGGTCTCCTCGATCGCGTCCGGGGCCTCGGGGGCGGCCTCGACGGGCGCCTCCGCGGCCGGGGCCTCCGGGGCGGACGACGTCGTGGCGGCGCTCGCCCGGGAACGACCGCCGCGGCCACCGGACGTCGAGCCGGACCGCCGGGAGGAACCCCCGCGGCCGGACCGCTTGCGCTCGGACTCGTCGGGGACGTCCACGCCCTCGAGCCGGTCGTAGAAGATGAACTCGTCGCACGCGGACGGCAGCAGGCGGGACGTGGAGTTCTCCACGCCGACACCGATGACGCGCTTGTTCAGCTCCCGCAGCTTGTGGACGAGCGGGGAGAAGTCGGAGTCGCCCGTGCACATGACGAACGTCGAGATGTAGTCCCGCTCGAACGCCATCTCGATCGCGTCGACGACCATCTTGATGTCGGCGGCGTTCTTGCGGGAGGCCCCCATGCGCTGCGGCATCTCGATGAGCTCGACCTGGTGGCGGGTCAGCGCGCGGCGGTCCTCGTCGAAGTACGACCAGTCCGCGTAGGCGCGACGCGTCACCACCCGGCCGCGCACGGCGAGGGCGTCGGCGATCGGCTGGAAGTCGAACTGCATCCCGCCCAGGTGCTCCCGCGCACCCAGCGCCAGGTTCTCGTAGTCGAGGAAGACTGCCAGGCGCTCTTCGGTGTCCATGCCCGCCAGCCTATGCCGCGCCGGGGCGCCGCACCGCACCGACGGTCCCGCACCCGGACCCTCCACCGGCACCACCCACTCCGGTCACCGGCACCACCCACCGGGGCAGCCGGGGCCCGTGCGCGCGCGGGGGGTCGTCGAACCTGGGTACACCGAACCCAGGAGACGACCATGCGTGACCTCGCGAAGACCGTCCGTACCTCCCTCGCCGCCACCGCCGCGACCACCCTCGTGCTGCTCCCCGTGGGCGCCGCCGTCGCCGGCGGGTCCGACGCGCCGGTCCCCTACGACGTCTCGCCGGACGGGCTGACGCTGCCCGCGGGGAACACCTTCGAGGACCACGAGCACGTCAACATCAAGTACACCGTCGACGGGGTGGAGAAGTCGGCGGGCGTGCACTTCGAGTCGCTGAACGACCAGCCGTCCGGGCAGTTCATCGGTCAGAGCTTCCTGCCGTGGTCGTACCTCATCGACGACGACGACTACTGCATCACCTGGGTGCAGGTGTCGGACTTCGACGAGCACTTCGGCGAGGGCGGTCAGGAGCCGGTCTGCACGACCGATCCGGAGCCCGAGCCCACGCCGGAACCCACCGACCCGACGCCGACACCGACGCCCTTCCCGGAGCCTGAGCCCAGCCCGCTGCCCACGGATCCGACGCCGACGCCCACACCCTTCCCGGAGCCCGAGCCCAGCCCGCTGCCCACGGATCCGACGCCGGAGCCCACCGACCCGGTCACCCCGACCCCGGACCCGACGGAGCCCACCCCCACGCCGTCCGTCCCGGTGACCCCCACCCCGGACCCGACCGACACCGTCACACCGACGGACCCGACCGACCCGGTCACGCCGACGGTGCCGTCCGTCCCGACGGTGCCCGGCACGGACGGCTCGACGACGGTGGTCGACACCGACGACCCGGCGGGGAGCCCCTCGGCGGGGTCCACGGCGACGCGTGACACGCAGGGCGCCGCGACGCAGGAGCAGGAGCAGGTCGTCGACCGTCTCCCCTGGACGGGGTCGACGGCGCTGCCCCTGGGGGTCGCGGCGGGCGGCCTGGTGCTGGTCGGCGGGATCGTGCTGCTGGTGCGGCGCCGGCTGACCCGCTGACGCCCGGCCGCGGGGCCTCCGCCCCGCGCCGTCGTCGACCGGCAGGCCTGCGCGACCGTCCCGTCACCCGCCGCGACGGTCGCGCAGCAGCACCACGAGCTCGTGGCGGCCGTCGGCGCCGAGCTTCCGGTAGACGCGGTTGAGGTGGTTCTCCACGGTGGAGACGGAGATGCCGAGGCGTCGCGCGGCCTGCTGGTTGGACAGCCCGGCCTCCACGAGCCGCGTGACGTCGAGCTCACGTGCGGTGAGCGCCTCCAGGTCGACGGCGGGCGTGAGCGTCGCGAGCAGCTCGGGAGGCAGCACCCGGCCGGCGTCGGTCACCCACCGGTCCACGGCGCCGTCCCCCGTGGCCCGGCCGATGCGGACCGCGTGGGCGAGCGCTCGCCCGGCGACGAGGACCGCCCCGCGGGCGAGGGCGTCGCGGTACAGGTCGAGGGCGGGCCCGGGGGCGTCCGCCGTGCCGACGCGCGCCAGGGCGATCATGTCGTCGATCCCGTCGCCCTGCCCGGCGGGCAGGCAGCGGGCGACCCGTGCGGCCCGCCCACCGTCGGAGGCGGTGCCGAGGGCGAGGATCCCCGCCACCCCGGCAGCGGCGGCGAAGCCCCGACCGGCGAGCATGTCGGCCTCGGCCCAGTAGGCGTCGGCCTCGGCCTGCGGGTCGCCCGCCACGCGCGCCGCGACGACCGGCTCGATCCAGGTGACGGACATCATCGGCCACGGACCGGGCACGGTGGTGACGTCCAGCGCCTGGCGTGCCAGGAGCAGGGCGCTGTCGACAGCACCCTGCTGGAGCGCGGCGTACGCGCCGAGAGCGAGGTTGCCGACGGCGTGGTGGAACTGTCGCAGCGGGATGATGCCCACGGACATCACCGCGCCGACGTGGTCACGCAGCTCGGTGAACCGGCCGAGGGCCGCCAGTGCGAGAGCGCGGGTGTACCCGTGCACCCAGATGCCGTCGAGGTCGAGGTCGTCGAGGGACTCGTCGAGGCGTCTGTCGGCCTCCGCGAGCGCCTCGGCGGGGCGCCCGGCGAGCACCTTCGCGAGCCCGACGGCGGCCTGGCGCGGCCGCTCCCACGCGCCGGTCCGCGGGACGGTGTCCAGCAGGGCGAGCGCGTCGGCGGCGTGCCCCTCGGCGACGAGCCGCTCGGCCTGGACGACTCCCCCGACCTCGGTGCCGAGCGCCCCGACGCTGCTCGGTTCGTCGTCGGCGGGCCGCACGACCGGGGCGTCCGGCTCTGCGGCACCAGTCCCGACACCCTCGACGACGAGGCTCAGGCGCCGGTCGAGGGCCGCGAGGAGCCGGTCGAGACCGGGTTCGCGGGCGATCGCGGCGGGCAGCGGGGCGGAGAGGGCGCGGTGGGCCGCGTCGACGTCCCCGACCTCGACCGCGAGCCGGACCGCCTCCATGGCCCGCAGCAGGGCGACGGCGGTGGGGTCGCCGACCTCCCGGGTGCCCGCGACGACCTCCGCCGAGCCCTTGCCGCCCTGGACGAGCAGGGTCTCCAGGTAGGGGACGGCGGTGGCCGCGGTGCGGTCGTGCTCCCACTCGGCGCCGCGGACGGCGCGCTGCCGCAGCACGTGCTCGGCGATGAGCCGGTTGCGCAGCGTGCTGGTCTCGCGGCCCTCGGCGGTGGACACCTCGAGGCCGGCCCGCACCTGCCGCGCCTCGACAGGTCCGCTGAGACCTTCGGGGACGTCGCCGGACAGGGCGCGGCTGATCTCCTGGGTGACGCGCAGCCGCAGCGTGCTGCGCCCGGCGTGCTGGAGCTGCTCGGCGACGAGGGGCGGGTAGAGCGCGACGTGGTCGCGGTCGGCCTGCCGCAGGGTGCGCAGCAGGCCGTGACCGTCGAGCTGCTCGAGGACCGGCCAGGGCACGAGCCGCCGGGCGACGGTCGTGGTGACCGGTCCGGCGAGCGCCAGGACCTGGGCGGCGTGCAGCGTCTCGGTGTCGAGCCCGGCGGTGAGCCGGTCGACGGTGGCGGCCAGCGCGGGCGCCCAGAGCTCGCCGTGGGCCCGCCAGACGCCGTCCACGCGGACGAGGCGACCGCCGCGGCGCGCGGTGCGCGCGATGCCGGCGACGAAACCCGGCATCCCGCCGGATTTGGCATGGATGCGCCCGGCGGTCTCGGCGGCGAGGGGGCCGCCGACGACGCTCTCGGCGAGGCGCGCGGAGTCCTCGTAGGACAGCGGCGGCAGCTCGACCAGGTCGACCGGCGTGACGGAGGCGACGAGCCCGCGACCGTCGGAGGCCGGCAGCGCGGGCCGCGAGGTGGCGACGACGGGGAACGGGACCCGCCCCCAGGCGGCGACCAGCGCGCCGACGGAGTCCGCGTCGAGGTCGTCGACGTCGTCGACGAGGAGCACGAGGCGGCCGCCCTCGGCCTGTCGTTCGAGCGCGGTCACGTAGGTGGCGAGCAGCGACGGGCCGCGGGCGGGCCGCTCGACGCCCAGCGTGCTGACCGCGAGCGCCTCGAGCGGCCTGTCCTGGAGGGCACGGGCTCCGCGGACGGTCAGCAGCCGGTACCCGTCGTCGCCGAGCAGGTCGCCGACGCGGCGCAGGACGGCGGTGCGGCCGGCCCCGGGCAGGCCGGTCACGACGGTGCTGGTCCCCGCGCGGACGCCGTCGACGACGTCGGCGACGACGTGCTCGTGCAGCCGGGGCAGCGCCATGGGGTCATGCTAGGAAGGTCGGCGGGCTCGCGCCTGGTGAGTCGGTCGTCGCGCCGTCGTCGGAGAGCAGACACGGGCGTCTCACGATGTGGAGAGTGTTGTCCGCTGGTCGAACAGGCTCTAGAGTCGTCGCCAAGCCATCCAGAGCGGCCGAGAGTCCTGGCTCGACGACGCCGCAGCAACCCGTTCTCCGACGGAAGCCTCCCGAGGACGAAGGTGCTCAACACCAGGCCCGATGGAGTGACGCATGGTCGCAGAGGCACTACCGCACCCGCACCGTCCGACGGTGAGCTTCGAGCTCATGCCGCCGCGGCGGCCCGCCGCCGCGCCCAGGTTCTGGGAGACGGCCCGCCGTCTGGTCGACGCGCGGCCCGACTTCGTGTCGGTCACGTACGGCGCCGGCGGCGGTGACCGCGACACGGCACGCGACGTCGTCGCCACGCTCCTGGCCGGCACCTCCGTGCTGCCCGTCGCGCACCTCACCTGCGTCGGGGCGTCCCGCGAGGACGTCTCGGCGGTCATCGACACGTTCCTCGAGGCCGGGGTCCGCACCGTGCTCGCGCTGCGCGGGGACCCCCCGAAGGACCAGCCCGACTGGCGGCCTCCCGCCGACGGCGTGCACTCCTCGCTCGAGCTCATCGCCCTGCTGCGGGAGGTCGAGGCGCGCCGCTGCGAGTCCGACCCCTCCACGGCGCTGCGCGGTGCCGCCCGCCCCCTGACCATCGCCGTCGCCACGTTCGTCGACGGCAACGTCCAGGCCGGCACCACGCGCGCCCAGGAGGTGCAGCGCCTGCTGGAGAAGCAGCAGGCCGGGGCGTCCTTCGCCATCACCCAGCTGTTCTACGAGGCCACCTCGTACACCGACTTCGTCACTGCGGCCCGCGCGGCCGGGGTGACGATCCCGATCCTCGCCGGGCTGCTGCCCACGACGGACCCGCGCCGGCTCCGTCGCGTCGAGGAGCTCACCGGCGTCCGCGCGCCCCAGCACCTGCTGGACGCGCTCGACGCCCTGCCGGACGCCGAGGCGCAGCACGCCTACGGCACGGCCTACGGCACCGAGCTCGCCCAGCGCGTGCTCGACGCCGGCGCCCCCGGCCTGCACGTGTACACGTTCAACCAGTTCCGTCCCGCTCTGGACCTGCTCGAGGGTGTCAACCTCGGCGGTACGCCGTCCGACGGCGTCGACCTGGCCAGAAGGCCGTGGGTACCGAGCATCCCCGCAGTCTGACCCGCTGACCGCAGCGGCTCCCCGTCGTCCCCCGGGACGACGGTTGCCGTGGCGTACCCCGGCGGCGTCTACCCATCTGAGGAGAGCTCATGTCCACCAGCGTCACCCCCGTCCCTGCGTCCACGTCGCCCGCCTTCCCCGGCGGCACCGTCCTCGGCTACCCCCGCATCGGGCGGCGCCGCGAGCTCAAGCGCGCCGTCGAGGCGTTCTGGGCCGGGCGCACCACCGCCGCCGAGCTCGAGGCCACGGCCGCCGACCTGCGGCTCGCCACCGTGCAACGGCTCGTCGAGCTCGGGCTCGACCCGTCCGACGGCTCCGTGCCCGGGTCGTTCTCGTCCTACGACCAGGTGCTCGACGTCGTCGCGACGCTCGGCGCCGTGCCCGCCCGGTTCACCCCCCTCACCGACGCCGCGGGTCGGCTCGACGCCGCCGCCTACTTCACGGTGGCACGGGGCGCCGGCGACGACGCACCGCTCGAGATGACCAAGTGGTTCGACACGAACTACCACTACCTCGTGCCCGAGATCGGCCCGGACACCCCGATCTCGTTCGTCGACGACCGCTTCGTCGCCGCGTTCTCCGAGGCGCGCGCGGCGGGCGTGGTGACGCGCCCCGTCGTCGTCGGACCGGTGACGTTCCTCGCCCTGTCCAAGGCGGCCGACGGCGCCCCCGAGGGCTTCCGCCCGCTCGACCGGCTCGACGACGTCGTCGCCGCGTACGCCGACCTGCTGCGTGCGCTGGCCGCGGCCGGCGCCCCGTGGGTGCAGCTCGACGAGCCCGCCCTGGTCACCGACTCGGTCGACGTGGCGTTCCCCGAGCTGTCCGACGCCGTCGCCCGCGCCTACGGCGCGCTCGCGACCGACCTCACGGCCGGGACCGACCGGCCCGCGATCCTCGTCACGGCGCCGTTCGGCGACCTCCGGGGCGCGCCGCTGGCCGGCGGTGACGCGCGCGACGGCCTCGCGCTGCTCGCCGGCACCGACGTCGACGCGGTCGCGATCGACCTCGTCAAGGGCGCGGTGCCGACGGGCGCCGTCGCCGGGCTCGCGTCGAAGACCCTCGTGGCAGGCGTCGTCGACGGCCACAACGTGTGGCGGGCCGACCTCGCCGCGAAGCTCGACGTCGTGGATTCCCTCGCCGGCCTCGGTGCCGGTGCGGTCGCCGTCGGCACGTCCACGTCGCTGCTGCACGTCCCGCACGACGTCGACGACGAGGTGTTCGGCGGCCCGGGGACCCCGGGCACCGTGCTGGACCCGCGCCTGCGCGACTGGCTCGCGTTCGCCGACCAGAAGGTGGCCGAGGTCGTCACCCTCGCGCGCGCCGTCGTCGACGGCCGGGACGCCGTCGCCGACGCCCTCGCCGCGTCTTCCGCCGCCGTCGCGTCCCGCGCGACCGCCGAGGGCGTCGTCGTCCCGGCAGTCCGCGACCGTGCCGCCGCGCTCACCGACGACGACTTCGCCCGCGGCCCGTACGCCGAGCGCGCCGCGGCGCAGTCGGCGCGGCTGGACCTCCCCGCCCTGCCCACGACCACCATCGGGTCGTTCCCGCAGACGCCCGAGATCCGCCGCGCCCGCGCCCAGTGGACGAAGGGCCAGCTGTCGGACGCCGACTACACGACCGCCATGCGCGAGGAGGTCGCCCGGGTCGTGCGGATCCAGGAGGACCTCGGCCTCGACGTGCTCGTGCACGGCGAGCCCGAGCGCAACGACATGGTGCAGTACTTCGCCGAGCACCTCGACGGGTTCGCCGTCACGGCGAACGGCTGGGTGCAGTCGTACGGCTCGCGCTGCGTCCGCCCGCCGATCCTGTGGGGCGACGTGCAGCGCCCGGCCCCCATCACCGTCGAGTGGTCGGCGTACACCGCGTCGCTCACCGACAAGCCGGTCAAGGGCATGCTCACCGGTCCGGTGACGATCCTGGCCTGGTCGTTCGTCCGCGACGACCAGCCTCTCGGCGACACCGCGAACCAGGTCGGCCTCGCCCTCCGGGACGAGATCGCCGACCTGGAGGCCGCCGGCATCGGCATCGTGCAGGTCGACGAGCCCGCCCTGCGCGAGCTGCTGCCCCTGCGCCGGGCCGACCAGCCCGCCTACCTCGACTGGTCGGTGCGCTCGTTCCGCCTCGCCACGTCCGGGGTCGAGGCGGGCACGCAGATCCACACCCACCTGTGCTACTCGGAGTTCGGCGAGGTCATCGGGGCGATCGACGGCCTCGACGCCGACGTGACGTCCGTCGAGGCGGCCCGCTCCCGCATGGAGATCGTGCCCGAGCTGCGCGGCGCCGGGTACGCGCGCGGCATCGGCCCGGGCGTGTACGACATCCACTCCCCCCGCGTGCCGTCCGTCGACGAGGTCACCGAGCTGCTGCAGCTCGCGGCGACGTCCATCGACCCGCGCGTGGTGTGGGTCAACCCCGACTGCGGGCTGAAGACGCGGCGGTACGAGGAGACGGTCCCGTCGCTGGAGCACCTCGTCGCCGCCGCGAAGGCCGTGCGCGCGACCCTCTGACCTCGTGCGCCCACCTCGCGAGCGCTGTTCGCTGTGAGCGAACAGCGCTCGCGAGTCAGCGCACGAAACCGCGAGTCAGCGCACGCTCACGAGCGTCCGAGGACGCGAAAGGCCCCGGCTCCACCAGGGAGCCGGGGCCTTCGTCGAGCGTCGGGCGGTCAGCCCGCGACGACCTCGAGCGCGATCTTCGCCGACACCTCGGGGTGCAGGCGGACCGACACGGTGTAGGCACCGGTCGACTTGATCGGCTGGCCGATCTCGATCTTGCGCTTGTCGACCGACGGACCACCGGCGGCCGAGACCGCGGCGGCGATGTCGGCCGTCGTCACGGCACCGAACAGGCGGCCGGACTCGCCGGCGTGCGCCTCGACGGTGTACGTGCGCGACTGGATCGACTCGGCGGCCGACTGGGCGTCGTCGCGCGAGGCGATCTCGCGGGCCTTGCGAGCCTTGCGGATCGCGGAGACCTGCGACTCGGCGCCCTTGGTCCACGGCGTCGCCAGCGAACGCGGGACGAGGAAGTTACGGGCGTACCCGTCCTTCACCTCGACGACGTCGCCGGGCTCACCGAGGCCGGTCACCTCGTGGGTCAGGATCAGCTTTGCCATGATCTGTGATCCTTCCGGTCAGCGGGCCGACGACGAGTACGGCAGCAGGGCCATCTCGCGCGCGTTCTTGACGGCCTTGGCGATCTGGCGCTGCTCCTGGACGGAGACGCCGGTCACGCGACGGGCACGGATCTTGCCGCGGTCGGAGATGAACTTGCGCAGAAGAGCGGTGTCCTTGTAGTCCACCGACTCGATCTTGGCCGCCTTGAGCGGGTTGGCCTTCTTCTTGGGCTTGCGCACCACAGGCTTTGCCATGGTGGTTGCTCCTTCACAGGTGCGGTCCCCTCACGGGGACGGGTGATCGTGGGTGTGGACGACGATCAGAACGGGGGTTCGTCCGAGAACCCGCCACCCGCGTTCGACGGACCTGCCGTCGCCCACGGGTCGTTCTGCTGCTGACCGCCGCCGGACGAGCCGAAGCCGCCTCCCTGGTTGCCACCACCGCCGGCGTTGCCGCCGCCGCTGTAGCCACCGCCACCGCCGAAACCTCCACCGCCGCCACCGCTGCGCTGGGCACGAGTGACCTTCGCCGAGGCGTACCTCAGCGACGGACCGATCTCGTCCACCTGCAGCTCGACGACGGTGCGCTTCTCGCCCTCGCGGGTCTCGTACGAGCGCTGCGTCAGACGGCCCTGCGCGATGACGCGCATGCCCTTCGTCAACGACTCGGCGACGTTCTCCGCAGCCTCGCGCCAGATGGAGCAGCGCAGGAACAGCGCCTCTCCGTCCTTCCACTCGTTCGACTGACGGTCGAACGTGCGCGGGGTGGACGCGATCGTGAAGTTGGCGACGGCTGCACCCGACGGGGTGAAGCGAAGCTCCGGGTCCGCGGTCAGGTTTCCGACGACCGTGATGACGGTCTCACCAGCCATGCCAATCTCCTTCGTTCGTCCGCGAGGTTCGGCTGTGCACGATTTCCAGGTGGCATCCCATCACGGGGCACCGACAGGTGCCCACCCGGGGATGCCGGCGTCTCGGCTCAGCTGGTCTCAGCGAGCGTCGGCGCGCAGGATCTTGGTACGCAGCACGGCCTCGTTCAGGCCGAGCTGGCGGTCCAGCTCCTTCGCGGTGTCCGAGGTCGACGTGAAGTCGACGACGGCGTAGATGCCCTCGGAGCGCTTGTTGATGTCGTAGGCCATACGGCGACGACCCCAGATGTCCACGTTGTCGACGGAACCGCCATCGGTCTTGATGACCGTCAGCAGCTTGTCCAGCGACGGGGCAACGGTGCGCTCCTCGACCTCCGGGTCCAGGATCACCATCAGTTCGTACTGACGCATGAGTTCAACCCACCTCCTCTGGTCTCAACGGCCACGGTCGTTCCGTGGCAGGAGGGTTAGTGCGTGCGTCGGCCGCGTCCGGTGGACACGGCCAGTCGTCCAGGATACCCGCCGGCGGGCATCCCGGGCGAACTCGTGGTCACGTGGCGTCAGTCACCCTCGCCACCGCCGCCCTCACCACCGCCGGGTCCGCCGCCGTTGCCGGGGTCCTCGCCCTCGTCCCCGGGGTCCTCGGACGCCGTGGGCTCCGGTTCGGGCTCGGGCTCCGTCGTCGGCTCCTCCTCGACCACCTCGGGGCCGCGGGACACGGTGATCGTCACCGTGCTGCCGTCGTCGACCGTGTTCCCGGCCCCCGGGTCCATCCCGATGACGGTGCCCGCCGGCTGGTCGCTGTACTCCTCGACGGTGCTCACCTGGAGACCGACCCGCCGCAGCTGGTTCTGCGCGGCGAACACGTTCTGCCCGTTGACGTCCGGCACGGCCACGCCCTCCGGCTCGGCCGACTGGCCCGTCGAGACCCACAGCGTGATGCTCGACCCCGCCGGCACCCGACCCTGGTTACTGACGTTGACGACCGTGCCCTTGGGCGAGTCGTCGTCCTGCGCCTGCGTCGAGACGTTCAGCCCCAGGTCCTTCAGCAGGCTCGTCGCCCGCGCGACGTCCATGCCGACGAGGTTCCCCGGCAGCTCCACCCACTCCGGGGTGGACTCGCTGGGCGACGGCGACGGCGAGAACGACGGGCGCGGCGGCGTGTACTCGGGGAACTCCGCGACCTCCTTGCCGTCGAGCGCGACCTGCATGAACTCGGTCCAGGCCTCGGAGGGCCACGTGGAGCCGGTGATCTCGTCGTAGCCGCCGAACGTCTCGATCGGCTCCCACCCGCCGAGGATGCCCGCCTCGAGGTCCAGGTTCTTGTACTGGCGCACGTTGACCACCGTGGCGAGCTGCGGGGTGAACCCGGCGAACCACGCGGTCACGTTGTCGTTGGACGTCCCCGTCTTGCCGGCGACAGGGCGTCGCTCGCCGTCCGGGCCGGTGAGCTCCAGCGCGGCCCGCCCGGAGCCCTGCTCGACGACCTGCGTCATCGCGTAGGTGGCGGGCGTGATGACGTCGGCCTTGAACCGCTGCTCCGCCGTCATCTCCGGCTCGTAGCGCAGCGAGCCGTCGAGGTGCTCCACCTTCTCCACGAAGTGCGGCTTCGTGTAGTACCCGCCCGACGCGATCGTCGCGTACGCCGACGCGAGGTCGATCGGGTACACGTCCGCCGTGCCCAGCACGTTCGACTTCACAGGGTCGATGACGGTGTCCTCGCGGATGCCGAGCCGGTGCGCGACCTCGGCGGTCTTCTCGGGTCCGATCTCGTCGTTGAGGGTCGCGTACACCGTGTTGACGGAGTTCGCGGTCGCCTTGACCAGGTCGATCGTGCCGTAGTCGGTGAGGCCGAAGTTCGTCGGCCACGGCTTGCCGTCCTCGATGAACTGCCCGGGCGAGTTGCCGTCGAACGTCTCGGAGAGCTCGTGGCCCTCCTCGAGGGCACCGATGAGGGTGAACGGCTTGAACGTCGACCCGCCCTGGACGTGGTCGTCGGTCGCCGTGTTGAGGGACTGCTTGATGTAGTCCGCACCGCCGTAGGCGGCCACGACCGCGCCCGTCTCGGGGTCGATGGAGACGATGGAGGCGCGGATCTTCTTGTTCGTGTCGTCGGGCATGTTCTTGACGATCTTCGCGGCCTCGCGCTGGAGCTTCGGCTTGATCGTCGTGTAGATGCGCAGCCCGCCGGACTCGATCTCCTCGTCGGTGAAGCCGTTCGCCCGCAGCTCCTTCTTCACCGCGGCCATGACGTAGCCGCGCTGGCCGCCCAGGCTGTTGGTCCCGTCCTCCTTCTCGACGAAGTCGGGCAGACCCTCGGCCTGGGCGGTGGCCGCCTCGTCCGCGGTGATGTAGCCCTGCTCCGCCATGCGGTTCAGGCTGCGCTCCCAGCGCGCCGTCGCCAGGTCGGGGCCGACGGACGGGTCGTACCGCACCGGCGACGGGATGATGCCGGACAGCATCGCCGCCTCGGAGTAGGTGAGGTCGGCGGCGTCCTTGTCGAAGTACGCCTGCGCGGCCGCCTGGATGCCGTAGGCGCCGCGACCGAAGTAGATGGTGTTGAGGTAGCGCTCCAGGATGAGTTCCTTGTCCTGGGTCTGCGTGATCTTGAGCGCGATGATCGCCTCGCGGGCCTTGCCGACCAGGTCGGTGGTGCTGCCCAGGTAGTACCGCTCCACGTACTGCTGCGTGAGCGTCGAACCACCCTGGCGTGCTCCCGGGTTCGTCACGTTGTTCACCATGGCGCGGGCCAGCGCCTTGACGTCGATGCCCGGGTCCTCCCAGAAGGACTCGTTCTCCGACGCGACCACCGCGTTGCCCACGTACTCCGGGAGCGTCTCGAGGTCGACGATCTCCCGCTGCATCTCCGAGAACGTGCCGACCTCCTTGCCGTTCCCGTAGTAGACGGTCGTGGCCTGGTTCTGCACCTCGTCGAGGTCGTCGGGGATCTCCGTCGACGTCCACGCGGCGAAGAAGACGCCGCCGCCCAGGGCGATGCCGGCGAGCAGGCAGCCGACGACGAAGCGCCACGACGGCAGCCACCGCTGGACGACACCCTTGCCGCGGCGGGGATAGTTCCAGAAGCGACGCATGCGCATGTTCGCCACGTCCACCTTTCGATCGGTCGGTTGCTCGGTGCCCACCCTCGTGAGGGCATGAGCAGCCAGAGGAACCCTAGGGGATCGTCCTGGCGGGGTGTCCAGGCCGAACAACGCCTGACCGGCTTTCTCGCGCTCCGTCCGCAGACCTCTGGCCGCGGCTCCACGTCCCCTTCACAAACAGGCGTACGGTCGACCGTCGGCGCCGCGCACGGCGGGCCGCGTTGCCCCGTGCCACGCACAGGCCTATCCTCGCGATGTATCGACTCGATACAACGAGTCGACGATCGTCAGGGACACCGGAGGGAGGGAGCCTCGTGCGCAGCCGTTCCAACGTGCTCGAGACCGCCGTCCTCGGCCTCCTGTCCTCCTCGCCCCTGCACGGCTACGAGCTGCGCAAGCGGCTCAACCTGCTCCTCGGGTCGTTCCGCGCGTTCTCCTACGGGACGCTCTACCCCGCCCTCAAGTCGCTCGTGGCCCGCGGCCTCATCGAGACCGTCGACCCCGAGCCGGCACCGGCGCGGGCGGCCGCCTCCGCGTCGGGACGCCCGGCCGCGGGGAACAAGCCGCTCGCCGGCCGCCACGGACGGATCGTCTACCGGCTCACCGCCGAGGGCAAGGAGCACCTTCAGACCACTCTCGCCTCCGCCGGGCCTGCCGCCTGGGAGGACGAGAGCTTCGACGTCCGGTTCGCGTTCTTCGCGCAGACGGACGCCGAGACCCGCCTCCGCATCCTCGAGGGCCGGCGCACCCGGCTGACCGAGCGGCTGGAGGCAGTCCGGGAGTCCGCCGCCCGGACCCGCGAGCGGCTCGACGAGTACACGCTCGAGCTGCAGCGGCACGGGCTGGAGCAGGTCGAGCGCGAGGTGCGCTGGCTCGACGGGCTCATCACCACAGAGCGCGACCGCGTGAGCGGCCGCGACCGCGACCGAAACGCCGGGGCGCACGACGCCCCGGCCCAGAGAAACAAGGAGCGAGGATGACCTCCGTCCGCGTTGCCATCGTCGGAGTCGGGAACTGCGCGTCGTCCCTGGTACAGGGAGTGCAGTTCTACCGCGACGCCGACCCCGCCAGCACCGTCCCGGGCCTCATGCACGTGCAGTTCGGTGACTACCACGTGCGGGACCTCGAGTTCGTGGCGGCGTTCGACGTCGACGCGAAGAAGGTCGGCTTCGACCTGGCCGAGGCGATCCACGCCTCGGAGAACAACACCATCAAGTTCGCGGACGTGCCGCCCACCGGCGTCATCGTCCAGCGGGGCCACACCCTGGACGGTCTCGGCCAGTACTACGCCGCGACCATCGACGAGGCCTCGGGCGACCCGGTCGACGTCGTGCAGGCGCTGAAGGACGCGAAGGTCGACGTGCTCGTCTCCTACCTCCCGGTGGGTTCCGAGGACGCCGACAAGTTCTACGCCCAGTGCGCCATCGACGCCGGCGTCGGCTTCGTCAACGCCCTGCCCGTCTTCATCGCCTCGGACCCCGAGTGGGCGAAGAAGTTCGAGGACGCCGGTGTGCCGATCGTCGGCGACGACATCAAGTCGCAGGTGGGTGCCACCATCACGCACCGCGTCCTCGCGAAGCTGTTCGAGGACCGCGGCGTCGCGCTGGACCGCACCTACCAGCTGAACGTCGGCGGCAACATGGACTTCAAGAACATGCTGCAGCGCGACCGCCTGGAGTCGAAGAAGGTCTCCAAGACGCAGGCCGTCACCTCCAACCTCACCGGCACCCTCGCCGGCAAGAAGGAGGACCGCAACGTCCACATCGGTCCGTCGGACTACGTGGCGTGGCTCGACGACCGCAAGTGGGCGTACGTCCGCCTCGAGGGCCGCGCTTTCGGCGAGGTGCCCCTGAACCTGGAGTACAAGCTCGAGGTGTGGGACTCCCCCAACTCCGCCGGCATCATCATCGACGCCATCCGTGCGGCGAAGATCGCCAAGGACCGCGGCGTCGGCGGCCCCATCCTGTCGGCGTCGACGTACTTCATGAAGTCGCCGCCCGTCCAGATGGAGGACACCGAGGGTCGCGCGCACCTGGAGGCCTTCATCCGCGGTGACGTGGAGCGCTGACCTGGAGCGAGCTGGCGAGTGCAAGGTCAGCGCGACCATCCAGGTGGAGCGATAGTCCGGAGCGAGCTGGCGAGTGCAGGACGATCGCGACCATCCAGGTGTGCGCTGACCTGGAGCGAGCTGGCGAGCACGGCGCGAGTCAGCGCTCATCGGCGCGAGTCAGCGCAGGACGCGCTGACTCGCGCGCCCTTGCGCTGACTCGGCGCAGCCCACGCTGACTCGCGAGAGCCTGCGCTGACTCGCGCCGACGCCGGGTTCGCCCAGCGAGCGGCGAGGTGCCGACGGCGGGTGGTGCGTCCCGCGCGTCGTCGTCAGACCCGGAGTGGAGGGCCCCCTGGGGCCCGTGAACGCGACGACGCGCGGGACGCACCACCCGCCGCGCTGACTCACGACCACGAGCGCTGACTCGCGGGAGCTTGCGCTGACTGGCGCCGGTGTGCGCTGACTCGGCACCACCGCGCCGACCCGCGGACGGACGACATGGGAGGCTGGACGCGTGGGGGCACTGCGAGAGACGGCGCACGACCTGCGCGACCTGCTCCGCCTGCCGAGGTTCCGCCGGCTGTTCGCGGTCCGGCTGGTCTCGCAGGCGGGCGACGGCATGTTCCAGGTGGGCCTGGCGTCGCTGCTGTTCTTCTCGCCCGAGCGGGCGGGCACGGCGGCGGGGGTGGCCGGCGCGTTCGCGATCATGCTGGCGCCGTTCACGCTGGTGGGCCCGTTCGCGGGAGTGCTGCTGGACCGTTGGCGCCGTCGTCAGGTGCTGGCGGTCGGCAACGCGGTGCGCGTGGTCGTGACGGCGACGATGGCGACCGTGATGCTGACGGTCGGGTTGGACGGCGGCGGCGAGGCGACCGTGATCGTGCTGGGCCTGGTGGCGCTGAGCGTCAACCGGTTCCTGCTGGCCGCCCTGAGCGCCGGCCTGCCCCGGGTGGTCGACGGCCCGCTGCTGCTCACGGCCAACGCCCTCACCCCGACCCTCGGGGCGGGGGCGCTGTTCGTGGGTGGCGGCATCGGGTTCGTCCTGGGGCTCGGCATCCCTCCGGGCGGGTTGCACGACGCGGCCGCTCTGGTGTGCGCGTCGGTGGTCTTCGGGCTCGCGGCGCTGCTCACCCTGCGCCTCGGCCGCGACGAGCTGGGTCCCGACCACCCGTCGCGCGCACCCCTGGTGGCGGAGGTCGCGGCGGTGGCGCACGGTCTGGCCGACGGCGCCCGCTATCTGGTGGCGCGTCGCACCCCGGGGCAGGGTCTGCTCGTCATGGCGGCGCACCGGTTCCTCTACGGCGTCGTGTTCATCGCCGCCATCCTCATCTCCCGCAACCTGCTGGCCGCACCGGGCGACACGTCGGCGGGTCTCGCGAACTTCGCGATGGTCATCGCGATGACGGGCATCGGCGGTGCCGCGGCGGTGCTGGTCACGCCGGTGTTCTCGCGGCGCACGGGTCCGCAGGGCTGGATCGTGTGGATGCTCCTGCTGGCGGCCGCCTCCCAGCTGCTGCTGGCGACGGTCCCGTCGCGCACGGTGGTGCTGGTGGGGGCCGGGTTGCTCGGCCTGCCCGCGCAGAGCGCCAAGATCGCCGTCGACACGATCGTGCAGCGCGACACCCACGACGACTACCGGGGCCGCGCGTTCGCGTTCTACGACGTGCTGTACAACGCGGCGTTCGTCGGAGCGGCGGTGCTGGCGGCCTGGGTGGTGCCCGACGACGGCTGGTCGCGCGGGTTGTTCGTCGTGCTGGCCGTCGCGTACGTGCTGGTCGCGGCGTGGCTGGGGTTGCGCGGCGCCCGTGTCGCGGCGGACGTGCCGGCGGTCGCCGGCCCGGAACGCGCCACCGCCTGAACGTCCGCCCGCACGCCGCACGCCGCACCGATGAGTGCGACGCGGAAATGAGGTCGACCCCCGTGGCGGGAATACGGCACGCTCGACAAGCACTTCTTCTGGGAGAACTCTGGCGTGCGCAGCGTGGCCCGCTCCAGGCAGCCGAACTTTGAGAGGGACCATGACTGCACGTACCACCGAGGCCCCGCCCGGCGCCGTCGCCCCGCCCGCGCACGACGACGGCAGGCTCTCGCGCGCGCACCTGAGCGTGATCTCGCTCCTGCTCGTCTCGGGTTTCGTGGTGATCCTCAACGAGACCACCATGGGCATCGCCCTGCCGGTCATCATGGAGGACCTCGGCATCACGGCGGCGGCGGGCCAGTGGCTGACGACGGCGTTCCTGCTGACGATGGCGATCGTCATCCCCACCACCGGTTGGCTGCTGCAGCGGCTCGGCACCCGGGGGGCGTTCATCCTGGCGATGTCGCTGTTCAGCGCCGGGACGCTGCTCGCCCCGCTGGCACCCACGTTCGGCCTGCTCGTGACGGCGCGCGTGGTGCAGGCCACCGGCACCGCCATCATGATGCCGCTGCTCATGACGACGGTGATGACGCTCGTCCCGCCGCACCACCGCGGGCGGGTCATGGGCAACGTGTCGCTGGTGATCGCCGTCGCGCCGGCGCTCGGCCCGACGATGTCCGGCGCGGTCGCCTCGTCGCTGGGATGGCGCGCCATCTTCTGGGTGGTCCTGCCCATCTCCCTGGCGGCCCTGGTCCTCGGGGCGGTCCTCGTCCGCGACGTGTCGACCCGGGCCCGGACCCGGCTCGACGTGCTGTCCCTGGTCGTCTCCGTCTTCGCGTTCGGCGGCCTGGTGTACGGCCTGTCGGCGCTGGGCGAGTCCGCGCAGCACGAGATGCCGGTCAACCCGCTGGTGCCGATCGCCGTGGGTGTGGTGGCGCTGGCACTGTTCGTGTGGCGCCAGCTCGTGCTGCAGCGCACGGACGCCGCCCTGCTGGACCTGCGCGTCTTCCGCGCTCCCGGGTTCACCGCGGGCCTCCTGGTCCTCGCGGTGAGCATGATCGCCATGTTCGGCATGATCATCGGCCTGCCGCTCGTGCTGCAGGAGGCGATGGGTCTCCCCCCGTTGACCGCCGGCCTGATCATGCTGCCGGGCGGCCTCCTCATGGGTCTGCTCGGTCCCGTCGTCGGGCGTCTGTACGACCGGGTCGGGCCGCGCCCCCTGGTCCTGCCGGGCGTGATCGCCGTCGGGCTGGCCATGCTGATGTTCTCGACCCTGGGCCCGGGGTCGACGCTGGTGTGGGTGCTCGCCGGCCACCTGGTGCTGAGCCTCGGCCTGGCGTGCATCTTCACGCCGACGTTCACGTCCTCGCTCGGCGGGCTCGTCCCGTCGCTGTACTCCCACGGTTCGGCCACCATCAGCACCGTGCAGCAGCTCGCGGGGGCGGCCGGTACCGCCACGTTCGTCGCGCTGCTGACCATCCGGTCCGTGACGCTGTCCGACGGCGGCGCCTCCGCGGCGGAGGCCACGGCCGGTGGCGCGCAGCTCGCCTTCCTGGTGGGTGCGGCCGTCATGGTCGGCGCCGTCGTGCTGGCGCTCCGGCTGCGCAAGGCGGACGCACCGGCGGGCGCACCCGCGCACTGAGGCGTCGGCCACCGCACGTCACGCACCCCGTCGGGCTCAGCCCGGCGGGGTGCGCTGCACCTCCGGGAGGCCCGGCGCGGTGGCCGGCACCGGCCGGAACGCCGGCGCCAGCGCGACGACGCCGAGCGCGAGCACGGCGGGCACCGCGAACGCCCACCGCAGGCTCGTCAGCTCGGCGACCCCACCGACCACGGCGGCGCCGAGCACGAACCCGACGTAGTTGAAGAGGTTGACCCGCGCCACCGCGACCCCGGTCCGGTCGAGCGCACCGGCCACGGAGAACGCCAGCGGCACGACGACGCTGAGCCCGAGCCCGGTGGCGCCGAACCCGATCACGGCGACCCAGGGCGCCGGGGCGACCGCCACCAGGGCGAGACCCGCGGCCCCCACCCCGCCGCCGCCCACGACGGTCGGCACCGGTCCCGCTCGGTCGACCAGGTGGTCGGCCACGAGGCGCCCGACGAGCTGGCAGCCCAGGTAGGCGGCGAGCCCGAGCGGTGCCACGGCGTCCGGGCCGGACAGGACGTCCTCGACGTACTTCGTCGACCAGCTCGAGACCGCCGAGTCGGCGAGGTAGACGATCGCCACGGCGACGCCCACGAGCAGCACCGGCCGCCACGGCACCAGCACCGAGGGTGCGTCGTCCGACACCTGCCCCGGCGTCGGCGCCGGGCCGTCGGCCGCGCCGTCGAGCGACGACCCCGCGGCCAGGTCGAGCACCGCTCCCGTGGTGGCGACCAGCGCGAGGCCCGCCACCAGGCTCCAGTCCAGGGAGTGCGCGAGCACGGCAGCGAGCGCCCCGAGGATGCCGCCGACGCTCCACCAGCCGTGGAAGGAGTTGAGGAGGCTCCGGCCGTAGCGCCGCTGCACGGCGACGCCCTGCATGTTCATCGTCGCGTCGACGACGCCGAGCAGCAGCCCGACGACCGCCACGACCGGGTACAGCAGGGCTGCGGACGGCGCGAAGGCGGTCGCGAGCACCGCCAGCGCGACGAGCGGCCCGGCGGTGCGCAGCAGGACGGCGCTGCCGGTCCGCGGCGCGAGATGTCCGGCGAGGACGCTGCCGACGCCCGCCACGACGGGGACGACGAGCAGCACGAGGGTGAGCTCGGCGTCGGAGATCCCCAGCCCGCGCTGCAGCGTCGGCACCTGGGCCAGCAGCCCCGCGAAGCAGAGACCCTGCACGAAGAAGAACGCGCTCGTCGCCGTGCGCACCCTGCGATCGGTCCCCACGTGAGCCTCCGCTCGCCCGTGCCCCCGCTCCGCCGCGGGGTCCCGGGCTCACCCTAGGGCCGCAGGTCAGGCCTGACGAGCCCCCCACCAGGCGCGGAGCTCGGCGGTGGCGCGCTCCTCGCCCAGCGGCCCGTGCTCC
This sequence comes from Isoptericola dokdonensis DS-3, assembly GCF_001636295.1. Lineage (NCBI taxonomy): Bacteria > Bacillati > Actinomycetota > Actinomycetes > Micrococcales > Promicromonosporaceae > Isoptericola > Isoptericola dokdonensis. The sequence goes on along the minus strand of NZ_CP014209.1, from coordinate 2,683,544 downwards.
ATGCGTAGCGCGAGCAGGTGCTGGTACGCCTGCCCGACCTCCCGACCGGGGGCGATGCCGAGGATCGCCATGATCTGGGTGCCGTCGAGGTCGGGGCGGATCGCGTCGAGCTCCTCCTGCTCGCGCAGCTGCGCGATGCGCTGCTCGAGGTCGGTGTAGGCGTCCGCCAGGCGCTTCGCCTTGCGCTTGTTCCGCGTCGTGCAGTCGGCGCGGGTGAGGCGGTGCAGGCGCTCCAGCAGGGGTCCGGCGTCGGTGACGTAGCGGCGCACCGCCGAGTCGGTCCAGGCGCCGTCGCCGTAGCCGTGGAACCGCAGGTGCAGCTCCACGAGCCGCGCGACGTCCTTGACGACCTGCTTCTCGAACTTCAGTGCACGCAGCCGCTTCGCGACGAGCTTGGCCCCGACGACCTCGTGGTGGTGGAAGCTGACGCCGCCGCCGGCCTCGAACCGGCGCGTCGCGGGCTTGCCGATGTCGTGCAGCAGCGCGGCGAGGCGCAGCACCAGGTCGGGGGCGGGGACGGCGCCGCCGGGCCCGGTCTCCTGCGCGATGGCCTGGTCGAGCACGATGAGGGAGTGCTCGTAGACGTCCTTGTGGCGGTGGTGCTCGTCGATCTCGAGCCGCAGCGCGGGCAGCTCCGGCAGCACCTCGTCGGCCATGCCGGTGTCGACCAGCACCCGCAGGCCCTCGCGGGGCGACGCCGCGCACAGCAGCTTCGTCAGCTCGGCCTGCCCGCGCTCCGCCGACACGATGTCCAGGCGGGACGCCATCTGCTCGATCGCCGCGCGGGTGCCCGGCTCGACCGCGAACCCGAGCTGCGCCGCGAACCGGGCGGCACGCAGCATGCGCAGCGGGTCGTCGTCGAAGGACCGCTCCGGCGCGATCGGGGTCCGCAGCACGCCGGCCGCGAGGTCGGTCAGGCCGTCGAACGGGTCGACGAACGTCAGGTCGGGCAGCCGGACCGCCATCGCGTTCACGGTGAAGTCGCGGCGGGACAGGTCGCCGTCCAGGGTGTCCCCGAACGCCACCAGGGGCTTGCGGGAGGACGGGTCGTACTCGTCGGTGCGGTACGTCGTCACCTCGACGACGACGTCGTCCGCGCCGTCGCGGCCGAAGCGGCGGGCGCCGATGGTGCCGAACTCCTTGCCGATGTCCCAGTGCGCGTCGCCCCACCGGGCCAGGAGGCGCTGCGTCTCGTCCGGCGAGGCGGACGTCGCGAAGTCCAGGTCGGCGCTCGCGCGGCCCAGGAAGGCGTCGCGGACCGGCCCGCCGACGAGCGCCAGCTCGTGCCCGGCGGCGGTGAACACCTCGCCCAGCTCGATCGCGGCGGGCGCCATCTCGGTGAGCACGCCCAGCGCGCGTCGCAGCAGGGCCGCGGGGGGCAGAGGTTCAGGAGTCGACACGACGTCCGATCCTCCCAGATCCGCGCCGTGGTCGCGCACCGGCGCGACCGGCCCGCCCGGACGCCCGGGGCGCCAGGCGTCCGCGACCAGCGGCGCGACGACGTCGGCCGCTCGTCCGCCGCCACGGGTGAACTCGGTAGGGTGGCCCCATGTCATCCGCGGTACCGGCACCAGGGGGCCCCGAGGGGCGTCCTTCCGTGCCGGTTCCCGTCCCGCCCGGCGGGCACCCCCTGCGGGTCGACCCGGCGCGCCTGGCCACCGGCACCGTCGGGCCTGCGACGGGCACCCCCGCCGGGCAGCTGCCCGTCGTCGACGAGACGTCCGCCGGGGGTCTCGTCGTCGCCCGGCACGCCGCCGGCCCCCGCGCCGCGGTCATCCTGCGGCGCAACCGGGCGGGGCGCCTCGAGATGTGCCTGCCCAAGGGACACCTGGAGGGCCGGGAGACCCCGGCGGAGGCGGCCGTCCGCGAGATCCGTGAGGAGACCGGCATCATCGGGTCCGTGCGCAGCACCCTGGGCGTCATCGACTACTGGTTCAGCGGCGACGACCGCCGCGTCCACAAGGTCGTCCACCACTTCCTGCTGCGCGCCGAAGGGGGCCTCATCACCGCCGACGGCGACCCCGACGGCGAGGCGGAGGACGCGCGGTGGGTGCCGCTCGCCGACCTGCCCGACCTCCTGGCCTACCCCAACGAGCAGCGGCTCGCCGCGACGGCGCTCCAGGTGCTGGACCGCGCGCCGGAGCTCGTCGAGTGAGCGTGCGCGCGTGAACCCTTCCCTCCCCGCCGGGCACCTGCCCCGCGTCCTGGCCGTCGTGCCCGCGCTCCTGCTGCTGCTGGCCCTGCTCGTCGGGGTGCCGGTCGGGCCCGCGTCCGCGGACGCCGACGACGTCACGGTCGAGCTCGTCGCCGTCGCGCCCACCGTCGTCGGCCCCGACGCAACGCAGCGCGTGACCGCCCGGGTCACCAACCCCGGCACCGACCCGGTGACGGGCCTGCGCGCCGAGCTCGGCGTCGGCTGGCGGGTCGTGTCGACCCGGGCCGACGTCGCCGCGTGGGCGGACGGCGGCCGGGGCGTCGCGACCGGCCAGCTCGACCTCCCCCTCGACGACCTCGACCCGGGTGAGTCCACCGAGGTCACGTTCGAGCTCGACGTCGCCACCCTCCAGCTCGGCGCCGACGCCGAGTGGGGCCCCCGCGAGATGTCCGTCCGCGTCACCGACGGCAGCGGCACGGTCGCCGTCCTGCACTCGTTCCTGCTGTACGACCCTGACGGCGGCACGCCGCGCGCCGGACGCACGGCACCCGACGCGATCGGGCTCGCCGTCGTGGCACCCCTCACGGGGCCCGCGCTCGACCCGGCCGCGCCCGCCGAGTACGTCGACGCGGTCGCCGACGCCACCGGTGCCGGCGGCACCTACGCCCGCCTCCTCGACGCCGCCACCACCGGCAGCGCCGCGCTGTCGCTGGCCGTCGACCCCGCCGTCGTCGCCGCGGCCGCCACCAGCACCGACGACACCGCCAACGGGTGGGCCGGTCGCCTCCAGCGTGCCGGCGGCGCCGACGTCGCCGTGCTGCCGCCGTACGACACCGACCTCGCAGCCCTCGCCCACGCCGACGTCACCGCCACGGACGTCGCCGCGACGACCTCCCTGGACCTCGTCGCCGACGACTGGGCGGCGCCAGGCCGCTGGACCACCTCGGTCGCCTGGCCGGTCGGCGCGCCCGACCGGCCCACCCTGGCGACCGCCGCCGCGGCCGGTGCGCAGCACGTCGTCGTCGAGTCCGGGGCCCGCCCCACCGCCGAGGGGGCGGCGTCCGCCGTCGGCACCGCGCCCGCCGGTGGTCGCGACGTCCCCGTCGTCGTCGCCGACGAGACCCTCGGAGCGCTGGTCGCCGGGACCGGCACGGGCGCCTCCACCACAGAGCTTGTCCAGCACCTCCTGGCGGACACCGCCGTGCTCGCCGGAGAGCAGCGGTCGCCGGCGGGCGACCGCGACGTCGTCGCCGCCATGCCCCGCGGGTGGGCGCCGGACGTGCCGACGTTCGACACCGTGCTCACCACGCTCGCCGCGCAGGACTGGGTGGACGTCTCCCCCTTCACGCAGGTGCTCGACGCGGTCCCCGGCACCGAGTACCGGGTCGAGCGCTCCACCGTGAGCGAGGCGGAGCTCGACCCCGCGTCGGTGGCGGACCTCGTCACCACCCGCACCGGCCTCGCGTCGTTCGCCACCGTCGCCGCCGACCCGGCCGCGCTCACCGGCACCGCGGACCGGGACCTCACCGCCCCGATGTCGATCGCCTACCGGACCGACCCCGACGCGCGGGCCACCGCCGTCGGGCTCGCGACCGCCCAGGCCGACCAGCTCCAGGACGGGATCGACGTCGCCGACCGCGCCGACGTCACCCTCATCAGCGACGCCGGCAACCTGCCCGTGCGCATCCGGAACGAGCTGCCCGTCGACGCCACCGTGTCGGTCCGCCTCACCCCCGACGACCCCCGGCTGGTCGTCGAGACCAACCCGACGATCGTCGTGCCCGCCGGGACGTCCCGCGACGCCGAGATCCGCGTCCGCGCCATCGGGTCCGGCGACGTCACGCTCGACGTCGAGGTCCTCGCCCCGAGCGGCGTCGCCGTCACCGACCCCACCGAGCTCACCGTCAAGGTCCGCGCCGGGTGGGAGACGGTGGGGACCGCGGTCCTCGCGGGCGGCGTCGGGCTGCTGTTCGTCGCCGGCATCTGGCGGACCGTCCGTCGCGGCCGGTCCGACCGGCGCACCACCGGGGAGCAGGTCACCGAGGCCGCCGTCCCCACCGGCCCGCAGCACACCCTCCCCACCGACGACGACCTCCCGGAGGACCGCGCACCATGACCGCCGAGCCGCCCGTGCCGAACGCCGCCGGGCCGTCGCCCGACGACCCCGGGGCGCCCGCCGCCGCGAGCACCCCCGGGGTGCGGCGCAGCAGCCTGGGCCGCAGCTCCCTGGCGATGTCCCTGGGCACCACCGCGTCCCGCGCGTCCGGCCTCGTGCGCACCATGCTGCTCGTCGCGTGCGTGGGCGCCACCGGGACCGCCGCGAACGCGTTCGACATCGCGAACAAGCTGCCCAACATGCTGTTCGCCCTCATCTCGGCGGGCGTGCTCCAGTCCGTCCTCGTGCCGCAGATCCTCAAGTCCATGCAGGCGCACAACGCCCGTGAGCGACTCGACAAGCTGCTCACCCTGTCCGGGCTGGGCCTGCTGTCCGGCACGATCGTGCTGGTCGCGGCGGCGCCGGTCGTCGTGCACCTGTTCACCCTCAGCGGTGAGTGGACGCCCGAGGCACGCGAGCTCGCCACCGTCTTCGCCTACTGGTGCCTGCCGCAGGTCTTCTTCTACGGGCTGTACACGCTGCTCGGGCAGGTGCTCGGCGCGCACGGCCGGTTCGCCGCCTACGGGTGGGCGCCGGTCGCGAACAACGTCGTCTCCTTCGTCGGCTTCGGGGCGTTCCTCGTCCTGTTCGGCAGCGCCCCCGACGCGGGCATCGACGAGATCGCCGGGTGGACGACGACGCAGACGGTGCTGCTCGCCGGGACCGCCACGCTCGGCATCGCCGCCCAGGCGCTGCTGCTCGTCGTCCCGCTGCGCCGCGCCGGGTTCCGCTGGGGCTTCCGCCTCGGCCTGCGCGGGATCGGTCTGCGCTCCGCCGGGAAGGTCGTCGGGTGGACCATCGGCGCCGTCGTGCTGGAACAGCTCGGCGTCCTGTACCTGACGAACGTGCTGGGTGCCGCCGGCCAGACCGTCACCGCGGCGGGCGACGCCGTCGCCGGCAACGCCGCCTACACCAACGCGATGACGATCTACCTGCTCCCCCACTCCCTCGTGGTGGTCTCCATCGTCACCGTCCTGTTCCCCCGGATGAGCGCCGCCGTGACCGCCGGGGACCTGCCCGCCGTGCGCCGCGACATGTCGCTCGGCCTGCGCTCCGCCGGCATCTTCTCCGTGTTCTCCGCGGCCGCCCTCGTCACGTTGGCGCACCCGCTGGTCAAGACGCTCGTCCCCACCGCGTCCGACGTCGCCGTGGACGCCATCGCGCCGATCCTGCAGGCGATGGCCGTGGGCTGCATCGCCCTCGGCGCCACCGTCCTGGTGCGCCGCATGTACTTCGCGTTCGAGGACGGCCGCAGCGTCTTCGTCATCCAGATCTTCGCCACCGTCTCGATGGTCGTCGCCCTGTGGATCGCCGTCGAGCTGCTGCCCGTCGAGTACTGGGCCGTCGCCGCCGGCGGCGCGTTCGCCCTGGCCACCTGGATCTCCCTCCTGCTGCGCGTGCGCGGCATGAGCCGCAAGCTCCAGGGCATGGACGCCGCACGCGTCCTCGGCCTCTACGGCAAGGCCGCGCTGTCCGCCCTCGTCGCCGCAGGGCTCGGCTGGCTCGTCGTCGACCTGCTCGGCGGCTCCGCCGGATCGTCCTGGCCGTGGGCGCTGCTCGTCACCGCCACCGCCGGGCTCCTCATGACCGCCGTCTACGTCGCCCTGCTCAAGCTGCTGCGCGCACGCGAGCTCGACGACGCGCTTGCGCCGATCCTGCGCAGGGTTCGTCGGAACGCCGCGTGACGGGCCGCGCCGTGAGCACTTCCCCCTACCATGGACCGACGGAGCGGCACACCTGCTGGTCCGGCCCAGGTCCGCACCCCCACCACACCACCACGGAGGCGTCCAGGTGAGCAACGTCCAGCCCGGGACCGTCATGGTCGACCGTTACCGGCTGACCCGCCCCGCCGCGACCGACCTCGCGGAGGCGGAGGCCTGGGAGGCGCAGGACCAGATCCTGGACCGCGCCGTCCGCGTCACCTTCGTCACCGGCCCGAACGCCTCGGCCGCCATGGACGCCGCCCGCCGCGCCGCCCTCGTCGCCGACCCCCGCCTGTGCCGCGTGCTCGACGTCGGCAGCACCGACCTCGGGTCCGGCGAGACCTCCTACGTCATCACCGAGCCCTACGCCGGCGAGTCGCTCACCCAGATCGTCTCCCGCGGGCTCGTCGACGCCCAGCAGGCCCGCGCCCTCGTCGGCGAGGCCGCCACCGCCCTCGAGGCGGCCCGCCAGCGCGGCGTCCACCACCTCGCCCTGCGTCCCGAGGCCGTCCGCGTCGACGGGCACCGGGTCGTCGTCACCGGGCTCGGGATCGACGCCGGGCTCGCCGGCGTCGAGGCCTCCGACGTCGACGCCGGGGCCACCGACGCGCGCGGCCTCGTCGCGCTCGGCTACTACGCCCTCACGGCCCGCTGGCCGGGCGAACCGCTCGACAACCCCTGGATCGCGCCCGACGCCGTCCGCCCCCTGCCTGCCCAGGGCGACGCCGACGGCGCGGTCCCGCTGTCCGCGCTGGTCCCCCACGTCGACCCCGAGCTCGACGCGCTGGCCCGCCGCGCCTTCGGCACCGGGGACGACGTCCCCGCCGGACCCGGCGACGTCGTCGCGGCCCTCGAGCCGTGGGGTCAGGTGTCCGTCATGGCCGCTCTGCCCCAGTTCGTGCAGCCCGCGCCGGACCGGCCCGTGCGCGCGTCCGTCCTCGGCACGGGCAGCTCCGCCGAGAGCCGTCCCGGGACGCCGCCGCCCGCACCCCCCGTGCGACGCCCCTCGACCACCGGGCGCATCGCACGTGCGGGAGCCGTCGGTGCCGTGGCCGGGTCCGCCTACGGTCAGGCCGCACCCACCGCCGCGTACTCGCCGGCCGCCGGCTACGGCACCCCGCCGGTCGCCCCGCCCGCACCCACCGCGTACCCGCAGCAGCCCGCGCCCCAGCAGGCCTACGCCGGGCAGCCGGGCGCCACCCAGCAGCACGCGCCCGTCCCGCCGCCGCCCGGCGGGTACACCGCGCCCCCCGGGTCCGGCAGCCCCACGACCGGGTCGTTCTCGTCCACCGCCGCACCGAAGCGCCGCGGCGTCAACCCGACGCCCATCGTCCTCGGCATCATCCTGGTGCTCGTCGTGCTCGCCGCGATCTGGGCGGTCAGCCAGGCGATCAGGCCGTTCGACGCCCCGCCGCCCGTCGCCGAGACCAGCACCAGCGCGGCCCCCACCGACGGCGCCACCTCCAGCGAGGAGCCGGAGCCCACCGAGGAGGAGACGCCCGAGGTGCGGCCGATCATCGACGCCGGCACCGTCGTCGCGCTCGGTGACGCGGAGGCCGACAAGCCCGAGGCCGCCGAGCTCGCGTACGACTCCGACCCGTCGACGTTCTGGTACACGTACACGTACCGCAACAACCCGGTCTTCGGCGGGCTCAAGGAGGGACTCGGCTACGAGGTCCAGCTCCGGGAGAACGCCCCCGTGTCCCGCGTCGACCTCCTCACCAACAGCCAGGGCGGCCGCTGGGAGCTGCGCGCGACCACCGGTGACGACCCGACCGGCGGCGACCTCCTCGCCGAGGGCTCCTTCGACGCCGAGACCGCGATCGAGCTGGACGAGCCCGTCATCGTCGGCGACATGGTCCTGTGGATCACCGAGCTCCCCACCACCGACGGCGACTACCGGCTCGAGCTCAACGAGATCACCCTGTCCTGACCCTGGAACACACGGCGCCGCCGGTGTGTTGACAACCCTGGCGACCCGGGACCCACCTCCCGGCGCCGGATCCTGACCGACCACCTGGAGCGAACGTGACCGACCAGTCGACCTCGTCCCCGACGCACGACATCGTCATCGTGGGTTCCGGCCCTGCCGGGTACACCGCGGCGATCTACGCGGCCCGTGCCGGGCTCGCCCCGGTCGTGGTCGCGGGTTCGGTGACCGCCGGTGGCGCCCTGATGAACACCACCGAGGTGGAGAACTTCCCCGGGTTCCCCACCGGGGTGCAGGGCCCCGACCTCATGGAACAGCTGCGCGAGCAGGCCGAGAAGTTCGGCGCGAAGGTCCTGTGGGACGACGCCGAGACCCTGGAGCTGACCGGCCAGGTCAAGACGGTCACCACCGGCGGCGGGGAGACGTTCCGTGCCCGCGCCGTCGTCCTGGCCACCGGGTCCGCCTACCGCGAGCTCGGCCTGGACGACGAGAAGCGCCTGTCCGGGCGCGGGGTGTCCTGGTGCGCGACCTGCGACGGATTCTTCTTCCGCGACCAGCACGTCGTGGTCGTCGGCGGCGGCGACTCCGCCATGGAGGAAGCGACCTTCCTGACCCGGTTCGCCTCGAAGGTCACCGTGGTGCACCGCCGCGACGCGCTGCGCGCCTCCAAGATCATGGCCGACCGCGCCACCGCCGACCCCAAGATCGACTTCGCGTGGAACAGCGCCGTGGTGGCCATCCACGGCCAGGACAAGGTCACCGGCGTGCGCCTGCACGACACCGTCACCGGCGTCGAGACCGACCTGGACGCCACCGGCCTGTTCGTCGCCATCGGCCACGACCCCCGCAGCGAGCTCCTCGCCGGGCAGATCGACCTCGACGACGACGGCTACGTCCTGGTCGAAGGACGCACCACCCGCACCAACCAGCCCGGCGTGTTCGCCTGCGGCGACCTCGTCGACCACACCTACCGCCAGGCCATCACCGCCGCCGGGTCCGGCTGCGCCGCCGCCCTCGACGCCCAGGCCTACCTCGCCGACCTCGCCGGCCAGGACCAGCCCGACCCCGAGGAGCTCCCGGCCGCCCTCGACGCGGTCGCCGGCTGAGCAGACTTCCCTACCCACCACCGAAGGAGCGCACACATGGCCACCGTCGCCGTCACCGACGAGACCTTCAAGTCCGAGGTCCTCGAGTCCGACGTCCCCGTCCTGGTGGACTTCTGGGCCACCTGGTGCGGCCCGTGCCGCATGGTCGCGCCCATCCTCGAGGAGCTCTCCGAGGAGTACGCGGGCAAGGTCAAGATCGTCAAGCTCGACACCGACGCCAACCAGGCCACCACGATGGCCTACGGCATCACCTCGATCCCCACGCTCAACGTCTACTCCGGCGGGGAGATCGTGAAGTCGATCATCGGCGCCCGCCCCAAGCGCGCCCTCACCGAGGAGATCGAGCAGGTCCTCGCCTCCTCCCCCGCGACCTGACCTCCGGGCCCACCTGCTGAACCACCGAGGATGGCCGCCGCCCCACAGGGGCGGCGGCCATCGTCGTCTCCCCCACCACCCTGCACCCTGTCCCCCGCTGGCAAGGCGCGAGTCAGCGCTGGGCAAGGCGCGAGTCAGCGCAGGCCGGCACCAGTCAGCGCAGGCCGGCACCAGTCAGCGCAGGCCTGCGCGAGTCAGCACGAGGTCGTTCGCCCGCCTGCTTCGGCCACGGGTCGCCGGGCTCGATACTTGTCGCAGATCGACCGCACCCGAGGCGTCATCCCCGGCGTGCGGGACGCGCGATGCTGTCGCTTCCGGCGGCGACAACACGCCTCCCACTGGCGCGATCTGTGCCCTGACCTGGTCCGGCAAAGGACAGAGATGACGGTCTCCTGTTGACCGCGTGAGCCCGCCCGACTCGCGATCTCGCCATCCCGGCATGTTTCACGTGGAACGCCAGGACATCGAGCCCGAACCCGTCTCCTGCGGCGCTGACGGCCCGACGACGTGCGTCATGAACGACGCCTGGCCGCTGCTCGCTCATGTCGGCTATGGACTGGTATGCGGTACATCGCACAGGCATCATGCTCTTTGTCCGGACGGACCTCCGCGGGCACGGGACTACCCCGCCGCTGCTGCGGCCGTGGCTCGGCGGCGAGGGGCTGATCAGGGAGCCGAGGCCCTCGACGGCCGCGGCGCCGCGCTTCGACGGACACCAGCCACACCACTCACCATGCGACCCGCAAGCAACAGGGTCCGCTGTTTCACGTGAAACAGCGGACCCTGAGCGCACCCTCCGAAGGCTTCAGGGCTTCAACAGCCCGGGGTCAGACGGCGCCATGACGGCGAGGATGCGGTTGAGGTCCTCCACCGAGGCGAACTCCACCGTCATCCGTCCCTTGGTCTTGCCGAGGTCGACCTTCACGCGCGTCTCGAAGCGATCCGACAGGCGGGTGGCCAGCTCCGTCATGGCTTCGCTCCGCTGGCCGGCACGTGGCGATCGGCGGGCAGCCTTCTCCTCGCTGCCGTCGGCCAGCAAGGTGACGATCTCCTCGGTCGCGCGGACAGAGAGCCCTTCGGACACGATCCTCTGCGCGAGGCGCTCGATCTCTGCGCCATCCGTCAGGCCGAGCAGAGCCCGTGCATGACCCGCGGAGAGTACGCCAGCTGCCACACGCCGCTGCACCAGTGGAGGGAGCTTGAGCAGTCGGAGGGTGTTGGAGATCTGGGGTCGCGAGCGCGCGATCCGGACGGCGAGCTCTTCATGGGTACAGCCGAAGTCGTCGAGAAGCTGCCGATACGCAGCTGCCTCTTCGAGCGGGTTCAGGGCCGCCCTGTGCAGGTTCTCCAGGAGTGCATCCCGGAGCATCTGTGAGTCCTCGGTCTCGCGGACGATCGCCGGGATGACCTCGAGTCCGGCCGCCTGAGAGGCCCGCCAGCGCCTCTCACCCATGATGAGTTCGTAGGTGCCGTCGACCTCGGGGTCAGGGCGAACGATGATCGGCTGGAGCACGCCGATCTGCGAGATCGAGTCGACCAGCTCGTCGAGGTCGCTCTCGTCGAACACCGTCCGTGGCTGACGGGCGTTCGGCCGGATCGCTCCGACGGAGATCTCTGCGAACCGTGCACCCGGCACCGGCACCAGGTCGTCGTCGCTGGTCCCCAGAGGCGTCACCGACTCCGCAGCCACCTGGGGAAGCTCACCCGTGGCGGTGGCGGCGGCCAGATCTTCGGGAGCGTCGTGCTCGGCCACCATCACCGTGGTCACGACGCCCAGGTCCTGGACGATCCCGGAGTCCGAGGCCTCCGCCTCCAGACGCGTCGCCAGCCCGGCAAGCTCTGACAGCGCATCGGGCGACGAGTCGCCGGCCGCACCACGGGGTTGGCTGTTGATCGCCAACCGTCCACCGGCGATAGCCGAGTCCCACGACGCCGTGCGGCGGTCGCCCCGACTGGCGCTCGACGCCGAGTCAGGCGCGCCGTCCCGAAGGGTGGAGTCTTCCTCGACCACCGTCGTCGGTGCCGCCGGCGTCGCGTCAGTCGACGGGAAGAACACGTCGACGGGCTTCTCCTGCGGCGGCCCCTGCGGGATCAGAGCACCCAGTCCGCGACCTAGTCCGCGCTTCTTCTGGCTCATGATCCCCCAGCCTCCTGGTCACCGACAGGGCTTCCGGCCCTGCCGTTCAAGCTCGTCGTGCGCAGTGTCGGTGCCGCGCAGTTCGTGTCGATGTTCATGATGCTACGCGCGTCACTGCAGGTCAGCGCGCTGAACTGCATGCTCTGCCAGCTCGCGGGCAGCCTCGAGGTATGCCAGCGCACCGGTTGACCCAGGATCGTACGTCATGACCGTCTGCCCGTGGGAGGGCGCCTCGGAGATCCGCACGGAGCGCGGAACGGTGGTCCGCAGCGTCTGCTCCGGGAAGTGCGTCCGCACCTCGGTGGCGACCTGCTGCGCCAGGTTGGTCCTCCCGTCGTACATCGTCAGGAGGATGGTGGACACGACAAGTTCCGGGTTCAGGTGCGCCTTGATGAGCTCGATCGTCTTGAGGAGCTGGCTCAGTCCCTCCAGCGCGTAGTACTCGCACTGGATCGGGATGAGGACCTCTCGCCCGGTCACGAACGCGTTCACCGTGAGCAGGCCCAGGCTCGGCGGGCAGTCGACGAGCACGTAGTCGATCGGGTCCTCCCCGTTCTCGATCCTCTCGCGGAGATACACGTCGAGCGCCTTGCGCAGTCGGGTCTCCCGGGAGACGAGGGAGACCAGCTCGATCTCCGCGCCCGACAGGTCGATCGTCGCGGGGACAGCCCACAGCCCATCGACGTCAGGGCATGCCTGCACCGCACTCGCCAACGGCGCGTCGTCGACCAGCACCTCGTAGATCGACGGCGTGCCCGCCCGGTGATCGATACCCAACGCCGTCGACGCGTTCCCCTGCGGATCGTTGTCGATCACGAGGACCTTCAAGCCCGCGCGAGCCAGGCCAGCGGCAAGGTTGACCGTCGTAGTCGTCTTACCGACGCCACCCTTCTGATTCGCGACCGTGATGATGCGCGTCTGCGAGGGTCGAGGGAACTGCCGGCCCGCCAGGTCGATCCGTCTGCGCGCGTCGAGCGCGAGCTGCGCAGCGAGGGGCGTCTCCTCGTCCATCGTGGGGACCGAGTCGATGAGCGCCTCACGCTGCGCCTCTGGATCCGGGATGGCCGGAACAGTCCACCCCTCCCCTGTTTCACGTGAAACGTCGGTGTCGGTACCGTCCGCCCAACGCCCCTCCGACGGCACGTCGGGGTGCTCCGCTCTCATGCTCACCGGTGTCCTCCACGTCGGTACTCCATGCCGCGTTCACTCTACGGGCTCCACGGCTCGCGCGGACGGCCGACAGTCCGACAGGCTCCGAGCTCGATCCATCCTGTTGACCGCCCTGACGTGGCAACTCGCTCCGCCTGTCCACAGCTCGCGGTGGTGCCGTTTCACGTGGAACGTGCGGCTCATCGCCCTGCGCGGCGTGGTCAGGCGCCGAGCGCTCCTCGAGGCGGGACTTCGTCGCGCGGCCACCCATCCCTGACCGTCAGGGAGGTCCGCCGCCACACCCTTACTGACTCCGGTTGTGCGGCGCTGACCCTGCATGGGCTGGGAGAACAGGGCATTCCTGGATGCTTCGCGGCAGAACGCCCTCGCCGTCATGCAGCACCCCGCCCACCTCGTGACTCCGGCCCGCGCGGCGTGAGCATGTGAGCCTCTCGCGGGGCTCAGAACCTACGTGTTCCCTGCGGTGGCGCGAGCGGTTCGAGCGCACCGTCCACCCCGCACCCCACGCATGGGGATCGGCACCAGCACAAGCACCAGATCTCACGTTTCACGTGAAACGTACCCTGCGACACCGAGCGCGCGCTGGTGGGCGGCTCCCTCACTCACCGCCGACACCGCGCTCGGGTCGAGGCGATCAGCGGAGACCAAGACGTCCTCGCCGTCTCGGCCGGCAGCAGCGGGCCTGAATGGACTGCCTCGTTCTCGCCTCACGCCCGAGCGAAGATCTCGCGCATCGAGAGCCTCGACCGGTGCCGTCGGCCACCGTGGCACGACTGACCTCCCCACGCTGGCTTCCTCGCCCAGGGACTGCACCACCACCGCCAGCCTGACATCGTCCTCCCGCCCATCCATGGAACGTCACCTCCGGGCGGGCGCCACGACGCCCTGACACCCCTCGGGGAAGCAGGTCAGCATCCTGAACGGTCAGGCCCGTGGAGGGGCCATGTCCGCGCCCCACCTGCGGGGACACCCTTCGCAGGGATCGCGCGGGAGTGCGCGAGTCGTCGCGTCCTCACCCTCCGAACCTGCGACGTGAGCGTCACCGACAGGTCGCGCACCGTGCGCCGCCGATCACGCCGAAGGCCTGCAGTCCTCACCCCGTAGCCCGCCTCGCAAGCGGTGCGACCCGCCCCACGCGAACCACAGGAGTCGCGACCGGCGACCGGTGAACACAGGCCACCGTGCCGTGCCGGGTCAGCCGCGGCGCACCCTCAGGATGGTCGTCGACTCCACACCCGGCACGGTCACACCGTCGAGGATCTCCGGCTCTGACGCGCGGAACGCTCGGAGCACCTTGCGCGCGGGCTCGATCTCCTTGTCGACGTTGCGACCCTTGAGGATGATCATCTCGCCACCGCGACGCAGCAGCGGCATGCTCATCCGCGCGAGCTTCGACAGTGCGGCGACAGCGCGAGAGGTCACCACGTCCACCTCGAAGGCACCGTCGTACTCCTCGGCCCGCCCGTGCTTGACCTCGACGTTCGCCAGGCCGAGGTCCTCGGCGATCTCGGTCAACCACGCGACGCGCCGTTCCATCGGCTCGACGAGGTACACGCGGGTCTCGGGACGCATAAAGGCGATGACGATGCCCGGCAGACCCGCGCCCGAACCGATGTCGGCGACAGACGCCGCAGCACCGAGGTGCGGCACCACGGCGGCGGAGTTGAGCAGGTGTCGCTCCCAGAGTCGCTCTACCTCGCGCGGCCCGATCAGTCCGCGGGTCTCTCCCTCGTCGCGCAACCTGTCGTGGAACCGAGCCGCTGCGGCATACGAGTCACCGAAGAAGTCCCTGACCTCGGCGCTCGCTCCGATGGTCTCGTCGGAGCCGAGCGGTGCGCCGTGGGTCGTGTCGTCCGTGCCCATGCTTCCTCTCCTGTCTTCGTCTCGTCGCGTGCTGTGCGACGGGTTCTCCTTGACCGGCAGACGAAGGCCCGTCGTTTCACGTGAAACGACGGGCCTTCCTCAGAGCACTCAGTGAGCGGGCGCCGCGCGGATCACGACGTGCCGGTTCGGCTCGACTCCGGCCGAGTCGCTGACCAGCCCGGCGGCGGTGACGACGTCGTGCACGACCTTGCGCTCGAACGCGTTCATCGGGGCGAGCGAGACGCTCTCTCCGTTCTCCCGGACGCGGGTGACGGCGTCCTGGGCGACGCCCTCCAGCTCGGTGCGGCGGCCGGAACGGTAGCCGGCGACGTCGAGCATGAGACGGCTGCGCTCCCCCGTCCGCGCCAGCACCGCGAGGCGGGTGAGGTCCTGCAGTGCTTCCAGGACTTCGCCGTCCCGTCCGACCAGCGGCGAGAGCAGCTCCGGTGCATCCTCGGAGACGATCTCGACGGCGGCGCGGTCGTGCTTGATGTCCAGGTCGATGTCGCCGTCGAGGTCGGCGATGTCGAGGAGCTCCTCGAGGTAGTCGGCCGCGACCTCGCCTTCCTCCTCGAGCCGGGCGACCGTGGACTTCTCCGGGGTCGTGTCTGCCGTCATCGGGCCGACCTCACTTCCTCTTCTTCTGGCGGTTCTTCCGCACGGGCTGCTGCCGCTGCCCGCGGATCTCCGGCGCCTCGGGCGCTTCGTCCTCGACGACGACCACGCCCTTCTTGGACGCCTTGGCGGCCTTGCGCTCGTTGAGCAGCCGCTCGGCCTCGGAGCCCGGAGCAGGCATCCGCCGGATCGTATAGAACTGCTGACCCATGGACCACAGGTTCGTCGTGGTCCAGTAGATGAGCACGCCGACGGGGAAGTTCACGCCGGAGACGAGGAAGATCAGCGGCAGCGCGTACAGCATGATCTTCTGCGTGTTCGCCATGGGGCCCTCGAGCGCGGCCTTCGGCATGTTCTTCATGGTGAGCTGGCGCTGCGTGAAGAACGTCGTGGCGCTCATGGCGACGATGAGCACGAGGATGACGGCGCGCACGCCCCAGTCCTCGGTCTGCATGAAGACGTCGGAGAGCTTGGCACCGAGGAGGTCGGAGTTCTCGATGTCGCTCGCCACGGCGGCGTTGATCGGACCGATCGGGTCCTTCGTGCCCTCGGCGATCGGCTGCAAGTTGTACAGCACCCGGAACAGCGCGAAGAAGATGGGCGACTGCAGCAGGATCGGCATGCAGGAGGCGAACGGGTTCGTCCCGTGCTTGCGGTACAGCTCCATCGTCTCGCGGCCCATGGCCTCACGTGCCGACGGGTCGGTCTTGCCCTTGTACTTCTTCTGGATCGCCTGCAGCTCGGGCTGCATGATCTGCATCCCGCGGGACGCCTTGATCTGCTTGAAGAACAGCGGGATGAGCAGGATGCGGATGACGATCGTCAGGGCGACGATGGACAGCACCCAGGCGAGGCCCGGCCCGTCCTGCATCCCCAGGGCGGTGAGCACCTGGTGAGAGCCGTACATGATCCAGGCCACGACCCATTGGATCGGGTACAGGATGGTGTCGATCATCCCGGTATGTCTCCTCTGTCGGAAGTCTGTGCTCCGGGCGGCGCGTCCCGGGGCTCAGTGAGTGTGGGCGCCGCGGTGCTCGTGCGTGCGAGCCGGCGGGACGTCGTCGACGCCGCCGAGGCTCCAGGGGTTGCACCGCAGGATCCGCCAGAGGGCCAGCCCGGTACCGCGCAGCGGTCCGTGCGTGCGGATCGCGACGAGCGCGTAGTTGGAGCAGGACGGGTAGTACTTGCAGGTCGGGCCGGTCATCGGCGACACGACCGCCTGATACACCCGGATCGCGCCCACGAGGACGGCGGCGGGCACGATGCGCAGGAGCTCTCGGCTCCGCGAGATCACGGGGTTGCTCATCGGACCGGCCGGGGCGCACGGTCGAGCGCGCGGTCGATGCCGCGGGTGACGTCCCGCTGGAGCTGGGCGTACTCCACGTCGAGGGCGCGCGGAAGCGCGCGCAGCACGACGAGGGTGTCGTCGGGCAGCACGTCGATCCGCTGTGCTGCGGCGGTCCGCAGACGACGCTTCACGAGGTTGCGGTGCACGGCGTTGCCCACGGCCTTGGAGACGACGAGACCGACGAGCGGTCCGTCCGTCCGGTCCGTGTCACGGGCCAGGTGGACGACCACCGTCGGTCGCCCCGCGCGCGCGCCGCCGCGCACCGCCCGTTCGAAGTCGACGGAGCGGCGCATGCGGCGCGCCGCGGGGAGCATCGCTCAGGCAGAGAGCTCGACGCGACCCTTGCGGCGGCGGTTCGCCAGGATGGCGCGGCCGGCACGGGTGCGCATGCGAAGGCGGAAGCCGTGGGTCTTGGCACGACGGCGGGTGTTCGGCTGGAAGGTCCGCTTGCTCACGAGGTACTCCAAGAAACGTCGGGGAGGTACACCGTCTGTCCTCGACGATGTCGGTCTGGTTGCAGGTCGACCAGTGCGGTGACCGGGCCGACCCGAGGACTGCGCTCGGGTAAGGGCGCGCAGAAGTACCTGGAACGGCTGTCCGACGTTACGCCGTCGGGGGCTCTCAGGTCAACCGGCGCCGACGTGACGACGGTGACACGAGCCGCACGATCGTGGTGTTTCCACACCGCTGTCCACAGGGTCCACAGGGTGTGGAAAACTATGTGGACACTGCACCTGAGAGCCGGAGGAACCCGTGGCACAGTCCGACGCCAACATCACCGACGTCTGGTCCCAGACGTTGGCGACCCTCGAGGCCCGTTCGGACATCTCCGCCCGGCAGCTCGCGTTCATCCGGCTGGCCAAGCCGATGGCCATCCTGGAGGACACCGTCTTCATCGCGGTGCCGCACGAGCAGACCCGCACCTATCTCGAGACCAGTGCTCGCGACCAGCTCGTGTCGGCGATGTCGTCGACACTCGGACGCGACGTGCGCTTCGGCATCACCGTGGACCCGGAGCTCAGCCACGAGTCGCTGACGGGTCCCGCCCAGGACTACGCCCCGCCCGTGGAGACCCCCACCGAGCCGGACACCCCGGCCGCGATGCCCGTGTCCCCGCTGCCGGCCGACCGCAAGGACAGGGTCGAGCCGACCCGCCTGCACCCGAAGTACATCTTCGAGACGTTCGTCATCGGCTCGTCCAACCGGTTCGCCCACGCAGCCGCGGTCGCCGTGGCCGAGGCGCCGGCGAAGGCGTACAACCCGCTCTTCATCTACGGGGACTCCGGTCTGGGCAAGACGCACCTGCTGCACGCCATCGGGCACTACGCCCACAACCTCTATCCCCACGTGCGCGTGCGCTACGTGAACTCGGAGGAGTTCACGAACGACTTCATCAACAGCATCGGTGACGGCCGCACGGGGGCGTTCCAGCGCCGCTACCGCGACGTCGACGTCCTCCTCATCGACGACATCCAGTTCCTGCAGGGCAAGGAGCAGACGATGGAGGAGTTCTTCCACACCTTCAACGCGCTGCACAACGCCGACAAGCAGGTCGTGATCACGTCCGACGTGCCGCCGAAGAAGCTGGACGGCTTCGAGGACCGCCTGCGTTCGCGCTTCGAGTGGGGCCTGATCACGGACGTCCAGCCGCCGGACCTCGAGACCCGCATCGCCATCCTGCGCAAGAAGGCGGCGAGCGAGCGGCTCGACGTGCCGGCCGAGGTCCTCAGCTATATCGGTTCGCGCATCTCGACCAACATCCGCGAGCTCGAGGGCGCGCTGATCCGGGTGACGGCGTTCGCGAACCTCAACAAGCAGCAGGTGGACCTCGCGCTGGCGGAGATCGTCCTCAAGGACCTGCTGACGGACGACGACCAGGCTGCCGAGATCACGCCCGCCGTGGTCATCGCGCAGACGGCCGCGTACTTCGGGCTGACGATCGAGGACCTCTGCGGGACGTCGCGGTCCCGCGTGCTGGTGACGGCGCGGCAGATCGCGATGTACCTGTGCCGCGAGCTGACGGACCTGTCGCTGCCGAAGATCGGCCAGCAGTTCGGCGGTCGCGACCACACCACGGTGATGCACGCGAACCGCAAGATCGCCGGCCAGATGGCGGAGCGCCGTTCGACGTACAACCAGGTCACGGAGCTCACGAGCCGCATCAAGCAGCAGCATCGCGGCTGATCCACCCCGTGATCCACACCGTCCACACGGTGTGGATCACGCGTTCCCACAGAGTTGCCCACAGCGCGGTGCGCGAGATCGTCCCGATCCACCCCCGCTCGTCCCCACGGTGTGGACAGGCGGAGTGGAAAACTCGTCGTCCGCGCCGACCAGGCTCGTGCACACCTGTGGACAGATCTGTGGATGCCTGTGGAACACGCCGTCGGCGCGGTGGACGAACACCCGGTGAACGGTGGACGCCTGTGGGGACAACTTTCGTCGCCCACAGGCGCGCGTCGTCGCCCACAGGTTGTCCCCACCCGCTACCCACACGCCGACACGGCCGCTGACCTGCGAGGACATCGGTTCTCCCCAACTTCCACAGGTGCTACGACGACGATGAACGTGTTTCTTCCCGGAGATGGATCACCCGCCTTCATCACCCGGCGCCGCACGACCGGGGCATCGGACCAGGGACGGTTCGGCGCGGTACTCTGAGGGCTGCGTCGCCACCTCCACCTGCCCGGACGGGGACGCCGCACCGCACGAGACACCTGAGGAGTGGGATGAAGTTCCGCGTCGAGCGAGACGTCCTGGCCGAGGCCGTGACCTGGACGGCCCGCACCCTCCCCACGCGACCCCCGGCACCGGTGCTCGCGGGAGTCCGCATCGAGGCGGACGCCTCCGGCACCATCGTCCTGGCCAGCTTCGACTACGAGGTCTCCGCCCGGTCCGAGATCGCGGCCGAGGTGGCCGAGCCCGGGACGGTGCTCGTCTCCGGTCGTCTCCTCGCGGAGATCTCCCGGGCCCTGCCCAACAAGCCCGTGGACGTCTCGGTGGAGGGGAACAAGGTCGTCCTGACCTGCGGGGCCTCTCGCTTCACCCTGCTGACGATGCCCGTGGAGGAGTACCCCACGCTGCCCACGCTCCCGGAGCTGACCGGCACGGTCTCCGGGGACGCCCTGACGCACGCGGTGGCGCAGGTCAGCGTCGCGGCGAGCCGTGACGACACCCTGCCCCTGCTGACCGGCGTGCGCGTGGAGATCGAGGGTGAGCGCATCACGCTCCTCGCCACCGACCGCTACCGGCTGGCGCTGCGCGAGCTCACGTGGACGCCCGCGACACCCGGGTACTCGACGGTCGCGCTGGTGCGGGCCCGCACGCTCAACGACGTCGCGAAGTCCCTCGGCTCCGGTGGCGGGCTGGTCAACATCGGCCTGTCCACGGGCGAGGGTCTGGACCTCATCGGCTTCGAGGCCGGCGGCCGCCAGACCACGTCGCAGCTCGTCGACGGCGACTACCCCGCCGTGCGCCGGCTGTTCCCCGACGCGACCCCGATCCACGCCGTCGTCCCCACCCAGGCCCTCATCGACGCCGCCAAGCGGGTGTCGCTGGTCGCGGAGCGCAACACCCCGATCCGGCTCGCGTTCTCCGAGGGACAGGTCGTGCTCGACGCCGGTCAGGGCGACGACGCGCAGGCCTCCGAGGCCCTCGAGGCGGTGCTCGTGGGCGAGGACATCCAGGTGGCCTTCAACCCGCAGTTCCTGCTGGACGGGCTCGGTGCGCTGGGCACCGACTTCGTGCGCCTGTCGTTCACCCACCCCAACAAGCCCGTCGAGTTCACCGGTCAGGGCTCGCTCGACGGCGAGGACTCGTCGGAGTACCGGTACCTGCTGGTGCCGATCCGCTTCTCGTCCTGACGCGCGTCCGGCGCAGCCCGAGCGGCGGCGTCGGACCCGCCCTACGCTCGCACCGACGCCTACCGGAGGTTTTCCACATGGTCACCCACATGGGTCTTGTCGGTCTGGGCAAGATGGGCAACAACATGCGCGAGCGCCTGCGTCGCGGCGGCATCGAGGTCACGGGCTACGACCCGCGCCCCGAGGTGTCCGACGTCGCCACTCTCGCCGACCTCGTGGCCGCGCTGCCCGGTCCGCGGCGCGTGGTGTGGGTGATGGTCCCCGCGGGCGAGCCGACCCGGTCGGTGGTGCAGGAGCTGGGGACCCTCCTCGGGGAGGGCGACGTCGTCGTCGAGGGCGGAAACTCGCACTACCCGGAGGACCAGGCACGTGCCGCGGAGCTGGGGGCGCACGGCGTGGGCTATGTCGACGTCGGCGTGTCCGGCGGGGTGTGGGGCCTGGAGAACGGCTACGGCCTGATGTGCGGCGGTGAGCCGGCCGACGTCGAGCTGCTCATGCCGGTGTTCGACGCGCTGCGCCCGGAGGGGCCCCGCGAGGAGGGTTTCGTGCACGCCGGCGGCGTCGGTGCGGGCCACTTCGCGAAGATGGTCCACAACGGCATCGAGTACGGGCTCATGCAGGCGTACGCGGAGGGCTACGAGCTGCTCGCGGCGAAGGACGGCCTGGTCACGGACGTGCACGGCACGATGAAGGCCTGGATGCGGGGCACCGTGGTGCGGTCCTGGCTGCTCGACCTCATGGTGCTCGCCCTGGAGCAGGACCCGAGCCTCGCTGCGATCGACGACTGGGTGGACGACTCGGGCGAGGGCCGGTGGACGGTCGACGAGGCCATCGACAACGCCGTCCCGCTCCCGGTGATCTCCGCCGCCCTCTTCGCGCGCTTCTCCTCCCGCCAGACCGAGTCGCCCGCCATGAAGGCGGTCGCGGCGCTGCGCCAGCAGTTCGGCGGCCACGCGGTCAAGCCCGCCTCGTAGTCGGGGCGAGACCGGTTCCATGTACGTCTCGCACCTGTCGCTGCTGGACTTCCGCTCGTACGAGTCGGCCGACGTCGAGCTCGAGCCCGGTCCGAACGCGTTCGTGGGGCGCAACGGGCGTGGCAAGACGAACCTCGTCGAGGCGGTGGGCTACGTCGCGACGCTGGGCAGCCACCGGGTGGCGAACGACGCCCCGCTGATCCGTGCCGGTGCGCAGCGAGCGGTGGTGCGGGCCCGCGTGGTGCGCGGCGACCGCGCGTCGACCCTGGAGCTGGAGATCACGGCCGGTAAGGCGAACCGGGCGCGCATCAACCGTGGCCAGCTGGGGCGGGCACGGGACGTGCTCGGCATCCTGCGCACGGTGCTGTTCGCGCCGGAGGACCTGGCCCTGGTCAAGGGCGACCCGGACGGACGGCGCCGGTTCCTCGACCAGCTCGTGGTGCAGCTCCTGCCACGGGCGGCGGGCGTGCACGCGGACTACGAGCGGGTGCTGAGGCAGCGTTCGGCGCTGCTGAAGTCCCTGCGCGGGCACCGGGCGGCGGGTCGTTCCCCCGACCTCGCGACCCTGGAGGTGTGGGACGCCCGGGCCGCGCAGCTCGGTGCCCAGGTGCTGGCGTGGCGGACGTCGTTGGTGCGGTCGATGGCGCCGCTGGTGGCGGACGCGTACGCGCAGGTCAGCGACTCGGACGGCGAGGCGGTGGTGGAGTACCGGTCGGCGGTCGTCGACGGTGCGGACGCGACGGACGTGGGCGCGCTGGAGAAGGCGATGCTCGCCGCGGTGCAGGAGCGCCGCGACGCCGAGGTGGAGCGCGGGCAGAGCCTCGTCGGCCCGCACCGGGACGACCTGGCCCTCACGCTCGGCGGGCTGCCCGCCAAGGGGTACGCGAGCCACGGCGAGTCGTGGTCCTTCGCGCTGGCGCTGCGGCTGGCGTCGTTCCGGCTGCTGGGCGGTGCGGACGACCTCACGGGCAGCTCCGCGTTCTGGGACCCGGACCACGGCTCCGACGCCGACCCGGTCCTGATCCTGGACGACGTGTTCGCGGAGCTCGACGTGCGTCGCCGGGAGCGGCTGGCGGAGCTGGTGCTGCCGGCCCGGCAGGTGCTGGTGACGGCGGCGGTGCCGCAGGACGTGCCCGAGCTGTTGACGGGTGCGCGGTTCGAGGTCACCCCGGGCCAGGTGCGGCGTGTCTGACGCGTCGCCCGCGGGTGCGGCCGACGACGGTCCGCGGGAGCGGGACCCGCGGCCGGTCGCCGCGCGCGGCGACCTGACGCCGCCGGCGGAGGTGGCCCGGGAGGCGCTGAACAGGGCGAAGGCCGCGGCACGCGCCAAGGGTCTGCGCCCCGGGGTGCCCTCGCGGCGGTCCCCGCTCGCCGAGCCACGACCGGAGTCCCAGGGGCCGGGGGCACGGGACCCGCGCACGCTGTCGGACGTCGTCGGGCGCCTGCTGCGGGACAAGGGGTGGACGCAGGACGTCTCGGTGGGCGGTGTGATCGGGCGGTGGCGCGAGGTGGTGGGTGACCAGGTGGCCGACCACTGCGTGCCGGAGACGTTCGAGGACAAGGTGCTGGTGGTCCGGACGGACTCCACGGCCTGGGCGACGCAGGTGCGGCTGCTCGTCCCGACACTGCTGCGCCGCCTCGCGGAGGAGGTCGGTGAGGGCGTCGTCGAGCAGGTCCAGGTGCTCGGTCCGGCGGGTCCGAGCTTCCGTCGCGGGCGCCGTTCGGTGCGGGGTCCGGGCCCGGGGGACACGTACGGCTGACTCCTGCACCGTGGGTGTGGAGAAACCTGTGGACAACGTGTGCGAACGCACACGCGCGGGGGCGGCGGACCCGCGGTTTCTCGCGCTTTCGCGGTAGACTCGTCTGGTGTTCCGGGGGGCGTCCCGGGGCCGATTCGAGCACCGACGAGCAGCCGGCACATCACCCCCGTGCCACTCTCTTGCGCTGCGGCCCGGACGCGTCCGGGTGCCCGTGTCGTGTGCGTGTGAACGACGAGGAGTGCTCCCGCCTGTGGCACAGCGATCCGACGGCGCCTACGACGCCGGGAACATCACCGTCCTCGAAGGTCTCGAGGCAGTCCGCAAGCGACCCGGCATGTACATCGGGTCCACGGGCGAGAGGGGCCTCCACCACCTCGTGTACGAGGTCGTGGACAACTCGGTGGACGAGGCGCTGGCCGGCCACGCCGACACGATCGACGTGACCCTGCTCGCCGACGGCGGCGTGCGGGTGCAGGACAACGGTCGTGGCATCCCGGTGGCCATGCACCCCACCGAGGGCAAGCCCACGGTCGAGGTCGTCATGACGATCCTGCACGCGGGCGGGAAGTTCGGCGGCGGCGGCTACGCCGTCTCGGGCGGTCTGCACGGTGTCGGCATCTCGGTGGTCAACGCCCTCTCGTCGCGGGTGGTCACCGAGGTCCAGCGGGACGGCCACTCGTGGCGCCAGGAGTTCGCCGACGGCGGCACCCCGGTGACGGGTCTGGAGCAGCTCGGCGAGTCGGACGCCACGGGCACGACCCAGACGTTCTGGGCGGACGCGGGAATCTTCGAGACGACGGTCTACGACTTCGAGACGCTCCGGTCCCGGTTCCAGCAGATGGCGTTCCTCAACAAGGGTCTGCGGATCACGCTCACCGACGAGCGCGTCGAGCACGTCTCCGGGCCGGACGAGGTGACGGGCGCCCTGGACTCGCGGGAGGTCGTCGCGGCGCTGGCCGTGCAGGACGGGGCGGAGGCCGCGGCGGCGTCGCCGGACGACGAGGTGCACGACGCCGACGCCGTGGGTGGCCCGGTCCGCACGGTCACCTTCAAGTACGACGGTGGCCTGATCGACTACGTCAAGCACATCAACGGCGCCAAGAAGGCCGAGATCGTCCACCCCGAGGTCATCGACATCGAGTCGGAGGACACCGAGGCGCGCATCTCGGTGGAGATCGCCATGCAGTGGACGACGGCGTACAGCGAGTCGGTCCACACCTTCGCGAACACGATCTCGACGACGGAGGGCGGCACGCACGAGGAGGGCTTCCGTGCGGCGCTGACCACGCTGGTCAACACCTACGCCCGGGACAAGGGGATCCTCAAGGAGAAGGAGGAGAACCTCACCGGCGACGACATCCGCGAGGGACTGACGGCGGTGCTCAGCGTGAAGCTCGGCGAGCCGCAGTTCGAGGGGCAGACGAAGACGAAGCTCGGGAACACCGAGGCGAAGTCGTTCGTGCAGCGCGTCGTCCGTGAGCGTCTGGTCGACTGGTTCGACTCCCACCCGAACGAGGCCCGCGACGTCATCCGCAAGGCGATCTCGGCGTCGCAGGCCCGCATCGCGGCCCGCAAGGCGCGCGAGGCCACGCGACGCAAGGGGATCCTCAGCTCGGGCGGCATGCCCGGCAAGCTCAAGGACTGCCAGTCGGGCCGGCCGGAGGAGTGCGAGATCTACATCGTCGAGGGTGACTCGGCGGGTGGTTCCGCGGTCCGTGGCCGCGACCCGCACCACCAGGCGATCCTGCCGCTGCGCGGAAAGATCCTCAACGTGGAGCGGGCCCGCCTGGACAAGGCCCTGTCGAACACCGAGGTGCAGGCCCTGATCACGGCCTTCGGCACGGGGATCGGCGAGGACTTCGACCTGGCCCGCCTGCGGTACCACAAGATCGTCCTCATGGCCGACGCGGACGTCGACGGCCAGCACATCTGCACCCTGCTGCTCACGCTGCTGTTCCGCTACATGCGCCCGCTCATCGAGCACGGCCACGTGTACCTCGCGCAGCCGCCGCTGTACAGGCTCAAGTGGTCGAACGCCCCGCACGACTACGTGTACTCCGACCGGGAGCGCGACGCGTTCCTCAAGGAGGGGCTGGCGAGCGGCAAGCGCATCCCGAAGGAGAACGGGATCCAGCGCTACAAGGGTCTGGGCGAGATGGACTACAGCGAGCTGTGGGACACCACGATGGACCCCGAGCACCGCACGTTGCTGCAGGTCACGATGGACGACGCCGCCGCGGCGGACGAGATCTTCTCGGTGCTCATGGGCGAGGACGTCGAGTCCCGCCGCAGCTTCATCCAGCGCAACGCCAAGGACGTCCGGTTCCTCGACATCTGACGGAACGGCCGCGTACAGATGTGCGCGGCCAGTTGTACATCCGATGACGAGGACAGGATCCGCGCCCCGGCGGCGCAGGAAGGAATGACACGGTGACGGACGAGACTCCCGGCCCCGACAACGAGCTCCCCGAGGACACCTCCCCCGACAGCCTCGTGGCGGTGCGCCACGGGCGGATCGAGCAGGTAGACCTCCAGCTCGAGATGCAGCGGAGCTACCTCGACTACGCGATGAGCGTCATCGTCGGGCGCGCGCTGCCCGACGTCCGGGACGGGCTCAAGCCCGTGCACCGGCGCGTGCTGTACGCGATGTACGACGGCGGCTACCGGCCGGACCGCTCGTTCTCGAAGTGCTCCCGCGTCGTCGGCGACGTCATGGGCAAGTACCACCCGCACGGAGACACGGCGATCTACGACACCCTGGTCCGCCTCGTGCAGGACTGGGTGCTGCGCTACCCGCTGGTCGCGGGCCAGGGGAACTTCGGCTCCCCCGGCAACGACCCGGCCGCCGCCCCCCGGTACACCGAGTGCCGCATGGCGCCGCTGGCCCTGGAGATGGTCCGGGACATCGAGAAGGACACCGTCGAGTTCCAGGACAACTACGACGGCCGCACGCAGGAGCCGACCGTCCTGCCGTCCCGCATCCCGAACCTGCTGGTCAACGGCTCTGCGGGCATCGCCGTCGGCATGGCCACCAACATCCCTCCGCACAACCTGCGCGAGGTGGCCGAGGGCGTGCGCTGGCACCTGGAGAACCCCGACGCGAGCAAGGAGGAGCTGCTCGCGGCCCTCCTCAAGCGGATCAAGGGCCCGGACTTCCCGTCCGGCGCGCAGATCCTCGGCACCAAGGGCATCGAGGAGGCGTACCGCACGGGTCGCGGCTCCATCACGATGCGCGCGGTGGTGAACATCGAGGAGATCCAGAACCGGATCTGCCTCGTCATCACCGAGCTGCCGTACATGGTCAACCCGGACAACCTCGCCTCGAAGATCGCGGACCTCGTCAACGACGGCCGCGTCCAGGGCATCGCCAACATCCGCGACGAGACGTCGGGCCGCACCGGCCAGCGCCTCGTCATCGTGCTCAAGCGCGACGCGGTGGCGAAGGTCGTCCTCAACAACCTGTACAAGCACACGCCGTTGCAGGAGAACTTCAGCGCGAACATGCTCGCGCTCGTCGACGAGGTGCCGCGCACGCTGAGCCTCGACGCGTTCGTCCGGCACTGGACGACGCACCAGATCGACGTCGTGCGCCGGCGGACCGCGTTCGAGCTGCGGGAGGCCGAGGACAAGATCCACGTCTACGTGGGCTACCTCCGCGCCCTGGACGCCCTGGACGAGGTCATCGCGCTCATCCGTCGTTCCCCCGACGTCGAGCAGGCGCGGTCGGGCCTGATCGAGCTGCTCGGCATCGACGAGGTGCAGGCGAACGCGATCCTCGCGCTCCAGCTGCGCCGTCTGGCCGCGCTCGAGCGGCAGAAGATCCTCGAGGAGCACGCCAAGCTCGAGGCCGTCATCCTCGACTGCCGCGACATCCTCGCGCGCCCCGAGCGGCAGCGGGACATCGTGCGGTCCGAGCTCGACGAGGTCACCGACAAGTGGGGCGACGAGCGCCGCACGACGATCCTGCCCTACGACGGCGACATGTCCGTCGAGGACCTCATCCCCGAGGAGGACGTGGTCGTCACGATCACCCGGGGCGGCTACGCCAAGCGCACCCGCACGGACAACTACCGGGCGCAGCGGCGCGGCGGCAAGGGCGTGACGGGCGCGAAGCTCCGCGAGGACGACATCGTCGAGCACTTCTTCGTCACCACCACGCACAACTGGCTGCTGTTCTTC
The DNA here is from genome assembly GCF_001636295.1 of Isoptericola dokdonensis DS-3. NCBI lineage: Bacteria > Bacillati > Actinomycetota > Actinomycetes > Micrococcales > Promicromonosporaceae > Isoptericola > Isoptericola dokdonensis. Next base: position 2,656,211 of record NZ_CP014209.1, on the reverse strand, counting down.
ACCGACGCCGGCCGCGTGTACCGGGCCAAGGGCTACGAGCTGCCCGAGGGCGGCCGGGACGCCAAGGGCCAGCACGTCGCGAACCTGCTGGCGTTCCAGCCGGGCGAGCGCATCGCCCAGGTCCTGGCGCTGCGGGACTACGACGCCGCCGAGTACCTGGTGCTCGCCACGCGTCGCGGCCTGGTGAAGAAGACCCGCCTGACGGACTACGACTCCCCCCGCAGCGGCGGCCTCATCGCCATCAACCTGCGCGAGGACGACGACGGCAATGCCGACGCGCTGGTCGCGGCCCGCCTGGTGGACTCCGACGACGAGCTCATCCTCGTGTCCCGCAAGGGCCAGTCGATCCGGTTCCCCGCGGACGACGAGACGCTGCGCCCGATGGGTCGCGCAACGTCCGGCGTCACGGGCATGAAGTTCCGCGACGGCGACGAGCTGCTCGCCGCGGACGTCGTGCGCCCGGAGAAGGACCTGTTCGTCGTCACCGAGGGCGGCTTCGCCAAGCGGACCCGCATCGACGAGTACCGCGTGCAGGGCCGCAACGGCTACGGCATCAAGGTGGCCAACCTCGTCGAGGCGCGCGGCGACCTGGTCGGGGCGCTGGTCACCGAGGACGACACCGAGGTGCTCGTCATCATGCAGCAGGGCAAGATCGTGCGGTCCCGCGTCGACGAGGTGAACCTGACCGGGCGCAACACCCAGGGCGTCACGTTCGCCAAGCCGGCCAAGAAGGACCGCATCATCGCGATCGCGCGGAACGTCGAGCGTCGGGACGACGACGAGTCGGCTAGCGTGGAGGAGCAGCCCGTCGACGGCGGGCTCGCGGACGACGCCTCGGCGACCACGCCGGAGCAGCAGGACGAGACCACGGGCGGTAACAGCTGATGGCCAGCGACAACACCTCGACGACGGCGGGGACGGGGACGGCGCACGCAGGAGCGGACAGCACGCAGCCGCTCGCCCCGGTGGACGCCGGGGCCGCGGGTGCCGCCACGTCCGACGCCGTCACGCCGGCGAAGGGCACGAACGCCAAGGCGCCGGGCCCGTCGACGAACGGGACCGCGAAGGGCAAGCCCGAGGGCGCCGCGCAGCCCGTCGCCGCTGCCGGCACGACGAAGGTCGCGACGGTCCGGCCCGCGTCCGCCGACGACGGCTCGTCGTCCGCCTCGTCGGTCAAGGACGGGGCGGTGAAGGCCGCCGCCGCGGCGCTGGCCGCCGCGCGCACGGCCGCGAAGAAGGTGCAGTCCGCCGGGTCGACGGCGTCGGCCGGCGCCACGACGGGCGCCCAGGCCTCGTCGGCCACCCCGCCTCCGGGCGAGGCCGCCGAGTCGGCGCCGCGCCCCCAGATGCACTACGCGGCCGGGGGCGTGCACGGCACGGCGCAGCCGGAGCCGCAGGCACCGGCACCGGACTCCCCCGCGCACGTCGAGGAGCCGGCGCTGGGCAGCCCGCGCCGGGTCCGACTGTCGGTGTCCCGGATCGACCCCTGGTCGATCATGAAGCTGGCGTTCCTGCTGTCCGTGGCGATCGGCATCATGACCGTGGTCGCGACCATCGTCGTCTGGTACTCGCTGAACTCGTTGGGCACGTTCGCCACGATCCAGGAGTTCATGGTCGAGACGCTCGGGCCGCAGGCGGTCAACCTCACGCAGTTCGTGGAGTTCGAGCGCATGGTGTCTCTCGCGACGCTCATCGCGCTGGTGAACATCGTCCTGCTGACCGCCATCGCCACGATCATGACGATGCTGTACAACATCACGGCAGCGCTGGTCGGCGGCATCCACCTCACCCTCACGGACGAGTGACGGATCCCGTCGCCGGCGCGACGGAGGTCACACCGGTCCTGCCCCCCGCCGGTTTGGGGGCAGGACCCCCGGTACGGTAATGTTCCGTGCTGCACGCGCTTCTCGGAGCGGGTGCGCGGGGCTATAGCTCAGACGGTTAGAGCGCTTCCCTGATAAGGAAGAGGTCGGAGGTTCAAGTCCTCCTAGCCCCACATCCGACGAGGAGGTCCAGCATGAAGAAGCTGATGATCGTGCTGCTCGCCGCTGCGGCGGGCTACCTCGTCTGGCGGCGCGTCTCGACGGACGCCGCCGACCGTGACCTGTGGACCGAGGTCACCGACACCCTCGACTGAGCCTCCGGCTCGATCGATCCTCGGGGCCATGGCGCAATTGGTAGCGCACCTGCTTTGCAAGCAGGGGGTTGGGGGTTCGAGTCCCCCTGGCTCCACCACACAGCACGAGAGCCCCCGTCCGACGCGGACGGGGGCTCTCGTCGTCTGACGACGCGGGGGACTACTTCTTGTCGTCCGTGATGTCGTCGGCCTTGTCCTCGACCGCGCGGCCGGCGTCCTCCACCGCGGCCTCGGCCTCGGCGGCGGCGTCCTCGGTCTTCTTCCGCGCGCGCGTCGTGCGGGCGGCGACGTCCTCGCGGACCTCGGCGGCCTTCTCCGAGAGCTTCTCGGTGGCCTCCTTGCCCTTGGCGACGGCGGCGCCGGCGGCCTCACCGACGGCCTCCGCGGCGTCTCCGACGACGTGCCGGGCGTCGCGGGCGGCGCCGTCGAAGTCGGGGGCGGTGGACTGCTCCCACGGCTCGGCCCACGGGTCGTTCTGCGGCTGGGCACGCCGGTAGAACGCGTACCCGGCCGCCGCGGTGCCGCCGAGCACGGCGGTCCAGACGAGGGCCTTGCGACGGCGTCCCTTGCGCTGCTCCTTCTTGGCGGCCTTCTCCGCCTCCTTCGCAGCCTTCTTCGCGGCCTTGGCCACCTCCTCGGCGGTGGCGCCCGCACGGGCTGCCGCGGCGTTGAACGCCACGACCAGCTTCGGCAGGTACTCCTCCACGATCTTGTCGTGGGCGGAGTCCACCAGCGGGCCGGCCTTCGTGGCGGCCTGCTCGACGCGCGGGGCGGCGGCCTGGACGCTGTCGTTCCAGGCCTTCTCCGCGCGCGGCCGGAGCCACTCGACGAACGCGTCGTAGCGCGGGGAGGCCCAGTCCTTGGCCTGCCCGGCTGCGTCGCGGGCACCGTCGGCGGCGCGGGAGCCCGCACCGACCAGTGCGGCCGCGACCTCGGCGGCCGAGTCCTTCACCTTGTCCGTGTCGATCTTCGGGGTCTGCACCATGACCCCACTCTGCCACCGCAGGTCAGGGAGCGCACCGTCACACGCCCGTCGGCCCGTCGTGCGCCCACAGGTGCCAGAATGGGCAGCATGTTCGCAACCCTGCACACCACCGCCGGTGACATCCGCATCGAGCTCCTGCCGGACCACGCGCCGAAGACGGTCGCCAACTTCGTCGGGCTCGCCCAGGGCACCAAGGCCTGGACCGACCCCCGCACGGGCGCCGAGCGCCACGAGCCGCTCTACGACGGCGTGATCTTCCACCGCGTCATCGACAGCTTCATGATCCAGGGCGGGGACCCGCTGGGCACCGGCACCGGCGGCCCCGGCTACACGTTCAACGACGAGATCCACCCCGAGCTGGGCTTCACCGAGAAGTACCTGCTCGCCATGGCGAACGCGGGCAAGCGCCGCAACCCGGTCTCGGGCGAGGTCGAGGGCACCAACGGTTCCCAGTTCTTCATCACGACCACCGAGACGCCGTGGCTGACCGGCAAGCACACGATCTTCGGCAAGGTCGCGGACGACGAGTCCCGCGCGGTCGTCGACGCGATCGGCACGACCCGCACCCGTCCGGGCGACCGTCCGGTCGAGGACATCGTCATCAACTCGGTGACGATCGAGGACTGACCCTCTCCCGCGCCACCCGACCGACCCGACCCGCGGAGGGCCGAGCCATCTCCATCCCGCAGCCAGCCCCGCAGCAGGGCGGCGAGGTCCCCGTCTGCCCGCGGCACCCGGACCGGGTGTCGTACGTCCGGTGCCAGCGGTGCGGACGGCCCACGTGCCCGGAGTGCCAGCGGCCCGCGGCGGTCGGTGTGCAGTGCGTCGACTGCGTCGGGCAGGCGGCGCGGTCGACGCGCAGCGCGCGCACCGCGTTCGGGGCGACGGTGCGGGAGGGCCGGCCCGTCGTCACGCTGACGATCATCGGGCTGTGCGTGGTCAGCTGGGTCCTGCAGCTCACCACGGCCACGTGGACGCAGCAGTGGGCGTTCGCGCCCGTCGTGGGTCAGGCGGAGCCGTGGCGGTTCCTCACGGCGGCGTTCCTGCACTCGACGAGCCCGCTGCACATCCTGTTCAACATGTACGCGCTGTGGCTCGTCGGGCCGTTCCTCGAGCAGGCGTTCGGCCGAGGGCGGTTCCTGGCCCTCTACCTGCTGGCCGCCCTCGGCGGCTCCGTCGGGGTGCTGCTGCTCGCCGACCCGCTCTCCGGGAGCTGGGTGACGCCCGTCGTGGGCGCGTCCGGCGCGGTGTTCGGGCTGTTCGGCGCGATCATCCCGGTGCTGCGGAAGCTCGGCCGTGACGCCCGCCAGATCGTCGTGCTCATCGCGATCAACATGGCGCTGCCGTTCTTCGTCGGCGGCATCGCCTGGCAGGCGCACGTCGGCGGGCTCGTCGTGGGCCTGGCGATCGGGGCCGGCTACGCGTTCGCCCCCCGCGAGCGGCAGCGCCTCGTCGGGTGGGCGCTGCCCGTCGTCGTCGGAGTGCTGCTCGTGGGGCTGTCGGTGGCGAAGTACGCGACCGTCCCGCCGTGGGCCCTGCTCTGACCGCTGTCCCCAGGGTTGTACACAGGTGTGGAATCACACGTGTGTAGTTGTACAGCCCTACTTCCAGCGGGTGGTCAGACCGAAACCGGCGATGATCAGCACGAAGCCGACGACGAGGTTCCAGTTGCCCAGCGCGGGGATGGGCAGGCCCAGGTTCTGGCTCGTCAGGTAGTACGTGACGATCCACGCGAGACCGACGAGCATGAGCGTCAGCATCGTGGGGACGAGCCAGCGCGGGTTCACCGCCGGACGACCGGGGACGGCCACGGACTCGGCCTTCTTCTTCTCCGGCTTCGACGACTTCGACTCGGACACGGCTGGACTCCTGTCAGCTCTGGTGCGACGGCGGGCCTCGGGCCCGCACGCCGACGACGGTTCGTCGTCTAGCGTAGTGGTCAGCACACCAGTCTCGTGCACGACGACGACCAGGAAGGCCGCAGCCCATGAGCCCTCGGATCCGCTCCGGCATCCTCGTCGGGACGGTGCTGGGCCTGTCCGGCGTCCTGTTCACCGTGTCGGCGCAGCTCGACGACGGCGAGGAGGACCGGCACAGCGAGGACCTCGCCTCCGTGGTGGCCGACGAGTCGGACCGCGTCGCGCAGATGAACGAGCAGGTCACGGCGCTCGACGACGAGATCGACGAGCTGAGCGACGCGGTGGCCCAGGACGTCCCCACGCGCGGCGCGGACCTGCGCGCACGCGAGGGGGTGGCGTCCGGCGCGTGGCCCGTGGGCGGTCCGGGACTGACCGTGGCGCTGGAGGACGCGCCGTCGTCGTCCCTCGAGATCGACGGCGTGCGCGCCGACGACCTGGTGGTGCACCAGCAGGACCTCCAGCACGTCATCAACGCCCTGTGGGCCGGGGGCGCGGAGGCGATGACGCTCCAGGGTCAGCGCGTGACGTCGACCAGCGCCTTCCGCTGCTCGGGCAACATCCTGCTCCTGCACGGCCAGGTGTACTCCCCGCCGTACGTCGTCGAGGCGATCGGCGACCCGGACCGGCTCCAGGCCGCGCTCGACTCGTCGCCCGGCGTGGCCGTGTACCAGCAGTACGTCGACTGGATCGGCCTGGGCTACGACGTCGCGCGGCAGGACGCCCTCGAGATGCCCGCGTACAGCGGCGGCCAGGAGCTCGAGCACGCCGAGGTGCCCGAGGGCACGGACGTGTTCTCGTGAGGCACGTGCGGGACGCCGCGCGCAGCGGCCCGCCGGCCGGGGCCCCGGCGCCGCCCGCGCACGGGCGGGTCCGTCGGCGCGGCGGGCTGGTCGGGTCGGTCGTGGGCTTCGTGGGCGAGCTGCTCATCACGGCCGGGGTGTTCCTCGGCCTGTTCGTGGTGTGGCAGCTCTGGTGGACGGACGTGCAGGCCGACCGCGTGCACACCGAGGTGATGGCGGCGCAGGACTGGCCGGACCCGCCCGTCGTCCAGGCCGACGACGGCCCGGCCGTCGCGTCCGAGCACCGTGGCGAGCCGCCGGTCCTGGACGAGCCGCCGCTGGAGGACGTGTTCGCCCGGTTCTACGTCCCGGCCTGGGGCGCCGACTACGTCGAGCCGATCGCCCAGGGTGTGGACAAGGCGTCCGTGCTGGACCGGCTCGGCATCGGCCACTACCCGGGCACCGCGATGCCGGGCGGGCTCGGGAACTTCGCCCTCGCCGGCCATCGCACCACCTACGGCAAGCCGTTCCACCGGGTCGCGGAGCTCGAGGCGGGCGACGCGCTCGTCGTGCGGACGAAGGACACCTGGTACGTGTACAGGATGACCGAGCACCTCATCGTGTGGCCCAACCAGGTCGAGGTGGTCTCCCCCGTGCCCGGGCTGATGCCCGGCGAGCCCATCCCCGAGCTGACGCAACGCTTCATCACGCTGACGGCCTGTCACCCGATGTACTCGGCCGCGCAGCGGTACATCATCCACGGCGAGCTCGACTACTGGGCGCCCGTCAGCGAGGGTACGCCGGCCGAGCTGCTCGACGTCGGCTTCGACCCTGCGGCCGCGGCAGCGGGCGGTTCCTTCGACGCCACGGTGGTGAGATGATGTACGGCCTGCTGTGGCGCGCCCTGCCGGGCCCCGTGTGGCTCCGCGTGCTGCTCGTCCTGGTCCTGCTCGTCGCGGCCGTCTGGGTCTGCTTCGAGTGGGTCTTCCCCTGGTTCTCCGAGTACGTCCCCATCAACGACAACACCGTCGAGGCGCACCCATGACCTCCATCCTCGTCGTCGACAACTACGACTCGTTCGTCTACACGATCGTCGGCTACCTCGACCAGCTCGGCGCGCGCACCACCGTGGTGCGCAACGACGCCGTCCCCGAGCCCGACGCCGACGGCCGCTTCTGGCACGACGACGGCACGCCCTTCGACGGCGTCCTCGTCTCGCCCGGGCCGGGCACGCCGAAGGAGGCGGGGGCGTCGGAGGACGTCATCCGCGCCTGCGCCCGCTCCGCCACCCCTATGCTGGGCGTCTGCCTGGGTCACCAGGCCCTCGCCGAGGTGTACGGCGCGACCGTGTCGCACGCGCCGGAGCTCATGCACGGCAAGACGAGCCTCGTGGAGCACGACGGCGGCGGCGTCCTCGACGGCCTCGGCGCCCCGTTCACGGCGACGCGCTACCACTCGCTGGCCGTCGAGCCGCACACGGTGCCCGCCGAGCTGGAGGTCACCTGCACCACCGCGACCGGCGTCGTCATGGGCGTCCAGCACCGTGACCTGCCCCTGCACGGCGTGCAGTTCCACCCCGAGTCCGTCCTCACCGAGGGCGGCCACCGCCTGCTCGCCAACTGGCTCGCCGTCTGCGGGGACGCCGGGGCGGTCGAGCGTTCGGCCGGCATGGCACCCCTGGTGCACGTGGCCTGACACGCCCGGCGGCCCCGGACGGGGGCCGCGGGAACGACGGAGCCCCGCCGACGACACGGTTCGTGTCAGCGGCGGGGCTCCGTGGTGTCCGGGCGGTCCGCGTCAAGGGGACGGCAGGATCCCCTCGTCGTCGTCGCCCCCGTCGCCCTCGTCCCCGCCGTCGTCGCCGACGGCGGGGGCCGGCGTCGGGCCGCCCGCGGAGCAGTCCTGCCCCGGGGCTCCCGTGGAGACGGTGATCGTGACGTCGCTCCCGACCTCGACCTCGGACCCGGCGGGCGGGTCCTGCGCGCTGACGTAGCCGGAGCAGTACTCCTCGGACGACGCCGTGGTCTGCCTGGCGTTGACGTTCGCCTGGCTGCTCAGCGCCTCCAGGGCCTCGTCGACTGTCATCCCGACGACGTTCGGGAGCTGCGTCATCTCCGCCTCCGGCTCCTCGCCGATGGTCAGGGTGACGCGGGTGTCCTGGCCGACGGTGCCGCCCTCGGGGGACTGCTGCACCACGAGGCCGACGTCGTTGCCGTCGTCGACCGGCGTCCTCTCGATCGACGAGTCGAGGCCGAGGTCGTCGAGGGTGTTCTCCGCCTCCTCCTGCGACTGCCCGATGAGGTTCGGCAGGTCCACCTGGCCGCTCGCGACGACGAGGTCCACGGAGTCGCCGGGGTTGACGGCCTCGCGCGGTGCCGGGCTGGACGAGATGACCTCGCCCTGGTCGGCACCCGCCTGCGCCTGCTCGCTGACGTCACCGACCGTCAGCTCGGCCTCCTCGATCGCGGACTCGGCCTCCTCCTGGCTCATGCCCGTCACGTCGGGCATCGGGAAGGTCTCCGGCCCGCCGGAGAAGTACACCTCGACGGTGCTGCCGACCGGCGCCTGCTCGCCGGAGGCGGGCTCGGAACGCGTCAGCGTGTCCTCGGGTTCGTCCGACTCCTGGTCGACCCGCTCGGAGAACACCAGGTTCACGGCCTCGATCGCCCGCTGGGCGTCGGCACGGCTCATGGTCGCGGTGAGCTCCGGCACGGCGACCGTCTCCGGCTCGTCCGGCCCGCTGTTGATGATGAGCAGGGTGATGATCGTCGCGAGCGCGAGCACGCCGATGGTGATCAGCGTCCACATCAGGCCCTTGCGGCTGGGCTTGTCGTCCTCGTCGGGGGCGTTCGGCGTGCCGACGCCCGTGGAGTCGGCGGGCAGCCCGGTCGCACCCCACGGAGCGGCCTGCGTCGGGTTCATGACCTGCGTGCCCGACGGGTCGCCGAGCACCTGCGTCGCCGCGTAGCCGGCGGCGGCCGAACCGAGCATCGGCGCCGCCACGGAGCCGCCCCGCATCGCGGACTCGAGGTCGGCGCGGAACTCCGCGGCGGACGAGTAGCGGTGGTCGCGGTTCTTCGTCAGCGCCTTGAGGGTGATGCGGTCCAGGACGTCCGGGACGTCGCTCGCGACCTCGGACGGCCGCTGCGCCTCCTGGCCCACGTGCTGGTAGGCGAGGGCGACGGGCGAGTCGCCGACGAACGGCGGGCGCCCCGTGAGCAGCTCGAACAGCACGCAGCCGGTGGAGTAGAGGTCGCTGCGGGCGTCGACCTGCTCGCCGCGCGCCTGCTCCGGCGACAGGTACTGCGCCGTGCCGATGACGGCCTGCCCCTGCGTCATGGTCGCCGCGGAGTCCGCGATGGCCCGCGCGATGCCGAAGTCCATCACCTTGACCGCGCCGGTCGGCGTGATCATGACGTTCGCGGGCTTGATGTCGCGGTGCACGATGCCCGCGTGGTGCGAGTACTCCAGGGCCGACAGGATGCCGACCGTGATCTCCACGGCCTCCTCGATCGGGACCGCCGCGCCGTCCGCGAGGATGTCGCGGACCGTGTGGCCCTCGACGTACTCCATGACGATGAAGGGGATGTGGACCTGGTTGCCCGTCGGGTCGGTGGAGATGTCCTCGCCGGTGTCGTACACGGCCACGATCGCCGGGTGGTTCAGCGCCGCGGCCGACTGCGCCTCACGACGGAAGCGGGCCAGGAACGACGGGTCGCGGGCCAGGTCGGAACGCAGCACCTTGATGGCGACGGTGCGGCCGAGGCGTGCGTCGTGGCCGATGTGCACCTCGGCCATGCCGCCACGGCCGATGAGCTCACCGACCTCGTACCGGCCCGCGAGCACGCGGGGAGTGTTGTCCACCACTCAGACGTCCTTCTCGGTCATGGTCGTCCCCAGCAGGGACGACGGTTCTGGGAGCATCATCCCAGAGTCGGGCGCGGTCGAGGGCTGCGACATCACCGTGGCGGCGCCCCACGTCGACGCCTGCGCCGCCCGGGCGCCGTCGTCGCCGTCGGAACCACCGAGGATGCCGCTGACGAGGGACGCGACGGCCAGCACGACCAGCAGTCCCAGCAGGGCGAGGAGCGGCCAGGAGAACCGGCCGAGCGGGCCGAGCCGCTGACCCGTCGTGGTGGACGCCCGGGTCACCTCGGGCTCCTCCGGACGGTGCAGGTCGCTGCGGCTGCGCGTGCCCTGCGGCGGTGTCGGGCGGTGCATGGCGGCCGACCGGTGGTGGTCCCGGCGCGCCGGGTACGACCGGGGCGGGACCGCGGCGGGGACGTCCCGGCCCGACGCGTCGGGCGTCGTCGTGGAACGCGCGGGCACCGGCTCCGGACGGGGTCGGGGGCGGGTGCCCGCCGTGACGTCGTCGACCGGGGTGTCGGCGCGGCCCTGGCCGTCGTCGGGGCGGGCGTGGCGCACCGGTGCCGGCTTGCCCGTGCGGGCCGCGCGGCGCGCAGCGCGAGACCGGGCGCCCAGCGGGTCCTCCGCGATCTCCTGCGCCAGCGCGTCGAGCTCGTTCGCCAGCGCCTCGCCGGACGCCGGGCGGCGGCCCGGGTCCTTGGCGAGCAGCCGCATGATCACGTCGACCAGGCCCGGGTGCACCGTCGTCGGCAGCGGCGGCACGGCGGCGTTCACGTGCGCGACGGCGATGTCCACCGGGGTCGACCCGGTGAAGGGTCGCCGGCCCGCCGTCGCCTCGTACGCGACGATGCCCAGGGCGTACAGGTCGGACGCCGGCGTGGCAGCCTGACCGACCGCCTGCTCCGGCGAGAGGTACTGGGCGGTGCCCATGACCATGCCGGTCGCCGTCATCGTGGCCTGGTTCGCCGCCAGCGACACCCCGAAGTCGGTGATCTTCACCGCGCGGTTGCCGTGCTCCAGCAGGATGTTGCCGGGCTTGACGTCCCGGTGCACCACCTTCGCCAGGTGCGCGTGGTGCAGACCCCGCGCCGTCGAGGACAGGATCGGCAGCAGCTTGCGCGGCGCGATGACGGGCTCGCGCTCCAGCAGGTCGGCGAGCGGCTCGCCGAGCACCAGCTCCATGACGAGGTACCCCGCGCCGTCCTGCTCGCCGTAGTCGTACATCTGCGCGATGTTCGGGTGCGACAGGGCCGCGCTGTTGCGTGCCTCCGTGCGCAGCCGCTTGAGGAAGTCCTCGTTGCCCGTGTACTCCTCGCGCAGCACCTTCACGGCCACGTCGCGGCCCAGGTAGCCGTCGTCGGCCACCCAGACCTCGCCCATGCCGCCGACGGCGATGCGCCGCGTCAGGCGGTAGCGGTCGCCCAGGGAGATGCCCACAGCCGGCCTCATCCGTTCAGCACCGCCTCCATGACGGCCTTGGCGATCGGGGCCGCGACGCGGCCACCCGTCGCCGAGGAACCCAGTGCCCCGCCCTCCTCGACGACGACCGCGACGGCCACCTGCGGGTCGTCGGCCGGCGCGAACCCGGTGAACCACACGTGCGGAGGCGCGGAGTTGTCGCCGTGCTGCGCCGTACCGGTCTTGCCGGCGACCGTGACCCCGGAGATGGCGGCCTCCGTGCCGGATCCGTCCTCGACGACGCTGACCATCATGTCGGTGAGCTGGCGCGCGGTGTCCTCGGAGATCGCGTCGCCGAGGCTCGACGGCCGGGTCTCCTGCACGACCTCGAGCTCCGGGCTGCGCACCCGGTCGACCGAGAACGGCTCCATCAGCTCACCGCCGTTGGCGATCGCGGCCGACGTCATCGCGACCTGCAGCGGGGTGGCGAGCACGCTGCCCTGCCCGATGCCCGACAGCTCCACCTTGTCGGTGGACATGGCGTCCACGTCGGGGTCGTACTGGCTGGCCGACGTCTGGAACGGCACGGTGTAGGAGCTGCCGAAGCCGAACTTCTCGGCCTGCTCGTTCATGGCGTCCGCGCCGAGCTCGCCCGCGAGCTCCAGGTAGGCGGTGTTGCAGGAGATCCGCAGGGCGTCGGCCAGCGTCATCTCCCCCGAGGACGCGCACGACGTGCCGCCGAAGTTGCCGACCTGCGTCGACGTGCCCGTGAGGGTGTACGTCGACGGCGCCGGGATGACCGAGTCGGGCGTGTAGTCGCCGCTCTCGAGCGCGGCCGCCGTCGTGATGAGCTTGAAGGTCGACCCGGGCGGGTAGATGTCGTTGGTCGCGTTGCTGATGAGCGGGTCGTCGGGGTCGTTGAGCAGGTCGACGTACGCGTCGTTGGCGGCCCCGGTGTCGTGCGTGGCGAGGTCGTTCGGGTCGAACGTCGGCTTGGCGACCAGCGCGAGGATCCGTCCGGTCGAGGGCTCCAGCGCGACGACGGCGCCACGCTGGTCCCCGAGCGCGTCCCAGGCGGCCTGCTGCGCCTCCGCGTCGATGGTGAGCTCCACCGAGGACCCCTGGGCGTCCGAGCCGGTGAGGAGGTTCTGCAGGCGGTCCACCCACAGCGCGTCGGCGGTCCCGGCGAGGAAGTCGTTCTCGGCCCGCTCGATGCCGGACGTGCCGCTCACCAGCGAGTAGTAGCCGGTCAGCGGCGCGTACAGGCGACCCTGGGCGTACTCGCGCTGGTAGTTCCACTCGTCGTCCACCGCGACCGAGCTGGCGATGGCCTCGCCGCCCACGACGATCGGCCCGCGGTCGGTGCCGAACTGCTCGTAGAGGGCGCGTGCGTTGCGCGGGTCGGAGTTGAGGTCGTCGGCGCGGAAGAACTGGATCCACGTGGTGGAGACCAGCAGGGCCAGGAACATGACCATGACGATGGACGCGAGGCGTCGGGTCGTGGTGTTCACCGCTGCTCACCTCCCTGCGGGTGGTCCGGGTCGATCCTCTCGGTGGGTGCCGCCGGGGTGCCGGTGCTGTCGGCGTCCCGGTCGGCGATGCGGCGCCGTGGCAGCGGGCTGCCGGTGGCCGGCGTGCCGTCCGGGCCCTCGACGGCCTCGTCGTCGGGCCCGCCGACGAGGATCGGTTCCGGTTCCCGCATGCCGCCCGTGGACACCTGGCCGCGCACGGGCAGGTCGGAGGGACGGCGCGCGCTGTCGGAGATCCGCAGCAGCAGCGCCACCACGATCCAGTTGGCCAGCAGGGACGAGCCGCCCTGTGCCATGAACGGCAGCGTGAGGCCCGTGATCGGGATGATGCGCGTGATCCCGCCGACGACGACGAAGATCTGCAGTGCCATGACCGCCGCCAGACCGCCGGCCAGGAGCTTGCCGAAGCCGTCCCGCACCGACAGCGCCGCCTTGAAGCCGCGCTGCACGATGAGCAGATAGGTCAGGAGGATCGCCGCGAGCCCGGTCAGGCCGAGCTCCTCGCCGAGGGCCGCGTAGATGAAGTCGGAGAACGCGTAGGGGATCTGGAACGGGCGGCCCTCGCCCCAGCCGGTGCCGAACAGGCCCCCGTTCGCCATGGAGAACATCCCCTGGACGAGCTGGTACGACCCACCGGTCGCGGCCTCGTACTGGTCCGCGTCGAACGGGTGCAGCCAGGCGTCGACGCGCGCCCCGACGTGCGGGAAGAGCTGGGCGGCGGCGAGCGCGCCGGCGGCGAACATCGTCAGACCCAGCAGGATCCAGCTCGACCGGGCCGTCGCCTGGTAGAGCATCGCGACGAACAGGCCGAAGAACAGCAGCGAGGTGCCGAGGTCGCGCTGGAGCACGAGGACCATGAGGGACGCGGCCCACACCACGAGGATCGGGCCGAGGTCGCGCAGGCGCGGCAGGTGCAGGCCGAGGATCTTCGGTCCGGCGAGGGCCAGGGTGTCGCGGTTGACCACCAGGTAGCCCGCGAAGAACACGGCGAACGCGATCTTCGCGAACTCGGCGGGCTGGAGCGAGAAGCCGCCGACCGTGATCCAGATGCGCGCACCGTTGATCTCCGTGCCGAGACCGGGGATCAGCGGGAGCGCGACCAGGGCGAGGCCGACGAGCATCGCCGTGTACGTGTAGCGGCGCAGCCACCGGTGGTCGCGCAGCAGCCACAGCATCGCGAACGCGACCGCCGCGCCGATGAGGGACGCCTGGAGGTTGCCCGCGGCGTCCGCGGGTCCCATGTTCGCCGACCCGGAGATCTCCAGCCGCCAGATCATGGACAGGCCGATGCCGTTGAGCAGGACGACGGCGGGCAGGATCACCTGGTCGGCCCACGGTGCGCGGAACCGCAGCACGAGGTGCGCGACCAGGGCGATCGCGGCGAGCAGCAGGCTGTTGCGCCAGAACCCGTCGGGCAGCTCGCCCCGGATCGACAGCCCCACCATCGCGAACCCGCCCACACCGCCCGCGAGGGCGAGGACCAGCAGGAAGATCTCGGCGAGTCGCAGGGGTCGCCGCTGCCGCGGCGTCACCGTCGGGCTCTCGACGCTCACGCGGACGCCTCCTCGGCGTCGGGGGACGGGGAGGTGCGCGGCGACGGCGTGGTGCTGGGCGACGGGGCCACGCTCGGCGACGGGCTCACGCTCGGGGTCGGTGTCGGGCTGGGCGTCGGCAGGGCCTCGGCGATGAGCTGGTCGGCGCGCACCACCGCCTCGTCGAGCGACGAGGCGCGGATCGTGCCGTCGAGCCGTTCCGTCCAGTAGGCGGGCAGGTCGTCGACGGGCGTGCCCGTGAGCTCCACCGGCTGCGAGAGCGTGAGGGGGCCGGCCTCCTGCGGGATGCCGCGGTAGACGGCGACCTGGCCGTCCGCGATGCCCACGTAGTACTGGTCCTGGGTCCACCCGTACGCCCACCAGGCGGCGTAGCCGAGCCCGCCCAGCACGACCAGCCACACGAGCACCGTCAGCCAGGGCCGGCGGCGGGGGCGGGCGTCGTCGTCGGCCGGGTCCTCCTCGTCGTCCTCGTCGTCGTCCGACTCTGCGGCGGCGGGCTCCGGGGGGTCCTCCTGGTGGGCGAGGGCCGGGGAGGTGCCCTTCGCGGCGGCGCCGACGACCTGCGTCGTCGAGGCCGGCGGCGCCTCCTGCTCGGTGTCCACGACCTCGGCCACCACGACGGTGATGTTGTCGGTGCTGCCCGCGGTCATCGCGAGCGTCATGAGGAGGTCGGCGGCCTCCTCGACGGTCTCGGACTCCACCAGCACGTCGGCGAGCTGCTCGCCGCCGACGAACCCGGACAGGCCGTCCGAGCAGAGCAGCCAGCGGTCGCCCGCGCGGGCCTCGCGGATCGACATGTCGGGCGTGAGGTCGACGTCGAAGTCGCCGAGGACCCGCATGACGACGTTGCGCTGGGGGTGGGTCTCGGCCTCGTCCGGGGAGATCCGGCCGGTGTCCACCAGGTGCTGCACGAACGTGTGATCGACCGTGACCTGCGTCAGCGTGTCCTCACGCAGCAGGTAGGCGCGCGAGTCGCCCAGGTGCGCCATCGCGAGCGTGTTGCCCGAGCGCAGCAGCGCGGTCACGGTGGTGCCCATGCCCGCGAGGTCCGGGTCGACCTCGGAGGCGTGCACGAGGTCCTGGCGGGCCTGCTCGACGGTCCGCTCGAGGTCGGCCAGCGCCTGCTCGGGGCCGTGGTCGTCGGTGTCCAGCGGGGCGAGGGCCGCGACCGCCAGGGCGGAGGCGATGTCACCGCCCGCGTGGCCACCCATCCCGTCCGCGACGACGAGGAGGTTGGGGCCCGCGTAGGCGGAGTCCTGGTTGTCGTGACGCACCAGACCGACGTCGGACCGCGCCGCGTAGCGCAGGGCGAGGGGCATCCCGGATCAGCCCTGCAGCTCGACGACGGAACGGCCGATCTGCACGCCGACGCCCGGGGGCAGGTGCGTGGGTCCGCCGACCTTCTCGTCGCCCATGTAGGTGCCGTTCGTGGAGCCGAGGTCTTCCACGTACCAGTGGTCGCCCTGCGGGAAGATGCGGGCGTGCCGCGACGACGAGTAGTCGTCGTCGAGCACGAGGGTGCAGCTCGGGGCGCGACCGATGAGGATCGACGACGTCGACAGCGGGAGCGTGGTGCCGGTGAGCGGCCCGGCGGTCACGACCAGCCGGGTCGGGCCCGAGGCCCGGGCGGCGGTGCGCGGTGGGGAGGCCACCTGCTCCACGGGCCCGGAAGGCTCCTCGGCGGACTTGCGGCGTCCGCGGGGGTTGCGCAGGGCGAGGTCGCGGCGCAGCACGGCGACCGCGGAGAGCACGAACACCCACAGCAGCACGAGATAGCCCAGCCGCAGCAGGGTGATCGTCAGCTCGCTCATCCTCGGTCGATCACCAGTCCTCGGTCTGCCGGCCGGCCTGGGTGCCGGTCCAGAACATGATGCGGGTGCGGCCGATGGTCAGCGTGTTCCCGTCCAGGAGTGTCGCGGCCGGGACCTGGTGTCCCTCCACGAACAGGCCGTTCGTCGACCCGAGGTCCGTGGCGACCACGCCCTCCGGCGCGACCCGGATCTCCAGGTGGCGGCGGGAGACGCCGGGGTCGTCCACGACGATGTCAGCCTCCGCGTCGCGGCCGATCACCGTCACCGGGCCGGTCAGCAGGTAGCGCTGGCCGTCGATGTCGATCAGGGGGTGGCGGGTGCTCGGCGCCGGGTTCGTCGCGGGCGCCACGTTGCCGCGCACCGTCGCCGACCGGATCTGGAACCGGCCGCCCGTCAGCTCGTCGTGCCGCTCGAACGTCACGCTCACCGGGCCGACGAACGCGTAGTGCTGCGAGGCCGCGTACTCCGTCAGGTTGGTCGCGAGCTCGTCCGCGAGGGTCTCGGCGCCCCAGTTCTGCACCTGCTCGAAGTCCGGCGGCGACAGGTCGATGGTGAACTCGTTCGGGGCGACCGTGCGGTCGCGTCCGACGACGGCGGCACGGTCGTCGATCTCGCGCCGCAGCCGGCTCGCGAGCTCCACCGCTTTCACCTCGCCACCGCGACCGACCTTCGCGAACGCGTTGTTCATCAGTCGCTCCACGCTCTTCTCGAAGCGGTCCAGCGCGCCCATGCCACCTCCTCCCGTCACCCGCAACCGTTTGCGGGCAGACTATCCAGATCGTAGGCAGCGGCGCACCCACCCCGCCCACGAACCTGTGGATTTCGTGCGAATGCCTCGCGCAGACCCGCCCGCCGAGGTCACGGCCGGGTCACGGGGCGCAGGGCCCCCGGTCCTGTGACGCACGCCCCTGGACGGGCGGGCCGATCGGGTTGGGATCCCGCCCCCGCGCCGTGCTAATCTCCTTCAGCACGCGCGAGTGGCGGAATAGGCAGACGCGCACGGTTCAGGTCCGTGTGCCCGAAAGGGCGTGGGGGTTCAACTCCCCCCTCGCGCACGTGAAGAGAAGGTCCCGGTCAGGTTCTCCTGGCCGGGACCTTCTGCGTTCCGGGGCCCCGTAGGGCGTGGCCGGCGCGCGACGAGGTCGTCGACGCCGCGGTTCCTCGCGCATCGGCCGAGTCATCCGTGAGGAACCACGACGCGGCCGCTGCATGCCCGGGGCAGACGTTCATCGCGGCGGCATGCCGCGGACACCCGTCGGCCATGCCGACCCTCTTCGATCGGAGCGGACCTGCCGGGCGCGCGGTCACGGACCGCGGCCCGGGTGAGTCCTTCCGCGAGTGACGAGAGGGAGACGATGACGAACCCCAAGAGCCGGTGGGGCCGCCGTGCCGCCGTCGGCATGACGCTGACGGGTCTGGTGGCCGGCGCTCTGGCGGCGCCCGCCGCAGCGGCGCCGGACGTGCCCGAGGCGCCGGTGGTCGACGCGAGCACCACGTGGCGCTACCTCGACGACGGGGCCGACCCGGCCCAGGGCGACCCCGACCTGCGGGTGTGGACGACGACCGGCTTCGACGACTCGGCGTGGAAGGCGGCGACGGGAAGCTTCGGCGCGAAGCGCGGCAAGCTCGACCCGGTCGGTCCGCGCCAGCCGCGGACGCTGCTCAACCAGTACCTCGACGGCTCGGCGGCGCCGAACGTGCCGACCTTCTTCTTCCGCACGGACTTCACCCTCGACGCGGGGGTCGCCGACCAGGTGGCGGACGTCGTCGGCGACCTCGTCTACGACGACGGGGCCGTGGTGTGGATCAACGGCGAGCGGGTGGCCGGCTTCCACGCGGACCGCGTCACGGACGACACGAACCTGCAGTACGCGGGGTCGGGCCTGGACGCCCCGACGGCGGCGAGCTTCACGGCGGACGGCGACGTGCTCGTCGACGGCGTGAACACGGTCGCGGTGGCGTTGTACCAGGACCGTTCGACGTCGAGCGACATCTACCTGGACGTCCCGTCGATCCGGCTGGTGGAGGAGCTCGCTCCCGGCGTCGTCGACCCGACCCCGCCGTCGCGCGTGATCCTCACGCCCACGGAGACGCCGGAGACCAGCCAGTCGTTCTCGTGGCTGGCCGGGCACACGTCGCAGACGACGGGCCAGGTGCAGATCCGCCCGGCGGCGGGCGGCGACGTCCGCACGGTCGACGCGTACGCGGCGGGCGCCGTCAACGGCAACCCGTTGCAGCACTACTCGACGACGGTCGACGGGCTGAGCGCGGCGACGGCGTACACATACCGGGTCGGCACCGTGGGCGCGTGGAGCCCGTGGCACGAGTTCACGACCGCCGACCCGTCGGACACCGACTTCCAGTTCGTCTACTACGGCGACGCGCAGATCGGGCTCGACTCGACCTGGCCGAAGGTCGTGGAGATGGCGGAGGCGTCCGCGCCGGACTCCATCGGGTCGGTGCACGCGGGCGACCTCATCGACACCGGCGGCAACGAGACGCAGTGGGTGAGCTGGTTCACGGGCATGGAGACGTCGGCGGCCACGACGAACGTCATGGCGGCGCCCGGCAACCACGAGTACTCGGGCGACAAGCTCCTCACCGCGTGGAAGGCGAACTTCGAGTACCCGCACAACAACCCGACGACCGACACGATCGGTGACCTCGCGGACCTCGCCGTCGGCGACACCGACGTGGCGAAGCAGTATGCCGCGTACTTCGAGCACTGGTCGCAGTTCGCCGCCGAGACGGTGTACTTCACCGACTACCAGGGCGTCCGGTTCATCACCATCAACGCGACCCGCGACACCACGTTCCTCACGCCGGACAGCCTCCCGGCGTGCACCGGCACGGACTGCCCGTCCGGCAAGGTCTCCGCCCTGTGGACGCAGTTTCAGGCGGAGTGGCTCGACCACGTGCTGACGCAGACCCCGTCGAAGTGGAACGTCGTGACGTTCCACCAGCCGGTCTACTCGACGTCGGCCGGGCGCAACGAGCCGATCCTGCGCGAGCACTGGGTGCCGGTGTTCCAGGAGCACGACATCGACCTCGTCATGATGGGTCACGACCACACCTACGCCCGCGGCTACAACGACGAGGACGTCACCGACACGCCGGGCGTGACCGACGGCCCGGTGTACATCGTCTCGAACTCGGGCGCGAAGCACTACGCGCTCGAGACCGACGAGAGGAACGTCTGGACGAACAACGGCGCCACCCAGGTGCTGCGCGGTGCGGGCGTCACGACCTACCAGGTGATCGACGTGACCGGCGACTCGCTGCACTACCGCTCCTACCTCGCGGAGAAGACCGCCTCGGCCACCACGGACCTGCCGGTCGGTGCGGTGTACGACGAGTTCACGGTGACGAAGTCCGACGACGGCGAGAAGTGGGTCACGGAGGCCGGCGTGGAGCCGCCCGTCACCGAGCCCGACACGACGCGCCCCGAGGTGACCCTCGTGGCGCCGACGTCGCCCGGCCCGGTGCGCGAGCTGGCGGTCCAGGTCGACGCGACCGACGACCGCGGCCTGGCGAAGGTCGTCGCGAACGTCTACTCGGGCGGCAAGCTCGTCAAGAGCACGCAGTCGGCCGTGGCCGACGGCGCGAAGGTCGCCACCCACACGGCGACCGTCGCGCTCCCCTCGGGCGCGTACACCGTGCGGTACAACGCGCACGATCTCGCCGGGAACGTGTCCCGGACCAGCACCTTCGACGTGACCGTCGACGCGACCGCGCCGACGGCGACCGTCAAGGAGGGCGCGTCGTTCACCACCCGCACCGGGGACGTGTACGGCCAGGTCAGCTTCAAGCTGCACGACGCCGGCAAGGTCGACAAGGTCGTGCTGAACGGCGTGCCGAAGGACCTGTCGGACAACGCGTGGTCGGACGTCAACTTCGTCCGGCCGGGCGTCTTCGGCGCGAAGGCGGGCGCCAACACGCTCGTCGTCCACGACGTCGCCGGCAACACCCGCACCTACGAGTTCACGCTCGGGTGACCCTCGGCCGTGCCCCGTCGTCGAGGCGGCGGGGCACGGCCGCTCCCCCGTCCGGCGAGGTCGGCCCGCGGGGACACGACGGGCCCGCCGGGATCTCCCGGCGGGCCCGTGCGCGTGCTCCGTGGCTCAGTTGCTGATCCTCGTCCACCGGCAGCCGAACGTCTCGAAGCCCGCGTCGGAGCTGCGGATCCTCACGGTGTCACCGGCGCGGGCCGCGCCGCGGGCGATGACGTTCTTGCTGCCCTTCGGTGCGGTGTAGCCCGTGAACGACCGCAGGCGGCTCCAGTTGCACTGGTTGTCGGCGTACGCCGGCCCGGACGTCTCGTAGAGGCCCGGCCGGAGCTGGGAGCCGACCTGCAGGACGCTGTCCGTCGGTGTCCGGCTCTTCAGTCCGCCGACCGGATAGAACTTGTACCAGGCGCCGCACCCGGATGTACGGAAGTACTCGTCGGAGGCCTTGATGGTGACGATCCGGTGCCCGTAGCCGTAGTCGTTGGCGATCTCGCCCCGCCGGTTGTTCTTCGCGTCGGCGCGCCGGGACCAGGTGCACCAGGTGTCGCCGTAGGCGTAGGCCACGTAGGTCCCGGGCTTGATGTCCCGCCCGACCTTGAAGGTGCCGGCGCGGGTGAGCGCCGGCTTCGGCAGCTGCACCCGTGCGGTCTTCGCGCTGGTGCGCGCCGTGGTGATGCTCGCCTTGCGGTGGCCCGTGACGGTGACGGTGATCCGCTTGTTCAGGTCGGCCGCGCGGAGCCGGTACGTCTTGCCCGTCGCGCCGGCGATCGGCTTGCCGTTGGCCTTCCACCGGTAGCTGAGGGACGCAGGGTTCGGCTTCCAGGTCCCGCGCACGACGCGCAGCGTGGAGCCGAGGCGGACGTTCCCGGTGATCCTGGGCTTCGTCGTGCGGGAGAACGGCTTCGCGACGACGACGGCGCTGCTGGACGCCGCCTTGGCTGTGTACCCGGAGCGGTACCCGGTGACGGTGACCGTGATCTTCTTGCCGGTCTGCCCGGCCTTCGGCGTGTAGGTCGAGCGGGTGGCGCCGGAGATCGCACGGCCGTCGGCCTTCCAGCGGTAGCGGACCGAGGTCGGGTCCGGGGTCCAGGCGCCGGTGCGCGGCTTGGCGGTGAGCTTCTTGCCGACCTTGGCCTTGCCGCCGACGAGGCCGGAGAGGGTGGGCCTGGCGGTCTTCAGGACGCCGGCGGCGACGGTCCGTGCGGCGCTGGTCCGTGTGACCGCCGCGGCGCCGGAGCGGGTGCCGGTCACCCTGACGGTGAGCCGGTCGCCGCGCTGCGCGGCCGGGATCGTGAGGGTGCGGGAGTCGGCGCCCGGGGCGGCACGACCGTCGGCGTACCAGCGGTAGGCGAGGCGCGTCCCCGTCGGCCAGGTGCCGGCCTGCGCCGTGACCTTCGCCCCGACCCGCACGGTGCCCGCGATGCGGGGCGTGGGCCACGCGGGTGCGGCGGCGACGGTGACGGGCGAGGTCCGGGCGGAGGCGGCGGTGTGGCCGGCGAGCCTGCCGTCGACCTGCAGGACGAGCGACCGGCCGGCGTGCTCGGCCTTCAGGGTGAGGGTTCGTGCGGTGGACACGGCGACGCCGCCGACGAGCCAGGTGGTGGTCAGCGCGGTCCCGCCGGCCCAGGTGCCCGGCACCGCGGTCACCGTCGACCCGACCTCGGTGCGGCCCGTGATCCGCGGCGTCGGGGCGGTGAGGGTCGCGGGTGCGACGGTGCCGACGGGCACCCGCACCGTCGCCGACGACGGCGGGTCGCCGGGCAGCGTGCCGGTGACGTCCACGGCCAGCTCGGCCTCCGCGAGGTCGGCCCCCGGGGTGAAGGTCGCGGCCGTCGCACCGTCGATCGGTACGTCGTCGGCGACCCACTGGTACGTGAACACCAGGCCCGCGGACGGCTGCCAGACGGTGGCGTCCTCGGCGACCTCGAGGCTGCCCCCGACCGCGGCGGTCCCGTCGACCCCGAGCTCGGCCGGGTCCGGCGCGACGACCGGCGCGACGACCGGCGTCGTGGGCGCCGAGACGCTGGGGGTCGGGTCCGGGACGGGCTCGTCGGCGGACGCCGGCACGGCGCCGAGGGTGGGGCCGACGAGCAGGGCGAGAGCGGTGGTGGCGGTGAGGAGCGCACGGGACCGGCGGCGCCGTCCGGCGGGGAGAGGTGAGGCGGGCAACGTCGTCCCTTCGAGAGCGCGCCGACCCGAGCGTCGTCGCGCGCCGAACGTAGCGCCCGCACCCACCGCGCTCCAGGGGCGGCCCGCGAGACTTTCGTCACGATCCCGACATTTCACCCGGCGTTGGCCGGGAGGACCGCAGGACGCTACCGCTGCGCCACGCGCCGTCGCCCGAGGAGGAGCCCGGCACCCGTCAGGAGCAGCAGCCCGGCGACGGCGAGGACGACCGCCACGTCGGAGCCGGTCGTCGCGAGCTCCGGCATCCCGCCGGGACCTGGTGCGCCCGGTGCGCCCGGAGGGCCGGGGCTGCCGCCGGCAGGCACGGCGGTCGGGTCCGCGGTCGCGTCGACGGTGGGCTCGGGGCTACCGGGCGGGCCGGTCGAGGGGGACGGCTCGGGACTGCTCGACGGGGCCGGGCTGCTCGACGGCTCGGCGGACGGCGACGGCTCGGGGCTCGGCTCCGCGACGTCGGCCGTGAGCGTGAAGTCCTGGTCGAGCACGTTCTCCCCGGCCGCGGTGAGGGTGACCGCGCGGTCGGCGTCCGGCGTGGTGTACCCGGCGGGGACGGTGAGGGTGGCGATGTGCTCGCCGGGCGGGAGGCCGTCCACGAGGTAGGTGCCCGCGTCGTCGGTCACGACCGTGACGTCGCCGTCCGGACCGCTCACCGTGACGCTCGCCCCGGCGACCGGTGCCCCGGTGTCGTCCAGCACCGCACCGCCGATCGCGCCGGGACGCGCCAGGGCGAAGTCCACCCCGGTGACGTCGTCGGCCCCGATCTCGACCGCCTGCTCGACGGGTCCGTCCGCGGTGTACCCGAAGGGCACCTCGATGCGGACGGTCCATTCACCGGCCGCGACCGCGTCGAACGTGTACGTGCCGTCGGCCGCCGTCGGCACGGTCGCGACGACGGCGCCGCCGGTGTCGACGAGCTCGACGACGGCGCCCGGCACGGGGGCGTCCCCGGCGAGCACCGACCCGGCCACGGTGGCGGGGGCGCGCACGACGGCGTCCTGCCCGCCGATCGGTTCCTCCGTCCCGGCCGGCACGTCGATCGGGTCCGGCACCGAGACCACGGTGTACCCGTCCGGGGGCAGCACCGTGAAGGTGTGCTCCCCCACGGGGACGTCGTCGACGACGTACTCGCCGAGAGAATTCGTCGTCGCGGACCGTTCGACGCCGTCGGTGCCGGTGAGCACGACCGTCGCGCCGGGGACGGGCTCGCCGTCCGGGGTCGTGACGGTGCCGCTCACGGGCACGGGGACGATCTCGCGTGCCGCGAGGTCGACGTCGGTCGCGTCGGTCGTGGTCAGGTCCACCCCGGTCGCCGTGCGGTCGCCGAACGGCACGAGGCCGGCGGGGAAGTCCCCGCCCGTCGGCAGCGTCGTCAGCTCGACGGCGTACCCGGGCGCCGCCGTGAACCCGGCGAACGTGTAGGAACCGTCCGCACCGGAGGTCGTGGTGGCGAGGGCGGTGCCGTCCGGGCCGAGGAGGGTGAGGGTCGCCCCCGGCACGACGCCCGCCGCGGTGCCGTCCTGCTCGACGAGGTCCACCGTGCCGGTGATGTCGCGGGCGAGGGACGCGAACCACGTCTGGTAGACGGGGAAGCCGCTGCGCTGGAAGAAGAACACGGTCAGGCTGGTGATCGGGACGCTCGGCCGGAACCAGCCGGCCGCCCCCGAGGTGTCGACCCCGGCGGCGTTCCCGATCAACTCGCCGGTGACGGGGTCCCAGGTGGCGACGTCGGTCTCCACGCCCGGGCAGGACGGCGTCCCCGTCCCCACGCAGTAGTTGAACCCGCCCTGCCACCCGAGCTCGGCCCCGGTGAGGAGCCCGCCGTCCGTGCCGCGGGCGATGACGACCGCCCGGTCCGCGTCGATGTCGCCCAGCACGAACGCCCACCCGCCCGCCGGCGTGGGGCGGTCGAAGGTGTACGTGGTGGTGGACGGCGCCGACGGGCTGTCGGCGCGGGGGCGCAGGTTGAGGTACGGCTCGCCCTGGCTGGACCCGAACACCGTCCCGGGCGGCGTCGACGACCCGAGCCACGCGCTGGTCCCGGACTGCACCCCGACCTGGCCGCCGCGCGAGTCCGACGTCACGGTCGCGCCCGGGAAGCCGCCGGCCGGGAGCTGCATCCGCGTCGTCCATTGCCCGGCGCTCCCGCCCAGGGGCTCCCACGTCGCCCACCCCGCCGTCGTCACGGCACCCGCGGTCGACCCGGGGAGCAGGGTGGCGAGGAGGGCGAGCAGCACGACGCCGACCGCGGCGACGCCCCCGGTCCGGTGCCGACGTGGCCTGGTCGCAGCGTGCATCGGGCGCCCGGGCGTCGTCTCCACGCGTCGACAGTACGAGACACGGCGACGAACCGCGCGGGGAGGCGATGTCACGTTCCGCGCCGCTGCCCCGTCCACCGGGCATGAGCGAGAACCAGCAGGAGAAGATGGGGCGCATGCGGATGGCGGTCGCCGGGGCGACGGGCACGGCCGGGCACCACGTCGTGGAGGTGGCGCGCGAGCGCGGCCACGACGTCGTGCCGCTGACCCGGTCGACGGGCGTCGACCTCACCACCGGCGCCGGGCTGGCCGAGCGGCTCGCCGACGTCGACGTCGTGATCGACGTGGCGAACGCGAACGTGCAGCAGCAGGAGGCGGCGGAGGAGTTCTTCGGGTCCGTCACCCGGACGCTGCTCGCGGCCGAACGCTCGGCGGGCGTCGGGCACCACGTGGCCCTGTCCATCATCGGGATCGACGACGTGCCGTGGGGCTACTACCAGGGCAAGCGCCTCCAGGAGCGGCTGATCGTCGAGGGCGACCGGCCGTGGAGCCTGCTCCGCGCGGCGCAGTTCCACGAGTTCGCCGAGCTGGCCCTCGGCTACGTGAGGATCGGGCCGGTCTCCGTCGTGCCGCGGATGACGTCGCAGCCGGTCGCCGCCCGGGAGGTCGCCGAGGCCCTGGTGGCGCTCGCGGAGCAGGGCCCGTCGGGCCGTGTGCCCGACCTCGCCGGCCCTGAGGTGCTGCCGATGCACGAGCTGGCGCGCCAGGTGTCCCGCGCGCGCGGGCTCGGCCGCCGGGTGCTCCCGGTCCCCCTGCCCGGTGCGGCCGGCCGGGGCATGCGGGACGGCTCCCTCACCGCGCAGGGCGACCCGGCCGCACGCCTCGGCCGCCTCACGTTCGACCGGTGGCTGGCGGCGGGCGCGGGTGGACGCTGAGGCGCTCGCCGCGCAGTTCGAGGAGCACCGGCCGCGGCTGGTGCGGGTCGCGTACGCGATCCTCGGCAGCCGCGCCGAGGCGGAGGACGTCGTCGCGGACACCTGGTTGCGGCTCGTCGCGGCCGACGACCGTGATCCCGTGCGCGACGTCCTCGGCTGGTCCACGGTGGCGGTGTCACGGGCCGCGATCGACGTGCTCCGCTCGGCCCGCGTGCGCCGCGAGGCGTACGTGGGTCCGTGGCTGCCGGAGCCCGACGTCCAGGAGCCGGACCCCGCCGACCGCGTCACCCTCGCCGACACCGTCCGGTACGCCCTGCTCGTCGTCCTCGAGCAGCTCTCCCCCGCCGAGCGCACCGCCTGGGTGCTGCACGACCTGTTCGGGATGCCGTTCGACGACGTCGCCCGCGCCGTCGGCCGCTCGCCCGCCGCCGTGCGTCAGCTCGCCAGCCGTGCCCGCCGGCACGTCGCGGACGGCACCCCCCGGGTCGAGGTCGACCAGGACACCCACGAGCGCGTCGTCACGGCCTTCGTGGCCGCGGCGGGCGGCGGCGACGTCGCCGGCCTGGTGTCCCTGCTCGACCCGGACGTGGTGCTCACCAGCGACGGCGGTGGCGTCGTCAGCGCCGCACGCCGCCCGGTGCGCGGACCCGACCACGTCGCCCGGTTCATGGTGGGCATCGTCCGCAAGGTCCCCGACGCCGCCCTCGTGCCGGCGCTCGTCAACGGGCGGCCGGGCCTGGTGGGCGTCGTCGACGGCCGCCGCCTGGTCGTCGTGTCCGTCACCGTCGACGACGGCCTGGTGACCCGGGTCGACATCGTCCTGGCCCCGGACAAGCTGGGCACCTGAGGAGCCGGGCCGCGGCACGGGCGCGGAACTGTACCGAAGTACAGGTGGCGTGCCGCGGAACGTTCCTACCGTCGGGGGTGTCCTGGCACACGACGACGTCGAGGAGCGACATGCAGGGTCTCCAGCTCACCAGCACGTACCTTCCTGACGACGACCACCCGGCGTTGTACGACGTGCGGCGCGGGCCTGTGCACGGTGAGGTGGCCGGCCGGACCGGTCCCGGCGTGTCGGTGGCCGCGCCGCTCGCGGTGGTGGACGACCGGTCCGCCGTCACCGCGCTGGCCCTGGCGTGGCCCGCCGACGACACCCCCGACCGCGCGGGCGCCACGACGGTGGAGCAGGCGCGGCGGGCCGCGATCTCCCGGGAGGTGCTCGAGCACGGGCCGGACGTCGTCGACCTCGTCTGGTCGCCCGGCACCGGCGCCGACCTCCTGACGTTCGTGCTGCCGCACGGCCGGGCCGTGGAGGCCGCGCCCGGGCTCGTCGACGTCGTCCGCTCGCGGCTCGAGCACCCGGACCCCGTGGTCGCCGTCGTCGGGCCGGCCGAGGTCGTGGCGGGTACCGCGGAGCTGACCACGCGGCGGCTGCGGCCCGCGGCGTCGCCCGTGCTGAGCATGATGCGGCAGAGCCGGGTGCAGGGGTTCGACCAGGTCTGCGTCACGGGGGCCGACCCCGCCGCCGAGGTCGGGCACGCAGCCACCCTGGTGGCGCTGTGCCGCGCGGCCGCCGGGCCCGGGAGCCTGGTCCCGCAGGCGTTGGCGGACGCCGGGGTGCGTGCGTCGGTGCAGCCGGTCCGTGGCCTGCGCGAGGGTGAACCGGTCGTGACCTGGCACGTCGTGTGCCGCGCCGGGGACAGCATGCTGGCGCTGGAGACCCTGGCGGCCACGCTCCTGGACCCGCGGCTGACCGCGGACCCGCGGGCGATCGACGCGACCCGGGAGCTCGCCCGCGAGAGCCTGCACCGGGTCCGTCGTTCATCGCAGGTCCTGGCCGCCGCGCTCGCCGAGCACGCGGTGATGGGCTGGGGAGGGCACCTGCTCCTGGCCCCGGACGCCGCGCTGGACGACGTCGAGCCCGCCGACGTCGCGGAGGCGACGGCCGCGCTGGTCCGCCCCGTCGCGGACGCCCTGGGCTGGGAGGGCTGACCCTCAGGCGCCGCGGCCGCGGAGGTCGACGAGGCCGTACCGGGTCGCGGCGACGAGGATCTGCACCCGGTCACGCACCCCGAGCTTCTCCATCACCTTGACGAACCGGGCCTTGACGGTCGACTCGGTGACGAAGAGCTCCTGCGCGATCTCCCGGTTGCTCATCCCGCGGGCCAGGAGCTGGATCACCTCGAGCTCCTTCTCGGTCAGCGACGCCAGGAGCGCGGCGTCGGGACGCACCTGGGCCGGCACCGACGCCTCCAGCCCGCGGACGACGTGCCGTGCCACCTCGGGCGACAGCACCGCGTCGCCGGAGGCCACGGTGTGCACGGCCGCGACGATGTCCCGCGGCAGGGTGTCCTTGACGAGATAGCCGGACGCGCCCGCCCGCAGCAGCTCGGTGACGTAGCGGTCCGTCGAGAAGGTCGTCAGGCCGAGCACCGCCACCTCGGGGTGCTCGGCGCGGATCTGCGCCGTCGCGGCCACGCCGTCCAGCACCGGCATCTGCATGTCCATGAGCACGACGTCCGGCCGCAGCGCCGCCGCCTGCTGCACGGCGACGCGGCCGTTCGACGCCTCGCCGACGACCTGGATCGACGGGTCGGCCGACAGGTAGTCGCGCAGCGTGTCGCGGATCATGGACTCGTCGTCCACCAGCAGCACCCGGATCATGCGTTCGGGACCCCCTCGGTCGTGTGCCGGACCCGCGCGTCGAGCGGGATCGTCATGGTGGTGCACCACCGGCCGTCGTCGGCACCGGCGGCCAGCTCGCCCCCGAACACCTCGCAGCGGGCGCGCATGGCCTCCAGGCCGGTCCGCGACGACGAGATCGGGGCGCCCGTGGCGACGACGTTCGTCGAGGCCAGGGTGACGGCGTCGGCCCCGACGGTGAGCCGGAGCTCCACCGGACGGGTGGCGTCGCCGTGCTTGAGGATGTTGGTGGCCAGCTCGCGGACCGTGCGGCGCAGGGCCTGGCGCAGGCTGGTGGGGACGCGGGACACCGCCCCGGTGGTGGTGAGGTGCGCGGTGAATCCCGCTCGTTCCAGCGCGTCGCCGACGCCGTGGAAGTCGCGCACGAACGCGGCGGCGGTCGTGGTCTCGCCGGACATCTCGAGGGCCTCGACGACGCTCGCCGCGGGGTCGGGCGGGGTGCCGTCGGCCGCCTCGGCCGTGGCGGCCGTGACGTCCTCCTTGAGGAGCACGACGAGGCTGCGCAGGTTCTGCAGGGCCTGCTGCGCGGACCGGCCGATGTTGTCGAGGATCGCGGCGGTCGTGGCGGGGTCGTCGACGAACTCTGCGCGCCGGGCCTGCATGGCGATGACGGTGACGTCGTGGGCGACGATGTCGTGCAGCTCGTGGGCGAGCCGGGTGCGCTCCTCGTTGCGGATGCGGGCCTGCCGTTCCTCGAGCTCGCGGACTTGCGTCTCGCTGCGCTCGGAGCGGAGCCGGAAGAAGTTGACCGTGAGGCCGGCCGTCGCGGCCAGGAGCGTCAGGACGGCGAGGCCGACGGCGAGGACCGTGCCCTGCGGGTTCGCCACGAGGACGAGCGGCATGGTGGCGACGGCGGACGCCGTGACGACGAGGGCGGGCACCCAGGGCAGCAGGTAGGCCGCGAAGCCGAGCACGATGATCGTCGGGAAGGCGAACGCCGACACGAGCAGGGAGTCGGCGCCCAGCGCGAGGATCGCCGCGTAGGCCACGAACCAGGTGGCGGTGGCGGGCACGATGCCCACCGCGAGGGCGAGGACCGGCACGTAGGGCAGCAGGAGCTCGACGACGCCGCGCAGGGAGGTCAGCTGGAGCGTGCCGCCGGTCGCGTCGAGCGCGACGAGGCCGACGAACGCGAGCACGAGCAGGGCCCTGGCGACCCACCCACCGGGCAGGCGACGGACCTGTGCCGTCCCCCGCTCCGTCACCGCTGTCACGCTCGTCAGGATAGGTGTCCCGGCGGCTCCTGCCGGGCCGCGCGGCAGCCGGTCGCGGGCACCATCGCGCCGGGTTGTACTTTCGTACAGCGCAGAAGTCGACTTCCGTCTATTGGATCTCGACGTGAGCCCCGCGATCCTCGACCCGTCACCGGGATGAACCGGGAACCGCTCACGGAAGAGGTCGTCACATGCTCACCTCCACGATCGCCGGGGCGCTCGTCGCCGCCGCGCTGGCCGGAACACCTGCTCAGGCACCTGCCGAGCTCGCCCCTGTGACGGCACCGGTCGTCGTCTCGGTCGGCACCGGGCCGGACGTCTCCACCACCTACTGGCGCGAGATGTGGTGCATCACCCTCGGTTGGTGCAAGTGACGCGGTAGCGCCGCCTTCCGCAGGACGCCCGGACGCCGCAGGCCCGCACCGGAAGCGTCCGGTGCGGGCCTGCGCCGTGACGGCCGTGGGTGTGGCGCCCCCACGGCCCGGTCCTGCTCAGGACACGGCGGGGACGACGGCGCCGCGCGGTGCCCGGACGGGCAGGATCGGTCCGGTGAGGTGCTTGCCGTGGGCCTTCACGGCGGCCGGGGAACGGAGCACCTGGTAGTCGTAGACGTCGGCCGGGTCCCAGTCCACGCCCCACGTGATCTCGGCCGGGAGCACCGAGCGCAGGTCGACGGGGCGCATGCGGAACCAGGAGCCGCGGTCGACGAACGCGCCACCCGCGCCCCAGACGGCCACGGACGCGTCGGCGCCCGGCCCCACGTAGTCGAAGACGTTGCGCTCCGAGACGATCTGCGACTCCACGCCGACCCCGATGAAGTACCCCGCGCCGGGCTTCAGCGGCGAGACCGGGTCGTTCACCGACGCCCGGAAGTAGTTGTTGACGACGTGCGCCTTGCCGAACCGCACGCGCGGGGAGCGCTGGGTGACGCCGTCGAACGCGTTCCGCACGAAGGTCACGTTGAGCCGGCCCTCGTCGGTGTCGGCGTTGTCGTCCCCCGACCCGATGAGCATGGCCTTGTCGTGGTCCTCGACCCGGCTGTTCGACATCGTCACGAAGTCGGTGCCGTCCTTGAGGTCGAACAGGCCGTCGTGGAAGTTGACCGGCTTGCCGCTGGGACCGATCGGGGCGGTGCTGTCGGGGAACCGCCCGTCGGTGAGCGTGACGTGGTCGAGCCAGATGTTGGTGCTGGTCACCGAGGAGACGGCGTCGAACCGCGCGTTCCAGGCGCCCTGCTCGCCGTCCCACGGGTCCCAGCTCGTGAAGAAGTCCCGGGGCGCCTCGACCGTGAGGTTGCGGATCACGACGTCGTGCGCCAGGTGCAGCATGATCGTGGCCCCGCGGACCTCCGCGTCCGCCCCGACCCCGAGGATCGTGGTGTTGCTCGGCACGGAGATCTCCGTCTGCCGCTTGAGGTTGTTGCTGCCGGTCTGGCGCTTGCGCCGCTGGTCCCCGCAGTAGTCGTGGGCGGCGTCGCTCCAGCCGGCATCGGTGAAGCAGCTCAGGTACTTCTGCAGGTCGTAGCCCGGGGCGTAGTCCTGCTCGCCCATGAGGGTGCCGTCGGCCCGCTCGTTGCCGTCGATCACGCCCTGGACGTAGACGACCTTGGGCTCCGTGCGCCGACCGTCGTTGTCGAGCGCGGCGAGCAGCTCGGCGCGGGTCGACACGAGGTAGGTGCTCGACGCGGCAGCGCCCGCGCCCCCGTCGGTGCCGCCGTTCGCGGTGGCCCACCCGGTCGGGGCGGCGTCGTCAGTGAGGTCGTGGACGGCTGCGGGCGGGGCGCTCGCGGCGGGCGGGGCCGCCTGCGCGGTGGCCCCGAGCGGCGCGGCGAGGGCGCCGATCGTGAGTGCCGCGGTGGCGACGGCGACGTGCGGGTGCCGGCGACGGGCACGGCGCCCGGCGGCGGGGGGACGGGTGGTGACCAGTGGGCGCACGACGACTCCTCGACGGTGAGAAAGCGGTTTCCCGCCTACCCTCACCCACCGTCCGACGGTTGTCAACAGCAACCGGTCCGGTCGCCGTCAGCGCTCGAGGCTCCACTCGCGGTCGGTGAGCATGCGCGCCACGGCCAGCCCGATCGCGAGGGACGCCACCACCAGCGCGGCCTCGACGGCGTACGCCACGGCCTGCACGGTCTCCCCGACGGAGAGGTCGTAGATCGCCCGGTACGCGGTGGCGCCGGGCACCATGATGACCACGGCGGGCACGGACACCGTCACGCGCGGCACGTTCATGCGCGGGGCGACGACGGCGGCCAGCAGCCCGACCAGCAGCGCGGCGGCCGCCGCGGCGGCCTGGACGGGGACCTCGGCGTCGACCATCCACAGGCGCACGACGTTCGCGACCATGCCGATCGCGGCAGCCGCCAGCGCCATCGTCCACGGGCTGTTGAACATCAGGGCGAACCCGAGCACCCCGAGGAAGCTCGCCAGCAGCCGCAGGGACACCAGCACGCCCGGCTCCAGCGCGGGCGGCGCCTCCGGCTCCGGCACCAGACCGACCAGCATCGACACCGCCCACAGGGCGAGCGCCGCCGACGTGAGGATCGTCAGGGCGTACGTGAGCCGCGCGACCCCCGCGGAGAAGTCGAGGCGGGCGAGGTCGAGCGCGCCCGTCACCAGCGGGAACCCCGGCACGAGGAACAGCACGGCGGACACGTAGCCCGCCTCGTGGCTGGTGGCCGCACCGCCGAGCGCGCCGAAGGCCGCCAGGAACAGGACGTACACGAGGGTCGCCAGCGCGGCGGCCAGCATGGTGACGCCGAGCTGGTTCCCACCGCGGTGGACCAGCGTGCGACGCAGCGCCTGCCCGGCGCCCGCGCCGAGGAACACCCCGACCACCTCCACGACGCCGCCGTTGTTGAGGAAGGCGAACGCGGCGCACGCGACCGCCGCCCACAGCGCGTTGAGCGCCGTCGGGTACAGCGGCCGCGCCGCCTGGATGCGGTCGAGCTCGCGGGTGGCGTCCTCGACCGTCACCGGCGCCCGGCGCTCCATGTCCTGCGCGAACCGTTCCAGCGCGCAGAGCCGGTTCGCGTCGATCCCGACCGAGCGGACCTCCGCCACCTCGGTGCGGAAGCTCGACCCGCGGTGCGACGTGGTCGTGATCTCCGTCAGCGTGACGTGCGCGTGGTGGTGCTCGACCCCCAGCGCGTGCGCGACCCGCGCCATCGAGGCCTTGACGCGGTACGCGCCCGTCCCGGCCGACAGGGACAGGCGGCCGACGCGCAGCGCCACGCCGGAGCGTCGGATGAGCTCGATCTCGGCGTCGTCGGGGGCCGTGGGCACGGGTCCATCCTCGCCGCCGCGACCGGGGTGCGCGCGCCCGACGACGACGCCGGGCCGCAGGTCGTGGCCGTCACGCCCCGCCGGCGGGCGCCGGGTCGTCGGGGTGGCGGGGCGAGGGCCGCACCTCGTCGCGCAGGCGTCCCATCCGGGCGTCCAGGTCGGCCGCGAGCCGCCCGGCGTCCTCGATCTCCGCCGCGAGGTGCGGGGGCATGTCGGCGCTGTACTTGTAGTGCAGCTTGTGCTCGATCGAGGCCCAGAAGTCCATGGCGATGGTGCGGATCTGGAGCTCGACCGGCACCCGCTCGACCGTCCGGGACAGGAAGATCGGCACCTCGACGATGAGGTGCAGCGACCGGTACCCGCTCTTCTTCGGGGCGGCGACGTAGTCCTTCGTCGCGAGGACGGTGAGGTCCTCCTGGGTGGCCAGCATCTCGGCGATCCAGTAGACGTCGGACACGAAGCTGCAGGTGATGCGGATGCCGGCGATGTCGCGGACCTCCGCGCGGATCGCCGCGACGGTCAGGTCGGTGCCCTGCCGGACCGCCTTGGCGAAGAGGCTGTCGGGAGACTTCAGCCGGGTCCGCACGTGCTCGATCGGGCTGTAGTCGTAGACGCTCTCGAACTCCTGGCGCAGGATGTCGATCTTGGTCGACATCTCCTGGATGCCGAACCGGTAGAGCAGCTGGAGGTGCAGGAACTCGTCGCGCAGCGCGCGCCAGCGGGAGAGCATCTCGCCGCCGCCGTCGGCGAGCCCCGCCGGCAGGGGCAGGTCGCCGTGCTCCGCCCGGATCCGCGCGACCAGCTCCCGCTCGATGCGCGCCGCGTCGGGCGTGTCGTCAGCCATCCTGGCCCCTTTCCCCCTGTGCCCGCTCAACGGTACGACCGGGGTCACGGTTCCGCGGCGCGGAACGTGCGCGCGGTGAATACGTCACCAGTCGGTCAAGAATCAATGAACCAAAGACCATGGTTTCAGGCCTTGCGCGACGGGAAACCGGTCTCTAGGATCGGGAAACCGGTATCTCACGGTGACGGGTCCATCGGGGCGTCCTCTCCAACGACGGAGCACGGGACGCGCTCGGGGCGAGTCGTCGGAGGTGGGCGAGGCGGAACTGGGGCCGCCTCGCCCACCGACGGCGGCACTGATGCGACCAACCACGAACCGGAGCGTGCACGACGACGTGGACGTCCGCAGCCAGCGGTCGACGCCGAGCCAGGCGGTCCCCGCCGCACGCAGGTTCGCAGCAGATCAGTCCCGCAGTTCAACGACGAAGGTGAGACGACGATGAGGCGATCAGTCGCTTCCAAGATCCTCGCAGCCGGGGCCACGGTGGCCGTGGCCGGCGCGGTGGGATTCACGACCCTCATGCCGGCAGCGGCCGACGTGACCGGCAGCGCCACGGGCTTCGCCACGCAGAACGGTGGCACGACCGGCGGCGCCGGCGGCCAGACGGTGCGCGCGACGACCGGCACGCAGATCCACGCGGCCCTGTGCAACCGGGCCGCCGACGACACGCCGATCATCATCGAGGTCGAGGGCACCATCAACCACGGCAACACCTCGAAGGTGTCCGGCGACTCCTGCAACACCGCCGACGGGGTGATCGAGCTCAAGCAGATCAGCAACGTCTCGATCGTCGGCGTCGGGAGCGGTGCGACGTTCGACCAGCTCGGCATCCACATCCGTGAGGCCGAGAACATCATCATCCAGAACGTCACCGTCAAGAACGTCAAGAAGTCGGGCTCCCCGACCTCGAACGGCGGCGACGCGATCGGCATGGAGTCCGGCGTCCGCAACGTGTGGGTCGACCACGTGAGCCTGGAGGCCTCGGGCGGCGAGTCGGAGGGCTTCGACGGCCTCTTCGACATGAAGGCCGACGTCAAGTACGTGACGCTGTCCTACTCGACGCTGAAGAACTCGGGTCGCGGAGGCCTCGTCGGCTCCAGCGAGTCCGACACGGCGAACAGCTTCATCACGTTCCACCACAACCTGTACCAGAACATCGACTCGCGGACCCCGCTGCTGCGCGGCGGCGTCGCCCACATCTACAACAACCACTACGTCCAGCTGAACGAGTCCGGGATCAACTCCCGGGCCGGGGCCAGGGCCAAGGTGGAGGACAACTACTTCAAGGACTCCAAGGACGTCCTCGGCACGTTCTACACCGACGAACCGGGCACGTGGGACGTCGACGGCAACATCTTCGACAACATCACCTGGTCGCCGAAGTCGGGGGACATCAACCCGGCCGGTCCGAACGTCACCTCGACGACGTCCGTCTCCGTCCCCTACTCGTACTCCACGGACGCCGCGAACTGCGTGCCGTCGGTCGTGGCCGCCACGGCCGGGGCGAACAAGGGCATGAAGGTCTCCGACGGATCGTGCTCGCCGGTCACCCCGACCGCGACGCCCACGTCCGAGCCCACCTCGGAGCCCACGTCGGAGCCGACGTCCGAGCCCACCGAGCAGCCCGAGCCGACGACGGGCACGATCTACGTCGCCCCGAACGGCTCCGCGAGCGCGGCCGGCACCCTCGCCGCCCCCACGACGCTCGCCTCGGCGATCACCCGCGTCGCGTCCGGCGGGGAGATCTTCCTGCGCGGCGGCACGTACAATCTGTCGCAGACGGTGACGATCCAGCCGGGCAACGACGGGAAGTCGACCGACCGCACCCTGCTGTCGGCGTACCCCGGCGAGAAGCCGGTGCTGAACTTCTCGGCGCAGGCCGAGGACTCGGCCAACCGCGGCCTCGCCATCGGTGGCGACTGGTGGCACGTCTACGGCATCGTCGTCGAGCACGCCGGGGACAACGGCATCCTGCTGGGCGGCAACAACAACATCATCGAGCGCGTCGTGACCCGTCACAACGCCGACACCGGCCTGCAGCTCTCCCGCCTCGTCGCGGGGGCGCCGTCGAGCGAGTGGCCGTCCAACAACCTCATCCTCTCCAGCGAGTCGCACGACAACGTCGACTCGGACGGCGAGGACGCGGACGGCTTCGCCGCGAAGCTGACCTCCGGCCCGGGCAACGTGTTCCGCAACACCGTCGCGCACCACAACATCGACGACGGCTGGGACCTGTACACGAAGTCCGACACCGGCCCCATCGGCACGGTCACCATCGAGAACTCCCTCGCGTGGGAGAACGGCACGCTGTCCAACGGCGGCCAGGCCGGCAACGGCGACCGCAACGGGTACAAGCTCGGTGGCGAGGACATCCCGGTGAACCACACCATCCGCAACTCGTACGCGGTGGACAACGGCAAGCACGGGTTCACCTACAACTCGAACCCGGGCTCGATCACGGTCGCGAACAACGTCGCGGTGGGCAACGCCCAGCGCAACTTCTCCTTCGACGAGGGCACCCACCGGTACAGCGGGAACACCTCCTGCGACTCGGGCTCGAACGACAAGACGGTCGGCACCGACCAGGGCGGCAACCAGTTCGACACCGGTTCGAACGGGTCGCGCTGCGCGGGCTACTCCGGTGAGCTCGGCTGGTCGTTCGCGGCGGACGGCACCCTCCAGGTGACCTTCGGCGGCAGCAACCCGAACCCGCAGCCGACCCCGACGCCGACCCCCACCCCGACGCCGGACCCGACCCCCACGCCGGACCCGACGACCCCGCCGACCGGCACCAACCTGTCGATCGGCGCCGGCTCGGACGGGTCGAGCAAGGCCAGCGGGACCAGCTACGGCAACGTCCGTGACGGCAGCCTGTCGACCTACTGGTCGCCCAGCGGCTCGACCGGCACCATCTCCATCAAGTGGGACTCGGCGAAGACCGTCTCGAAGGTCGTCGTGAAGACGGCGTCCGGCAGCGGCTCCATCACCGGGTGGCAGATCGTCAACAACGACAACGGGGCCGTGCTGAAGTCCGGCACGGGCGCGCCCGGCACGGTGAGCTTCACCGCGACGTCGACGAACAAGGTCAGCCTCGTCATCACCGGCGCGTCGGGCACCCCCCGGATCGCCGAGCTCGAGACCTACACGAGCTGACCGGGCCCACCCGGCACGACTGACGACGCCGAGCCCCGGTGCGGTCCACGGACCGTGCCGGGGCTCCGGCGCGCGCAGGTCAGGACACGGTGAACGCCGCGACCTGCAGGTCGGTGACCTCCGGGACCTCGTGCAGCCAGGCCGACGAGGTGCCGCCCTCGTCGAGGAAGGCCTCGTGCAGGCGGACGTCGCACCGGTGGAAGGTCTGCACGGACCGGACGGCGCCGAGCATCGCCAGCAGCGGGCCGGCGAGGTCGCCGCCACCCTCGTCGTCCGATGTCCGGGCGCTGCACCCGGCCCCCGTGGTCTCGAGGTGCACGAGGACGCGGGTGCCCCGGAACCAGGGCTCGGAGTACAGGATCGCCACCAGCACCCCGGGTGCCTCGGGCGCGAAGGACGTGCAGCCCCGGACGCCCGGGCGCACCGTGCAGGACAGCGGCGCCGGCGCCGCGGTCAGCATGACGTCGGGCCGCAGCTGCCCCGCGTGGAACGGGCGGGGCTCGGCGGACGCCGGGACGGCCGGCGAGGCGAGGGCGAGCGTGGCGGCCGAGGCGACCGCGGCCGCCGCGACGAGGGCGACGCGCGCAGCACTGCGCAAGGTGCGGGACATGGGGACCACCGCTCCGGACGAGGAGGATGCTGATGCCGATGAAGAGGGTCCCCGGTGCACGGCCGATACAGGACCGGCGCCGGTTTCACCCGGCGCCGGCGTCCGCTCAGACCCCCGCGCGGAGCCCGGCGGCGCGGGACCGTCCGGCGAACGGGTCGGGGGTCAGCGTGTACTTCGTCTGCAGGTACTCGGCGATGCCCTCCGCGCCGCCCTCGCGCCCGAGGCCGGACTGCTTCCAGCCGCCGAACGGCGCCGCGGCGTCGGACACCACGCCCACGTTGAGGCCCATCATCCCCGTCTCCAGGCGCTCGACCATCCGCTGGCCGCGGGCCAGGTCCACCGTGAAGACGTAGGACACGAGGCCGTACTCGGTGTCGTTCGCGAGGGCGACGGCCTCGTCCTCGTCGTCGAACGGGACGATCGCGAGCACCGGGCCGAAGATCTCCTCGCGCAGGATGTCGCTGCCCGGCCGCACGTCCGACAGCACGGTGGCCGCGTAGAAGGAGCCCGGCCCGCCGAGCGGCTTGCCACCCGTGCACAGCGTCGCGCCGCGGGCCACCGCGTCCTGCACGAGCGCGTCGGTCGTCGCCACCGCGCGGTCGTCGATGAGCGGGCCGACGGTGACGCCGGGCTCCGTCCCGCGACCGGTGCGGAGCTCCACGACCCGCGCCGTGACGCGGCGCGTGAACTCCTCGACGACGGAGCGGTGCACGAGGAACCGGTTGGCCGCCGTGCACGCCTGCCCGATGTTGCGGAACTTCGCCGCCATCGCGCCGTCGACCGCCAGGTCGAGGTCGGCGTCGTCGAACACGACGAACGGAGCGTTGCCGCCGAGCTCCATGGACGTGCGCAGCACGCCGTCGGCGGCCTGCTTGAGCAGCGTCCGCCCCACCGGCGTGGACCCGGTGAACGACACCTTGCGCAGCCGCGGGTCGCCGATGATCGCCTCGGACACGGCGGCGGTGCGGGTCGTCGTCACGACGTTCACCACGCCCGCGGGCACCCCCGCGTCCTGGAGGACGCGGGCGAGGAACAGGGTGGTGAGCGGGGTGAGCGTCGCGGGCTTGACGACGACCGTGCACCCGGCGGCCAGGGCCGGGGCGATCTTGCGGGTCGCCATCGCCAGCGGGAAGTTCCACGGCGTGACCAGGTAGCAGGGGCCCACCGGGTGCTGGGTGACGATCATCCGGCCCGTGCCCGCCGGGTTGGCGCCGTAGCGGCCCTGGACGCGCGGCGCCTCCTCGCCGAACCACCGCAGGAACTCGCCGCCGTACGCGATCTCGCTGCGTGCCTCCGCCAGCGGCTTGCCCATCTCGACCGTCATGATCAGCGCGAGCTCGTCGGCCCGCTCGACGAGCAGGTCGAACGCGCGCCGCAGGATCTCCCCGCGGGTCCGGGCCGGGGTCGCGGCCCAGGAGGGGAAGGCGGCGCACGCCGCGTCGAGGGCCGCGGTGCCGTCGGCGACGGTCGCGTCGGCGACGTGCGCGACGGTGCGACCGGTGGCCGGGTCGGCGACGGCGACGATGGCGCCGTCCTGCGCCGGACGCCAGGTGCCGCCGACGAACAGGTCGCCGGGGACGTCGGCCAGCACCGCGTCCTCACGGGGGTCGCTCATGAGATCTCCTTGGTCGGGCAGGTCCGGGGGCGACCCCGGGGGAAGGGTGGGCGCGGTCCGACCGCGCCGGTGTGCAGGGCTCAGTCCGCCAGCACGGCGAGCAGGTCGCACTGCACGAGCGAGCCGCCGTCGAGCTCCGCCGCGACCACCCGGCGCGCCGGCCGGGTGGCCGGGTCGGGGAACAGGGCGGTCCACTCCCGGTTGAGGGCCGCGCGGTCGCGGAAGGCCACGAGCCGCACCGTCATCGACAGCAGGTCGTCGGTGGAGCCGCCGGCCGCCGCCAGCACGGCCCGGACGTGCGCGAACATGTTCGCGCACTGCGCGTCCAGGCCGACCGGCATCTCCCCGGTCGCGGGGTCCCGGCCGGTGAGGACGCCGGTGGCGAGGAACGGCCCGATCCGGCTCGCGACCGGCACGGGGTTGGCGTGCCCGAAGCCGGGGACGTCGACGACGACGCGGCGCGGGCGCCCCGGGTCGCCGGAGGTCACGGCGCGTCCACGATCGTGTTCTCGATCGACCCGAGGCCCTCGACCGTCGCGCGGACCACGTCGCCCGGCTTCAGCCACCGCTGCGTCGGCGCCCCGATCCCCGCCGGGGTGCCGGTGGCGAGCACGTCCCCCGGCATGAGGGTCATGACGGTCGACAGGTAGGCGATCTGCTCGTAGACGTCGTGGATGAGGTCGTCGGTGCGGGCGCGCTGCCGCTCCTCGCCGTTGACGGTGAGGCTGAGCTCGAGGTCGTGCGGGTCCGGTACCTCGTCCGCGGTGGTGAGCCAGGGGCCGAGCGGGCCGTGCGTGTCGAACGACTTGCCGAGCGTGAACGTCGGCGAGCGCTTCGCCAGCCAGTCGCGCACGGACACGTCGTTGGCGACCATGTACCCGCCGATCACGCCCGGTGCCTCCGCGCGGGAGACGTGGCGGCAGCGGCGGCCGATCACCACGGCCAGCTCGACCTCGTAGTCGAGCTGCTCCGACACGGCCGGCCGCTCGACGTCCGCGAACGGGCCCACGATGCAGGACACCTGCTTGTTGAACCACATCTGCGTCTCGGGGACCGGGATCCCCGCCTGCCGCGCCTCCTCGGCGTGCGCGGCATAGTTCATGCCGATGCCGAGGTACTTCTGCGGGTCGTCGACCGGTGCCTCCAGGACGACGTCGGCGAGCGCGTGCCGCGCACCGTCGGCCGCGAGGACCGCGTCGCGGAGCAGGGGCAGGTCGGGCAGGAGGGCCCGCAGCGAGGTACCGACGCCGGGGACGTCGGAGATGTCGGTGAGGGTGTCGCCGTCGACGCGGCCGAGGCGCACCGGGCCGTCGCCGGTGCGGAAGCGTGCGATCTTCATCGTGCGGAGTCCTTCTGGTCGTCGGGGCCGGCCGCGAGCTGGGAGGGCAGGGCGCCCCACTCCTGCTTCCCGTCCGGGGTCATCTGGAAGCTGACGAACCGCCAGCGGCCGTCGTCGCCGCGCACGAGCACCTGGGTGGCGACGCCGCCCAGGGTGCGTTCGCCGCCCTCGGCGGTCCGCAGCCGGTTGACGATGCGGCCCGTCACCACGGCGACGTCGTCCCCGATCGTGCGCACGACGAGGTCGTCGCGGGTGACGGCGAGGTACGCGTGCCGGGTGGCCACGTGCTCCATCAGCAGCGCCTTGGTGTGGATCAGGCCCGGGGCGTGGACGTGCACGAGGGTGTCGTCGAAGAGGGCGTCGAGCGCGTCGAGGTCGTGCGCGACCAGCGCGGCCCGGCGCGCGTCCTCGGTGGCCAGGACGGCCGCGCGCGTCGCGGCGTCCGCGACCCGTACGGCGCTCACAGCAGGCCTCCGTAGGAGCCGCCGTCGAGCTGGAGGTTCTGCCCGGTGAGGTAGCCGGCGCGGGCCGAGCAGAGGAACGCGCAGGCGTCGCCCACCTCCTCGGGGCGGCCGAGCCGCCCGACCGGGATCGTGGACGCGATGCGTCGGAAGGCCTCGGCGCGGTCGATGCCGTGCCGGTCCATGAGCCGCTGGGACATGAGCTCCTGCCGTGGGGTGTCGATGCGTTCGGGGAGAAGGGTGTTGACGGTGACGCCGTCGCGCGCGACCTCGCGGGAGACGGCCTTGCTGATCGCGGTGAGCGCGGCGCGCGCCGAGGCCGACAGGCCCATGTCGGCCGCCGGGGCCTTCACCATCGCCGAGGTGAGGTGCACGACCCGCCCGAAGCCGCGCTCGCGCATGCCGGGGACGTACGCGCGCATCAGCTCGACGGCGGGGACGGCGTTCGCGGCGAGCGCCCCGGTCAGGGCGGAGGCGTCCCAGTCGGCCAGCGTGCCCGGCGGCGGCCCGGCGTTGTTGGTGACCAGGATGTCGACGTCGGGCACCGCGGCGCGGATCGCCGCGCGGCCATCCCCGGTCGTGAGGTCGGCGGCGACCCAGGAGACCCGGGCCCCGCCGACCGTCCCGCCGGACCCCTCGTCGACCTCGTCGGCGAGGGACCGCGCGACCGCCGCCAGCTTCGCGGCGTCGCGTCCGTTGATCGTCACCGCGACGCCCTCCCGGGCCAACGAGCGCGCGCACGCGAGGCCGAGCCCCTGCGACGAGGCGGCCACGAACGCGCGGCGTCCGGCGATGCCGAGGTCCATCGGACGGTCCTCCCCCGTGGTCGGGTCAGCGGGTCAGGGCGTGCTCGGTGCGGTAGCCGGTCGCCTGGCCGGCCTCCCACCCCGGGCGCGGCTGCCCGACGAGACGGTGGTACTTCGAGAAGATCTCGTCGGCCTCCGCCAGCGGGAGGACGTCCTCGACGTCGGTGAAGCGCTCCCCGCCGGTGCGGTCCTCGACCATGCGGCGGATGACCTCGTAGCCCTCGCCACGGTGCGCCATGACGATCCCGTTCACGGCCGCCAGCCGCTCCGCCTCGAACGCCTTGAGGGCGGCGTCCACGTCGTCGGTCGCCGCCAGGTTCCGGGCGAGCGCCCCGCCGTCGACGATCGCCTGGCAGGCGCCGTTGCCGCCGCGCGGGTACATCGCGTGCGCGGCGTCCCCGATCAGCAGCACGCGGCCGTCGATCCACGTGTCGAGGGGGTCGTGGCGGATCAGGGGGAACAGGTAGACCTCGCGGGCGTTGCGCAGCATCTCCTGCACGTCGAGCAGCGGGATGTCGGTCTGGTCGTAGTAGCCGATGATCTCGTCGACCGTGCCGACCTGGTTCCAGTCCTCGACCGTCTCGTCGCGCATCGCCTCGACCACCCAGTTCACCAGGACCTTGCCGGTGCCCTCGAAGTCGTTCGCGATGGGGTAGACGATCATCGACGACGACTGCGGGGCGCCGATGTGCAGGATCGTGCTGCCCGAGCCGAACGGCTCCATGAGGGTCGTGCCGCGCCACATGGTGATACCTGAGTAGACGGGGTCGGCGCTGGCCGGGTGCATCTGGCGGCGGACGACCGAGTTGATGCCGTCGGCGGCGATCACGAGGTCGGCGGTCACCCGGCTCTCGGTGCCGTCGGCGTGCCGGAGGTCCAGGGTGACCGTGCTGTCGTCGTTGTTCGTGTACCGCAGGGTCCGGGCACCCTGCACGACGGCGTCCTCGCCGAGTCGTTCGACCACCGTGCGGTGGAGCAGCATCTGCAGGTAGCCCCGGTGCACGAAGCGCTGCTCGTGCAGGTAGCCCATGTGGACGCCGCACAGCTCGGCGTAGATCTCCTGGCCGTACTTGTTGTAGAAGATCGACTCCTTGGCGTCCACCGACATCGCCCGGAACTCCTGGAGGATGCCGAGCTCCTCCAGCTCCTTGGTGCCGTAGACCTTGACGTCGATGCCGACGCCGAGCGGTCGCAGCTCCGCGACGGTCTCGTAGATCCGGGGACGGAAGCCCTGCTGGTGCAGGCGCAGGGCGGCGGCGAGGCCGGCGGGGCCGGCGCCGATGATGGCGATGTCGAGCATGGTGTCCTCGTTCTCTGGCGGGCGCCGGTCAGCGGTGACCGGTGGCGGTGGGGGTGCGGTCGGCGGTGTGCGCGGTGACCGTGAGCGCGGGGAAGCGCTCGTGCAGGAACCGGGTGGTGGCCTGCCAGGCGCGGGCCGCGCTGCGGGGGTGGTAGGCGACGACGTCCGGTCGCGGGGAGCCCGCCGCGTGCGGGCTGGTGAACGCGTGCACGGTGCCGCTGTAGAGGTCGAGCTCCCAGTCGACGCCGGCCTGGTCGAGGGCGTCCTGGAGCGTGGTGCGCTGGGCGGCGGTGGCCATGGGGTCGTCGGCGCCCGTGCACACGAGCACGGGCACGGTCGGGTCGACGGCGGACCAGTCGGCGTCCGGGTCGAGCAGGTCGAGGCCGGCGTGGACCGCCACCGCACCCCGCACGGCGCCGCCGGTGCGCAGGTATTCGAGCACGGACGAGCCGCCGAAGCAGTAGCCGAGCGCGACGACGGCGCGGCCGTCGACCTCCGGCTGGGCGGCGGCGGCCTCGTGCGCGGCGGCGACGCGGCCGATCCACCGCGACCGGTCGGCGACCATCGCGCCGATGAGCGGGCCGATCTGGTCCTCGGCGGTCGGCAGGGTGCGCTCGCCCCACACGTCGGCGACGAACACCGCGAGGCCGAGCTCGGCGAGCCCGTGGGCGACGGCGAGCATCTCGTCCGAGACACCGAACGCGTCGTGGACCAGCAGCACCGTCGGAGCGTCGACGGCGGTGGTCGGCGCGCACAGCGCCCCGATCATGCGGGTCCCGTCGTGGGAGTACTCGACGTCCCGCACGTGCAGGTCGTTCATGGGCCACCTTCCGGTCCGTGCGGCGAGCGAGGTGGTGCGGCGTGGCGTCGGGTCCGTCCCCGCGCCGTCGGCGGTCCGTCGTCGGGCCGCGTGCCTGTCGCTCAACGCTGAAGCGTGGCTGGATCGTATACGAAGTTCGACGATGCCCACAACGGGGAGAGCGTGTCCCAGGGCGTGAGGGCGACCGGGAAAGCCTGTGTTTCCGCCCCTGGTGACCCGCGATCGGCGGCCTCCGGGCGTCGTGGCTCGATCGTGACTTGTCGGATCGGTCACGGCCTGCATATGATTTCCAACACGATCTGGCCCCGGGCCTGGCGGAACCTCGCCGGACCTCGACCGGATCGTCCGACGGTCAGCCGCCGGTCGTGCCGACGCG
The DNA here is from genome assembly GCF_001636295.1 of Isoptericola dokdonensis DS-3. Classification (NCBI taxonomy): domain Bacteria; kingdom Bacillati; phylum Actinomycetota; class Actinomycetes; order Micrococcales; family Promicromonosporaceae; genus Isoptericola; species Isoptericola dokdonensis. Next base: position 2,612,324 of record NZ_CP014209.1, on the reverse strand, counting down.
ACCCACGCCGACCCGAGGAAGCGAGTCACCACCGTCCCCGCGGCGTCGCGGGGAAGCACGCCGGAGTGCACCGGAGAACGACCGTAGGACGGGAGCAGCACACGACATGACCGTCGTCGACATCAACATCCACCACCTGCCCGAGGACCTGTTCTCGAACGAGAAGATCCTCAACGGGTTCCTCGACAGCGCTCCTCGCGGCTTCGGCGAGATCGCCCGCGTCGCGACGACCGCGCAGGGCAAGCAGCAGCTCGTCCTCGAGAAGCCGGCCGGGTACCAGAACCTCAACTACGTCGACGGGGACTACTCCGTCGAGGCCAAGCTCGCCGCGATGGACGACGCCGGCGTCGACTACGGCGTCATGCGCGTCCCCGTCTGGCAGGAGTGGCTGCCGCTGGACATCTGCCGCGAGGTCAACGACAACGCTGCCGACATCGTCAAGCGGTCGAACGGGCGGCTGTTCGCCACCGCCTGCGTGCCGCCGTGGGGTGGCAAGGAGAACATCTACGAGCTCGAGCGCTGCGTGCACGAGCTCGGCGCCGTCGGCGTCCAGCTCGCCTGCCACTACGGCCAGCTCTACCTCGACGACCCGGTCTTCGAGCCGTACCTCAAGGTCATCGAGAAGCTCGACGTGCCCGTCGTCGTGCACCACACGCCGCTGCCGGTCGAGTGGCGGTCCGTCATCGACTACACGAACCTGCGCCGCGAGTACGGCCGCATCCTCGACCAGGGCACCGCGGTGGGCCGTGAGCTGTTCAGCGGCATGTTCGACCGCATGCCGGGCCTGCGCTTCATCCACACGATGATGGGCGGCAACTGGTTCGCCAACACGGCGCTGCTCACCCCGCACGCCTCCAACAAGGCCGAGGCGCTCGACCGTCTCGACCCCACCGGCGGCGAGAAGATCAAGAGCTACCTCGAGCAGAACATCTTCTTCGACATGACCCACCCCCACTCGTGGGGCAAGGACCAGGTCGAGGCGGCCATCAAGATCAACGGAGCCGACCACTACCTGTTCGGGTCCTCGTTCCCCGTGTTCTACGGCTGGATGAGCCAGGGAGTGGAGTTCGTCAAGAACGAGCTCGAGATCAGCGACGCCGAGCGAGAGCTCGTCCTGTCGGGCAACGCCGCCCGGCTCTTCAACCTCCCGATCTGACCCGCACCGCACCACGCCCGCCGGCACCCCGCCGGCGGGCGGGCCGAACGATCCCCTCTCACGTCAGGCTCGGCGCAAGGAGGCGCCCCCATCATGACGAAGACGACACGCTTGACCCAGATCACCGTGAGCGCCGCGGTCGTGGCGCTCCTCGCCGGAGCGTGCTCCGGCTCCGACGGCGAGGCCACCGAGCCGACGTCGTCCGCGGACGTCACGGCCGTCGGCACCGGGACGGTCCCCGGCTCCGTGCTCCGCGTCAACTGGGGCGGCTTCCCGGAGAGCTGGGCGCCCGGCGCCGAGATGGAGGCGGGCTTCATGCGCGTCCCCTACGAGAACCTCGTGGCCCGCGTCGACAACGAGATCCAGCCCGTCCTGGCCACCGCGTGGGAGCAGACCGACGAGACGCTCACCCTCACGCTGCGCGAGGGCGTCACGTTCCACGACGGCACCCCGTTCGACGCCGAGGCCGTCAAGGTCAACATCGAGACCGTGAAGAACACCCCCGGGCCCTACGCCGGGCCGTTCCAGGTCGTCGAGTCGATCGACGTCGTCGACGACCACACCGTCACGCTGAACCTCGCCCAGCCGGCGCCGTCGCTGCTCACCACCATGACGACCCGCGCCCTGCCGATCGCCAGCCCGACGGCCATCGAGGACGGCAGCGTCGCACAGACGCCGGTCGGCACCGGACCGTGGGCGTACGACGCCGCCACGTCCGTCGTCGGCACCCGCCTCGTGTTCGGTCCCCACGCCGACTACTGGGGCGACCCGGTCGGCTTCGAGACGATCCAGATCGTGGCCATCCCGGAGGACAACGCGGCCTCCGCCGCGCTGGCCACCGGGGAGATCGACCTCACCGACACCGAGGTCAACCAGCTCCAGACGATGGACGGCGACGAGCAGCTCGACCACCTCAGCTACCCCGCCATCCGCAACAACCCGATGTTCTTCGACCGGGGCCCAGGGGGGATGTTCGAGGACGTCGCCGTCCGCCAGGCGGCCTGCTACGCGATCGACACCCAGGTGCTGGCCTCGCTCGAGCCCGACTGGGAGGTGCGCACGCAGCACTTCGCCGAGGGCGAGCAGGGCTACAACCCCGACATCACCGGATACACCCACGACCTGGCGAAGGCGCAGGAGCTGTACGACGGCGCGGGGAACCCGCCCGTCGACGCCGAGATGCTCGCCACCACGTTCAACGAGAACCAGATGCAGATCTACGCCGAGCAGATGGGCGAGATCGGCATGGACGTGACCGTGCAGAGCGCCCCGCCGCCCCAGTACTTCTCGGAGTGGAACTCGGGCCGCTACCCGCTCGGGCTCGGCGGCAACGACGAGCTCACCCCGTACGACTGGTACAACGCGTGGTTCGCCGCCGACGCGCCCGGCAACCCGTCGGGCGCCGAGAGCGACGAGCTGAAGGCGGCCGCCGACGCGGCCATCGCCGCCGGCTCCTCCGAGGAGGCCGACGCCCTGTGGGCGGAGGTCACCAAGATCATCGCCGACGAGGCCCTGACCTGCGCGCACGTCGCCGGTGAGGAGCTCATCGCCTGGAACACCGAGACCGTGACGGGTGTCGCCGCTCCCACCGAGCACTGGGAGACCAACCTCGTCAACTACCGCGACCTGCGCCCGGCCAACGGCTGACGCACCGCACGACACGAGGAGCAACATCCGATGGGGAAGCTCATCGCCTACCGCCTGGCGTTCGCCGTCCCGCAGCTCGTCATCATCTCCGTGGTCGTCTTCTCCCTGACGTACCTCGTGCCGGGATCCCCGGCCGCGGCGATGCTGGGGAACGCGGCGACGCCCGAGTCCATCGCCCAGGTCGAGGCACAGCTCGGGCTCGACCGACCGCCGTTCGAGCGGTTCGTCGAGTGGTTCGGAGGTCTGCTGCAGGGCGACCTCGGCACGTCCTTCCGGGCGGGCATGCCGGTGACGGACCTGCTGGAGAGCAGGGTGCCGGCCACCCTGTCGATCGTCTTCGGCGGCATGGTCGTGGCCTTCCTCCTCGGGGTGGGTGCCGGTGTCTTCACCGGCACCCGCCCCGGGACCCTCGCGGACCGCGTCGTCACCGGGGGCACCGTCCTCGGTCTCGCGATCCCCGAGTTCTGGCTCGGTCTGCTCCTCACCACGGTGTTCGCGGTCCAGCTCGGCTGGGTGCCGATCGTCGCGTGGACGCCGTTCGTCGACGACCCCGCCGGGTGGCTGGTCGGCATCATGCTCCCGTCGATCGCGCTCGGCGTCACGGGCGGTGCGATCATCGCGCGGCAGACCCGCGCCGCCATGGTCAGCTCCATGTCCTCGCCGTTCATGGACACCCTCACCGCGGCGGGGGTCCCCCGCCGGGTCCAGGTGGCCCGGTACGGGGTGAAGAACGCCCTCGTGCCCGTGCTGGCCTCCACCGGCGTCACCTTCGCCATCCTCATCGGCGTCAGCTTCGTCATCGAGAAGGTGTTCGCCCTGCCCGGGCTGGGCAGCCTCATGCTCACCAGCGTCATCAGCCAGGACTTCCCGGTCGTGCAGGGGGTCGTGCTCGTCACGGCCGTCCTCGTGATCGCCGTGAACCTCCTCCTCGACATCGCCTACGGCCTGATCAACCCCCAAGCGAGGCCCCAGTGACCAGCACGCCCCCCACCGTCGGAGCACCGGCGGCCGAGGCCGCCCCCCGCAAGCAGGCACGCACCCTCCGGCAGGCCTGGCGCCGGCTCAGCACGCAGCCGTCCACCCTGTTCGGCGTGGTCGTGCTGGCCGTCGTCGCCCTGTGCGCCGTGCTGGCCCCGCTCATCGCGCCCTACGCGCCGGAGGCGACCGACTTCACGGCCCCGCTGTCCGGACCCACCGCGGCGCACCCCCTCGGGACGGACGACCTGGGCCGGGACCTGCTGAGTCAGCTGATCTACGGCGCGCAGACGGCGCTCGTCGTCGCCGGCGGGTCCGTGCTGGTCGCCATGGTCATCGGCGTGCCGCTCGGTCTCGTCCTCGGGTACAAGGGCGGCTGGTACGACCGCATCGGCTCCCGTGGCCTCGACGTCGCCGACGCCCTGCCAGGCCTCATGGTCGGGTTCGTCGTCATCGCGATCCTCGGCCGGGGCATGGGCACGCTGATCGTCGCGATCGGCCTCATCTTCTGCATGAACTTCGCCCGCATGACCCGCGCGATCACCCTGTCCGAGCGCAAGAAGCTCTACGTCGAGTCCGCCCGCGTGTCCGGGCTGCGCGAACGCCAGGTGCTGTTCGGGCACGTGCTGCCGAACCTCGCCGGTCCGCTGGCCGTCCAGGGCGCGGTCTTCCTCGGGTCGGCGATCAAGGTCGAGGCGGCGCTGTCGTTCCTCGGCCTCGGGCTCGGCGACGACCAGCCGTCCTGGGGCGGGATGCTCGGCGTCGCCGCGCAGCACCAGGCCGACAACCCGTTCATGGCCGTCGCCCCGGGCGTCGCGATCGTCCTGACGGTCCTCGCGTTCAACCTCGTCGGTGACGGCATCAACGACGCCCTGTCCGGGCGTCGCCGCGTCCGCCGCACCAAGGTCCTGGGCCGCGCCGTCCCGCCGCGGGGCGAGAGCGACCTGACGCTCGCGTCGGTGCGCGCCGCCGCCCAGGAGGCGGACGGCCCGGCGCCCGTCCTCGAGCTGCGCGGCGTCACGATCGTCGCGGACCGCCCCGACGGCGAGACCATGACCCTCGTGGACGACGTCTCGTTCACCGTCGGCCGCGGCGAGATCCTCGGGCTCCTCGGCGAGTCCGGTTCCGGCAAGTCCATGCTCGCCCGGTCGGTGCTCGGCCTCCTGCCCGCCGGCGTGCGCGTCGCGAGCGGGTCGATCAGGCTCCAGGGCCGCGAGCTCGTCGGCTGCGACGAGCGCACCCTGCGCACCCTGCGCGGCAGCGGCCTCGGCGCCGTCTTCCAGAACCCGCAGGCCAACCTCTCCCCCGTGCACACCGTGGGTCGCCACCTCACCGACGTGCTGCGTGCGCACGGCGCCTCGTCGAGGTCCGCCGCGCGGACCCGCGCCGCCGAGCTCCTCACCCTCGTCGGCGTCGACGAGGCCCCACGCCGGCTCAAGCAGTACCCGTACCAGTTCTCCGGCGGCATGGCGCAGCGCGTCGCCATCGCGATCGCGCTGGCCGGGGAGCCCGAGCTGCTCGTCCTGGACGAGGCCACCTCCGCGCTCGACGTCACCACGCAGAGCCAGGTGCTCGACCTGGTGCTCGACCTGCGCGACCGGCTCGGCATGGGGATCGTCAACATCACGCACGACCTGGGCGTCGCGGCGGAGACCTGCGACCGGCTGGCGATCCTCTGCCGGGGCGACCTCCTCGAGGTCGGCGACGTCGAGCAGGTCTTCGACCGTCCCCGCCACCCGTACACCGCGGCGCTGCTCGCCGCCCACCCCTCCGCCGACCACGACGTCGACCGGCTGCCGACCATCGCCGACCACCTCGTCGTCGACGGCGCCCTCACCGGGAAGTGATGCACGGATGACCGCGAACCAGCCCCTGCTCGACGTCCAGGACCTGCGCGTCGACTACGACGTCGCCGGCGCGGCGTCCTGGCGCCGCCGTACCCTCACCGTGGTCCGGGGCGTCAGCTTCACCATCGCGCCGGGCGAGACGTACGGCCTGGTCGGCGAGTCCGGCTCCGGCAAGAGCACCACCGGCAAGGCGATCCTGCGGCTCGCCGACGTCAGCGGCGGCACGGTGCGCTACGACGGCCAGGACATCTCCACGATGCCGAAGGAGACGCCCCTGGCCTACCGGCGGCAGGTCCAGGCCGTCTACCAGGACCCGATCGCCTCGCTCAACCCGCGGCACCGGGTCGGCCGCGCGATCACCGAGACCCTGGCCCGGCACGGCATCGGCGACCGGGCGGAGCGGCGTGCGAGGGCTCTCGCGTCTTTCGAGCAGGTCGGGCTCACCGCCGCGCACCTCACCCGGTACCCGTCCGAGATGTCCGGCGGGCAGCTCCAGCGGGTCGCCATCGCCCGCGCCCTTGTCCTCGAGCCGCGGCTGGTGGTCTGCGACGAGGCCGTCAGCGCCCTCGACCTGTCCACCCAGAGCCAGATCATCAACCTGCTCAAGGACCTCCAGGACGCGTCGGGCGTCAGCTACCTGTTCATCACGCACGATCTGGGCGTCGTGCGGCACATCTCCCACCGGGTCGGCGTGCTGAGGAACGGTGAGCTCGTCGAGCAGGGCGACACCCGCGCGCTCTTCGACGACCCGCAGCACGAGTACACGCGGGCCCTGCTGGCCGCGAGCCCCGCGTCCCACCCCGCGGGCCGCACCGAGCGCCGGGCCGCCCGTCGCGAGGCCCGCGACGCCGCCTGATCGACCAGGAGCATCCGTGAGCACCGAGAACGACCTCGACGACTTCTTCTCCTCCGACCGGGTGACGGCCCGCGACGAGGACGTCACCCTCGACCAGGGCGGCTACCGCGACCACCTGTACGACCTGGACGACCCCGTCCTCGCGCAGTGGCGGGGCCTCGACTACGTCGAGTTCTCGCGGCGCAAGCGTGAGCCGGGGTTCGTGCAGGAGCTGCTCGGTGCGTGGCAGGACCTCTACGACGAGCCGTTCGTCGGGGTGACGACCGACGGCGTCGTGCGGGACGTGCACCGGCTCGTGCCGGTGACCGACGCCGCCCCGGAGGCCGCGCGCGCGGCCGAGCGGCTCCTCGCCCTGCTCGACGACGACCGGCGGGCGGTCGCGCAGCACCCGGTCGGCTCGCCGCGCTGGCGCGCCTGGAGCAACCCCGAGTTCGTCATCCACGACGGAGGCCTGCGCCTGGAGGAGCTCGACGAGCCCGTCGCGCAGGCCGCCCTGGCGATGGTCGAGGCGTCCTTGAGCCCGGAGGGGTACGCGCGGGTCCGGGAGGCGATGGCGCTCAACGGGTTCCTCGGCGATCTCGTGGACCTGCCCGACCTCATGAACGAGCGCAGCTACTGGGTCTCGGTGTTCGGGACGCCGTCGGCCGGTGGCGCGTGGGGATGGCAGCTCTTCGGCCATCACGTCGCCGTGTCGTTCGTGTCCGTGGCCGGGCGGCACGTCGTCGCCCCCGTCTTCCTCGGCGCCGAGCCCGCGCTGTCCGACGGCGCCCGGCCGCCGCTGTTCGACGCGCGGGAGCGCGCCGCCCTGGAGCTCGCGTCCTCGCTCACCGATGTACAGCGCGCCGAGGCTGTGGTGTACAGCTCCGTCCTGGACCCGTCGATGCCCGCCGGTCGACTCCACCCCGCCGACGAGCGGCACGTTGCCGGGGCGTTCCGCGACAACCGCGTGGTCCCGCCCGAGGGCATCCGTGCCACGTCGCTCGACGACCACCAGTGGGCCCTCCTGCGGGCGATCGTCGAGGACTTCCACCTGCTGCTCACCGAGCCGCAGCGCCGACTCACGCTCGCCGACGTCGACGCCCACCGCGACGACACCTGGCTCTCCTGGTACGGCGCCACCGACGGGTCGCAGCCCTTCTACCTGCGCATCCACAGCCCCGTCGTCCTCGCCGAGCTCGACCACCACGCCGGCGTCTGGCTGTCCAACCGGCTGCCCGCCCGGTTCCACGTCCACACCACCCTGCGCCAGCCGAACGGCAACGACTACGGCCGCGCCTACCTCGCCCAGCTCGGGGACGCTTCCCACGACTGACCGGGTGCAGGGTGCAGGGTGCAGGGTGCCGGGTGCCCGGCTGTCGTGGCCGGCGGGCGTGGCCGCCTGCTCGACGCCGGACATCAGCCGGTGCCGTGGAACCTCACGCGTCGACGGCTGATGCGTGAGGATCCACGACCTCGGACCTCACCACGCTGCCCCGCCTCACGCACCGGGAGCTGATGCCGGAGGAGGCGCGGCGGCGGTCAGTGCGTCGCGGCGGGGTCGTCGGCGTGCTGGCGCTCGTGCTCGTGGATCGCCATGACGGTGTTGAGCTCGTGACGGCGTGCGGCGTTCTCGATGACGTCGGGGTCGGCACCGCCCTCGATGAGGTCGATGAGGCCGTCGTGCTCGGCCAGGGAGGCGAGCGCACGGCCGGGCGCGTACCAGAACGCGGAGCGACGGATGAGCTCGAGCCGGGTCCACTCGTCGGAGACCAGGCCGGCCAGGCGGGCGTCGTCGCAGCGGGAGCACAGGAGCTGGTGGAACTCGCGGTTGAGCTCGCCGAACCGGGCGGGGTCGAAGCCGTGGAGGGCGTCGCCCATCGCGCGGTTGAGGGTGCGGGCCCGGTCGAGCTCGTCCCGGGTCAGGTGCGGCGCGGACAGGGCCGTCGCGTACCCCTCGAGGCGGGCGAGGAGCTGCATGGTGCGCTCCCACGAGCCGGTGTCGAAGGTCTTCACGACGGCGCCGGCGTTGCGGACGATGTCGACCCACCCCTCGGCCTCGAGCCGGCGGATGGCCTCTCGCCACGGGACGGAGCTGATGCCGTGGTCGCGGGCGAGCTGGTCGATGACCAGGCGGTGCCCGGGGGCGAACGTGCCCTCCATGATCCCCTGGCGCAGGATCTCGTAGCACTGGTCGGCCTTGCTGGCTGCCACGCTCGGACTTCCTCTCGTGTCGGCGCCGGTGACTCGCCGCGTCGTCGCGGGTCACGCTGGGCGTCAGTTGACCTGGCTGATCATATCGGAGATCACACAGGATTTCCGCTGGTGTCGCCGACGTGCTCGAGGAGCCGTCGGATCTTCGGGTCGGCGGCGCCGCCCCGCCGGCAGAGCACCAGCGCGCGCATCGGCCGCGGGGCCGGGGCGAGCTCGCGCACCACCACGTCGAAGCGTCCCAGGCTCCGCCCGTCGGGGTCGGGCAGGACTGCCCGCGCGGTGCCGGCCTCGACGAGCGGGAGCCCGGCCTGGATGGTCGGGACGGTGCGGATCTCCCGCGGTCGGACGTCGTGCCGGTGCAGCGTCGCCTCGACCGCCTCCGGCAGGCTCGGCACGGCCGCGGTGCGGGTCGGCAGGAGCAGCACCGTGCCGTCGAGGGCCCGCAGCGGGTACGGGTCGGGCGCGTCGACCTCGTCCGGGGGCAGCACGGCGACCAGGGGGACGGGCCCCCAGTCGACGACGTCGAGGACGTCGCGGTGCCGGGCGGCGAAGCGGCGCGGGTCCGCCACGACCACGGCCGCCAGGTCGACCTGACGTTGCTGGAGCATCTCGATCGCGGTCCACGGCGGCGGGTCCACGAGCCGCAACTCGACGTCGGGCGCCGAAGCCGCGTGCTCCCGCAGGAGCGCGGGCAGCCGGTGCCACATGAGCACCGGCACGGCGGCGATCGTCAGGGTGCCCGCGGTGCCGGCGGCGTGCCGACCGAGGCCGGCGACCAGGTCGTCCACCTCGCCGAGGATGCGGGACGAGGCGTCGAGCAGGTACCGGCCGGCGCTCGTCGGCTCGACGCCGCGCGGTCCCCGGTCGAGCAGCCGGACGCCGAGCTCGGACTCGAGCTTCGAGATCGCCACGCTGAGCGGGGGCTGGGACAGGTGCAGGACCTCGGCCGCCGCCGTGAACGAGCCGGATTCGACGACGGCCGTGAAGTACCGCAGCTGGCGCAGCTCCATGCTCCCCAGGCTACGCCGTCGCGCCATACATGATCGCTATGGCGGGGCGAGGACATCGGTAGTTCCCGGAAGGCTCGCCAGGTGTCAGCCTGGTCGCAGGACGGGCTGCCCGGCCCGTGGACCCGAGGAGTCGACGATGCTTCCCCAGACCAGCTTCGAACCGCCGTTCACCCTCACCCGTGCGAGCCACGTCCGGCTCGGGGTGACGGACCTCGACGCCAGCCGCACGTTCTACTCCGACGTCATCGGCCTGGTCGTCACCGCGGAGACCGACGACACGGTGTACCTGCGTGGCCTGGAGGAGGACGCCCACCACTCGTTGGTGCTGGAGCGCGCCGACGACGCGTGGGCGCACCGGATCGGCCTGCGGGTCCGCACGGAGGCCGACGTGCTGGCGGCCGAGCGCCACTTCCGGGCGACCGGCGTCGAGCACCGGCGGGTCGAGCAGGACCACCAGGGTGCGACCCTGCAGTTCCGTGACCCGGTGGGCACGCTCATGGAGATCACCTCGTCCATGGAGACGGTGCGCCGCAAGATGGCGGACTTCCACGACTTCCGGGCCGGTGCGCCGCAGCGGCTGGACCACTACCAGGTGGTCACGCACGACGTGCAGACGGCGACGGACTTCTGGGCCGGACTGGGTATGCGGATGTCGGAGTACACGGCGAAGGACGGCACCGACGAGCTGTGGGGCACCTGGCTGGAGGTGAAGGGCAACACGCACGACCTGGTGTTCACCAACGGCCGGGGGCCGCGCCTGCACCACTTCGCGTACACGGTCCCGGACGCCACGGCGCTGATCCATGCGGCGGACGTCACCGGCTCGAAGGGGTTCGGCCGCGAGATCGACCGTGGCCCAGGGCGGCACGGCCTGTCGAACGCGCTGTTCCTCTACGTGCGTGACCCGGACCAGCACCGCATCGAGCTGTTCACGACGCACTACCAGTTCATCGACCTGGAGTCCGAGCCGATCCGCTGGGACGTGTCGAACCCTCGTCGTGCGCAGCAGTGGGGGTTGCCGGCCTCCGAGCGCTGGTTCTTCGAGGCCAGCGAGTTCCCGGGCGAGGCGGTGCGCGAGCCGCTGCTGACCGCCACCCCGGAGACGCTGGAGCAGTACCTGGGTCTGCACTGAGGTGCACCCGATCCCGACGACCGTCGATCGTATACGATCCAGGAAGCCGGTCGGGTGACGACGCCCGCCGCCGGACCACGAGGAGAACGATGACGACCCCTCCGCCGACCCCCGCCCCGCCGGGCCGGACCACGCGCCCCCCGACGTCGTCGGACACCGCCGGCGACCGCCCCGCACCGCTCGCCGACGACCTGCGCGCCAAGTACCTGCGCGCTCCCGTCGCGGCGCTGTCCGCCCAGCTCCGGGCGCTCGGGTACGACGACGTCACGATCGACGGCGTCACGCCGCTGCACCCCGCGAGCAAGCTCGTCGGCGTGGCCCGCACGCTGCGGTTCGTTCCCGCGCGCCCCGACCTCTTCGCGAGCCACGGTGGCGGGTACAACGCGCAGAAGCGGCTGTTCGACAGCGTCGGTCCGGGCGAGGTGATCGTCGTCGAGGCCCGGCGCGACCCTGGCTCGGGCACGCTCGGCGACATCCTCGCGATCCGGGCCCGGCGCAACGGGGCGGCAGGTGTCGTCACCGACGGCGGCGTGCGTGACGTCGTCGCGGTCACCGCCGTCGGGCTGCCCGTCTACTGCGCGGGCGCCCATCCCGCGGTGCTCGGCCGCCGGCACGTGCCCTGGGAGTCCGACGTCACCGTCGCCTGCGGGGGAACCGCGGTGCAGCCCGGCGACGTCCTGGTGGGCGACGCGGACGGCGTGCTCGTCGTCCCGCGCCATCTCGCCGAGCAGGTGGTCGACGCCGCGCTCGCCAAGGAGGACGAGGACGCCTGGGTGGCCGAGCAGGTCGCCGCAGGACACCCGGTCGAGGGCCTGTTCCCGCCCAGCGGCGAGTGGCGCTCCGCCTACGACGCGTGGCGCAGCACCCGCGCCTGAACCCCTGAGCCCGCCCGGACGGTCCCCCGGCCGTCCGGGCGCCCGACCCCACCGAAGGAGCACCGATGCTTCCCCCGAGACGATCGCGCAGATCGCGGCCGAGCTCGCCGTCGCCGACCGTGAGCGCGGCGTGGTCCCGCGGATCACCGCCCGCTGGCCGGAGGCGACCGTCGAGGACTCCTACGCGATCCAGCGCGTGTGGCGGGAGCAGAACGTCGCGGCCGGCCGGCGGCTCGTGGGCCGCAAGATCGGGCTCACCTCGCGTGCCATGCAGGCCGCCACCGGCATCACGGAGCCCGACTACGGCGTGATGTTCGACGACACCGTGTGGTCCACCGGCGCGACGATCCCGTTCGACGACTTCTCCAACGTGCGGATCGAGGTCGAGCTCGCCTTCGTCCTCGCCCGACCGCTGGAGGGTCCGCACTGCTCGCTCGTCGACGTGCTGCGCGCCACCGAGTACGTCGTGCCCGCGCTGGAGATCCTCAACTCGCACGTCGAGCTCGAGGGACGCACCATCGTCGACACCATCGCCGACAACGCCGCGTACGGCGGGATGGTCCTCGGCGGCAGCCCCACCGCGCCCGACGCCGTCGACCTGCGCTGGGTGTCCGCCCTGCTGTACCGCAACGAGACGATCGAGGAGACCGGCGTCGCCGCCGGCGTCCTCAATCACCCCGCCACCGGCGTCGCCTGGCTGGCGAACAAGCTCCACCAGCACGGCGACCGGCTGGAGGCCGGGGAGACGATCCTCGCCGGGTCGTTCACCCGCCCGACGTGGATCTCCCGCGGCGACTCCGTGCTGTGCGACTACGGACCGATGGGAACGATCACGTGCCGCTTCCTCTGAACCCGACCTTCCGCGCGGCCCTGGCCGCCGCCGACCGCCCCCTCGCCGGGATGTGGGTGTGCTCGGGCAGCCCGCTCGTCGCGGAGATCTGCGCCGACGCCGGCCTCGACTGGCTGCTCGTCGACATGGAGCACGGTCCCAACGACCTGCCCTCGGTGCTGGCCCAGCTCCAGGCCGTCGCCGCCTTCCCCGTCGCGCCGCTCGTGCGGGTGCCGTCGGACGACGCCGTGACGATCAAGCAGGTGCTCGACCTCGGCGCCCAGAACCTGCTGGTGCCCATGGTGTCGTCCGCCGCCCAGGCGCGCGCTGCCGTCGAGGCCGTCCACTACCCGCCGCGGGGACGTCGCGGCGTCGGCTCGGCGCTCGCCCGCTCCGGCCGCTGGAACCGCGTCGACGGGTACCTGACCGACGCCGCCGACCACGTCTCGTTGTTCGTCCAGGTCGAGGACGTCGACGGCGTGGCCGCCGCCGCGGAGATCGCCGCCGTCGACGGCGTGGACGGCGTGTTCGTCGGACCGTCCGACCTCGCCGCCTCCCTGGGGCTGCTCGGGCAGCAGACCCACCCGGACGTCCGCGCCGCCGTCCTGCGCACCTTCGACGCCGTCCGCGCCGCCGGCAAGCCGGTCGGCGTCAACGCGTTCGACCCCGCCGTCGCCGAGGCGTACCTCGCCGCCGGCGCGTCGTTCGTGCTGGTGGGTGCCGACGTGGCCCTCCTCGCCCGCGGGTCCGAGGCGCTCGCCGCCCGGTTCGTCGGCGTCGAGGATCCGGGCCGCGCGGGGTACTGAGCCGGTCGACGGGGCTGCGGTTCCTCAGCCATCAGCCCCGCGATACCGGAGGAACTGCAGCGCCGCCGTGTCCGCCGTCGGACCTCCTCACGCTTCCCGACGGCGATGGCTGAGGAAGTGCAGCCGCCGGGCTGCGCTGACTCGCGCCGACCTGCGCTGACTCGCCCCGGTGTGCGCTGACTCGCGCCGACGGGTGCTCGACGCGGCGGGCGTCGTCGGCGACGATGAGCGGCAGGGCGGCGCCGCAGGACGCCGCCGGGCCGATCCGAGACGGGGGACGCGATGAGCGACGACGCGACGAGCCGGTCGTCCGGAGACGCGACGGGCCGGTCGCACGACGGCCGGGCGGAGACGCCGGACGAGCGGTCGGACCGGAACTGGAACGAGCTGCTGCAGGAGCTGCGGGTCCTGCAGACGGGCGTGCAGATCCTCACGGGCTTCCTGCTGATCCTGCCGTTCCAGTCGAAGTTCGCCGAGCTCGACACGTTCCAGGTCGCCGTCTACCTCGGCGACGTGCTGGTCGCGATCACCGCGACGGGCCTGTTCATCGCGCCGGTCGCGCTGCACCGGGTGCTGTTCCGGGAGCACCTCAAGACGTCGATCGTCACGGGCGGCGACCGGCTCACGCGGGTGGGTCTGGTGCTGCTGGCGGTGGCGCTCGCGGCGACCGCCCTGCTGGTGTTCGACGTCGTCCTGGGCCGGGTGGCGGGGATCGTCGTCGGGTCGTTCGTGGCGCTGCTGCTGCTCGGGCTGTGGGCGGTCATGCCTCTCGTCGTGCGGCGACGGCACCGCGCCGCCGGCGGCGCATGAGGCCGCGGACCCGCCGGCCATGGCCGACCGTTGTGGGATCGTTGCCACCGGATCGCCGCGAACTCTGGAGTTAAGCGCTTTCCATCCGCTAGGTTGCCGCGGGTGAGACGCAACGACGCGAGACGCCACCTCCTGCCCTGTGCCGCCCTGGCGGCCACCACCCTGCTGGTCGCCGGGTGCGCCGGCGCCGACGAGCCGGGCGGCACCGAGACCACCGAGACCGCCGCCGGGTCGTCCGCCTCGGCGTCCGCGAACGCCGCTCCCGCCTCGGCCAGCGCCTGCGCCGACGGCGTCGTGGTCGAGTGGCAGGGCTCCCCCACCGAGAAGAAGGTCTACACCGCGATCGTGCTGTCCACGGTCAGCGGGTCCGGCGCGATCAAGGTCGTGGACTCCTGGGACCGCCAGGAGGACGCGGGCGTCCGGGTCGCGAAGGGAGCCACGGACGCCCAGCACGCCGTCGTGGAGGACGCCGTCGCCGGAGGGCTGCTCGAGGCGGAGCGGGCGCCCCGGCTCGCGGACCCGACCGAGCTGCTGGTCGGCAAGAGCAAGGGCAGGTACATCCAGTACTCGTACACGCGGCACTCCACGCAGGACGCCGTCGTGTCGTGCGCCGACGGCAGCGAGGCCGTCGACGTGGCGTGGACCAGCTTCGAGCTGATGGAGACCGGGCTGTCGTCGTGCACGGACACGCCCGACCCGGTGGCCGAGTACGCCGCGGCCGACGCCATCAGCACGTTCTGCGACCGGGCATAGGGAGACCCGCGGGTCGGAGGTCGTCTCCTGCCGTGCTGGACGAGGGCACGGCACCCGCGGGTCCCGGTGGTCGCGGGGTTCAGCCCGCGACCACCTCGCTGGTCCGAAGAGTCTTCACTTCTCGGATCACCTCCTTTCCGGTACGTGCTCCGAGGCTAGGCGCCCGCCCCGCACCCGCCAACCGTTTTTCGCCGACGGCGTCACGCGTCGGTGCCACCGGCGTCCGACGACGGCGGTACCAGCAGGTGCTCCCACTCGGCCGGGTAGTCGTCCAGCCACTGCTCGAACGACCGGGCAGGTCGCCCGACCAGGCGGGCGACGTCGCCGGACACCCCGGCGAGCTCCCCGGCGGCGATCGCCTCGTACGACGAGATCCACCCGGCGAGCTCCACCGCGGACGCCCCGAGGTGCTCCCGTGACGCGTACGCCTGCCGCACCGTCTCGGCCTCGTACCGGATCTCCCGCCCCGTCACGTCGGACAGCAGCGTCGCGACCTCGGCGAGGGTGAGGGCCGTGGGGCCGGTCACGGAGTAGACGACACCGTCGTGGCGGCGCGGGTCCTCGTCGAGCAGGACGGCGGTCGCGACGTCCGCGACGTCGTCGTGCGACACCGACGCGACGCGGCCCGTGCCCGCCGGGCCGCGGATGACGCCGTCGGGCCCGACGAACGACGCGAGGGCCTGGTGGTAGAGGTTGTCGCGCAGCACCGTCCAGCGCAGCCCGGTGCCGCGCAGGTGCTCCTCGGTGTGGAAGTGGTCGCGCGCGAACGTGAACACGGCGTCCGGGGCGGCGCCGACGAACGACACGTAGACGATGCGCTCCACCCCTGCCGCGACCGCGGCGTCGATCGCGGCCACGTGCTCGGTCACCCGGTCGGCGGACTCGCGGGCGCTGACGAGGAACACCGACTGCACGCCCTCGAACGCTGCGCGCATCCCCACGGCGTCGTCGTAGCCGGCGGCGGTGACGACCTCGCACTCGGGCAGCGGCCGCCCGTCCGCGAGGCGCGGCGCCCGGGCGAGGTCCCGGACCACCAGGCGCTGCCGCGCGCCCTCGGCCGCCAGCCGGAAGGCGAGGCGCGACCCGAGCCTCCCCGACGCCCCCGTCACCGCCACCAGCCCGTCCGCCGACCACCTCATGGAGCCACGCTACGTGCGACGTGGGGCGCCCGCCGGTCGGGGGCCGTGGCGTTCCACCCCGTGGACGGGGCGCGGCCCGTCCGGGGTCAGAGCATGCCGCGCTCGCGGGCGGTGGCGGCGGCCTCGGTGCGCGACCGGCTGCCGAGCTTGGTGTTGACGTGCGCCAGGTGCGACTTGACGGTCGCGACGGAGACGAAGAGCTCGCGCGCGATGGCGTCGTTCGACCGGCCCGCCGCCACCAGCCGCAGCACCTCGAGCTCGCGCGCGCTGAGGCTCTCGCCCGGCGCGCGCAGACGTCCGAGGAGCCGGCGCTGCACGTCGGCGCCGAGCGCGACCTCCCCCGCGGCGGCGGACCGGACGGCGCGGGCGAGCTCCTCGGTGGGCGCGTCCTTGAGGAGGTACCCGGTCGCGCCGGCCTCGACGGCGGCGAGGATGTCGGCGTCGGTGCCGTAGGTGGTGACGACCAGCACGGGGACGGCGTGCCGGCGGACGATCGTGCCGGTGGCGGCCGCTCCGCCCAGGCGCCCGGCGCCGAAGCGGAGGTCGAGCAGGATGACGTCGGCCCGGCCGCCGCCGTCGAGCCAGTCGAGCAGGTCCTCGGCGGACGAGGTCTCGTGCGCGACGCGCATGTCCGGCTGGCTCTCGACGACGGCGCGCAGCCCGGCGCGCACGACGGGATGGTCGTCGGCGAGGACGATGTCGATCACCGGGCGTCCTCCGTCCCTCGGACGGGCAGGGTGACGGCGACGGCAGTCCCGCCGCCCGGGCTGCTCTCCAGCGCCACGGTGCCTCCGAGCTCGTGGGCGCGCGAGCGGATGGCGGGGAGGCCGAACCCTCGTCCGTGGGCACGGTCGCCCGGCTGCGCGGCGTCGAACCCCCTGCCGTCGTCCACGACGTCGAGGGTGACGGCGTCCTCCTCGTACGTGAGCGTCACGTGCGCGTGGGCGGCGTCCGCGTGCTCGGCGACGTTGGCGAGGGCCGACTGGGCGATCCGCAGCAGCGCGGTCTCCAGCGGCACGGGCAGGGGGCGGGGAGTCCCGCTGGTCCGGACGGAGACGGTCGACGGCCCGTGCCGTCCGTCGGTGTCGTCGCCGGTGGTCCCGGTGCGCTCCGCGACCCGGCGCAGGGCCGCGACGAGGGTGGTGCGGTCGAGGTCGCCGGGCGTGAGGTCCTCGACGACGCGCCGTGCCTCCGCCAGGCCGTCGCCCGCAGCCGCCCGCGCCTGGCCGATCAGCGTCCGCGCCCTGACGTCGTCGGTGCCCACCGCGTCGTCCGCGGCCCGCAGCAGCAGCTCGATCGCGGACAGGGACTGCGCCAGGGTGTCGTGGATGTCCCGGGCGAGGCGGGCCCGTTCGTCGGTGACGGCACGCTCGCGCTCGGCCTGAGCGAGGTGCCGGCGCACCTGCGTCAGCTCGTCGACGGTGCGCTGCCGGGTCTGGGACTCGCGCACGAACGCCTCGATCCCCAGCACCACCCCCACCGCGACGGCCGCGCCGAGCACCGGGCCGAGGACGAACCCGGTCCAGGGTTCGCCGTCGCCGGCCTGCACCAGCAGGCCTTCGGCGACCGCGAGCGCCGTGGTGACGGCGACCGCGACGACGCCACGGTGGGGGCCGAGCACGTGCATCTGCCACAGCATCAACGGGAACGCGAGCCAGAGCGCCGCCGGGGACAGCCACAGCAGCGCGGCCCAGGGGACCACGAGCGCGACGACCCACGCGGCGTCGGGCCACCATCGCCCCCGCGGGGTGTCCACGGGCCGTTCGTGCACCCGCACGACCAGGCGCCCCGCGACGTAGAGGGCGCCGAACCCGCCGGCGACGAGCAGCACGGGCACCCCGACGCCCGGCGGCGCCTGCACGACGGCGACCACGACCAGCGCCGCGGTCAGCACGTCCAGCCCCAGGACGAGGCCCCGGGTCGCCGACGGCGAGGGATGGCGGATCACCTGTCCACGGTAGCCAGACCCGGCGGCCGCGCATCGTCCGAAAGGTTGATCGGCGGACCCACCGTCCGGCGTCGCGGGATCACCCCGGATCGCGATGACCGCGGGCGCGGCGGCGCGGAGGCTGGAGGCAGTCCCAGCACCGTCCGTGGAGGTTCCCGTGTTCGTCGCCCTGCGCGATCTGCAGCATGCCCGAGGCCGCTTCGTCCTGATGTCCGTGGTGATCGTGCTGATCACCTTCCTCGTCACGTTCCTGGCGTCCCTGACGGCGGGACTGGCTCGCGAGTCGACGTCCGCCGTGACGGACCTGCCCGCCGACCACCTCGCGTTCTCGATGCCCGCCGCGGGCGACGACCCCGAGTTCACCGCCTCGCGCGTCGAGGCCGGCCAGTGGGAGGGCTGGGCCGACGTCGACGGCGTCGAGTCCGCCGACCCGCTCGGCGTGGCGACCACCCGCGCCGCGACGGACGGCACCACGGCGTCCGTCACCGCCCTCGGGGTGGCCGGCGGCACCGCCCTGGTGCCCGCGGGCGACGACGGCCGGCCCGGGGACGTCGAGCCCGGCACGGTCGTGCTCACCCCCGGGGCCGCGGACGCCCTCGACGCACAGGTGGGCGACACCGTGATCCTCGGCGGAGCCGAGCTGACCGTCGCCGCGACCGTGGACGCCGACCAGTCGTTCTCCCACACCCCCGTCGTGTGGACCTCCCTGGACGACTGGCAGGACATCGGCGCTCGCGGCTCCGCGGCGACCGGTGCCGGGGCGGAGCCGGTGGCGACCGTCGTCGCGCTGACCACGACCGACGACGCCGACCTGGCCGCCGCGGACGACGCGCTCGGCACGACGACCGTCACGACGCAGGACGCCCGCTCGGCGGTCTCGTCGTTCGCCGGGGAGAACACGTCGCTGACGACGATGCAGGCGTTCCTGCTGGTCATCTCGGCCCTCGTGGTGGGCGCGTTCTTCACCGTGTGGACGATCAGCCGCTCGGGCGACATCGCGGTGCTCAAGGCGCTCGGCGCCTCCACCCGGTACCTGCTGCGCGACGCGCTCGGCCAGGCCGCCGTGCTGCTCGTCGGCGGCGTCGCCGTCGGTACCGGGCTCTCCGTGGCCGCCGCGACCCTGCTGCCGGACGCCGTCCCCGTCGTCGTCACCGCCACCACCACCCTCGTGCCCGCCGCGGGCCTGATCCTGCTCGGCCTCGTCGGTGCCGGCGTCTCCGTGGCCCGCATCACCCGCATCGACCCGCACGCGGCCCTCGCCGCCCGCTGACCGTCCTCGCCCGCACCGAAGGAGCCACCCGTGGACCTGCACCTGGAGCACGTCACCCTCGTCTACCCCGACGGCGAGAGCACCCTCACGGCCGTCGACGACGTCGACCTCACCGTCCCGGCCGGCACGACCACCGCGCTGCTGGGCCCGTCCGGGGCCGGCAAGTCCAGCCTCCTGGCCGTGGCGGCCGGGCTCACCCGCCCGAGCCGCGGGACGGTGACCATCGGCGACGACGTCGTGCTCACGCCCGACACCTCGGTGGCGCAGGCGACGCGCGTGCGGCTCGAGCGCATCGGCATGGTGTTCCAGTCGCCGCAGCTGCTCGGCTCGCTCACCGCGCTGGAGCAGCTCGAGCTGCACGCCCACCTGCGCGGCAGGCGCCCGGCCGCCGTGCGCGCGTGGGCGATGGAGCTGCTCGACGCCGTCGGCGTGGCCGACCATGCGGGGAAGCGTCCGGCGCAGCTGTCCGGCGGGCAGCGGCAGCGGGTCGCGATCGCCCGCGCCCTCGTCGGCCGGCCCGAGGTGCTGCTCGTCGACGAGCCCACGTCCGCGCTCGACCACGAGCGGGGCACCCAGGTGGTCGAGCTGATCACCGACCTCGCCCGCGAGACGTCGGCGGCGACGCTGCTGGTGTCGCACGACGCCTCGACACTCGCGACCGTCGACGCCACCGTGCGGATGCTCGACGCCCGCCTCGAGGACCCCGCGGCTCTCGCCCGGGCCTGACCGACCCGCCTCAGCTCTGTCCCGTCCCGGCGCCCTCGAGGCGCCGGGACGCGCGCACGACGGCGGTCGCGGCGACGAGCCCGGCCACCAGGAACACCCCGGCCACCAGCAGCGACCCGCGGGTCGCGTCGGCGAAGCCCTGCGACAGCGCGTCCACCACGGCCGGGCCCTGCTCGCCCAGCTCCCCGGCGGTCCCCTGGTCGCGCAGACCGGTGATCACGTTCCCCGCCGACCCGGCCGTCGCGTCCGCGAGCTGGGTCACCTGCTCGTCAGGCAACCCCTGCCCGTCGAGCGACGCGGGCACGGTGGTCGCGAGGAGCACCGCGAGCGCCGTCCCCACCAGCGCGGTGCCCAGCGCGGAGCCGACCTGGCGCACGGTGGACTGCGTGGCCGAGCCCTGGCCCGACTGCGCGGGGGGCACCTGGGCGAGCGTCGTGCTCGTCAGCTGTGCGGAGGCGAGGCCGAGCCCGACGCCGTAGACCACGAGGACGACGGCGAGCAGCCAGGGCGAGACGTCCGGTGTCACGACGAGCGCGACCGCGGCGACACCGACCACCTCCAGGACGAGGCCGATCACGACGACGAGCGGCGCACCCACCCGGGCGGCGAGGTGGCGGGCCGACGCCCCGGACAGGAAGGCGCCGATCGCCATCGCCGCGAGCACCAGGCCGGCGCCCATCGTGGACAGGGCCAGGACGTTCACCAGGAACAGCGGCAGCACGAAGATGATGCCGAACTCCCCCACCGCCACGGCGGTCGCGGCGACGTTGCCCCACCGGAACGTGGGGATGCGGAACAGGTCGAGGTCCAGCAGCGCGGAGCGCCCGACCCTGGCCCGGTGCCGCTCCCACACGACGAACAGCACCAACAATCCCAGACCGAGCGCGAGCAGCACCGGCACGGGTGACACGGGTGCCGTGGCCGGCCACGTCATGCCGAGCACCTGGAAGTCGGTCTTCGGCGCCCACCAGCCCAGCGTCTGGCCCTCGATGAGCCCGAACACCAGCGCCCCGAAGCCGAGCGCGGACAGCAGCAGCCCGTCGACGTCCAGGCCCGGCACGTCCACCTTCGTCCGGGTCTCGGGGACCCACAGCAGGGCGCCCACGACGACGGCCACCCCGATCGGCAGGTTCACCAGGAAGATCCACGGCCAGGTGAACGACGTCGTCAGCCATCCGCCGGCCAGCGGGCCGATCGCCGCCGCCCCCGAGATCACCGCGCCCCACACGCCGAACGCCGCGGCGCGGTCCTTGCCCCGGAACGTCGCGTTCACCGTGGACAGCGTGGTCGGCAGGATCGCCGCGGCGCCGAGGCCCTGGACGAGTCGGCCGCCGATGAGCGTGCCGCCGTCGTCCGCCGCGGCGGACATCACGGACCCGGCCAGGAAGAGGGCGACGCCGACGACGAGCAGCAGGCGGCGCCCGATCCGGTCGCCCAGCCGGCCGGCGGACAGCAGCAGACCGGCGAGCACGACGGCGTACGACGCGCTCACCCACTGCGCGTCGCTGAGCCCGAGGCCCAGGTCCGCGACGATGTCCGGGATCGCGACCGCGACGATCGTGCCGTCGATGACGACCATCGACAGCGCCACCGACAGCACGACGAGGGCCCGCCACCGGTTCGCGTACGCCCGGTCGTCGCCGGCCGGTCCCCCGTCGCCCGGGTCGGCCGACCCCGCACGCGTCAGATCAGCATCCATTCCTCAGCCTCCACGACGACATCACGGGCGACACCAGGTGACACGCTGTCAGAACAGTCGTGGTCGCGCCCGGCGAGCACCGCCTCAGCGGCGCCCGAACCAGCGCCGCCACCCGCGCGGCTCGGGCTCCGGCTCGGGGGCCGCCTCCGGCGCGGGCGGCGGCACGTAGGCGCGCCACCACCGGTCGAGCTCGCGCCAGACGACGTCGCGCACCGGCGCGGCGGACAGGGTGACGTCGTGCAGGGCGCCCTCGACGCGGCAGAGCATGACCAGCGGGCCGAGCTGCACGGTGCGGCGGGCGACGCCCTCGACGTCGAGCACCGTGTCGGTGCGCAGCATGTCCTCGCTCCAGCGCAGGGGCGCCGTGGAGCGGCTGGACAGCAGCACGAGCACGGGGGCGTCGATGTGCAGGCCGCGGGCGACCCGGTCGTGGCCGGAGAAGATGGCCGCCATCCACGCGGGGGTGGCCCGCCAGCCGTCGTCGGGACGCCAGGCGGGGTCGATGTCCCACTCGCCGTCGAACCGGGACGACACGGACCGCACGTAGTAGCCGAGGTCGACGTTCATGAGCTGCCGGCGCGGGGCGAGCGCCGCCTGGGCGCGCATCCCCGGCTCCAGCACCATGCGGCCCACCCGGCGGGTCTGGAACTCCAGCCACGGGCTGTTCAGCACCAGCGCGTCGGCGCGGCCGGGCCGGTGCTCGGCCCACAGGCTGAGCACGAGCCCGCCGGTCGAGTGCCCCAGCAGGATCAGCCGTCGCCCGTGGCCGCTCTCGGGGCCGTGCCCGATCAGGGCGAGCGCCGCCTCGACGTCCTCGTCGTAGGTGCGCAGCCGCGTGACGAACCCGGGCGTCTGGTGCTCGCGGATGCTGCGGCCGTACTTGCGCAGGTCGAGCGCGTGGAACCGCACGCCGCGGCGTTCCCAGAAGTCGGCGAGGTGCGTCTGGAAGAAGTAGTCCGTCCAGCCGTGCACGTACAGCACGTCCGTGCGTGCGTCCGGGACGCCGTCGGCCGTGCCCGGCCGGGTGCGCCGCACCACGGTGGCGACCACGTCGCCCTCGAAGTCGGGGGCCAGCCGCAGGGTGCGCTGCTCGAAGCCGGGCAGCACGTCCGGGTCCCAGCCGGGCGACGTCGGCGGCGGGGCGGGCTCCATGGCCCGAACCTAGGCGGGACGCGGGCGGGCCGCGACCGGTGTGCGGCCGGTGCGTCGACGCGGCGTCAGGCGGCGCGCAGCAGGTCCGGCGTCGCCAGGAACGTCACGGGCACGTCGACGAGGTCGCGCAGCCGGTCCGCGAACAGGCTCATCCCGGCCTGCTCGCTCGGCACGTGCCCCACGACGACCAGCCCCGTGCCGAGCACGCGCGCCGCGTCGGTGGCGTACGACGCCGTCTCCCACTCGTGCGCCTCCCCCACGACGACGACGTCGACGTCGTCGCGCCGCAGCAGCGCCCGGTTGCGGGCGAAACCGCGGAACCCGAGGTCGAGCGCGACCCGCCGCACCGGCGCCTGCGGGTCGCCCGCGCACCGCAGCTGGTCCGCCCCGAAGGTCTCGGCGATGTTCCCGGCCAGAGCCCCGAGCGTCGTCGGCGGCACGTCGCACACCGCGGTGCCACGGTCCGCCTCGGCGGCGTCGAGAGTCCAGCCCAGCGCCCGCGCGAACCCCTCGTCGATGCCGTCCGGGCGGCGGTCGTGCCACGCGTCGTGCATCCGCCACACCACCAGACCGTGGGCCGCGACGTACGCGGCCTTCGCGGCCTGCACGGGGTCGGCCTCGGCGACGAGGTCGGGCACCTGCGTGCCCTGGTGGTCGTAGTACAGCGGCTCGTGCGTCACCACGACGTTGGCGCCCACCGCGACGGCGCGCTCCAGCACCTCCAGGGTGGCGAGCGTCGTGACCGCGACACCTGTCACGCGAGCGTCCGGGTCGCCGGCGTCGATGCCGTCGACGGTGGTGGGGCGGGCCGCCACGCCCAGGGCCGCGGTGGCGCGGGCGACCAGGTCGCCCGCCGTCGTCGTCGTCACGGGTGTCCACGCTACCCGCGCGCCGCCGGCCGGCGCCCCCGCGGCGCGGCTCGGGGCGGGCATGATGGGCGCATGAAGGTGTCGCGCCGCAGCCACGTGCCCCCGTTCGCCGTGATGGAGGTGCTCGCCGCCGCGAACTCGCGGCGCGCCGCCGGGCACGACGTGCTCAACCTGTGCGCGGGCGAGCCGTCGACGGGCGCGTCCGACGTGGTGCGCGAGCGCGCGGCCGACCTGCTGCGCGGCGCGGACCTCGGGTACACCGAGGCGATGGGCGTGCCCGCGCTGCGCGCCGAGATCGCCGGGCACTACCGCCGCTGGTACGACGTCGAGGTGGACCCGGCGCGCATCGCCGTCACCACCGGGTCCAGCGGCGGGTTCGTGCTGGCGTTCCTCGCGGCGTTCGACGTCGGCGACCGGGTGGCGCTCGCCCGCCCCGGCTACCCGGCGTACAAGAACATCCTGTCGGCGCTGGGGTGCGAGGTCGTGGAGCTCGACTGCGGCCCGCAGACCCGGTACCAGCCGACGGTCTCGCAGCTCATGGAGGCGTACTACGGCGGCGGGCTGGACGGGGTCGTCGTGGCCTCCCCCGCGAACCCGACCGGCACGATGATCACGCCGGCCGAGCTCGACGCGATCGCCGGCTGGTGCGCCGACCACGACGTGCGGCTGATCAGCGACGAGATCTACCACGGCATCGCGTACACCGACGACGTCCAGCAGTCCACCGCCGCCTCGTACACCGACCGCGGGGCCGTCGTCGTCAACTCGTTCTCGAAGTACTGGGCGATGACGGGCTGGCGGCTCGGCTGGCTGGTGCTGCCGGACGAGCTGGTCGGGCCGGTGGACGCGCTGGCGGGCAACGTGGCCCTGTCTCCCCCGGCGCTCGCCCAGCACGCCGGCATCGCCGCGTTCACCCCTGCGGGCTACGCCGCGGCCGCGGAGAACGTCGCCGCGTACGCCGCGTCGCGGGCCGCGCTGCTGGACCGCGTCGACGAGCTCGGCTGGCGGCCCGTCGCACCCGCCGACGGCGCGTTCTACCTGTACGGGAACGTGTCGCGGTTCGGCCTCGACGCCGTCACCTACTGCGCGCGGCTGCTCGCCGAGGCGGACGTCGCCATCACGCCGGGCACCGACTTCGACGCCGAGCGCGGCCGGGACTGGGTGCGGCTGTCGTTCGCGGCGGCGCCGGACGTCGTCGCGCGGGCCGTGGACCGGATCGTCGCCTGGCAGGCGACCCTCGAGTGCTGACGGCGGCTGAACCGGGCCGACCCGGGCTGTTCCGGGGACGCCGACACCCCGCGGTCCGGACGGACGGCGGGGCGTGCGGGGCGCGGGGACCTGCCGGTCAGGCGACCGTGGCCGGGACGCGGAGCGCCGACGGCGCGGTCTCGGTCGTGACCGACGGCGTGACGACCGGCAGGGCACCGGTGAGGGTGACCGACTCGGCGACGCGCTCGGCCGTCGCGAGGTCGAGCGGCGTCTCGACGAGGGGCAGGTCGAGCTCGACGACGGAGACCACGGCGGGCTCGACGGCCACGGTCCCGGCGGTGGCGGTGGCGGCCTGCTGCTCGGCGAGGCGGGCGCGCTGCGCCATGAGGAGGGTCTGGATGCCGATGACGATCCACGCGACGTTGGCGGCGGCCGAGGGCCACACCCCGTTGACGCCCGCGACGACGCACATGAGGATCGCGGCCACGATGTTGGTGGCCTGGAAGGCCGACGAGCTCGATGTCCAGCGGCCCCGGCTCACCTGGGCATAGGCGACCAGACCGGCGGCGGCGCCGATCCAGCCGAGGACGGTGATCACGGTGAGCAGGGTGGGGGACATCTTGGCTCCGGGCACGACGGTGGCAGCAGGCTGCCAGGGCAGGGGTAGGGGGAGGCGCAGGGTCCCGGGAGCCGGGTTCCTCCGGGGTGGTCCCCGGAGCCTGCGCTGCGTCCATGGTGCGGCAGATTTTCGTTCAGCACAATTTCATGCTTCTCCGAACGGGAGTTAGCATCGCTACATGGCTGCGGACCCACGAAGACTTGCCTTTCTCCTTGCCGTGCACCGTGCCGGGGGCGTGCTCGCGGCAGCAGATCTTCTGCATGTGACCCCGTCCGCGGTGTCTCAGCAAATCGCCCGTCTGGAGCGTGAGGAGGGCTTCCCCGTCCTCGACCGAGGGCCTCGCGGCGTCACCCTCACCCCGGCCGGCCGGGTCCTCGCCGACGCCGCCGAGCGGATCGAGTCCGAGCTGCTCGAGGCGCGTCAGGCCATCGCCAACCTGGGCGAGGGCGTGACCGGTTCCGTCGCCATCGGCGCCTTCCAGTCGGCGATCCGTGCGGTCGTCGCCCCGCTCCTCGGGACGCTCGCCGAGCAGTACCCCGGCGTCACCGTCGACGTCCGCGAGCACGAGCCCGCCGACTCCCTGCGGATGCTGCGCGCCGGCGACCTCGACATGGTGCTGCTGGAGCGCGACGTCGACGTCGACTCCCCCGCCCCGCGCGGCTCCCACGACGTGCCCCTCGTCGACGAGCCGTGGCTGCTCGTCGTGCCGCTCAGCCTGCCCACGCCCGAACGGATCGACGACCTGCGCGACATGCCGTGGGTGGGCGCCATGCCGAACACCGCCGCCGACCTCGCGCTCCGCCGCCTCGGCCGCACCCTCGGCACCTCCCTGGAGGTGCGGCACTCGTTCTTCGACTTCGACACCGCGCTGGCGCTCGTCGGCGCCGGTCAGGGCCTCGCCATGCTCCCGGCGCTCGCCGTGCGCCGCTCCGAGCCGCCCGAGGGAACCCAGATCGTCGCGCTGCCCGGCCTCGGATCGCGGCGCATCGTGGCCCGGCACCGCTCGACCCGGCACGAGCCCGGACCGGCGGTGCGCGCCGTGGTCGACGCGATGGTGGACGTCGCCCGCGAGCTCGACCTCGGCTGAGGCGGTGGTGCAGCGGACGGTGAGGGTGAGGAACGAGCGCTCGCCGGGCGCGGAGCCGCAGCCTCGGCCGAGCAAGGGCTCAGGGTGACGCGGAGGTGACCCGGTAGACTCGCCCGCACAACCGCACAGCCGCTCGAACCGTGTCGGGAGAGCCTGCCGAGGGATCGGCAGCGCCGAAGGAGCAAGCCCTCCCCGGGAATCTCTCAGGCCCCAGTACCGTCACGGCGAGGCACCTCTGAAAAGCGATCCGTCGGCGACGGCGGGTCCACCGACGGGGCAACCCGGACGCCGACGCGCCCGGCCAAACTCTCAGGTCCCATGACAGAGCGGGGAGGGCCCCTGTCGACCGACCCTGGAGCGCCCTCGTGTCCCACTCCCCCGCCGACCCGGACCTCTTCGCCGACCGGCACCTCGGCCCGCGCGCCGACGAGACCGCGGCGATGCTGGCCGCCCTCGGCTACGCGGACCTCGACGCCCTGGTCGACGCGGCCGTCCCGGCCTCGATCCGGCAGCCCGCCGCGCTGGACCTCCCGGCGGCGCGCACGGAGACCGAGGTGCTCGCCCACCTGCGCGAGATCGCCGCGAAGAACCAGGTCAAGCGCCAGATGATCGGGCAGGGCTACTACCCGGCGATCACCCCGGCCGTGATCCGCCGCAACCTGCTGGAGTCCCCCGCCTGGTACACGGCGTACACGCCGTACCAGCCGGAGATCTCGCAGGGTCGCCTGGAGGCGCTGCTGAACTTCCAGCAGCTCGTCGAGGACCTCACGGGCCTGGAGATCGCGGGCGCGTCGCTGCTGGACGAGGCCACGGCCGTCGCGGAGGCCGTCGCCCTGATGTGGCGGGTGTCGCGCGCGAAGGAGGGCTTCGTCGTCCTCGACGCCGACCTGTTCGCGCAGTCGCTGGCGGTGACGCGCGGCCGGGCCGACGCCGTGGGCCTGCCGGTCGTGGTCGCGGACCTCTCGGACGGCCTGGAGGCAGGGCTCGCCGCGGCGGGACCGCTGCCCGTCGGCGACCTGGTCGGCGTGGTCGTGCAGCAGAGCGGCGCGTCGGGCCGGGTGCTGGACCTGCGCGGCGTGGTCGCGGAGGCGAAGGAGCGCGGGGCGCTGGTGACGGTCGCGACCGACCCGCTGGCGCTGACCCTGACGACGTCGCCGGGCGAGCTCGGTGCCGACGTCGCGGTGGGGTCCGCGCAGCGCTTCGGCGTGCCGCTGTTCTACGGGGGTCCGCACGCGGCGTACATCGCGGTCCGCAAGGGGCTGGAGCGCCAGCTCCCGGGGCGTCTGGTGGGCGTCTCCGTGGACGCGGACGGCGCGGTGGCCTACCGCCTCGCCCTGTCGACGCGTGAGCAGCACATCCGCCGCGAGAAGGCGACGTCGAACATCTGCACGGCGCAGGCGCTGCTCGCGAACGTGGCGTCGATGTACGCCGTCTACCACGGGCCGCAGGGTCTGCGGGCGATCGGCGAGCGGGTCCACGGCCGGGCCGTGGCGCTGGCGGCGGGCCTGCGCGCCTCCGGGGTGGCGGTCGTCCACGAGTCGTTCTTCGACACGGTCCGGGTGGCCGTGCCGGGCCGCGCCGAGGCGATCGGGTCGGCCGCCGTCGAGGCGGGCTACAACCTGTACATCGCGGATGCCGACCACGTACAGATCGCGTGCGACGAGACCACGACCAGCGAGGACGTCGACGTCCTGCTCGGCCTGTTCGGCGCGGGCGCCGCCGACGCCGGCGAGGACCTGGGCCTCGGCGAGGCGCTGCTGCGCACCACCGGCTACCTCGAGCACCCGGTCTTCCACCGGCACCGCTCGGAGACGGCGATGCTGCGCTACCTGCGCGCGCTGAGCGACAAGGACCTCGCGCTCGACCGCACGATGATCCCGCTGGGCTCGTGCACGATGAAGCTCAACGCGACGGCCGAGATGGAGCCGATCAGCTGGCCGGAGTTCGCCGACCTCCACCCGTACGTGCCCGCCGACCAGGCGCTGGGCTACGCGGAGCTCGTCGGGACGCTGCAGGACCAGCTCGCCGAGATCACCGGGTACGCGGCGGTCTCCGTGCAGCCCAACGCCGGTTCGCAGGGCGAGCTCGCCGGTCTGCTGGCCATCCGCGCCTACCACGCGTCGCGCGGCGAGGCGCAGCGGGACGTCGTGCTGATCCCGGCGTCCGCGCACGGCACGAACGCGGCGTCGGCGACGCTCGCGGGTCTGCGCGCGGTGGTCGTGGCCACCGCCGACGACGGCGAGATCGAGCTGGCCGACCTGCACGCGAAGCTCGCGCAGCACGCGGGTCGCGTCGCGGCGATCATGATCACCTACCCCTCGACGCACGGCGTGTTCGAGGACCACGTGCGCGAGGTGTGCGGTGCCGTACACGACGCTGGCGGCCAGGTGTACATCGACGGCGCGAACCTCAACGCGCTGGTGGGGCTGGCGCGTCCGGGCGAGTTCGGCGGCGACGTCTCGCACCTCAACCTGCACAAGACGTTCTGCATCCCGCACGGTGGCGGCGGTCCCGGCGTCGGCCCGGTCGCGGTGGCCGAGCACCTCGTGCCGTTCCTGCCCGGCGACCCGACGCCGGGTCGCAAGGCCGCGACGTCCGCGGTCACGGCCGTGTCCGCCGCGCCGCACGGCTCGGCCGGCATCCTGCCGATCTCCTACGCCTACCTGTCCCTCATGGGCCCGGACGGCCTGGTGCGCGCCACCCAGCACGCCGTCCTCGCGGCCAACTACGTCGCGCAGCGCCTGGCGGCGCACTACCCGGTGCTCTACACCGGCCACGCGGGCCTCGTGGCGCACGAGTGCATCCTCGACCTGCGCCCCCTGACCGCCGAGACCGGCGTGACCGTCGACGACGTCGCCAAGCGGCTCGTCGACCTCGGGTTCCACGCCCCGACGATGGCGTTCCCCGTCGCGGGCACCCTCATGGTGGAGCCGACGGAGTCGGAGGACCTGGCCGAGCTCGACCGGTTTGTCGAGGCCATGGTGCACATCCGCGGCGAGATCGCCGCCGTCGCCGAGGGGCGCTGGGACGTCGCGTCCTCGCCGCTGCGGCAGGCGCCCCACACCGCCGCGTCGGTCATGACCGACGCCTGGGACCACCCTTACACCCGCGAGGAGGCGGCGTTCCCCGTCGCCCGCCTGCGGGACGCCAAGTACTGGCCCCCGGTGCGCCGCATCGACCAGGCCCACGGCGACCGCAACCTGCAGTGCTCCTGCCCGCCCGTCGCGGCCTACGCCGAGTGAGGACCCCCCATGACCGAGACCAGCGAGACGCTGTCCCCCCTGCACGACGAGCACGTCGCCCTCGGGGCGAACCTCACCGAGTTCGGCGGCTGGCTCATGCCGCTGCGGTACTCGTCCGACCTCGCCGAGCACCAGGCGGTCCGTCAGGCCGCGGGGCTGTTCGACCTGTCGCACATGGGTGGCATCTCCGTCACCGGGCCGGACGCGGGAGCCTTCCTCGACCACGCGCTCGTCGGCAACCTGTCGGGCCTGGCCGTCATGCGTGCCCGGTACACGATGATCTGCGCCGCGGACGGGGGAGTGCTGGACGACCTCATCGTCTACCACGTCGCGCCGGGGGAGTACTTCGTCGTCGCCAACGCCGCGAACGCCGCCACGGTGCTCGTGGCGCTGCTGGAGCGTGCCGCCGGGTTCGACGCGCAGGTCCGCGACATCTCCGCGAGCCAGGCGCTGATCGCCGTGCAAGGCCCCCGCGCCGAGGAGATCCTGCGCGCCGTCCTGGTCGAGGACGACGAGATCTCCGGCGGGACCGCGCTGGACGACCTGCGCTACTACGCCTGCCTGGGCATGCGGTTCGGCGACGAGACCGTGCTGGTGGGCCGCACCGGCTACACCGGCGAGGACGGCTTCGAGGTGTGGGTCGACGTGCCGCACGCCGTCGCGCTGTGGCGCGCGTTCCTGGCCGCGGGGGAGCCGTACGGGCTGGTCCCGGCCGGGCTGTCCGCCCGGGACTCGCTGCGCCTCGAGGCGGGCATGCCGCTGTACGGGCACGAGCTCGACACGACCACCACGCCGTTCGAGGCGGGCCTGGGGCGCGTCGTGCGCCTCGACAAGACGTCCGACGACGGCACGCCCGTGGAGTTCGTCGGCCGGGAGGCGCTGGCCGCCCGCAAGGACAGCGCGCCGGCGCGCGTGCTGGTGGGCCTGCGGGGCACCGGACGGCGGCCGGCCCGCGCCGGGTACCCCGTGGTGCGTCCCGGCGCCGACGGCGCGGCCGGCCCGCAGGTCGGCACGGTCACCTCCGGTGCCCCGTCGCCCACGCTCGGCAGCCCGGTCGCGATGGCGTACGTGACGCCCGAGGTGTCCGCCGAGGGCACCGAGCTCGCCGTGGACGTGCGCGGGCGGGCCGAACCGTTCGTCGTCGTGGCGCTGCCGTTCTACCGTCGTGGCTGAGCCACGTCCCCGACCCTTCGCAAACTTCCCCGTAGAGGAGCCCTGATCATGGCCGACTTCCCCGCGAACCTGCGCTACTCCGTCGAGCACGAGTGGATCGACGGCGCGTCCCCCGCCACCGTCGGCGTGACGTCGGTGGCCGCCGACGCGCTCGGCGACGTCGTCTACCTCGAGCTGCCGGAGGTGGGCGCGACGATCGAGGCGGGCACCGTCGTCGGCGAGATCGAGTCCACCAAGTCCGTCTCGGAGCTGTACTCGCCGGTGTCGGGCACGGTGGTCGAGGTCAACACGGCCGCCGTCGACGACCCGGCCGTGGTCAACGCCGACCCGTTCGGCGCGGGCTGGCTGTTCAAGGTGGAGGTGTCGGGCGAGGGTCAGCTCCTCAGCGCCGAGGAGTACGCCCAGCACACCGCCTGAGCGTCCGTGACCATATCGTGATGTAAGTTTCGCGTCGACCCGGCAACGCGTTCGTCAGCCCGCTGACCTGCGACGATGCCGGGTCGTCGTGTGCCCGGGGCGCCTTGTGACGCCTTCGCGGCGTCGCGAGGCGAAAACTCGCCGACGTGATCCGCGTCATGAACCCCCGCCTTCGCACTCTCTCCCCGTGACGGCAGATCCCCAGGTCGACCGAACACCGGTCGGCGCCTGTCGATGGAGGAAAGAACGATGAGTGCTATCGAGCTCGACCGGACGTTCATGAACCCCGGTCTGACCCGCCGCGAGCAGGTCGTGCTGTCCAACCTGTCCGAGGACGTGACCCTCGAGCAGATCGCCAGCCGCCTCTTCGTCACGCGGAACACGGTGAAGTCGCAGGTGCGCAGCGTCTACCGCAAGCTCGGGGTCTCGACCCGCGCCGACGCGGTCGCCTGGGCCGAGGAGGCGGGGATCCGCCAGTTCTGACACTTGTCACGGTCACGAGCCCTGTCACCACTCGGGGGATGTCGGTGGCAGGGCTCGTGTCGTCCCCGGACAGAGACGGGGCGGTGACCTGCCGGATGGCAGACTCGCGCCCATGACCCGACGCCTCGTGGTCGCCACGGCGATCGTCGACTCGCTGCACCGCCCCACCCGCCTGCTCGCCGCGCGCCGCTCCCGCCCGGCAGAGCTCGCCGGCCGGTGGGAGTTCCCCGGCGGCAAGGCCGAACCGGGCGAGGCCCCCGTCGACGCCGTCCACCGCGAGATCCGCGAGGAGCTCGGCGTCACCGTCACCCTCGGCGACGAGATCGTCGGCCCCGACGACGGCGGCTGGTTCATCACCGACCGGCACGTCATGCGTCTGTGGTTCGCCACCGTCGACCAGGGTGACCCCGTCCCCCTCGTCGAGCACGACGCCCTCGAGTGGCTCGCGCACGACGCCCTGT
The DNA here is from genome assembly GCF_001636295.1 of Isoptericola dokdonensis DS-3. NCBI lineage: Bacteria > Bacillati > Actinomycetota > Actinomycetes > Micrococcales > Promicromonosporaceae > Isoptericola > Isoptericola dokdonensis. The sequence goes on along the minus strand of NZ_CP014209.1, from coordinate 2,579,944 downwards.
GGACCGTCGACTGGCTCGACGGTGACGTCCCGATCGTCGAGACCCTCGCGGCGCGCCTCGCGCCGCCCGACTGACGCCGAGTCAGCGCAGAGTCCGACCAGTCAGCGCAGGCCATCGCGAGTCAGCGCACATCCCCGCCAGTCAGCGCAGGCCGTCGCGAGTCAGCGCGAGGTCGGCGAGCCAGCGGTCGGCGTCGGCGTGGCTCCGCAGGCGGACGACGGTGACGTGCGGCGCGACGTCGGCGAGGTGCTCCACCAGGCCGTCGAACTTGTGACGGGTGTGCCACGCCCACCGCAGGATGTGCTCCTTGTCCCGCAGGATCGTCCACAGGGGCGGCTCGACGTTCCCGTTCCACAGGACCGTGCGGCGGAAGCGGCGGGAGAGGGTGCGGCGCAGCACCTGCCGCATGACGACGTGGACGGGCAGGTCGAGCCACACCAGCAGCTCGGCGCGTTCCAGCAGGAGCGGGCGGACGGGCTGGTACTGCCACTCGGTGATCCAGGCCTCCGACGCCGCGAGCGCGGTCACGTCGTCGAGGAACTCCGGTCGCGGCACCCAGCCGGGCCCGTGGAACAGGGCGTCGATCTCGGTGTGCGGCACGTCGAGGATCTGCCCGAGCCGACTCGCCAGGGTGGTCTTGCCCGCGCCGGCCGTGCCCGCGACGAGGACGCGGCGCGCGCTGCGGGCGCGGCCGACGGGGGAGCGGTGGTCGTGGGGCACCGCGCGACGTTACCGCGTGCGTGCCGCCCTGTCTCCGGGTCGCCGCGCTGCCTGCGTCAGCGGGTGAGCCCGGCGAGCCAGCGCTCGGCCTCGCGGTGGCTCCGCAGGCGCACGACGACGACGTGGGGTGCGTCGTGCGGGAAGCGGGCGACCCGGGCGGCGGTGTCGTGCCGGGTGCGCCAGGCCCACCGCAGGACGTGGTTGGGCTCCGTCAGGACCGTCCACAGGGGCGCCTCCCGGTTGCCCGCCCACAGCTCGGTGCGGTGGACGTGCCGGTGCACGGTGCGGCGCAGCAGCTGCCACATGACCAGCAACGGGGGCAGATCGAGCCACACCACCGCCTGGGCGCGGGCCAGCAGCACGGGTCTGGCCTGCGGGAACAGCCACTCGGTCACCCACGCGTCGGACGCCGCGAGCGCCCGGACGTCGTCGAGGAACTCGGGCCGGGGCGTCCAGCGCGGGCCGTGGTGCAGGGCGTCGATGTCGGTGTAGGGGAGGTCGAGGACGGCGGCGAGGCGGCGCGCCAGGGTGGACTTGCCCGCGCCCGGGGAGCCCGCGACGACGACGCGGCGCAGGGCGGGCGGATCGGCGCGTCCGGGCACGTCGCGAACCTAGCGGACCGGTCACGACGCCGCCCGGCCGCCGGACGCGCCTCGGCCCCGGACGCGCCTCAGCCCCGGACGTGCCTCAGTCCCGGACGTGCCTCAGTCCCGCACGGGCCGCACGACCATCGCGGCGCCGCCGCCTCGCCGTCGGGGCTCGGACACGGCGGTGAGCAGGCCGTCCTCGCCGATCTGCACGGCGGTCGCGGCCCCGATCTCCGCGGCCGAGGTGAACTGGTCGCCGGACGCCACGAGCGTGTGCCCGTACGCCGTCAGCGCCGGGCCGTAGGCGCTGATGAACTCGGGTTCCGCGGTGACGTTCGCGGTGTTGCGCTGCGTCGCCCGCGGCGCGGCGAGCGCCTGGTCGATCGGCATGCCGCGGTCGAGGTGATTGGTCAGCGTCTGCAGGACGGTGGTGATGATGGTGGACCCGCCGGGGGAGCCGAGCGCGAGGACGGGCTCGTCGTCGCGCAGGACCAGCGTCGGGGCCATGGAGGAGCGGGGCCGCTTGCCCGGCTCGATCCGGTTGGGGTCGTCGGCGTCCCACACGGGCGAGAAGTCGGTCAGCTCGTTGTTGAGCAGGAAACCGCGACCCGGCACGACCATCCCCGACCCGCCCGTCTGCTCGATGGTCAGGGTGTACTCGACGACGTTCCCCCACTTGTCCACGACCGTCAGGTTCGTCGTCGAGATGTTCTCCGTGTCCTCGCGCTCGGGGGCGAGCGTCTCGCCGCAGGTCCCGTCGTCGGCGTCCACGTCACCGGGCGGCACGGGCTTGGTGGCGGCCGTCGTCGGGTCGAGCAGGCAGGCGCGCTCGGCCGCGAACTCGTCCGACAGCAGCGTGTCCAGCGGCACGTCGACGAACGCCGCGTCACCCAGGTAGGCGCCACGGTCGGCGAACGCCAGCGCGCTCGCCTCCAGGTAGTGGTGCAGGTAGTCGACGTCCGACATCCCCGCGAGGTCGAACGTCTCCAGGATGTTCAGCGCCTCGCCCACCGTCGACCCGCCGGACGACGGCGGTGCCATCCCGTACACGTCGAACTCCCGGTAGTCCGACACCGTGGGCGCCTGCACCAGCGCCTGGTAGCCCGCCAGGTCCTCCAGCGCGAGGTGGCCGGGCGGCACCGGCAGCGTCGTCGCCGGGTCCGTGACCGGGTCCTGCACCGCCGACACCATCTCGGCGGCCAGCGCACCGGAGTAGAACGCGTCGGTGCCCCGCTTCGCCAGCTCCTCGTACGTGCGCGCGAGGTCCGGGTTGCGGAACCTGCTGCCCACCCGCGGCGCGTCACCCCGCGGCAGGAACAGCTCCGCCGTCGCCGGGAACGCCGCGAACCGCGCCTCGTTGTCCAGGGTTTGCTGCCGGAACGTCTCGTCCACGACGAACCCCCGCCGCGCCAGCGTGGTCGCCGGGCGCAGCGCCTTGCGCAGCGACCACGTGCCCCACTCGTCCAGCGCCGTCTCCCACGTCGCCGGCGTGCCGGGCGTCCCCACGGACACCCCGCTCGTCACCAGCTCCGGCGTGAACCGGTAGGGCGCGCCCGTCGCCGGGTCGATGAACGCGTCCCGCGGCATCGCCGCCGGCGCCGTCTCCCGGCCGTCGATCGTCGACACCTCGCCCGAGCGGGCGTCGTAGTGGAGGAAGAACCCGCCCCCGCCGATGCCGGCGCTGTACGGCTCCGTCACCCCCAGCGCTGCCGCCGCCGCGACCGCCGCGTCCACCGCGTTCCCGCCCCGGCGCAGCACGTCCAGACCCACGCGGCTCGCCTCCGGGTCGACCGTGCTGATCGCCCCTCCGAACCCGCGCGCCGTGGGCACCTTGTCGTCCCAGCGGCCGTGGTCCTTCCCGGCGCTCGACGACGGCGGGTGGGCGCTCGCGGTGGTCGTGCCGACCGCGGTGGTGGCGACGGCGGTGGTCGCGGCGAGGGTGACCGCCGTGAGGCCGGCGAGCAACCGGGGGCCGCTGCGCCGGCCGCTCGGTCGCTCGGCGGAGCGGGTCTGACGTGCGGAACTACGGTGGTCCATGGTCCTGCCTCTCGGTGGCCGGAGGAACGTCCAGGCTCACCACGGTCGCGCGGGGCAACGGATCCCGCGACCGGAAGCGTGCCCGGCGCGGGGTGGGGGAGACTGGCCCGGTGCCCGTCCACGAGTACCCGATCGAGGTGCTGCACCTGCTCGTGTCTCCCGAGCACGCCTACTTCGGGCGGCCGCGCGACGGCGCAGCCGACGTCCCGACGTCGGACCTGGACGAGGTGCGGGTCGTGGCGGGCAAGGGCATCGTCGGGGACCGGTTCTTCGGCAAGGCGGCGCACATGGATGCCGCGGTGACGCTGTTCGCGGCGGAGGCGCTGGAGGCGGTGGCGGAGGACCTCGGCACCGGCCCGCTCGACCCGCTCGCGACGCGCCGCAACGTCGTGGTGCGCGGGGCGGAGCTGGGGCCGCTCGTGGGGGAGGAGGTCGAGCTGCGGACCGCAGGTGGTGCCGTGCGGCTGCGCGTCGGGCGCCCGGCGCACCCGTGCGCGTGGATGGACCGCGTCCTCGCGCCCGGTGCGCACCACGCGCTGCGGGGCCGGGGCGGCGTGCGCTGCATGCCGCTGACCGACGGGACGCTGCACCGCGGGCCGGGGGTGCTGGTCAGCCCGGTGGAGCTCGACCCGTCGCGGGCCGGGGTCGCCGCCCGCAGGCCTCGGCTGCCCTGAGCGGGGACTACTCTTTTCCCCATGAGCGACTTCCAGGTGAACCCGGCCCCGAAGAGCGACGCCCCCGGAGCCATGCTGGGGCGGGTCATCGTCTCGATGGTGCTGTTCGTCGGCGGCCTGGTCCTCATCGGCATCGGCGCGACCGCCGACCCGGCCATCGCCCCGTTCGTCTTCGCGGGCGGCATCGTCGCGGCGAGCCTGGCGTTCGGCCTCCCGATGATCGGCGCATCCGAGCGCTGAGCCGGAGAAAGCTCAGGCTCCTGTCACCATCCAGGCGGTGCCGCGTGCCCGCAGGCCGGTGGTGAGAGCGCGGGCGAGCATGAACACGCCGGCGAACGCGGCCCACAGCCACGCGAGCCCGACGGCGCCGTCGGGTGCCCAGGCGCGGACGGCGAGGGCGACGGGCGCGTACGCAACGAGGGTGAGCATGCCCGCCCAGGCGAGGTAGCGGCCGTCCCCGGCGCCGATGAGGACGCCGTCGAGCACGAACACCCAGCCGGCCATGGGCATGAGCAGACCCGTGACGACGAGCCCGGCGGTGATGGCGACGCGGACGTCGGGGTCGGCGGTGAACAGCGGGGCGATCCACCAGGCGCCGGCGGCGAGGACGACGCCGATGACGACTCCTGCGCCGACGCCCCACTGGAGGCAGCGCCGCAGCACCTCGCGGACGCGGCTGGTGTCGGCGGAGCCGAGCCCGAACCCGACGAGGGCCTGCGCGGCGATGGCGAGGGCGTCGAGGGCGAACGCGGCGAGTCCCCAGAGGCTGTTGACGACCTGGTGCCCGGCGAGCGCGGTGGCGCCGAGCCCGGTGGCGACCCAGACGGTGAGCAGGATGGCGAGGCGCAGCGACATGGTGCGCACGAGCAGGGGGGCGCCGGCGACGGCGTTGGCCCAGATCCCGGCGTGGTGGGGGCGCAGGGAGGCGCCGCGGCGCCGCGCCCCGCGGACCACGACGACGCCGAGGACGACGGCCATGGCGAGCTGCGCCGTCGACGTCGCGATCGCGGACCCGGCGATCCCGAGGCCGACGCCGTAGACGAGCGTGACGGAGCCGACGGCGTTGAAGACGGCGCCGCCGGACGCGACCCACAGGGGGGTGCGGGTGTCCTGGAGGCCGCGCAGCACGCCGGTGGCGGCGAGCACGAGCAGCATGCCGGGCAGGCCGGGGGCGGACCACCGCAGGTAGGTGACGGCGTGGTCGGCGACCTCGCCGTCGGCGCCCATCGCCGTGACGGCCCCGGGGGCGAGGGCGACGAGCAGCCCGGCGAGGACGACGCCGAGCCCGAGCGCGAGCCACAGGCCGTCGATCCCGGACTGGAGCGCCTCGCGCTCGGCCCCGGCGCCGAGGCGGCGGGCGACCGCCGCGGTGGTCGCGTAGGCGAGGAACACGCACAGCCCGACGAGGGTGAGCAGCAGCGTCGAGGCGAGGGACAGGCCCGCGAGCTCGGCGGTGCCGAGGTGCCCGACGACGGCGGTGTCGACGAGGACGAAGAGGGGTTCGGCGACGAGTGCGCCGAGGGCGGGGAGCGCGAGGGCGAGGATGTCGCGGTCGAGCCGACGCACGTCACGCACCTTTCTTTCCTCCACAGCCTGGGAACAGCATCACCGCAGGTCACAGGCGATCCGCGGGTTGTACACAGGAGATGTCCCCAGGTGTGCACAGGGTTGTCCACTGTCTGTGCACAGGGTGTCGGTAGTCTTCCACAACCCCTTCCACACCTGTGTCCACAGGCGCCGTTGCAGACGGTCGCGGGCGCGCCTAGCGTCGTCCCGAGTGTCGGTGGGGCACGGTAGAACGAGACCACGACGGCGGGCCGCAGGCTCGCCGCGGGGTCAGGTGCGGCGGGGGCCGGCAAGGGGGAGAAGCATGTCGATCGATGAGCTCGAGGCGGGCTACGGCTCGTCGTCCGGAGCCGCGTTCGACCGCACCCCGCCACAGGACATCGACGCCGAGATGAGCGTGCTCGGCGGCATGCTGCTGTCCAAGGACGCCATCGCCGACGTCGTCGAGCAGATCCGCGGCAACGACTTCTATCGCCCCGCGCACGAGGCCGTCTACGACGCGATCGTCGACCTCTACGGCCGCGGCGAGCCCGCCGACGCGATCACCGTCGTCGCCGAGCTCACCAAGCGCGGCGAGATCGGCCGCATCGGCGGCGCCTCCTACATCCACGACCTCATGGCCGGCGTCCCCACCGCCGCGAACGCCGGCTACTACGCCCGCATCGTGCAGGAACGCGCCGTGCTGCGCCGCCTCGTCGCCGCCGGCACCAAGATCGTCCAGCTCGGGTACGCCACCGACGGCGGCGACGTCGACGCCGTCGTCAACAACGCGCAGGCGGAGATCTACGCCGTCACCGAGCGCAAGACGTCCGAGGACTACATGCCGCTCGCCGACATCATCGGCGGCACCATGGACGAGATCGAGGCTGCCGGGAACCGCGGCGAGGGCATGACCGGAGTCCCCACCGGGTTCGCCGACCTCGACCGCCTCACCAACGGCCTGCACCCCGGCCAGATGATCGTCATCGCCGCCCGTCCGGCCATGGGCAAGGCCCTCGCCCTCGACACCCCCTGCCCACGCCGACGGGCTGGACCACCATGGGTGACGTCGCCGTCGGCGACGAGCTGGTCGCCGTCGACGGGACGCCGACGCGCGTCGTGCGGGCGACCGAGGTCATGCCCGGCCGCCCCTGCTACGAGGTCGTCTTCGACGACGGCACGACCATCGTCGCGGACGCCTGGCACGAGTGGGCGACCAGCACCTCCGGCGATCCAGCCGACGTCGAGGTCCGCACCACCGAGGACGTCGTCGCGTCAATGCGTGACGGTGTCGCACACTCCGTCGCCCGGCACGACGCCGCCTGGAAGATCGTCGACGTCCGCGCCGTGGAGTCCGTCCCCGTACGCTGCGTCGAGATCGACCACCCGACGCACCTCTACCTCGCGTCGCACGCCGGCATCCCGACGCACAACTCGACCCTCGCGATCGACATCGCCCGTGCTGCCTCCATCAAGAACCAGAAGGCGTCCGTCGTCTTCTCCCTGGAGATGAGCCGCAACGAGATCACGATGCGTCTGCTCTCCGCCGAAGCGCGGGTGCACCTGCAGAAGCTGCGCAACGGCTCCATGGGCGACGACGACTGGCAGAAGCTCGCCGGCGTCATGGGCAAGGTGTCCGAGGCGCCGATGTTCATCGACGACTCGCCCAACATGTCGCTCACCGAGATTCGCGCCAAGTGCCGGCGACTCAAGCAGAAGCACGACCTCAAGCTCGTCGTCATCGACTACCTCCAGCTGATGTCGTCCGGCAAGAAGGTCGAGTCCCGCCAGCAGGAGGTCTCCGAGTTCTCCCGCGCGCTCAAGCTGCTCGCGAAGGAGATCGAGGTCCCCGTCATCGCGCTGTCGCAGCTGAACCGTGGCCCGGAGCAGCGCGGCGACAAGAAGCCGCAGATGTCGGACCTCCGTGAATCAGGCTGCCTCACCGAGGACACGCGGATCCTGCGCGCGGACACCGGCGCCGAGACGACGATGGGCGAGCTCTTCGCCCTCAACGCCAAGGACGTCCCCGTCTGGGCGCTCAACGACCGCCTCCAGTACGTGCGACGGCACCTCACCCACGTCTTCCCGACCGGGGTCAAGCCCGTCTACCGGCTCCGGCTGGCATCCGGCAAGGAGATCGAGGCGACCGCCAACCACCCGTTCCTCACCTACGACGGCTGGACACCGCTCGGCGAGCTCGAGGTCGGTTCCCGCGTCGGCGTGCCGCGGCACGTCCCCGGCCCGGAGCGGAACGCCGAGTGGGACGACCGGAAGGTCGTCATGCTCGCCCGCATCGTCAGCGGCGCGGACGTCGAACAGTCGTACCAGTCACTCCGTGACGAGGCCTGGCTCGACCGGGAGCTGCGCATCCCCGAGAGCGTGCACCACCTCCCGAAGCAGCAGATCGCACTGTTCTTGCGCACGATCGCGGAGACTCGCGGAGAGGTCGTCCTCGACACAACCGGGAGCGGCCGGGTCGTCGTCCGTGGTTCCCGGGTCGTCCTCGACGGCCTGAGCCGACTGCTCCTGCGGTTCGGCATCTCTGTCCGGATCACCGCCGGCGACGACGGCGCCCGCCTGGACGTCGTGGGCGACGACGACCTGCGCCGCTTCCTCCAGGAGATCGGCCTCGGTGAGACCGATGCCGCTGCCGCTGGCGAGCTGCTCGCTCAGGTCAGGGCCGCATCGGGAAAGTCCGGCGACCTCGGGCCGCGTCGCATGTGGGACGAGGTCCGCGACGTCCTCACCGCCCAGGTGGTGGCTGCCGGAACCCGCGCCGTCGAGAGCGACGGCCGCCAGCGGCTCGGCGCTGTCGCCGACGTGCTCGACCAGGCCGACCTGGAGATCGAGGCCGTCAACGATCTCGTCTGGGACGACGTCGTCTCCGTCGAGCCGATGGGGGAGAAGCAGGTGTTCGACGCCACCGTGCTCGACACCCACAACTTCATCGCCAACGGCATCGCCGTCCACAACAGCATCGAGCAGGACGCCGACATGGTCATCCTGCTGCACCGCGAGGACGCCTACGAGAAGGAGTCTCCTCGCGCGGGCGAGGCGGATCTGATCGTGGCGAAGCACCGAAACGGCCCCACGGACACGATCACCGTTGCGTTCCAGGGCCACTACTCGCGGTTCGTCGACATGCAGGTCTGACACCATGTGGTGCCTCTGGCGCGCTCTTGACCCCGTCGCGCTTGGCCCCAGAGGCTTAGCTCCGTGCGACACGCTTGCCGTGAAGGCATGTGCAGCGTGACCGGCGAGCGCTGGTCTGCGTGGCGAGTCGTATCGGGGACATCGTGATCAAGTCTTATGGCCCGGCGGTCTTGGCTCGCTGCTGGGGAGTGGCCTGTGCAGTCGCTGCTAAATAGGATCGGGGACCATGAACTCCGAGGTCACGGGTAACTGGATCCTGCCGATCGTCGTGTTCGCCGTCGTCCTCGCGATCGCGCTGTTCTCCGGTACCAGCGTGGTGCTCTCGATGGTTGCTGCGGCGGTGGCCTTGGCGCTCACGTTCGGCGTCGTCGTCCTGCTCGACCGCCGGCGTACTGACCGCCGAGCCCGCTAGCGGGCCAGCGCCCTCACATGGCGACATCTGCTTGTGGTGCCAGCCGTGCGGCGCGCTTCGGGCCGCGAGGCTATGGTCTTCGCCGTGGCGGATGCGCTGGGGTTCTCGCCGCTGGCGGGTGTCAGCGTGCTTTGGTTGCGCGCATCCAGGTCATCTCGGTCTCGCTCAGCTTTGGTCGCCCGGCGGCGATCCATGCCGGTTCGTAGAGCTCGGTCAGTCCACGCCAGTGCGGGTCTGCAGGGTCGCGCAGCTCCCATCCAAGCTCGTCGAGCCGCAGGTCTCCCTTGCGACGGTTGCAGCCCCAGCAGGCAGTGACGAGGTTGTCCTCCGCCACGGGATCACCGCCGCCGGCGATGGACTGGACGTGATCCAGTGTGGCGGATCGGGAGACGAAGGCGGGGTGTGTCTGATCGGACTTCCAGTTCGGGTGCATGGGGAACTCGTCCGGGAAGAGCCTCGACAGCAGCCGCATGACCGGGGTGAGGACGGTCTTCTCTCCGCAGTAGCGGCACTGGTAGCAGTCCCGCGCATAGATCCCCGCGATCACCGACGTCGAGGGCCATCGTTCTGGGCGCCGGGGCACCGGCGCGAACTGGATGTCCTGCAGTACCGACCGCGCGCCATCGATGTCGCGATCGGCCACGTGGTGCAAAGCCGACTCGAGGGCCTCGGGGTAGGGGTCGTCGAGCTGGCGGGGCCGAGGCGGACGCCGTTCGTCCGCGGATCCTGACTCCATCAGCCGGCTCTCCAAGCCACGGCATCGAGCAGACGCAGATCCGTCAGCCGCGCCATCACTCGGACCGTAGCGTCCTCGTCGGCAGCCAGTCGGGCGCGCACTTCGGTGAGTGCCCGTGCGTTGCTCTCGTCGATGAGGTCCTCGCGGATGGCTACCCAGTTCAGGCGTCGAGCGCCGAGGTCCGGGTGGCGTCGAGCGGCCTCGGCTGCGGCTGGCCCGTAGGCGGCGAGCAGCCTGCTGTCGAGGATCGGGATCAGAGCAGGGCGCTTGAGATGGAGCACCTTGTGGATTTTGGCGGTCGCTACGCCCTTGGGAGCGGCTTCGCGGAAGTGGTCGTAGAGGGCGATGGCCGCTGCGTACAGCCCATCGGGCTCGGCCGGGTCCGCACTAGCCAGGCTGGCGTCGGCGGCCACTTGGCTCCACGGCGCGCTGCGGCCCCGCTCGACGAACCAGGCGCTCTCCGTGGCCGAGATTCGGCTCGCGATGATCCGGGTTCGTGTCACCTCGTCGGCAGTCAGCACGTTGGCGTCTCCGGAACCGCCCAGGTCATACTTCGTGAGGGTGCCGCTATAGCGATGCGCGTACTCAGTCAGCTGTTTGAACGGGTCAGCGATCGTCTTGCCTGCGACTGTCATCTGTGACGGCATCCGACCAGAGTGGCAGACCGGTCCGACAATGGTGCGACGGTGCGATAGTCGTCTGCATCCCTCGTGGTACCTGCGGTGCGGTTGGGGGCTGCCCGTCGAGTCGAGGCGTCAGTGCGAGGACGCTCTGCCGACCAGGTCGTCGATCTGCCTCTGGGCGGGTGCTGTCGGCAGATCCCATACGGCAGCGAAGGCTGCGGCGAGCAGAGGCCAGACCTTCGCCAGGCCGTCCTGGACGGTGCGGATGTCGGTGGAGTGGGGCGGCATGACGACGACGTCATGAGGGATGACCCGTCCTGCGTGATCGAGTCGACCGTCGGGGTCCGGGAACCGCAGCGCGACACGATCGCCCACCCGTCGGCACGTCAACTCCGCGTCGCCGGTTCCGGCAAAAGCCCGCTCGTAGGCGTCCAGCGGGTCGGCGTACCCGCTGTCGAGGAGGAACCGAAATCCCCAGGAGCGCCCGCGGGTGGCCCAGATGAGGTTCACTTGTTGCTCTTCACAAAGGTTCCGTCCTCTTCGCCGCGCTCGAGATCGAGCTGGAACTGCGAGAGGACTGCTGCCAGGTTGTCGTGCTTGGCCCGTGCGGTGGCGTTCACTGCTTCGATCTTGGACCTGCTGAGCTGCGCCGCCTGGGCGAGCATGGGCAGCGCGGACGCCAGCAGTGGACCGACCTTGGGGATCTTGCCGATGACGTCCCGGAAAGACTTCGCACTCACCAGAACCAGCGCGATCGCCTCGGCGTTGTCGGCGAAGTGGTCGAGCAGTCGGCGAGGGACCTCGAAGTGCTGCGACCACTGGACCAGCCGTTGCAGGGGCAGGATCGAGGCCACCGGGAGGATGAGATCGAGGCCGACGCGCTTGGTGACCTCGATCCTCTCGGGCTCGAACTTGGCAGACGAGAGGAGCAGGAAATCCTCCCCAAGCGACAGGGCTTCGGGGAACTGCACCAGGTCGGTGACGACGTCGCGCAGTGCGGCGACGTCGCCGGCGGCCTTTTGGATGAGAAGGTCCTGGAAGCCGTGGGCGTGCAACTCGGGGTGCAGGTCGGCCTTGGACAAGGCGATGATCCACACCCGCGGGAACTCCTTCAGCCGCTCGCCGTCGTCCAGGAGTTCGTCCTTGAGCCGGAGCAGTCCGTCGCGCAGGTCCCCAAACAGGGACTTCAGGTACTTCCCCTCGTCCCCGGCGTAATCGAGGAGCTTCTGCCCATCGACGAGGACCATGGCGACGTCCGAGCGGAGCAGAGACCGGAACGTGTCGACCCGGCGCGTCGCTTCGGTCTCGCTGCTGGGCTCCTGCTCGAACCACTCGCCCGGGTAGTCATGCCAGACCAGACGCAGCGCGTCGAAGGCCCGGGCCTTGGCAGTCTTGGCGTCCGCCGAGTCCTTCAGCTTGACCGTGAACTTGTAGGGCTCGGCGGCGAACCGATTCGTCGGAGGCGTCTTCGCGTCGTTCTTCATGCCCAGGTAGATCTGACGCAGGCGATGTCCTTGGCCGGTGTCGTCCGCGATGACGTGGAACAGGCTCTCCTTGGCAAACGACGGTTCCTGGGTCGCCCCGTAGAACGAGGAGACGAGAACAGTCTTGCCGCTGCCGCTCCCGCCGAACACGGCGATGTGCTGGTCTCTGACTCGAAGACTCGCTGCCACGCGGCGACGATACAGCGGGCATCGGAGTCAGCGCCGCTGGATCGGCCGCGGCTGAACGATTGACCGGGTGAACTTCGCGAGTCCTCGCGTGCCTGACCTGCGGAGTTCTGGTGTGCCCCGGCTTCCGTGGAGTCAGATTGCTGGAATCTAGGCCACGGTGATCGTTGCTGTGCTCTCGAACTCTACGGGTGTCAGCCAGCCGAGGGCGGAGTGCCGGCGCTGGCGGTTGTGGAAGATCTCGAGGTACTCGAAGATCGCGTTCGCGAGCTCCAGGCGGGTGCGCCAGCGGCGACGGTCCAAGAGCTCGACCTGCATGCGCGACCAGAAGCTCTCGATGACGGCATTGTCGTAGCAGTCGCCGATCGATCCCATCGACGGCACCAGGCCGGACTCCTTGGCCCGGGTGGTGAAGGCCCAGGATCCGAATTGAACGCCATGGTCCGAGTGAATGATCGTCCCGGCGGGTGGCCGGCGGTTCTCGATGGCCATGCCGAGCGCGTTGGTGACCAGGGCGGCGGTCGGTGAGGAGTCGATCGACCACCCGACCACTCGCCGCGAGCACACATCGAGCACGACGGTGCAGTACACCTTGCCCTCCCTGGTCGGGTGCTCGGTGATGTCGGTGACCCACAGCTCGTCGACTCTCTCGCGGGCGAACTGCCGATCGACGAGATCGTTCGAGATCAGATCCGGGCGGGCGCGACGCCGCTTCGGGCGCCCGCCCATGCCCTTGAGCCCGGCGCGAGCCATGAGCATCTCCACGGTCCCATGCCAGACCTGGACGCCGTGGCCTTTGGTCAGCTCGGCATGAACCCGCCGCGCGCCGTAGACGCCCCGCGAGGCGGTGTGGATGGTGCGGATGGTCTCGGTGAGCAGGGCATGCCGCACCCGGCGGGCCGATGGTGCTCGCACCCGCGAGGCGTAGTAGCCCGACTCCGAGCACCCCAGCACCCGCGCCGCGGGCTGGACCGGCAGGCCTTCGTCGGCCATCACCGCGATCGCTTCGAACCGCCTTTTGGGGGCACCACCTTGCCCAGCAGCTCACTCGCGCGCCGGTGGATCGCTAGCTCGGTCTCCAGCTCGGTGATCCGCTTCCTGGCTGCGGTCAGCTCGGCCTTCTCCGCACTGGTCAGGCCCGGCTCGAGGCCCTTGTCGATGCGGTCCTGGCGCCGCCAGGAGTAGATCGTCTGATCGCTGATCTCCAGATCGCGCGCCACGTCGGCGACCTTGCGGCCCGACTCGAGCAGGTCCAACACCTTGCGCCGGAACTCCGGCGGATACCCACGACGTCCCACGAGGCCCCTCCTCCAGGGTCAGGTGGCACAAGAATCCAGTAATCCGACTCCGAGGAAGGCGGGACACACCAGAGCCTCCATCAGACCCGGGGCGCAACATGGTGGGGCACGACGACGAGTCAGTGGCGATCCCGTCGCTGCGCACGGGCCGCTCGATTAGATCGTAAGGAGTCCAAGTCGGCGTCTTGCCACGCGGTGAGAACCCGCGCCATCGTGTGACTGTGCATCCGATCAGTAGGGCGCGCTTCGAGGCGCTAGCGGGCTACTCCCGGCTCCCTTCCGCAGCTCTGTTCGGGCGAGAGTTCGCCTGGTATGAATCCGAGGACGGGCGCTTCGTCGCGACCATCGTGGTCGACACCGACAGCGAGTTCGTCGCAATCGTGCTCGCGCCGGACATGCAGGAGAGGCTCAGAGCTCTCATGGCCGACCCGGGCCACCTTGACGCAGCCTCCGCGCAGGCGGCGATGGAGCGCTTCGTGGCGGCTAACGCGAACAGCGACTACGACGAGCTGCGCAGGCAGGACGACGACACCCGAGCACCGGTCGACTTCTTTACGCCTGTGGTCAAGGCGAGCCGCCTGCATCCCGACTTCCGCAGCCTGGCGGAGAACCGCGGCTACGTCCCGGCGCGCGCGGTCATCGAGCGAATGATGCGCTGGTACGACGACATCGACGGGAACTTCGTGGAGCAGTTCCAGACGACGGGTTTCGACGCTCGCATGTGGGAGTTGTATCTGTTTGCTGCGCTCAAAGAGTCGAACCTGGCCATCGACCGGCCCAACCCTGCCCCCGACTTCCTCGCGAGTGGGTTGGCCGGCACCCTCGCCGTCGAGGCGACGACCATCAACCCGAGCGTGGTCGACGGCAAGCCAGCGCCGTCGGCTCGTCCAGCGCCCGCGGAGGACGCGTCGGCCTATCGCCACCACTACCTGCCAATCCGGTACGCCGGTCCGTTGACGTTCAAGCTCGGCAAGAAGGACTGGCTGCACAGCGATGCGGCCGGGCATCCGTTCGCCATCGCGATCCAGGACTTCCACGACTACATGTCGATGACTTACAGCGGCTCCGCGTTGCCGGAGTACCTCTACGGCCTGCGCCACGAGTCGCACACCGACCCCAGCGGCCACCTCGACGTCACCCCGGTGCGCGTGAAGCAGCACCGCTGGAACAACAAGAAGGTGGACTCGGGGTTCTTCAACCAGCCCGACGCCGAGAACGTCAGCGCGGTGATCTTCAACGCGCTCGGCACGATCTCGAAGTTCGACCGGATGGGTGTGCAGGCGGGGTTCGGCCGCGACGACGTCGAGCTGGTCCACGTCGGCACCGTTGCCGATCCTGATGCCGATGCCGGCGCCCCGCAGATGTTTCGAGAGGTCGTCTCGATGCAGTCAAAGGAGATGTGGGGCGACGGGATGCACGTCTTCCACAACCCGCACCCGCTGCACCCGCTGGACCCGCGAGTCCTTCCGTACGCGGCCCACCATCGTCTGCGCGCGGACGGGCAGCTGGAGACGAAAGCTCGCAAGCCGCCGCTCATCGCCTCACGGACGGCGATCGTAGTCAAGACGTGAGGGGACCAGCGGCTGCACCGAGTCCTGGACCTGGCCGCCACCAACGCCTCCCGGCACGATTGACCGGCCGGTCTCCGGTCGAGCGTGCAACCTACATAGCGCGACCGACGCGACACGCCCGAGATCGCGCAAAGTAGGCAGGCGTGTCCGCGCAATCTGCGCTGCACGTCGACATTTGTCGACGTGCAGTCCATTTTTCTCCATTCTGCGTCTATGCGACTGGACGCGATCTTCTAGGGGCGCAGGCGGATCGGCATGACGAGGCTGACGTCGTGCGGACGGCCCGCCGGGGAGATGCTGAGCGCTGACCGTTCGTCGTCGAGAGCGAGTGCGACGTGTTCCGCGCGGGCTGCACGGACAGCGTCGAGGACGAACGTGCGCGAGAAGCCCAGCGTGTCAGGAGCGGACGGCGCGACCAGGTCCACATGTTCGCCGGCGAGCCGCACGACGACGGCGTCTCCAGCCTCCGCGACGGCCCTGATCAGCGTCTCGGACTCGATCGTCAGGCTGCGCGACGTCGCCGATCCCAGAAGCCGTTCGTAGTCGGGGTAGGGGGCATCGACGGGGTCACCCTGGAAACCCAGCACCTCCAGGGTGTTCGCGCCGAGGACGACCTGACCTTCGTCGGGCAGCGTCGTCGCGGACATGATCTCGTCGAGGAGGTTCAGTGGTGCGACGACGCGGGCCTGTGGGCCTGCGTGCTGGCGCACGGCTACGGTCGCGACGGCGAGGCGGTAGCGGTCGCAGCCGACGAGACGGAGGGTGTGCCCGTCGAGATGGAGCAGCACGCCGGCCAGGGCGGGCCAGTCTTCATCGGCGCCGACGGCGTGTCGCACGGACCTGAACGCGGCGGCGAGGTCCGCGGCGGCGACCGTGCAGCGGCCGGGCCGGGAGAGGATCTCTGCGGCGGCGTCGAGGTGTGCGCCGGCCGTGGCCAGGTCCATCTCGAGGCGACGGCGATGGTGGTCCAGGACGGACTTGGCCTCATGGGGTGCTGCAAGGACGGTGAGCAGGTCTGCCACCGGGAGCCCCGCCTGACGCAGGCTTGCGACCAGCCGGGCCGTGTGGACCTGCGCGGAGGTGTACCAGCGGTAGCCGGTCACCGGGTCGACGTGGGCGGGCCGAAGTACCCCGGCGGCGTCGTAGAACCGTAGCGCCGTCACGGGCAGACCACCGGCGCGGGCGAGGGCTCCGATGCTGAGCAGATCGTCGTGCACGGACCCACTGTGGCCCCTCGACCGACTGGAGGGTCAATCGGCCTCCCGCGGCTCAGGCGAGATGCGGCGTGCCCAGATGGTGCAAGCCGCGAGCGCGATCACTATCGCCCCCAGTGCCCAGCCCGGTGACGTGTGCTCCGCCAGTGCGCCGAGAAACGTGTTGGTCACCATCACGGGCACGAGCTGCACCAGTCCCACCAGCGCCTGCACGCGTGCCGGGTGCGTCCGCGGCGCAGTGCCCAGGACGAGGGGCGCCATCCGCGCCACGAACATGCCGTTGCCGAAGCCGAAGACCAGTGCACCGACGGTGGTGGCTACGGCTCCCGCGTTGCCGTGCGCGGCTGCGAGCATCACGCCAGTCGTGAGCCCGGCCGCCCCGCTCGCGCTGACCGCTAGGGCGGTCACCACGGTACCTGCCGGCGAAGCAATGCTCTCGGAGGATGCAACGCCTGCCGGAGGCGTCCGCCGTCGGGCCGCGCGCAGGGCCGCGCCGATCATCCCGACGCCGACGGAGCCGGAGACGACACCTGTGACACCCGGTCCCCAGTCCGATGCTCGGCCGATCAGCGGAACCAGGAGTGACGGCACCGGCAGCATCAGTGCTGCGCCGACGCCGACGACGAGGAGAGCTTCACCAAGGGCGGGAGTGCGTCGGACGACGCGGAAGCCGTCGAGCAGTTCGAGCCGAGTCCTGCCGCGCGCAGGCTCGTCGGGCATCTTGTCCGACGACGGAACGGACAGCTCGCGCACCAGGAGGAGGACACACAGCGAGACGCCGAACGTCAGTACGTCACCCCAGGCGATCGCCGGAAGACCAGCCGTGCCGACGAGCAGACCACCCAACGGCGCGGCAGCGATCAACACGGCCTGGTTCCCGCTCTGCCGCAGTGCGAGCGCACGGGACAGCTGGTCGTCGGGGACGAGACGGCGCGGCATGGAACCGGTGGCGGGCAGGCAGAACGCGGTCACCGTCCCGAGCGCCAGGGAGGACGCAATGAGCAACCAGGTCGGGGTGCCGAACCGGGCCAGCGTCAGCGCCAGCGTGGCTGTCAGCACGAGCAGCGTCGCCTCCCCGACGATGAGGAGTCGTCGCGCTCCGGCGCGGTCCGCGACCGCGCCCCCCACTACCAGCAAGACGACGCGTGGCAGGCCGTTGAGGGTCAGGACCATTGCCGCTGTCGTGCCGCCGAGCCCGGCCGCGGCCCACCCGAGCGCGAACATGAGGACGGCACTTCCAAGCTGGGAGACGGTGACGCCGGCGAGCCAGGCGAGGTAGGGGCGGGGCAGCTTCAGTTCTCTGGTTTCGACGACGTTCATGTCGGCACGGTCATGGCTCGATCGAGTCGAGAGTCAATGGCCTCAACGTGGGCAAACCCGCCACCCCTTGCGCACGTCGGGGCGTGGCGGGCTACGTTGCGCACCCACCGCGACACGCCCGAGATCACGCACGGTAGGCAGGCGTGTCCGCGCAATCTGCGCTGCACGTCGACACCCCTGTTGAGGCCGATGTTCCCGTTCGACGACGGGAACTACCGGTGGCGCCGACGGATGCTTCGACGGTGGCGCCGCTCCTCATCAGGAGCCTCCGTACGCGGCTTCGTCCGTGTCTCCGCGGCCCGCTTCGCGTGGCGATCCGCCCAGGCAGCCGCGGTCGCATCGACGTCCCGCGGCATGGTGACCAGGGGCGGCCCGGCGGGCAGCTGGTAGCGGCCACGAAGCACCCGCCTGTTGAACTCCTCGATCTCGTGACGGACGTCCGCCTCGTTTCCCATCTGGTCGAGGCGTTCATCCAGGGCGGCGTCGTCCTTGCGCAGCTGGATCGAGGGAGGCAGCAGCACGAGCTTCTCGCGCTTCAGGAGGCTCTTCAGCCACCAGTCGGGATCGTGGCGGTCAGGCATGTCGATCGGCTTGCCGCTGCCGGGCAGATCATCGAACTCGCCTCGTTCGATCGCCTGGCGAATGTGCATGTCCGCCAGCAGCGCGATCGCCACCTCGTCGTCGATGGCGACTGCGTAGGGGTTGAAGAACGCGGGTGGCAGGTGCGGGTCGGCCATCGGCACTCCGTCCGTCGTTGCCATACAACAGTACGTTGCCATACAACTGTACTATGTCATGCGTATTGCCAACGGGAGGGGGCAGGGTGCCGAAGCTGGTGGACCACCAGGAACGACGTGAGGCGATCGCCCTCGCGCTGTGGCGGGTCGTCGACCACGGCGGTTGGAACCGGGCGACCCTGCGTGAGGTCGCCCGCGAGGCGGGCGTCTCCTTGGGGCAGCTGCAGCACTACTTCGCGTCCCGCGCGGCGATGCTGAGCTTCGCGATGGACTTCGCTGCGGAGCGGACCGCCGACCGTGTCGCCCGCGGGCTGGCCGAGGTCGATCAGCCTCCGCACCCCAGGGACGTGCTGCGCCTGGTGCTCGTCGAGATGCTGCCCCTGCATCCCGACGCGCGCGCCTCGTCGCGGATGAGCGCCGCGTACGTCCTGGAGGCTCTGCACGACGTGGCGCTGCGCGAGCAGGCGACCCTGGGACTCCGTGACGGTCGCGCCATGATCGAGGGCCTCGTGCGACAGGCGATCGCGCAGGGCCAGATCGCCCCCGGCCGCGACCCTGACGTCGAGACGGACCTCATCTTGGCGTTGACCGGGTTCACCCCCTTGCTCGATCTTGAGGTGATCACGCCCCACGCCGCGCTGGCTGCCATCGACCAGCATCTGAACCGCCTGTTCACCGATGCGGCGTGGTCAGGTCCCCGGTAGCGGTGCAGAGATCGGCGAGATCCGCAGGACTGGCCGCGCCCGCGCACGTTCGCGCAGTGTCCAGGTCGTGCTCGTCGCGGCCGGGGATCATCTCGTCGAAGGCGTGGGCTCGCTCGCAGGATGGAGTGCGGAACTACGCTGACGCCGTGCTGATCTGGGTGAACGGGACGTTCGGCGTCGGCAAGACGCACACGGTGGCCGAGCTGCACCGCCGCCTTCCGGGGAGTCTCGTCGTCGATCCCGAGCAGGTCGGCTACGGGATGCAGAAGCTCGTCCCGGCGTCGTACCGCCCGGACTTCCAGGACTTCGTCGCATGGCGGACCGGCGTGGTGGAGGTGCTCGATCTGATCCTGCGTCGGCACGACGGGCACGTCCTCGTCCCGATGACGGTGACGGATCGGCGCTACTTCGACGAGACGGTCGGCCGGTTGCGAGAGGTCGGGCACGACGTCCGGCACATCGCTCTGATGGCCGCCCCGGAGACGGTCGTCGCCAGGTTGGCCGGCCGGGGTCTGGGCGGTGGCCGGTTGGCCGACGCGGTGGGCCTGCGGCGTCTGGCGCTGCGTCGCGAGCAGTGGGCCGTCGACAGGGTGGTCCCGAATCTCGAGCGGCTCGGTGCCCCGGGGTTCGCGCAGCACGTCGCCACCGATCACCTGACGGTGGCGCAGGCCGCGGAGCAGGTCGCCGCGCTGTGCGCGGTGCAGCTCGCCCCCGACGACGCCGGGCCGGTGCGCCGCGCGGCGCGACGATTGGCGACCACCTGGGAGCACGTGCGTCCCCGCTGACGAGTTGCAGGTCGTCCCGCAACGACGTGGACAGGCTCCTGTGGCCGCCCGTGCCCAGGGGTGGTCGGACCTAGGACCTGGGTAGGGCGGCGGGCCGCCGAACCAGGCGCCGGGTGCCAGCGCTCAGCCAAAGTCGGCCCACACCTGCTGGGCTGCGCCGTCGACCGTCATCGTCCCGCCGTAGGGCACGATCCACTGCGGCCGGGTGTGGCCGAAAGGCACGCCGACCACGACGACGGCGTCCGGGTGGTAGCGCTGCACGGTCTCGACGGCGACGTCGCGCTGCGCGGCCCGCTCGACCGCGCGCTCGCCGGCGGTGCGGTGCACGTCGAAGTTCGTGGTCGGCGGGCGGGCGACGACGACGGCGTCGACGGCGTCGAGGATGCCGCGTTCGCCGAGCGAGCGGAGGATCCAGCCGAACTCGCGTGCGGGGATGAGCTCTTCCGAGCTCTCCAGCAGCAGGACGCCGCCGTGGAGCACGCCGGGGTCGGTGGGGAAGCGCCCGGCGGTGAGGATCCACTGCAGCACGTCGATGCAGCCGCCCCAGGTGCGGCCGGTGACGGAGCGCGCAGGTCCAGCCCAGGTCCACGGCTCGGTGGGTTCGCGGTCCCCGTGGTCGGTGAGCGCTGCGGGGTCGAGCCAGTCCTTGCCGTAGTCCTCGGACTCCCCGGGTTCGGTGATCTCGAGGCGTCCACCGGCGAGGAGGGCCGCGCGCAGGGACGCGGCGTGGACGGCGTCGACGGACGGCCCGGGGCCGAGGTGCACCTGGGTGGATCCGCCGTAGAAGCCGGCGACGCCGTGCGTCCACAGCCAGTTCAGCAGGTTGGTGTTGTCGCTGTACCCGAGGAACGGCTTCGGGTCGGCGCGGATGAGCTCGGCGTCGAGGTGGGGGATCACGGTGATCTGGTCCTCACCGCCGACGGTGGCCAGCACGGCACGGATCTCGGGGTCGCCGAACGCGGCGTTGAGGTCGGCGGCGCGATCCTGCGCGGTGGCGTCGAGGCGGCGGGTCGTGGGGTACTCGACGGGGATCAGGCCGGTGACCTTGGTGAGGCGCGCCATCGCCTGCTCGTGGACCGCCGACGCGAACCCCGGGGCGGCGAACGACGGCGAGACGACGGCGACCTTGTCCCCGGGCGCGGCCTTGCGGGGCGAGACGAGTTCCATGGCGACAGCCTGCCGCACGGCTCCGCCTGATCGCGATCCTCAGCCGGCGCCCATGTCAAAGACCACCCAGCGGCCGTCCTGCTCCACGAGCAGGACGGACCAGGTGGTCGGCTCCCCGTTCGTCATCGAGCTGTCGGCCTGCTCGGGCGTGAAGGTCAGGTTCACCGCGGCAGTGTTCGCCTCGCTGTAGGCGGTTCCTGGGCCGGCGCGGTCGCGCGTCGCGCCGATGGTCGCGTCGGTCAGGTAGCCGCGCGCCAGCCAGGTCTGTTCCAGGTGGTCGTGGAAGCCCGACGTCGTCATCTCTGCGACCAGCTCCGCATCGCGGTCGTTGATGGCGTCGACGACCGCCTGGACCACCTGGGCCGGCGCGGCGTCAGGTGCTGGTGTGGCGACCAGTGAACCGGCGGGCGCTCCGGCGCACCCTCCCAAGGCCGCACCACCGAACAACAGCGCGCCGGCCACGCTGCGGTGCCGCCCTGTGAACGTCGACATGGTCGGACTGTAGTGGGCCGGGCGCCGACGGCGGCCGCACCCCGGGACAGGCGGCGGACGGCTTGCTACGTTGCTGGAGATGTTCTCGGATCGGAAGCGTCGCCGTGCCGCCCGTCGGATCAAGGCCGGGGACGGTCACGCCTTACCTCGGTTCCGGTGGTGGCAGCCGTTGCAGCGCACGCTGTTCCACCTGCGGCTGACGGGTGAGGCCGGGCAGCCCGAGACCTGGTCCGTCGACGTGCGGCTCTGGGGTGACTCCGATGACGGCGAGGTGCGGGCGCGGCTGTACCGCGACGGCGTGCACCAGGCGACGTCGAAGCTGCCCGCCCGGTTCCCGGTGACGGGCGGCGCGATCGAGGTGGACAACAGCGGGTACGGCCTCAAGCGCTGCCACTACGTCACTCCTGACGGGCAGGAGCGCCAGCTCACGCCGGACCCGGCCTCGGCGGAGGGGCGGCGGGCGCGCCTGGACCGTGACCGGCCCGGGGTGAGCCGCTTCGTCGGGGCGGTGACCCTGCTCGTCCTCGGGGTGGCCCTGGTGCTGGGCGTGCCGCAGATCATCGAGCAGATCACCGAGATCCCCCCGGTGGCGGAGCACGTCGGCACGTTCACCTCGCCGTTCCACCTGTCGGGCACGGCGAACGTCGCGCTGATCGTCGCCACTCTCCTCGCGAGCACCGAGCGAGCGCTGCGCCTGCGGTACAGCCGGGTGCTCGACGGCGGACTGTTCGGCGACGACTGACGACCCAGCGACGGCGTCAGGCCGGCGCGTGCGCCCCGACGACCGCGAGCAGCTGCAGCTTCTCGTAGCTCTCGCTGCCGGGCACGGCGGTGTAGACGAGCAGCAGGTGCGCCTGCTGCGGGTCGAGGAGGGTCTGGCAGTGCAGCTCGAGCGCGCCCACCTGGGGGTGGAGGAATCGCTTGGTGTGCTCGGGCGGGTGGCGTCGGCCGACCTCGTGCTCGTCCCACAGCCGTCGTAGCTCGTCGCTGTCGGCGAGGGCCCGCTCGGCGAGGTGCGCCGCGCGGGATCCCGGGCCGCGCAGGGTCACGACCTGCCGGAGCTGGGAGGCGTACACGCGGGACAGCCGGTCGTGGTCCTCGGGCGGGTAGAGGTCGCGGGTCGTGGGGTCGGTGAACCAGCGGTACCCGACGCTGCGTGCCGGGCCGGTGTGGCGCGCGGCGTCCCCGGTGAGCGCGACGCCGAGCGGCGTCTGCCGCAGCGTCTCGCCCAGCTCGGTGACGATCTCGGCGGGGGTGTCGGTGAGCCGGTCGAGGATGCGCAGCAGCCCGGGGCTGACGTGGTCGCCGCCGGTGCCGCGCGGCGGCGGCTGGTGGCCGGCGAGCCGGAAGAGGTGGTCGCGCTCGTCGAGGCTGAGGTGCAGCCCCTGGGCGATCGAGGCCATCATCTGCGCGGACGGGTGCGGCCCGCGTTCGCGCTCCAGCCGCGCGTAGTAGTCGGTCGACATGTGGCACAGCGCGGCGACCTCCTCGCGGCGCAGCCCGGCGGTGCGGCGCCGTCGGCCGCGGGGCAGGCCGACGTCCTCGGGCTGCAGCGCCTCGCGTCGTCGGCGGAGGAACTCCGCGAGCCCTGTCCTGTCGATCATCGGTCCACTCTCCTCGGCTCGTCGGTCTCCGTTCTACCCCGCGAGGCGTCCGGGAACCACGGCCTGGCGATCCCCCGCTGGGCACGAGGGACGGATCGCCGGGCCCTGGTTCCGGTCCGTGCCGCGGTGTGGGGTGGGAGCACGTCCCCGCCGACCCTGGAGGATCCGATGACCGCTCGTCCCGACACCGCCCCCGTGCCGACCGCGCACGCCCCTCACAGGTCGTGGAGCGCGGACGCCCGCCGCGTGCTCGGCCTCCCGGAGATCGAGGAGCCGTCCGCCGGGCGCGCCGCCGCGCGCCGGACACTGGAACGCGTCGGCGGTCCGGTCGGGCTCGCCGTCGCCACCGCGCCGACGGTCGCGTTCGTCGTCGCCGACGCCGCAGCGGGCCTCGGGACGGCTTTCGTCGCGCTGGGCGTGACCGCCGTCGTCGCGTCCGGCGTCCGGCTCGCGCGTCGTGAGCCGCCCGGCGCGGCGATCGCGGGTCTGCTGGTCGCCGCGGTCTGCGCGACGGTCGCGGCGCTCGCGGGGGAGGCGCGCGCGTTCTTCCTGCCCTCGATGATGCTGCCCGTCGTCTTCGTGCTCGCCTACGTCGTCGCGTTCGCCGCGGGCCGGCCCCTGACGGGCTTCATGGTCAACCGCCTCGCCGGCGGTCCGCGCGACTGGCCCCGACACACGGCGCTGCGGCGCGTGTACGTCGCGACGTCGGTCGTCGGCCTGGCGATGGCGACGGCGAACCTCGTCGTCCGGGTCGTGTTCTACCTCGCCGACGCCCCCGGGGTGCTCGCCGCGATCCAGGTCGTCGCGACGTCGCTGTTCGCGGTGCACTTCGCCGTCACCCTCGTCGTGGCCCGCCGGACGGTCGCCGCGCCGCTCGCCGCGCCGGCCGCCGCGGCACCGGCCCACCGCTGACCCGTCCCCGTCCACCCAGCACACCCAGCCCGTCCACAGGAGCCCACCATGCCTCGCACACCCCACCTCGACCTGCCCGACCTCACCGACCGCCGCGCCGTCGTCACCGGAGGGAGCGACGGGATCGGCCTCGGCATCGCGCGGCGCCTCGCCGCCGCCGGGGCGGAGGTCGCCCTCCCGGTGCGCAACCGCGCCAAGGGGGAGGCCGCCGCCGCCAGGATCCGCGACGCCGTCCCGTCAGCCCGGGTCACGCTCCACGACCTCGACCTCGCGTCCCTGCGCTCCGTGGCGGCGTTCGGTGAGGAGCTGCGCGCCGACGGCCGACCCGTCCACCTGCTGGTGAACAACGCCGGGGTCATGACGCCCCCCGACCGGCAGACGACGGCCGACGGGTTCGAGCTCCAGCTCGGCAGCAACCACCTCGGCCACGTCGCGCTCGTCGGGCACCTGCTGCCCCTGCTGGCCGCCGGCCGGGCGCGCGTGACGTCGCAGATCAGCGTGGCTGCCCGGAACGGCGCCATGAGCTGGGACGACGTCAACTCCGAGTCGCTGTACGACGCTCGTCGCGCGTACAGCCGGTCGAAGATCGCGTTCGGGCTCTTCGGTCTCGAGCTGGACCGCCGGAGCCGGGCGGGCGGCTGGGGCATCACCAGCAACCTGTCGCATCCCGGCGTCGCCCCGACGAGCCTGCTCGTCGCGCGGCCCGAGATCGGCCGGGACCGCGACACCCCGCAGATCGCGGTCATCCGCCGGCTGTCACGCGCCGGGATCCTCCTCGGGACGCCCGAGAGCGCCGCCCTGCCCGCGCTGTACGCCGCCACGTCGCCGCACGCGCACGGCGGGCGGCTCTACGGGCCCGACGGGCCGGGCAACCTCGGCGGCGGCCCCGCCGAGCACCGCCTCTTCCGTCCCCTGCGCGATGCAGCCGAGGCGGACCGCGTCTGGCGGGTGTCGACCGAGCTCACCGGCGTGCCGTTCGCCCTGACCACCCCGGCCTGATCCGCGGCGCGCCGGGCCCGCGGGCTCGCGCCCAGGCGCGCTGCGGCCGGTAGCGTCCGTCGTCGGGACGTCCGACGGAGGGAACCGCATGCAGGCCGACCACTACGACGCCTTCGCCGACAGCTACGGCACGGAGAACGACTCGAGCCTGCTGAACGCCTACTACGAACGACCGGCGATGGTCCGGCTCGCGGGTGACGTGACCGGCCGCCGGATCCTCGACGCGGGATGCGGCACCGGCCCCCTGGCGGCCGAGCTCCTCGCCCGGGGTGCCGTCGTCACCGGGTTCGACGGCAGCCCCGCCATGATCGCGCTGGCGCGTCGGCGGCTGGGCGACGACGTGCCGCTGCACGTCGCCGACCTGGCCGAGCCGCTGCCCTTCGCGGACGACACCTTCGACGACGTCACGGCCTCGCTCGTCCTGCACTATCTGGAGGACTGGTCCGGGCCGCTGGCGGAGATCAGGAGGGTGCTGAAGCCCGGCGGCCGGCTCATCCTCTCGGTCAACCACCCTTTCGTGCACGCCTTCAGCTACCCGGACGAGGACAACTTCGCGACCCGGCAGTACGCGGAGGACTTCGAGTTCGACGGCGAACCCGCGGTGCTGACGTTCTGGCACCGGTCCCTGAGCACGATGTCGCAGGAGTTCTCCGCCGCGGGGTTCCGCATCGCGGTGATCGACGAGCCCGCGCCGTCGCCGGACACGCCGGCCGAGCTCCTCACCCCGCGGATCGCGAGCGGGGAGCGGACGCGCTTCTTCTGCTTCCTCTTCTTCGTGCTGGAAGCGGCCTGAGCCCCGCCACCGGGGCCGGGGCCGGGGGCGCCGTCGGCGCGCTCAGCCGAGCCGGACGAGCTGGTGGACGTCGTCGTCGGGCAGGTCGTCCACGACCGCCGTCACCTCGATCTCGTCGAGGGTCGCGGTCCCGTCGTAGACGCTGAGGAACGCGGTGTCGGCGGCGTCGCGCCCGGTCGCGATCCGCACCAGGGTCGAGCGCGGTGCGAGCGTGGTGGCGTCGACGACGTGCCAGGCGCCGTCGACGTACGCCTCGGCGACGGCGTGGAAGTCCATCGGGTCCAGGCCCGGCGCGTAGACGGCGGCGAGACGCGCGGGCACGTCGAGGGCGCGCAGCAGCCCGACGACGAGGTGGGCGTAGTCCCGGCACACGCCCTGTCGGGCGAGCAGGGTCTGCACCGCCCCGTCCGTGGGCAGGCTCGACCCGGGCACGTAGCTCAGGCGGGTGCCGACCCACGAGCTCACCGCGGCGAGCAGGTCGGACCCGTGCAGCCCCGCGAACTCGGCGCTCGCCGTCGGCCCGAGGGAGTCCGACTCGGCGTAGCGGCTCGGCCGCAGGTACCGCAGCAGGTCGGCGGTGGTCGGGGCGGGGGTGACGGCGTCGCCGTGGCGCCCCGTCACCTGCGCCGTGTAGTCGACGACCAGGCGCCCGGGGCCGGCCCGCACCACGCGCAGCCGCGTCCCGTCGGCGTCGTCGACGCGCTCGGACGCGAGGGTCGCGCCGTCGAGCGTGACCTCCAGCGTCTCGTCCGCCTCGTGGCCGGGGGCGACCTCGACGGCGAAGGCCAGGGTGGCCGCGGACGTCACGTCGACGGACAGATGGGCGGAGACGTCGCGTCGCATGCGAGCCATGATGCGCCATGGTCGACGCGCCGACCGTCGCACCACGCCCGGGACCTGCGCCGGGCAGGCGTACTGTGAAAGGTGCGGGCGGCCGGCAGGTCGCCCCGCAGACGGTCTCCCGTGTCGACGGGGGACCGACGACGCACCGGGGCGATGCCCGGCGTCGGAGGTGGACCGTGTCCGTGTCGAGCGAACGTCCCGTCGCCCCGGACCTGTCCGTCCGCCGGCCGGCCCCCCGCGCGGTGCGCGACTACTCCGTCCTGGCGAAGATCGTGCGCGAGTCCGGCCTGCTCCGGCGGCGCTACGCCTACTACTGGACCCGGCTGGTCGCGGCGGTCCTCGCGTTCGGCCTCGTGTGGGCGGGCGTCGTGCTCGTGGGGGAGTCGTGGTGGCAGCTGGCGCTCGCGGCGGCGCTCGCGGTGGTCCTGGCGCAGCTCGCGTTCCTCGGGCACGACAGCTCGCACCGGCAGGTCTTCCGGTCGCGGGCGTGGAACGACTGGACCGGTCGGGTGCTGGCCAACGGCTTCGTCGGTCTGAGCCACGCGTGGTGGACGGCGAAGCACGACGCGCACCATGCCGCCCCGAACCAGGAGTCCCGCGACCCGGACATCTCGCCGGGGGTGATCGCGTTCACGCCGGCGGTGCTGGCGAGCCGCCAGGGGTGGCGTGGGTGGTTCGCCCGACGCCAGGGGTGGTTCTTCTTCCCGCTGCTGACGTTGGAGGGGCTGAACCTGCACGTGGCGAGCGTGCGCCGGGCGCTGGGCCGGGGGCCCGTCGTCCACCGTGGCGTGGAGATCCCGGTGCTGCTGTGCCGCCTCGTCCTGAACGTTGTGGTGCTCGTCGTGCTGCTGCCCCCGGCGATGGCCGGTGCGTTCCTCGCCGTACAGCTGGGGCTGTTCGGGATCCTGCTCGGCGGTGCCTTCGCCCCCAACCACAAGGGGATGCCGATCGTGCCCGCGGACGGCGAGGTCGACTTCCTGCGGCGGCAGGTGCTGATGTCGCGCAACATCCGGGGCAACGTCGTCGTCGACTTCGTCATGGGTGGTCTGAACCGGCAGGTCGAGCACCACCTGTTCCCGAGCATGCCCCGCCCGAACCTGCGGCGCGTCCAGCCCCTGGTGCGCGAGTACTGCGCACAGCTCGACGTCACCTACACCGAGGTCGGGTTCTTCACGTCGTACCGGATCGTCGTGGGCTACCTCAATGACGTCGAGCACCGGGCGCGCGACCCGTTCGGGTGTCCGCTGGCGGCACAGCTCGGGCGGTGACGGGCCCCGCCCCGTGCGGCCAGGCGTAGTGTCGAGACATCCGGGTGAACGCCCTCGTTCGAGGAGCGCGGCCCCGGAGACGCAAGGAGGCCGTCATGGCCACCGTCCCCCCGACGCGGCTCACCTCCGCGGTCAACGGCAGTCCTCGCCGATCGGTGACCGGCACCCCGCCGATCTCCCTCGACGGGAGCGGGAGTCGCCGCGCCACCCGCAGGAGCAGAAGGTCTCCCCGGAGCCGGGTCGGAGCGCTGTGGATCGGCATCTGCGTCGCGGCGTTCGTCCTCGTGGCGCTGATCGTCCTCATGCTCCAGAACACCCAGCTCGTGCAGGTCACGTTCCTCGGTCTGCAAGGGACGGTGCCCCTGGCGGTGGCCCTGCTCGTCGCCGGGGTCGGGGTGGGCGTCGTGGCGCTCGTCGTCGGCACCGTCCGCATCACCCAGCTGCGCCGGCGTCTCCACGACCACGGCTGAGCTCGGCCGCGAGCCAGCGGTTGCGGGCTTCCAGCAGCCGCGTGAGGTACCGGACGAGCACGAGCCGGTCGACGAGCCGCCCCAGCGGCCCGGCGGGGGACGTGTATCGCACCGTGTCCGTCATCGACGTCCCGTCGGGCGTCGCCGCGAACCTGTGCTCGTGCCACCAGCTCCTGAACGGACCGGAGACCTGTTCGTCGATGAACCGGTGCGGCGCCTCGTGGACGCCGATGCGCGCCGTCATCCGGAAGGGCAGCCCGAAGTGTCGTGCCCGCCACGTCACGGTGTCGCCAGGG